>JAEXIT010000001.1 GCA_023446155.1 Bacteroidota bacterium
CTTCCCCCCTATTATCCACCAAATCCTGCGGATTGCCCCCGTTGCCGCCTAGTTTGCTACACCCGACAGGTTCCGAAAACAGGCTTAATAACCGAAAATTAACACCCGACAGGTTACAAAAAACTGTCGGTGGCCGGAAATTAGTAGCATCACTACTTATATATAGGTGTACTTTTCTAAAAAACAACACCCAAAACCTGTCGGGCGCATCCCAATTAGTGAATTCATACCTATATATAGTAAGCCCTCTCCCTTTATTTCGCTCTGAAAACCCATCAAACGAGAAATACCTCAAAATAACCTTATTTAAATCAATGTAAAATATTTGAATTATACTACCTATATATATTGTATGTATTTCTGTAAACTTTTATATTTGCGCTTTATAAATTTTATATATGATAAAGATTACATTACCCGATGGTTCGGTAAAGGAGTTTGCACAAGGTGTAACTCCGATGGATGTTGCCAAAAGCATTAGTGAAGGATTGGCTCGAAATGTTATTTCGGCTTCTTTTAATGGTACAACAGTTGAAACCACGACCGAATTGACCACGGACGGTGCTCTTGTATTATATACCTGGAATGACAAAGAAGGGAAAAAAGCTTTCTGGCACTCCACTTCACACGTAATGGCTCAGGCTTTACAGGAAATGTATCCCGGAGTAAAACTAACTATTGGTCCAGCTATCGATAATGGTTTTTACTATGACGTCGATTTTGGTGATCAAAGAATTACCGATGCCGACTTTAAAGCTATTGAAGACCGTGTCCTTGCCATTTCAAAAGAAAAACACGAATTCAAAATGCGTTCTGCCACAAAAGCGGAAGCGTTGGAATTTTACGCAAAAGAAAACAATCCATATAAAACCGAATTAATCGAAAACCTGGAAGACGGTACGATTACATTCTGTGATCATGCTACTTTTACCGACTTATGTCGTGGTGGTCATATTCCGAATACCGGAATCATCAAAGCCATGAAAATTTTATCGGTAGCCGGAGCCTATTGGAGAGGTGATGAAAAAAACAAACAGTTAACCCGTGTTTACGGTATTTCATTCCCTAAACAAAAAGATCTAACCGATTATTTGGAATTATTGGAAGAAGCCAAACGTCGTGACCACAGAAAACTTGGAAAAGAACTGGAATTATTTCATTTTTCCCAACGTGTAGGACAAGGACTTCCATTATGGTTACCAAAAGGAGCCGCTTTACGCGATCGTTTGGAGCAATTCCTTAAAAAAGCGCAGAAAAAAGCGGGATATGAACAAGTGGTTTCGCCGCATATCGGACAAAAAGAACTTTATGTAACTTCCGGACACTATGCTAAATATGGAGCCGACAGTTTCCAGCCAATTCATACACCGGCTGAAGGTGAGGAATTTTTATTAAAACCAATGAACTGTCCGCACCACTGTGAGATTTATAACGCCAAACCATGGAGTTATAAAGACCTTCCGAAACGTTACGCTGAATTCGGAACCGTTTACCGTTACGAACAAAGTGGTGAATTACACGGATTAACCCGTGTTCGTGGATTCACTCAGGATGATGCCCACATTTTCTGTACACCGGAACAATTGGACGCCGAGTTTAAAAATGTAATTGACCTGGTACTTTACGTATTTGGCTCTTTAGGTTTTGAAAACTTTACCGCTCAGATTTCGTTACGTGACCCGGAAAAACCGGAAAAATACATCGGATCGGATGAAAACTGGGACAAAGCGGAGAATGCGATTATCAATGCCGCTAAAGAAAAAGGACTAAATACAACAGTAGAATACGGAGAAGCAGCCTTCTACGGACCGAAACTGGACTTTATGGTTAAAGACGCCTTAGGAAGAAGCTGGCAATTGGGAACCATTCAGGTAGATTACAACCTACCGGAGCGTTTTGATTTGACGTATAAAGGATCTGATAATGAACTACATCGCCCGGTAATGATTCACCGTGCGCCGTTTGGATCGATGGAGCGTTTTATTGCGATTTTACTCGAACACACTGGAGGAAATTTCCCACTTTGGCTAATGCCGGAGCAGGCTATAATACTGTCTTTGAGCGAGAAATATGAAAATTATGCCAAAAAAGTTTTAGATTTGCTAGAAAATCACGAAATTCGCGCCCTAATTGATAATCGTAACGAAACGATTGGTAAGAAAATCCGGGAAGCTGAAGTTCAGAAACTACCGTTTATGCTGATTGTTGGAGAGGAAGAAGAAAAGAACGGTACGATTTCGGTACGTCGTCACGGCGATTCCGGAAAATCAAATCAGACCATGACAATTGAACAATTTGCTTCTTTAGTACAAGAAGAAATTAATAAGACATTAAAATCATTCTAAGTTTAACTTAAATTTTTAGAGCCATAGCAATTAGAAACAACAGGGGCTTTCAGCCCAGAGTAGAAAAAAAGGATCCGCATCGAACTAACAATGCCATCCGGGTACCCGAGGTTCGTCTTGTAGGAGAGAACATCGAGCCGGGTGTTTACAAAACATCCCTGGCCTTACAAATGGCTGAAGAGCAAGAATTGGATTTGGTTGAAATCTCACCCAATGCCGCTCCTCCGGTTTGTAAAATTATGGATTACAAAAAGTTCCTTTACGAACAAAAGAAGCGTGACAAAATGCTTAAAGCCAAGTCGTCGCAAATTGTTGTAAAAGAGATACGCTTTGGACCTCAGACAGATGAGCACGATTATGAGTTCAAGAAAAAGAATGCTGAAAAATTCCTGAAAGAAGGATCAAAATTAAAAGCATTCGTATTTTTCAAAGGGCGTTCGATCATCTATAAAGAGCAAGGACAAATTTTATTATTGCGTCTGGCTCAGGACCTTGAAGAATTCGGAAAAGTGGAAGCACTTCCGGTACTTGAAGGAAAGCGTATGATTATGTTCATTGCACCGAAAAAGAAAAAGCAATAAGCCGCTTCTTTTTTTAAATTTTAATCAACGGGCTTTTAGAGTCCCTGATATAGTATTGCAATTTGTTTTTCAGATTGTAATCAAAATAATAAGTAAGATAAATCTAATACCTAGGAAGAAAATGCCTAAAATGAAAACTAAATCTAGTGCTAAGAAACGTTTCAAAGTTACTGGCTCTGGAAAAATCAAGAGAAAGCACGCTTTTAAAAGTCACATTTTGACTAAAAAATCAAAAAAGCGTAAATTAGCTTTAACTCACGCGGCTTTGGTTCACCCATCTGACGTGAAGAGTGTAAAAGAACAATTACGAATTATCTAATCGTTCTTTCGGTTAAAACAATTTAATAACCCTGGAGTAGTGCACAGAATCATAGTATTCGTCAAGAACCTGAAAAAGGTCGCCTGCTACAAAAACAATTTAGAATTATGCCAAGATCAGTAAATTCAGTTGCTTCAAGAGCTAGAAGAAAAAGAGTATTGAAGCAAGCCAAAGGATTCTTTGGAAGACGTAAAAACGTTTGGACAGTAGCGAAAAACGCGGTAGAAAAAGCAATGCAATATGCTTACCGTGGAAGAAAGCAAAAAAAGAGAAACTTCCGTGCATTATGGATTATGCGTATTAACGCTGGTGCACGTTTACACGGAATGAGTTATTCTCAATTCATGGGTAAAATCAAAGCAAACAACATCGAATTGAACCGTAAAGTTCTTGCCGATTTAGCGATGAACCACCCAGAAGCTTTCGCAGCTATCGTAACTAAAATTAAATAAAACGTTTGTTAAACATATTTATCTTACTTATTACAAAGCCCATTCGCAAGAATGGGTTTTTTGTTTTAGAGAACTACAAATCGTTTCAGTTTCTTTATAATTGTGCTACCTTTGTTGTCTATTGTATTCAAATGAAAAAAGACATTTCTTCCGGCACTGCCAAAACTTTACATCCGCGTAACCAACACAACAGTCGTTATGATTTTGATTTCCTGATTTCGGTTTATCCCGAACTGGAATCCTATACCACCACTACTCCACTTGGGGATACGAGTATTGATTTTGCGAATCCCGATGCCGTTAGAACGCTTAATAAAAGTCTTTTAAAGGCCTATTATGCGATCGATTACTGGGAGCTTCCCAAAACCAACCTTTGCCCTCCTATTCCGGGGCGCGCCGATTATCTCCATTATATCGCGGATATTCTGGCCGAGAACAATTCCGGAAAAATCCCAACCGGTAATACAGTTCGCATTTTGGATATCGGAACCGGTGCCAGTTGTATTTATCCGATCATTGGGCATCAGGAATACGGTTGGTCCTTTATTGGAACGGAAGTAGACAAACCGGCTAAGAATACAGCCGAAACGATCGTTTTAAAAAATCCGAATCTTAAAAATGAGATCAGCGTTCGCTTACAACCCAGCAAGCGTCAGGTTTTTAAAAATATTATTGGCGAATCGGAACAATTCGATTTTACCATTTGTAATCCACCTTTCCACGATTCGAGAGAAGCGGCGACTAAAGGAACCGAGCGTAAACTCAAAAACCTTGGAAAAAACACAGTCGGAAAACCGGTGCTTAACTTTAGCGGACAAAATAATGAATTATGGTGTGAAGGTGGCGAACGTGCTTTTATCACCAATATGATTTACGAAAGCGTACACTTCCAATCGCAATGCCTGTGGTTTTCGACTTTGGTTTCCAAAAATGAAAACCTAAAAGCCTTGTATTCCGTTTTAAAAAAGGTCAAAGCTGTAACGGTAAAAACCGTTACTATGGAACAGGGAAATAAGGTAACACGCCTTCTGGTTTGGTCGTTTCAGGACGAAAACCGACAAAAAAACTGGAGTGCGGATCGATTCGGTAATTCGAAATAGAAGTAAATTCCGATTTTAAAATATGGACATTCCGGTTTTGGTTGTGAGTAGCTCAAGGGCGTTCATTCCCAATTCCGAATTTCCTTTTTCATTTAATCGCGGACTCCAGGTTGTTACGGTAAAATTTTTAGGATATAATGCCGCAATACCACCACCGATTCCGCTTTTACCCGGCAATCCTACTTTATAGGTAAACTCACCGGATTCATCGTAAAAACCACACATCTGCATTAATGCATTCAAGCGTTTCGCCTGACTTTGCGAGAGTACTTGTTGACCACTTTTGGTGATGCCACCGTTGGCAAAAAAGAAAAAAGCATGCGCCAGTTCTTTACAACTCATTTCAATAGAACATTGGAAGAAGTAAAAATCCAGAACGGTATCCACATCGTTTTCGATATTTCCGAATGATTTGATAAAATTGGCTAAGGCCACATTTCGGAATCCGGTTTGCTTTTCCGATTCGGCAACACTTCGGTTAAAATCAATCGTGGAACTTCCGGACAAAGTCCGAACAAAATCAAGAAATTCGTTTTTAGGATCTTTTAATTGCGACACCAACATATCGGCAACCACAATCGCTCCGGCATTGATAAACGGATTTCGTGGTATTCCTTTTTCATATTCCAACTGCACGAGCGAATTAAACGGATTCCCGGAAGGTTCCACGCCAACGCGCTCCCACATCCGTTCGCCCAATAGCGAGAATGCCATCGCCACCGTTAGGGTTTTGGAAATACTCTGAATGGAGAATTTTTCATCACTATCACCAATACCAAAATCATCACCGTTAAGCGTCGTAAGGTGCATACCAAACTTCCCGGGATTAATTTTAGCCAGTTCGGGAATGGTTTCCGTAACCGCTCCGGTAGCTGGTAATCGTTTTATTTGCTGGTATATTTCCTCAAGTATGGCAGTATAATTCATGCGGTTGCTTTAATTGAACCACAAAAATATACTTTTTCTAAAAAACAGGTATCATGGAAACGACAAACTATCGAGGCTGACAATCTTGTTTTGGATGGCATAAACCACCAATCCGGCCACATTCTTAGAATCGGTCTTCAGTAACAGATTGTTGCGATGTCCTTCGACCGTTCTCGGACTGATAAACAGTTTTTCAGCAATTTCGTTTGTATTCATCTGACCACAGATCAGACGAAGGATTTCCACCTCACGATTTGTCAGATAATCTTCATCCAGATTGGTTTTGGATTTTTTCTGTTCCAGAATCAGATTCTCATTCACCACCTGCATCACAAAATCGTTATAGTAAAAGCCTTTGTCCATCACCTCATTAATCGTGAAAAGCATTTCGACTGGCGAGGCATTTTTCACCAGGTAAGACGCCGCACCAACCTGCACCATATTGGCAATAAAGGGTTTGGAATCGTAACTGGTGAGTGCAATAATTTTGATTTGCGGATACCGGCGGTGAATCAATTTGGTTGCTTCGACACCGTTTACCGCGGGCATTTTCAGATCCATCAGAATAATATCGGGCAAACGCTGCTCGTTCAGATTCAGGTAATCAATCAGTTCCCCGCCATTGGAGGCTTCAAAAAGTATTTCGAAGTTTTTTTCCCGTTGCAGGATAAAAGCTATTCCTTTTCGGAATAAGGCTTCATCGTCGACTAAAATAATTTTGATCATAGGTGCTAAAAATTTATTGTGACATGAATTCCCTTATTAATTTCGCTTTCTACGCGTAGTTCTCCTTCCAACATTGCAACCCGGCTTTCGATGTTTTTCATACCCAAGCCTGCCAGCTTTTTAATACTCTTGGTATCAAAACCGCTACCGTTATCCGTATAGTTGCAATTACAACCGTTAATCTCTTTACTAAAAACAATCCCAATCCGGGATGCTTTTCCATGCCGCAATGAGTTGTTGATCAATTCTTGTAAAATCCTAAAAATATGCAGATGCTGTTCTACCGGAATGGTATCGAAAGTCCGCTGTTTTGTTTCATTATTATATTCAATTTTGATAGCGCCGCCACTACTTTGCTGACAAAGTTCGTCGATGGCCGCATGCAAACCGAATTTGTCTAATATTGGCGGTAATAAATTGTGCGCTATCGTACGGGAACTTTCCAATACAACACCCGTAGTGGTAATAATCGTTCCGGTTATTTCCTGTACTTCGGCAGGCGATAAATCCGTTGACGTTAGCAAGTGGCTGTTGAGTGCGATGATATTTAATTTGGAACTGATATCGTCGTGTAAATCCTGAGCAATCCGTTCCCGTTCTTTTTCCTGTGTAAGGATGGTCGCTTGCAATAGTTTTTTCTGGTAATCGATTTCCAGGTCTTTTTTTTCGAGTTCCTTCTGGATGATTTTTTTCCGGGAATAATACACAAAAAACAATACGGCAATAATCATCAGTACAAACGCGATAAACGTATAGATCACCGCACTGATTATTTCCATGTCTTTTGGATTGAGATTATTCATAGTCTTCGTTTTTTTTCAGGGAACGCTTTCGCCATTCGATAAAGATAAACAGTTGGTAGATCACCACCAGCGTTGCATTTAACAACCAGACCACATTCCGGGATTCGAGTTGTAATGTATTGATCAGATTTCCGGACAGAAACAGTACCGTACTTCCGAACAAATATACCAGTATACCGGTATTGATATAGTAATAGCGCTTTTCCTTATTTAACAAGTTATAAAAATGAAACATCGAATAAATAATGATCAAATATGACGTGATAAAAATTTCGAACAGATTAAAGCGAAAAAACAGCTCCTTATCGGTTAGATATTGTATTCCGAGAACGCACAAACAGGTCATTAAACAAGTTCGTACGATTCGTCGTTGCACTTTTTGTTCCAGGATTTCCAGATAAAAGAAGCTTAAAAACACCATTTGTAGGATAAAATAGAAATGGGACAGGAACAAATTATGGATTCCGTTGTTTTTAAGCAGACTGGTAAAAAACTGGATTATAGCGATAACCAGCAAATAAAGGGTAACTATTTTATAGGCTTTTTCTTCTTTCCGGTAATTTTTCAAATACAACAGCAGATTAACTCCCGAAAACAGATACCCTAAATAAATGATATAATTAATCAAAAGCAGCGTTTTTATTCTCCACTAATAAAAGGAGCCTTTTTATTACACATACTTGGGCAAGGTTCTGAAAAATCATAAATATAAAAACCTTTGCTTTCATCGATCATATCATTTCCATCGGCATCGACTCCAACGATCATTAGTTTTTCCACATGATCTTCATCGACTCCCAAATAGGCTCTGACATTGGTAACGCCACATTCGCTCATTACCTGCGTAAAGTCAATTCCAGGGATTAAAAATGCCTTTAATTTATGGTGCCCAACATAGTCACCTTTTTTTTTCTTCCATCTGTCGGCCCACTCCTGAGCAGTGTCCAAAGTAATCGTATTTTTAGCCATATCCAAGTGATTAAGTTCCGTGTAAAAATAATACTATTAATTTTTATTTTCAATGATTCCGTTAAAAATAATCGCAAATTATCACACTTTGTTATACAAAAGTAATCAAATCATAAATAAATAGTAAACAATAAAACATTTAAGAAAAAAATGTTATACAAATTGTACAAAAAAAGCCTTCCAAACTTGGAAGACTTTAAATTCTTATACACTAAAATGGGATAGTGCAATATGTTATGTTTTTAACTTTTTCTTTCTGGCCGCCGGAAATAACACATTATTTAAAATCAGGCGATAGCCCGGAGAATTGGGATGCAAATCTAAAACTGTTGGTGCATCACCCACACGATGTTCGTAATCTTCCGGATCGTGACCGCCGTAAAACGTAAACATCCCTTTTCCTCTGGTTCCATGAATGTAACGTGCTTCTCCATTCGCTTTGTTTTCGCCCATCACCAATACGCTCGATTTGATACGTTCGCTGTCGAAAGCGGTTGTTTGCCCCATAAAACCTTTGATCAACTGGGTATGATTCTGGCACAACATACTGGGAATCGGATCCCATTTGGCCGAATATTCCATCAGTGAAAAGTAATCGTTATCCGGTAGTACTTTACGTTTTCGCGACATATCGATATCGGAAAACTCATAAACCATCGGATTGCGTTCCAGTATAAAATCTTTAAAGGCAAAACTTTTATTATAATCGATACGCGATTGGTAATTCGCATCACTATCGTCACCATCGAACATCGGTTCACAAATATCAACTCCTTCGGCCGACAAAGCGATATCGAAACTATCGGTCGCCGAACACATCGCAAACATAAAACCACCACCAATTACAAAATCGCGGATTTTATTAGCAACAGCCAGTTTTTCCTGAGAAACTTTGCTATATCCCAGCTTTTTAGCCAGCGCTTCGGCATCTCTTTTTTGTTCGATATACCAGGGAGCATTCCGATAGGCACCAAAAAACTTCCCGTATTGACCGGTAAAATCTTCGTGGTGTAAATGCAACCAATCGTATAATAACAAGGCATCACTTAGCACTTCTTCGTCATAAATCGCGGTAAACGGAATCTCGGCATAGGTCAACACCAGTGTCACCGCATCGTCCCAGGGCTGTTTTCCTTTGGGCGTATACACGGCTATTTTGGGTGCTTTTTCGAGAACGACAGTTTCCATATTTTGGGAAGGGGAACTGATTTCTTCTAAAATACCGTTTGTTTGTCCGTCGGAAAGCACCTCGAAAGTCACCCCGCGGATCTGACATTCCTTTCGGATTTCGGACGCGTCCGGCAACAAAAAAGAACCACCGCGATAGTTGAGCAACCAGCTCACTTTATAGTGTTTGTCTAATGCCCAATAGGTAATTCCATAGGCTTTCAGGTGATTTTGTTGTCCTTCGGCTTCCATAGGCAACAAAATAAAAGCCGCTTTTGCCGAAAAGGACACCAAAAAGATGAGAATGATATATAGGGTATTTTGAAGACGCATTCGAATTTTTATTTTCAAAGATAAACTATTTCAAAAACAAAAAGACATAAAAAAGGCCTGCCGGAGCAGACCTTATACTATTTTTAGAACGGAACATCGCTGTCGTCGTCGAAATTATTCATATTACTACCAAACGCTTCGTTGGCCGATGGCAGGTTTTTGGTGATAAACGCCGCATCATCCATATTCATACGGGAAGGCAATTCGTCGAAAGGCGAACTAAAGTCGTCCAGGTTGTCAAATTTACCGAGATTTCCGATAAACTTCAAACGGATATTATCCAATCCACCGTTACGGTGTTTCGCTACGATAAACTCGGCCTGACCTTGAGTTGGTGAACGCTCTTCGTCGTCCCACTCATCAATTTTATAATATTCCGGACGGTAAATAAACGATACGATATCGGCATCCTGCTCGATCGCTCCGGACTCCCTTAAGTCGGAAAGTAACGGACGTTTACTCGCACCACGGGTTTCCACGGCACGCGACAACTGCGACAGGGCGATTACCGGGACATTTAGCTCTTTTGCCAATGCTTTTAAGTTTCGGGAAATGGTCGAAATCTCCTGCTCACGGTTTCCGCCGCCTTTTCCACCACCACCGGCAGTCATTAACTGAAGGTAATCGATCACGATCATTCGAATACCATATTGCGAAGCCAGACGTCTTGCCTTGGCCCGAAGGTCGAAAATGGAAAGTGACGGGGTATCGTCGATATATAAAGGAGCTTTTTCAAGGTCTTTTACCTTTATGGAAAGCTGTTCCCATTCGTGTTTTTCAAGTTTACCGGTACGCAGTTTTTCGGAAGACAAACCGGTTTCTGACGAAATCAAACGGGTGATCAACTGTACGGATGACATCTCCAGCGAGAACAAAGCCACGGGTGCACCGGCATCGATTGCCATATTACGCGCCATCGAAAGTACGAAAGCCGTTTTACCCATACCCGGACGTGCCGCGATAATGATCAAATCCGAAGGCTGCCAACCGGATGTTAGTTTATCCAGATCGTGGAACCCTGTTGGAATACCACTCAATCCTTCTTTATTCGAGATTTCCTCGATTCGTTTTTTCGCCTGAATCACCAAACTTTGCGCCGTTTCGGAACTTCGTTTGATATTTCCCTGTGTTACTTCATACAGTTTCGACTCGGCTTTGTCCAGCAAATCGAATACATCGGTCGTTTCGTCGTAGCTTTCTTCGATGATCTCATTGGAGATTTTAATCAGACTTCGCTGTATATATTTTTGCAAAATAATACGCGAGTGAAATTCGATGTGCGCCGAAGACGAAATTTTCTGAGTCAACTGAATCAGGTAGAAATCTCCACCTGACAAATCCAATTTTCCGTTTTTCTTTAACTGTGCCGATACTGTTAATAAGTCGATCGGTTGCGTGTCGTTAAAGAGTTCCACGATGGCTTCGAAAATATACTTGTGTGCATCTTTGTAAAAAGCATCGGGTTGTAAGATATCAATAACCTCGTCAACACCCTTTTTATCGATCATCATCGCACCCAAAACCGCTTCCTCCAGGTCTAATGCCTGAGGTGGCAATTTTCCTTTTTCAAGGTTAATGATGGTCGTTTTATCTACGCGAATAGGATTTATGTTTTTGAGGTTTTCCATACTGCTAAGGTAGCCATTTTTTAGGTAATACTAATTTGAATTGTAAGCAATGAATGTTTATAACCCATCAAAAAATGTTGATAAGTCAAAAAAAAAATCCGAAGTTGTAAGACTTCGGATGATTGTATTTGTAAGTAATTGAATTTATTCTTTGAACTCACCCATTTTGCTGTATTTATCCATACGCTGTGCAATCAATTCTTCTGTTGATAAGTCTTTTAACTCATTATATCCTTTCATGATATATTGTTCAACGGTTTTGAAAGTCGTATCACGGTCGTAATGTGCGCCACCTAGTGGTTCCGGGATAATATCGTCGATAAGCTTTTGTTTTTTCATATCGTACGATGTCAGCTTTAAGGCTTCGGCTGCCTGCTCTTTGTATTCCCAGCTTCTCCATAAGATTGAAGAACACGATTCCGGAGAGATTACCGAGTACCAGGTATTTTCCAACATGTATACTTTATCACCAACACCAATTCCCAAAGCTCCTCCTGAAGCACCTTCACCTACAATAACGGTAATGATTGGCACTTTAAGACGGATCATTTCGAAAATATTTCTGGCGATGGCTTCCCCTTGTCCTCTTTCTTCCGCTTCCAATCCCGGATAAGCTCCCGGAGTATCGACTAAAGTAACGACAGGGATTCCGAACTTCTCAGCCATTTTCATCAAACGAAGGGCTTTACGATATCCTTCCGGATTGGCCATACCGAAGTTACGGTATTGTCTTGTTTTGGTATTGTAACCTTTTTGTTGTCCAACGATCATAAACGACTGACCACCGATTTTACCCAAACCACCGATCATCGCTTTATCGTCTTTTACCCCTCTGTCTCCGAAAAGTTCCAGAAAAGTATCCCCACAAAGGGCTCTAACGTGATCCATAGTATAAGGTCTGCTTGGATGTCTGGACAACTGAACGCGTTGCCATGCCGTTAGATTTTTATAGATATTCCTTTTGGTTTCTTCTAATTTTTTCTCGATTTGCTTGCAAGTATTTGATACGTCAACATCCGATTCAAGGCCGATGATCTGGCATTTATCCAGTTGATCTTCAAGTTCTTTAATAGGAAGTTCAAAATCTAAATATTCCATTTTTTTATACCTTTTTGGGTTTAGTTTGCCTACAAAGATAAATTATCATTTTATATTGTAGTAACAATTTATTAATTTGTTTTTATTTTTTTATAGTTCTTGGCCACGCCATTCAGGATTACCGTAAGCAGTATTATAGCCGCTCCGACATAAAACGACGGGCTCATTTTTTCTTTATCCTGGAAGACCAGAACCGCCAGGATAATCCCGTAAATCGGCTCCAGATTAATGGTTAGCATCACCGTATAGGGACTTAGGTATTTCATCACTTTTACCGAAGCCAGAAAGGCATAAGCCGTACAAATGGACCCTAAAACCAAAAGCCAGATACAATCGGACAGCGACAATTCAAAAAACGATGGCGTAAAATAACCGCTAAACAACATATAGAGGGTTAAAAAACCAACACCACCTAGTAATTCGTAAAACGTAATCACGGAAGCCTCATGTTTTTGGGCAAATTTTCCGTTGATCACTGAAAATAATGCCGATAAAAAAGCAGAGGTTAACGCCAGAATAATTCCATTGATATGATCGCCTTCCACATTAAAAATAATTCCCAGTCCCACAATTACGATAAGACCAAACAATACTTCATACCAGATCATTTTCCGACCGTAGAAAATCGGTTCCAGAAAGGACGCAAAAAAGGCCCCCGTAGACAAACAGGCTAAGGTTACCGAAATATTGGAAACCTTGATTGCCATAAAAAACGTAAGCCAATGCAAGGCAATTACAAGTCCGCCGAGCAGAAAACCCGCCAGTATTTTTCCCGAGGCTCCAATGGGACGTTTGCGCACCAACAGATACAGGAAAATCAGTAATAAGGCGATCATCATCCGATACCATACCAACGGCAGCGCATCCAATGAAATCAGTCCACCTAAAATAGCTGTGAATCCCCAGATAAAAACAATTAAATGGAGATGCAGGTAACTTTTAATATTATCGTTTGGCATTTCTGAGGAGATAAATAGCTAAGATTCCGAAGACGACATTGGAAAACCATACGGCTACCAAAGGCGGCACGCTGGATTTTTCGGCCAGTGTCGCAAAGATCTTATCAAAGAAAATAAAGGTAAAAGCAATAGCGATACCCAAAGCGAGGTTAACCCCCATCCCTCCTCTTCTTTTCATAGAGGAAACGGAAACAGCAATGATTGTAAGAATAAAAGCCGAAACCGGGATACTGAATTTTTTGTATTTTACCACCAGATAGGTATTGATATTGGGAGATCCACGTTGTTTTTCTTTTTCGATAAAACGGTTTAATTCACCCAGATTCATAGTTTCGGCCACATAAACCACCGGAGTAAGATCCTCCAGATCAAATTCCAATTCCATATCCTTCTGATCGCTCCTTTCGAGTTTATCGTCTAATTCTCCAATAGTTCGTTTGGAATAATTAAACAAGGTATAGGTACTATCTTCCGGGTTCCATTTGATACGACTGGCATTTATTTTATATTCCAGTTGATCCCCTTTAAATTTTTCAAGCGTAAAATTGAAGGCAATCTTCGATTCGTAATTAAAATTACTAACGTAGATAAATTCGTCTTTACTGATTTGCCTGTAAACGTCCTGGTTTTCCCTGACGGTAGGACTATTCGAGAGGTAATTGTAGCGAAAATCATTAAACCCCTGACTGGCTTTAGGCACCAGAAAGAAACCCATTACCAAGGAAAACAACGACACCAGCGTCGCTCCAATAATATAGGGTCGCAAAAAGCGGGTAAACGAAATACCGGAACTCAAAATGGCTATAATTTCGGTATTATTGGCCAGTTTGGAGGTAAACCAAATTACCGATAAAAACAGGAATATCGGAAAAAGCAGGTTGGCAAAATATATTGTAAAGTCGTAATAGTATTTTAAAATCGCCGTTAGCGGAACTTTGTTCGCCAGCATTTTATTGATCTTTTCGGAAACGTCGATTACAATCCCAATGGGGATGAACATCAATAACATTACCGAAAATGTTACCAGATAACGTTTTAAAATATATTTGTCAATTATTCTCATCCGGGTTATCGAAAATTAAAGTTGTCGTTCGGATTATAAACGTTGGCTCATTTGTTTTACCATTTTTTCTTTCCACTGATAGAAATCACCGGCTAAGATATGTTTTCTGGCTTCGCGAACCAACCACATATAGAAACCAAGATTGTGAATGGTTGCAATTTGTTTCCCTAAATATTCGTTGGCGGCAAACAAATGGCGCAAATAGGCTTTCGAATATTCCGTATCGACAAAGGTGATTCCCATTTCATCGATTGGAGAGAAATCGGCTTCCCATTTTTTGTTTTTGATATTGATGGAACCGTTCGCCGTAAACAACATTCCGTTACGTGCATTACGGGTTGGCATCACACAGTCGAACATATCGATACCCAATGCGATGTTTTCCAAAATATTAATTGGTGTTCCTACGCCCATCAGGTAACGCGGTTTATCTTCCGGCAAAATAGCCGTTACCACTTCGGTCATCGCATACATTTCTTCTGCCGGTTCCCCAACCGAAAGTCCGCCGATAGCATTTCCCTGTGCGCCAACACTAGCGATATATTCTGCCGATTGTTGGCGTAAATCTTTATAAGTACTTCCCTGAACAATCGGGAAAAATGTTTGTTCGTAGCCGTATTTAAACGGTAATTTATCCAAATGGGCAATACAACGATCCAACCAACGGTGTGTCATGTGCATTGAACGTTTGGCATAACGGTAATCACACGGATACGGGGTACACTCATCAAAAGCCATGATGATGTCGGCACCGATCGTACGTTGGATTTCCATTACATTTTCGGGTGAAAAGAAGTGATACGAACCATCGATATGCGATTTGAACTTCACCCCTTCTTCTTTGATTTTCCGGTTTGAAGAAAGCGAATACACCTGATAACCACCACTATCCGTAAGGATATTGCGATCCCAATTCATAAATTTATGCAAACCGCCGGCTTTTTCAAGGATTTCCGTTTGCGGACGCAGGTATAAATGATAGGTATTTCCTAAAATAATATCGGGATTAATATCGTTTTTCAATTCACGTTGGTGTACTCCTTTTACGGAAGCCACCGTTCCTACTGGCATAAATATCGGTGTTTCAATTACACCGTGATCGGTAGTTATACTTCCCGCTCTAGCTTTGGATAACGGGTCTTTATGTACTAAATCGAACTTCATAATTACTTTTTACAATCGGCAAAGATAATCGAATTCGACAATTGAATGGGAGGTTGCTTAGAAAATATTAACGATTATTTCATCTACCATCGGGCGTAACACGGCGTATTATTCCATTTTTTTCATCACCATATAAAAACCGATAGCCGTCAGAATTGTTATCCCTCCGGTTACCAGCCAAAGCGTATCAAAACCTTGAGCTGACGCCAGACGTGTTCCGCAATAGGGCGAAACGATATGCGCCACGGCATAAGCCAAAGCACCGAATCCCATATACGCCCCGCGGTTTGACGCTCCGGAGCGCTGCACGGTTACCGTAGCCACAAAAGGCATTACCAGAATTTCCGAGATACACAAAACAAACATCGAAACATATAACAGCATCAATTTACCTGGCAAAACCAGCATCGCAAAAGACAACCCGCATAAAAGCGTTCCCATGATGATCACCTGAGCCGATGTCATTTTTCGTTCAGCAAGATGCACCAGCAACATTTCCAGCGCAAAAACCACGATACCACTATAAGCCAGTAACATTCCGATATCGGCTTCCGTTAATTTATGGATTTCTTTATAAAACAACGGCAGCGTACTGAGCAATTGAAAAAAGCAAATGGCATATAAAGCTGTAAGGATATTAAACAGGATAAATGGTTTGTCTTTATAGGGTGAAATTTCCTTTTCGGTTTCGTTTGCTTCTTTTTTCAGTACATTTTCGTTTCCTTTTCGATTTCGGAAATAAAAGAAAAACAAGGCTCCTGCCACTGTGGCTCCGATCGCGTTTCCGTAGAAAAGCCAGTCATAGGAAATAAGCGCGAGCAAACCTCCTAAGGCCGGACCAATGGAAAAACCGAGATTTATCGCCATTCGGTTTAACGAAAAAGCACGGGTAATATTTTCCGGTTTCGCATAGTAGGCTACCGAAACGGAGTTCGCCGGACGAAAAGAATCGGTGATCACACTTAAAATAAAAATCCCAACGGCCAGGGTTTCTACAGTTTTAAAAAGAGGCAGTATACAAAACATCGGCACCGACAACAGCAAACTGGTTGTTTGCACTTTAAAATGGCCGATTTTGTCTGTTAGCCAACCGCCCAACCACGATCCGGTAACAGCTCCCAATCCGAAACAACTCAGCACCGTTCCGGCTTCTTTCATCGAAAAATGCAAGGATTGTGTCATATAAATCCCCAGAAAAGGCAGCACCATGGCACCACTTCTGTTGATAAAAATAACCAAAGCCAGCATCCAGGCCGGGCGTGACAATCCCCGGTACGAATCCAGATAGATCGTTAAAAATCGTTTCATTTTGTTGACAGGAAATAGAATGTTATAAAAAGTTATTAAAAGTACTACATTTCAATCAGACATCACAAGTCAATCCGGATTTTATTATCACCATACCTTTATAAAGAGAAAAAGAGTTTGGTACATCTTTAAAATAAAGCTATTTTTGCCCTAGTTTAACTTTTACATAAAAAATGAAGCCTAACACTCAACAATTAAACGACTTAACAATTCAGGTTAGAAGAGATATCCTTCGTATGGTTCATGCTGTAAATTCAGGTCACCCGGGAGGTTCACTTGGATGTACGGAATTCCTTGTAACCTTATACCAACACCTGATGGACCGTAAAGAAGGTTTTGATATGGATGGTATTGGCGAAGATTTATTCTTCCTTTCCAACGGACATATTTCACCGGTATTTTATAGCGTATTGGCGCGAAGCGGTTATTTTCCGGTATCGGAACTGGCTACTTTCCGTTTGATCAACTCCCGCTTACAAGGACACCCAACTACACATGAAGGACTACCGGGAATTCGCGTAGCATCCGGATCGTTAGGACAAGGGATGTCGGTAGCGATTGGTGCTGCCTTAACCAAAAAATTAAACGGCGACAATCATATCGTTTACAGTTTACACGGTGACGGTGAATTACAGGAAGGTCAGATTTGGGAAGCGGCTATGTATGCCTCTGCTAAAAAAGTAGACAACTATATCGCAACTGTTGACCTTAACGGAAAACAAATTGACGGTACTACCGAAGAAGTTTTATCATTAGGTGATTTGAATGCCAAATTCACTGCTTTTGGATGGGATGTTTTGGAAATTAAAGAAGGAAACAACATCGAAGCGATCATTTCGGGAATGACGGAGGCCAAATCGAGAACAGGAAAAGGAAAACCGGTTTGTGTGTTACTATACACCGAAATGGGTAATGGTGTTGATTTTATGATGCATACACACGCTTGGCACGGAAAAGCGCCTAACGATGCACAATTGGAAAGTGCATTGGCCCAAAACCCTGAAACTTTAGGCGATTATTAAGCCGCCGTTCCGTTACAACCTTATTTAATTTAAAGTCGACAATGAAAAAATATACCAACACAGGAAATAAAGATACCCGTTCCGGTTTCGGAGCAGGATTAACCGAATTAGGACAAAAGAACGAAAATGTAGTTGCCCTTTGCGCCGATTTGATCGGATCGTTAAAAATGGATGATTTCAAAAAGAACCATCCGGAGCGTTTTTTCCAGATCGGAATTGCCGAGGCAAACATGATTGGAATCGCAGCAGGAATGACTATTGGCGGTAAGATTCCATTTACCGGAACATTCGCCAACTTCTCAACCGGACGTGTTTACGATCAGATTCGTCAGTCGGTTGCCTATTCGGACAAAAACGTAAAAATCTGTGCTTCGCACGCTGGTTTAACCTTAGGAGAAGACGGTGCTACACACCAAATTCTGGAAGATATCGGTTTGATGAAAATGTTACCGGGAATGACGGTAATCAACACTTGTGATTACAACCAGACCAAAGCAGCCACTTTAGCAATTGCCGATCACCACGGTCCGGTATATTTGCGTTTTGGTCGTCCGTCGGTTCCAAACTTCACACCTGAAAACGGAACTTTCGAAATTGGAAAAGCAGTTTTACTAAACGAAGGTACCGATGTAACCATTATCGCTACCGGACACTTAGTATGGGAAGCGTTAATTGCTGCTGAAGCATTGGAAGCAAAAGGAATCAGCGCTGAAGTAATCAACATTCATACGATCAAACCATTGGACGAAGAAGCCATTCTTAAATCGGTTGCAAAAACCGGATGTGTGGTAACGGCCGAAGAGCACAATATGCTTGGTGGTTTAGGCGAAAGCGTTGCCCGTACCCTATCGTTACACAATCCAGCACCACAAGAATACGTTGCCGTTCAGGATAGTTTTGGCGAAAGCGGAACTCCGGATCAGTTAATGGAGAAATATAAACTTAACAACGAAGCGATCACCGCAGCGGCTGAAAAAGTTGTAAAGCGTAAATAATCTAAAATTTAAGTCATAAAAAAACCTCCGCAAATGCGGAGGTTTTTTTATGACTTAAATTTAATTAATGACAACTTGGGTCTAAATGTTTCTTTTTACCGTTACCATTTTCACAGGTTGGAATCTGATCATAAGTATATTGTGCTCCAGAAGTCGATCCTGGAATACGGATTTCGTCTTTTGTTAAAACACCATCGTTATCATCGTCGATATCAAAAACATCGGCTACACCATCACCATCCGTATCGATTAGCACTCCGTTGGCATCAAAACCGTATTCATAACGCGACAAGACACCGTCACCATCCTGATCTAAGAACTGGATATCAAATAATTTAAATGTGAACACCAATGGTGAATATTCCGGAATACTTCCTACATAACTCGCATAATATCCTAAACCTGACGGCAGGAATACCACACCGGCTCCGTAATCTTCGTAACGCAATGTTCCGTCCGGATTTTCGACAGCCACCCCTCTTTTAAATTCCGGAAAAATATATTCCCATCCTTTAATAGCTCCTAAAAGGCCAATTTCGGTTGCATTTGGCGCATAATCAAACTGACCGTCATTTAACAACAAGCCACGGTAAGACGTATATACTTTATCAATACCACAAGGTGCATCTCCGGTACCGGCTGCCAGTTTCAGATAATATACCTTATATTCTATATTGTGCAATTTTACAATTTTAGTTTGCAACGGATAGGTTGTCTGATCCCAGATTGAAACCTGTGAACCACCTTCCGGGATGGCTGTAATGGTTGTTTCATTCACATCACCATGAACATTATGAGTCACCTCGATATAGTGTGTTTTCAAATAATTTTCAATAGCTACGATATCTGAAGCAAATTGTTGACCGTAATCCCGGACTTCAACAGTAGAATTACTATTGTCATCACAGGCAAAAAGAGTTGCCATTAACAATGCACTTCCCACTATCTTAAAGAATCTATTCATTATTACTAAAATTTAACGGTGCAAGATACAATTTTCCTTTATTTTTGTTTTAATATTAACATCGAATTTTGAATTTTCATATGAGAGTGGATAAATATTTGTGGTGTGTCCGCTACTACAAAACGCGAAACATTGCTACTGAGGCGTGTAAGAAAGGACATATCACCGTAAATGGGCAGGCTGCCAAACCTTCACGAGAAGTTTTTCCTACCGATAAAATCACCTTACGCAGAGACCAAATCAACTATATTTTAACCGTTTTGGATATTCCCGCCAATCGGGTCGGCCCAAAACTGGTCGATATTTACCGTAAAGACGAAACCCCGGCAGAGGCTTTTGAACATTTGGAATTACTCCGACTTTCCAAAGAACACTACCGAGCCAAAGGCACCGGACGACCAACCAAAAAAGACCGTCGCGATATAGACGATTATACCGACGAACCCACTATTGATTTTGAAGATGACCACATTTAATAAAGACTATTGGGAAAACCGTTATCGAAACGACGAAGCCCCATGGGATGCCGGTACAATAACCGCTCCGATGAAAGCATACATTGATCAAATCACCGATAAAAACCTCACGATATTGATTCCGGGTGCCGGTAATGCACATGAGTTGGATTATCTTTTTTCGCAAGGCTTTCACAATGTATATGTGATTGACCTGGCGCCGACACCTTTAGAGAACATCAAATTACGAAATCCTGATTTCCCGGAATCCCAATTAATACAGGGTGATTTTTTCGAGTTAAAACACACTTTTGATCTTATATTGGAACAAACCTTTTTCTGTGCTCTATCGCCGGAATTACGTTCGCAATACGCCGCAAAAATGCACGGGACTCTAAACCCGGGCGGAAAAATAGCCGGTGTATTATTTGACTTTCCGCTTACTGAAGTCGGCCCTCCATTTGGCGGAAGCGAAACCGAATACCGTAACTTATTTTCGGACACTTTTACGATTAAGACTCTGGAAAGAGCACACAATTCAATAAAACCGAGACAGGATCGGGAACTGTTTTTTATCTTTGAAAAAAAATAACACACAACAACACAACAACCATGAAGAATATCATTCTGACACAACAGGAAATCAATCATAAAACCAAACGAATCGCGTATCAGATCTACGAAACTTTTGCCGACGAGCAGGAAGTGGTTTTGGCCGGAATTGCAGCCAACGGTTATATTTTCGCTCAGAAAATAGCCCGTGAACTGGAACAGATATCCGACCTTACCATCGTATTATGCGAAGTTAAAATCAATAAAACCCAGCCACAGGAACCGATACAGACTTCGCTAACCCCGGAAGAATACACCAATAAAAACCTGGTATTAATCGACGATGTATTAAACTCCGGCACTACTTTAATCTACGGTGTCAAGCATTTTCTTGACGTACCGTTAAAGAAATTCAAGACAGCGGTGTTAGTAGACCGAAACCACAAGAAATACCCGGTAAAAGCCGATTTTAAAGGATTATCCTTATCCACTTCCCTATTGGAACACATACAGGTGGTTTTTGAGGCAACGGAAGAATACGCGTATTTAAGCTAAGAGTCCGTTTATTTCATCTACAATAACGTCAGGATTTTTACCATCGACCGACACTATATGTTTCGCCTGATGGTAAAAATAACTCCTGTCGAAAAGGTGTTTTGCAATAAACTCCTCCACTTCCTCATCTTTTAATCCGGCCAATAACGGTCGGTTATCGCGTTCACTTTCCAAACGCATGAGCAGCTCTTTTATGGATGCTTTCAGATAAACGGATGTAATACCCTCCAATTTTAGAAACTCGTGATTATTGGCATAGCAGGGAGCGCCACCGCCAAGACTCAATATATAATTGTCGTTTTCGGCGATAAACGATTTGAGTTTTTCGTGTTCCAGTTTACGAAATTTGATTTCCCCGGATTCGGAAAATAATTCCGGGATGGTTTTTTGGGTTGCTTCTTCAATAATTTGATCCAGATCGAAAGCCGGAATCGAAGTCTTTTGCGACAATAATTTCCCAATTGTGGACTTTCCCGATCCCATATAACCTATAAGAATAATTTTATGCATACTAATAAATGTCTCGTTAACAGAAACTTAAAAAAAGGCTTTAAAAAAAACACAAATTTAAACCAAAAAAGTCTTGGATAATAAAAAATAGGCCTTATATTTGCACCCGCAATCAGGAAATGATTACAGACTCGGTAGCTCAGCTGGTAGAGCACATCACTTTTAATGATGGGGTCCTGGGTTCGAATCCCAGCCGGGTCACAAAATGACCTAAATTTATTTCTTGAAAGCGCAGACTCGGTAGCTCAGCTGGTAGAGCACATCACTTTTAATGATGGGGTCCTGGGTTCGAATCCCAGCCGGGTCACGTCTAATCCCAGCGGGATCACAGATTGTCAGAAAAAGCACACGTAAAGTGTGCTTTTTTCGTTTAAATACGTCTCAAAAAGCATTTTCTAGTAAAAAGTAAACCAACGGAAACCATACTAATTCACAAAAAATGGTTACCAATTCGGTTACCAATTTTGTTTTTTAAATTGGGTAACCGATTTTTCTTGAACTGGTGTAATGTGTGGTTTTAAGGAATTTCAATTTGTTGCGGTATAACCGGTAAAAATTAATTGATAACTTAAAAATGAGGAAAATGAAAGACAATCAAAAACTTTCGATTTTATTTTGGCTCTTCAGAGCCAAAGCAGGGAAAAAAGATGGCAAAGCACCATTATATGCCCGTATAACTATTGACAACTCGTATGAAGAAATATCACTTCAAGTAAAGGTGCATCCGGATGATTGGGATGTAAACCTCAAAAAAGACATTTCGAATACGGCAGAATCAAAAAAGATTAACCATGTTGTTAATCAAGCTGAAGTTGACCTAAAACGTTTTTTCACCAGATTACAGTCAACGCATGAGGACATTCTCCCTATCATGCTCAAAAATGTGTTTAACGGCAAAGACCCAATGGCTCATTTAATGCTCGATCGTTCTTCCAAGACAAGCACGATACTTGAGGCATTCGACCAATATATCAAACTATTTGGCTTAAAAGTAGCAAACAAAAAAAGATCAGGGGGAACACATAGTCACTGGAAAACAGCTCGAAACAAAGTAGCGGAATTTATTAGGTTCAAATATGGAATAGAAGACTTTGACCTAAAAAGAATTACTTATGATTTTGCAGAGGATTTTTTCAACTATCACACGCTTGAGGCTGATGTTATACTCTCCGAAAATACAGCGAAAGGGTATGTTAAAAAGACAAGACAAATATTAAAACGCTGCAAAAAAAGTGAACTAATCAAATCAAATCCCTTTCAAGATTTTATCTGTGCAGGTGAAGACCCAGAAGTTATCCCTCTTGAACTGCCTCAGATTAAAAATATCTTGGAAAAAAAGATGCCGGCAAAGCTATTGGAGGAAATTCGAGACGTCTTTATTTTTCAATGCTTTACTGGTTTTTCGTATAAAGATCTCTTCGAGTTAACAAAGGACTGTGTTAAAGAAGTTGGCATCAACCATGAAAAATGGCTTTCAAGACAACGTGAAAAAACAGACGTAAATGAAATGGTGCCTCTTTTGCCCATTGCCCATAAAATAATTGAAAAGTACGAAAACCACGTATTTTGCGTAAAAAATAATCGATTGCTTCCCGTTAACAGCAATAGTCGCTATAATAGGTATTTGAAAGAAATTGCGAATATCTGCGGGATAGAAAAGCGCTTACACACGCATTTAGCAAGACACACTTTTGCTGACCTAATGTTAAATAGCGATATGCCATTGGAGGATGTGAGTAAATTACTGGGACATAAAAGTATTCGTACTACTCAAAAATATGCTAAAATCAGAAAGACAAGGATAAGTCGAAATCTAAACCGTGTTAAAGAAGAACTGTTTACTGAAACAGGCGACATTATAGCTGTATAAATATATCCTTCATAATCAAAAAGCCGTCGCATTAATACGACGGCTTTATTTTATTCTTTGTTCCATATCCAATTCCAGGCATGCACCTTCCAGTCCCTTATTTTATTACCCCGGCAATTTTCCCATTTCTTGCCTTCATAATAATTAAAAAAGTCAATGGCTGACTCTTTGCGCCCTTTTTTTTGAAGAAAATAAATAATAACATGGTCAAGTAGAGGAGGCACTTGTGCTCCAAATCCAGTAACAGACGAAACAATCTTAGCCACGTACTTTTCTTTTTACCCGATTCTCCTCAAACATATCAACAATATCTTGTCTGTCGTAGTATATCGAACCGCCAATCTTGGAAAACTTTATTACTCCAGAATTACGCATTGTCTGCAACTTACCATGTGATAGGCCTAAAAGCTTCCTAACTTCATTTGATTTCATCCATTTCTTTTCAAATGGTCCTTTGTCAGCAAGCGCTTTAACTTCATTTAATAATTCAATTCTAAACTTATCTAAACCCAATAACAATTCCTTTTTAATTAGAATGGCCGCTTTTGCAATAATCTCTACTTGTTCATCCATAATCCCTCATTAGTATTAATAAATCTTCAACATCTAACCTATTCCGGAAAAAAGATCTTACTCCCTATATTATTTTTAAAGGATGGAATGTATTTGATGTATCCGTAGTCACTTAAATCCCTTACGCACTTATTATAAGTATTGGATGAGGATATCTTGGCTATCTTCATAATCTGGTGACTAAAGGCTGTAACAGGGTTAACAAAATTACATTCTCTACGATACTCAAGTAGTGATGCATAAATACCAATATGCGTTGTACTTATCCGTGCATCTTTTGAAATTGCAGAAAAAAAATCACTAAGCGTTTTTAAACTTTCCATATCATCTCAACTTCATTCTTGTTCCATTACGTTTAGTCACTTTCTGAGAAGTCTTTACCGAATTTACTCCCGTAACCTGCTCAGGCTTTGCGAGCTTGACTTTTGAACTCACCCGATTACTATCAGATTCTTTGAGACGAAAATCACCTGAAGCAGTTTTGTCGTTAAAGTCTAGCTTTAAAAACTTGCCTCCCTTTTTTAAGCTTTTGCCCGATAGCAATTGGTACGCTTCTCTATTATTCAGTTCCCACCTATCATTTGCATCAAAAAAACGCTCCCTAATCTGTGATGGTTCCCGCCTGTCGCTTAAAATCGCATAAAATCCTTCGAACTGATATTTCCCATTACTGTCCTTCTTGAATCGAAGCTGATGCTTCTGAACTTCATTATTATTTATCTCAATTTCAATCGGAAGTTTAAACTTTTTCAAACCCTGATCTATTTTTGATCTAAAGTCTTTGTCATCTATTTCGAATCCGGCTTTTCTAACCTGTCCTTGTAATGAGCGTATCTGTTCTTTTGCTTTACGCTCTTCGCGGCGTACGCCAATGCGAACCCAAATTGTTGCAATAATTAGTCTTCGGAGCAAACGTAGTAATCGGTTTGGATAAAGCTGTCTCTCCAAGCTTCTGCGCTCTTCCCTCAGCATTTTCAATGAAAAACGCTCTTCCCTTATCTTGGTTCCCGCATACTTATTTGCGATCATATCATAATAAAGCAGCTTATCGCGTTTTAGCATTGTATTCGTCGACAAGCTGAACGAAAAAATATTGGAAATCCGTTGCTCCTTCGCACGCCACTTTTCAATGGCACCTTCTACCCTGTTTGCTCCCATGACTATTATTCTAATTACGTTAAACTTTCAGTGTAATTTCAAACGTTCAAATTGAACTTGACAACTTTACCTTTTAACAATTCCGTCGTACCTTTCAGATTATTCGCGTAGATATGGACATTCCCTAAAAATAAAGTTATAGACTTCAAGGGCACATCAATTTGTTTACTAATAAGGTACAGGTGATAGATATCAGCCGGCAGTCCTAAACTGGCATCACTACTACGCTGATAGGCGGTCATTATCAAGTTTTGTCCAACTACTTGAAATTGTATAAGCGACAAACAAGGAGATTGACTACTCTCAACATTAGTTGCGCCAAGAAAAAGAAGATAATTTTTAGAACTCCTCTTTTCTTTGTTTATCTTTTCAATTAGAGCGGGCAACTTTTCAAAGTAGGTAGGGTAACTGTTAATCAAAATCGGCCCACAATAGTCCCACCAAGAAATTCCTACTTCTCTATATCGCTCTATTAACCTCTCACCTGCAATAAACAAATTAAGTTCGTCCCTAAGCTTTTTTCTGGCAACAGGATGGTCTTCAAAAATATCAAGTAAATCCCCTTTCGATAACCGCAAATTCTGATTTACCAAAAATTTTATTTTACCCTTGTTACCTTTCTGAATCTTACCTTGCTCAAGAAGCTTTTGCAGTATTAAATGGTATTTATTCATCGCTGTTCCCTTCCTAAAATAAGATTAGACCGATGGGGTTCTGCCTTTTCTTGGTCTTTTACCTTCGGGAACTTCCGGCGCCTCTGCTTCTTGCTCAGCAGTTACTCTTCTATTACTCCTTCCGGCGGCTTGTCCATCTGCATTTTCTCCTGCTCCATTGCCCAGAATTGACGTAGCATTGCCAACGTTGTTCCTGTTAGATAAATCTGGGGCTTCAACACCTTGGCTTTCTTCCTTTTTGATTGCCGTTCTTCTCCCAAGTGGTTGCTTTTCGCTGTCATAAAAATTGATTGATTTAAACTGTACATCGGCTGAGATATATCTTTTTTCTTCCTGCTCTCCTTTCAAATACGTTACCTGGGCTAGATTTCCTTTTTGTACAGTCTCCAGCAAATCTCTTTTAAGGTCGTCTTTTTCTAGTTCCTTAATTGGATGTTGATTTAACTCAGATTCAAGGTTAAATCCATAATTTTCATTGTAAGGTTTAACCTTAAAATTCCCCGCAGTATCTGTATTTTTAAAATCAACTTTTAGCCAGGCCATATACTCATCACCTTCCTTTGTCGACAGCTTTTTATAAACAGACCTTCCCGACATAAGATTATATGCTTCTCTCAGTGTGATATTGTTGTTTTTATTGATATAGAAAGTTTGTTTGACATCTTCCTCTCCCTCCTTTTGCAGTTTAACATTGTAATTGTTAAAGAAGTACATATCACTCTCTTTTGATTGGCTAAAATTTAGCTCAACCTCCACCGAATCCTTACCAAACGCTTTTGAAAAATCAATTTTAAATCTATCCTCACCAGCACTGACATTATCAGCGATCTTACTTTTTAGTTCATCGCCAAAACCTGTAAACTTTACCTGATCTTGCAGGTAATCTAAATTACTCTCATTCATCTTCTGTCCTTTCTTTAATTTATGATTATACCTTATCCATAAGCAATTGACTGATTACTTAAGTGGCCAGGCAGCCACAATCTTTTTATTCTTTAGTTGAATTTCCATGTGCCTTCCACCATTCTTTTCCATTAATTGAATGGTAAGGTGCTTTTTGTCTGGAATGGTAAACTTAGGAACCGCAACAACCATGATTTCAAATGCTTCCGCATTGATTTTCTGCACTTCTTGATGTACATACACCGGCATTATCTCTACTTCCTGAGAAGCCGTACGCTTCGACTTTTTTTGGTCTCGGATTAAAAAACGTAGCTGGTCTATATCATAGCTGATATTTGATCGGTTTTGAAGTTTCATCCTCATATACATAATGTCGTCATGGATAAAAATACCGGTAAGTTCAAACCCAATACTGTTTCTAAAGTCCTTCATTCCGGAACTTCTTTCCCTAGCGTATAATGCATAATCGGCGTACCTTTTTATTTCGGCTTCATTTAAGGCGTCAGGCGATAGGAATATCGAATTGTTTTTATAGGGACTAAGCAGCGAAATATTTAAAACTGCCGGTTCTTTAACGTAGTTGACAATAAATGATGTCAGCTTACCGTCAGCAGTAACTACCGACAGGTTCGTTTCCGTAATCCCTTCTTTACCTGCTTTCACTTGCAAAATATTTTCAGCCCCTTTTGCCTTTTGAGCAAGTAGATCCTTACTACCACGATCTACGCTGATTATAGCAAAAGGAAAAATAATGTTGCTTGTTTTATTCGACGACACTTCAATTCGATAAGGAGGTATTTCGGTCGCCTTAATTAAGCTTTTGCTCTGACCAAGGACGGTAAAGCTGTTAAATATGAAAATGAAAACTCCCACTACCATCATCCCTACATTTCTCTCTCTTTTCATTTCTATTGTGTTTTATATTAGTATTAATTGGTTAGGCTCTGTTTTTGCTTTTCATCCCTGAGCAAGACCTGATAGCCTGCTTTTACGGTGACTTTTACAAGTTTCACTTTTTTGCTCAACAAGCTTTTTGCCGCTTCCACACCTGCACCTGCCGCCTGCATTTCCCA
Source organism: Bacteroidota bacterium (assembly GCA_023446155.1). Classification (GTDB taxonomy): domain Bacteria; phylum Bacteroidota; class Bacteroidia; order Flavobacteriales; family Flavobacteriaceae; genus Flavobacterium. The sequence continues at coordinate 28,247 of JAEXIT010000001.1, forward strand.
AGAGGGATCAAGGGAAGTCAGCCCAACTGTTTGCAGTGATCGGTCAGCGGACTGTTTGGCAACGTCCCTAGTTATTGCTCCGGGGATATAGATACCATCTAAACCGTCCAGATCAAAAACAGTCAGCTCAACAGGAAAGATGGAATTTCCAAAACGAATGTTTTCAATAGATATTCCAAGGCGTTCCCCACTTAGGGAAGCCACACCAAATATGAAATTACCTTTTGGTATAGTAATACCATTTACCTGTACATCATTGACAAGTCGTAACTTGATTGTCGAGCCATTTACCAACGTTTGATTTTCGTGTACGACTGCTTTAATGGCATTCTGCTGGTTATCAGCTTCGGCTTCTTCCAATGAGAAGAAGGCACCATCACCATTATTTTTGTTTCCCTTAATGGACTCCAGTACCGAAGTCGTTACTGTTTGCTTGGGATTTACTACTGGATAGACCTGTCCTTTCTTGACCTCTTTATTTTTTCTAAGACGATCCTGTACGCGGTCCGGATGTTGTATATCTAAAATTCGTTCCAACATCCCGTTTAACTGTTGCATTTCGGGATCTTCGCCATTCGATTGGTTCATCATCTGCATCATTTTCTCCAACCTGTCGACATCATTAGTATTAACCGGAGAGGTAGCCACTTTTGCCGGATTAAAACTGGATACATGATTATTTTCCGATATGTTTGAGCCATTGGCATTCAATACTCCATTTAGCTCCTCAAGCTTTCGGTAGATCTGCTGCTCATTTGGATTATTGCCGTATCTCCCATTTAATGAAGTATTCAGTCCATTATAGCTGCTGTGGCCGTTGTAATAACCAAAATCAGTTTCATTGGTGTTAGATGGTATTTCCCGATAATTGGGATCATTTTTGACCAGTTCCTGGAACTTCAGCGAATCCTGCTTTGCTTTGTCATAGTAGCCCATCTTATCCATGATCTTATCATCCTTTTCACTAGCGTCCGGTAGTTTTAAATTAAAACCTATGGGCTCTTCTTTACCTTTTTCAGAAGCTTCGCTTTTTCCGCCTCCCAATGCCCAAAAGATTGCCGTTAGGAATGGTATCACAAGAACTGGTAATACTACCAAGAACCTGCGTTGTCTAATCGCTTTTTTCTCTCTCTCCATAATCTTTTCTTTTTAATTTTTGTTCTGTGTGTTGGTATCTCTTTTTTGATAGTGATCAATTTCTCCTGTTCTGGTACTATTCTCTGGCAGTTCAATTCGTTTTACCTTTAATAGTTGTTTTTCAACAGGGCTATTTATCGCTTGGACAATTAGCAATATGTTATAGGCAGAACCGATTATGACCAGTAGCACCGTTAGAAATATCCAGTTCTTAGCGGTCATTTCTGCTGTGGCAATTTTCATCCACTTTACCCACCATTCTTTTAAATGGTCGTAACCAATAGTAAACACTCCCGGTTGTTCGGGTGCTATACTTTTATTCTTTCTTTTAAATAGCCTTGTCATACTATTGCTTTCTTAATTCGGTTTTCAAGTCCCTGTTTTCAATCGTAGCCCATTTTTCAATCAAAAAACCATGCGGATTATTATCGCTACGCCCAACATTTCGCAGCGCTCCTTCTGTTGTCAGACTTCTGGTTGTTATACTTGTTGGTCTTATGATCTGCTGCGTGGCATAGCACCTAAACAGATAAGGGTAATCGCTAATATTCACTACCACACTATCAATAGTGATGGTCTGGTTAACATTGCCTGAAATCAATGCCGAATAGTAACCAGTTTCCTTTAGATCGTCATAAACCCTTTTAACACTTCCATCGGACAGATAGAGCGCTTTTTTGATAGTAGCCGTTATTGCCTTATCATCTGGGTCAAGCGTAAAAAATAAGCTGTGAAACGTTTTTACGTGATCACGTGCTTCTACCGGAATATTATCCTTTCTATCTGCCGCAAATGCTTCCAAAGCCTTTCCGTTGGATAGGATATACACTTTTTGTTGCATTTCGCTTACAAGGGCAACACTTTTGTAGATACTGAAGCAAGTAATGGAACCGCAAGTGACAATCATTATCAAGGCGAAGGTTCGCATCTGACGAAAGGCTGTGTCGATATTTTTCATTTTCCTGAACATATCCCAAATTTTAGTTTCCTTTGAGCCTATCTTTATTATAACTTGAAAAGTTATCCTTGTCGTTAAAATATGGAGAAATACTGCCATAAGTTGCCATATCATTCTGCACCCTATTAACAGCATTCCCCAAAGCATCACCAGCTATTCCTGTGGCCTGCTGCCCTGTACTGACCGCACTACGAGAAGAGCTATTGAACATAGAAGTCATTTTTTGTGTCAATGCACTTCCACCGGCATGTACGATATAATTAGCCACCGACGGTACCGTAAAATAGCCCACTATTCCAATGATCATAAAGATTAGATAGCCCATGTCTGTCCTGCTAAAAAAGGTATCGCCTTGCTGAGCTATCTGACCAATATCCAGTTTCAGCATATTCTCCTGTATTTTACCGATGATACTACCAAATATATTGGCAACCGGCAACCACAGAAAAACATTGATGTACCTTGCCAGCCATACTGTTAGTGTATGTTGGAATCCATCAAAAACGGCCAAACCAAAAACAATCGGCCCAAGTATGGCCAATACTACCAGTTGAAATGTTCTAAGGGTATCGATACATAGTGCCGCTGCTTCGAACATAACTCTCAAAACCTCACTCATCCACTCTTTTACCGAGTTTCGGAATTTGTACATCTGCTTATCCATCGAGAATTCCAGATCAACAGCCAGACCATCCAAAAATCCTTCACTCTGTCCAACACGTTCGGGGTATGTGTACTTCACCCATTTGTCACGGTCACCCGATCCTGTCTCGCCCACATACATCTTCCATTTGTCCGTATTCTTGATCGCCCTTTCCTTTTCGAGCAGTAAGGTTGCAATTGCCCTGTTGGAACCATCCATCATGGCAGCGGTCCCCGTAACTGTTGGCTTCATTACACCGTTGATGATAGCCAGCACACTTGGAAAGATGGCAATACATAGGCCGATAGCAAACGGTCTGAAAAGTGGATAAAAGTCAATCGGCTCCGCATTGGCCAGATGCCGCCAGACCCTGGCTGCGATGTACCATAATGCGGCAAAACCTGCCAAGCCCTGACCTACCCCAATAAGCTGGCTACACAATGGTATCATATCATCATATAACTGCTCCAGTACACTGTGCAAACTTCCAATCTCACTTGCTACGCCCGAAGCATAGCTGCTTATCGGTAAAACTAAAAACACTGCCACCACCAAGGCAGTCCAAATCCCTCTCTCCATATCTCCGTTAATTATTTAGCCCATAAACTTTTTTCACACTTTGGGCATCCTTTTTCTCCTTAGCGCGCTGCAGGGAAAGAACTGATGTATTCTGATTGAATTGGCGAAGGAAGTCCAGTTTTCCCTCCATGTCTTTTGAAATATCATCGATGGCTCTTAACCTTTCATCATCGCTCATCCTGAGCTTACCAGCAGTAACAATCGTGGTGAGCTCATCAAGATTTCTAAGACTTTCCCTGAAAAGATTATCATAGACCTTTCCTAAATAACCGATTTCCTTTATCGAAAAATTCTCATCTGACCTGAAACGGTTATACGCACTTTTATACTCCCTTACCAATAATATCTGGTAATTGACGATATCCCCGACCCTTCTATAGTTTCGAACAGTGGGACTGACCTCCATCAAACCGTCAAGAAAAACCTTATGGATACTGAAGTTTCCCTGCGAAATTCCCTTGATCGTATTGTAACCGCCAGAAAGCACCTGATAGCCTTTTTTCATATCGCTCAATATCTGCTTGAATTGTGCCAGTTTTTCGATATTAAGTGCCAGCTGTGCACTTTCAGCAACCTGAGCCTTCGTTTTTACCATACCGGTCAAAACCAGGCACATCATACAAAATATCCTCTTCATCCTTTCACTGATTTATGCCGTGCTGAGCGCGGCTGTTTTGAACTTCTTTTTGATCCTTTGATCTTGCTACATGCAACATTTTATTACTATTGCTAAAGCTTTGGTAAAAACCATAATGCTGCTGCATATCCATATATATCTGATCGATCCTATTGATCCGTTGCTCATCGGTCATCTCCAGCGTGTAATCGCTAACGACTGCCAGAAGTTCTCCGATAGTCTTTTCGCACGCTGTGATCAATCGCGAATATACTCCAGTAATGTAATCTCGATCAGTTGTTGTGAAAGCATTACTTTGATTGATTCCTGTCCTGATCTGTCCATAACCGTTGCTAATTCGTATCTGTAGATCAATGATCTCCGATATCCTATGGTAGCTTCTGATCTTAGGGTTAACATTCTTTAAAGAGGTAAAATAATCCTCATGGAGGTTGAACTCGCCCCTCGAAAGATCACCAATTGTATTCAAACCTTCTTTAGCAATCTTGTACCCGTCCCTAGCAAAATCGGCGTAAACCCTTAGAGCGGCAATCTGCTGTATCAAGTATTTTTTCTGGGTTGATTTTTGGTTGAACCATTCGCTCCAAGTCTGTGCTTTTGTTCCATGATTAGACAATAGCATTATCAGTAATACTAAGAATATCTTTTTCATATCTTAAAAATTATTTTTTCGTCCGACCTTCATTTTCCCTTTAGCCATTGCCATTACCTCTTTAAAAGCTGGTAATGAAGAAGCCGATTCGCCTTTAAAATGTATCTCCTTCAGATTAGTTCCATAGCGCGAGTTGCGGTTCACCTGCATTTCAGTAATATTAAAAGCATGGCCGTTGTACTTTACCTTCATGTAAGCCTCAGTATAAGGCCTATTTTCTCCATTGTATTCAAGGTATGTTCTTAACGAAATTTCATTGGCCAGTCCCTTCTCAAGCCCCAATAGCGAGGCTTCGAGATACCTGTTGATACTATCCCGGAGGCTGCCATTAAATCCGCCGTTGGTCTGGAATGCCGATACATCATATCCCGCTGTTTTTAGTCTATCTATCAGCATTTCCAATGCTCTTTGTATATTTCCCATGTTCATTTATTCTAATCCATATAATCTTTGTACATGCTGTTTTTCTTTCAAAGTTTTCAATCGCTGCATACTTAGAAGCGCATTTTGGCGATTGAATAACTGTAGATCATTGTAGTTTTCTTCTACTCTATCGGCAGCACTATTTATAATCTCCAATCGCTTTGCATCACTCATCGTCGTGGTAAACGACTGCACTATTCCTGTAATCTGCGTTATATTCTTTAAGCTTTCACTTAAAATGCCGGAGTACACTTCGCCCATATAGGTAATCTCCTTTACCGTAAAATTGTCATCCTGATTAAGTAGTCCCCATACCCTATTGTACTCCTGCACCATTTTGAGCTGTTTTTGCATGATCTCCCGGATTCGTTGGTAGTAACTGATAATACTTTTTACTTTATGCAGTTCTTCATAGTATGCTTTGTACTGTTCCTTTTGCTTTTCAGTCCAATCCGCTATCTCCCTTAACTTCAGTTTAGAGAGTGTATTTTCAATGGTTTTCTGCGCATTTTGCAGCCAAATTACCTTGTTCTGTTCCCTTTGGATTTTAAGGTCGATAGCCTTGATCGCCCGGGCTACCGCCGAACCGAAAAGACCAAAAAGTCCGGAAGCGGCATGAACCGGTTGAACTGGTACTATTGTCGTGGCGAGGATCAGAGCGACCAGCCACATACTGATTAACTTCTTCATACTTTTTCGTTTTAGTTATTACTACTTCTCATTTCTTCCGCCATTGCACTTATGCCCTTGGACAGATCTCCACCAAATTTTTCCGCATATTGGAATAACTTTACTTTTTCAGTCTGCTCGGTAGTGTACGCTAAATATTCTTCCAGACTAACCTCCGTTCGATACACCTTGGATAGCACCCCACCGAGAGAGATAAAAACTTCCTTGTATTTTTTAGTAGGGTCATTGGCCTTGTTAACCGATAAAACCAGAGCCTTTTCCTTTTCGGTCAGTCCAAGCAGTTCTTGTATCTGATCAAACTTGTTTTGGTATTTTGATTGATCTAAAAGGATTTTACAGTCGGAGTTATTGATAATGGCCTGTTTTACGACTGGTGAGGAAATAATATCCTCGATTTCCTGCGTCACCACAATGGCCTCGCCGAAAAACTTTCTCACGGTCTTGAATAGGTATTTGATGTATTCTGCAAAACCTTCTTTCATCAACGCTTTCCAGGCTTCTTCAATTAGGATCATTTTTCGGATGCCCTTCATCTTTCTCATTTTATTGATAAAGACCTCCATAATAATAATGGTCACTACCGGAAATAAAATCGGGTGATCTTTGATGTTGTCAAGTTCAAATACGATAAATCGTTCTTGCAGTAGATTTAGGTTTTCGGTAGCGTTTAGCAAATAATCAAATTCACCGCCCTGATAATAGGGACGTAGCACATAGAGAAAATTATCAATATCAAAATCCTTCTCCTTTACCTTGTCACCGGAGAGTACTTCACGATACTCATCTTTAAGAAATTCGTAAAAGCTATTAAAACAGGGAAATAACTCATTTTCCTTATCCAATTTAAGATAATAACTTCCAATCGCATTCGACAGAGCCACATATTCAGATCGTTTAAACTCTTCATCGTCTTTTTTCCATAGCGCAAGCAAAAGCGTCTTAATACTTTCCTTTTTCTCCGTATCCAGGCTGTCGCCTTCGCCAATATAGAAAGGATTGAAACGGATCGGGCTTTCTTCCGAATAGGTGAAGTAATAGCCTCCAACCATATCACACAATCCCTTGTAACTATGTCCAACATCCACAAGCACAACGTGAGTCCGCTGTTCATAGTAGCTCCTGACAACATGGTTAGTCAAGAAGCTTTTGCCCGAACCGCTTGGGCCAAGGATAAACTTATTTCTATTGGTACAAATACCCATATTCATAGGTTCATCACTAATATCCACATGAACGGGCTTACCGGTAAGACGATCACCTAGACGGATTCCAAATGGGCTTAACGAACTTCGATAACCGGTTTCCAAATTGAGAAAACAGGTGGCCTGTTCCGCAAACGTATCAAAGGTATCGTTCATTGGAAAATCCGCTGCATTTCCCGGAATACCCGCCCAGAAAATCTGCGGGGCACCAACAGTTTCCTGCTTAGCAACTGCATCCATCTGGGCAAGGGCGGAGGAAACCATATTCTTCAGATCTTTAAGTTTTTCCCTTTCATCCGTCCATACCATTATATTGAAGTGCGCCTTTACCGGTAATCTCTGCTGACTGATCGCTTCATTGAGAAAGTCATTGGTAGAGTCACGAGCGATGGAATTCTCGCGACTGTAAGCGGATAACGACTGTAAGCGGAGTCGCTTGCTCTCCAATTTTTGAAGCGTCTTTTGGCTATCTTCTATAAAAATGTACTGGTTGTAAATATGGTTACAGGAAAGCAGTTGTCCTAGTGTACTGGCAAATCCGATACTGAATTTTGTTCTATCCGTGCAGTACCTATCATAATTGACCCGGCTTCCACACAAAGCCGGTAGATCAACGGCATCACCCAAGGTGTACAACTGACAATTTTGATCACCAACCTTCAGACCATCGCTAAAATCTAAATCACAGATAGACCGATTTTCGGAAAGCGTAAAGTATCTTTCAATGATACCAACTTGATACCTACTGCTTACGATCTGCTCCTTTTTTTGACGGGCAAATTTGGCAAATCCACTGTCATGTAGTATATGGGCAAATTGCCCGCAGGCATCCAAAAAATCCTGCAAAGCCGCCAATTTTAATGTCTCGTCAGGCACAATACTACTTCTTAGCAGATTTGAAAACAAGGAAGTACTACTCCTCCTACCCTGTGGCTTCTTGGTTAAGAAAATATAGCAACTGTGATCCAAGTAAGGACGCTCGTTGAAGAAACGCTCACTTGATCTTGACAGGAAACTGGTATCTTCCTTTGTAAAATCCGCTTTAAACTTATTTTCGATAAACCAATCCTGTTTATGCAATACAGTAAATTTGGGTAACACTTTCATCGCTTTGATCCACACCTGATGAAAAGATTCATAATCAGCATCAGACATGGTAAATATCTCGGGAAGCTCAACTTTGAAAGCCACCGTAACATCGCCTTGCTTTGAAAGGATGCAGTCGTGTTCTACATCCATAATAGGTATTCTCTCATCCATCATCACTTCCATCTTTCTCTTTCTATTATGGAATCCCTTCCGTTCGAAATGCTAACCTCTTTTCCGGCCTCTGCCTCTTCTTTTTATTCCCCTGATTACTTTTAAAATCGTTGGGAGCTTTTTCTCTTTTTCGATGATACGCTGGACATCTCTTTTGGATATGCTACGCACTTCAGCCACGAGCTTAGGTCTGATTGGATTAGTAGATACAAACAATCGCTCGTTAAGTCCATGTTCCCTTACAACCCCAACCGGATCAAGTATTAGTCCGCCAGGCAACCTGATTATGGCCAGATTTGGCTGATGTTCAAAATCGTCGAGTTCTCCCCACTCTTTTTTTTGCGTATCATAAACAAAATGATAATTTTCACCATAAAAGCCACTTCCCTTTTCGCTCAGCTTTAATGGTTTCAAATCCAAACTGTCTTTTGGTCTTAACAATCTTTCCTTCCAATCTACAACATAGATTTGCCCAGGAAATTCGATCTCTGGCAGTATGCCACTTTGTCTTTGCTTTAATAATTTCTCCTGCTCATCGCTTAGTTCCACTTTTACCTCCCTTGTCCAACATAAAAACCATCCTACTTCTGCATCCTACCACTTTGGGCACACGCTTTCTTGCAAGTTTCTTCATCAATCCATGTTCACCATATTTATGGCTCATCCTATACATTTTCATCACCAGTAGTACCCCACTGATACCAATAACCACCAAACAGATTCCAGTTGGTAGTCCTACGATGTACATGATCGAATACAAGATCAGTAGCCCTACTACACCGCCGCCCAAATACCAGATGTACTGTGCCTTTAACCCCTTAAACTCTATTGACTGGTTAATTCCCTTATTGATCCTGTAAACACTATTTGCCATATGAAATATTTTTAAATCCTCAATCTTTGACTACTTCGCTGTTGTCTTTCACCAGCCATCAAAACCGTCACATCCACCTTTTCATCTTTGTTTATATTTTCAACTTCAACAATAGTAGCATCCTCCACAACACCATTTTCTGCCAAACGCTTACGGTTGATATTGGTAGCAATCTCCCTTTCGATATTGCTCAGTTCTATTTTTAGGGATTGTAGTTCCGCATCCTGCAAAAATGGACGTGCGCACAATTGTTCAAGCTTGGGTATTTCCAAAGCTGCAGCATTAAGTTGTCTTTCGTATTGAGTATAAAGACTTTCGACCCTATCGATCGCATTAAGGAAATGTCTGGCTGCAACCTTATCGTTATCAACATTCACATGACCTTGACTGTAGGTATATTTTATACCGTCGGCACCTCTTTGAGCATAAAAATTTTTGGTAAATGAACCTCCTAGTTGATCTGCAAAGAAAACTTCTTGTCTACGGATGAATAAATCAAACCCATATAAAGAACCAATCTTTAGTACTTCCGGTTCTCCTATCTTTGGTTTCCAGTTCTGATAAAGATCAATAATATGTTTACCTATTTGCTCGGGTTCATTTGAACTAAGGCCAATTAACCGTATTGGGTTAGCTTTAGTTCCATCTTTTTCATGTTGAAGCCGTCCTCTATAAAAATCAAGATCCAATTTCAACTTTTGATATATTTCCCGATCGCTTTCCTGTCCTCTCTTTGCAAATTCTAAGCTAGTTTTATGTTGGCTTAGCTCACGAAAATGTGAAGTTTTCAAACCTTCCATGACTGCTACCTTCTTTTCAAGCTTAGTTTTTTCAAGTAAAGAGGTGTCTCCAGAAAGAATGGCGATATACTCGGAAAAGTTCATACCGCTTTTTTCATCCATTGCTCCTTCATCTATTGTACGAACACTTAGCTCACAATTTTTCATTTGAGATATGAAGGTCTGTTTGTTCTTTAACAGGTTGAACTTATAATTGTCAAGACTTTGTTCAGTAGCATAGATAAAGTTCTTGACCTTGTTATCGTAAAATTCCTTTGCTACAAAGTTGCCCTGTCGTGCTCCACGCCCGTTACGCTGATCCAGTTCCGAAGGTTTCCAGGGGATATCCAAATGATGCATAGCCACGATCCTTTTTTGAACATTAAGCCCAGTTCCCGCCTTCTCGGTACTGCCAATCAGGATACGGATATCTCCGTCGTTCATCTTTTTGAAAAGCTGCTTACGCTTCCAACCTTCCCAAGCTGAGTCGTGGATAAAGGTGATCTCGTGCTCGGGGATATCAAAATCATGCATAAGTTTTCCCTTTAGCTCATCATATACATTAAACTGACCGGGCTTTGGGGTTCCAATATCACAGAACACAATCTGGGTTCCCCTATGCTTTGAACTTTCACTGTAGATTTCCGCAAGATTACGTGCAGCAGTATTAATCTTATTATTCGGATGGTCGCTGTAAAGGTCTTCATCTACAAGCCGCATATCCACTGCCATCTTTTTTGCATAGTTCGTAGCAAGGAGCATCCTACCTTTATCTTCGGAATCGGTTAGCTCTGCCCTACCTACCAACTCTCCTTTTCCGGTACGCGCAAACTCCATAAGCTTCACGATAAAATCTTCCTGTTCTGGTGTTGGCTTAATATTTACCAATACCTCATCTATTTCCGGTTTATCGAGGTTGATATGCTTTGCTGTTTTATAATCGGTGATCTCATTGTAAAACATGGCCAGTTCCGGCACCTTAATAAAATGCCTGAAACGTTCCTTTGCAACAATCTCATTGGTTACGCTAAATTCGAAATCCGTAGTTTTCTTGGCATGAACGGCCGCCCACGCATCAAAATTCTCGATCCCCAATCGCCTCATTTCATTTGGACGGAGGAATTTGAATATCAGATACATTTCGGTAAGGCTATTTGAAATCGGTGTCCCCGAAAGAAAGGTAGCACACAGGTCCGAATCATACATCTTTTGGAACTGTCGTACTGAAAACAACATATTCAATGCCTTTTGGCTGCCTTCCATATTACCAATGCCAGCAACCCTATTGTGTCTTGTAGTGAATGTCAGGTTTTTAAACTTATGGCTTTCATCGACAAATGTATGATCAACTCCAATAGCCTTTAAATCGATGCCATCATCCTTTTTACTTTCAATACGATCCTGTGCCTCTTTAAGTTTAATAGCATGGTTTTTCTTCCGTACTTCCAATCCCTTCAGCATTTTCTTCGAAATTTCGCCGCCAAGACGCCTAACTGTATCAAGATCACGCTCGATATTATCGAGTTCGTTTGACAATATCTCCACTTGGATCTCTGGACTTTGAGGGATCTTTCCAAACTGGTCATGGGTGACTATTACACAATCCCAATTGTTGTTCTTGATCTCATGGAATAACCTTAATCGGTTCTTCGGTTCAAAATCGCTATCCTGCGGATATAAGATCTTTGCCGTCGGATAGGCCTTCCTATAGGTCTCCGCAATATCTCCAACATTTGCTTTAAGAGCAGCTATGACCGGTTTCTGAACGATGCCCAATCGTTTCATCTCCTGACTGGCAACAATCATCGTTAATGTTTTTCCAAGTCCCACTTCGTGGTCGATCAATCCGCCGCGATTCTGCATAATCCGCCAAACAGCGTCTTTTTGCGAGCTGTACAAATCCTCAATCCCCAAAGCCTTCCTGTCAAAGTCAGGAAAACTCAAATGGCTTCCATCATACTCTCTAAGTACATAACAGTTGTAGGTATCATTATAAATGTCTTCCAGTTCCTTTTTCTTTTCATCGGGAAGTTCAGTAAGCCAATTGATGAAAGTGTTCCTTATCTGCTCAACTTTTTGGTGTCCCAACTGTATCGCATCATTATCGGGAAGTCTTATTTTTTTACCCCCGATATCTTCAACCTCATAAGTAAAAAAAGGTGTTGTGTTTTCCAAGGCATGCTCTAAGAGCGTATAGCCATACATTGTTCGTCCACTTAGAGGAAAAATGGCATACTCGCGATCCACCTTCATGTTATGGCCAACTTCAACCTTAAAACAGTCCATCGACTGAAAGAAATGCACCTTCGCTTCCTTTTCAAACAGCTCAGTGACAAACGAACTATAATAAGTTTGTGGTATCCACCTCTCTCCTAAATTAAAGTCCAGAAGTTCAAAGGGAATACGCTCTGGTTGTATAGCCTCAATTGCTTCCAGACTTCTTTGGTAATGCATATTATCCCCTTGCAACTTAACAGCATCTCTAGCTTCGTTTAGTTTGTCAAGTACGTTACCACTGAGATACTTATCCTTCGTTTCCCATATGTTCCCTTTAGGATTCAGGTAGATATGTTCACCCAATGCTGAAATCGATTCGTCTTCCGTAATTCCCAATGCGGAACTTATGAAGTGTAAATCGACATTACCAATATCATTAAGGCTACGCGCTAAGGCTTCAACCGGATCATCGGTTCTGAAATTTTCTTGAATTTTGACAATCGATTGGGTAAGGATGTCGGACTTTACAAAACGCTCACCTTCCCTTCGTTCTAAAGAAGAGAGTACCGTATGTCCCAATGCCCTATCTTCGAGGATAAGTCTGCGGTTTTTGGGAAGGTTGAGCTGACCATATTTAGCAATAAAACTTTCGTAGCTATCATTAGTTTTGGCACGAAACTGTTCATCCACCTCAATTCCCGAAAGCTCCCGTTCAGTAAGTGCAAAATAGTTGTCCCTTAACAGGATATAGTGCTGAAAGAATTCTTTATTGCCAACCAGATGAAGATCTTGAAATCTTGCCCTGTTGTGTTCAAGGGCGACATTTTCCAAAATACCGATAGTTCCCCCGGAGCTAACCAATACACCATCTTTATAAAATGGCTTAATTGGGGTAAAAAAAAATGACGGCGAATTCTGTTGGACAACAAAGAAATGTTCCAATGAACTATCACCCTCATAGACATACGAATGATCGTATTGCTGTAGTTTCAGCGAGAGACTACGCATTTCATGGCTCACCAAGCCTCCAACCATCCAGTTGGCCGAAAAATCATCTATTTCTTTTGCATTCGAGTATAATTTGAAAAGATACCGTCCTTTTTCATCTTTCGCGGCAATCAACAGGGCTACTTCGTGACTAGGGTTATCGGTTGTCCTTACTTTAGAAATCAACCTGGCCGACTGCTTGCTAATAACGCTTTCATCAAGAGCATTAATGTAGGATGCGGCCCTATTGATGTTATCGGTGGGAACCACATCAAACAGCCCCAATTGACCAACAAACCGATTGTCGCCATTTTCAGGCATTGGCAAATAGGTAAGCTTCGGTAATGAATTCTGCAATTCGATTTTTGGAAGTTTAGCAAGCGATTCATTAAATTTATCCGTACCATTCCATCTTAAAAAGCCAAGATCCACCACCTCATTAAGTGTCTTTTCTATACCATTAATATCTCCGGACTGTTTAAAGCACATTGAAATATTGCCATATTGGTTGCTTCCTTCATACATCTGGTTAGATACAATTAACTCGTCCAGATTTTCGGTAATAAATTCATTCTGATAATAAGTACCTAAAGAACCACTAATTTTATCCGAAACAACAAGTTGCTGTTCCTGATCAGAAAGTTCTTTTTTATCACTATTCTTCTGAACGACTAACAAATGATTAGGAGCCTCGGTATTACCGGTTTCCAACATGAGATTATCCGGCATTATCGCAAGGGCAACAAAATCCGCCCTTTCAAAGAGATATTTCCTAACCTCCATATTAGAGGGTGTATTCAAAAATGCGTCAGTCGTAATGTAGGCCATGATCCCCCCATCGGCAAGCTTATCCAATCCCTTTGCAAAAAAGTAATTGTGGATGCGACCGGTCAGTTCAGGATTTTTTATCTGGGGATCATAGACCTTAAAATTTCCAAAAGGAATATTACTTACCACAAAGTCGTATGAACCGTTATCATCTGTTGGTGCCTCCTCAAAACCACAAATATGTGTGTCGGTACCAACATTGTTATGAAAATTGATCGCACTTAATATTTTACCGGTAAGTATATCTTTCTCTACCGTTGTGATTTTTTCAATATCCGGAAACGCTATTAGTGCTTCCTTAATAAATACGCCAGAACCTGCCGATGGGTCGTAAATCCTTTTTGGGCTTATCACGTTATCATTCATCACCCCGTACAGCACGCGTGGCACTATCTCTGGAGTGTAGAATGCAGTCAATACACTTTCCTTTAGTGAGCTCACCACCGCACCATAAGCCTTTCCTTCAAATTTCTCCCGAAGCAATTCGTGTAGTTCACAAACCCGGTCAAATTCCTTGAGATCATTCTGGGTTGCTCCAAAGGAAAGCCATTCATCCTTTGTCGTTGGGGGATAAAGGATAGCCTTTATTCCCCCAAAACCTGCATAATTTTGTAGCTGCTCTATATCGGACAATCCCAACATACTCTTGCCATCCCACGACAGTGCAATCCTGATAGCGGAAATATTATCCGTCAGTCTTTTTGATACATTGTAAGCCATCTCCCCTTCATTTTTCTTTCTACACCCTGGTCTTCCTACTCTATATCAGATAATCATGTATATCTGCAATTATCGCGTAACGCAAATGCCTGCTATCCTCATTCTCAACTGAAAAATCAAAAGCCTCAAAACTCTCTTTACAGGCTTGCATCATATTGATCACCTCGTACGTAAGAGTACCAGCCTCTCGCATTCTTTCGAAGTCGTTTGGAAACTCCTCTTCCACCACACTCTTCACGTATAAAAATCTCGAAGGCTTTAAAGGTTCAATCAGTTGTTCCATACATTTTTCCTGTATAATGTACGTCGGAACTTCCGCTTCCATTTGTTGCTCGATGAATAACGTTAGCATACCTACCTGTTCTTCCAAGAATTTGGAAACGGAATAGGTTTCCTGTAGGTCGAACATAAGATCAGGGTTATGGTCGACGATATATTGCCAAAACTTTTCTTTAAGTATCGTATCCATAATGGGTAATTTATACGCCGAAGAAACTTTGGATTACTGTAGCCACGACTACAAGAAATACGCAGCTACCAAACCAGGCAGCGGCAACTTTACCAGTGTCCTGGTCACCGGCATTCCATTTCTGGTACACCTTAATTGCTCCGATTAAGCCCAATAAAGCCCCTATGGCATACATTAGATTGGTACCGGCCGCGAAATAGCTTCGTACCTGTTGATTGGCTTGGTTAATACCTGCTATGCCATCCTGCGCATATGCCGTAATGGCAACTGAAGTAATTAATGCAAGGGTCAAGATTATACCCTTGCGATTTGTTTTCGTTTTCTCTCTACACTTTTCCATCACTCACGAATATTTATTGATTTTTTAGTTTCCTTGATAAAAAGAAGTGGTTGCGCCAACTCATAACCCGTAATCCTGTCACACTTTACCACACCGCACCGGGACGGAAGGGGCAACCAACTTCTTTTTGGAGCCGCTATTTTAGCGACCTACCACAACATCGCAACCTCATTTTCGCTAAGTTTCACGGCTCCGTTCTTGGCGCACTCCGAAACGATCAATTCGTTTATCGATGGTTTAAGTGCCGAATTTTGTATCGAAGGATACTCATGTAAGGTTAGGCTCAGATATTTCTTAAAATCCTCCAGATTAAGATTAAGGTTGGTAGTGTTACTGATGACATCTTTGATCCTTTTTATCAATTCTTCAACATCTGCAAAGTCCTCATCTGAGGTATTTACAAATGAATTTTCATCTGATTCTATGACCTTATCGATTGGTTCATCATCATCGAAAAAATCAGCTCTCGATAATTGCCCGCCTTTTGACTGGAAGGCATTAGTCAGGTCATCTCTGAAATATTTTAATCCTATCACTAAGTAGTAGATGATCGTCGCCGCAGCAACGTAAGTGATATAATCCGGCCAACTGATTTGTGTAAACATAACTTCTCATTTATCGTTCTACATTCGATCGAAAAACCGATCTTTCATTGTTCGATAACAAAGTTGCAAAGACAATCAAAGCCGGACAAGTACAACTTTAGGTTGTTACCTACCTGTTACTTAGTTGTTACCCAATATATTTATCTTATTAAAATAAAAAAGCAGGAGGCTATCTCCTGCTTTAACTTAATCAGCTTCATTGCAATAAATACCAATCCTAGAATCGTCCGTGTGGCTATGAGACAACATTCACTTTTGAAGTAAGATCTGTACCAATTTCAATAATCCCTAATCTTTCTTATCACCTTTTCCAAAGCTTCAATAGCAACTTCTTTATCCCGTTCTTCGGCATTATACGATTTAACCCGCATCGAGCTATAAGATAAATCAGCTTTGTGAGGTGTGGACAAATGAGGCACAATCGTTTTAAAAACTTCGTTCATCGACCTGGCAATAAAAATGCGTGCATCATCTGCGCCACGCAAAATAAGTGCCATCTGGTCTGTGGTTAAATTGCATAGGACTTTGCTTATCTCCTTACTTTTTTCCATGCCATCTTTGGAACTTGAAAGACTGCCCAGAGCACTCTCGACTTGCGGAATTTGGACTGTTCTTTCAAAATAACCAATCTCTTCTTCAAACCACGTTTCCACAATCACATCCAGATCATGGTACTTAGGATTGAGAATGAAACCCGGCTTTCGATGTAACTGCTTAAACTCCTTTCTGTGGTAGTGTAACCGCTCTAGCCTTTGGTATCCTGTTTTAAGTTTAGAGACATTTATAAAGATTCTCAATGTTAGCTCATCAATGTAAGTCTTACTATTGTAGTTAAGGTATATCAATAATTTATCTATCTTGCTAAACACACTGTCTTTCCTGACCTCTTGGTCCGAAAAATCAATTTCTTCAAGTCCTTCAAGCAACTCCTTTTTGTAGAACAAGCTACGTAGGGTAACTTCGTAATCATCTCCTGCACGTTCTACGAACCGTGCCAATCGGCTTATGATCAACTCAAACGGGGAATCATGTATTAAGCTTTTAATATCAAGCCTTTCCTGAATTTTTTCCAACCTTTGCCGCAAACGTGATTTTGTCATCGTTAGATATGTGCTGGTTACCTTTTCTTCCAAGCTTAGGAATTTTGCAAAACGGTTCTCAATGAATAGTAGAAGGTCGTTTAAGATTGCCAGCATACCGTCATACAGTTGCTTAAATTCACCATTACCTTTCGGCAATTTATTACGGTTGCCAACAAGCAAATCAATGATATGGATCGTTGAGGAATAATACCGCCGAACCAGTATTTCGATTTCCTTCTTTTTATTGGTTGCAAAAATTTGGTTTATTACATCCATACGAATATGGTACGCTTCATTCTCAAGATAGGTCTTGATCGTTTTCAGTTGCTCATTTGTGATCTCGTCTAAGCTTTCATTGTCAGGATTTAACATTTTGCTGGCCAATAAATCCATGTACTCTAAAGGATATTTATCTTGCATAACATGAGGGAATTAATTAGACATTAAAAACAGTTACGACTTTTTCGTAGATTCGTACATAGTTACTAAAAAATGTTACACAAAAAGTTACAGAACAAACAACAAAAACATTAATGTGACAAAACAGCGCATTTATAAAATATCTAGTTAAGAGAAATAATTTCTATAATTGCAATTAGATTATGTATTTGCTCAAAAAATTAGTAATTTAAAGTAAAGTTTATAATCAGCATAACTAACCAAATGATCTTGCAAATCGACACCGATGAACGTAATCTTCTGATTAAATTAGGGGCTGGGGAAGAAACTGCATTTAATACGCTATACAAGCTTTATGGTAACAGAATCTATAACCGTCTTCTAAAACTTACACAATCCGAACAGATTGCCGATGAACTATTACAGGATACTTTTGTAATCCTTTGGAACAAGAGACATACGATCAACCCTGATCTGTCTATCAAATCCTGGCTCTATAAAGTTGCAGAAAATGAAGTATATCAACTTTATCGTAAGATAGCTCGTGACAAAAAGCTACAGGAACATATCGTAGATACATTTATAGAAACGTACTCGCACACGGAGGAGGGTATATTCTACAAGGAAAGTCAGGAGTTGTTGTCCAAGGCGATGGAACAGTTAACCCCACAAAGAAGAGAAGCTTTCAAATTATGCAGAATTGACGGAATGAGTTATCAAGAGGCTGCCTCAAAAATGGGTGTATCTGTATCTACCGTCAGTAACCACTTGGTGCAAGCTACCAGTGTAGTCCGTGACTATATTTTCCAGTCTAACGAAAGGATGGTACTTTTATTCTCGATTTTATTATTGAAGTAATTAAGAAGTACTTTTCATTCTCTTCAAAGAACCCAAATCTTCTCCATTTCCAGAAAGTCCCCATTTTTGGTAAATTCCACAGTAAAAATACGTCTAGTAACAGCCAATATTATTTTGCGAATGTATTTGACTTGCCTTTCTTTATTGTATGTGTATTTCGGAAATACTATCCATCCCTGTACGTTCCAAACTGTTCAGTAGGCACTATGGATTTATAGTTTGACGCTTACCGCACAGATCCTTTAAGAGAACACGAGATTCTTGTTGCCCTTCTGTTACCCCTTCATCTGTAATCCTGAAAGAAGCCTCCTTTTGCTTTGCAAAAGCTCTTAAGAGCTACCAAAAGGACCCAATTGATAGCGATCTTAAAATAGATAAGCTGTCCAAGTTTGATTTCCTTTTAAAACGGTATTTACTCAACCAAGAATCAATTTCGCTCATCAAACAACACCTTGTTCCAGAACACATTTGGATAGTCTTAAATCCGCTTAAAATCAGCCGATTGAACACTTTTCAGCGAAAATCAGTGCCAGTTTGCGACGTTAGATGTGGCCAGTTTACAAAAAAAGTGGTGGCCAGTTTTGGAATAATCTACACCCACCTTACGTATTCGCTTAAAATCACACTTTTTAAATTTTTAGTTAATTTTTTTCGCATTTCATTAGTATGTTTTTCTTTTCAAAGCATATAGATAAGAAAAGGCACGTGAAAAATTCGCAAAACATACAACATCTATTCAATCGATTCCTATCTCGGAAGTGTACTCACGAAGAATTGGAAGAACTGTTCGAACACTTCGGAACTACCGATGAAGAAACCTTGCGCAATCTAATCACCTCGACACCAATTGACGATGATGATGCACTTGCCACTGATCCAGTAAGAGCCGAAAAGCTTGGAGATTTGTATTTAGGCATCAAACAGCACATTTTTGCGGTAAAACAAAAACAAGCTGCTTGGAAAAAATTCGTAGCAATTGCCGCCATACTTATGGCAATAGCTACCACGGCAGCCTACTTTATACGATCTAAGGACGAATTTAAGAGCCAACCGGTTTTGGCATCCATTGACGATGTAAAGCCCGGGAGAAATGCTGCAACCTTAACTTTATCCAATGGTAAGCAGATAATTCTTTCAGATCAGGCTAACGGTAAATTCGCAGAGGAAGCTGGGATAATAATCAATAAAGCTACAAACGGCCAGTTGGTTTACGAAGTTCTGGCAAATAATACAGCAACAAACAAAACGAACACACTAACCACAGCACGTGGTGAAACCTATCAGGTAACATTACCAGATCAAACAAAAGTATGGCTAAACGCCGCTTCAAGTCTTACCTATTCTGCTTCGCTTGGGATGCGTAGCGAGACAAGAACCGTAATGCTAAGTGGCGAGGCCTACTTTGAGGTTGCACATGATAAAACCCGTCCTTTTATTGTAAAAACACAGGAACAGGTGGTTAAGGTATTAGGGACCCATTTTAATGTGAACAGCTATGGCGATAATGGCCAGACCATCACTTCACTTGCAGAAGGTTCTGTTCAGGTACATCCCACAACGGCAAGCCTAGCCGCAAAAATCTTAAAGCCTGGGCAAAAATCTGTTATGAACAGTAAAAACCTCACCGTAGCCCCTGCCAACCTTGAAACCGATCTTGCTTGGAAAAACGGACTATTTACTTTCGAAGAGGCCAGTGTTCCAGAAGTAATGCAGCAAATATCAAGATGGTACAACATTGATATACACTATAACGGGGCAATACCAAAAGAACGCATTAGCGGCGGTATCTCCCGTCAATCGGATCTGAAGGTCGTACTAAGAATGCTCGAACTCATAAAGATCAGCTATAAAGTCGAAAACAGCACAAATGGAAGAAAAACCCTCGTCATACTTTAATAACTCTCTCGAACAAACCAAATGTTTAACTAAAACCCTATACATGAAGTAAACAAGAAAATTTAGGTTCAATAATTAATTAGGTCATTGGGCATAAAAAAGCCGGTGGTGTTTTCTCAGAACACCTCCGGCAAAGCCCGGTGTCAAAACCACTACACAAGTAATTTATCAACTAATCCAAGCAATTCAAAAGTATGAAAATTTCAACAAAGGAAAAATCTGGGAAACCTAACCAGTTTACCGGCCTATCTCCTTCTCCGCATCTCATGCGGATTGCATTATGTTTCCTGCTACTGACAGTGGCTTCCTTTGTGGCAAAAGCACAGAATATTACTATCAAGTATACTAATGCCAATGTAGAGGACGTGTTTAACGCCATCAAGAAACAAAGCGGCTATCAGTTCCTTTTTACCAAATCTTTAATTAAAGATGCCAAGAAGGTAACCATTGATATTAAAGCCAAACCTTTACAGTCAACTCTAAATGACCTCTTTAAAGATCAGCCCTTTAGCTACGAGATACTCGACAAGACAATCGTGGTAAAGGAACGTAAAGCTGAAAACAAAAAACAGGATCAATCTTCCTTTGATGTACAGGGAACTGTAGTAGATGAACAGGGCAATCCCTTGGTTGGTGCAACAGTTCGTGTGAAGGGTGGTTCCAATGGGGTGTTTACCGATAACAATGGAAATTTCACGCAGCGCAAGGTACAGCCAGAACAAATCCTACAGATTATATATGTGGGCTTTATAACCGAGGAAATACTTGCCAGGCCAACAGCTGGTATAATTAAAATGATCACTGCTTCAAACCAGTTGGAGGGGGTTCAAATTAATGTATCAACAGGCTACCAAACCTTACCAAAGGAACGAGCAACCGGTTCCTTTACACAGATCGATAATAAAACACTAAACCGTAACGTGGGGATTAATATTATTGATCGCCTCGAGAGCTTGACAAGTGGGCTACTGTTAAACAGAAGTTTACCTAGCGGGGAGTTCGCCAATAGTTCAAAAATTGCCATACATGGTAGAAGCACACTTTTTGCTTCAGCAGAACCTCTTATCATATTGGATGGCTTTCCATACGAAGGTAACCTTGATCAGATCAACCCAGCCGATATTGAGAACATTTCTGTGTTAAAAGATGCCTCCGCAGCGTCAATTTGGGGTACCCGAGCCGGAAACGGGGTTGTAGTTATTACTTCCAAAAATGGCAAAAAAGATCAGCCCTTAACCATAAACATTAATTCCACATTAACCGTAACCAATAAGCCCAATCAAAATGATCTACCGATGGTCTCATCAAGCGACTATATAGATCTTGAATCTTTTCTGTTCTCAAAGGGATATTTTAATAGTAACATCAATAGACAGTACTCTCCTATTTCTCCAGCAGTGGAACTACTGAAGCAAAGACGAAATAATCAGATTACCGAAGCACAGCTAACAGAAAGACTTAACGAATTAAGAACACATAATGTTCTCGACGATCTTGACAGCTATTTTTACCGTCCTGCGGTTTACCAACAGTATCAAATGAACATGAACGGAGGTAGTTCGAACAACTGGTATTATCTTTCCGCTGGGTATGATAAAAACCTTCAGAACACCATACCAGATAGTTATGACAGACTGACCATATCAGCGAGGAACACCTTTGCGCTTTTTAATAATAGACTAAAAATATCGGGCGACCTTGGCTACAACGTAAGCAACAACAATAACCAGACAAACCGGTATACTCCCTACACACCTTACGATCGCCTCACAGACAATAACGGCAATCCACTATCGGTAGTGACTTTAACTACGTTGAGCGAATCCTATACCAGTTCTGCCGCGGTTGCTCCATTATTGGATTGGAAATATCGTCCATTGGATGAACTTTCAAGTAACAGTCAAAGGAAGTTTACCCAGTTTCGCATAAATACAAGTGTGGATTTCGAAATCGTAAAAGGCTTAAACCTTACTGGAAGCTACCAATATCTTAACGAAGATAATGATACAAAGACCCTAAACGATATCAACCGATTTTACACAAGGAACCTAATCAATAGTTACAGCACCGTCTCTTACAATGTGGTCAATCGGATAATTGCCCTTGGCGACATTTACAGCTTAGGCAATTCCAAAACCATTTCAAAAATTGCTCGGGCACAACTAAATTTTACAAAAATCCTTTTCTTGGATCACGAAATAAACGCTATTGCAGGTTTTGAAGGTAGCGATAGGACAACAAATGTATTTGGACAGATCATGTACGGCTATTCCGATGCGACAAAAACCAACCGAAATGACCTGATTGACCCCAGCAAACAATATCCCATTTTTTACTCAGGAAGTTTGGCACAAATTAACACCACACCTAATAGCTCACAGCAGATTAGTATAAACCAATCCTTCTATGCCAACGCTTCATACACTTACAAACAACGCTATATACTATCGGGAAGTGCAAGACAAGATAAATCAAATCTTTTTGGTGTGAACACCAACCAAAAGGGGGTTCCGCTTTGGTCGGCCGGTTTAGCTTGGATCGTAAACAAAGAAGATTTTTATCACTCATCATGGCTGCCATCACTTAAACTACGTGCAACATTTGGTTATAGTGGCAACGTTGATAAAACCATCACCGGCTTTTTGACTTCACGCAAGTTTCAGAATGCAGATGTTTGGGGAAACCAATATGCAAGTATAACCAATCCGCCAAATCCAGATTTAAGGTGGGAACAGGTTAAAACGTACAATGCAGGAGTAGATTTCACCTTAAAAGAAAGCAGGATCAGTGGCAGCATTGACATTTATCAGAAATCATCTTTTGACCTTATCGGCAACAGCCCTATTGCCATGCAAAGCGGCCTAACCCAATTTAGGGGCAATAGTGCAAATCTACGCACTCGCGGCATGGACATTCTATTGAACTCCCGAAATCTAACCGGAATCCTTGCATGGAATACAACCCTCCTTTTTAACTATAACAATGACAAGGTAACCTCCTACAAGGTTAAGCAAAGCAGCAACAACAATATCGTAAGCTTTAACTATCAGAATCCGTTGGAAGGCTATCCCTATTACTCCATTTTTAGCTATCCATCGGCAGGCCTTGACAATACTGGCTCACCACAGGGTTATCTGAATGGTCAGGTTAGTAAAAACTATAGCAGTATCACAAATCTTTTAGATCCATCCCAATTGGTTTATCAGGGAACAGCCTCCCCAAAGTATTTCGGCAGTTTCCTTAATTCCTTTACCTATCAAAACTTTGAGCTATCGGTAAACATCACATACAAACTGGATTACTACTTCCGGAGAAAGAACACATTCCTTGGAGAATATAGCAACGTACTGACGTCTTATGTTGATTACGACAAGAGATGGCAAAAGCCGGGCGATGAGCTGACCACTTCCGTACCTGCACTATTCTATCCTGTTCCAGGAGCCATGACTTCATTTTACCGTAATAGCACTGATTTGGTGGAACGGGGCGACCACATTAGGTTACAGGATGTACGTTTGAGCTACACAACTTCCCAAAAACAATTAAGCAAATTACCTTTCAAAGGAATTTCAGCATTCCTTTATGCTAAAAATCTGGGCTTACTTTGGCGAAAGAACAATGCCGGAATCGATCCCGATTATGGCACCACATCCTTACGTGATCCCTTAAGTTTTTCACTTGGCCTAAACTTTAAACTTTAATACAATGAGAAAAATATACATTTTATTGATGATGATTTTTGTTTTAGGTTGCGGTAAAAAGCTTGACCTAAAACCTAACAGTTCATTGGTTATACCCACTACGGTTGATGATTTTGAAAATTTACTGGATAACGCGGAGATATTCAATCTTTCTCCTGCTTTAGCCCAAATGTCTGCCGATGAATACTACATTCCAACGATAGCCGACTTTCAGTCTATTGTGCTAATACCCTCCCGAACCTGCTATTTGTGGGAAAAGGACATTTTTCAGGGACTTACACAGGTTGCAGATTGGAGAAAGCCCTACGCTCAAATTTACTATGCCAATAGCGTGTTAGATGAACTTGTTAAACAAAACCTTGAAAATACCGATGGCTATAAACGGATTAAGGGACGGGCTTTATTTGCCAGAGCATACGCGTTTTATGAATTGGTTAGCACTTTTGCAAAGGCTTATAACGGATCAACTGCCAGCAGTGACTTAGGTATCCCTTTGAAATTAAGTTCGGCCATTACACAGATAGTTCCCCGCAGTACAGTTCAACAAACCTACGACCAGATTATTTCTGATGCGACACAGGCAGCAGCTCTTTTACAAACCGATGTTATACTCAACAAACGAAATCGTTCTTCCAAAGTAGCCGCTTACGCTTTACTAGCAAGAGTTTATTTGAGTATGCGAAAGTACATTGAGACCGAAGATAATGCAGACAAGGCATTATCTCTTTTTTCCACCCTAGCTAATTACAATACATTATCTGTTGATCCAACTTTATCCTCATTTTCGTTAAATAGCACTGAGACCATATATTTTTCACGAATCACCGATTATTCGGAAACCACCTTATCACGAGGTGAATTCTACAGTATTTTACCGGCAATAGTTAATTCCTTCGAAACTAATGACCTAAGAAAACAAGTGTGGTTGGCGCAAAATGTAAATGGAAACTGGTATAGTAAGGGCATTAACAATAATGGAAGAACCCCTTTTACAGGCTTAGCGACGGATGAACTTTTACTAATAAAAGCCGAATGTCTGGCAAGGCGTAACCTGAGCCAGGATGCAATGGATCAGGTAAACCGTTTACTAATTACCCGTTGGAACCCTAATGCCACCAATCCCGCAAAGCCATATCAGCCAATTACAGCAAGTAGCCCTTCTGATGCTCTTGATAAGGTTCTGGCAGAACGCAGGAAATCATTGCTATGGCGTAGCGTAAGATGGACTGATTTAAAACGATTGAATTTGGAAGGACGGAACATTGTGCTAACACGTAACCTGAACGGTACCACCTATACTTTACAACCAAACAGTCCTCTTTATGTATTGCCCATTCCCGATGATGAAATAGGTTTTACTGGCATCCAACAAAATATTAGATGATGAAAACGCTTATATCAATAAAATTATTGATTCTCACCCTATTGGTTTTCGGTGCTTCTGCACAAAACAGTTTTAAAATAAATGGCCAGATTGATACCCTGTTTCTATCCAAGTATAAAACCGACCAGATTATATTGAGACTTAAGAAAAATGCATCCAGGTCTCAAACCGACTCTAGCATTTTAGTACCGGTTAATAATAAAGGGCAGTTTAAAATAGAATTGAATATCGCTGATAGTACAGCATACATAGCATTTGAACTACAGGATAATAGGCAAACAAACAGAAAGGGATGGCTCTATAACATATCTGAACCGAACCGCACAAATTCATTTAGTGAAGTGTATTTGTTCGCCAAAGGTGATGATGTGACGATGAACATCAAATTCGATAATTCAATTCAATTTATGGGAACCGGCAGTGAAAAACTAAATTGCCAATATTTCCTTTATAGTTTACTTACGCTTCCCATGTCAATGGAATACAGAAGTATTCAGTTAGAGAATAAAGGGAAACTGGAAGAATCCCTTCAGTTGGAAGTTAGCGGAATTAAAATCCAAGCTTTACAGCTTATTTCTTTATTAGCGTCATGCAAAGCTGACCTAAATGATCAAATATACCAGCAGTTGAAATTAGATGCTATTACAGCATTAAAGCAACGATTTTACTTCAAAACGCCAAATTATTACCTCGTTTTTCCAAGTAAGAAGGATCAGGAGACAGTACAAAATTATTTTCGTATGGTCGATACTCTGTATTCCGAAATACAAAGCAAAACAAGCGATAGGATAAAAAACCAATCCGCATTTTATACACCAATGCTTTTGGAAAGAGCAGTAAGCAAATTGATAGTATTCAATGAAAATCGCAATAGCTATAAAGATTTTTCGTTTGATCAGTTCTTTAGAATTATTAAATCGGAATACACCAGTTTAATACGCGACAAACTTATACAAGTTGCATTTGAGAATTATGCAGTTAAAAAGACAGATGAACTAAGGAGAGTGCTACCCGACGCAATACATACAATACAGGATAAAACGATTAAAGTCCAACTTACACAATTAATGGCAAAGTATGAAACTCCTGCATTTCCTTTTGTTTTCTATGATGTAAACAACAAACCTGTGAAACTACAGGACTTTACAGGCAAGTTAATTGTTATGGACTTTTGGTTTACTGGCTGCATACCTTGTACAATGGTCGCTAAAGCCATGCATCCGATATTTGAAAAGTATAAAAATCGAAAGGATATCGTCTTTATTACAGTAAGCACAGATCCCAAAGATAAATGGCTTGAAAGCGTCAAGTCAGAGAAATATAGTTCAAATGAAATGGTCAACTTGCATACTAATGGAAAAGGGTTTGCTGACCCGATGCTTGTCTACTATAAATTCACTGGCTTACCTAAACAATTAATCATAAGCAAGAAAGGTCAATTGATCTCATTGAGTCCACCGAGACCTGATGTAGGAAAAGAAAATGTACTTGAATTTGAAAAACTAATCAATGACAATTTGTGATAGTAGAAGATGAGGAACTCAAAGTCCCTCATCTTCAAACACTATTTAAGCTTTAAATGACTATTTCCATGAACCAGCTTCAGGACTTGGCGTAACAGTCAGATTTGGATTCGCAGTTGGTATTGCTGTTTCAGAAAAAGTTCCCGGAAGATCATCTTGGTTACCAACTATCTCTAATGAACAAAAGTAATCGTCTCGCTCACAATCAAGACCAGCCGGTGGGCTAGACATTGGAACATAGTTTTGACCAATGTGATAATACGTTTGAGTTGCCAGAACTTTTTTAACTGGTTTAGGTTCACCGTTGAAATAAGCGAATGCACTGGTACCAGCTACTAAAATTACTGCTAATACAGCGAAAAGTTTGAAATTTTTCATAATTAAAAAGATTTGAGGTTAAAAATAAATACGCCTACTCTTTTATAGGTTTTCGGCTTTCCCTTGCTTTTTTTTGCCATAGCAATAGCTATTCGGTGAAGGCTCGTCCTCACCAAGATTGTACTTTGATATATTAAAACAGGCTGTAAATTGGCTATCGGAAAATAGCACTTTGGAAGTGAGCTATCTGCAATACAGATAGTTTTAGGTTTGACTTAGGGTTAACTATTTTAAGAGAAGCTTAAATTTGCTGAAAAACTACTTTTTAAAACTCTTAAAAAGTTCATTACGCCAGTAATACTTCGGCTTATCTACTACCCCTATTTCCATCAGATAGAACAAAAGAGAATAATAGTAAAGCATCATGGTAAAGGCAAGTAAAAGCATCAAAAAAATCAAACTTGGTATATCGTCCAGCATACTGTCTAATGCCCTGTATCTAAAATAAGCAGTTAACCAAGCAACAGATAGGACTAATGTACAAATGGCTACATAAGGTTCCAGACAGGCTTTTTTAGTGATGTCCAATGCCATAAGATTGAAATAGATTGAAAACACCATAAAAGGAATAAAGATGGCAAATAGCAAAGTACCTCTATTTTCCCTTAGCCATCCTAAACCCAATATAAGGTTCTTGTTAAGTACCAAATTCATCATTAAATCAATTGTTTTAAATTCTATAGGTCATTCTGTAAATAGATTTGGGATGATTATAGTCTAACCATTTAGTTAGTACCCCGGCACACACTTTCATAGATGAAAGTTTTTAGTTCTATACTTGATTGCAAAAAGCCATCAAAACACAAACAATTGATTTACAAACTGTTGCAGCATTGTAAAGATATAATCAAAATATCATACAAAGCAATAGGCTTAATCGCAAAAAGTACCAAAAAACACCGCTCAGGCATGAAACCGACATGATTTGGGTATGAAACCGACATGTATTGGGTATGAAACCGCAAAAAAATTTTCGTCATACATCAAATTGATGCTTAAAATCGTCAATATTATCCTTTGTAACCACAAGTCGTTCGGAAAAATTAGCGAGGTAGGTATCGAAATCTGCTTTTACAAGTAATTCCAAAGTGTCTCTTTTACGTCCCACGATGTATCCCTTTATAATCTTTAGGTTAATAATTGTTCCCCGGTTGGTCTGGCAAAATCCCATCTCCGAATAGCACTCTACAATTTGAGCCAATGAGTAAGGAACTTGATAGCTGTTTCCTTTAAAGGTTTTAACTTTTACGTTTTTTTTATCCCTGTAAAAGTAAACCGCATCGTCAATAAGGTTAAGATTTACCAAAATGCCGTTATTTTCTATCCGCATCAAATCAGAACTACCAACTTTAACAACTTCTACAGCGTTGCTTTTTACAGTCAAAAGCTCATCCTTTGATTTTGCATAGGCGAAATAAAAACTGACTACATAATACCCATTTACGAGGAACATGAAGGAAGCAATTAGAGGAAAATCTTTAGAGAAAAAGCCATTTTGGGTAATCTCTACATCGTGGTAGGCAAAGTAGACAGAAAACAAGAACACATCAAAAATCACTGGTACCTGTACCCCCAAAGTAAACTGCAATATTGCTCGCTCCTGCCATTGATAAGTCCAAGGATCTCGTCTATCAAGCCACATGGTAAACTGGTGGGTCATTTCCAACATGGCAAAACATACCAGACTGCTAACAATAAATACGGGGTAGAACTGCATGCTACCAAAGGAACGGACAAGATCTAAAGGCCTCCCGTAAAACAAAATAAAAAGCGAAGCAATAATCGCTACCACTACCCTAATCCAACGCGGGTGATACTTTAAAACTAACATATTAACAAAGGTTTTCTATAGGCAAAATGCCTTTAAACAATACTTAAAATCTAACTAACAATCAATTTTTCACTTTTTAAACAACAATTGTTTTATGACAAAACAACCGTTAACGCCTACTGGCGTACAAGACCTATTAACCGAACTTTACGGTTTAACCCCTACCGCTATTCAAGTTGAAGCAATCGCAATCCAAGGCGATTTCAAAGCCTGGATCAAAGATCACTTTACGCTTTCTACAAAGCAGGAAGATTACGTCGACGATCTTAACAAACAGGCTGCGGATTACTTTGGTTCTCAATGCTCTGTTTGCTTTAGCAGTAAATTGCCAATCGACCTGATCTATCCCGCACCTCCTACGGGAGAGTATTCAAAATGGACAGGAACGCCGCAGAACAACCTTGCTGTAAAAACAGACGGTGAAGGCAAACCAGTTGCCACAGGCTCTTTAACTTTTGAGTTTTCTTATACTACAGCATAAGAGCAAACCAAAAGTTGCCCAACAAACGTGAAATCACAGTTTGTTGGGCATAAGCAGGTCGTAAGTAAAATTTATGGGATGGGTTCTGCAATATAGAAATTTCCATTATTGCTTAATTACGTATAAACCGTAAAAATCAACTTGCTTTAACAAAAAAAGGGGCTGAAATTCGGCCCCTTTTTTAAAGTCTTCTTATAAAAATCAATGTTCTAATGTCTTTCTCTCACGTAATCCATTAACGTCAATCTCTATCAGATCATAACTATCGTTAATGTCATTTGCTTTGGTTTCAAAATTACCATTAAATTTATTGTCATCTGGTAATCCCTTATTTACATTTTTCTTGATATCTTTTTTCTTAAATCTTGCTAACTTCATAAACAGTACAACATCATCAGCCCAATCAACGCTAAGAGCTTGTTTATCTTTCCATTTTACATTAAAACTAACATTCGCGTCAACATTTAGTTCAGTCCCGCTAATACCGATATTGGGTGCATTTACATCCACCACTAACGAACCGTCTCTATCGTTCGATTGAAAAACCAAAGCTTTTTCACAAGTGATCACCGAGGTAACTATATAATGATCATCCCAATCCAATTCATCGACAACTTGTGCTATGCTCTTCTTTAATTGTATATGATCCTCTAGTCGGCTCTCGGTAGGTCTTACTGCATAAAGCAAAATTGAGCCTTCTTTTGCAAAATTAAACTGCACACTACCCGATGTTACATTTGGCACATTTGCATTCACTTTCGATGAAACCGAAACTTCATTTTGCGAAATGAAATTGTATGATGCCTTAGAGGGATAAGTTCCAACTTTTAGCGGAAAATTAAATGATTCTCCATTGATCAGATTTCCGATTACATCAAATGAACCAACTGGATCGTTTATACCCCAGAAATCCGATCCGAATGATAAAATAGCACCTGGTCTAATTTTGGTATCTGGTAAATAAACAGGAATGTAATCAAACTTGTTGATTATCGATTTTGAGTAGTGTTTTCCTAAATTCATAGTTTTAATAATTTAATTTAGATATAAATGGCATACACTAATCTACAAATAAAAAGAAATACATACATGCGTAAAAACACCTGAATATCAAACAACTAAAAACAAAAAAAAAGGTTGAATCCTACTCCAACCTTTTCTATAATTACTTACTTCCAAGAGCCCTTAACTTGTCATTCAATTCAGTTAGTCCTGCCTTGGTCAGACAATCCTCGGCCATGCTCTTAAGCTCCTTAAGTTCCTCCTCTGGAACGCTCGCCAGCAAACCTGATTTATCTTCAGCTTTCACAGCAATTCCCAATTCAATAACTTGGTTTAGCAGCAGTACATTCTTTCTGCTCATCTTTAGGTCAATCTTGACTACTTCGCCCATTCCCGGAATACTTAGGATGGTATCAAACACCTTAGCTACATCATTTACATTCATCATCATCTATCATTTAAAGGTTTTACAATAACTACAAATTTAGGGCTAAAAAGAATGTCGACCCCAATCAAAATATGGGGAGGGTGCCACCTGAAAAAACTTGTATCAATTGTAAAAGGCAGGGACGTGTCACTTTTTCCGACCTCTTCCCCTGCCTTTTTTATCTTAAGTGTTGTACCGCTCCTTACTGCTGTTTTGTCAATATATATTCTCCGTAGGGTACGCTAAAGGTGTTGATATTGGCTGGTGGACCATCCATGCTATCTAATCTTTCCAATCCGTTTCCGGTATAGACAAATTGCACCTTTAGTTTTACCTGACCATTCTGTACATATCTCCTTATTACAAATTTGTTACTGATCCCGCCCCAAATGTTTCTGCGGGAAGGTTCGTTAAACCTCATCGATAAGCGGTATTCATTATCCCCACACTCATCACATAATGGGTAGCTGGTTTTGTGCTTACGCGACATACTGACAATACTGTAGTCATCTATATTGGTGTAGGCTTGACCAAGGTTAGAGAGCGTATTGGCTTTCTCGTTTCCATTTTCGATATACTGGAACTCCCCAATCACAAAGTCGGCATAGTAGTCTTTCACGTCGTTCGTTACATGGAAACTGTTCTTCGGTACAAAAGTAATCTTTAGGATTTTACCACCATTGGAATACACCCAAGTACCTATATACTGGTTTTGGAAAGCGGTAACATCCTTGTAATACGCTCCATTTACCTTTCCATAATCTTCAGCTCCGTAAATATCTATTACAGGTGATTGGCCAAATACCCTTAGGCCAAGAAAAAGAAATAACATTAAATAAATCTTCATTTTCAAAACTTTTTAATTAACATTTTACTACTCACAGGGCTTTAATACTGGCTTGCCCTTGCTGATCTCAAGTTCGCCCCATTTGGTGACATTATTTGTAGCCTCGAACAAACCTATCCCCAGATCAAACTCGCTGATGATCTCAAGAAATGCCATTCTGAAATCGACCATACTCCCGCCCGGTTTTAAAGCGTCGTACTTAGCCTCTATTTTACGTCCTATCTGATCTTTCCAAATGCTATAATTGCCGTAAAATTTTAGAGGATTTTTGATCTTGATCGCAAACACACCGTCATAGGTTGTCAAGGTCAGAACATAGATGGAATAATCCTTCGGTAAGCCATCCTTGTCATGGCGGCGGGAAACATTTAATAGATATTCTATATCTTCTAAACTGAACATCGGATAAAAGCCGTTCCTTATGTGTGGGTGGGTGTGGGAGGCTCCAACATAATTGCCCCCAATGGCCTTTTCCATATCGAGTTTATTCGGATCGGAATGTGAAGCCTCTATAACATTAGGCGCCATGATAGAATTAGATGTCGGGCTATGGACTTTAAATCCAAAACCCCATTCTCCCGACTGCTCTTTTCTCGTATCTAATGTACTAAAAGAATTTTTAACGGCATCGCTTTTAATGAGGTTTTTTAGATGGTCGCACGGTGTAGGCGGTGCGAGACTGGCCTCCGGGTCTAACTGTTCAACCGGTGAAGTAATAAAAACTGGACAACGGGGACAATTGCTCGACGGATCGGGTTCGCTGTTTATCGGTGGATTACCATCGCCACCACCACCATTACCTGTCTGTCCTCCTGTATTGTTACCACCGGTGTATTGACCAGCACCTGCACCAAAACTGCCTCCTCCTCCTGTAGAGCTGCATGTAATTTCGGTAACAGTATACATAAATGCGGACGTTTTGCATCTTTCGCCGGCGACGTGCTCAACACCTAGCCCCCCGTCTTCAGCTTGGTTGCACATCATCACTTGTGCAGTCACGCAAACTATATCGCGCCCAGCTTCGGATACATTATACAAAATTGGTGTAATTTTCACATCACCTTTAAATGTAAACGAGTTGTGCGAACTGGTTTTCAAAGGTTCATTTGGGGTATATTCTAATATAAAGGCACTTGCTTCTCCCAAGCTGTCCACATTGATTACAAGATTTTCAAAGTAGTCCGCACTATTGATCTCCCTCGTAATTTTAAAGGTATACGAAGTTTTATTTCTGTCTTCGATCACCTTTGCTCCATGTGGTACAATAGTAAAATTGTACAGGTCTTCCATAGCTGTCCGAGATTTGCTCCTATCAGCGTAAATCTTATCGTAGGCGAGCCTGAACTTTCTTTCGCCAAGTAGTTCTGTAAGTGATCCCGATCTTACCTGTAGGGCTGCCGCGTAGTTTTCTCTACGGACAATTTCTTCATTACGCTTACACCCGGCAAGCGTAACTAGGATCATAAATATCCAGATTTTTAAAATAGTTCTCATAATTGAATTAGAAATGCTGGCGCAGAGATTGCCCCTTTAGAAATATCATTTTTACGGCTTATCCGCAATCGATCTCGACTAATTAAACTTGATAGAAAATACATTCGTGATCAGCAGTTGATTTCATCACTAGGGCGCAGGTCTGCTGGTTATTTAAAATTGTGGTTAGTGAGGAATGGACAGTCCCCAAAAACCTTGGGGAACTGCCATTCCATTTAATTAAACTTAAATACTATTATTACTTAACCCAATCTACACTATCATCGTTCAGTAGCTTGACCTTCTGTTTTTTCACATGTCCAAAATTATCGCTGACCGTGATTTCTAGGAAATGGTCATCGATACCATATGAGGTATATTTCAGGACAAAGATTTTGTTGTTAAGGTCATAGCTGACATTCGGTGAGAGGAATTCGCCAGCTTCGTTTTGTAAGGTTCCGTTACCTGTATATTGAACAAAGGACATCGTATATTTTGTATCTGGGTAATTCCCTTCTGGATTGATGCGCAGACGGATATCCGTTGAACTGTATCTCATTAATTTAAACGGCAGCTCTCTCATTACCAAAGTAAAATCATAGCCTCTGGTGATATCAAGCTCATTTTTATTGCAACCGGTAACGGCGATGGTAAATATTGCTACCAATACGAATAATAATTTTTTCATTTCTCTTCTCTCCTATCTGTTGATTAATAATCTAACACCTAATCCTACTTGGGAATTAAACTTGTCATGCGCACCAAATAGCATTCGTTCCCTTCCCGTGGCAAAAACGATAATTTTATCTGAAGGGAAGAACTCAAGTTCCAATGTAGCTGCTCCACCGTAGATGAACTTATCCCTGTTCAGCAGCACGGCGTAGTCATAAAGAAGGTGCCTCCCCCAGTTCAGCCGCTCACAACCGGCAATAGCACTAGCTCCTGCTGAAATAACTAAATTCTGTTTACAGTCGAAAACAAGGGGAAAATAATGCCCTACTTCTCCCGTAAACTGTGCCAGTTTGATTGAACTGTCTTTGTAATCGTACTTTTTGTGGTAGTATTCTCCACCAAATACCCATTTACTATCCATACCCGTGTAAATGTTTGCAGCAAGTCCTGCAAAATATGTTGGGTCCTGGTACTTGCTAAAGAAATACCCATTTGCCAATCCGCCCCTAGCCTCAACGGCAAGCTGCCCATTTTCAAAACGCTGCGCCTGTGCAACATTTACCGCCAGCATAAATGCCAGCGTGCAATAAATCATCGCTTTTTTCATTTGATTTTATTTAATAGTTAACACCTTTTTTGAGGTTGCTTAACTTTGTTGTGGTCAGTAATTTTTGGATACCCGATTTGGCACCGCTGGAACCGGTTTGCAGAAAATACCGGCTGTTGATTTTCAAGTTCATTGTTATCCTTCTCACTTTCCCTATCCTCTTAAACTTTTACAGGAACAAAATTAGCTTTCCGGATTGAAACTATCCTACTCAAAATATGCGCAGGGTTTTCGTATAGGAATGAAAACGATAATTGGTTACTTTTGAAAAATCAGCAAACGCTCGGCTATGAACGCAGAACATATACAGAATGTCTTTGAAGATTACTTGAATGAAAAACAAAGTCAATATGCTTTACTATTGAATAGTGCCTGGGGAAGTGGAAAAACCTACTTTTGGAAACAGAAACTTCGCCCCATAGTTTCGCAGAATTCTCTTAAACCAATCTATATTTCTCTGAACGGTGTAGCTAAAATTGAAACCATCGAATACCAGATCATGCTCACCATGATGCCATTTATTTCACAAAAAGAAGACGGGAAGATAAAATCCATTTTCAAAGTTATTGGTAATGGCTTAGATACAGTTTTCAAAAGTTTTACCGGTTCAAAAATTTCTGACTTCGTAAACGGTATAATAACAGATAATCTAAATTTTACGGACAAGCTAATATGCTTTGATGACCTTGAGCGATGCCAGATCCCAATAGTCGAAGTACTTGGTTTTATAAACAACTTCATAGAGCACAAACAGGCCAAAGTCCTTTTTCTTGCTGACGAGAGCAGATTTAACGACTCTGAATACCAGAAGGTAAAAGAAAAGATCATTAGACATACGCTGAACTTTGAACCGAGCCTGCCTGAACTGATGCCCCAACTTTTGTTGAGATATAAGGAAACCAGTCCTGAATTCTATTCTTACCTAGAAACTAAACTGGAACAGTTTACCAGGACGCTTCTTTCAGTTGGTGAAAAAAATCTTCGCAATATATCCTTCGTTATGGATAACCTTAAAAAACTCTTCCCCGTATTCCGGGACCAAAGCGAAGACATCGATACAGAAATCCTATTCTTTTCGATAATTATTTCAATTGAGTATAAGAATGGGAACCTCAAATCAACTGATTATAACGACCGTAAAAAATTGGATAGACTTAACAAATCTTACCAGATCGCGCGTATAAACAAAGTTGCTCTCGATCAGAAAAAGAAGAAGGAAGAAACCGAGCCACAGGTAGAAAAACCGTATGAAGAACTATTTTATCTAAAGTATCTTACAAATAAAATTGATAATTACTATTTCTATCCATCTGTCTATCGCTTGATACTTTCTGGATTTTTCGATACCGAAAGATTCACAAATGAAATTGAAGCAAGAAAAAAGATAGTCGTTACACAGGAGCAAAAAGACTTTCAGAAGATAATGGAGGGGAAATATAAATGGATGGAGCAGAAGGAATTCGATGATTTGGTTTTAACTGTGTGGAACAATGCTTTACTGGGAAAATATTCTATCTATGATTATCCTCATCTACTAAATCATTACCACCATTTTGCATTTAATGGATTAATAACTCAAAATATAGATGATGTAAAAGAAGGGCTAAAAAAAGGACTTGATATTGCCGTTCTCAGAGGGGAATTAGACAGCTACCAACTGCATAATTTAATGGTTTTTGCAAGTCCCGATCACATTCAGGAATTTAAAAACCTCGTCGAAGAATACCATTATAAAATTCAAGAAAAGAATTATCTAATCGCGGGCGAGAAATTGATCTTAGCTTTTGACAAAAATGATCAACATCTTTTAAAATTGATCGGAGATCAGATTGTAAGCACTATCTTTCCTTTATTTAATTCCATCGATCAGTATCGGTTGTTTAACTCTATTATACATACAAATAACGCAATGCTATGCGATTTCAGTTCAATATTAGCTAACCGTTACCATCGTACAGACATCCACAAATCCTTACATAGTGAATTGGAGAGTTTTGAAGCGCTAAAGAAAAAGCTTTTAAACCACCTTGAAGATATGAAACAGATTGAACCATTAAGACGTCATCTATTATTAATAATCCTTCAGGAGATAAACCATGTCTTGAATCATCTGGAAAATAAAATGATGGGAACACCACGATAAATGTTGACCCTACTCAAAATATGGGTAGGTAGTGTTTTTTATTTTCAACCTCCATAACTTCGCTTTTCTATAAGTGTTGGACGATTTGATGAAGAGAGATTATGGATTTAGAAAACAACAGGGTAACGATTGCCCAGGCCAAGCAATTAGATATGGTTCAATACCTTGCCTCGCAGGGACATAAACCGATTTCTATAAAAGGAAATGACCATTGGTACATCTCCCCTTTACGTGATGAAAAAGCAGCCTCTTTCAAGGTAAATGCGAAGTATAATATCTGGTACGATCATGGTCTGGGCAAAGGTGGAAATCTTATCGATTTCGGAACGCAGTATTTCAAGTGCTCGGTGTCGGATTTTCTAAAAACTCTAGCGGGCTCTTTATCTTTTCAAGCGCAACAAAGCAGCAGTCGAAGAGACATCGCGGATGCTCCAAGGCTCATCATCGAAAAGGTTGAGGAACTGACTTCCGACGCCCTTTTAAAATACCTGCGTGAAAGAAGGATTAATCTTGATATCGCTTGGCTATTTTGCAAGCAGGTGACATACAATTTTGGCGGCAAAAAATATTACGGCATCGGCTTCCCGAACAACACGGGTGGATGGGAAATCCGCAACCGCTTTTATAAGACAAGTAGTTCTCCAAAAGACTATACTTTAATTGAAAATAGCAGCCAAAATATTACCGTCTTTGAAGGCTACATGGACTTCCTTTCCTTCATTGGAAGCAACATGGACGACTATATGCAAAGCGACTACCTGATCCTGAATTCCCTTTCCTTTTTCGACAGGGCTTTACCTCTTATGAAATGCTATGCCACCAAGCACCTTTACCTCGATCAGGATGAGGCAGGGCGCAAGGCAACCGTAAAAGCATTAGCCATTGATAAAACATTTGTTGACAATAGCAACCTTTACAAAGGCTTTAAAGACTACAATGATTGGCATGTCCGTAGGGAAAATCCAAAGCTTCAGACTAAAGCTAATCCGCCAAAACATCGCCGAAGCCTTTAAGTAACGTAAAATTCAAAAGCAGTCTTTAAGCTTTGAAGAAATATTAAAATTTCGAAGGAAACCTCAAAAGTTTGCCACGTACCTGCAAACGGCCAGATGTCCGGTTGTTAAACAACCGATTTTTTAAGCCCTTTACTCGGAACTCGTGGGCTTTGCCAATTTAAACTAAAAATGATGTTTGAACCAATGAAAGTGATGGATGATGGAGAAAGAGAATTCAAACCGTACCAGGATCATCGGAGTAAGGCTTACGCCCGGTGAATTTAAAATGATCGAAAACCGGTGGAAGGCAACGACCTGTCCAAAATTAAGTGACTACGTCAGACAGGTGCTTTTTCAAAGACCAATTGTAAAGACCTATCGCGACAGGTCACTTGACGATTTTATGGGCGAAGTGATGCGCCTGCGAAAAGAATTGAACCACTTGGGGAACAACTTTAACCAGGCTGTAAAAAAGCTTCATACCGCTAATGTAGATGCCGATTATCGGAACTGGTCAAAAGCCTTCGAGATAGAAAAACATACTCTGTTCAACAAGGTTGAACAGATCAATAACAATATACAAAAATTTGCCGAAAGATGGTTGCAATAATCAAGACAAGCCACTCGATCCACCGTGTATTTAACTACAACGAGAACAAGGTCAAAGAGGGCGTGGCCGAATGTATCGGCCATGGAAATTACCCTTATGATATTGCTAAGATGCCTCTCAATATCAAGCTGAACAGACTGCTAAGGCAGGCAGAATTGAACCCCAACTGCAAACGGAACAGCGTGCACATTTCACTAAACTTTGACCCTTCGGAAAACCATTTGAGTAACGAAAAACTAATGCAGATAGCAGATACCTATATGGACAAAATTGGCTTTGCAAATCAACCTTATTTGGTGTACCGCCATTATGATGCAGGGCATCCGCATATACATATCGTATCAGTAAAAATTGAACCTGACGGTAAACGGATAGATATGCAAAACATCGGTCGTAACCAATCCGAGACAGCAAGGAAAACTATTGAAAAAGAATATGGTCTCGTGGAAGCAGAAGGACGGCATAATAGACCTTTATACAGACTTGAACCAATTGCTATGGGCGTAATTAAATATGGTAGGATACAATCAAAAAAAGCAATCACCAATGTACTGGATAACGTAGTTACCAACTACAATTTTACAAATCTAAGTGAGCTTAATGCTATCTTAAACCAGTATAATGTTCATGCTGACAGAGGTTCTGAAAACTCCCGTATTTTCAAAGCAAATGGGTTAGTGTACAGGATACTCGATGGCAATGGAAAACCCTCGGGCGTACCTATAAAAGCAAGCGATTTCTATAACAAGCCTACAATGAATTTTTTAGAGCAAAGATTTAGGGAAAGCCTTACGAAACGCAACCGATTTAAAGCCAGGATCAAAAATAAAATCGATGAAATTCTTGCAAAACAAAACCTGACGATACACCAACTAAAAAACAAGCTTAACCAACAGGGCATATATACGGTACTCAGACAAAATGACAAGGGAATAATTTATGGTATCACTTATGTTGATCACACCACAAAAACGGTTTTCAACGGTAGCGCATTAGGCAAGGGTTACTCCGCAAAAGCGATCTTGGAACATTGCCAGGATAAACAGTTGCAACCTCAAATATTACCGGAAATCGCAGCTTTACCAGAAACACACCAACAGTTCCAAACCACCACGGAGCATAACGATCCAAAATCCCCTGCTCTGGTTGAAAGTGACATCAGGAACGAAGATAATACCGGCGGTTTATTGGAAACAATCCTAGATACCGAGCACACCTCCGATTATATACCGAACTCCCTTAAAAAGAAAAAAAGACGAAAAAAAAGAAAAGGGAACCAGAACACTAACAACAATTAAATATCTTAATATGGCACATCAAACAGGAGAGAATGAACAGGCACTTCGGAAGATATTGGATATGACCAGACTGATCAGCATCGTGATACTGGTTATACACTATTACT
Organism: Bacteroidota bacterium; assembly: GCA_023446155.1. Taxonomy (GTDB): domain Bacteria; phylum Bacteroidota; class Bacteroidia; order Flavobacteriales; family Flavobacteriaceae; genus Flavobacterium. The sequence goes on from JAEXIT010000001.1 coordinate 67,961, forward strand.
TTTTTTGCTATTCGGCATTTCAGAAATGGGAACTTGTAAGTCCATTTTCTGATAAGATACTGGCAAACATCTATAGGACAGGATTGCTCGATAATTTTTATAAATCAAAACTGATCGTCTTAGGCTTCCTTGCAATTTCTTTGCTTGGTGCAAGGGGTAAGAAAGATAAAAATTTGAACCACAGGACAGCTTTTGCCTACGTTATTTGCGGCCTTCTCGTTTACTTCATCAGTTACTTTTCATTGTATATAAGTAATGATGTTATGCTTACTGCGCTTGCCTATTTTACATTAACAACCACAGGATATCTGCTGATCCTCTCGGGCGGTACCCTCCTATCAAGGATCATCAAGAGCCAGTTCAACAACGGCGATATTTTCAATGCCGAAGCCGAAACTTTTCCGCAGGAGGAACGCTTGCTCGAAAACGAATTATCGATCAATCTTCCTGCCAAATACCGACTGAAAAACAAACATCGGGATTCGTGGATCAATATCATTTCTCCAGTTCGGGCAACGATAGTATCGGGTTCCCCCGGAGCAGGAAAATCAGCTTTTGTAATTCGGCACTTTATTACCCAGGCATTGGCAAAACCTGATCCGTACACACTTTTTGTCTATGACTTTAAGTTTCCGGATCTATCTCTTATAGCCTACAATCATTGGTTAAAGAACAAGCACCGCTATAAAAACAAAACGGAATGTATCTTCATCAACTTCGATGACCTTTCGCGCTCTCACAGGGGGAACGTTTTCGATCCGCTTGGAATGACGGATATCACAGATGCAACCGAAAGCTCCCGTACAATCCTGTTGGGTCTAAACCGAGAGTGGCAAAAAAAAACTGGGGAATTTTTCGTGGAGAGTGCCATTAACTTTGTTACGGCTATTATCTGGTTTTTAAGAAAATATCAGGATGGACTGTTCTGCACCCTCCCGCACGTTATCGAGCTTATCCAATTGCCCTATGATGACCTGTTCACACTGCTTCGGACTGAAAAGGAAATAGAGGTTTTGATTAACCCGTTTTTAAACGCTTATCTCAACGATGTTATGGAGCAGTTAGAAGGACAGATAGCCTCGGCAAAGATCGCCTTGGCAAGACTGGCATCTCCTCAACTATACTACGTATTGTCAGGCAATGATTTCAGTATTGACCTTAATAATCCCGAAAACCCGAAGGTCATCTGTATGGGGAATAACCCTCAGAAGATACAAACTTACGGGGCAGTACTTTCACTCTATGTTAACCGTATGCTCAAGGTTGTCAACCAGAAAAACAAACTGAAAAGTATGCTTGTCTTCGACGAATTTCCCACCTTGACAACGGATATTATACCTACAATAGTAACAGGAAGAAGTAATTTAATATCTGTCTGCTTGGGCATACAGGATGCCAGTCAACTTAGGAAAGATTACGGACGGGAACAGGCTGACGTGATACTCAATACCGTTGGCAATATCATATCTGGTCAGGTTACTGGCGACAGTGCCAAACAGCTATCGGAACGTGTTGGAAAAATCATGCAGGAGCGTGAAAGCCTTTCCATAAACAGTGCCGACACTTCGATCAGTAAGAGCCTTCAACTGGAATATGCTGTTCCAGCTTCAAAAATCTCCGCATTGAGTTCCGGTGAGTTTGTGGGTATGGTAGCCGACACCCCCAGCCAGAAGATAGACCTGAAAGCTTTTCATTGTGAGATACAGAACGATTTTGATGCTATACAGAAAGAGGAAAAAGGTTATAAACCGATACCGATAATCAGGCAGGTGGATATGAATATGGTGCAACAGAATTATTTACAGATCAAACAGGATGTACAGGACATCATTAACCATGAAATAAACCGAATGGCAAATGACCCTGCATTGACGCACCTGATCATAAGGAAATAGGGATAGAAATTATAGCCAATCGTAGGGTTTGCCCAAGCGGTTTACATAGCACCACATTTCTTCCTTTTTTAATTCGGGGAAAAAAAGTAACGCTCGATCGATCGCGTAATTAGGTAAAAAGTAAATCTCATCGCGAAGTGCTTTAATCACCCCGTCGTAACCATAGAAACGTACCAGTTCTTCTGTGTCTTCCTGGAAGCCTCGTTCTATAATACGACCTATTACCATCTTATAAGCCTCTTGCCAGTCCATAGTATCGAAATCATATTCCCAAAAAAGTCTGGGGTGCAGATTAGGAACACCAAAATCACTTTTTTTTGTCATATCATAAATTTAAGAAATAACACATGCAAGTATTGGTGAAGTATATAAAAAGACTAGAAACATTGCAATACTAAAAATATTGAAACTTTAAAAACGGAGATAAAAAAAACTGGATATCAAAGCCAATCGTAGGGTTTGCCCAATCGATTGAGATAGCACCACATCTCTTCCTTTTTTAACTCAGGAAAAAATTCGATAGCGCTATCAATTCCATAATTAGGTAAAAAGTAAATCTCATCGCGAAGTGCTTTAATAACCTTATCATGACCATAGAAACGTACCAGCTCATCCGCATCTTCCTGTGAGCCACGTTCTACTATACGACCTATAACCATTTTGTAAGCCTCTTGCCAGTCCATAGTGTCAAAATCATATTCCCAAAAGTATTTGGGATCGAGATTCGGGACTGTATTATTGTCAGCGGTTGTTCTCATATCGCAAATATACTGAACAAATCAAACAACTGATTACAAACATGATAATCACAAAAAATAGTTATAGAAGCACATACGATTAGAATTAAAAAAACGAAGTATTATGAAAAAAAGAGTAACACAAAAGGTCGAGCAGTTGACCAAAGAAAAAATTGAAACCATCGTCCAAGTGCGTGATTTTATTTCAGCATGCTTTCATGATCTTAGGCTTAGTTTCCATCCGGACACTCCTTTTGAAGATTACATAGATCAATATGGCAAGCCAACCTTTAACACTATTGAGCAGCTTGCTTTGGAAAAGGCTTTGGAAAAATGTCTTGAAGTATGTCAAAATAGAAATGTTGATATATATGGAATTTGCTTGGAAGAGCAGCATAAAAAAATAAAGCCAAGTTTACGAAAGAACAAACCTTAACTTTTAAATCCCATACTTATCGGATAAACAAAAGAATACGGTTAAATATCCAAGCATTGCCAGAACAATTAATAGGATGATGGTAAAATACAATTCAGTTATCTTCTTTCTGTCCATAATTTTTAAAAAAGGCAGGGCAATTACGCCCTGCCAAAAAGAAACAGAGCTTTTGCTTAATTAGTAAGCAAAAAAATAAAAATCAATATCCGCCAATGAACAACCAAAACGGCGAATGTCCTCAATATTTTAAATCAGATCTTCGAGATCCTGCGGGTCGCAATCCCACTCGACAATTAGTATTATTCTTCTGTAATATTGTTTGACAAAAAGCATATCTTCAGGACTAAGATCAAAAGATTTGAAATTCGCTAAACTTTTATTTATAATCTCAAGAAGTTCCCATCTAGCAAGGCCGATTGCCACTTTTGCATAAACCTCAAAAATTGCTCTATTTACTATCGCGCTTAAAGCTAACCTCAAAATTTCATTATCCAGTCCACGAAAATATATCGATAGCGGATGTCGAAACTTTTCTTCCCTGTAAAATGCCATCAATCTTACTTTTACAAAACGGTTAGGCATATCAAAATCTGTTCACATTAAACAATAGTTATGCTATGGTCACTATGACCACCATTTACACTAATAAAGTTTGGAAAAGATATTACAGCATAATACTACACTGCAATATCAATAGGGAGGAAACTATAACTAACTATAATTTTCTAATTCCGCAGCCAAATCTCTTGAGAACTCAAGAAGATCAACCACAAAGCCAGTCTTATCACCAACTGGGAATATATTCAACAAATATTCTCTTTCAGCAAGGAAATCAACAATTTCCTGTTCAAAGTCATCAAGAGTAATCATTTTGACTTGGGTATTTCCCCATCCGCTGGAAATACATTTCTCGGCAAACTCGGGAGCTGTCCAAAACGGCACCATTAAGTTACCTTCCAACTCAGACCATACGATCTCATCCTGAGCATTAGATAAAGTGTACATCACTTCCCAATCGGCAATTCGCTTTATTGTATAGCTATATCGTTCTTCTGAACTTAATTTGGATACAGCTTCTATATGTTCCCTTGTTAACTCCATATCTGTTCTATTTTTTAAGCAATATCCAAGCTTCTTAAATACTTTCTTCTTCAGCCCCTAAAAAATAATCCTGTAAATCGCCACTGATTATCTTTCCATCAGAACTACAGATAAGCTGAAATTCTTCATTGTTCTCGTCGAGATAGGAAGAACCATCTATAATACCCAAAACGTGCGATATGGTATTCACCTCGATCATTCGAATAAAACTGATAAAATCCTTTTTTTCTAAATCAGAGAGTTCCTGATATTTAAGAATTATAGGTTTCCAAGTCTGATCGGTAACATGATCAATTTCCGCGGATAAAATTCTACTGTATTCGTCAAGATTGCCTTTTAACACCGTTCGGCGAAGTGATTCAATAAACTCTTCTGCTTCCATATTACTTTACAAAATAAAATCGATACACTTTTCACTATCCGATAAATTTAATGACATTGATGTAACGCTTTCTCCAACGCAGAAATCAAAGTCGTTTCGCTACTATCAAAAGGAATACTGATATCTTCTCCTCCTCTAAAATCTACAAATCCCTCTTTAGCGCCGGCGTTTTTGCGAGGCATAAATGTTAAAACATTATCTCTTAAAAGAATACTCAAATAAATAGTCCCATCGTGAAGGTCTTTCATTGATTTAAAACCAATTCTTTTTAAAAAATCCTTCTGAGAACCATTATCAGTTCTTTCAACACCATCCCTACTTGCCTCAAGTGCTATTTTTATCTTATCAAGTAATTCTTCTGTGGACAATTGTTCTGCAATAATGTAAGGTTCTGATGCAATACCTCCGCCGGAAAGTAAAGTATTTATACTATTTATAATGTACTTTTTATCAATAGACCTTATTGTTACTCCTGCTCTTTTCATAAAAACACAATTACAAACTACTTACATCTTGACAATGCCAGTTCTAATGCTTTTACCAATTCTTGCTTAGCAGAATTAAATGGGACCTTCACATCCATATCTTCCTTGTATCCTGAGAAACCTTCTTTAGAACCTTTATTTTCAAACGGGACGAAAGTCAATGTACTATTATTAATATCAGTATAAAGAAACAAATGAATTGAATTTTGGTGCAATTCCTTCATTGTTTTAACACCGACTCCCTTTAAAAATTCTTTCAAACGTGTTTTAGAATCGCCAGGGGGTGGAAATGCAGATTCTTTACTAAAACTCAATGCCTCCAATACTCTATCCATCAACTCTTGCATACCAACACCAACTTCCTTGAAGTAAGGAGGTATAGCATACGAACCGCTAAATTTCACACTCTGAGAAGGATGAATGACATAAGTATCTTTATCGACAAATTTATAAATTGATACACTACTCATAATTACTTTATAAATTTTATTGTTAATTCTATATCTTTTTCTAAAGCATATTGTACAGCTTGTCCAATTTGCTTCCATTGTTCAGAATTTCCTTTTCCTGTTTGCACAGCTAACTCTAAAGCTTTGGATGTGTAATCTTTACCTCTAATTACTGTTGTACCGCCCCAAGTTTTACTTCCAAAGTTATCTAACTTGTCAATATAACCTTTTAATGTTTTAAAAACCCTATCTCCATCTTTATAAGAAGTAGCAGTCAAATCCAAACTTTTAATACTTGTCGCAATTCCTCCTTTTGCACTTTCAACAATCTTATCGATGACAGGAAAATTTTTCGGCCAATGAGCTGCTGCTCCTAACATTCTTTCTATCACACGACCTCTTTCAAACTTGTCAAGTGCCCAGACACTTTTACGAAGTGCTCCAAGCTTATTCAGTGCAAAACCGCCAACAGCATCAACGGTCATTTCTGTTGTACCCAAGAGAACACCGTAAGAAAGCATCATTCCGGCATCGTTGTATTTCGCTACATCGATATGACTGGATGGAAGCCTGATTTCAGCCTGTGGCAATTTTCTAGGATCACCTGAAAGAAGGAATGCCATTCCCCTATCGTGTTCCGCCTGTTTCTTCGCTACGACACTCTTTAACTCCTGTAGCGTGTAATTTCCGTTTACGCCACCCGTTCTGTATGGTCCTGATTGCGCCCTTGCACGGTCACCCTCCAAATGGAAGGATAGTTCAAGTCCTTCAAGGTCGATACCCGTGGTTACGTTGTTCTCCGCAAACGCATAGGTTGAATTCTGGACATACGTCGGTGCAAGCGGATCAATTTGCCAGAACCTACCAATAGCGGGATCAGATGCCCTGAACTTAAAGAAATAGACATTTAAGCCTAAATCATCCTGATATTCCTGCCCTTGAAATTTATACTTATAAGGATTTCCTTTATCACGAGTACCGGTTTGTTCCAAGATAGGATAATAGTATCCCATCCCCTCGCTAGGTTCAATAAATGCGTATTCTACTGTATTATAAGCTTTATGCTTTAGACCAAATGGGTAATAATGGTTTTCTTCCAGTATCTTAACATTTCCTTCTCTATCATCAAATGCCCATGTAGCCCTTATATTACCAAGCTGGTCAACATAATTAAACACATAATTAAAGAACGTTTGCCCGGTAACCTTTACATAGCCCTCAGCTTGTGGAAAAAAGGAAAGTAGCCCATCTTCATACTGGAATCCTTGCAAATAATCAACAACAAGAACATTTCCATTATTATTTGTAGTCTTTCTGAGAGTGGTACCTTCAGCATTGTAAATATAGGTAATTTTTGCCCCGCCATTGAAATTGATTTCCCTCGGCAGGTTCATGTGGTTATACTTGACATCAACAATGCCCTTACTTACATCGGCAATCAAACTACCATTTGCATCATATTGGTAGGTATCACCTGCAATATTTCGATCGAAAAAACCTTCAGGATTATTGGAACTATCGATTACCTTGGTTAATTTGTTACCATTGTAGGTATAATTTAGATTATCAATGTCAAAATTAAATATGGGATTATCCAAATTCCCTTTACGTCTTAAAGTCTGGATATTACCGTTTTTGTCATAAGTGATTAATTCATTGTAGGAACCTGGTACCGGATTAACGGAAATCGGTTTCTGATAAAATGCACCCTGCACCCGGTTTAGCGCATCATATTGATAACCGTACTTTCGTAGTTGATTATCGTTTGCAGACAACCAGAACGTTTCCGCCACGTTTCCGTTATACATCGGTTTTACCAATCCCCCTATGCTTTGCCCTGAAAAGACAACCGCACTGTTCTGGCTTTCTGTAACTTTGTTATAATTGATTTTGAAACCAAAAAGGTCGCCCTGGCCTAAAGTAAATCCGGCTGCTCCTTCTGGCTGATCATTATTCACATCCGTAAGCCAGCCCCTGATATTGTAACGGTAATCGATCTTTTGAAGTCCGACGGCACCCGTTACATCATTTCCTCCGACATTCTTTGAAATCAGCTCGCCAATCTCGTTGTAGCTATTTTTCGCAATTAACTGTACAGGTTGATTGTTGATTTGTTGGGTGTGCAGTGAAAGCCTGTCTTCCGGTGTATAGGTATATTGGTCGGTTACTGTAATCAATGCAGCACTATTATTTCTTTTGTGAAATGTTTTAGCATATTGCCTTTTGCCCATAAAATCCAGTTTCGTATCAACCTGTGTGTATCCACCAAACTCATTCGTCTTATAGGTTCTGATTTCACGGCCTTTGGAATCATATAATATTGTACTTAAATCCCCAAGTGTTTCACTAGAGGTGGTTAATATTCTTGACCAGCTAGCTGTTGCCAATGTTTTTGGATTAGAAAGCACCGATTGCCCTTCGATTGTAGCTGGAATTGCTAAAGCGGATGGATACGTATAACTATCGTAGTAATTTACACTCAGTATATGCATTCCACTGGTTGGAAAGGTAGCGTTGGTATAACCGACCGTAATACCGTTCAACACGTTAGAATTACTTCGCGATTCATAGAAATCACTAGAAAAGTTAAAGATACCCTGCAATGACTTCCGACCGGAAGCCGTAGCCTCTGTACCGTTATACCATCCTGTGTAGGCTATTCTTCCAAAAGCATCATACTTATTGATAAGCCATCCACTTCCCGTAAGATTTGAAAAAGGCGAATTGGCAGGTCCCGAGGCAACCAGTTTATCTGCCTTATCATAAACCATGAACTCCCATTGTTTACCCGGTAGCTTCTTTTCAACCAAACGCTTCCGTTTGTCGTATTTATACTGATAACATAAATCATTAAGCTGTGATTGTGGATTTGTTACCAGAGGAGGGCATACATAAGTAAGATTTCCAAACTTGTCATAAACATAATAGGTATCATGCGCACCATTATTATAAGTTCGTTTTAATATGATTCGTCCTTCTCTATCTTTGTAATCCTCAAAAGTATTATTGGTTCCACTTGTCCAGTTCTCATCTTTGGTGATTGTTTTTTCAAGGTCGCCAACAGCATAATAACCTCTATCAACCAATTGAATATCATAAAGACCCGATGATGCATTCCATGTGGTAGCGGCAAAATAGCTCTTCACCTCGTTCTGTTCATTGGTACGGTATTCAAACTTTATGGTATGATCGGTATTCGCAGTAGGATTGACCTGCCAGTCTTCTCCCGGGGCACCCTGCTTTAATACTCGGTTAAGAGGTGAACTTTCATATAACTTTTCACTTACTGGGTACTTTCCTGCATAATCGGGATAGTTTAAAATGGATTGCTCCGCATTCGGATAGAAAGACATACTCTCCTGATTGGTCGAATAGGTAAGGTATTCCTTTATCTGTCGTCCCTGGTCGTAAGCAAAGTATGTCACAAGATCCTTTCCCGTACCTGATTGTTTATTATTAATCTTTTGAACCAATCTTCCAAATCCATCAAAGTATTGAACTGTTGCTTTTGGACTTGCCGCACCACTCTGGCGGTAATTGACCGACTTGACAAAATTTTGGTTATTATCCTGTGCCCATATCATCAAGGGTAACAGGAATAGTATGTAAATAAATCTTTTCATGTTTTCCGTTTTATGGTCGATAATTGTAGATATTTTCGGTAAGAACATTATTATCATTGTCCTTAACCTTCATTAATCGATTGAACTGATCGTATTCATAGGTTGTTTTCTCTCCTTTTGGATCAATGCTTGCCTTCAATCCTACGATCGGCTCAAACTCCATAGTGGTGGTATTGGCAATTGGTAAACTATTTCTAAGTCCATTGATCTGCGAAAGATTGTTCTCATTGAGATTCTGGACACCATTAGCACCAACACCCAATATCGATCCGATCTGTAAGATGCTTGCATTATCTATTTTAGCAATTGGAAGGCTCTTATTATAGCCCCAGATAATAGATACAGGTGCACTTCCTTCTGTTCTGAATTCCTGAATATTACCCCAGTTATCATAATCAAAGGAAACTTTCGATTCTAAAAGATCATCACTGCCCGCATAGACCACTAAGGGAAGCAAAAAGGAATTACTTGTAAAGCTGCCATACTCCGTTTTTTTACTTTGCACCTTGTCACTATTCCTGAAATGTTCCGTTTTAAGTTCCGTTCCAGTCATAAACTTTGCGATAAGTTCGCTACGATATTGCTCACTTGCCATTTCTGCATCTTCAGGATAAAAATGTTTGGTCGTCATGGTTTCTCCCGCCGATACCGTTACGGATTCTTCTGAAAGCAGCGTGTGAAGCACATTATTGTATTTAAAATTCTTAGTGATTAGATTTGTTCCCGATAGAATGTCCGAACCGTCGTAAAAGAAGCTCTTTTCCTCAGCTTTTTTAAGGTAAAACCAATTAGGACGGATATAAGTCGCCATAACATCGATATTCTCAATGCTACTCATCTGACCAGGCGTATAACATAATAAATTAAAGTTTTTCCGTACGGCATAACTATGGATACCGTTACCAATCCTGTCATCTAAAAAGTACTCAAATGTATTTTCCTTAACAGGGAGAAGGCTTCCGGAAATCCCCTTTTTATAAATAATGGATTTTTTTTCTTGTCCATGGTTCCATCCAGAATTTGTTCTTCCTGCATTTGGGAAGAACATGCCGTTGACTACTTCACCCGGTGTGTCGAACTGTATGGTATATTGGTGTTCTTCTCCACCGTTTTTAAAATCATCGTCCCCGTAACTGACCGTAACCCTCTCATAAAAAATATTATTACCCTTTTCAAATATTGGGATTATGCTACTACTAGATATGACACGTAAAGTAATATCGGTATAAAGACATCCTGGAGCGCCACCAGAACCAGGCGAACCGGGAGTTCCCGTACACACATCTCGTCGGGTAATATAATTAGAATAATACGGCTGTCCCGATGAGATTCCTGACGACTTATTCAGATCGGATGCTGAATTATAATAATAACGTTTGTAAGTCGCTACATTGTTGTTATCGGTATCCTTGATACTTTTTACCCTACTGCCACCTGTATCCTGATCAACATATATGGTTTGTTGCTGGGTATCTGCCCATGTAATCGTGCAGGTTCCCGCTGTACAACGGTACGTTCCTACAAATCCTATCCTGTAAGTCTTTCCTGGTTGAGCTGAGAAATAGAAAGAATTATAGCTACTGTTAACAGATAACTGCGCACCGGTTCCGTAATACTGGTATCCCCCCTGTGTCATAACATATAGTGGCGCATTCTGATTATCCGTAATATTGAATACCGATATATTTGTGACATGATGAAATCCTGTATTCTGCGAATCAGTACATTCATCGTAATTAAATTCGCCATAGCCACCAACGGCTACCATTTGACCAAATGGAACCGTCATTGTCTTATAGTTCATGGTCGCAAAGCCAGGCATTGCCCCTTGTGGGCCGTTGTAGATATACATAGCATCAGACACCATATGTGGAGGGATCACTTTTGGACCCAATAAACGGTTAGGCTCATAATCAATTTCAGAACAGCCCTTGGTAGGATAACATATTTTGCTTAATAGCCCTGCCCGACCGTAAACGAAATTTGGTTCACGGTTCGCAGCGGTAAAATTAGCTCCCTCAAGTCCTGAAACTTTTGCAATTAGACTTTGATTACCCGCTCCATTGAAATAGCCCCAGTGATCCTGTCCCATATTCAAGCGTGTTGGCAAAACTTCCGGAGTTAAATAAGTGAAATTAAACTTCTTTGCCAGATCTCTAAAGGTAATCTGGCTCAGAAAGGTTCTTTTGTTTGTTGTAACGGTATAGCTAAATGTAAGCTCTTCGACTGTTCCAAAAGCAGCATTACGCTGAATGATCTTTTGTAATTTATTATTTCCATAGCTCATTTCAGGATCATTACCTGATTCATAGTTAAATACCAGTTGTCCCTCCAGATTATTATTCGAATAAATTTTCGTTAATCGTTTACCATTGATCGTCATCGTATGGTTTAATGGTGTACTCAAAAAGGGTCCGTAACTATATAATGAGGATGTACAACTTGCCTGATAGAACGGACTGGAAATTGTAAGCGATTGAGATTGCGAAGCAGTGTATCGATAGCTATGTGCTTCGTATTCAAAATTCACCTGATCACCAAGCGGATGCACAATTTTGTTAAGATACCAAACAGTTGTATAGGTTTCCGGAATAGAATGCCCAGCACCCTGCGAACGGAAAGTCGTAGACTCAGTTTCTTCAAAGAAATACTTTACACCGTCATTTGTTGTAATCGCAAAAGTTAGAATATTTCCATTTTGCACCTTTTCTATTTTCACGTTCTGGTTCTCAACTTTAAGGGGATATCCATTACGATCAAGCACGAACTTACCAGAGTTGCCATTGAAGTTGAACGAAAACATATCTACCTCAGAATCGATACTATTATTATTTCCGATATTGTACAGATAATCGATTACCGCGGAAGTGTATATTCCCTGTTCCAGATCTGAATCCGGGGGAACAACATTATAGGAATGATCCTTTTCATCAGCTATATCATTTGCAGCACGGGTAATCACCCCACCTGCATTGATATTCCATCCCAGTCCAACCTTAGAGGCAATATCATCGACTCGGATACCATTAGAACCGTAGAAGATATTTATCGGTACGTTGATATTTCTGTTTCTGAATACAATCAATGGTACATCGATATTTGGTGCTCCCGTCACCATTCCCACTGGAATATTTCCATAATTACCAAGGGCATAGGCCGTCGGTGAAGGTGGAACAATATTGGGAAGATAGTTTGTTTCGTCCTGTGCCGATACATCTGCACTATTACAGAGCAACAGTCCCAAAAACAATGCTGATCTTAAAATTTTAGTAATGCTTTTCATAGATAGATTGATTATTTAGGTTGGATTCCCTTGATGACTTTTACCGAGTTGTGTTGTATGTTGGTACGGATTTCCACAATATAAATTCCTTCTGGGTATGTGCTTAAGTCCACCGGTATGGTACGACTGTCGATCGAAAACTGTTGCAGTTGTCGTCCCGAAAGGTCAAATACGGATGCTGTTCCCGTTTGGAAATCGTAGCCCACAATAATATTGGTAAATTGTTGTGCTGGATTCGGGAGGGCTTCGATGACCGGTTTGTCCAGTTCTTTTTTATAACGGTCTTTGAGTTTCACCACCCAGAAGTCGTTCTCACCATTTCCACCATTTTTATCACGTGATGGTTTGCCTTTGGACGTTCCAGCTAACAAATAGCCGCCATCGCGGGTTTCGATTACGCGACCTAAGATGTCTTCACCATCACTACCTACGATTTTGCTCCATACTTCTTCGCCTTTATCATTGATTTTTAAGGCGATATAATCGTTGGTATCCTTTTTATCTTTTTTACCCTCGACAACTTCGCTAGTAGCATAGCCACCGATAAGATAGGTATGATCGTCATTCTCGATAATCGAAGTTAACAGGTCGGTTTTACCGTAATTATAGGTTTCTTGCCAGATCGTTTGTCCGTCGGCGTCAAGTCGTACCATCCAGAAGTCGGTTCCTTTACCATTGGCCTTACTTTTATCATTAGAAGGGTTCGAAGTGGAACTTCCGCCCAAAAGATAACCGCCGGTTTTACATTGAATAAGTGCCGTCAGGTTATCATCACCATCACTACCTAAGGTACGTTGCCATTCGATAGCTCCTTGTTTGTCGGTTTTAACGATCCAGTAATCACCCGCTCCCATGTTGTCATTGAGTTTGTTTCCAGATGTTGGTGAATTGGAGTAACCTCCAATGATATAGCCGCCATCAGGGGTTTGCTCGATCGTTTTTAACTGATCCAAGTGTTTTCCGCCATAGGTTTGTTGCCATTCGATCGTACCGTTCGAACTCAATTTGACCACCCAGTAATCGAGATTGCCAAAGTTCTCTTGCGTTTTGTCACCGGATTTTCCCGATGCGGACGAACCACCTACAATATAACCACCGTCTTTGGTACCTCGGATACAACTTAGCTGCTCCTGACCGTTACCGCCAATGGTTCGCTGCCATTGTTCGGCTCCTTTTGCGTCGAGTTTTATGATCCAAAAGTCATCGTGACCTTTGGAGTCGTCTTTTTTACCAGCGCTTTTCGGTGAATCCGAAACGCCGGCCAGTATAAAGCCGCCATCGGCTGTTAACTGTACACTTTGTAAAAAATCCATACCGGAGCCGCCATAGCTTTTTTGCCATTCGGCCGAACCGTGTTCGTCCATCTTCCAAAGCCAGTAATCGAAATTACCGCTGGAAGCCATTTCTTTGTTTCCGTTTTTCTCGGACAGGGAACTGCCTGCTAAAAGAAACCCATAATCGGGTGTAGGCAATGCATCTGCTAGGAATTCGGCATGTTTGCCGCCATAAGATTTTTCCCATTGTATATCCTGGGAAAATCCAACAAATGTGCATACCAATAGCAGGGACAGGCAATAAAACCTGAACATAAATGAGTAAGACATAATATATGCTTTTTGAGAGTTTATGAGCACCAAACTTATACCAAACGCCTCATACAAAGCAAGTAATACCTAAAAAAAGGGGGTTTTTCCCCTTTTTTTTAGAAAATAGTTTAGGTATAAATACACAGACTTCAAATCCTAATTACTGGTTAATACGCATCAGGTGTAAGAAAATTTAAAATCTGTAAGAGAAAAAATCAGCCAAAGTTCACTACAAAATCGCTACGAAAGAGGCTAAACCTCCTACCCTGCTTCATCAAGGCGAAAAAGGACAAAAAGGAAAGTAAAATTAGCGTGTGTCGGGAAAGCGGTCGCATAATGGGATTGCACACAATCCCCCCCCACAAGGGGGACTTATAGCCCGCCATTCCCGAACCCACACGCTGGGAGAAAGACTTTCTTTTTTTCCGTTTTTTTCTTTTGAGAAGCAGCTTTCGAGCAGGCGGTTGAAAAAAAAGAAAAGGAACAATTAAACAAGTATTAACCTAATTCTTTTTATCATGGGACACAATCTTAATTTCAATGAACACACTGGACGCTATTCTTTTTTCAGTGTACAACAAAAGGCATGGCACGGACTGGGACAGATCGTAACCGACTATCCGACGAGTAGCGAGGCAATCCGTTTTGCCGGACTTGATTATGAAGTGGCAAAACTACCTAACACACACATTCTACCTAGTGGTCTGCACATCAAATCTGATAGTAGTTTCTATACGTACAGAACCGATAACGAACAGGTTTTGGGCAGTAGTGTTGGTAAAGACTATACCGTAGTACAGAACCATGAAGCATTTGAGTTCTTCGATGCTATCGTAGGGGGAGAAAGCGGGATCATGTACGAAACCGCAGGAGCTTTGGGCGGTGGCGAACGGATATTCATTACTGCAAAACTACCTGATTATATCCGGGTTGGAAATGGTGATGATGTTACAGAAAAGTACATATTCTTAACTACTTCACACGATGGATCAGGCAGTATAACCGCTGCTTTTACACCCATACGAATCGTTTGTATGAATACCTTAAATGCCGCATTACGTACTATGACCAACGTAGTTAGAATAAAACATACCTCGGGTGCAAAACAACGTTTGGAAAATGCACACAAGGTAATGGGAATGGCCAACCTTATGAGCAGCCAATTGGAAGATATTTTCAATAACTGGATTAAGGTAAAAGTTACCGACCAAGAAGTCAAGAGACTCATTCAATTAGCCCTTTGCCCTAATAAGGAAACTTTTGAACTTCTGAGAAAAGGTGCCGAGGAAGAACTATCTACCCTTTTCAAAAATACCGTGAACGACGCTTTTGCGTATGCAATGACAAGCGACACGCAACAGATGGACACAACAAAGGGGACTTTATTCGGAGCCTATAATTCTGTAACGGGCTATTATCAAAACGTGAGAAAATACAAAAATAATGAGGCTAAACTTGATAGTATCATCCTGGGTGGTACAGCTCAGCAGAAATCACAAAAGGCATTTGACCTTTGCACCTCTTTTGCCAACAATGGCGCAGATATTCTAAACCTTAATTAATCAATGCAGGCTACCGCTCTAATCGGTGGTAGCCATCTAACAGCAATTAATATGAAATCACTAGAGAAACTAAATAATGTTGAGAAAGGTAAACTTTTGGCCGACCTTTTTCCTAATGAAATCCCCACAATAATTGAATTTATAAAGGCAATGTATACCAACCTTACCAATAATGAAACAATTATAAAAAAAGACTGGAATAATGGTTTTATCCAAGTGGAATTTTGGTACAGGATTGCAAAAGATGTACAACATGCTATAAACTCAAATAGTAAGATGATACTAAAAAGCCGTTGCTTCGCAGATCAGCTTTTTGACCATTACAACGCACTATATACTATCGATTGTATTGCAAAATATGCCGATATGGAGCGTAAGGGCAGCAACTTTTACCACTTGGTAAATGCACTATTCAATTTTGAACCGGTTAATCCTAAATCTTAAAAAGATGTTTGTTAGAGATATAGAAGGCAACGTACTTCAGATCACAGATCTCGAGGAAGCCATTAAACAAGCTGACTTGTACCGAAAGTATAAGCATCTTGATAATGCTTTGAACGAAAACAATCAAGCTCAAGCTTATTGGCAGGACTTATACGAAAAGCTATCACAGTTAAAAGAAAACGGCTACCATAAAGATGGTAGCCTAAACTGAAACTTAAAATAATGGCACAGGAAAGCAAATATTAGTCTTTAGCTTTCCTTAGAAACAATAAATCTCGCCAAAATAAGTGACGGTCGTCACGGCCGCTGCATAACCTAAAATTTTAAAAACATGAAAAATAAATTTTTATTCAGAATACAGAGCCTGTTACATGGGATCGAAGACCCGAAAGGTCCTATAGAACAGGTATTGTTTGCGCAAAAAGTAGGTAAACACGAAGGCCTGGAAACCTGTAACCTACTTGCACTAATAACTTTTGAAAACCATTCGATAAATAAAGTAATTCCGGGAGCAAATCCTACGGATGAAACCTTGTTTATTGGTTTTGAAGAAATGGATAAAACTGTTCTTCATTTATGTATTAGAGCAGGTAAAAGCGTTTGTAAAATTGCAACGGGAAAGAAATCAAGTTCATCCAAAACAAAAGTTATCATCCATCAAGAGTATGGCGATACAATATTCCTTGCAAAATTATCAGATGACGAAATAAATCAACTTTTCACCTTCGCATGGGAAAATCCAGATACAATAATGCCAATACCTTGACACTATAAATATGATATTTATAACTAATTAAAAAACAACTTATGACGAAGTTAAGGCAATGGCATGTATCACCACTTGTCTTAACTTCTTTTCTTTTAAAAGAAAAGAAGCAAAAGAAATCGCTTTCTGAAAGTTCACGTAGAAGTCAATGTTGATTCTGATAAATTTATTATGTTTACGTATAACCTCAAAAAAACAATAATGTGGACGAATGAATATCCAAACAAAAAACAGAGTAAAAGTTAAGCTACTTTTTATATATAATTAACTTTTGCGACATCCTTTCATCAGCTGAATTTAAAATTTTGTTCTTATCTCTAACTCCACACTAAGTTAGTATACCGCCACTTTCCAAATATCTTTTCGTGTGGTAACTTTATAAGAATTACGGGAGAAAAATTATACAAGCTGCATTTTTGTTTTTTATTAAATTGCAAAAAAATAGTCGATGCAAACTAGCGCTAATTCTCTCTTTCATTTCACATATCATATAGACATATTGTCTAAAATCCTTGTAACAAAGTTCTATGGAAGCTATTGCAAAGAGCACTTTGAATGTAAGAGTTGTAAAGAAGAAATTTTAAGTTACACGATATACGTGCCCAAGATATCCTTCTGCGATATTCCAGAGGAGACCATAAATAAATACACAAGCTATGGGAAATATTGTATTGGTTTAAGCAAAGAATGGGCAAGAAGAAACCGATTAAACCCAGTTTTATATATAGAAAAAAACTCAATGATTGCCGAAAGCTTTATCCGAGCATTCAAAGGAACTCCTTTGGGAGTAGGTTTCGTGAACAGAACTGCTTCTGAGCTTGCGGAACTGTATAGACTGACTGAGTCTTCCCCAGATCGCCAAGCAATACTTGACGGGATAGACCATCTACTTACTCAAACAGAGGCGATGGGAAGAATAGTCACATTCAGTCAATATTCGCCATTTTATATTAAATCATATGAGGATGATCTCCCAAGAAAAGACGGTGTGATTAAGGATTATAGATTTTATGATGAGCGTGAATGGTGCTATGTTCCTGAAAGCCTCCAAACTTCCAATGGCCTATACAAAAATGAACAGCAGTACAATGAATGGAGACAACAGAATGAAAACAAACCTCTTATAGAAGAGGTTAGCCTTGATTTTGATTTTAGCGATATTACCCACTTAATTGTAGAAAAGAAAGAGGATATCAAAACCTTAGCAAAAGAAATCGAAATAATGCCTGCTCATAAAATCACTAGCGAACAAAAGGAGTTACTTATCAAAAAAATAACTTTATTTGAAAACTTAAAATAATATAATTTAATCTTTTCTCGAACAATCGATTAACAGCGATTTACCTTAAATAGTGAGGGCAGTGAAACCCACATATCCTTCGGATCAACTCCTTTATGTGCCAAAGTATTCCGTCTACACTCGTAAATCGAATTAAAATGCCGACAAAAAATGCAGCATACAGCAACGTTAAAAGAAATCGCCAAAGTCTTCGGTAAATTGGGTATCATTGGATTTGGAGGCCCGGCAGCACATATTGCGATGATGCGCGAAGAAGCTGTAGTAAAACAAAAATGGATGAGTGAACAACATTTTTTGGATTTACTCGGAGCTACCAATCTCATTCCAGGCCCGAATAGCACGGAAATGGCAATCCACATCGGATATGATAAAGGTGGCTGGAAAGGCTTGGTTATAGCCGGCTTATGTTTTATTTTACCCGCTGTTCTGATAACTGGTATATTTGCCTATTTATATAGTATATATGGTCAGTTGCCAGAAGTACAACCTTTTATCTATGGCATCAAACCTGCTATCATAGCCATAATTTTATCTTCAATTTACCCATTGGCAAAACAGTCCGTGAAATCGATAAATTTAGTTCTGATCGGCATTACAGTTCTCTTGGCGGCAGTGTTTGGGATCAATGAGATCTATTTAATGTTTGCGGCGGGTTTGTTTGCACTTGGATTGCACACCGTTAAGAACAGGAAAAAAGGAACTTTGCACAACTTCGTTCCCATTGCTCTTTTTCAAATTACACAGACAACATTATGGAAAGCTACCAATACCCAACTTTTTTGGACATTCCTTAAAATTGGTTCCATCATATATGGTAGTGGATACGTTCTATTTGCTTTTTTAGATACCGAGCTGGTCGCAGCAGGTCTGCTCACAAGGCAACAGCTATTGGATGCCATTGCCGTAGGACAGTTTACACCTGGACCTGTTTTTTCTTCGGTAACATTTATTGGATTTCAAATCAATGGAATTTCAGGGGCTTTTGTTTCAACGTTAGCTATCTTCCTCCCCTCTTTTGTCCTTGTGGGACTCATTAATCCATTGATAAAAAGGTTAAGAAATTATAAAGGATTATCGGCATTCTTAGATGCTGTAAACGTAGCTTCCGTAGCAATAATTTTAGCCGTATGTTATCAAATGGGCAAAGAAACAATTACCGATTGGCGATCAATTACCATAGCGCTTATCAGTATTGTTATCGTCTTTAAATTTAAGAAGATCAACAGTGCGTTTATTGTATTAAGTGGTGCTCTGTTAGGCTTTTTACTGCTCCAGTTCTAATATTAGACCCATAAACCTCAAATCTCTTACTTGATATCCTTTTCTCAATTTAAATTCATAGGATTTATTTTGTATTTTTAATCAGTAAGAATCAGGCATTAAGTAAATTCAAAAAACCGGACTGAATACTTTAAATCTAATTTGTCAGATACTAGAAAGATATTTTGGCTTACACTTTAAGGTGACAGTTAAAAATCCTAAAAATACTAATTCATTTTTTAACCGAAACTTATGATAACAATCGATAACTATCTTGACAATCATTACATCCACCGCAGTAACTGGTTAAGAGCCGCCGTATTGGGCGCTAATGATGGGATCATATCTATCT
Source organism: Bacteroidota bacterium (assembly GCA_023446155.1). Taxonomy (GTDB): domain Bacteria; phylum Bacteroidota; class Bacteroidia; order Flavobacteriales; family Flavobacteriaceae; genus Flavobacterium. Next base: position 87,622 of record JAEXIT010000001.1, read on the forward strand.
CCAGTCTGGCCATAGGTGTGGCTGCCGCAAGTTCGACCAGAGAACCAATTGTTTTAGCTACAGTAGCGGGACTTGTTGCGGGGGCTCTTTCTATGGCAGCGGGAGAATATGTTTCCGTAAGTTCCCAAACCGATACCGAAAAGGCTGACATAGAAAGGGAGAAAAAGGAGCTTTCCGAAATGCCCGATGTGGAACTTCAAATTCTTGCAAAGATATACGAAAGGCGCGGCTTAAAGCAGGAGACGGCTATGCAGGTGGCCATCGAGCTTACGGCAAAGGATGCCTTAGGTACACATATCAGGGATGAACTGGGAATAAATGAGATTAGCCAAGCAAAACCAATCCAAGCCGCCCTGGCCTCCGGAGCATCCTTTACAGTAGGAGGCGTTCTACCTTTGTTGGTCATTCTTTTTGCCCCGGTTAAAGGAATGGAGTATTGGCTATACGGATTTACGATAATTTTTCTAATCATCCTAGGGGCTACCGCGGCTAAGACCGGGGGATCTAGTGTGGTAAGAGCGATTGTTCGCATCACGGTCTGGGGAACGATCGCAATGGTGCTCTCAGCATTTGTAGGATATCTTTTCGGAGTAAATATTTAAACTAAAACACTAATAACATGAATGGAGCACATTGGCATTTAATGGTAAACCATCTACCATTAATATTTCCTCTCGTAGGATTAATTGTCCTAATCACAGCTTTGATTTCAAGATCTGAATCCGTTAGACGTACGGCCTATCTGATTTTCATTTTGGGATCGTTGGCTGCAGTTATAGCAATGGCAACCGGAGATGGGGCCGAAGAAATTGCTAAAAGATTAGCTGGAGTTACACACACGTATATTGAAAGGCATGAAGAGACAGCAGAGACCTTTGCATTACTATCATATATTTTAGGCGGGGCTTCCCTAATAGGGCTTTGGGCAAGTTTTAAACAAAAAGGTTTTTCTAATATTGTTTCCTTTGTGACCTTAGTCTTTTCTGTGATTGTATTGATCTTTGCCAAACAAACAGGAACTACTGGAGGCGAGATAAGACACGATGAAATACGGAGCGAATCTTCCCGCTGATCGACAAAAACATCAAACTAAGCAGCGTTTGATAATACCCGACAGGTTCAAAAATATCTCGCAAAAGGATGTCTTTATAAATAAACAAAAACACCTGCTAACTTTTTGAAAAAGTTAGCAGGTTTAAATATTTGTTCAAACCAAAGTTTAACCACCATCCGACAAAGAACTTCAAAAGGCGGCTTATATCAGAAAAGGACATGCATTTTAATAATAGCAAGAGCTATTCACCTCCTAAACAAAAAACATCTAACTATTCTTACCTTCCTTTTAATGCTCTTCTTTCCCAATCATGCCCAAATGGGTATGATTAAAGCTATCATTGAATTTTAGTCCATAGCCAAATATTCTATCCATCGAGGAATGGGCTAACAATATCACCCCTACTAGGGAAACAACAGGAACTCCGGTATAATATCCTGCAACCATAATGATAATAGCTACCAACTTATGATGGAAAAAATTATATATCCAGGCTCCAAACCTATTATTCAGGAGATAACCAATCATTGATAGATCGGGAAGCAGTAAACATGAGGGGAAAAACCACCACGGATAATTCAATTGGCCAAACAATACTATTGAGAGCAGAAACTGTCCCACCTCTTCAAGCTTCAAAAGTTTTCTCATTCCATTTTCCATAATTAATGATTTTTTGTTATTACAGTACAAAAATGGAGAATTATAGTCGTTCAGTCTCTTGACTAAAATCAAGAATTTTCAGCTTGGCGTTTTCTAATCCTACTGAATGTTTCTGGTGTCATCCCCAGAAGGGAAGCAATGTATTGTAGCGGAACCCGATTAAACAAATCCCGGTGCTGTTCAAAATACAGGTTGTATCGTTCTTCCGCTGTCAAGGATAAATGAGAAAAAACCCTATCCTCAATCATTGCAAAGCATTTTATGATAAATTTCTTTTCGATTTCGTTCCATCTCGGAAGCTCACTGCAGAGTTTAAGGTAGTTGTCCCTGGTTATCGTAAGCAGTTCAACATCTGTAAATGCCTGGATACTCCAACGGTTTGGCTGTCCCAAAAAGAAACCCGCTATTTCAGTGATCAAAGAATCTTCGGTAGAAATCCACTGCGTAACCTCCTTCTCGCCTGACAAACCATATACCCTTAGGATTCCTGATTTAATAATGCTTAACCTATCACAGAACGCTCCAGATCTGGTAAAAAAATCATGCCTGCAAAGTTTTTCCTCATAGAAATAAGATATGATGGTTGTTAACTCTTCATCTGTGAGCTTGCCAAAATACTCCTGTATTAATTTGTCGAATTCTTTCACAATAAGCAATTTAAAGCTAACAAATATACAAAACTGCTAATTGCTCATTTTTACCGAACAATTTTACTATTTTTCTGTTTAACTTTTTGAAGAAAAACTTAAACATGTCGAATAGAAGAATATTGACTATAGAAGATGATCCAGATATTTTAGCTATACTCGAAATTGTTTTTCAAGACGAAGGCTTCGAATTCATTTCAAACAGCAAGGGAATGGATGTAGACGAAATTGCCCTGGTGCATGCAGATCTTCTCCTATTAGATGTGAGGATTTTCGGGTTCGAGAAAACTGGCGCAGAAATATGTAGGGAACTCAAGCAAAATGCAGAAACCTCTAATTTACCGATCATTTTAATTTCGGCAGAACAAAACCTCGCCCATCTAGCTGAGGCCTGTGGCGCAGACCATTATATCAGCAAACCTTTCGATATTGATCATATCGTCAAAATAGTGAACCAATTTGCTTTACCAAATTAAAATTGATTACTATCTCATGGAAATCTCATCAAAAAAAATACTGGAATTTTTCGTTGATCACTTGCACAAGATTTACTGTGCAAAGTCTCATTTGGTTGCAAAACTTCCTGCATTGACCAAATGGGCGCATTATCCGGATCTCAAAGAAGCCCTTGGACAGACACTAGAAAATGTGAAAATGGAAATTTCCAGAATGGATATCATTTACGCAATGCTGGATGCGGATTATTCCGACTGCTCTACAAAAGGCCTGATCGGGCTGGTGAGCGATGCCTTTGATGCCATAGAGAAACAGGACTACGACCCCGAAATTAGAGACCTCTCTATCCTCTTCTATCTTCAGAATATAGAAAGCGTAGAGATGGCTTCATTCCAGATTTTGCAAATGACCGCTGTAAAGCTCAAAAATAAACAAATTGGAGAACTGTTAAGGGAAAATTATGAGCTATCAAAAAGCAACAGAACCCAGCTATTACTGGTCGCAACCAAATATATAACTGCTGTCACCAAGTGATACTGAAAGAAAATATAATTATTGACCACATTATAGTTTCCTAAAAAGATGTCTCAAGCTCAGTTATAAGGTTGTGTACATAATTAGATCGCTATAAAAATTATCTGTTCTGATTAGCTCAGTCAAAAAGCTAAAATTCACTATTAATAGTGATTGTTTCATTTTTCCAACTATCATAATTTTACCTTAAAATAACCGAATTATGAAAGTGACGGCAAAAAGCATAGGAAAATTATTAATGGTCATTCTGATTACAGTTATCGGAATGCAGGCAAAAGCGCAGACTCATGTAAGAAGTGCCTCAAATTGTATTCTACATGATACCTATCTGAAAGAAACCAGCAAAACAAAAAATGCAGTTTCCTGTGTAGACTGTTATTGCAAAGTCTGTGGGGACAAAAAGAATAAAGAAAAAGAAGCCAAAAGAAAAGCCGAAGAAGTGGCAAACGAGAAAAAAAACTCCATGCCACAAAAAAACGCAACCGTAAAAACCAACGCAAAGACAAAGGACAACGCGGTCATTTTGGTTGCACCAACACCAAAAGTTTCGAACACGGTTAATACAGAAACCAAAAAAAATATAGAACCCCAAAAAGAGACCAGGATAGTCAGCAAGAAATCGAAAACTATTGACAAAGAGAAAATTGAAACTTTACTGAACGAAATATGCAAGGTATATGCTGACAGTAAAAATTTTAAACACAAGAATGACTTTTATTGCAAGTTTGCTTTCTCAGGAACAAAAGTAACGATCACCAGAACTGATATGGGAGGTTCAAGAGATTATACTTTTAAACATACCTTTGATCTGGCAGATATCAAATCCATATCCCATATCAATAATGGAATCGTATCTATCAAAGTAGACAATGTAGCCTACGAATCTGGTTATTACCATTATAAAGAAGGAGAAAAAGAGTTAAAGACAGCAGATTGGGAAATTGGCCGAGGATTTCCCATCACCTACGCAAATTATGGATACGGGAGCGTTAATTATAATGACGGAAACGATAAAGTTTTCGATCTGTTAAGACAGGCTGCATTGGAAGCTGGTGCAACATTGGAAGAAAAAAAATAAACATTCAATATTTCTGTGGTACATCAGGTCCGGATGATATCGATAAACGAAATAAGAGCGCTACAAGGCACTATATTTGAAAAAGCGCTGAAAAATGCGAGATGATTAGTATTTTTAATATAAAAACATAGGATGAGGGCAATCACATTAGTTCTGCTTCTTTTTCAGACGACTTTTGCTTTTTCCCAAACAAAGGAGATAGTAGGCCTACTGAACAAAGAACTCGCGAAAGAAATCCATCATCAAAAAGATGAAAATTATTCTGCCGATAAGTTCGATATAGTACACCATTTTAGCGTAAAGGACAGCTTGGTCAGGATGATTGTCGTTAAAACCAACCCTGTAACCTACCAGCCCGAAGAAGACCGGATCGTTCAAACCAACACAAAAATCCTAAGTGTCGAAATCCGAAAGAAAAACAATCATGACAATAGTTTCTATACCGAAAAACAGGAAATCGATTTGCACAGGATAAAAGCAATTGCTAAGGATATCCATATTATGTTTGAAACGGAAGAAAATGCGGTAACGATTACCAGTACGGAACAGAATGGAGAAAAAAAAATCCGAAAAAGCGATCTGTTTTTCCTATACCTATCGGCAGAAAAACACAACGAATATTTAGCCGATGAAATCGTGAAGCTTTTCAAAAAAGCGGCCTATCCCATCGAAAAAGGGTCTTGGTATGATTAAGCTGAAAAACGTAATTGATTGACCTCTGTCAAAAAAACACTTTTCATAAAGCCAGAAAATTTAGACCAGCACCCCTATAAGTAAAATTGGAAGAAAAGCCTATTTAGACAGGATGAATAGCATTAAAACGACAATAAAAAGACTGACAATGCATAAGTTAATACTCTTATTTCTACTGATTTCGTTACAGGCCAATGCGCAGAGAGCGGGACTAGACAGTTTATCTATGGTACGGAATTATCTGATGGAAATCAGAAATGCCGTAAACTCTAAAGAACTGCCCAAACATAAACTGGAAAAATTAGACCGTTTAATACAATCTGCGACCAGCCAAAAAGCTATTTTCAACAGAAACATCACAAAAGTTATAGGAGTTGCACTAGAAGCAGAGCAACTGATGTCTACTCTAAATTTCATTTTACAATCCATGGTTTTGTATCGGTCAGATATTAAAAGTAATCACGAAAGCCAATCCGAAACTGTATTCCTTAACAAGAACATTCCCGTTTTGGTATACAAAATTGATTTCTATTCCAAAAGGGCAAAGATAAGATTGGAAGAAAATACCCATTAAGAATGGAAAGACGCTTCATAGACCAAAATAAAACCATTACAGAATTCCAGGACGAAGCTTGGGTAAAATGTCCTTCGTGCGGCAAAAGGGCCATTGCCATTGCTGATTACGGATTGAAAAAATCCCGTCTCTCCTGTCCCAACTGTAGTTATCACAAAGAACTTATTACCCAGGTCGAATCTTCCGGCATGATGGGAAATCTGATAATGGCGGCTAACCAATATTTCGATGCAGAACTATGGTTGCAGCATCCTTTTAAGAACGATATTTTCTTTGCCTACAACGACAAACACCTATACTATCTGGAAAATTATATTTCCGCCAAATTAAGGGAACATAAAGACCGCTCTCACTTTACACTTTTGGAAAGACTTCCGAAATTCTACCACGAAGGCAAAAACCGTAAAGCGCTTCTAAAAATTATCGAAAGGTTGAAAACTCGTTTTTGATTACGCTCTCCCAAAAACATCATGGGAGTTGTTTTTTTGATAAAGATTTTTTGTACGTCTCTGGAAATAGGCCAATGACAGTTTGCATTCAGGAACACAGCCACTACGATATTGAAGGAATCAACATATGAGTCTACCATGTAGATAGGGTATTTTTCTACCTGCTGCTGATGTTATCAATCTGTGATCGGAGCTTTAGAACGTCTCCTTTTTCTTTGGAAAGAATGTAGCATAATGTTTGAAAGCCTTTTCCAGTCTTTCACCAATATTATTTTCCTTGTTTGGAATGTAAAAGATAAGATCGTCCATCCCCTTTTCATCGATAGGATCACCTTGATGAAAACCTTTTCTGTGGTTATCGTAATAATATCCCTGTACAAATGCGATTGTTAATTCTACCGCATTGAATTTTTTATCATACTTAAAAGATACGTAACTGATCATATTCACTGGCATATCTATCGCTTTTTGAACAGTATTACGAACTTCTTTTTGCCTGCCTCGACTATAGTTCCTTTGCTTAATTTCTAAACTTATTTTTCCATCATTTAATTTGAAATTTTCGAAACTCCTGTAAAAGTCGAGGTTTTCAGCTTTATAAGTGGTCTCTGTACCTTCATATAATTTCATTTTTTCATTGATCCACTGTTCAGTCTCCTCCTTTGTTTGTGCGAAAGCACTATTGACGGAAACACATAGGAAGAATAAAAATAGTGTTCTTAGTATTTTCATGCTTTAAAATGTTTGCTTGTTTTCTTTTGCTCCGCTTAGCTTGGCAAGGTGCATAATGGCTTTGAGTACACGTTTAGCGTTCTCTTCGTTATTTAATTGATAATAAAATTCAATCTTATCTTTCTGATCATTACGATAATACTCTTTACGATAGGAAGAGATAGAGACATAAGTAGGAACATTAGTATTTGGGATTAGCCTAACCACGAAATATCCTATATTTTGGTTACGCTCACTTTTCATTTTTACCAAAGTATTTACATCCTGATATAAAATGGAACTGACTGGAATATTATCGATAGTTATATCTAACGTCTTATCTCCACATGACTGGCAATCAAAAGACTGATAATACAACATCGTATCATTTTTTATCTTTTCAAAACGTTGCAAAAAGGCATTAATACCGTTATCATTCTGTTTAAATATACCTGTATTCAACAAAGTCGAACCATTATTATTCAACCACTCAATGGTTTCTTCCTTGGTTTGCCCGAAAGAAACCACAGCTCGTAATAGTAGAAAAACGATGAGGATTGTTTTTAATGTTTTCATAATCTTGTTGGTCTTAGAATGTTTGCTTGTTTTCTTTTGCTCCGCTTAGCTTGGCAAGGTGCATGATAGCTTTGAGTGTCCGCTTAGCATTCTCTAAGTTGTTACTGTCAAAAGCTAGGTAGATCGTACAATCGTTAGTACAGCCCTCATCATTGCGGGCTTCTTTGTCATCTGGTTTATAGCCACTTTTGTAGCCTAAAACTTTTACTTTAAAGTATTTGAATTCTGGGCATTTATCACTTAGATTTACCTCAATAGGTACAGTACTAACATCCTCATATAGAATCTGATTCCAGTTGATATACTTAAAATAAGTGCCCCTTCCTGTTCTTTTGGAAAAAGATTCATCCCCAAATACCTTAAGTATATCCTTTTCAATTTCTATATAATGTTTAATATAAATCCTTTCGTCATTAAAAGGTCTTTCACATTCTGTTGTTCTTAAAAAGGCTTTGCCATTCCTATTCAACCACTCAATGGTTTCTTCTTTGGTTTGCCCGAAAGATGTCACTGCAGGGAATAATAGTATTCCGAAAAGTAAATACCCTAGTTTTCTCATGGTTTTTATAATTTCAATTCAGCTATCTTCTATCCTTACTATAGGCGAAAGAAACGTGCTTGATGGAAAATTCCTGTTTTGTAAACTTGCTTATAATTTCTGTCCTATACTCTTCCACCTTGCTCTTGTCTGCAGAAAAACCAAATTTTAGCAGGCTGTAACCTGACACCTTGCTGTCTTCCGCTTCCAATTTTTTCCTCCACTGGTTATGCAGCGCATCATCTGAGGCATTGTAATAGGAGCTACTGTTTTCCACACCATTTACCGTATTCGAAATGTAAAGTGTTTTGGTTTGGTAACTGTAGGCGTAGCAGAAAGCATAAACTGTTTTTTCTTGTGCCTGCGCTTTCACCTGACACGTTACGCTCAAGAACAATGTAAAAGCGATGACAGGTAGTTTTCTGATCTTGCTATGAATCTTCATGATATTATTGTTTTATTGTTTTATTGTTTGATGTATTTTGTTCCATTTGCTGAAAAGGACTTTTTATCATCGTCCATAACGATCGTAACGCTGCCGTCTTCCTTTCGGTAGTTACTTTGGGGCATGTGTATGTAGTTTTTACCTTTCCAAGTGTTTCTTTCATTGTACTTGATGTTTCTAAACTTAAAGGCTACTTTAGCAGCATGCTGTGGCCAACCGCTGTTACCCACGGCCATTACCAGGGCATCGCTACCTTCTGCAAAGGTTTGGGTTCCGCTAATCCTTATCACCATTCCATCGCTTCTTTTCCAATCGCCGTCCAAGTCGCCAGCCCGAAATGTCTGTGCATGAACTTTAACCATTCCAAGTATCAACACGAAAAGGAACAAAGTAGCTAGCCGTTTCCCATTATTCTGTATTGCTCTATTCATCATAAATCCTTTACAGTCAAAATTATTAGAATATCAAGGAGCATGCAATCACTAATAATAGGTATTTTACTTGCTGCTATAGGGATGCAATACGGCGCCAAAAGCTTCCATGCGACATCTTTTCGTTCCTGTTCAAACTCCTTGCTTACATCGCTCTTTATTGGCTTTTCTAGTCGAAACGGATAATGTTTAGTGATCTATCGCTCTTAGATCATAACTTTTGAGAGGTTTGGCAATGCTGCAAAAAAGTAACAATTGGGTTAATAAGTATCTGATCGTATCCTGATTTTTAATACGGAAGCACCTACAACCAGTTTTCCAAAACAGCTTTTGAGCCAAGTTCTGCGAGTGAGCTGCAACCAGATTTAGAAAAAATATTCTTACGGTGGGAATTTACGGTATGTACCGAAATGCACAACATATCCGCTATTTCAGGGGAACTGTTACCCGCAAGCACAAGTTTAAGCACTTCTTTTTCCCTTTTAGACAATAACTCTTTACTTGATAATAAAAAGGGCACATTAATAGGAACATTAAAAAAAGAAGGTTCATCTTCCAGACCTATAAAGGAAAGTTTGGGTGTGGATTCTCTTGGCAGCAGATGACTAACGTCTGTATGGATCCCTAGTGATCTAAGTAAATTCTTATCTAAGTCAAATTCTATGATGGCCAGTTGATGTAGGATCCTTACATAATTATCATCCTTGTTCTTTATTCGGAAATCATACTGTACCTTATATTTTGTGATTTTATCCGAAGGTAACTCACTGAAAAAATAATGCAATTTTTTTTCGAATTCGATAAAATAAGGCTGATCGTCGGGATGTATCTTTGACAAAAAATCATTGGCTTTTATACTCTGTTCATAACCCAATACTTTATTGATATGGGGACTGACATATTCAAACTCGCCATCTCTCACGTGAAAGATAAAGTAGTAATAATCACCCGGCTGAAAAAGGTTTAGAAGCTTCTTATGAATTTCTATTTGGAAATCGAGAGGCTTATATGAGCCCTGTTTGGCAATCTCTTTCCAAACTTGCCTGGCCTTATCATAAAAAATAATATCATTATTTTTCATACTCTCGCTTTTTTCAAAAATACAAAAAAACTCAAACAATCACTTCAATTAACGATTGTTTGAGTATTACTTTAACTGAAATCTACACCACCAGACTGTATATAAATATCACCATTGAATCTAAATCATAGCCATAAAATCTGCCCATGCCTCCGTTAGCTGATGCTTTCTTTTAGGTCATTAGCCATTTTTTTAATGAATCCTTCCTTGTCCTTTTTTACCTCGCTCAACACTGCTTTTCTGTCCTCGGGCAAATCATAATACTTTTCTGCCCATAGGTTTATTTCAACCATTAAAGGCAGTAGGTCTATTCCCTTTGGTGTAAGTTGGTATAAAACTTTTGCCTTACTTTCCGGATGGTCAGATTTGGTAATGATTCCGTTCTCTTCCAGCGTTTGTAATCGGGACGCTAAAATATTGGTAGCAATTTTTTCTTCTGATTTTAAAAAATCGCCATAGGTGCATTGTTTTGCAAACATTAAATCCCTCACAATTAAGAGCGACCACTTATCTCCCCATACCTCAAGGGAACTACTAACAGGACAATCCGATCTTTTTTTACTATCTGCCATAAATAATTTTCAAAATCACTTGCAAAAAGCAAGTTGTTTTATATCTTTGCACTTGCAAAATGCAAGCAAAATTACAAACTTTTTAAAACAAAAAAAATGAAAATAACAGGAAATACAATTTTTATCAGCGGCGGTAGCGCAGGAATAGGTCTGGAAATCGCCAAAAAATTTAACGCAGCAGGCAATAAAGTCATCATTAACGGGCGTAATGCTGAACGACTTGAAAAAGCGCTTAAAGTGCTTGATAATGCAATTGCCATCCAAGGGGATTTATCAGTAGAAGCAGATAGAATCCGCATCGCGGAAGATTTAAAAAACAATCATCCAGAGGTCAATATCATTGTAAACAATGCCGGTGCAGCATTTGGTTATTTATTGAGCGAAACTACCAACGCACACGAAAAAGCTGCAATTGAGATGAATACAAATTATTTGGCAATCATCCATTTTACGGAATTAATGCTACCACATCTCTTGCAAAAAGAATCGGCTGCAATTGCCAATGTTTCCTCAATTGCGGTGTTTGGTAGTCACAAATTTTTACCGACTTACGGTGCTACCAAAGCGGCACTTCATTCTTATACAGTCGCCTTGAGAATGACGTATGAAGAGCGAAAAAATCTACAGGTATACGAAATCTATCCGCCTTTGGTAAATACAGAGTTCTCAGCAGAAATAGGTGGTGCAAACGGTATTCCACCTTCTGAAGTAGCTGATGAATTTTTCGCTGCACTTGAAAACAATCAATTTGACGTACCCGTTGGTGAAACGAAAAAGTATGCAGCGGCAGTGGCAGAAGCGATATCAAAAATTTCATAAATCGATTAGTATAGAACCTGGATTATGGATTTGAAAAATAAAACGATCTTGATTACCGGCGGGGGTTCCGGTATTGGGTTGGAAGCCGCCCACCAGTTTTTACAGACAGGTGCAAAGGTCGTCATCACAGGAAGAAATCAGCGTAGGCTGGACGATGCGGTAAAGCTTTACCCGACACTCGTGGCAATACAAAGTGATGCGTCTAAGGAAGATGATGCCAACAGTTTGTTCAAAAAAATAGAAGAACTGGGCGGCATAGATATTTTGTACCATAATGCAGGTGTGGGTGTACCGCCATCCAATCTGGGCCTCCCTAAAAATGACCATTTAGAAGGTGCCATGTACGAAATGGAAGTAAACTATTTTGGTGTAATACGGTTGAACAATCTATTCATGGATATGCTGAAATCCAGAAAGGAAGCTGCGATTATCCATACTACTTCCATTCTCAGTATCGTCCCGTCTGCCATTGAGGCTACCTATTCTTCTTCTAAAACAGCATTGGCATTTTATGTGCAGTCGTTACGTAAACACCTGCAGGTTATTGATAGCAAATTGAAGATATTTGAACTGCTTCCCCCCTTGGTTGATACAGATATGGTAGCCGATCGGGACGATAAAAAAATCAGCCCCGCTCAGTTGATAAATGGCTTAATTAAAGGTTTGGAGAACGATATCTATACGATTAGAATTGGTGACAGCAAGACCATTTACTTTTTGAACCGTTTTCTTCCGAAGGAGGCCTACAACATCATCAATTCAAAAAAGCACAACAAGAAATTAGTCAATTAATTTTAATCGATATGAAAGCATACAGTATCTCCAAATATAGTAAAGACGATAAAATGCAACTGGTTGATATACCCGAACCGAATATTGGGGAAAATGAAGTTTTGGTAGCTATTCATGCCACTGCCATCAACCAGCTGGACAACAAACTGAAGGAGGGCGAGTTTAAATTGTTGTTGCCCTATAAATTTCCTTTGATTTTGGGCCACGATTTTGCCGGAGTGGTAACAAAGATTGGGCAAAAAGTCAATCGTTTTAAAGTGGGAGATGAAGTATTTGCCCGTCCCGCCGATTTTCATATTGGTACATTTGCCGAATACATTGCTGTCAATGAAAATGATCTGGCTTTGAAGCCTAAAAACATTTCAATGGAAGAGGCTGCATCTATTCCCTTGGTGGCTTTAACGGTGTGGCAGGCTTTTGTAGAGAAAGCGCAACTTAAAAAAGGGCAAAAGGTATTTATACAGGCAGGTTCTGGCGGTGTAGGCACGATTGCCATTCAATTGGCAAAACATTGGGGTGCCGCCGTGGCGACGACCGCAAGTGCCAATAATTTTGAATTGCTCAAAAGCTTGGGAGCCGATGTAGTTATTGATTACAAAACGCAGGATTTTGAAACCATTCTAAAAGATTACGATCTGGTACTGAACAGCCAAGACGAAAAAACGCTTTCAAAATCGTTACGCATTTTAAAAAGAGCTGGAAAAGTGGTCTCGATTTCAGGACCGCCAGATGCAGCTTTTGGCAAAGAGTTAGGCTTATCTTGGTTTATGAAAATGGTCATTTCATTTTTAAGCAGAAAAGTAAGGAAACAGGCCAAAAAACTAGATGTTGATTACTCGTTTCTTTTTATGAAAGCCAATGGCAAACAATTATCAGCAATTGCAAATTTGATTGAAACGGGTGTGATAAGTCCAGTTATTGATAAAGTTTTCCAATTTGAAGAAATGAATGAGGCGATGGAGTACGTTTCAAGGGGCAGGGCTAAAGGAAAAGTTGTTGCCAGAGTCAAATAACTGCGGTTTATTTTAAATAGTAACAGTGTCCCTATAAGGTATGAACTATAACAAACTGTAGAACTGCAAAACAGATTATCTCACCTTTATTCAGATGTGAGCAGCTAACAAAAACAATAAGCTATTACTACGCGAAGTCTTTCGTAATAAAATTGATGTAGCGCAATATTTAGTTGATTTCAAACCGAGTATTTCTTCATAACTAGAGATCTTTTAAGATTAAATATATTTGAAATATCCATCCTAAAAAGGATGGATATTTGCTTCAATAAATAAAATTTACTCTCTCTCAGTATTTTCATTCTGACCCAATCTCTTTTCTTTACTCTTCTTTTTATTTTTTATCAAAGTCAGTTACGTTAAGTAATCCAACAGTTCATATCAATACTTAGACATCCATAGCGCTCTGGGAAGCGTCGTTAATTATTCCTATAAATGTATAAAAACTATAAATGTCATCGCCATTTAAAAATTTAAGTATTTTAGAATGCAACATTTTTTCTCAATACCCATTCTTTAAACTCTAGTCAAGAACCACGTTAATTAGTCCTAAACTTTCCAACATTATCCCTTAAATTGAACACAATCACTATAAATAAAAAGAAATTCTAATAAAAGTATCAGGAACAACATAAGTGGCTCGTTAAATTAATTTATATCTTAGATAACTGTATAATCTCAAAAAAAATTAACGTGTACTTATCAAATATTAAACTTTGGAATTTTAGAAAGTTTGGTACTGAAGGTGAAATAAACTTGGAAGAACCAAACTTAGATCTAAATCTCTGTAAAGGACTAAATGTAATCATAGGTGAAAATGATAGCGGCAAAACTGCTATCATAGATGCAATAAAACTTGTATTAAAAACACATAGCTATGACTTTATTAGAATTGAAGACCGAGATTTTTTTAACAATTCAACTCGTTTCAGAATAGAGCTGACTTTTGAAGGTTTAACACCCGATGAAGCAAAAAATTTTACTGAATGGCTGGGCTGGACGAGAGAAGCATCTAACGTCAATCCCTTCCTAAAAATAAACTATGATGTCAGAAGGCAAGGTGAAAAAATATTACCGACAGATATAAAAGCAGGTGTTGACAATGACGGCTATTTACTAACAGCCGAAGCTAGGGAATATCTTAAAGCAACCTATCTTAAGCCTCTTAGAGACGCAGAAAACGAACTGATTGCCAAACGCAACTCGAGATTATCACAAATTCTTTTAGGGGATGAAGCCTTTAAGGGGAAAGAAGATACAAACGAATTAGTGCAGATTTTTTCCACCTTGAAAGTAAATCTAGAAAATTATTTTAAGGGTGAATTTGAAGTCAAGACCGCAAATGAATCAGGGGAAGAACAAACGAAGAAGCCGCAAGATGGGAAACAAATTAAAGATAAGATCGACGGCTACATTAAGGGTTTCTATGGAGACAATTATGAAACTGAATTCAACGCTTCTTCAAACGATATAAAGAGTATTCTCGAAAAACTGACCTTATTTCTCAAAGACGAACACAATCCCGGTTTAGGAACATTGAATCGACTATTTATGGCAGCTGAACTCCTTCATTTAAACAAATCCAATTGGAGTGGCTTACGTCTTGGATTAGTGGAAGAATTGGAAGCTCACCTACATCCCCAAGCTCAAATGCAGGTCATAGAGGCTTTCCAGAAATATACTTCTATCCAACTTATTCTTACTACCCATAGCCCAAATTTAGCATCCAAGATAAACTTGGAAAATCTGACTATCTGCAGTAATGGCAAAGCTTTCCCTATGGGTGATTCATATACTAAGTTAGACAAGATCAACTACAAATTTTTAGAAAAATTCCTTGATACAACAAAAGCAAATCTATTTTTTGCTAAGGGCGTAATTTTAGTTGAAGGCTGGGCGGAAGAAATCCTAATACCAAGCATTGCAAAATTAATTGGAATTAATTTAACGGAAAAGGGTGTTTCGATTGTGAATATTGGCCATACCGGTTTTGACCATTATGTAAAAATCTATCTCCGACAAATGAAACCATTTATGACTATTCCTGTCGCTGTAATTACTGATTCCGACGTGAGGGAATTTGAAATTAAATCTGGTGATTACATAAAGAGAGATGCAAGTATTGTTCAGCAGGAAACACAACAAAAAATAGCAAGTATTACAGGACAAGCAGAACAAAATGTAAAATACTTCCCTGCTACAAATTGGACTTTAGAATATTCACTTTTTAAATCAAAAATTCTAAGCAATATTTTTCAGACGGCTGCTAGAGGAATTCATACGAACACCGATTGGACAGACTTTGAAAAAGCTCTTGCCACAAAATTGATTAATAAAGGATTAAAGAAAACTGAAATAGCCTATCTCATTGCAAATGCTATCGATGAAGATTTAAAAAATCCTAAACAAACAATTCAAATTAAAGCAAGTGACTCAATTGATTATATTCTAAACGCTATTAAGTATGCTACAGGAAATTAATATAACAGATGATGATATTTTTTACGCTGAAAAAATACTTCTCCCTATGGGTAGTAAATTTGATGACGAAAGAAGAGCCTTTATACGGAATCTTAACACTATAGATTTACAAGCCGTACCTGGTAGCGGAAAAACAACAGTTTTATTAGCTAAGCTACTCATTATAGAACAAAAGCTTCCTTTTGCTGATGGCTCTGGTGTATTAGTTATCTCCCATACGAACACTGCGATAGATGAAATAAAAGAAAAGATACAAAAGCATTGTCCGAAACTTTTCTCCTATCCAAATTTTGTTGGTACAATACAAAGCTTTGTAGACGAATTTTTAGCCATTCCATTTTACAATTCCTTCTTCAATAGCAAATTAAGCTGGATTGATACAGAAAAATATCAAGAAGAAATTTTAAAGCTCTTTAATATAATTGCCTGGGACAAAAAATATGATCAACCAACGAAGTGGTTTTACTCGAGACATATTACAAAAGCAAATGCTGAAGCTAATGGTGATGATGTGCTTAAAAAGGCAATTTGTCAAAAATATATAGATGATGAAGTTAAGGGACTGTATTATGATTTTATAACAAGTGAAATTAAGAACAATAAAAATGTTGTTTTGTTAAAAACTACGACAAATGATAAATATATTGGTTTAAAAAAGATAATCTTTGAAACACTACAAAAGGGTATAATTTCCTTTGAGTATGCCTATCATTTTGGAGAGCATTACTTAGATGGAAGACCCCTGATTAGAGAAATTCTACAAAAACGTTTTTCTTATGTATTTGTCGACGAGATGCAAGACATGGATGCTCGACAATATAGCTTGCTAGAAAAAGTATTTTATGATGAAGGGCGGAGTACTTCTATAATCCAACGTATCGGAGACAAAAATCAAGCTATTTACAACTCCATTGAAACGACTGATGTTTGGTTAGATAGAGATAGTGTGCTAAAGCTGAGTGGTAGTCAAAGGCTCAGTAAACCAATTGCAGATGTTGTGAAAAGATTTGCTTTGTACAATGACGATAATTTTGACATTATTGGTTTAAACCAGTGTACTTTAAAACCTCATATCCTATTGTTTGAAAACGCAACAATCAGCAATCTTATTCCACGATTTGCACAAATAGTTAAGACTCATAAAGAAAATGGCAGCTTTACTAATCCCGAAAAGTCTGTTAAGGTTATCTGTTGGAATACAGACTGGAAAGAAGACAATATCAGTCGTCAAGATAGTACGAAATTAAGACTGGTAGACTATCACACAGAATTTAAAAAGGAAAAAGGTAAACCAAAACAGGATTATGATTGCTTAAAAAGCTATTTGCTCTTTTATGATAAAAACAAAAAAACTTTAGAACCATTACGTAAAAATATCTTAAATGCTTTTCTAAAAATACTACGCTTCGAAAATGTAACAAGCATAAATGAACGACATTATACAAAGAAAAAATTACTTGATTTTATACGAGAAAAAGATATCTATAAACTCGACGAACTAAATCTAAATCTCTATAACTGGTCAATTGGAATCATTAACGGAAATATTACCGCCACATTAAGTGAGATTAAATTGTACATTCCAAATTTCTTTGCACTATTTTCAGAGCTAAAACTGTCAAAGAGTTTATCCTTTATCAATAATGACACAACTGGCGTTTCTTTCGTTAATAACGAAAGTACTGAAGTTACCAATCATTACAAGCAAGACGGGCTTGAGATTGAGATCACAAGCGTTCACGCTGTAAAAGGTCAAACACACTGCGCCACATTATATCTGGAGTCTTACTTTCAGAAAGATGGAAGTGGCCTAAATGCAAAATCTTATGAGTCTCAACGCTTAGCTAATCAATTCAAAGGAGCAAGAATTGGAGCAAATGTTGGCACCCGTATTCAGCAATCCGCGAAGATGGCTTACGTAGGCTTCTCTAGACCAACCGATCTACTTTGTATTGCAATTGACAAGAATAGATTTGACATTTTTTTAAGTGATATAGATAACAGTGCATGGGAGATAATAACGGTTTAAGTTCCATAAACGGGGAAACTATAAATTCTAAAAGTGGTAACCACTTTTAACAAATGGGTAACCTTTTTTAACAATTGGGTAACCATAAAAGAACAAAATGGGTAACCTTGTATAAAAAAAATACTACAGAATCTTAAACAAATCGATTAAACTTTAACAGTTAGACAAATCTTTATTTAAGGCTAAAAATGAAAGTCACCATTATTCACAAATTTTACGCCCCATTTCCATACCTTTAAAATAATATCTATCTTTACCTAAAGAAAGAAGTTCATTAAAATAGCATTAATTAGTTCAAAAAAAATGGTTACCAATTCGGTTACCCATTTTTACAACACTAGGAAAAACGTGCTTTTCAACGACATAACGTGACCCCAGCCGGGTCACAAAAGAAAAGTCAAACATTAGTTTGACTTTTTTCTTTTACGGCCACGTGGAGAAACTGGTAGACTCGCCATCTTGAGGGGGTGGTGTCGCAAGACGTATGGGTTCGAATCCCATCGTGGTCACCAAATGGTACAAATGTAGATCGGCTACAGTTGTACCATTTTTTTTATCTTCCAATTCTTGGCTGATCAATAATCCAATATTCCCCTTCTGATTACCATACCCAAAATCGGTAATAATCATCAGATAGCTGAATTTACAACCGGAAAATTCTTATATTTATACTCAAGGAATCGGCGCAGCTAAAGCGTAAAATTTTATTCATTCACAATGAAAACATCTAAAGAGAATTACCCACTGACGAGTCTTATTGTTGGTTTTTTGGTATGGCTGGTAGCCACTATATTGTTTCGGATTGCCGGTCAGCATTTTTTTATCGTCGACAATACATTAGTGATGATCATTTTATATATCATCCTGATACCCGCATTAGGCTTCGTTGCAACTATGGTTTTTAACAAATTTAAACTAGACCACCTTGAAAGCATAAAATCAGCAGCCCTTATGGTTTTACCCGGTATGCTATTGGACACCGTATGCGTACAGTTTTTTGAATCTTTCTTTCCCAATATGCCCGAAATCTACAGTAAAACGTTTGCTTCCTGGCTAATGTTTGCCTATGCTATTGTTTTAATTTTTGGACTTTTAAGAAAGAAACAAGCGACTAAGCTATGAGAATTGCAATATTTGGTACTCATAATGTAGGCAAAACAACATTAGTCGAGGAACTGCTAAAGCATCTTCCTGAGTACGCCTTTGAACCAGAACCGTACCGTCAGCTGGAAGCCTCCGGGTATGAATTTTCAGAAAAACCTAGCGTTGAGGATCTTATAGAACAGTTTAATTTTTCAGCCAAACGGATTCCAAAAAGCGAAGACGATGTGCTATTCGACCGTTGCGTTCTTGACATCTTAGCCTATATTCATGTTCTGGATCCACGTAAGAATATCGAATCCCTCTTTCAAACAGTGCAATCCCTAATTACCGAAATCGACCTTTTTGTATTTGTTCCGATTGAAAATCCAGATATGATAACCGGACATCAAACCGATTTACCAAAGCTCAGAAGCCGGGTTAACGATTTACTTATTGAATGGATTGACGATCTCGGAATAGAAGTGATACAAGTGCGTGGTACCTTATCGAATCGTAGGAATCAGGTACTCGCTGGAATTTCAACGTAGTAATCGTATCGTTTAGAGTTGATCATTCAAAAATTAGCATTTGACAGCTTATTTCGGGAGTCGGCACAAAAAAACAAGTGTATTTTTGCTCGTTTTAAGTAGGATTTTATACTTTTAAAAGTATGGCAGTCAAAAACCGACAAAAAACATCCTCCCCTCCTGCATCAGTAGTTCTCTTATATTGAAACGGTTAACACCACACAAACTCGCTTTGTATATTTTTTCAAAAAATTAACGTCAAAAAAAGCATTTTTTATTAGTTCAAACGAATAAAAATTCCTTTCTTTGCACCCGTTAAAAACAACAAAAGATATCAAAATATCGGATCGTTGTAATTCAGTAGGAAGCTTTAAAACTTCCGGTTTCACTGATCAAAAAAGAAACAAAACAAACTTTGCATTATAGACTCGGTAGCTCAGCTGGTAGAGCACATCACTTTTAATGATGGGGTCCTGGGTTCGAATCCCAGCCGGGTCACAAAAAAAGTCAAACTTACGTTTGACTTTTTTCGTTTATATCCCTCCGAACAAAGTTTTCCTTGATAATAGGTATTCAGCTATTGATCGTTGTTTTATTCAGCAACCGAATATGCTTATCGCAAAAATCACTGAGTGTCCTGATTTTTATATCCGCTATATCAAATCCTTTATCATCGAAATTTCCGGATTCCGGAACTGCTACCACACTCATACCGGCGCTAAGAGCCGCACGAATGCCTGATTTTGAATCCTCAAATACAATACATTTCGACGGAACAACATTAAACTCAAGCGCACCTTTTATATAGATGTCGGGACTTGGTTTTCCTTTTTCTACAAAATCGGAAGATAGGATACTATCAAAATAATGTGCAATATTCAGCTTGTGAAGCACTCTGGGAATAAGACAATGCGGCGAATTTGTGGCCAACCCTATTTTGTAGCCCGATTGTTTAAAATAGTGAAGTAATTCTATAACACCGGGCATCATCACTCCTTTATTGTCAATATGTTCGCCGACAATTCGTATTACATCTTGCTCAACATCTTTTAAACTTCTATTTTTCCATGGCTGATGGTTGTACCAATATTCGGTTACTCGCTTTGTTGTCATCAAACTTGTTTTACAAGTATGCGCATCGGTCACCTCAATTCCTAAACTTCCAAAAACTTCCTTTTCAGCAGCTTTCCAAAATGGTTCTGAATTTATCAGTAAACCATCCATATCAAAAAATACGGCTTCAAACATTTAAATTTTATAATTTCATTATACTTAATTCTACTCTTTATTTTTTGGATTCATTAGAATAAACCAAACAAATAGAGGACAAATGTAATTCATCATGTTGGGATTTCTCCGGTAGTCTTTGAAATCCGTTACGTTCAAAAAAAGAAATGATTGGATTCTCTAAATATTCGTTAATCCATACGCCCTCAACACTTTTACAAACAGAAAGACATTTTTCAAAAAGCAACTTTTTTACTTCTTCTTCGGGGTATTTCTTTAGTATTGCAAAATCGGCTATCCGAAGCGCTCGTTTATCCTCTAAAACAAGAGGTTTTTTACCTTTGGATGTTATTTTAGCATAACCGGCAAGAGTATCATCAACATATACCGTAAGCCATTGATTCGACATACTGTTCATTTCACTTACAAGATATTTTGCGTTGAATTGCGCTCCAATATAGGATTCCATCGTTTTCTGATCCAGAATCGAAGAGAATTTTTCAAGTGCTAAATCTTTTGTTAGCTGTACGAGCATTCTTGTCCCTTCTTCGGTGGCTATCGTAAATTTTGTGATTATTTTCATATCTCTTATATTTTTACGCAAATGTAAATCGCGTTTAAAAAAGATAGGCGATACACATTACACAAGAGTAAGCAGTACAGAAGAATCCAAGCAAAACGGTACCGTTCCTATCGCAACCGCTGGCCTACTAGCCGTATGGCCTCCATCCGCTTTGGAGAAAAGGTATCGGCAATGACTACCCTGAAATATTTATCAAAGGTATTAGAAAATGAAAAAGTATATCCCGGCGTAAAGCGTATTCCTATTTTTTCGCACTGGTCGTAAAAGTAATGCATATCGGTCTCATCCGGCATTTTCACCCATAGATTATATCCTCCTGACGGTGTTGAAATGCTCGTATTTTCAGGAAAATGAGTCGAAATCAAATTGATTGCAGAATATGCATTTTTTGCAAGTTGAATCCTGAACGATCGCACATGACGGTCGTACGTACTACCTCTCAGCAAACGGTTGATGGTTTCCTGATAGAGCGGGGACACCGTACTTCCCAAAGCAAATTTCACCTGCTCGGCACGCTCCATAAACTTACCGGCACTAAGCCAACCCAGTCTTATACCGGGCGCCAGTGTTTTCGCATACGAGGAATAGGTCATTACCAATCCGCTGTCATCGAACTTTTTAATCGTAGTTGGCCTGTGCCCCTGAAAATGCAAATCGCCGTAAATATCATTTTCAATGATTGCAACGTTATGTAACCTGGCAATATTCAATAGTGTTATTTTTTGATCATCAGTTAAGATTATCCCAGTAGGATTATGGAAATTGGGCGTCACAATAACTGCCTTAACGGGATTTTTTTCACACGCTTTTCTAAAGAAGTCTGTGTCAAATCCATTCTTCGGATCGGTAGGAATTTCGATTACTTTTAGTTTCAGAACCCTTATGACCTCCAGTACCGAAAACACACAAGGGCTTTCTACCGCTATTACGTCTCCTGCATCACAAACCGCTGCCAATGCGATATACAACGCTTGCAAAGCACCGTCTGTAATCATCAGTTCATCCGGATTGATCACCGTTTCATAAGTCGCGGCACGCTTAGCGATATTGTCCTTTAGCTCTAGCAGTCCATTTGAAGGATAATAGCGTAATAATCCTGCGGCCTGCTCTCTTATCACCTGCTGCATCGTGCGCAACAACAGTTTCTGCGGGATCAGCAGATCGCCGGGAGCCGCTACATTGAATTCGGATATCTTTCTTCCCATCTTAAGCGAAGTGGTGAGCGCAAGATGGTTCTTAAAAATAGCATCCCTGACTATCGGGCCGTGTTTGGTTCGTAAAACCTCGTGGTCTGTCGCCGGTCTGTTACTCACATAATAGCCCGATTTTGGCACACTCGCTACCAACCCACTTATTATAAGGTATTCATAGCCATTCTGCACAGTACTGATACTGATACGGTACTGTTCCCGTATTTCGCGTACCGAAGGTAGTTTCTGTCCTGGCTTGAAAATCCCCTCTCTGATATTCTTTTCAATTACGTTAGTAAATACCTCAAATTTATACGACTTCATCTGTATTGGTTATTTTCACTAAAACTACATCTGTATTACAAATTTAATACTTTTAGTTTCGGGAAAGCAAAGAAATGGTATTAAGTAAAAATATCAATACTCCCATAGCAGTCCTTGTTTAAAGTAATAACTGTATCGGTTAAACAGTCAGATTCTGTACCGACAGCATTCTAAAATTCTTTATTTCCTTTGTTGCGCTAAATTATTCAATCCGATGAATCCCCATAAAACAACTCAAAATACTATTTCCTCATTGGAAACCCCCTCTCCTTCATTGTCCCTGGTCGTAATTTTATCACTGGGCACTTTTATCGTTTTCTTTCAGGGATTTATGGTGGCCCCGATTTTACCACAACTCTCCTCGCTATTCCACATATCTGTCCGGCATGTGAGTTTTATTGAACCGGCCTATTTAATTAGCTATGGTTTTTCCACCTTACTATACGCTCCTTTATCAGATCGGTATGGACGGTTTCCGGTAATTATATTCTCCATTAGTGGTTTTATATTGCTGACTGCCTGTACCGGTTTTGTAAATAACATAAACCAGATGCTCCTACTTAGATCATTAACAGGGTTTATAGCCGGCGGAGTGGCACCAACAACAATTGGCTGGATTGGAGATCGGTTTCCTTACGAAAAACGGGGACATGCCCTGGGAATATTTTTTGGCTTTATGGCCGGTGGTACGGCGTTTGGTTCCAGCTCGGGTGCGTTTCTAACAGCTTTCCTGGGATGGAAAATGCTATTTTGGATTGTTGCATTGATAGGGCTATTGATTTTGGCGATCCTATTGATAAACCATAAGAACTTTACACAAGAGCCGGTTAAGGCCCCATTCGGCTTAAAAAACACTATTACTGCCTACAAGAATATCCTTGTCTTACCAAGAGGTTGGCGAACCTATATGTTTGTGCTTTTCAATTCAATGTTTCACAGTGGAGTATTTGCATGGGCGGGTTATTTCTTTTTCAAAAACTATCATTTGAGCGAAAAAGGTATTGGTCTGGCATTACTCGGCTATGGAATCCCGGGGCTGCTTCTGGGACCTTTTTTAGGCAAGCTTGCAGACCGATATGGCCGCAACCGGATTATTCCGATTGGCATCTGCGTCGGCGCACTTTCGGCTTTTTTGCTGGGTATGCACTATACGCTGTTTTTTTCCTGCCTATTCATCGCTACCTTGTCACTCGGATTTGATATGACGCATCCTCTTTTCGCGGCAATTATTACCACACTTTCCCGGCAAAAAGGTGTTGCAATCGGCTTATTTGCCTTTGTCATGTTTATGGGCTACGGATTGGGAAGTTTGGTATTTAGCCTTATCGTCAATTTAGGACTTAATGAAAGCTTTAAACTGTTCGGCCTGATAGCTGCTCTGGGTGCTGTGTTGTCTGTTTTTGTTTTTAAAAATGAAAAATAATTCTCAAAGCTTCGAAAACAGACTGGATTCATCTTTTTCAAACACCAAACAAAATGCACGAAAAAACATGACGAAAATCACATCACTGCCCAGTAGCTTTCACTACATTTGATTTATTACATTTTAAAAAGTTTTATCATGAAAGGAAAAACAGACAAGATACCTGCAAAATTGTGCTATGAACATGTTGGTGGTAAACTTGGAAACTTACTCCTGAAACAATTTGTTGCCAATGGCTGGCTGGCTAAGGAGACCCCCGAAGACAAGAACTTCTATGTTACCGAAAAAGGAATTATTGAATTCGAAAAAATTGGTATTGACGTAGCACAAATAAACACTTGATGCTATAATTAGCGTGGATAATTCCGTCATTTTTTCCAGCTTTTGCCTCAATGGTTCGGCGCCCGTTTCTTTATTTTTCCGTTTCAATTTTTCGTATTACAAAATCCATTTGTCTATCAAAGCCTGTTTTTAAATCGTCTGCTTGGAGCGGTATTTCGACGTCGGGTTTTATGCCTTTGGGATCATTTCTAAAATTTGGAGTTTTCATTTTGTACTGAAAAATAGGTATCCATACCAATGTTTTAGAATAAGGCAAAACAAATGCCCGACCACCAGCATTACTATAATTGCTTCCTTGTGAATATTCGCCGTAAAATTTTCCAATTTTATATTCCCGCAGTAAGGCCACTAAATGTCCTGTGGTGGAAAAACAACCGCCATTGATCAAAACACTAACTTGTCCTTTGTAAAAATTGGATTTGTGCTGTTGTTTTTTAAACCACCAATCATCATCAGCGCTACCGGTTGCCGTGTTGCAATTTAGTCCGTTTATTCGCTTCGTTTCCGCTACATTTATTTCTTCAATGTTTTCGGGATATTGTGCATAATGCTTCCAGTTTTTCACACTATTGTACTTGGCACCCACATAATCAAAATAGTAATAGGGTTGATCAATGAGATACGAAAACAGATAATTGGCTATTTCCGCAGCTCCACCGCCGTTATCGCGTAAATCAAGGATTAGATTTTTAGTCTTCAGACTGTCGAGCTTACCGAAAAAAACATCCAATTGTTTTTGTGCCACCTTTCTATCGGCTTCATTATAACCATTTGCAAAGGAATGAAATTGGAGAACCGCAATTTTATCGTCTCTAATTTCAGTGGTCAAAGGAGGAATGTTTTTGGAGGTGCTTTTTGTAAAGCTATCAAAAGGAATTCCATTGAATACTACTTTCTGTTTTTGGTTATCCTTACCTACGAATACCACTTCAAATTTCTCACTTTGGTCGTATATAAAATAATAAAAAGGGAAATTCTTAAATTTCGTATTTAATCCGGTTTCATTGTTGCCTTCCAGATGAATATATTTTTTGATATCCGCTACTACAGACTGAATCTCTTTTCCGTTTATCGAAAGAATTTGTAAGCCGGTATAACTCTTGTGTTCCTTTGTCGAACGATCAAAATAATAATTCGTTCCAATCTGATAAATACAAAATGGAAAAACGGGTTTTTCGTTTAATAATGCTGTAATTTCCCCTCTGTCAACGGTGGTATGTCCATCTTTGATTTTTGCCATCAGTGTGGCCGTGAGTTTGTAATAATCGACAATAGAAAGATCGCCTTTGATGGAACTCTTCAACTCTAAATAAGTCTGGTCAAATTCTTTTTTTGAACAAAACATAAACTGCCCCGGATGAATCGTATTGGTCAGGTTATAGAGCTCCGTAAATTCTGCAGTAATACTATCTTTTTTCAACTTTCTATCGAGCAATGGATCATGCTGTCCACAGCTGAAATGGATGGCAAAAAATAAAAACGGAACTAGTATTTTAAAATTCATGATCGGGTTAGTATTACCTTGGCTTAATTATTTGTGGAATGCTGTCTAACAACCAAATGTATGTATTGTCTTACTATGTTCCAAATGTAATGCCACTAATCCGGGCTTTGTTTTACTTTTAAGCCGATATATTGTGATCCGGCTGAAAATGGCCTTTTCAAATAAAAAGTAAATCAAATCGATTTACGAAAAACATTACAATTTATTTTGAGCTTTTAACTTGGCCATGAAAATCTCAAAAAGTTGCGACGTGAGTTCGAATTTTGTAACGTGAGGCAAATATTTAGTTCTGATCAACGATTCCGTAAAACCATCTTTTTCTGCTTTAGAACTGTCGTTCAAATTTCTAACACATGCATCCAGGCAGTCAATGGCCTTGGCAAATTGAGATTCCCGTGTCATTCTTTCTTCGTATTCCGATAGGATGCGATTGAATCTCTCCCCATTTGGAATAAAGGTATTTATTTGCTGTAATGCTACATCCTCTTTAGCCTTTTTAAGTTTCATTTCAGCGGGATTGTTGAATTTAGCATCACCTGCGTAAATCTCAACAATATCATGATAAATCAAATACTCGATTACTTTTAACCTGTCTAGCGGCTCATCGACATACTCCAATAATATGTCTGCTATTAATATACATCCCCAAGAATGCTCTGCGGTACTCTCCTTTCTTCCATCCACTTGCGTACCTCTTTGAACGCTCTTCAATTTCTCTAGTTCTGTAAGTGCTTTTACTAAATTTTCCATCGTTTTTTATCGTTTTAATGCTTTATGTTTGGCCCCCCATTGGCTTAATTCATTCCATATTGGAACCAAATCCAGGGCAATATCCGTTAATTCATAATCTACCCGTGGTGGAACTTCGGCATAAACGGTCCTTTTTACCAAACCTTCTTTTTCCAGTTCCCGGAGTTGCAGTGTTAGCATACGCTCTGTAATGCCTACAATTTGGTTACGCAACTCGCTGAAACGCAATTTCCCGTTTTCCAGTCGACAAAGGATTAACAACTTCCACCTCCCTCCAATTTTACATACGGCATACGTCAGGTTGCAATTTTCCACTATATAATTCTCATTCAACATATTGGTTGAATTTTCCTTTCTCTTTCCCATTACTTACAAATTTGTTCGTACCATACAATCGGATGTGTACCCTACAAATTTAAGTATTACCCCATAATTTTGGCAACTATTCTAAAAGAAAGTAATATGATAATAGCAGAACAAACCGAAAAAGCATTGGCCTATATTCAAAATATTGAAGTATTCGAAAATGGTACTCCGTGGGAAACCGGCAGGGCTTTTTATGAAAAATTTATCCCTTTGGCCGGCGAAAAGGAAGCCGTTTTTAAAGTCGAAGAACAAACCGCAATAAAAGACAATGATTCCATTGACTTGCGGATTTACCGTCCGAACGATAACGACCAACAACCGGTGATGCTTTATTTTCACGGCGGCTGGTTTAATGCCGGAAGTCTTGAAACCCATGATACCCCACTACGCCAGTTAACCAACCTAACACAATCCACCATCATTAGTGTGGCCTATCGCCTTGCGCCGGAACATCCTTTTCCTGCGGGCTTGAACGATTGCGTATTTGCCACAAAATGGATTATTGAAAATGCTACATTGCTCCGTATCAATCCCAACAAAATAATTATAGCCGGGGATAGTGCCGGTGGGGCTTTGGCAGCAACCGTTACCCGTAAATTCCGGGAAAAAGTTATGGCGCAACTGCTCATTTATCCGGTTACGGATAACGCGCTCAACTCGCCTTCGTGGATGGAATTTCAAAACGGACCGCTGTTGAACTTAAAAGGAGGCATTCAGGCCTGGGATTGGTATTTGCCTACTACTGCTGACCGAAATAATCCCGATGCTATTCCGCTGCTGGCAGATGATCTGGAAGCATTACCACCTACATATATAGCCGTTGCCGAATACGATCCGTTAAAAGATGAGGCTATCCAATATGCCGAAAAACTAAACGTCAAAGGTGTACCTATACAACTGAAACTGTACGAAGGAACAACCCATGGGTTCTTCCAAATGGGCGGCCTTATCAACGAGGCAAAAACGCTTATGCAGGATTTGGCTGCTTTTATAAACCGATATACCCCTTCAAAATGAAAAAATACGCCTATATCGGATGCCTGGGATTTATCGCTGTCATCACGACCGAATTTGGTGTGATTGGCATATTACCTCAGATAGCAACTCATTACAACATCAGCATCGACAAAGCCGGGATGTTACTCAGCGCCTTTGCATTAGTAATTGCTCTGACCGGTCCTTTTATGACCTTATTAACCGCTGGTTATGACCGTAAAAAGGTGATGACTACCGCTATTCTTATTTTTCTATTTACGGGACTCGTATCGTCCTTTTCGCCTCCTTTCTGGCTACTGATGCTGGTTAGAATACTCCCCGCATTTCTACAACCGGTTTATATTGCAACCGCTTTGTCGGTAGCCGTTTCAAAAGGAGCTAAAAAACACGAGAACGAATTGATGAGCATCGTTTTCAGTGGTGTAGCCATTGCGATGGTTTCAACCGTTCCGTTTGCGACCTGGTTAGCGAGTAAATTCTCCTGGGAATATTCTTTTATCATCCAAACGATTGTAAGCACTATTGCCCTGTTTGCGATCTATTCCTTTCTGCCCAACCTGCCGGTTGTGGAGAAAAAATCCTATGGAAGTCAGTTGAAAATACTGACCCAACCTACCTTTATCGTAAGTACCGCCATGAATTTTTTTATGGTCGCCGGCTGGTTTTCGACCTATAGTTACTTTGCCGAATACCTCAACAAAGCCAAAGGTATGGACAATACCATGGTGAGTTATATGTTGCTTGTATTTGGGATTATCGGGATTATCGCCAATCGCGTTTCCGGAAAAATGCTGAACAAAAATGTCACGAATACCACCGCCTTATTTTTGTCGGGGACCATTCTGATTCCGGTATTATTGCATTTTTCAGGCACCAATACCATCGTCGTATTTTTGGTCATAGTGCTTTGGGGATTTTTATATTCGCCGAGTTTTCTAAATGCTTCTACCTATATGATTTCGTCGGCACCAAAATCGTTGGAATTTGCCAACAGCCTTGCGACCTCATTTGGAAACATGGGCGTTACTGTGGGCACTACCGTAGGCGGATGGATTATAGCAACCAAAGGCGTTCAATATACCCCGTGGCTAACATTCGTATTCGGTTTATTGGCCTTTTCAATGATACTAATGCGGAAATATCTGGAGCGAAAAGCCTTGGTATAACGGATCAACCCTATTTAAAATAAAAAGCAACTTCTAAAAGAGGTTGTTTTTTGTTTTAATTCCACTTCGAAAACATACTGAATATCCTAAAAATGACTACCTATCCGAAAAAATTGTAAAACCGTAATAAAACGAAGCCGCTCCCCAAATTGGGTAATGGCTTTATAATTTTTGAATATAACTTTCGTAGCCGCTTCTTTCGAGGACTTCCGTTGCTTTTAAGCTATAAATATCACGCCATGAATTTGCTCCGTGTTTTTCCACATATTTGGAAATGATCCGGAATCCCAGCCAGTAATTTAGCGTTTTGGGCGCATCGGGAAATACGTTTAACGTATCATTTCGCAATAGCGGATTATTCCCTGAAGTATCGGAAAAATAAGGCTTCACTTTGATAAAAATTTCTTTTTCGTGTTTTAAAAACCAATCCCAGTTGGCTTTGGTCATATTTTCAACCGCCTCATATTCGGTTATTTTTGTATCGAAAAAAACATAGGTAAAATAACACGCAAAACCTTCATCTATCGTCTGACTTAAAGCCGTAGTTCCTTCTGTATCATTCCCTCTAAATTTTTCATAAACCATATGGTTCAATTCGTGAGGCAATCCTTTTTCGACAGCATACTGAATATCGAGTGTTTTATTGTTCAATTCAAAAGCGAATTGCTCCGCATTACAACCACCAAAACCAATTCCTGTAATGGGTGTAAACAGAATACTGATTCGTGCTTTGGGCTTATACGGAACCATTTGTTCAAACTTTACTAAATTGTCCC
Source organism: Bacteroidota bacterium (assembly GCA_023446155.1). Taxonomy (GTDB): domain Bacteria; phylum Bacteroidota; class Bacteroidia; order Flavobacteriales; family Flavobacteriaceae; genus Flavobacterium. The sequence continues at coordinate 117,512 of JAEXIT010000001.1, forward strand.
GAAGTGTTTTATCCAGATCAATTTTCAGGATTTCCGCAAGACGTTGATCCAGAAAAGCTTTATCGTCATTATATATGGCTTTATTCCATTGGATCATCCCTGTTGGCGTAGTAAATTTTGACGCATTTTCATCTCCAAAAATTGCCCCGTAACAATCATCCCATAGTGCTTGATGCGGTTGATAAACCTTTTCGACAATCCTTACACTGTCGTATGGGATGCTTTTATGGGCTAAAATCTGATTTTTAAAAAGATTCAAAATGGTTATTTCTCCTACTCTGACGCTATCCGGAACGTTTTCGAGTTTTCCATAGCCTTTGGTTTCTTTATCGGCAAAACTAAGATGACTCTTTGGCGAGCATGCGGTTAGTACTGAAGTGAGGAGTACATAAATAATATTTTTTTTCATGGTGTCAAATAGTTCTAAAAATCAGTACCATATCATCATGGTTCTGCTTAAAATACAATTCATCCAAACAATCTAACGGCTCTTTTTTAAATTGTGGCGCCTTCAATTTTGTGGCCTCAATTCCGCCATTCTTTTTTTTAAAGAAATCAAATAATCCCATTCTATAAGCTGCTTTTTTAGGATTTATTCCGTTGATAAACCCTGATCTTTTCATGTTCAAATCCAATGATATTGGCCATGGCCATAAAAGTCGCAATTTCGAAAGTCTTGGCACTCGAATCGGTCGGATGCCAGGAACCATCAACAACCTGATAACTAAAATTATAACTACTAAACGGAGCCATTCCCCTTGGGATATTCATGATGTTTTTTATGGTCGATAAAATAGCATCCATATATTCAATTGGGATTTTGTTTTCCGGAACATCCCAAACAAAAGTACCGGACTCTTTTACCATCCGGATATGGACAACCGCATACTTTTCGGAGGCTCTTTTAATACAATTCCCAATCCCCAAGTATTCGTTTTGTGTAAAAAAGAACGTTTTAAAGGCCTCCCGAATCTCTTCATATGGAAGATGCTCGGATTTTGTGTTGTGGATAAATAGTCTCATTTTGTTTTTGTTTTCTCGTTATAAACCCAACTGCTTTTAATCGTCGTTATATTCATTCCCTTTAAAATCCAGCCAGCCTTTTTGTCCGTTTGCAAGTTCAAAACGGGCAAAATAACCCTGAAAATCCGCTATTTTTTTATAGCGAAATTCCTTTTCCCGGACTGATACAATACAATTTTCCTTCGGTAACGGTATAGGTTTGCTGACCAACAGCAAATTGGCACCATAGCATTACGATAATACACGTTATAATTTTTGGCATCTTATTGCAACATCCAACGGTTAGCATTTAGAACAAAATCCATTGCTTTTAGTACTTCTCTAGTATTAAAATCAGTTATCGCAATTTCAATTTTATCGTTCCCTATCGCTTTATATTGAACCTCATAAACCTTCTTTTCACTCATCTTTTCCTGTTCAAAATTTACGAGAACCGATCTAAAACAGCCACAACCTTCAGGCCCCGTTGAACTTCTTCCGGTGACAATTGTTATGCCATTATTTTTATAAACAGCAGGAAAACTTTTCTCTTGATCAAAATAATATTGCGATTTGATTCCATATTCAAAAACATCCATCTTTTCACTGAAACGTGATCTGGGATATATTTGACTTCCGCAAATACGTGACGGATTATAAACAATCAAAAAGAGGGTATCCGTAGTAGTCGTCATTTTCGCCACTTCCTTTACGATGGACGCTGTTAATCCTTTTTCATTTTCAATTCGTTTGGGTTTCGGGATATAAAAGTCCGTTTTGACAAAAACAACATACATAGCCATTAGAATCAAAATGGGGATAAGACAATACATAACTCTTTTTACTTTTTTCATTATGATAGCTGTTAAAAGACAACGTTTTCTTTATTATGAACAACAAATCTATATAAAAAAGCTTCGCTTTAGCACTAGTCTTTATATAAGATTGAAAATTAAAATTTTACAGTCAAAAGGAGGCGCACGGCTAAAAAAAATGCCTTACCTTTATTACGTCTCCTTTTATCTCAAAAGAAAAGAATCCAACCCGATGAAATCATCCATTAAAATGGTCAGCAACAAAGAGTATAAAAAACTCTTTTTGCCGGACATCAGTGAGCACAACCTTTCCAACGAAAGTAAAATTCAGGTATACCGCATTGAAAAGTATCTGAAAAGTATCTTAATGCCTGTTATTCCGTATCGGACCACTTTTAATTTCCTGATTTTTGTCACCAAAGGATCGTTGACACAGCATTTGGAAAATGCTGCCTATACGTTAACTGAAAATCAGGTGATCAATATTAAACAGGGCAGCATTACCGCTACTCTTTCACTATCGGATGATGTAGAAGGCTTTTTTGTAGTCTACGAAAATGATATCGTCACCGATATTGAACTCGGTAAAAACGACATCAAATTCTTTAATTCCCATCCGTTTGCGACCTTGCAACCGCATACTACCGACTGGCTAAAACGGATTTTAATTTTATTGGAAGAAGAACTTGTCTCCGAGGTAAAAGTGATGGAAATCTGTATTTCGCTTATTCAAAGTACATTGCTGAAAATCATCAAAACAGATATCGAAACAGCGCCCATGAGCCGGCAGCTGGATATTGCTTTCCGATTCCGGGAACTGGTACAACAATTTCATATCGATCATAAAAATGTATTGTTTTATGCCAACCTGTTGCACATTTCGGAAAACTACCTCAACAAATGCGTGAAGGAGGCCACCAACAAACCACCCAAACAATGGATCAACGAAATCAGTATTTTACACAGTCAGATCCTGCTTCAGGATGCTACCCGCGATATTGCCGGAATTGCCTACGAACTGAAATACCATTCGCCTTCGTATTTTACACGGCTGTTTAAAAAAATAACGGGCTATTCGCCTAAAGACTACCGAAAGCATAAGTTTATGGAAGACTAACGTCGGTACGGAATGGTCCAGATCAAATCGACCGCCAGATAATGCACCCCGGATTTTGCGGCCCGATATCCTTTGATCAGGTTATTTACATAGCCGATATCCATCGAAAGTGGTGTTCTGGGAATCTGAAGTAAATAATACAACCCCAGTCGCGCTTCTTTATAAGCCAACTTCGACCATTTTTTATCGCCTCCGTTATAGCGGCTTATCGCAAAAAGACCTTCGGCACTTAAAGCCAGTGCCTGCTTTGTCTTTGTTGGTAAATTATAGGTCAACTGCGTTTTGAATCGGGTTCGGAGTTGAAAATTTTCACCGGCCTTATTAAAATCGGCGGTATAAAACTTCCGGAATTCCTGTCGGGCGGTATTTTTCCATTTCCATTGATCACCTAAACGCCAGGTATAGGCATAGCGACCATATACCCGGAATTCCTGTTCGGTGTCTTCAAAACGATAGGGCACTTTCGTTTCGTAAATATCTTGTCGGCGATAGCTCACCGCATAACTATACTGCTGATTCGGCGCAAAATTATCGTACACTTCGTGATTCAACACCAAAATTGCCTGGTTTTCGAGTAAGTTCGAACGATCCGGATCGCTTTTTCGTCCCAATCCGAAGTAGGTCATCGTTTCTTTTTTTCCAACGGAATCCAGTTTTCGTTTTACGCCAACCGCCGACCAGAAAGCGGCTTTTGTTTTCCCAAATCCCGGTGGACTTAATTGCGCCTGAATTGTATGAAACGAACCTATGTTTACTAAAAAAATCAGGAAAAGTGTTTTTGTTTGTATACTCATTCTATAAGAATTTAAATTTGAGATGTATTCGTTACAGCAGCAATACTACGATGCAAAACTGTAGTGATTCTGGAATGCAGCACTCAAAAGCAACTTCCTTAACGATTCCCCCCCAATACATGTATTTTTTGCACCATCCAGCGATCGAGTTTCTGAAAAGGCGCCATCATCCACATAGCAAAAACAAATGGAAACGTTAGGGTCGTCCATCCATAATGCACCATAAAAAGGTCAAAATAGGTCGCTATAACAACGGCCGTCAACACATAGATACCATCCCGAACCCGTGGTCCGCTTAACGCGATTCCACACAAAACAGCATTAAAACTATAAATACCGTTGTTTGTCATTTCGGTGGACTCATGACCGTGGTGGGAAATATAAATACTGATGATCACCGCGGCAAAACCATAGAGTGCATCCATGGGTTTACTGATAAATACCCCGATAAAGAAAATCAGACCGGCAACCAGACTTCCTTGAAAAATCACCTGTCCAAAGGCATGTCCTTCGATCAGGAAATCGTCCATTTGCTGAATATCCACAAAGTGCTCCGGAACCGTTCGCAGCGCCAATTCCGGTATGCTAAGAATATACAACGCCAGCCAGGTCACTACGATAAACGGAAAGGTAAAAGCCGGAAACTTCTTTTGTAGCGCCACGCCCATCAATAGCGTGGTTAAGGCCGAGCCCACAAGTAAGGCGATCCAAACCCAGCTATTCTGATCAAAATAAAACATCAAAGCGATCCCGAAAAGGCTCGCATTAAAACCAAAAAGTCCGTTTTCTATCAACGTCTCCTCATATTTTAAGAGTTTCGCCGTCAACATTCCCGTTAGATTGGCCACCACTGCGGCCACTCCCATTAAGGTCGAATCGTAAAAAATGGCGCTTAAAAACAAAACGCCGGTCCAGGTATGTCCCTGTAACATGATTTGTCCGTATCCTTTAAAAAAAGCCCGGATAAAAGTCATCAATTGAGTTTTCATTATAACATTGTTATTTACTTAATAGCTACGACTTCTATAGTAACAGCCGTCTTATTTTGTTCATCTCGGGGTTTGGTCGTATCGGTTAAAAAAAGTGCTTCCCATAACTGTTGCTGTATGTTCTGAAAAATGGAAAACAACTGCTCGGCACCATGTCCTAAAATCCGAACCATAAAACCATCGCCCTGTAACTCACTAATCCCAAAGGCAATTTCTTCCGTTTCACAGTAGGTTTCATAAAACACTTCAATCCAATTCTTTACGTCAATACCAGCCGAATTAAGGTAAAATAAGGTCCCCTGATGCGTATACCCCTCCAGAATTCCCAATCCCTGAATTGGCATTCGGTCGGGTTGCAACAACACATTGTCTTTTAAAACCAGCTTTCCGTTGACATAACAGTCGGTACGATTTTGAAAATGATGGTATTCGAAGACTTCCCCAGACATTTTACGTCCACAAGTCACAATATCACTCAGCAATACATGACACCCTTCCTCCATATCGATACGATTCTGACTTAAAAAGCGGGATGAATTTTGCGGTACCACGGGATGCGGCACAAACGAAAACGCCGCATTTTTTCCCAAGCGTACCTTAGTTGTTTGCGACGAATAGGCCTTCATATGAAACAACCGTTGATAGGCCTGTGTTTGCAACTGCAATCGGGCATCCTCGGCAATATCGATCTGAATCTGATGTTCATCTCCATCCAGCAAACCCGGCGAAGAGCTCATGATCATCAGGTAGGCCGCCCGATCTTTCCGATAGTGTCCCACCGGCACAATGCGAAACGGCTGTGTAAAATAAGCATCCTTGAGATACGACTTCCCATCTCGCTGCGCCACCTGTATCGTTAAAGCACTGATCATCTATCGTAATACATTAGGCTCATCTACATCTTGTAAAAGCGCATATTTTTTAATCCATCCCACGATCTCTTCCAGTCCGTCGCCGGTTTTCAGGTTCGAAAACAAAAACGGAGCCCCTTTTCGCATTGCCCGGGCATCGTGTTCCATAACCTCCAGACTCGCTCCTACATATGGGGCGAGGTCTTTTTTATTAATCAGCAATAAATCCGAACGCGTAATTGCCGGTCCTCCTTTTCGCGGCATTTTCTCCCCTTCGGCCACATCGATCACAAAAATGGTAATATCAGCCAAATCCGGACTATACGTAGACGAAAGGTTATCACCACCACTTTCGATCAGGATTAGTTCCAAATCCGGAAAACGACTCGCCAGTTCGTCCACTGCTTCCAGGTTCATACTGGCATCTTCGCGTATTGCAGTATGCGGGCAACCGCCGGTTTCCACCCCAATGATACGCTCCCGCGGCAACAGGCTGTTTTTCGCCATATATTCCGCATCTTCCTTGGTGTAGACATCGTTGGTAATAACCGCCAGATCGAGTTCGTTTAACAATCGTCGGCTCAAACGTTCCAAAAGCGCTGTTTTTCCCGATCCAACCGGGCCGCCGACACCAATTTTTACATATTTTCTGTTTTCCATTTTTTTAATTTTTAAGAGATATAAATTCGGGTGTACAAGCGCTCATGCTGCATACATCGGATGTCAAAACCAATATTACAAAGTCCAACGAGATCGCGCGCTACTTCGAATGTTTCATCGCAAAGGGTCTCCAGATCATCGTGGAGTTCAAACAGTATATCTTGTCCGTCCAGTTGTCCCAGCGGAACGAGTTTTACGGCATTGGTCACCATTCCTATCGCGGCATTATAATAGAACCCGTGCAATGCCTCCGGTAACGGGATATCCAGCAAACAGGCAAACATCCCGAATAGAATACAATAATGACTGTCGGCACTTTTCGCTTTGATCCGCTTTTCCCATTCCGAAATCAAAACATGTTCGGTATACCGTCCGAAAATCTTAAAAAGCCGCAATCCAAGCTTCTGACTGGCTTGTCGGATTTCCTTCGGACTTTTCAACGCCGTACATTCTTCATCGAGTGCCAGCAATGCATCCAGATCATTTTCCGCTGTAGCCTCATAAGCCAGTTTCATCAAAACCGCATCGTTGTATTTCAGGTTATGCCACAGGTTATGTCGTACATATTCGTCGGTACTTTTTTTATCGTACACCCACCGGTTTTGGACATAGGTTTCCAATCCGTTGGAATGCGTATACCCGCCAATCGGTAAGGTCGGATCGGACAAATGCAGCAGTTTTCCCAGAAATGATTTTTTCATGTTTTTATTCTTTTATAAGCACCTTAATTTTTTGAGTCGCCACCCGCATGCTTTTATGATGGGAAGGATCGACATTCGCATTCAGACCGTTTTTCAGTTTTCGTTCGGCCCGTTGCGGATTAAACCCATTCGATTCCAACCAGTGTAACATCGGTCGTTCAAATGGTAGTAAAAGCACGTCATCTTCTACAAAAAGCGGCAAATGTTTGTTTCCGATTTCGCAGGAAATAAAACCGATGGTAGGTATATCCGGTATTGGGATTACAAGCACCTCACAGGGTTTGACCACCACCACCACAATGGCATCCTCATCTTCATACAAAATATCACCGTCCTGAAGCCGACCGTTTGTGCCCAGCAATCGGATCGCAATTTCCAACCCGTCGTCCGTTTTAAGGCGTTGAATCCTTTTCGTACTTTCGTACCATTCGATCGGTAACGAATCCCTTCGTTTTGTAGAGGATTCTGTTTTCAGATTGCGGGTAATTTCAGTGATCAAGATCATAATACAGGTACTTAAAGGCCAACAGAAACCACTTTATAGTTCCTGTTGTCCTATTATTTTTTATTTAGAAAAGAAAATAACGCTGTCCTAACGCCACCGTATCAATAGGTTCGCATTTTAGAACTTCCCCATCGATGCTCACCTGATAATTTTCAGGATTTACGATAATTTCCGGAGTGGCGTCGTTATGAATCATGTCTTTTTTAGAAATCGAACGGCAATTTTCCACCGGAAGTAAAGTCCGTTGTAAACCATATTCTTTTTTAATTCCTTTTTCCAGTGAAACTTTGGAAACGAAATTAAAACAGGTTTCGGTCACCGCTTTTCCGTAACCTCCGAACATCGTTCTCAGAATAATCGGTTGCGGCGTTGGAATAGACGCATTTGCATCCCCCATTTTGGCAGCGATAATACTTCCACCTTTAATAATCATTTCGGGTTTTGCACCAAACAAGGCCGGTTTCCACAATACCATATCGGCAATTTTTCCCGGTTCGATCGATCCGATATACTGCGACACACCGTGTGCAATGGCCGGATTAATCGTATACTTCGCTACATAACGTCGGGCCCGATAATTGTCGTTATCTTTACCTTCATCCTGTGGCAATACGCCCAATTGTTTTTTCATCTTATCGGCAGTTTGCCAGGTTCGGGTTACCACTTCCCCTACACGTCCCATCGCCTGCGAATCGGAACTCATAATACTAAACACCCCTCTATCCTGTAAAATATCTTCTGCCGCAATGGTTTCCGGACGAATACGGGAATCGGCAAAAGCCACATCTTCCGGGATATCTTTACTCAGATGATGACAAACCATCAACATATCCAAATGTTCGTCAATTGTATTTTTAGTAAACGGGCGGGTCGGATTGGTCGATGCCGGCAATACATTCGGATACATGGCCGATTTAATAATGTCCGGAGCATGTCCGCCTCCGGCACCTTCGGTATGAAACGTATGAATCACCCGACCGTTAATGGCCTGCATCGTATCTTCCAAAAAGCCACCTTCATTCAACGTATCGGTATGGATCGCCACCTGAACATCATACTGATCGGCTACCGTCAAAGCTCTGTCGATCGTTGCCGGCGTCGCTCCCCAATCTTCATGGATTTTAACCCCCAATGCCCCGGCTTCAATCTGTTCGATAATCGGTTGCTCGGTACCGACATTTCCTTTTCCGAAAAACCCAAAATTCATCGGCATGTTTTCTACCGCCTGCATCATCCGTTTCATATTGTGCTTTCCGGGCGTTACAGTCGTCGCATTCGTACCGTCGGCCGGCCCGGTTCCGCCACCAATCATAGTAGTCACCCCACTGTATAAAGCTGTATCGACCTGCGTCGGACTGATATAATGGATGTGCGTATCGATCCCTCCCGGCGTGATAATATACCCATGTCCGCCATGCACTTCCGTTGATGCTCCGATGACCATATTTGGTGATATATTGTCCATTGTATCCGGATTTCCGGCACGGCCCACACCTACTATTTTTCCGTCTTTGATTCCGATATCGCCTTTTACAATTCCCCAGTGATCCAGAATAACAGCACCGGTAATCACCATATCCAGCGTTCCTTCGTCACGTAATAAGGTTGACGACTGGCACATTCCGTCGCGAACCGTTTTTCCGCCTCCAAACTTGGCTTCATCGCCATAACTCGCAAAATCTTTTTCTACTTCGATAATGATATCCGTATCGCCCAAACGTACTTTATCACCTGTTGTCGGACCAAAAATGGCCGCATAATTTAATCGGTTTACCTTTAAGCTCATGCTATTTTATTTTTAAAATGATTTTTCTCCACTCGGTTTAAAGCGTCCTCTTTAGCCGATTCGGTTTCGGTATCGCCATTTACCAAATCGTTATGCCCATAGATTTTTCGTCCGCCGGCATAGGGAACCAGTTCGACTATTTTGGATTCGCCCGGTTCAAAACGGACCGCCGTACTGGCAATAATGTTTAATCGTTTGCCAAAAGCCTGCACCCTGTCGAACGCCATCATTTTATTCACTTCAAAAAAATGGTAGTGCGACCCTACCTGAATAGGCCGGTCACCCGTATTCACTACCGTTATTGTGGTAACTTCTCTGCCTTCGTTGCAAATAATGTCACCTTCCTTGATAAAAAATTCTCCTGGAATCATGTTTTTAATTTTTAAATTATCGAACCGGATTATGAACCGTTACCAGCTTCGTTCCATCCGGGAACGTTGCTTCAATCTGTACGTCGTGAATCATTTCCGGAATTCCTTCCATCACATCCTCACGCGTTAAAAGTGTTGCGCCGTACTGCATCAGTTCGGCTACCGATTTACCATCGCGGGCAGCTTCCAGCAACTCACTGCTGATATAAGCAATCGTTTCCGGATAGTTTAATTTAAGCCCACGGTTCTTGCGCTTTTTGGCCAGTTCACCGGCCAGGTGCAGCAAAAGTTTTTCTGTTTCTCTAGGTACTAAATGCATATTTAATGGTGTTTTTTACTCGTATTTATTATTATTTTATATTTAGAAAGTATAGCCTAAGGAAAGCATCACATTTCGCGGTGCGCCCGGGAATGCTCTGGTGTAATCGAAACCTCCGAGGAAATAATACTTGTCGAAGATATTATTGACATTCACCGCCAGTTTCATCCCTCCGATATGATAGTAAGCGGCTGCATTTACCGTGGTATACGACGGCCATTCGGCCCAAAGCGCATTACCAGCGCTGTCTTTCCCCACACTGTTATCCATACGACGGCTGTCTACATAGGTCATCCCTGTTCCGAATCCCAAACCTTTTAGCCCCGTAGTCGAAAACACATATTTCATCCATAGACTTGCCATATTTTTCGGCGCTCCGGGTAGTTTTTGTCCCACTTCGGAGGCAATCGAAGATGCTTTCACCTTGGTATCGTTAAAGGAATAATTGGCCATTAGCTGGAATTCTTTGGTCAGCTGACCGCGGACATCCAGTTCGATCCCATTGGACACCGTCTCGCCCGACTGTCGGTAAACCGGTAATCCTTTGTCGGATGTTTCGCCGGTTGCGATCAGCATGTTGTTGCGTTGGATCTGAAATAAAGACAAATCCATCTGCAACTGCTCTTTAAAAAATCCCGTTTTAAATCCCATTTCGAGCTGATAACTGGTTTCCGACGTAAAAGGTTTTTCGGCTCCGTAATCTTTATAATTTTCGATAAAATTGGCCCCGACCGGAGCAAATCCCTGAGAATAACTCGCGAAATAATTGATGCGATCGTTTAAGGTATACGTGAGTCCTACACGAGGTAACCAGGCGTTTTGCGTCGCACTGGAGACATTTTTTCCATCGATTGTTTCGGAATTGTAATTTTCATGTCGAAGTCCCAAAATGACCTTTAATCGTTCGGCTACCGCCACCTGATCCTGTACATAAATCCCCGTCGTTTTATACGGACTTAAAAACGGATAACTCACATTATCCCGCCAGCTATAATTCGAGATATCCCGAATCGTATACGTAGGATTATTCATATCAAACGTGAGTGGCACCGCCTGACCGTTTACCATTTGCTGGCGCGCCTCCCGTAAGCTGTTGCTTTTATCGCCGCGATATTGGGCAAAATCCACACCAGCTACAATATGATGCGCCATCTTTTCGCCCGGAATATCCCATTTAAAATACGCCACGGCATTGTCGGTATAATCTTTTCCATGTCGGTCGAAAAAGCGCAGGTTCATAATCGTATTCGTCGGTGCATCGGCAAAGGTGTTTAGCGTACGATGCTCGTTTACATCTTCCTGATACATCGATTTCATATAATTCAGATTCAGGGAAAGATGTCGCGTTAAGCGCTGTGTCAATCGCCCACTAAACGACATCATTTGCGTATTGTAAAAATCGGATGGCTGACTAAAATTGAACGAACGTGGCAAGGCATAAAAATCGTTTCCTTTAATTCCCATTCCGCGATCCAGAAAACCATGAAACTGATCGTACACAATATCCACATCGACCTGCGTCCCTTCGACCGGCTTAAACGTTAGCGAAGGCGCGAACATAAAATTCTGTTGCTGGTTGACATCGCGAAACGTCTGACTGTATTCATATCCCGCATTTAAGCGATACAGCACTTTTTTATCCTTATCCAAAGGTCCCCCCATATCGATACTGGTGCGTAAGGTTCCGAAACTTCCGCCTGAAAAATTGACAGTTGTTTTTTGAAACTCCAACGGTTTTTTAGTCACCATATTGATCGTTCCGCCCGGTATTACATCGCCAAACAAAGACGCTCCAGGGCCTTTTAAAACCGCAATACTTTCGAGATTGAGCGTTAAAGGCGAACGGTAATAACTATTCCCGTAGCTATAGCCGGACCGCAATCCATTTACCAGTCGGATGCCGGTTTCGTAACCACTTTTAAACCCGCGGATTACCAAATCGTCATACGACGAAGCTGTCGTCACGCCGGCCAGATCCTGAACCACCTCGCGGGTCGTATAGGCCTGTTTATCTTCCATAAACTCACGACTCACCACTGCAACCGACTGTGGCAGGTCTTTTAATTTTCCGGAATACTTCCCGCCCATCTCCAACTCGTTGGTCAGATAGGAATTATTTCTTCTAACGGTGATTAATACCTCATCCAATACTTTTGATTCGGGATGTAAAACCAACACCATTCCGGAATCTGTATTCCACGAAATGCGATCATAAGCCATCTTCAGGTTTTTATAGCCCGTTGCATGTACCGATATTGATATTGGAAACACTACGGTTGATCCAAAATCGAAATTTCCGTTTTCGCTTGTCGGCGTTTGTTCCTCATTGTTCAAAACCACCGTCGCATTGGGAATTGCCTTCCCTTTCGGATCGGTTATTTTTCCAAAAACGTGCCCCATTTCCTGTGCCTGTGTTACCATTGTCATCACAAAAAGTGCCAACAGCATTACAATAGATTTACTATGTTGTGTTCTCATTATATACTAAAAGATCTTGATGTTTATATTCTTTTATTTCCACGTCCGTCATTAACTCCATATGTAACGTTTGAAACCCCGTTTCTATCCGATAGTCCAGTAATGTAAAGCCCTGATTAAGCCAAAACTCATAGGCTCCTGTCAAAAATGGATGGGTGTGCAAATAGAGTCGCTGTATCTTTTTTTGTGCAGCGATTGCTTTTAGCGCCTCAAAAAGCTGCGTCCCCAAACCCGTTCTCCGGAACACCGGTTCGACAAAAAGCCGGGCTACTTCCACCGTCGATTGGGCATCGATTTCCAAATGCGGAAAGCGATAATCATAGGGCATCATCCCGATAACACCTGCCAATCTCCCATCGGAAGTCCGCGCCTGTAAAAAAACTCCGGTGGTACTTTCCAGGTAATTTTCCACAAAAAATGCCAGATCTTTTGGTGGATTTCCGTGATCCAACATCGGAAACAAAAGCTTCCGACACCCGATCACATAAGGCAATATTGTAGCTGCATCAGCTGTTTCTACCTGATGAATTGTGATTTTCTCCATTGTCTTGTAATTATTTCAGTTTCGGAACAAACAGCTTTTTTCCCTGATGTTCCAATGTTGCCAATGGCAACCGATAAGTTGTTTCGAGTAGGTATTTTACTTGCGTCGGATCGTGGGCATGCAGATCCAGTAATTCGCAATCCTGCATCACATAAAACCGATCACCATACATAAAAGCCAGATTCGGATCGTGCATCACACACAAAACCGTAGTTCCCTCTTTTACCAATTGTTGCAGACATTCCAGAACTGCCACCTGATAATGCAAATCGAGATGATTTGTCGGTTCGTCCAACATCAGAATATCCGGTTGTTGTACCAATACGCGACAAAGCAGTACCAATTGTCGTTCTCCTCCCGAAAGCGATGTATACGCCTTCTCTTTCAGGTGGGAAAGTCGAAAACGATCCAGGATTTCCACAACGGCTTCCCGATCGCATTTTGTAGGCGTCAGTCGGGAGAACGAAGCCCTTCCGGTGAGCACCACATCAAAAACGGTAAACGGAAAAGTGGTTTGGTGAAACTGATTTAGAAATCCGACCCGCATTTCCGATTTTCCCGGTTTGCAATTTTTTCGCTCCTCATTTCCGATCCAAACCTTGCCTTCGTATTTTTTTTCCAGGCCGGCAATCACATTAAACAACGTCGATTTCCCACTTCCGTTTCGCCCCATGATCACCGAAAGCTGTGCTTCGGGGAAAGCTACATTTACCTCTTTTAAGATCGGCTCCCGACCATAAGCAAACGAGAGGTTTTCAATTGTTACGGTCTTTTTCATGCGTTCCAGTTTATGGCATTTCTGCGCATCAGATAAATAAAAACCGGTGCTCCGATAATCATTGTAAAAACACCTACCGGTAATTCAAACGGCATCAGGGTTCGGGAAAAATCGTCGATTAGCAACAATAATGACCCACCGATACTAATATTCGCCCAAACTGCAATCTGATTATCCGGTCCGAAAATCATCCGACTAATATGAGGTACGATCAATCCGAACAAACTAATAATCCCCACAGCAGCTACCGATACGGCTGTAATCATGGTCGTCCCCCCCATTAACACTAACTTTAAAAGCATCGGATTTACACCCACCGCCTTCGCTTCCTGATCGCCCAATGCCAACAGGTTGAGTTTCCATCGCAACAACACAATTACCGTAAGCCCAATAAGCACCGGAAAAACGGTAACCCGCACCTTTTGCCAGGAAGCAGTGTGCAGATTTCCCATGGTCCATTGTACGATAGCCTGTAGTTTATACGGATCACTCAGATATTGCAGCACCGTAAGCAATGCCACAAAAACTCCGGAGACAATCATACCCGCCAAAACCATCCCTACGATAGATGTCCGGGCACCGGTATACGATACAAACCAAGTGATCCCGACAGCCAGCACTCCAAAAACAAAAGCCGACAGATTTACCGCCATAAACGGAAACAACATCGCCAATGCCGCCCCAAAAGCCGATCCCGATGAAATGCCCAAGGTAAATGGATCGACGATTGGATTTCTGAAAATGGATTGCAAAACGCCACCCGATGACGCCAATGAAGCCCCAACAAGGAACGTTAGAATAATCCGAGGCAAGCGAATTTGCCATAAAATGGTATCCAGACTATCGGCTGTCGCATTCGAATCACTTATGGTCCTGATCATCCGTTGTGCCAATTCATCCAATCCGACAGTTCCCGTAGTTCCCACGCACAGTGAAATCACAGCTAGTACTAATGGAAAGACAATTATTACTACTATTTTAAACTTTTTAATGATCACCGTAAGCCTTTTTTACCATATAAAACTTCAAATGCATTTGCCATATCCTGATTCAGTTGCCCCTGTGTATATTCGGGAATTGCCCAATGGCGGACCTGCTTGGCGAACAATAAAAACTTAACCGTATGCGGATCGAAAGGAAAAGCAGGTGTCATGACAAAAACCTGTTTGTTTTTAACCGCCGGCAAAGCCTCCAATTCTTTTAGCCCATATACATCCGATGCGTTTGAATTCCACAATACCATCAGATCCGGATTCCATTTATATAGCGTTTCGGCACTGATATTCGGATTTTCCATCGGTAACGGACACGCATTTTGCACACCCGAAAGCTGAATTGCCATATCGATCAGGCTCCCTTTACCGGAAGTCGACATCACCCGCCCTTTTGACCAGGCATAATAGGCTTTTTTAGGCGATTGAATTGTTGTACTTCGCATTGCTTCGGCTTCCTGTTTTATATATTTTGTAATCCCATCGGCTCGTTCTTCTTTACCCAGCAACCGGGCAATATGCGTCAGTTCCTCCAGTATACTTTTTTCATCTCGTGACGAAAATGTAAATACCGGAATCCCGAGATTTTCCAACAGAGTCGTAGCATCTTCATCGGTATTAAACGTCAGGACCAAATCGGGTTTTAAACCGACGATACTTTCTACGTTACCCGATTGTCCTCCATAGGTCGGCGTTGGAATACTTTTGTTTTTGATCCGATCATCCAGCGCGGAAAGAAACCGCCAGGTATCTTCGGTCTCGTAAACCTGCTGCGGAATCCCCACTAAACGATCGCCGGCCTGAAGCATATACACGACATCGACCAACGACGGATACAGTACTACAATACGTTGTGCTACATGTGGTAAGCGGATTTCTTTCCCCCGACTGTCGGTGGCCACCACTTCCGCTTTGGAGACTGATTTTTGGCGGGAGTTACACCCCATTAACACCAAAAAAGTAAACAGTCCGAGTATTTTTATTGTTTGAATTGGATACTTCATCTTGTTATAGTCTTCATCTTGTTACGGACGGCCTTTTCGGATACCAACCGATCATGTAACAGTCGGATACGGTTCGGATAACGGTAGTCCAGTTGCTCAAAAAGTTTTCCATCGTAGGGAGCGATAAAAGTAGCTTTGTCATTTCCGAGGTAAACCGGCAAATGGCGATTTCCGATATAGTAACAGAAATCGGCTGCCTCCGTTAGGTTTAACGGACTAAACTGAACCGTCAGGCATTCTTTAATCCGGAGCACGGCTATTAATTCCCCATCAGAAAACAAGCCCCCTCCATGGTACCATTCGTCTTGATTCTCCAGTTGTAAAACCAAAACTGCACCACCATATGTCGCTCTGGTAAATCGCTGTTTGCGTGTTTCAAACCATTCCAGTTCCAAAACATCACTTACTGCGAAAACGGCATCATCAACCGGAGCTACTTCATCAATCACTACGGGCTCTTTCATTATATTGTTTTCGAAATTTTTCTTTTTTCGGCCACTTTTTGTTTTAACCATCCGGTCCATTCGTCCAGTCCATCGCCATTTAACGTACTGATGGTCATCACTTCCAATTCCGGATTTACCTCGCGGGCATCTTTTGTCACCGCTTCGACCGAAAACGGCACATAAGGCAATAAATCTGCTTTGGACACCAACATCAGTTCACTTGTTAAGAACATGCGTGGATATTTTTTCGGTTTATCATCGCCTTCGGTCGATGCCAAAAGTGTTACCCGGTAATCTTCGCCCAAATCGAATGCCGACGGACATAACAGATTTCCGACATTTTCGATAAAAAGCAAATCGGTCCCTACCAGATTGATGTGCTCCAAAGCCTGTAGAATCATTTGTGCTTCAATATGGCACATCCCTCCGGTTACAATCTGAAGCGCATTAAGTCCGGCTTCGCGCATACGAACCGCATCCCGTTCGGTTTCCGGATCGCCCACCAAAACCGAAATATTCAGTTCACTGGCCAGTCGTTTTCCCGTTTCCTGCATCAGCGTCGTTTTTCCCGATCCCGGCGAAGAACACACATTGATCACGCAGACATCTTTTAGTTTTTCGCGAATTGCTTTCGCCACAAAATCATTGGCTTTTAGCAGATGTAAAGTCGTATTGTCACATTGTACGGAACCTACACGGTTTCCCGCACTTTTAGGAGTTGCAGGTGAATTTGACATATTTTTTGATTTTATTTAAAAGTTACTTTAGAAATAAACAGTTCATTTCCCTGAACTATCGTTGTGGAAGGCTGTCCACAGGGACAGACAAACCGATGGTAGCGGACGGGAAAATCCGTGTTACAATGTTCGCAGTGTGCCACGATATCGTTTACAACCACTTCCAGTTCGATATCTTTATAGGCTATGGTATTGGCGATGAAGGCATCGAAAGCGTTCTGAATGAGCACCGGTTGTACATTGGACAACAGTCCGGCCGTTACCTGAATTTTAGCAATTGCCTCCACTCGGGTGTCATAATGCTCCTCCAACGTCTCAAAAATATCCTTCACTATACTTAATTCGTGCATAGTCTTAGAAAAGGTAATTAAAGTCCGTAAAAATTACTTCGGGAAGTTTTCTGATCAGAAAATCCGAATAGGGATATAAGAAAATAAAACGCTAAACAGCTGTTATAGTGTTGAAAAAGGAATTTTCAACTGGTGGTACAACAAGTACCTAAGTGGGAGTACCACAGGACCATCCGAAGAAAAAATGGCCTGCTTTTGTGGCTCTTTGACTCCTGTAATCCATAATGCCTCATACCAGGCATTAATGTTAGGAAACAGAATGGAGGGTGTATTTTTATCGTTCGTTGTATCGGCGTCATTATCACCATCCGCCGGAATAAAAACAACTAAATCCGATTTGGTTTCGGACGTATATACTACTATACTTTTTTTCGTTTTTTGCTCGTTTGACTGTGTTTTAAAAACAGTACAATTCTGTACATCGATACTGGCCTTTGCCGGAGCGAAAGGAGCCAAAATAAAAATGAGTACAAAAAATAACAGCCTAACCATCTATAAACTATGCTTTAACGAAATGAATCTATTCTTCACATAGCAAATGTACGCCAAAGAGGACGTATCAAAATAGCACAAATCTTGACTAAAATTTCACGAAACAAGGGTATTTGTTGTCAATCCGGTTTTCATTTCGGCATATCGTTTTTTTTGACAGGAATTGAGATCGGTAAATTATTTAAAATTGTAGTTCAGTGCCAACCCGGCTTTATTGTCGAAATACATCGGACTAAAACACACCCGGTTATCCTTTTTCACCTCAAACGTCAGTGGATTAAAATAATAGGTTAAAATAGCCGTAGTCATACCAATTCCGGCGCCTGCGGTTATATCACTCACCCAATGGCGGTTGTTCATCACCCGCAGTGTTCCGGTAGTTGTTGCCACCAGGAATCCGGCACTGGCAAACCATATATTGCTATTTCGATATTCTAAAAAATGTAAGGTTGCACAGGTAAAAGCAGCCGCAGTATGTCCGGACGGAAAAGCATTATTTGCCGAGCCATCCGGTCGTAAATCACCGATATTATTTTTTAACGGTAATGTAATCGCTGTTAGCAACAATTTCGAAACCAACATATTCGAAAGCATACGGGCATTACTATGCTCGGATTTGAATCCCATATAATTCCCTCCAAACGTCAACGCAATCGAACTGTACTGGAAATAATCGTCGAAAGAGGTTTTGAAAGATCCAAAATTCCGATCTCTATATTCCTTCACATCGTTATTAATTGCGGAGTGTCGAAGCAACGTACCACCAATAATCAGTGCCGACGGAATAATCAGTTTTTTATACGAAAAGCAGTCCTGTTTTAGCAAGGTATCGGATGTTACCAACATTTTGGATGTTACCAAAGTATCGGATACTGTTTGTGAAAAGCATGAAACAGGGAGGCACAGTGCTGCAATAATACAGCATAGTAAATGGTGGATTTTTGTCATTAGAATGTCATTTTAAGGCCTAAAGTTTGAAAGCCATAGCGGTGGTAATTTCCGGTAACCCGGAGATCGTATTTTTTTTTGAGGTTAACCTGACCGTCTTTTTTGCGATCAATAAAACGGTTTCGGGCAATATTTTTTCCGCTAAAATACCCGATGATCAAGGCCAGCGGATAATCGGATATCCAGTGTACTTCACTTTGAACCATTTGGAAACTTAAAAGTCCAATAGCTGAATAACCAACCGGTTTAAGCCATTTCACCTCAGGATAATTGGTGGTAATCACTGTAAAAGCCGACATAATAGTGGCCAGGTGGCCGGATGGAAAAGCATCGTAAGTAGGTGTATTTTCGCCATAGGCCGTAAAAGAAGGAAACGGATTCCAATCGCCGCCTGGATTACCATTTTCCCGTGCTATAAATGGACTTTCCCGACCCGTAGTTCGTTTGAGTACCTGGATATAAAATCCTGAAAGCGCCATACTTTCAAGCATACCCGAAGCGGTGGCATAGGCGCGGTAATCGTTTGTAAAAAGGGCATGCGTCATAAAACCAGCCGACAATAGCAATACTGTTGTTCCATTCCCTACCAGATAAAACGCCGCACCGGTATTCTGAGGAATATTACTCAGCGGTCCTAAACTCCCGTATTTATTATCGGGCGACAATCCCATTTTATCCGCAAATCTTCGGGATTCATCGATAATATCCTGATCAAATGGGATCATTACCGCCGTAGCCGCTAAAGCACCTCCTAAGTACCAGGCGTGATCATCGGCAATAAAATCGCGGTTGGTATCTTTGAAATCCTGCCAGAGATTGGTAACCGGTTCGTGCCATTTGGGTTGGTAGTAAATTCGTTCGGTATTCGCATCGATGGTATACGTTTGCGTTTTTCGATTTTCAAAACGTTTGTTATGTATGGACAGCGAATCCGATTGCGAAAAAACGCATCCGGAAAACAGTAAAAGTAATGGAACGAACTTATTCATTGTTGTTTTTAAAAGTGTGCCAAAAATAGAGTAATAAAATTCATACCAAAATTTTACTGCAAAATAATTTTTCATAAAAATGTTAAATTTTCTTATATAAATATATTTACCACTATTATTTTAAATTGATGTTAACTTTTTCTTACTATTTTAAAAAAATTATTAAACTATACCCATTAAAGGACTTTTTGCCCCTCTATTCGGACCAATTTTTAGTATCGGAAGGAATTTCACGGTAGGCTTACTTCGGAACAAAACGTCATTTATCGGCACAATTATAATTGATTATTTGCTACTTTTAAACCCGTATTATCCTAACACCGATATACCATGGATAAGGATTTCCAATATCAATTCCGCGACCCGGAACCTGTACTTGCCGACTATATCGAGAGTATCGGGATATTTTCCAATCCTTCCGATCAGGAAAAGGACGTTGTGGTAATGCCCGATGGTCGGATTGACCTGTTTTTTTCACAAACGGCATTCAATCCCTTTCAAACCTTACTTCTCGGACTCGAGACCTATCCCGAGCAAAGGAGCATTCAGCCGCAAACCCGTACTTTTGTAATTAGCTTTAAACCATTAGGCGCTGAGTATATCCTGCAAAAATCTATCGCTGCACTACTGAATACCGCTACAATGCTAGCTGATAATTTCTGGGATTTCGGCGCGGCGGATTTTATTGACTTTGACACTTTTTACAAAAAGGCCACCCAAATACTAACAGCTCATTTACCCCAAAAAACAGACCTGCGAAAACACCGGCTTTTTGAATTGATCTATACCTCCAAAGGCGAAATGAGCGTTGCGGAGCTTTCGGAAAAAACCGTGTGGAGCAGTCGGCAGATTAACCGTTATTTCAACCAACAGTTTGGGCTTTCACTAAAAGCGTATTGCACCATTCTACGTTTCAGAGCCTCACTGGAACATATCGCCCAAGGCAAATTATTTCCGGAATTAAACTTTACCGATCAGAACCATTTTATAAAGGAGATCAAAAAATTCTCGGGTGTCGTTCCGAGCGAACTATCCAAAAATCAAAACGACCGATTTGTACTAGTATCCGTTTTAAAACAGCGATAGCTTTGTATCCATAGTAAATATAGGATATGAAACCAGCACATAAACAAATCGCCATTATAGGCGGTGGTCCCGGAGGACTAACATTAGCCCGGCTTTTACAACTTCAGGGAATCAACGTAACCGTATACGAACGCGATTATAATCGGGAAGCCCGCTTACAGGGTTCACCTTTGGATTTACACGAAGGATCGGGTCTGGCAGCCGTATACAAAGCCGGCTTATTCGAAACTTTCAAGCGTCATTTTCGCCCCGGCGCCGACAAAAAATTGATCATGAACGAAAAAGCCGAAATCGCCTATAGTGATCACGATTTCAAACCGTTGGAAAACTTTGGCCATACCCATTTCCGACCAGAGATCGATCGCGGTCCGTTGCGCAACATGCTTTTGGATTCTTTACAACCGGAAACTGTAGTTTGGGATAGCCATTTTATCCGAATGGAAAAGCAAGGCGAAGGTTGGCAATTGTATTTTCACAATGGCACGACTGCTTATGCCGATCTTGTCGTGGCTGCCGATGGTGCTAATTCGAAAATACGTCCGTACCTTACCGATATCAAACCTTTTTACTCTGGTATTACCATGGTGGAATTTACGATTCCAAATGCCAACAAAGCCATTCCGAATATACATACTTTATTAAACGACGGTAAAATTATGGCTTTCGGAAAAGAAAAATGCTTGCTTATGGGCATGAAAGGCAATGGTGAATTAACCTTTTATGCCAGTCTTAAAGTTCCGGAAAACTGGGCAACCACCAATGGTTTGGATTATTCCAACACCCAACAATTGTTGGAATGGTTTCAAGCGGAATATGTGGGATGGAACTCCAAATGGAACGAGCTGTTCGAAAGTCCTGCTACGGTTATCCCGCGTCCTATATATTGTATGCCTTTGGATCAGACCTGGGAAGCGCAATCCAATGTGACGCTCCTTGGTGACGCAGCCCACGTAATGCCACCGTTTGCAGGCGAAGGCGCTAATATGGCCATGCTCGATGCGCTGGAATTAAGCGAATTCCTGACGTCGACTGAATACGAAACCCTACAGGAAGCGATAGCTGCTTATGAAACGAATATGCGGCAACGAGCCGCCAAAGCCGCTCAGGAATCCCTTGAAAATGGCGAGCGAATGCATTCCGATAATGCCATAATGATTATGTTGAAAATGTTTAGTGATCATTAATTTCTTTAGAAAAAGGAAGGTAGGACAAGTTTTAGAAATGGGATTTGTCCTGCTATTCATTCCGATAAACAACAAACTCCCTGATCCAATCTATTTGTTTAAATTTGTATGACTGATAAACTAATTTCTTCGAAAACGATAGAAACAACAACATCAATAAAGATGGATCATTCAAGAGTATACAAAATGGCATTTGCGAGTGTTTATCCGCATTATATTCAGAAAGCGGAAAGAAAAGGCCGCACCAAAGATGAAGTCGACACGATTATATGCTGGCTAACCGGATATGATCAACAAAGCTTACAGCAACTTCTCGATACTAAAACCGATTTTGAAACCTTTTTTGCACAAGCGCCACAATTCAATCCGAATGTTTCCAAAATTACCGGTGTGATCTGTGGTTACCGGGTCGAAAACATTGAAGATCCGCTGATGCAGAAAATCCGCTATCTCGATAAACTGATTGACGAGCTTGCCAAAGGAAAAGCAATGGAGAAAATTTTACGGCAATAATCGAAATTTGTTTAAATACTGTTCTTAACCATAGTGCCCAGTTTTTTCAAATCGTTTTCAACGCGATCAGTCCATTCCATTGCATAATTCAGACGCATACAGTTGTTATACTGGTTGTATTGTGAAAACATTCGACCCGGTGCAAAATTCATTTTTTGCGTTAAAGCCTGATCGTACAAATCTTCCGTACAAATTCGTTTATCCAGTTCCAGCCAAAGCATAAAACCGCCTTTTGGCTGCGAAATCTTGGTGTTATCCGGAAAATAAGCTTCCACCGCACGCTGAATCTGCAAATAATTGGCATACAACTTCTGTCGAAAGGTTCTCAAATGATGATCATATCTTCCGTATTCTAAAAAATGTGCGATCACATCCGGGAATAACGAAGGTGAACAAACCGTTTGTCCGATTTTCTGGCGGATAATTTTATCTTTAAACTGTCCGGGTGCTACCCATCCGACGCGATACCCGGGTGCCATCGATTTGGAAACCGAACCACACCACATCACCAATCCGGCTTCATCGTAGTATTTACAAGGCTTGGGACGTTCGGCTCCGAAAAACAGATTCCCATAAATATCATCTTCAATCAGTGGCACATTATAATGGGTGATCAATCGAACCAGTTCTTTTTTATTTTCATCCGGCATCTGAAAGCCCATCGGATTATTAAAATTGGTCACAAAACAACAGGCAGCCACCTGTGGTAAAATTTCTTTTAGCGCATCGAGATCAACCCCTAAAACCGGATGCGTTGGCACTTCAATCGCACGTAATCCCAAAAGCTGAATCGCTCGCAACATTCCGAAATAGGCCGGAGTTTCAACCGCTACGGCATCGCCCGGTTTGGTCACCGCCATCAGACCGTTATAAATCGCATTGATTGCACCGGAAGTAATCACCAGGTCATCTTCGGTAATTTTGCCTTCCAATACCAATGCCCATTTTGCAATTTCACGACGTAAATGCTCACTCCCTTGAACCGGTTCGTAGGACGTTCCGCTATCGTCCCGATCTTTTACCGCTTTAATAATTGCTTTATTTAACTTTGCCAACGGAAGGAAATTTTTCCCCGGAATCCCTAACGCAAATTGTGTTACATCTTCATTGGCTATAGTTCCGAACACTTTGTCGACCAGATCCTGAGCAGTCTCTTTTTTTTCGGTCGCCTTAATCCGGGTTACACTGGGTAATGCCCGTTTTCGCTGTGATGTCTGACTTACAAAGTAGCCCGATTTCGGTCGTGGTTCGATCAGTGAATGACTTTCCAATTCCAAATAGGCCAATTTAACCGTATTGATGCTTACATTATACAACTTCTGCGCACTCCGGATTGACGGTAATTTGTCGCCTTGTTGTAACGTTTCACTATGGATTTGTTCGGCTATGGTCCTGGCTATTTTTTGGTATAAGGCTTCTGTTTTCATCAGACAAATTTTCACAAATGTATTGGTAAACGCTTTAATTACTGCTATAATCCAGCCAGTTTAAAAGGCATAGAATTCCCGATTGCAGCGAATCGGTATCTTGAAAAGCAGTTCTTTTTTCCAAAAACGCCATCGCAACCTGCTTTTCCCATTCGGTTTGCATTTCCGGATTCTCGCATGCTTGTTGGTATAGTACATAATCTATATCTCCATTTTCATTTACGAGCAGACTGGCAAAACCGATAGTCACTTTTTTATTTTTGAACTGTAAAAACGGAATTCCAAACGACGCTTCAACCGACATATGCTGTGGTCGATCGTTCCATTTATTAAAACAAACTTTTAACTGTAGGATGTCGGTGGCATATACTTCCGTGATACTCCACGCTGTTTTATCGGTAACGATACGGTTCATAGCATTTGATTTTTATAATACAAAGCTATAAAGGCCTTACCAACAGTCACAGATACAGAAAAACATATTTTTATAGACACAGACACGCTACGGCCTTTTATTTTATGCGACTAGTGCTTGCTCTTATTGGCATTCGCGATAATCAACTCAACTACAACAACATAGCATTCCGATGGAATTGCATGTCCCATCCCTTCGATAAATCGAAGTTGGGATTCCGGAATGGAACGGGCTAAATCCCGGGCACACTCCGGATGAAAAATCGGATCTTCCGTACCGTGAATGATTAGTGTCGGCGCTGTTATTTTCTTCAAAATTGCCTCCTCGTATTTCCAGGAACCCATAGCCAGTAATTGTCGGAAGGTACTATTCTCCGGTTTAGCACGTTTTAATTCAGCTACAATCATTTTGCGTTCCCATACTTCATCCCATGGAAAAACAGCACCTGAAATACGCTTTGAAAAGGCCAGTGCATGTTTGATATAGTCTTCGCGGTTTGCTACCACATCTATCGGCGATTGGGTCATCATAGCCATTACATCCGGCGCGACCGGAGGCAAAACCGGATTTAATGATGTCGACATGATAATCGTGAGCGACTGTACTCGTTCCGGGTAATTCACAGCTAATAACTGTCCGATAATTCCTCCCATCGAACGTCCCGCAATATGGGCTTTGTCGATATTTAAATGGTTCAATAATCCAATTACATCGAAAGCCATATCATTTAGCGAATACGGAGGTCCTTCCCTTTTTACTTTTTCAAAGGCTTTTTCAAGATCATTGCCATACCCATTTTGGGGATCGGTTTTAAAAACGGAAGCACCCGAGTCCCGATTGTCCAACCGGATTACCCGAAAACCATTTTGAACCAATGTCTGACAAAAAGCCTCATCCCAACGAATCAGCTGACTTCCCAAGCCGGGAATTAACACGATACTCTCCGGGTTATTGTCGCCTAAAACAGTATAGTATACTTCGACATTATGTAGTGCAACAGTAGGCATATTGGTATAAATTTTTCTGTATTTTTTTAGATTTTGATTAGAGATTACCGCCCAGTTCTGCCAACAACTCCGACATCAGTTCTATGGATTTTCCTTTTTTGGGTGGTAATAAATTCGTTGCGATATGTTCGGCGGTTATTTTTGCTTCTTCAAATATCTTTTCGCCATTTGCCGTAATTACCACATAACTTACCCGGGCATCCCGCACATTGACCTCCCTCCCTACCAGTCCGATTTTTTCCAGAGGAGCAAGCAAACGGGTAACCCCGGAAGCGGTCAACCCGATTTTTTCAGCCAGATCGATTCGACGCATACGTTGTCCCGGCGCATTATACAAAACATAAAGTATCATAAAATCACTAAATCCGAGACCATGGACACTCAGCGAATCGAATTTCCGGGATACAATCGATTGCACTTTTGTCATATTAAGCAATAAATTCAAATCTTTATTTACCATTGAAATATATTTGAGTTATCAAGTATTTATTTTTTACAAATGTATCTTTTTTTCAACAATTACAACTTCCATTAGTCCATTTTATAATCGCGCGCTCATTTGTACCTATAAATGCATTAAAAAAAGCAAAAAAACAACGAAAACAACACCATATATGGGTACTCTTTTTTATAATAAATTGCAGCAAAACTAAAACTATAAAATATTTCACAACTAAGTGAAATAAAAGCAATTACCCTATAAAAAAGCTCTATCGAAAGTTTTTTCCTACTCTTAAAAACACGATAAAGTAAGGTTACTCGACAAAAAACAAATTTTTTATCACAACCACTAAAACTCACACTGTCTTTTTTAGAAAAAAAATCTTATATTTTTTTACGCAAACACACGCAATAAAAATTACAAACAATTAACAAACAGTAACTTACATAATATATTTTATTTATTCTTAATTAATTTGTCTATTCCGAGGTTGCCTTTTAATTTTGCAATAAAATTTAATGAATCTAAATAAATAGTCAGATGAACAGACAAATCCTAGTGTTATTCTGGAGTCTTTTTTCCATAGTAACATTTGCTCAAAACAAAGGAACTATAAAAGGGGTTGTTCTAAATGAATCCGGAGTTGCACTTTCAAATGCCAGTATATCGGTACAGAAAACGGCCCACGGAACGTCGACCAACTACGAAGGTCAGTACACCATTTCCAATCTGAATTACGGCACCTATACCCTACGTGTAACCATGGTAGGTTACAAAAGAACCGAAATCAAGGTGACACTAAATGCCGCACAAACCACACTACCCAATATCATTCTGAAAGAAACCGTTAACGAGTTGGACGACGTTGTGATCAACGAGAAAAAAACCAACAAATTCACAAAGAGAAGCAGCTCAACCGTTTCGAAAATGCCGTTAAAAGATATTGAAAACCCACAGGTTTATGTATCCATTCCGGCAGAATTGCTGAAAGAACAGGTGGTAACCAACTTTAATGACGCACTAAAAAACGCGACCGGAATCACCCGTTTATGGGAATCGACCGGACGAGGTGGTGACGGAGCCGAGTATTTTTCCATGCGTGGTTTTTCGGTACAACCGACCATGTTGAACGGATTACCGTATATCAACAATGGTAAAATTGATTTTTCAAATATCGAAAGTATCGAAGTCATCAAAGGACCATCCGGTACCTTATATGGAAGTAGCCTTATTTCTTACGGTGGTTTGATTAATGTCGTGACCAAAAAACCATATGAAACCTTTGGAGGCGAGTTGTCGTATCAGACCGGAACCTATGGACTAAACCGTGTCACTGCCGATATAAACACCCCTTTAGGGAAAAATAACGATGTCTTTTTACGCGTAAATGCCGCTTTCCAAAATGGAGACTCATTCCAGGATGCCGGTTACAGCAAATCATTTTTTATCGCACCATCGTTAACGTATAAAGCATCCGATCGTTTAACATTTATGATCAATACCGAGTTTTTAAATTCGGAAGGTTCTTATGCTCCGATGTTGTTCTTAAATCGAAATTCGCCACTTCCTTTTACCGATATCAAACTATTTGACAAAAATTATAAAAATTCATTTACGTCAAATGCATTATCCATTAGCAATCCGACCTTTAGTTTACAGGCGCAAATGCTATACAAACTATCGGATTCGTGGACTTCACAAACGGCTATTTCCAGAAGTACGGCCAAATCGGACGGTTATTACTCCTATTTATACAGTAGTGGTACAGACGATTCGTTTACCCGTTATATTACCAAAGCCAATGCACAAACGTATAGCACGGATATCCAGCAAAACTTTATCGGTGATTTTAAAATTGCCGGTTTACGCAACCGTATGATCGTAGGTCTGGACTATTACAACAGTATCCAAAAAGACAATGGTGCCGGATGGGCCGGTTTTGGCGTGGTAACTTTATCCAATAGCCAGGATACCGCCAACCTGACTCAATTGGCTGCCGATACCGCATTGGCATCAACTTCATTTACCCGTTCGAATGCCGAAACGGAAACCTATGCTGCTTATATTTCGGATGTGATCAACATTACTCCTTCACTATCGGCTATGGGTAGTTTGCGTGTGGATCATTTTATCGGACAGGTAGAAGACGAAAAGAAAGGGCAAACCGCTTTTTCACCGAAATTCGGTTTATTATACCAACCGATTCAGGACAAATTATCGGTTTTTGCCAATTATATGAACGGATTTAAAAACGTATTACCTCAGGCTATTACCAACTCGGTAACTAATGAGCGTGAAGGTTTCCGTACTTTCGATCCGGAAAAAGCAAACCAATACGAGTTTGGTGTGAAATCGAGCTTTTTCAACAATAAACTTACCGCTACAGCAAGTTATTACAACATCACCGTTAGCAATATTGTCATGAATGTAGGTAATGGTCCGGCGACCTATACACAAGGTGGCGAAATCAAAAGCAAAGGGCTTGAAGTAAGCGTAGTGGCCAATCCGGTAGAAGGGTTAAATATTATTGCCGGTTTCAGCACCAATAATGCCGAAGTAACCAAAGACCTTGAAACATCAGGTTATTTAGGATTACGTCCGGAAAGTGCCGGACCGGAAACTATGGTAAACCTTTGGGCTAATTATACGTTTACCGAAGGTAGCATCAAAGGATTTGGTTTTGGTTTTGGCGGAAATTATGCCAGTGATCAAAAGACATTAAACCGTTCCAACATCGGTACTTTTGTATTGCCAAGCTATACCGTGATCAATACTGCTTTATCCTATACTGCCGATCGATTTAATATCATTTTGAAAATGAACAACATTTCAAATGAAAAATATTATTCGGGATGGTCGACCGTTAGTCCACAAACATTGCGTTCGATTACGGCAGGATTAACGTATAAATTCTAATTACTGGCGCATATAGCGTTTTAAAACAGCATACCCTAAAACCTGTCAGATTTAGCATCTGACAGGTTTCCAATTAACAGGGCAACTCGTAGGAGTAGCCCATTTGTATTTTAACCGTTAAACTCGTATACTATGAGAAAGCTACTTTTAATTTTTACACTTTTTATTCTGGGGGCTACCAAAAGCTTTGCCCATTTTATGTGGATCGAAACCAATGCAAAAGGGAAAATCAATACCCCACAGGAAGTACGGGTCTATTTTGGTGAATACGGACATGATGTCCGCGAAAAAGTAGGCAGTGATACGTTTAACAAGATGCAACTTTTCACGCTTTGGGCCATCGCGCCAAACGGCGAAAAAACAAAACTGGAGGTAACGCCATCCGATCTTTTTTACAAGGCTTCTTTTACACCTAAGGCCAACGGAACGTATACCTTTATTCTGGACAACAATAAAATCGAAGTCATTGATTTTACCAAATACAACTTCGGAATTTTTAAAACCCATTACCATGCTACTGCCAAAACAACCGTAGGAAATGGTTTTGCAGATACGGCCTCACAAAATCCATCGGGTATCGCGATCGCCGATATCTCTAAAAAAGCAGGTGAAGTTACTTTAAAAATCACGTATAAAAACGAACCATTTGCCGAAAAAGAAGTCGATTTATTTATCCCGGATCAATGGTCCCGAAAAATAAAAACCGACAAAAACGGAACGTTGACATTTAAGACGCCCTATAAAACGCAATATGTGGTAGAAGCCACCCAAAAAGAGGAAACACCCGGAAATTATAATGGTAAAGACTACCAGTTTATCTGGCATAGTGCCGTTTATACCTTACCAAACTAATTGCTAAAAAACTGTTTCCCAGGATGACTAAAAAGAAGAAAAAAAACTTTAAATATTGGATTGGAAAAATGCATTTATGCCTGGGACTGGCTTCCGGCATCATTGTTCTTTTTCTTTCCGTAACCGGCTGCATTTTTGTATTTAATGAAGAAATATCCAACTGGCTTCGAAAAGACGCAATGTATGTCACCGAAAAAACCGAAAAGACAATCCCGGTTAGTCAGCTTTGGGAAACCACACAACAGCAACTTGGCGAGCGCATTAAAAGTGCTTCGATTGTTGTGTATAACGATCCGGACAAAGCCTGGACATTCCGCAGTTATAAACGAAAAGACAAACCCGATTCTATTTTTTATTTTGGGAATATCGAATACTACCAGACGGTTTATGTAAATCCATATACCGGGAAGGTTTTGGGTGTTTATGATGAAACCACCGATTTTTTCAATATTGTAAAAATGCTACATTGGAGCTTACTGTTGGAAACGGAAATCGGACAACCCATTATCGGTTGGGGCACTTTTATTTTTGTGATCATGCTCATTACCGGTCTCATCTTATGGTGGCCGAAAAACAAAGCCGCTCGAAAGCAGCGGATTTGGTTCCAATGGAAATCGACAACGCAATGGAAACGTAAAAACTACGATTTACACAATATTCTTGGTTTTTATATTGCCTCAATCGCAATCATCATTGCCTTTACCGGAATGGTATGGGCTTTTACCTGGTTTCAGGCGATAGTGTATGTCGCCGGTTCGGGAACCACTGCACCACCAGATGTAAAAACCGAAAAGTCAATCGTGGCAAAACCGGGGACGATTTCTGCATTGGATACGACACTGCTAATTTGTCGGGAAAAATATCCTTCGGCCAGTGCCTATAACTATGGAAAACCAGCCGGAGAAACTGATGTGATCAACGTGTACGTACAACAAGTAGACGGAGCCTATTATATCAATCACAATTTACAAATCGATCAATATACTGGTAAACTGTTAGTACAACGGGATCATAGCGCTAAAAATTTTGGAGAGAAACTCATCACCGCCAACTATGATATCCACGTAGGGGCTATTTTGGGAATTCCGGGAAAAATACTGGCTTTTATCGCCTGTTTTATTTGCGGTATGCTTCCGGTCACCGGCTTTTTAATCTGGTATGGCAGAAATTTTAAAAAGAAATAAAAAAAGCCCGTGTCTGAACATGCCCCAAAAAGTTAGACACTATTTGGGGCATTTTTTATGGAAAGAAAACAAAAGTATGACTATGCATTTAAATTAGAATGTGTAGAGTTGGTTTTAGAGAAACATTATTCCGATGGATATGTTTCAAGATTGAAGCAGATTCCAAGATGGAATATTCGTAAGTGGGTCAGTTTTTATAAGAGCTATGGAGAAATTGGTTTACTGTCAAGAATAAATCGAAGCTATTCAGCCGACTTTAAGCTAAAAGTACTCAAGAGTATAGAGAAGGAATCTCTTTCTTTGATACAGGCTGGAATTAGATTCAATATCCCCAATATTTCCATAATTTTAAAATGGAAAAAAGATTTTGCTAACTTTGGACTAGAAGGACTGCAGCCAAAAAAAAGAGGCAGACCAGTATCCATGAGTGATCATAAAGACAAAAAAAGCAAATCAGACAAGCCTCTAACAAGAGAGGAAGAACTACTAAAAGAAAACGAAAGACTTCGTTGTGAGAATGAATTGCTAAAAAAGTTACAAGCCTTAATTCAAGCCAGGAAAAATCCCAAGCCATAATCGAGTTAAGGCATAAATTTGATTTAGATCTGCTTCTAGATCTAACAAATATGGCGCGCAGCAGTTTTTATTATCATCAAAAGCAAAGCAAATCACCTGATAAATACAAAGCAACTAAAGATCTAATCAAAGTTATTTACCAAAGACATAAAGGACGTTATGGCTACAGACGAATAACCGATGAACTTCAAAATAGAGGAATAATTATTAATCACAAAACAGTTCTCAGATTAATGAATCTATTAGGTTTAAAAAGTATTATTAGAGTAAAAAAGTATAGATCTTATAAAGGTGAAAATGGCAAAATAGCCCCCAATATACTAGAACGAAATTTTAAAGCAGAAGCTCCAAATCAAAAATGGGCAACCGATATTACAGAGTTTAACGTAGCTGGGAATAAATTATATCTATCACCAATAATTGATCTGTTTAACCAAGAAATAATCAGCTATGAACTCACAGAGAGGCCGGTGTTCAATCAAGTGGTTATGATGCTGAAAAAGGCATTTAGAAAAATACCGAATAATACAAATTTAATGCTTCATTCTGACCAAGGCTGGCAATACCAAATGAGCCATTATCAATACTTATTAAAACAAAAGGGTATTGTACAAAGCATGTCAAGAAAAGGAAACTGTTTAGATAATGCAATTATTGAAAACTTCTTCGGAATATTAAAATCTGAAATGTTTTACACTCAAAAATTCAAATCAATACAACAATTAAAAAAAGAAATTAATAAATATATAATCTATTACAATAACGAAAGAATTAAATCAAATCTAAACAAAATGAGCCCGATAAAATATCGAGCTCACTATTATAATAATTAATTATAAATTTGTCTAATCTTTTGGGTGCAGTCTATATAGATGTGGCTTTTTTAATGAAATTCTAATAAAAAACGAATGTTTTTTGTTATTTATATGTGTTATTGTTTGTAATTTTATATTGAATAATTGATTTTTTAAGTTAAAAATTAAATAATAATCTAAAATTATGAATATGAAAAAAGCAATTTATTTTAGCTTGTTAATGGTCTTTTCACTGACCGTTTTTGCTCAGGAAGTACCTGTTAAAAAGGCCGCTAAAAAAGTCGATACCGAAACGACTAAGGCAAAAAAGAAAACCGATGAAGCCAAAACAGTGGTAAAAAAAGAAGCCAAAGAAGATACAAAGGCGGTAAAAGAGAAAACGAGTAAAGCAACTGTCGATACTAAAAAGACGGTGAAAGAGGATACTAAAACGGTAAAAGAAAAAGCAACCAAGTTAACCACAGCTGCTAAAGCTGACGCTAAAAAAGGAAATACAACAGAAACAAAAAAAGCAGTAGTTACCAAAGAACCGGTGAAAGCAACAAAAGCAGTGCCTGAAGATAAGGTGACCGGTACTTATAATGGTAAAAAAGTGTATACCGGGCCAAGAGGAGGTAAGTATTATATCAATGACAACGGTAATAAAACATATATAAAATAATACAAATCAGTAATATATAAAAAGCTGCAAGAAATTGTGGCTTTTTTAATACTTTTTTATGAGATCTTTAAGGGATTTTTTTTTAATTTAGTTAATATATGTGAGTATTTAATTAAATGAAAAAAGAACTTATGGATGCGAATTTTGAAATAGTAAGCAAAGAGGTTATAGAAACACTGAACTTCCCTGAAAATGATGTATTAGAAGAAGACGGATTGGCGATAAAAAGACGGATAGAAGATCTAAATCGTGCTTTGGCTTTGGGTAATCTGGAACATGGGAAAATCAAAATTTATTTTGAAGATAATGTGTCTAAAAAAGTTGTAGAGACCACTATTTGGGGAGTTACAGACGAACGGATTATTTTAAAACAAGGCGTAGTAATCCCGATACACAGGATTCATAAAACAATTTAAGACATGGTATACTATTAAAAAAGAAGTTTTTGACTTCTTTTTTTTTTATAAAAAAAATACCGTTTATAGTCTAATTATAAGATGATCTTTCTCATACATAAACTATTCGCAACACCTTCGTATTGTCCAAAATTGGGGATTAAATGATACCCCGATTTTTCATAAAGGCGAACCGCTTCAGCATGTTCTTTACCGGTTTCTAAAATACATTCCGAAAAAAACAATTCTGTAGCCCATCGTTCCAGTTCTTTTAATATTTCACCGGCGATTCCCCGGCCACGAAAACCGGGATGGACATACATTCTTTTGATTTCAGTTATGTCATCGGAATATTGCCTTAAAGCACCGCAACCAACGGCTTTATCTTCTTTGTATGCTAAAACAACATGCTTAATTTTATCTATTTTATTAAACTGTTCAAAAAAAGAATGTTCATGCCCATCCTTAATTTTTAATTCATGATCCAGTAAAGCAACAAGTTCTTTAAAGTCCTTGTTATTAGATGTCGTTCTTATTAAAATTGGCATAATTAAAAAATTATTTAGACAGATTTTAAAAAGAAATGGGGCTTGGTAAAGATACGAATGTTTACTAAAAAGGAGTGAATTTTATTCGTTTACTTTACATTATTTGATTTAAAATATAAAAAAAGGTTACAAAAATAATGTTTTGTGATGTTTTTGTTTTTTAATAAGGTATGATTTGAGATTATATGTTGGTTTTTTAACGAGGATACAATAAAAATATAAAAACGGGTATAGTTGTTGTTGTTAATACATTGATTGTGAATTTTTCAACTAAGTTTCTTTTTTTGAAACCGAACAGTTTGGATTAGGCTTATAAATACGAACTGGAATAGAAAATTGAAAACTGTTCGGTTTATAAATGAATAAAATAGAAAAAGCTCTAAAACGGTTTGAAAAGACAGCCAGATGAACTGACTGTCTTCCAAACTCACATAATGTACTTTAGTTTAGTCCTTAAAATAAAAATACTGAAATAAATTAACTGAAATAAGGACTTACCTGATGTTGAAAAAATACTACAAAACCAAAAACATCATAACTAAACGTAAGTGCATTACACCAACAAAGTAAGGCAATTGCGCTAACTCATGGAATGTTTTGACCTACGTATAGATACTCAGTTTTTTAGAATTCTAAATTTGAGTATTCTTGAGTAATATTGTGTAGGTTTTGGTATCCGAATGCAGTCCATTTAAAGCATTATAAAATAAGAGTCGGACTAAAAACGTATCTTTAAAGTCTTAAAAGAAGAAAATGAAATACCTGTTTTTGATAATAGCTATTTTTTTTGAAGTAATAGCGACCAGTGCGTTAAAATCGTCGGAGCAGTTTACCCGATTGTGGCCTAGTATGGTAGCAATTGTAGGATATGCCATTGCATTTTATTTTTTGTCATTAACACTTAAATCAATGCCAATAGGGATCGCTTATGCCATTTGGTCGGGTCTGGGAATTGTTTTAATCTCGGGAATTGGCTATCTGGTCTATAATCAATCGTTGGATTTTCCGGCTATAATCGGAATTCTTTTTATAATTATTGGAGTACTGATTATTAATCTGTACTCCAATAGTGTTTCTCATTAATATTATAAAACGAGTTCGGTAAAAAGCCGTTCAATAGTGCTGTCCAGATTACCGCAAAAACCGGGATGAGGGCGGGATGTTTGTATGACCGAACTCCTCACAGCAGTGAGCCATCGAAAGCGAGAGGGAATGTCGAGTTGTGCAATTGGTCCGCCGTCTTTGTGACCAAGTGCAATTTTTTCGAACGACTCTAGATTTAGCTGTAGTTGTTCGAGGTCCAATTCGTTTGAAAGCATCAAGAGTTTTTGCTCATTTATGGAAAAACGAACATTAATGTATTTGGCACTCTTGGAAAAAAGGATAATACCAACATTCAAAAATTCTTCGCGCTCAACTCTAGGCAAAACACGAATCACAGCATATTCATATAAGTGTTTGTCTTGCATTTTGCGCTTCTTTTATAAAAATTTCAGAATTGTTTTTTCGGATCAGTAAAAACTGAGTATAAACTTCTTTCAGATCTTCCGGAGTGTCGCGATTGTCATCCCACAATAACCATTCATCCGGAATCAGGTTTACGATTTCGCGGATTTTTTCTTCGGTTAAAATTGCTTTAAAAACCACATCAACTTGCTCGAGTTCTGTTGCTTTGGGAAGTAAAACATGATCTTTGATCAACGTAAAAGGGCTCTTTGCATGGTTTTCCCAATTGTTCCAGGAATGATGGAAATAAAAAGACGCTCCATGATCAATCAGCCATACTTCTTTATGCCAAATCAGCATATTGGTATTCCGGAAAGTCCGGTCTACATTGGTTATAAAAGCATCCAACCATACAATCTGTGAGGCTAATAATGGATCGACATCGGTAACAACAGGGTCAAAATTAATAGCACCCGATAAAAAGTGTAGCGCCAGATTTAATCCCTGACTCCCTTGTAGGAGGTCTTGTATTTCTTCGTCGGCTTCAGTACGGCCAAAAGCTTCGTCAAGGTTGGCAAAAACGATTTCCGGAATCCGAAGTCCTAAGACACGTGCGATTTCACCACCGATAAGTTCGGCAATTAATGCCTTACTACCGTGGCCGGCACCTCTAAATTTTAGTACATATTTAAAATCGTCATCGGCTTCTGCAAGCGCAGGGAGCGAACCACCTTCCCGTAATGGGGTGATATAGCGGGTCACGTTAACCGTGCGTAAATGGGGCGTATCACTCATAAAACTTTGTTTTGTATACGGTCACAAATGTATTAAAAAGGAAAGAAAAAAACTTGACTGGTTTTCGAAACCAGTCAGGTTTAAATTAGTAGAATAATCGGATTATAATTTTTTCAATTCGGCTAAAACCGATTTTCCAACTGCCTCCGCAGAAGCGGGATTCTGACCGGTAACCAGACGTTGATCTGCTACAACATGCGATTGCCAGTTCCCCGTTTTTTCAAACTTCGCACCACGTGCTTTTAACTGATCTTCCAGCATAAAGGGTACCACTTTTTCCAATCCCACAGCAATCTCTTCTTCATTGGTAAAACCGTTTACTTTTTTACCGGCAATCAAATAGTTTCCATTACTCAATTTGATGTTAAGCAAACCGGCAGGTCCGTGACAAACGGCACTGACAATCCCGTTGTTTTCATATATTTTGGTCGCAATAGCAGCGATTTCTTTATTTTCGGGTAAATCCCACATCGCACCGTGACCACCTGCATAATGAATGGCAACGTAGTCTTTGGGATTTACTTCCGAAGGTTTCATGGTGTTTTCCACTTTTGCATGGTACACTTTGTCATCCCAGAATTTTTTATTGATCGGGTCTTTTAAGTCGAATCCATCTACCGGAGCGTTACCACCTTTCGGACTTACAAAATCGATCTCGTATCCGGCGTTGTGTAATACTTCCCACGGATGTGACACTTCGCTAAGAAAATATCCGGTTGGTTGTCCGGTATTGCCTTTTTGATCATGGCTGGTCACCACAAATAAGATTTTCTTTTTCATAGTTGTTGTTTTTTTCGTTTGTGCGATAGTGGTAACACCGCTAAAAAGTAGGGTCACACTGGCTATTAATGTTAAAATTTTTTTCATGATGGTTTATAAAGTATGAAGTTGGTTTGTGATAAATGTCAATTCGTCGGTACTCAATTCGAAATGCAAGGCCTGAGCATTTGAAACCGCCTGTTCGGCATTTCGCGCACCAGCAAGTACTGCCGTAATTCCCGGTTGCTGAACCGTCCAGCGTAGTACTAATTGTGCTAATGTACTGTTTTTAGCATCGGCAATAGGTCGTATTTTGTTTAAAAAATCCTGTACTTTTTCCAGATCATACTGATTGAAATAACCGTTGCGATGATCGTTTTCAGCCAGTTTTCCATCTGTAAAATATTTTCCGGTCAGCAATCCGCGTTCCATCGGGCTATAGGCAATAATACCAATATTTTGATTCCGACTGTAGGGAACCAAATCTTTTTCAATACTACGGTTAAGCATACTATAAGGGACCTGATTGGAAGCTAAAGGTACGGTTTTTTGGGCTTCGTCCAGTTGACCAACGGTATAATTGGAAACGCCGGCGGCTTTGATTTTTCCTTGCTGGATCAGTGTTTCCATTGCTTCCATGGTTTCGGATATCGGTGTGGTATTATCTGGCCAGTGCAATTGCAGCAAGTCGATATAATCCGTTCCCAAACGCTGCAGACTTTCTTCGACTTCCTTGATCACATTTGTTTTTGACGCATATTTATAAATGGGTTGTCCGTCGGCTTCAAAGAAGAATTCTCCCTTACCGTTGTTGCTTCCGTCCCAAACCAGACCGAATTTTGTCAGTAATTGAATTTTACTACGATCACGGCCTTTGATGGCTTCACCAATCATGGTTTCACTCAGACCAAAACCATAAAACGGAGCAGTGTCAATACTGGTCACACCATTGTCAATGGAAGCCTGAATGGCCGCAATGGAGTCTTTTTTTTCATTTCCGCCCCACATTGTACCACCAATTGCAAAAGCACCAAGGGTGATAGGGGACACTTCGAGAGAAGAATTTCCTAAGGTTCTCATGTTGTATCGTTATTATTTAATTGTATTTGTTGTGATAGGATAAAAAGGATAGTCGGTATAACCGGTAACACCACCACCAAAAAAGTAATCGCGCCGCGGCTCGTTAAGCGGTAAATCATGTTCGAGTCGGTAGGGAAGATCCGGGTTGGCGATGAAGGGGCGACCGAAACCGATCAGATCCGCCCAACCTTGATCTAGGGCTTCTTCGGCCCGGGTTTTGGTATATTTCCCGGAATAAATCAGGGTCCCGGAAAAAATAGCCCGAATGCTGTCTTTAAACGAACGTTCCATCACCGGCGCGTCATCCCAGTCGGCTTCGGCTATATGAACATAGGTGACTTTCAACCGTTCCAAAAGTTTGATGGCTTCGGTATAGGTTTCCAGGGGATTATCATCAATGGTACCTTGCAGCGTGGTTAACGGCGCCAGACGAACACCAACTTTTTCACTACCGATGGCATCCGAAATGGCTTGAACGACTTCTTTTAGAAATCGCAGTCGGTTTTCAAGCGTACCACCATATTCATCAGTTCGGTTGTTGGCTTGTGAGTCGATAAACTGATTGATCAAATAGCCATTGGCTGCATGTAATTCGATACCGTCAAATCCGGCTGCCATCGCATTTTGAGCTGCTTTAACATAATCGGATACAATTTTTTTAATTTCCGCCTGATTAAGCGCTCTTGGCTTGGAATGTTGTACCATTTCGCCAACGCCATTTTCTGGTCCGAGATTTTCAAGATCTACAAACACCTTTACACCATCGGCTACCAATTCACTGGACGAAACCGGTGCTTCGTTATTTTTTTGTAAGGCTGTATGCGAAACCCGGCCAACATGCCATAACTGCGCGAAAATAATTCCGTTTTTGCGATGTACGGCATCGGTAATCTGTTTCCACCCTGCAACCTGTTCTGGCGTATAAATTCCGGGTGTCCAGGCATAGCCTTGTCCTTGTTGACTAATTTGCGTTCCTTCGGAAATGATAAGTCCGGCGGAACTTCGTTGTTCGTAATATTCGGCCATAAGTGACGTGGCAACTTCGCCTTTGGCAGCGCGGGAACGTGTCATCGGTGGCATGACGATACGGTTTTGTAATTCGATGTTTCCGAGGGTATGTTTTTTAAATAGCATAATCGTTTTCTTTATAATTAAAATCAGGTAAAATAGTTGTGGCAATACGTTCGAGAGCTTCTTTAATTGGCGTTTCCGATTTTCGAAAATGCAAGGCCATATGATTCACGCCGGCTTCTTCGTAGGCTTTGAGCAAGGGTAACAGTCCGTTGATGCCTACGGATCCACCAAAGCGATGGGGACGAAATGGCGCATCATCATCCGACAAAAGATTTAGATGGAAAGCCGTGATATAGGGTTTGGACGCCTGATTGTTGTCGTAAAGGACATTTCGCCAGTCAATAATCTGCGCTGCGGTTTCGGCTATCGGACGCGGATAATTAAACCAACCCTGCATATTTTGGGCGATCCAATCCATACTTTGTTGCGCCCGACCGGCGATAATCCATGGAATCGGATTTTCCGGTTTCGGGAATACTTGTATGTTGTGATTTAGGTTTTCATAATACTGACTAAGACCGCTTTGTGTTTTCCAGGCTTCTTCGATAATACTATGATTACGACGAAAACGCTCGGCTCGGCTTTCAAAATCGTACCCAAACAAAGGGAACTCTACCGGACGATCGCCCAATCCGACACCAAACAAAAACCGACTTCCGGATAAATTTTCGATGGAAGCAACGGCTTTGGCCAGTTGCAACGGATCGTGCAACGGTAAAACGATGGCCGCAGTTCCAAGAGTAATGGATTTGGTGATTCCGGCGATATACCCGAGATAGGCTATCGTATCAAAAAGTTGTGCACCATCGCCAAAACCAGGATCATACACCGGAACTTCACGCATCCAAAGCGCGGCAAAACCCAGTTGATCCGCTAATTGAATGTATTCCGTATGCCGACTAATATCCGGAATTCCAAACGGACGTCCGGAAAGACTGCGTTTTTTTTCGCCCTCCAGCGACCAGTCGTTATCAAGTGGAAATTCCAATCCGATGGTCATCTTTCCCGGAATATGGATGGTACAAATAGTTTCCATGATCAATTGTTTTTTTCGCGTTTATAACTGATAAGTGTCACCAAAAATCCGATGGCGACCAATAGCGCACCGACCCATGGTGTGGATTGAATACCTAATGACGATTCGACAACATGTCCACCGATAAAAGCACCGATAGCAATTCCGACGTTAAAGGCGGCGATATTCAATGCCGAAGCGACATCTTCGGTTCCCGGCAGGTATTTTTCGGCCATTTGCACCACATAAAGTTGCAATCCCGGAACATTCGAAAACGCCAGAATTCCCATCGCAAACAAGGTAATTACGGCCGTCACCTGATTAAAGACGGTAAATGAAAGAACCAGTAATACGATGGCTTGTAATACAAACATGATCATTAGTGCTTTAATCGGCTTTTGATTGGCGACTTTTCCACCGATCACATTTCCCAAGGCAATGGCAATTCCATAGATCAATAACAGTAAACTGGTTGCATCGGCGGAGAAACCGGAGATGCTTTCCAACAGTGGCGCCATATAGGTAAAGCTCACAAAAGTTCCACCATAGCCTAAGGCGGTAATCGCTAATACCAATAATATCGATGGGTTTTTGAGTACTTTTAACTGATCTTTTAATTGTAGTGGTTTGCTTTTTTGAATCGTATCCGGAATTAAAAGACTACTGGCAATAAATCCGATGATCCCTAAAGCTGCCACACCGATAAAAGTAGCGCGCCATCCGAAATGTTGTCCGATATAGGTTCCTAAGGGTACACCGGTAACAATGGCTACGGTTAATCCGGCAAACATAATCGCAATCGCACTGGCGCGTTTGTCTTCGGGTACTAAGCTGGCCGAAATGGTCGCTCCGATCGAAAAGAAAACACCGTGTGCAAATCCGGTTAGGATTCGGGCGAGGACTAAGGTGATAAAAGAGGGGGCAATCGAAGCCAATCCGTTACCAATGATAAAAAGGACCATTACACCGAGCAATAGTTTTTTACGATTGATCCGACTGGTTAAAGCGGTTAATATCGGTGCACCTACGGCAACGCCCAAGGCATATAGGCTTACAAGCAGACCTGCTGAGGAAATAGATGTTTTTAAATCGTTGGCAACTGTGGGTAGCAGACCGACAATTACAAATTCGGTGGTGCCAATACCAAAGGCACTGATGGTTAAGGCCCATAAAGCGGCCGGAAGTTTTTTAGATTTCGAAGGAGTTGCCATGGCAGCTGT
The DNA here is from genome assembly GCA_023446155.1 of Bacteroidota bacterium. Taxonomy (GTDB): domain Bacteria; phylum Bacteroidota; class Bacteroidia; order Flavobacteriales; family Flavobacteriaceae; genus Flavobacterium. The sequence goes on from JAEXIT010000001.1 coordinate 158,590, forward strand.
ATTGTTTTGAATTGTTTTCATAGGTTTGGGTTACCGCAAACGGGTAACGTGTAATGCATTATTATTAGATTCGATCCTATAAGTATCCGATTTAAAATCGGATAGAATACGATCGGAACTAATAATAATTAGTACACAGTAACTTGTAAAAACATCGGGTAAAACAACTTTCAACGGTCATATTTGTAGTGTCATAAGGAACAATACAAATGTCCGAATAGGGAGAATGCTGTGCGAGGAGTTAGGTCACCGTTTTTTTGTGACGTAGATCACATGTTTAGCTTTTGAGTCGGCTAAGAGTTTCACGGGTTACGCCCAGATAGGATGCCAGTAGTTTTTTAGGAACCCGCTGAATCAATCGGGGTAATTTTTTGATGAGGTTGTTATACCGTTCCTCAGCGGTTTCGGTTAGTAACGACATAATGCGTTGTTGCAGCGCGATATAACCATAGTTGGCTTTGATTCTGAAAAAATTCGCCATAGCCGGAATCTCATGGCAGATTTTCTCCCGATCTTCCAGTTTCAGACAGAAAAATTCCGAATCTTCAATACAATCCATATACATACAAGCCGGAACCTGATTTTGAAACGCGTGAAAATCGCTGGTCCAATATTCCTCCATGGCAAATTGCAGGATGTGTTCTTTACCGTCGCAATCGATGGCATAGGTTTTTACCAGGCCTTTGATGATCCAGAATTCACAGGGTACCATTTCGCCTTTTTGGACCAAAAACTGATGTTTGCGCAGTTTTCGAAAGGTAAAATGACGGGATACGTACTCCCATTCGCTATCCGAAAGCGGACAAATGGAAGCAATATGCTGACGTAAAAGGTCGTATTGGGTCATACTAAAGTAATTGCACTACAAAAATATAGATTTATAGCAATGGTTCTGTTGTTTTTATACTAAAAACACCCCGGGTTTCCCCAGGGTGCTTTTTCCCAAATTTAAGAACAGGCTACTATTCCTGCGCTATTTTTTGATGGAAAGGACAACCCTTTGCCATACTTTTTTCTTTTTTGACTTCTTCTGGTGTTGAAACCGGACGACGGCGGTGCTGATCCTGAATCGTCGGGAATACCGAAGTAAAGAAGTTTGTCCACCCTCCGGTACGTACCCGAAGTAAATCGTATTGTTCCGGTGAACCCGTGGCTTCTGTAAACGTATCCGGATTGGCCACCGTAACCGTTAGGATATTGGACGATTGACCTCTGGCAAATTGTTGCATCACCCGAACGAGTCTTTCCACCGGGAAGTCTTCATCGATATTAAAATCGGTTGGCGCGCCATCGCTCATTAATTCCGCACCGATACCATCAAAACCGGCTAATGATTCTTCAAAACCGGCATGTTGGTGTTCAATCGGAAGATCGACAGGACTTGGCATTGCACTAAGATCGGAGGCTACCGTAGTACCCAAACGACGACCGTCGGCGCTGGCGCCATTCCAGGCTCCCATTTCCACGTGGTTTTCGAAAGTTCCCACACCCGGCTGGATTTGAATTCCAAACGGATGTTCTGTCGTACCAAGATTGGTAGCCAGTTTTTTCAGACTTTCGTACAATTGTGGCCAAGGCTCGGTAAATGTACTGATCGATCGTTTTGCGATTCCTTCGACAATGGTATTACCAAAAGCGTCGATATCGGCATGACCTCGTCCGTAGCGTGGTTGCGCCAAAGCGATTTCCCTCAGACGTTTAAAACGATCGGAACGACCTGCAATTCGCGAGGCACCGGCCAGGTTACTGATAAACGGTTCGGTCATCTTATGACCCCAGTCGCAGCACAGACATTCCAGTAATTCCGGAAGTGTGGTTACGGCATTTCGGTCATCAAAAACCATCGTTTTGATCGCATATAACGAATTAATCGCAGCACTTAACGAAATATAACACGGTCCGTAAATGTTGTATTTGGTTCCTCCGTTATAGAAATCCATTCCTTTTGCCAGACAGTCGTCCATCAAAACATTCAGAATAGGAGAAGGGCAGAACTTGGTATTGGCACCAAATCCCATGATCTGACCGTTAAAGGCTTTACGGTTGAGCCATTCGAAATGCTGGAAATAAATATCCACCAATTCTTTAAACGATTTGATTTGATCGGCTGGTTTGGAATTTAATGAAACCACCTGTCCGAACAAATACGATTCTCCGGCAGACGAATAGGTACGTCCCTGATTCAAGGCACATTCCAGCGGTTGTAAGGTTGAGAAACCACCTAAGGAAAACCAGTTTTCACCTGGGAATTGCGGTTCGTAGCAACCATCACAGGCATAGTTTTGTGCCGATGCCATGCTAACAGCTGAATTCCATTTATCGGTTTCACGACCGAGATCACCACCCACACCATCACCACTGTGATACAATCCTTTGATGATTTTTTCATCATTTAGCAAAATCGGGTGTGCGCCACCGGAAAGTAAGGCATGTGCGGCGTCTTCCAGAATCTCTTTCGGAATATCGGCGCGGGTTCGTAGGGACAAACAAGGCGCATTGAGCGGTAATCGCCCGGAAGCATGGATAAACAAACGGGTCATGTCGTTGTAAGCCGGTTGGGTATCTTCGAAATTCGGATTACCGTCAACTTTGGTACCGCCAACCGTAATCTGCTGAATCCATTGTCCCAGGGAAGCACCTTGCGGATACGGTCCGGAACTTCCGCCCATAGCCAGGTTTCCAAACGGTTGATGGTCTTCCATAAAGATACGGTTTTGTTGTACCTTTTCGTCCAGTTTGATATAGAACGCATCGATGATTTCCTGTGCTTCGTCTTGGGTAATGGTATCTTTTTCGTAGAATGGCTGTAAAAGTTGATCCATACGTCCAATAGCCGTCGGCTCTCCGTTAAGGTGTAAACAGCTGTGCAGGGTAAAAATAAACTGAACGGCTTCTACCAAGGTATCCGGTTTTTCGGTTGCCAGTTTCGTCATGCGGTAGGCGATCGATTCCAGGTTTTGTTTTTCCCAGGCCTGACCTTCACTCATTTTGGCTGCTGTTTGACGTGCCAATTCGGCATAATTCAAGCAGTATTCGGAAATTCCCTGTAGGGATAGATAGGCCGAACGGTATAGGTCTTTCTTGTCTTGTTTTTCTTTTTTAACGGCATCGGTGTCGTTGTCATGGATAGCAGGTGTATTTTTTTCATAGTCCAGAATCTCGTCCATCATGACTTTTAGTCCTTTTTGCAATGCTTTTTCAAAATGCGGAATCACGTGTCCCACACCCGAAGCCTCACTCAGGTTGGCTAAGAAACCATCCAAACGTTCGGAATCTGATAGATAGCGCATTACATAACGTCCTTCTCCTAAAGAAAGATTGGGCATAGCGCCTACAATGATTTCTTCGGGCGAAATACGGAAGGTATCCGATCCGTACACAATCGTACCGTCTTTTTCGCGGAAGGACGAATACGGAATTAAAGTCCCGTCTTCCAGTCGGATTTTGCGGCCTCTGAAACCGTAATCGGCCGAACTGAATAAATGCAAACTCAATCGGATGGCCCATCCTTTACGAATCATAATGGATTCGTTCATAATATCCGCCGGTTTATCACTGCCGTGGTATTGCGCTATATAATGACGAATATCGTCTTTGATTTCTTCTTGTTTTCGGTTGAAATACCAATTGTCCTGCCATAGGGAGAAAATGTTCTCCAGAAGACTTAAAACACGATTGGTAGGGACTTTGAAATAATCGTTGTCCCGCCCGATTCGGGTCGACATGGTAAACAGAAAGTTTTGATGATTGTAATACATCAGTCCGTTTTTGGATGCATTTTGATAATGACGGTCCAATCGGGTCCAGTCAACACCCGGGAAACGCGACCAGTCGGCAGCGTTTATAAAACTAAAATCGTTTTTATAGGCGGCCATGGTATTCAATTCCAAATCGTTTACACTTGGAATATAAAAAATACCACCCAAATCGGATCTCAGATGATTAAACAAACGATCGTTCATAAAACCACTGTCCGGACCAATCTGGTTGCTCATGATGTTCTCCAGAATTCCGGCTTCTTTACTGAATCCGGCAAAATAGATTCCCTCTTCGTCCGATAAAGTAATGGATTTTGGCGTACGGAACCCGGAATTGTTGTTTTGTTTGGCTCTACCAAAAGGCAAACCAAGACGTAATACCGGAGTGGTATTTCCATTTTCGTCCTGAATACGCGCCGATTTGATGTGTGATCGGGAATCGCGGTCGGGGATAATGGTATCGTCGGTTTTTCGACCGATAAGATCTTCTATCTGATCTTCGGTCATCATATTGATCTGATTCCAGTTGATAAGGAAACGTTGGGTCAAGACAAACGAGCCGCCAAAATGCGCCATATCGTCACAACCAATCAGGGTATGTTTGGCAATGGTAATCGGATCGGAAGGATTGTTGAGGTTTTCCGAAAAGCGACATCCGAGTACTTTTCCGCGATGACCGTCTTCTTCGTTCGATTTGGAAGCGGCGTCCTGAGAGTAATGTGCATCCGTGATGTCTTTTAGGGCCTCAACTAGTAATTCGTTTACAATCTTACAGGCCTTTTCGCTGTCACTTTTAATGTGTAACCAAATATCACCATGCGAATCGACAAAAGCTTCATTGGAAGCACGGAATACCTTAGAGGTAAAAGGATTGTTGTCTTCCGGATAGTTTAATTTCATGCCTTTGGGCAGTGGTCGGCCTTCCTCCTGACAGATTTTGGCCCAGTTTTCAAACGAAATTCCTAAAATAACCGTCGTATTACGATCTTTTAGCATTTCGTTGGTGGTGATTTTAGAGCGAATGGAGGCCATTAATTCCGACAACTGATTTTTATGAACAGACAGTTGTTTACCGGTTAAAGGGGCTTTGTCCCTTTTTTTGTTAAACCAGAAAGTTGTAAAAATAGCAAAGGGCGATGGATATACCAATCCCCTTTGGCAATGCTTCCACACTTCGGTAAATCGATCTTCGTAGTTAAGTGGAATTTCGGACTTGAGTGTTTTTTCCATGTGAGTTGTTTGTTGGTTACTGTTTGATTTGTTTTTGTGAATGATTGTGCGATTCTTTACAGCAGTAAAGTATCCGCTTCAAAGCATGTAGAGGAGGCTTTAAAGTGCAGATTGTCCGTAAAACAGAGGATTTATAGTGGGAAATCGATCTGTATCAAAAATAGTGAAAGCAAAACAACAGCTTATACGTACAAACACCTGTTTTTGTATACGATAGAGGAAAGAGGAAAGAGGAAAGAGGAAAGAGTTACGATAAGGGACGCAAACGTTCGTTAAGCTCGCGGCGGAAGGTAATCCCTAGCGGAATTTTCTCTTCGTTGATCACGATGTGTTCCTTTTCGTGAACGTCAATTTTATGAATCGCAATGATATACGATTTGTGCACCCGCATAAACTTATCCGACGGTAATTCCTGTACCAATTGATTGGTCGTCATGGCGGTGACAAAGGTTTTGGCTTTGGTGAAAATCTTAACATAGTTCCCGTAACTCTGAACATACAGAATATCATCCAGTCGGATGTCGATGTTTTTTCCGTTTACTTTTACGTTTAGTGCGGTCGGAGTTGTGGTTTCTATTTCAATAAATTGCAAGGAAAGGTAGCGCTCGATCGACTTTAAGAAACGCGGAAAATAGATGGGCTTTAGTAAGTAGTCAATCACACCGTATTCGTAGCTTTCGAGTGCAAATTCCGAATAGGCGGTGGTTAAGATGGTTTTTGGTGGGTTTTTCAGAGTTTGTAACAATTCCAATCCGGTGATTTCCGGCATGTCAATATCCAGAAACATAAGATCCACGGTGTTTTCCCGTAAATAATGCAAGGCTTCGATTCCGTTATAGCATTGTGCGGCAAGTTCCAATTGCGGATTTTGTCGGATATAGTTCGTTAGCACATAATGCGCGGCTGGTTCGTCGTCTACGATAATACATTTTTTAGGAGTGGTGATCATAACAAGTCTATTTCAAGTAACACACGGTATTGTTTGGCTTCCTGTTGTATTTCCAGATTGTGTTTTTTGGGGTAGAGGATGTGCAGTCGTTTTGTGGTATTACTCAATCCGATTTTGGTGGAAACGATTTTCCGTTTTTTATCCGGAATGGAATTTAAAGTTTCCAAACGTAATTTACCATTATTTACCGAAAGTTGGATCTTGACAAAGCAATTTTCGATCGCACAGGTACCGTGCTTAAAGGTGTTTTCCACAAAAGGAATCAGTAGCATGGGGGCGATCATATAATTCGAATCGGCATCGGTAGTATAGTCGAATTCGATTTCACAACGGTAACCAACCCGTTCTTTTTCCAGCTCGATATAGCTCGTAATAAAATCGATTTCGTCTTCCAGGGAAACGTATTCTTTCTGAGAATTTTCAACCTGATAGCGCAACAATTGGGAAACCCGCATGATCATATCAGAAGTACGCTCCGGATATTGCAGACTGATCCCGTAAAGGGTGTTAAATGTATTAAATAGGAAATGTGGATTCAGCTGTCCTTTTAGGGCGTTTAACTGAATCTGATTGTAAAGTAATTCTTTATTTGTTTTTTTCTTCTGATCGCGATAATGTTCGATTAACTGGATACTACCCAAAATGCAAATTAAGGTGCCGACCAAGGTTCCCAATTGGAAGTGATAGGTCTTTTGCATGGAGGTTTTATAGAGGAAACAATTCTTGTAAATTACTTCAATTGATACTTCATGTAATATTACTGAAAATATTAATATTAAGATAATTGAAAATAAAATATAGGTTAGAGGTTGGTGTTTTTTTAGTAGAATGGGTAGTAAAAAAAAGCGGTTGATTTGGGCATGACCGTATAGGAGTAAAAAATAGACAATACCCATCCAAAAGCCTTTCCAGCTTAAAATTAAAATCCAGTCGTTTAACGTGAAAAGAACAAACGAAAAAACGAGGATTGCAAATTCCTGTAGCCATTTGTTCTCTAAGATCTTCCTCATACTCATTTCAGATTATAGCATACAAAATAACTATAAAAAAATGAATAAACAGGGAAGTTAAATGACCAATTGAATTGGTCATTTTTTATAGCGAATTAATCATTTTTCATGGGTGCTGCTGCGGAATGTGTCGTAGCTTCGCGTTGTCAAAAAACCTTACCACAATAATGATAGTACGAAAATTGCCACTGCTGTCGCTTTTAATGTGTTTTTCAGGAGCTTTTTCCCAGTCGCTCACACTGAAAGATGCCATTGATCAAGGGATGGCTAACTACGGCACACTTAAAGCCAAAGAAAAGTATGCTTTGGCGGGACAGGAAACCGTCAAACAAAACAAAAGGGATTATTTACCCAATCTGACGCTGGCTGCACAACAGGATTATGGAACTGTAAACGGACAAAATGGTCCGCTCTATGGTTTTGGAGGACTGGGTGTCGCGTCGTCCGGGTTGCCCTTGCCGGAACAAAACTGGAATGCCGCTTTTGGCGCTTTGTATCTGGTAAATATGAACTGGGATTTTTATAGTTTCGGACGGATCCGACAAAAGATCGCGTTGTCAAAAGCCGATGCCGATCGTTTGCAAAAAGATTCCGAACAGGAACAATTCCAACATAAAATCCGAATTTCTGCGGCTTATTTAAACTTGTTGGCGAGTCAGCGATTGGAGATTTCTCAAAAGAAAAATCTGGAACGGGCAGAGGTGTTTTTAAAGCTTGCCGCTGCTAGGGTTAAAAACGGATTGTTGCCGGGAGTCGATTCGACTTTGGCTTCTGCGGAAGTGTCGCGCGCGCGTATCGCACTAAATCAGGTGAAAGATCAGGTGAAGGAACAGAATAACAAATTGATCACTTTAATGGGAATAGATATTTCTGACATTAAAGTGGATACTACTCTGATAATCAAATCGCCAAATGTAATTACTAAAAGTGAGACTTCAGTAGTTGAATCCAATCCGGTATTGCAGTTTTATAAGAGTCGGATGGAATATGGCGCGCAACAATTGCGATTGTTTCGGAAAGAATATTACCCGACATTCAGTTTGTTTGGGGTGTATCAAACCCGTGCTTCGGGATTCAATTCAGACTATGCCGTGGATCAATCTTCGTTTACCCATAACTATTGGGATGGTGTGGATCCTACCCGCCAGAATTACCTTTTTGGCGTGGGTGTAAGCTGGAATCTGACAACCTTGGCGCGTACCGCTAAAAAAGTCAGCGCGCAGAAATTTACTTCCGAAGCGCTGGAAGACGAATATAAAGTAATGGAGCAGCAGTTTAAAGCGCAGTCTGACGCCGCCGATGTGAAAATTCAATTGGCTTACCAAAGTGATAAAGAAGCGCCAAGACAGGTGAAAGCCGCCGCTCAGGCGTATCTGCAGAAAATGACACTCTACAAAAACGGACTGACCAATCTGGTGGATGTCACCCAAACCCTATATACGCTAAACCGCGCGGAAACCGACCGTGATATTGTTCATGTGAACCTATGGCAATCGTTGTTGCTAAAAGCAGCAGCAACCGGCGATTTCAACTTATTTATTAATGAATTATAACCCGTAAAAGATGAATTTAATACGTTTTGCACTTCGTAAACCGATTTCGATTATCGTGTTGGTAATGGGGTTGATCATCTTTGGAATCGGTGCCGTAAAAAGCATCAAGGTCGATATTCTCCCGAAAATGAACCTGCCGGTGATTTACCTGGCGCACCCGTTCGGAGGGTATACACCCAACCAGATGGAATCTTATTTTGCCAAAAACTATGTCAATATTATGTTGTTTGCGAATGGCGTTAAATCAATAGAAACAAAGAACATACAAGGACTTACTTTAATGAAAATTTCGTATTATGAAGATACGAATATGGCACAGGCTGCGGCCGAATTAAGTGCGCTTGCCAACCGGATTCAGGCGGCTTTTCCACCGGGATCGCAACCGCCGTTTATCATCCGTTTTGATGCTTCTTCCTTACCGGTTGGACAATTGGTATTGAGTAGTGCGACCCGTTCGAATAATGAATTGCAGGATTTGGCCAACGTTTATGTTCGGGCTTCGTTTACGTCGATTCCCGGATTATTGTCGCCGCCGCCGTTTGGAGGTAGCCCAAGAACCGTGGAGGTTAACGTCGATCCGGATTTATTGCGTTCGCATAACCTGACACCGGATCAGATTGTAGAAGCGATCCGTTTGAACAACCAGACGGCGCCATCCGGAAATGTTCGTGTGGGCGATAAAAATTATCTGACACCTACGAATAATACGATTAAAGAGATTAAAGATTTTGAAAAGATTCCGTTGTTTAAAGGTGGCGTACAAAACCTGTATTTAGGCGATGTGGCTACGGTTAAAGACGGAGCTGATATTACCGCGGGTTATGCCTTGGTAAACGGAAAACGTTCGGTTTATGTGAGTATCGCGAAAGCCGGAGATGCGTCTACCTGGGATGTGGTACAAAAGCTAAAAGCCGAGTTGCCTAAAATCCAGAGTACGTTACCGGAAGATGTTAAGTTATCGTACGAATTTGACCAGTCGGTTTATGTGATTAACTCGGTTAAAAGTTTGATCACCGAAGGTATCATCGGAGCGATATTAACCGGTTTGATGGTATTATTGTTCCTGGGTGACCGTCGGGCGGCTTTAATTGTGATCCTTACGATTCCGATTTCGATTATTTCCGGGGTTTTATTTCTGAAATTATTCGGACAAACGATCAACCTGATGTCGTTGAGTGGATTGGCTTTGGCGATTGGTATTTTGGTGGACGAAAGTACGGTTACGATCGAAAATATTCACCAGCATCTCGATATGGGCAAACCGAAGGCACTCGCGATATGGGATGCCTGTAAGGAAATCGCTTTACCTAAATTATTGATCCTATTGTGTATTCTGGCGGTATTTGCGCCGGCTTTTACGATGAAAGGTATTCCGGGGTCATTATTCCTGCCGTTGGCGCTATCAATCGGATTTTCGATGATCATATCGTTCCTGCTATCGCAGACGTTTGTGCCGATCATGGCGAACTGGTTAATGAAAGATCATGCTAAAGTGCCACATTCGGCAGATATTAGTGATGACGAAGCGGTTTTCCTGGCTTCGGGCTTAACGCCGGAATCGGAAAAAGATACGATGGATCAGAAAAAGATACTGGTGGAGCGTAACGATTTTAACGGCGATGGAAAAATTAGTCCGTTTGAACGTTTCCGAAATCGTTTTATGCGATTGATCAACAGACTGTTTTTATATAAAAAACCGATCACGATTTTATATTTGGTTGGCGTAAGTGCACTTGCCATTTTGTTATTAAACGTAATCGGACAGGATGTATTCCCGAAAGTAAACTCCAGTCAGTTCCAGATGCGCTTAAAAGCACCAGACGGAACGCGTTTGGAGCGAACCGAAGAAAAAGCCAAAGTAGCCTTAGCCGAATTGGAAAAACTGGTTGGAAAAGAGCACGTTTCGATTTCATCCGTTTATGTCGGACAACACCCGTCGTTGTTCTCGGTATCGCCCATCTATCTTTTTATGGCCGGTCCGCACGAAGCGGTGTTTCAGGTGGCTTTAAAAGAGTACCACCGCGATATGGATGATTTTAAAGACGAATTCCGTCAGCGTTTGAAAAAAGTGCTACCGGATGTAACCGTTTCGTTTGAGCCAATCGAATTGACCGACAAAGTATTGAGTCAGGGGTCGCCAACACCAATCGAAGTGCGTATTGCCGGGAAGAATAAAAAGAAAAACGAGGAATACGCCAATAAGCTAATGGCTGAATTGCGTCAGAAGCCGTATTTCAGAGATATTCAATTGGCACAACCGATTAAATATCCGGCATTGGATATTAATATCGACCGGGTTCGTGCGGCACAATTGGGTGTCGATATGGGGGAAATTTCCCGATCCCTAATCGCTTCGACGTCTTCGTCCCGTTATACGGAAAAGAATACGTGGATCGATGAAAAAGCCGGATTGTCGTATAACGTACAGGTTCAGGTGCCTTTGGATAAAATGACCGATATTAAGCAAATAGGAGAGATTCCATTGCTGAAAAATACAGCCCGTCCGGTGTTGAGCGATGTGGCTACGATTACGCCATCGTTTACCTATGGTGAAAACGATAACTTAGGTGCAATGCCGTATATTTCGATCACCGCAAACATTGATCATACCGATTTGGGATCGGCTTCGAAAGACGTACAACAAGCGATAACCTCATTGGGCGAATTACCAAGGGGCTTGTTTATCGAACAGATCGGTTTGGGGAAAGTGTTAAGTGAAACGATGAGCAGTCTGGAATCGGGCTTATTGGTTGCGGTAATTGTGATCTTCCTGATGTTGTCGGCCAACTTCCAGTCGTTCCGTATTTCATTGGTTATTTTAACAGCCGTTCCAGCGGTAGTTTTAGGATCATTATTGTTGTTATTGGCGACCGGATCGACCTTAAACCTGCAATCGTATATGGGAATCATCATGTCGGTAGGGGTTTCGATTGCCAACGCGGTATTATTGATCACCAATGCGGAACAACTGCGGAAACACAATAACAATGCGTTGGTTTCGGCTCGGGAAGCGGCTTCGTTGCGATTACGTCCTATTATTATGACGAGTATAGCGATGATTGCCGGTATGTTGCCGATGGCAATCGGGCATGGCGAAAGCGGCGAACAGGTTTCACCATTAGGGCGCGCGGTAATTGGAGGACTTTTATTTTCTACTTTTACAGTATTGGTCATCCTACCGGTTATTTTTGCCTGGGTCATGGGCAAAACCGGAACGCAATCGGTATCCCTGGATCCGGAAGATAAAGAAAGTAAACATTATATAGCGGCATTAGAACAAACAGATGAAAAATAAAATAATACAAGCAATTGCATTTTTAGGATCGGCGGCTTTAGTTGTAGGTTGCCAGACCAAAGCAAAGGAAAATGACAACCCGGTAACCGAAGCTGCGGCACCGGTATTGGAGACGTTTGCACCGAAAAAAGAGATATTATCCACCGAATTGCGAATGCCGGCCGAAATCAGCGGTTTTCAACAGGTGGATATCTATGCGAAAGTGAGCAGTTATGTAAAAGAGCTAAAAGCCGATATCGGAACAGAGGTTAGAAAAGGACAGTTGTTGATGGTTTTGGAAGCACCGGAATTGAGCGCACAGCTAGCAGCGGCACAATCCCGTTTAAAATCGCAGGAAGCGGTGTATACGGCGAGTAAAAGCACTTACAACCGTCTTTTTGAAACCAGTAAAGTGGAGGGAACCGTTTCCCGTAACGATCTGGAAGTAGCGGAGGCACGTAAAAACTCCGATTTTGCGCAATATCAGGCGGCAAAAGCATCGTATAGTGAAATTCAGACCTTATTGGGTTATTTGCAAATCCGTGCGCCATTCGATGGTGTTGTGGCTACGCGTAATGTCAATCACGGGGCTTATGTAGGGCCGGCCGGAAAAGGTTCGGAACAACCGTTGATGACGATTCAGCAACAAAATAAATTGCGTCTTTCGGTATATGTTCCGGAACAGTATTCGGGTTATCTGAAAACCGGAGAAGCTTTGAAATTTACAGTAAAATCGTTACCGGGACAGGATTTTTCGGGAACCATTGCCCGTATGTCGGGTGCCTTGGATAGCAGACTTCGTTCGGAACGGGTGGAAATGGATGTGATCAATACCGGAAACAAACTGTTACCGGGTATGGTGGCCGAGGTACAATTACCATTAACGGCAAAAGACAGTACGTATGTCGTACCGAAATCGGCTGTGGTAACGTCGAGTGAAGGAACGTTTGTTGTAGTGGTAAAAGACCATAAAACAAGCCGACTACCGGTTCAGAAAGGACGAATTCTGGAAGATAAAGTCGAGGTATTCGGAGCGATTACACCGGATATTCTTCTGATTAAGCAAGCTACAGAAGAAATTCAGGACGGAACGCCGGTGAAATAAGACGTATTTAAACTTATAAGCGAAACCTGTCAGTTCTTTAAGAACTGACAGGTTTTTTTATGATTTATAATTAAATTTGAAAGAGAAAAGAGAAAAGAGAAAAGAGAAAAGAATGGCGGTACCAACAGATAAAACAGCTTTGATCCATGCGATACAGATCAATTACGAAAAACTTAGAAAAGAACTGATAACGATTCCCGTTGCGCTTACGGTTATAGTTGAACTGGAAGGACATGCAAAAGGAACCCAAATGAGTGTGCACAATCTGGTTGCTTATTTAGTGGGATGGGGCGAATTGGTTTTAAAATGGAATCAGAAAATGGATGCTGATGAAGCCGTTGATTTCCCGGAAACCGGTTATAAGTGGAACGAATTGGGAAAGCTGGCTCAGAAGTTCTATACAGATTACGAACATATGGATTGGGATGAATTACTTCAGCGATTGGATCAAACGGTTGATCGGATTTTAGAACTAATCGAAAGTAAAACCAATGCGGTTCTTTACGAACAAAGCTGGTACGAAAAATGGACACTCGGTCGGATGATACAATTCAACACGGCATCGCCCTATACCAATGCCAGAGGACGAATCCGCAAATGGAAAAAAGAGTGTGATCTGACATAAAAAAGGAGGGAGATAACCCAAACTCCCTCCGTGCTTATGAAATAGAAATTACCCCGCCATTTCGTCCACTTCTTTAGGAAGCGCCGATCTGTGCGTGATGTTGTTATAAATTTTGGTGAACAATTCGGCGATAAACGTCGGACGTGCATATTCCGTATAATCCAGATAAAGGACATTCGGGAAATAACCGTTTGTATTGGGTTGCAGATACGACATAACCCGGCCAAGGCTGCTATCGGCTTCTTTGGCGAACAACCAAACAGCGGTTGGGGGAGTTAATGTCCACGATAGCAAGAAAAGGTCACAAGGAGTTTGTGAAAACTCCTGACATTCCCAACTGTCATTTTTTTGTTTGCTACAGCATTGCCCGTTAAAAGCATTGAATTTTTGTAGCTGATCGGTTTCCATAGTGGTGTAACGCATCGTATTGGAATAAATATCAAAAACGGTTAAATCGCCTAGATTTGCCGTGCTGTCCTGCCAGTCGCGGTAGACCCAGAAACCCTCTTTCGGCTCATCGGTTACCGCCCAGTTTTCGTCGATGACCACTAAAATTTGTCCGCTGTCTTTTAGGTAGGTTCCCATTGGAATATCGGCCAATCGTTGGTATCCCTCAGGAATCGAACGAAACAACCAGGGCCCGATGGTGTCGTTGATCATTGTTTTTAACGTATCATAAATGTCGGTTGTAAACTTATCGAAATGCGAAAATTTAAGGATAGCCAGTTCGTGATGGCCTTCTTTATAAAAGCGCTTTACATCATTTAAGACTTCCTGTACCGAGGGTCCGGCAAATCCATGATAAATATTCAGATTTTTATCCGGTCGCAAGTCGAAATAGCGTACGCCGGCCTGTAATTGTTCATACAAATTGAGATCCTGCGTTTTGCCAAGTGTTTCCAAACCATGGGTGTACATTCCGGCATCGTGGCTGGCTGGTAAAACCATTTTTTTTAACGGAAGATCCTGTGTTAAGGGTAATAAGTCCCTCATAAAATCGGCGGTATCCATTAGTCGGGATAGGGAATACCACAATCCGAAAGAAATACCCTCGCTGGCATGTACCTGTACGGCAACTTGTCCGCTGGATGAAATCGCTGCTTTTGGAGTCGAACCGGAATCGAAGTTTGTAGCTTCCGACCATAGGATTGACGTGCCGTTTATCACACCGGACATTTGCCATAATCCTGAAATACCCTGTGATTCGTGGACTTCGATAATACGACCGTCATCGGTAATCGCAATACTCGGATTAATACCATCCTGATACGGAATACTATTGCTCCAATTAATTGAATCACCATTGATATGGCCTACTTTGTAGTGTAATTTAGCAGCATTTTCCGATTGATGTACTTCGACAACCCATCCGGAGTTGGTAATGGCAACCGAAGGATAAATACCTTTTTCGTAGTCGCGACTTGGTCCCCAGCTAATGGTTTTTCCGTTGAGTTTTCCAACACGGTAATAAAGGACATCATGCGATTGCGATTTATGCACTTCCACCAGCACGCCATAATCGTTTATCGCAATGCAGGGTTGGACGCCGGTATCGTATTTTTCATCTTTTCCCCACCATTCTATCGTAGAACCGTTTACAAGTCCGACTTTAGCATACATTGAATGGGTAAGGGCGTTACTGGTTTCGTGTACTTCGACCACAATGTTTTTGTTGTTAAGTGCAACCGACGGAGAAAATCCGTCGCTATAAGGAGTACTTTTGCCCCATTCGATAGTCGCTTTATTGATCAAGCCAATATGGTACCACATTTTTCCGGAGGTTTCCGAGTTGTGTACTTCGATGCTGATCCGTTCGTTGGTGGCTACGGAGTTATAGCGACCACTATCATAATTGCTGGCCAATCCGAATTGAATACGTTCCATAATGTTACAAATTAAGTTTGAGGTTAGGTTTGGGACCTTTCTCTCAAAGTTCGGAATAATTTTGTAACGAGGTATGGATGAAATTACCTGTTTTTCAAATGAATAGGTTAAATCATTGGAAGCTCTTCCACGCTGATGATGTTGTTTTGAATGGCGTAAATCACCAGTCCGGCTATGTTTTTAGCACCGGTTTTTACAAAAAGATTGTTTTTATGACCTTCTACGGTTCGGGCGGTAATAAAAAGTGCATCACCGATTTCTTTGGCCGTTTTCTGCTGACTGATTAATCGCAGGACATCGATTTCGCGTTTGGAAAGTTCGGTACCATTATCAAAAATTGACTTTTGATTTGTTTTGGCAGCCGCTTGTTCCCGAATGGCCTCCATTTGGTCTTCCATAAAAAAGATGCCTTTCTGGTGTACAATCGGAATAATTTCGGCCAATAAAATAGGGGAAACCCCTTTTGGAAGAAAAGCTGAAGCACCGGTTTTCAGCATAAAATTCATAAATGAACGCTGGTAATGTGACGAAACAATAATAACCTTGATATCCGGGAAATGGGTTTTCAGATGGCGTGTTACTTCAATACCGTCCATTCCTTTCATTTTCAGATCCAATAATAAGACTTCGGGTAAAATTTCAGCTCTTTCGAGGTAGGACAGCAAAACGTCACCACTTTCGGCGGTGTAGATCACTTCAAATCCCGGCTGCATGCTCAGGAAGTTTTCCAGTAGTTTTACAATTAAACCATCATCGTCTGTTATCGCAATTCGAATGGTACTCATATCAGGTTTTTATAATCTTCAAGTAATAGCAAGGCCGAGGTTCCTTTGCGGAGCGGTTTGATGCTGTGTTTTCCGTTTAGGTATAGCATCCGTAGTTCAATGTTTTGTAGTCCGAGTCCTTTTTTATTCTGATTCGGATCAAAACCTTTACCGTCATCTTTCACCAAAAGGCATAACAATCGATCGCTTTGGCGCAGGTGAACGGTAATCACGGAAGCTCCGGCATGTTTGTAAATATTGGTAATCAATTCCTGTAAAACACGGGTAAACTGAATTTTAATACTATTGGGTAACGCAACGTCTGTGCGTATATCATGATAAAAGTCGACCGCAATGTTTTTTTTCCAGGGGGTAATAATTCCGTCAATTAATTCACACAAAGATATGAATTCTAACATAGGTGGACTCAAATCGTGGGAAATTCTTCGCGCATCGGCTATACTTTCTCCTAATAAATGGTCCATTTCGTCACTATTGTAATCCAATTGGTGTTTTAATTTTAGGGAAGTGAGTTTTCCGATTAGCGAATCGTGCAAATCGGCTGCAATACGTGTCCGTTCCTGTTCCTGAACCAAAATACCATTTTCGAGTAGTTTTTTCTGATGTTCCAGTTTTAGCCGGGACTCTTCCAGTTGGGCTTCTGCCATTTGCTTAAAATTGAGATAGGCAAGCCGTATAAAGGAAAAAACCAAGATGGAAACCACCGTAATGGCGATGATAATCCATAGCATAATGGTTTTGGGTTCTAGCCATTTTTCCATATTTCCCAGTTTATAAAGGCATAAAAGATAAGCGTGAGCACCAAATTGGCCATCCAGAAATAAAATTTAAGTCCGGAACTTACATTGATCAGGAAATTAATAGGCAGGAAAAACAAAAGGTGTAACGAAAAAAAGATCAGAATGGCCGCATTGAGCCGTAATTCTTCTTTCTGTGTGGTCTTGTATTTTCCAACTTTCTGGAAAAAATAAGCCAGTGCGAATAAAATGATCACAAAGGCATCCATTACTTTGGAATAGGACTGAAATTGCTGCGGATCGATGGTGCGTAACGAAAAAAGCTCCCATACAATAAATCCACTGGCGACAAACGTAAGCGAAAAAAGAGTTCTGCTTTTCTTTTCAAAAAAGCAGAACTGGTATAAAATTGTAAAAATGATCAGCTCTAATAAACTGAACAAAATGATGAATATCAGGTTATTTCCGAATAAATGACCGTAAAGACGGCTGCTAAGATCCGTGAAAAGTGCCACAACGATATAAAACAGCAGCATTTTATGAGAAAGGGCAAGCGATTTGTAACGATACATACCAATCCCGATCCCGGTGAGCAGTAGCGCCGGCGATAAATACGTCAGATAGTCCAGAAACTGATAAAACGTCATATATTAGTTTTCGGCCAATTGTAATAAATAGAAATCACCTTCCAAAGGTGCAAATGGCGGAACCGGACGTACCGTATCGTAGTATACCGATTTTTTAAGTTCTCTATCCACGATAACCAAGTCGGCTATATAACCAGAAACAGCGACATCACTATTTCTAAGTGCGAAATCCGCATCATAAGGGATTGCCACTTTTTCTTTGATATAATCGGTTGGAATGGCAAAAGCCTGGAAAATACCTTCCGGAGCATCGATTTGTACCGAAACCCATTCTTTTACGTTATTATCCCAGTTGTCAATTCGTTCCTGAGCTTCTTTTTCCGGAAGTTCCTGTCCACCATTACCAACTCCAATGTGCACTTGTGTAGCATTAATATGCGCATCAATGTCAGCAACTGCTTTCGAATCCGGGGAGTCAAATTCCGAAGGAATTAAAAAGAAATATAATTTGTTCTCGTAGATACCCGGATAAGCATGCAGGTATTTTGAAGTTCCTTTGTCGGCACATTCAAAAGAGAAAAAACGGGCAGTACTTAAATAGAAAGTTGCTAATTCACGGTCTTTACGGACTTTGTTCCACTCACGGATTCCATCCAGAATGTCTTGTAGAGGTAATTTCATAATTCAGGCTTTTTTGAGTTAATATCAAATGATTGATCCGTTCAAAAATAGATTTTTGACACATAAAAAACAAATATTATCGCGGGTAAGTTAGAATACTTTAACAAGATAATTTGTAAGATAAAGCAAAGTAGGGATAACCGCTTTAACACCAACCGCTAAAGCGACTGTTTAAAATTTAGTTTGCTCCTTTAAAAAGCCCGAAAACGCTAGTAAAACCGGGCTTTTATTGGAATGATTGTGGAAATCCTCTTTGAATTTTGACCAATTGTCGCTACTTTGCGGTAGGAATCTTTTAAAAAACAAGGCTTATGCTGATCTATTCTTTTCCATCCGTATCGGAAATCAATGCCCGGATACTTATTTTAGGAACCATGCCGGGTGTTGCCTCCCTGATCGCGGAAGAATATTATGGTAATGTCCGGAATAATTTCTGGAAGCTGATGTTTACCATTTTTGATACTCCTTTTTCAAATGATTATACGACAAAAAAAGAACTGTTGTTGCAACATAAGGTGGCGCTTTGGGATGTATTGCAAGCCTGTAAAAGGGAGGGAAGTCTGGATAGTGCGATCGAACAGGAAGTACCTAACGATTTTAATGATTTTTTAGAAAAGCATCCCGAAATCACACATATTTTCTTTAATGGACAAAAAGCGGCGGCGTATTTTAAAAAATATGTAACAACAACAAAAGTATATCAGTTACAGGTAATGCCATCGACGAGTCCTGCGAATGCGGGTAAAAGTTTTGAAGCAAAGTTAGCCGAATGGGAGGCGATACGAATACCGTTACACTTATAAAATAGCAAGATACGACCAAAAAAAAAGACTGCTTATTACGGCAGTCTTTTTTGGTATAAATAGTAAGATTAGTTTCTTCGGCTCATCAGGATACGCAATATGTACCAGAATAAAAGCATCACGGATGAAAATAATTGTAATGCCGCACCTACATATTGTTGTGTACCGTATTGATTTTTAATTTGATGGGTTTGGTATAGGATACTGACAGAAGCCAAAATTACCATTCCAACAGAAAACCATAATCCCAGATTAAATCCGAATATGGCTCCGGCAACGATTAATCCAAGTGAAATAAAACCACCGATAATAATAGCGGTTCTAAGGAATGAAAAATCAGTTCGGGTAAAAAATACCACAGCTGTCAATCCAGAAAACATAAACAAGGTAATGATGGCCGCCTGAGTGATCAATTCGGCACTATTGGTAAGTGCTACGGCAATTATGATCATCGGAAGGAAAATAATGGCTTCCAGAATGACATACAATCCCAGCCCTAAATATTGTTTTTCACGCGATGGGTTAAAACTCATCTTTTCGGATAGGGTAGTTCCCAACCAGAAAAGTCCGATGATAAACAACCATACGAATTTTCCGCCAACCATGGCTGCAATCCATTCCATAGGAACGGTATGAATTAAAATCGTCTCTACCACGATAAAGGCCAGAATAGCAATAGCCACGTGTAGATAGGTTTTTTTGTAAAAAGTTGCTCTCTCTAACTCGGAAGCGTAGGCAACAATAGTGTTTTCGGATTCCATATATAGGTATTTACGTTTAACGGAAACAAATATAGTCTTTTTTTTAAATTATCCCGGTTGTAGGAAATTATTGCAATCGGTTTACAGTCGTCTTTTCCAGAATGGTGAATCGCTCCAGCGTTGTTCCTGTCGGTATTGGTTTTGTAGCATGGCCACCGATTTATTAAAAAGTGTCATTTGTTTGGACAAATAATCGGTAGCGGCAGTTCCATCACCGTGACGAAGACCGGTAATAGCTTTGGCAGCAGCATAACCGGCTGTGAGCGCATTGGTAATACCAAATGAAGTAAGCGGATCGTACGAACATAGTGCATCGCCGGCAGCCATCCATCGGTCGCCGCCGGGAACTTCCAATAGGGAAGTCGAGGCCGTTTTGATTCCGGAATGGACCAGACTATCAAAAGCATTTTGAGGAATGAGTGTCGAGAAATGTTGTGTTTGTTGTATTTTTTGTTGTAACCAGTCGTTGAGGAGCTCCGGTTTGATCTGATGCAGGTCGCTGTCCGACATAAAATTGATGACTGTTTTGCCATCGTTAACCGGCGCCATATACCACCAGCCGTCTTCAACCGATTCGATATAGGTCATCCCTTTTGAAACCGTTTCCGGCTTTGCAATCATAAAATGATAGGAAACCAGATTGTCCAATGTTATTCGTTTAATACCTGATTTTTTGGCGATAATGCCGGCTCTTCCGCTGCAATCCAAAATAAAATCGGTTTCGATTGCGGTACAAGTTCCGGAAGGGGAAAGACATTCCAGAACAATGCCGTTTGCGTTTTCGGTAATTTCTTTGATCTGATGATTGAGTAATACGGTAATATCGCGTTTGGTCGCTGTTTCAAGTAACTGATTCTCAAAAACCACCCGGTTTAAGTGTAGTCCGTTACCGTAGGGTTCATTTAAAAAATAACGCTGACGGGGCGTGGCATCGCCCCATACAACGTTATTGCCTACATAGGTATTGTGAAAACCGGAAGTCGGTATCTCGTGAAGACCGAGTTTCTCCAGGATAAAGTTAGCGCCCGGTGCGAGAGATTCTCCGGGTTTGAAAACGTTTTCCCGACGATAGTCGACAATCACACAGGGTACCGACTCTTTCTGTAAAGTCAGTGCTGCAGCCAGTCCGGCCGGGCCGGCTCCCACAATAACAACGGGTATGTAGCGTCTGTTTTTTATAATTCGTGTCGTTTTAACGGTTGACTTTCACGTGGGGTTTCTTCTTCCAATAGCCCTTCGAACCGTACACCTTTGGCGGCCATAACGATCGGATCTTTTTCGGCATGGCGTACCTGTATCAGTGTTGGATCGGTACCTGCCGGACCTTTGCGGTCGGTTTCCACCCATAAGTTTTCCGGAAGGAATGGGGACGGATTTTTCAGATCATGTTTGGTAACGATTCCCAGTTGATGCCATTTGGCAACCATATTGTTGATTCGGGTCACATAGGTAGTCGTGAAATCACGCATCCAGTCCACACGATAGGAGAAATGTTTTAATTTTTGTCCGTCGCTGATTGTGGAAATATCCAGACGATCAAAACTATCTTTCGAGAGTATGGTATTCGGAACCCGTACCGACCAAAACGATGGTAGTGGAAGGTATAAGGTGACATCATATCCGGAAAGACAGCTCGCTTCATCGGTTTGCCATGGCACGCCCAACCATCGGGTTACCGATCCCGGACCACTTCCGTCCAGCGGACCGTCGGGCGATAATGCAATTTCGGAGGTCAGCATTCCCCCGTAATCGTCGCGGACTCCTGTATTTTCCGGCAGGACTTTTAAACGATACGGTTCGCTCCACATCATCAAATGACGGAATGGCCATGTGATTTCAATTCCCGGGTGAAACGGTCCGCCCAGACATTCTTCCAATGGAGCCCTTAATAATGCTATCATTTGCGCGGGTACGGATAGCTCTTCAAAAGCAACCGGTTTTCGAGGTTCTCCGGTCGTAAAATCACCTTCCGCCCAACGACGAAGCATGTCGTATTGCGTATCGGTTACCGCCAGATCTACCGCCGGAAGATCGTCGTAGTCGCCAAATAAGTCACCATAGTGCGGTGGAATTTTGGCCGGTTCGTAAACCGACGAATTTCGATCGCGGAACCATTCGAACACGCGTTTGCGTTCGGCTTCATATGCCAAATCCGGATTTTCCAGTTGCGCGATAAAATCCGGATTTTCAAAATCGCTTGGCGAATTGGTGCCAAACAACATAAAAAAGCCCTCGTTTACCCATTGTGTACTACTCATACGTTGGAGTATCGGATAAATATCTCTGTAAAAGATAATCTTGTCTTTAGGCGGGAACCAGCCTTCGCGGATGTACAGATCGTTAACCACATCGAGCATACTGACCACAGGAAACAAGCCTTGTCCGAAGTTGGGAGGCGTACAAACCACAATAGAAGGTTTGGCTTCAAAAGTTTGCCCGCCAATGGTAACGGTTGCCCGTACGGTACCGTCGGAGGTATCGTCGTGCCAGTCGTCGTTATTCGCAAAGGTAATGGCTTTGATACCCAATCGGGATTCGCTTTTCCCATCCCCGCCAAAAAACAACAAACGTCCTTTATCGTCGGTGCGGATTTCGCCCAGGGCTACTTTTTTATCGTAGAATTGTCCGGAGTCAAAATGATATTTCGGACCGGATATATTTTTTCCACTAATCGTCCGTGGCCCGGGATCGATCACTAGTTGATTCCGATCTGGATCGGGAACGGCTCCGTTACGTTTGGTACTCGGAATGCTATATTTGCCCAGATCCAAAGCATTGTTAAACTGATACCAGGCTGCTTTTCGGTTGGCTACGTGTACACGCCATTCGATAGAGGTATTATCAGTGTCGGTATTGATTTCGCCCAACGGCTCGTTATTTTCGCCGAAAGCATAAATACGAAACCGCGGTACCTGCTTTTTAAACAGGTTGTCATTATCTTTAAAACCACCTTCTGCTACCGGAGCAACACCCGGTAAATCGGAAGCCAGATAGTATTCTTTTGAATTTCCAATGCGCGCCACACCAATAGCCGGGTAGATCGCCACACTTTTTATTAAGCTGATATCCATAGCACTTTTTATTTGAGATTAAGAGGTCTTGGCGTATTCGGTTCTACAGCCGGAACACCATTTTTAAAGCGTCTTAGTTCGGCACCGGCTTCGTATACAACTTTACGCGCGGTACTGATACTACCTTGCGGTTCGTGCACTTTTAAAGTACGCCATGGGTTAAACGAAAGGTTTTCGCCGTATTCGGCTTGTCCCTGATTGGTGATATCCTGTTTCTGAATGACCAGAGTAGCGATATGTACTGGCACCGATTCGGTTTCACTCCACGGTGTCATGGCTTTATCCAACGGCATGGTGTCGGGATTGGTTTGAAACTGTACCATAAACTTAAATTGTGCTTCACCCATATTCAAGCGGGCTTGTAAATCGGCTTGCAGGTAGTCGGACGTATTTTGTGATGGCGGCACGCTGAATGGCGGTCCGATAGGTTCCAGTTTGTATTTTACAAATCGGTCACCAAACGCATACGGAAGTCCGCTCCAGTAAGGTGTCGTCAGGCAGCTACCTACGACTTTCGCCATTTCGTCCAGGATTTTCTGGGTTTCCGGGTGGTCTTTCAGATAAAGATCATAATTGTGATCGACTACTCCGGCTTTGGTGAGCTTGCACATTTCGGTAGCGTTGTCAACAAAAAAGACGTTCATGTTTTGTAGTAGAAAATCGGCAGTGGTAGCATGCTTACTGGATTCCAGTAGTTTTTCACCCGGGACATCAAAAAGTTTGATTCCAATTCCGACCGTCGATTTCATATCCGGTGCATGGGGTTGGGTATCGCTCGAAAAGCGAACCCAGGCACTAAAACGTTCGTGCGCAAAAATCCCGACTTTGTATTGTTCCGGTAATCCCGGTACCATAATAAAATCGGCTTTGGCCACACCATGAGGCTTTAAAAAAACGGCACGTCGCACCGGACATTGCCCGGCCATAATACGATTGCCCATGGTGCTGTCGATAAACATTTTCTTGAGTGAAGCAGTTGGATTGGTCTCGCAATCCATGACTGCTTTGTGGGGAAGGTCATTTTGCATGGTAGTTTGTTTGGTGGTTTGTTATTGCAATTTAAAAAAGTACAATTGTTAAAATTCAGGTAGTACTACGTGATTTTTAAGTAAAAAGCAATAAAATGTTACAGTTTGAAAGGGGTGCTGGATTTTAATACAGGATTGTTGAAAATAAAGTGTTTGCTAAAAAAAATATAAATAAAAGTTGTAGTTGTGTGTTTTTTGTGTAATTTTACGCTAATTACAATTCACGTGATTACTACCAATATTATTACAGTTACAGTTAACAGCATTATCGCAGCCAGCGCTGGTGTAGGAAGGGTATTGTAGTAATATATAAGATGAATCATACAAAGCCGTTCCAATTTTGGGACGGCTTTTTTTATTTTTTTAAGTATAAGCCGGATAAAACAACACGTTGTATCTACTAATTCAATCGGTATTCCCCACTAACCGTTAGGGGAAAACTATATCTGTAATAGAGTTAAGCCCCTTCTTAATTGGAGGGGCTTTTTTTTTGAATTAAATCTAAAAATAGCTGCTATGTATTATCACAATGACACCATTATCTATTTTGATGGGAATTTCGTTAAAGCCGCAGAAGCTACTGTCGATCTTTACGGCCAGTCGCTTCATTACGGATATGCCGTTTTTGAAGGAATTAAATCGTATAAAACGCCCAACGGAACACAAATTTTTAAAGCTACCGAGCATTACGACCGTTTGCGTTTTTCGGCCGAAACGATGCACATTCCATTTTCGTACACCACTCCAAAACTAATTGAATTGACCTATGAGGTGCTGAACCGAAATAACCTTAGCGATGCTTATATCCGCCCGCTAGTAATCTGTTCACCCAATATGGGACTTTCTAAAGCAAAAGAAAGTCAGTTGGTTATCGAAGCATGGGAATGGAATAACGGTTATCTGGCGAATAAATTACGGGTGATGACCTCATCGTATTGCAGACCTAATCCGGAGGCTTTTCATGTCAAAGCCAAAGTAAGTGGTCATTATGTGAATTCGATACTTGCCTGTCAGGAAGCCCGGGATAAAGGATATGACGAAGCGTTGTTGCTGGATACCAATGGAAATGTTGCGGAGAGTTCAGGCGCAAACGTTTTTTTCGAAAAAGGCGGATTGCTATTCACGCCACCCAAAGGTAATATCCTACCGGGAATAACCCGTGCCACCGTGATTGAGATCAGTAAAATGCTGAAAATTCCGGTAGTGGAAAAATTCTTTAAACCCCAAGAGATGAAAGGCGCTGATGCGGCATTTTTTTGCGGTACGGCAGCCGAAATAGTGATGTTGGCTTCTTTGGATGATGTTCCGTTTTCTAAAAAATGGGAAGACACTCATAGTTATACGATACAAAAAGTATACAGCAGTCTGGTTTTAGGGAAAAGTCTGAATACGATTGGGAACGAATTAAAACGCGATGAAAAAAAATAAATATTCGGCACTGTTAACGCAGCGTGACGATTACCCGGCTGCGAAAGCCATGTTATACGGAATTGGTTTTACCGATGCCGATATGGATAAAGCGCAGGTGGGTATTGTGAGTATGGGATATGATGGAAATCCGTGTAACAGGCATCTGAATGATCTGGCACAACTCGTTAAAAAAGGGACCTGGGAAGAGGGATTGGCCGGACTGATTTTTAATACGATTGGTGTGAGCGACGGTATAAGCAACGGTACCGATGGTATGCGCTATTCGCTGGTAAGCCGGGAAGTGATTGCCGATAGTATCGAAGCGGTATGTGGTGCGCAACATTATGATGGACTGATTGCCTTACCGGGTTGTGATAAGAACATGCCGGGGAGCATTATTGCTATGGGGCGCCTCAACCGACCGGCTTTGATGGTTTATGGCGGAACCATAGCACCGGGTTGTTATAAAGGCGAAAAACTAAATATCGTTTCTGCATTTGAAGCATTGGGACAGAAAATTGCCGGGCAATTAAGTGAAACGGATTATAACGGTATTATTAAAAATGCTTGCCCCGGTTCGGGGGCCTGTGGCGGAATGTATACGGCCAATACAATGGCTTCGGCAATAGAAGCATTGGGAATGAGTCTGCCGTATTCAGCTTCTAATCCGGCAATGAGTCCCGAAAAACGACAAGAGTGTCTGAATGCCGGGCGGTATCTGAAATTACTATTGGAACGGGATATTAAACCAACGGATATTATGACCCGTAAGGCTTTTGAAAACGCAATGCGCCTAACGATCGTTCTTGGCGGAAGTACCAATGCCGTATTGCATCTGATAGCTATGGCTAAAAGTGTGGATATCCCATTAACACCGGATGATTTTCAGAAAATGAGTGATCAAACACCGGTACTGGCCGATTTAAAACCCAGCGGGATGTATCTTATGCAGGATCTGCACGAACAGGGCGGGGTACCGGCCGTAATGAAGTATTTGTTACAGGAAGATTTGCTCCACGGAGATTGTCTTACGGTAACCGGAAAAACGATAGCCGAAAATCTGGAATCGGTGAGAGGACTGGATTTTGACCGACAATCTATTATAAGGCCGCTGTCTAATCCGATAAAAGCCACCGGGCATTTAAGAATTTTATATGGCAATCTGGCTCCAAATGGAAGTGTGGCCAAAATAAGCGGAAAAGAAGGGACTTTTTTTAGAGGTCCGGCCCGGGTTTTCGATGGTGAAAAAGAACTGATTTCGGGGATTAAAAATGGAAGGATACAACATGGCGACGTGATTGTAATCCGTAATGAAGGACCAAAAGGAGCACCGGGTATGCCGGAGATGCTAAAACCCACCAGCGCATTGATTGGCGCCGGTTTTGGAAAAAGTGTAGCCTTACTGACCGATGGACGGTTTAGTGGCGGTACCCACGGTTTTGTTGTTGGCCATATTACACCCGAAGCCTACGAAGGCGGATTAATTGCTTTTGTTCGCGATGGGGATAGTATCGAAATCGATGCGGTTAATAACAGGCTCGTGTTACGGGTTCCGGAAGCAGAAATCGAAATCAGGAAGCAACAGTGGCAACAACCGAAATTAAAAGTAACAAAAGGATTGTTGTATAAATATGCATTAACGGTAGCCTCGGCCTCAGAAGGTTGTGTGACGGATGCTTAAACGGTATTATGATGAAGGAAACAGTACATATGGAATCGGATGTGACCGGTTCACCGGTAAATCTAACCGGTAGTCAGGTCTTACTTGAAATATTTCGACGTGAAGGGGTTACAACTCTTTTTGGCTATCCGGGAGGTGCTATTATGCCCATATATGACGCTCTATACGATTATCAGGAAACCCTGGAGCACATACTGGTGCGTCATGAACAAGGTGCAATACATGCGGCTCAGGGCTATGCCCGGGTATCCGGAAAAGTAGGAGTCGTATTGGCCACCAGCGGACCGGGAGCGACCAATCTAATTACCGGATTAGCCGATGCCTTATTAGACAGTACACCTGTTGTTTGCATCACCGGTCAGGTGTTTGCCCATCTTTTGGGAACCGATGCTTTTCAGGAAATAGACGTGATCGGAATTACGACACCGGTAACCAAATGGAATTGTCAGGTAACCGATGCGGAGGCGCTCCCGGCGGTATTGGCCAAAGCATTTTATGTGGCCCGATCCGGACGACCAGGCCCCGTAGTAATCGATATTACGAAGAATGCTCAATTGCAAAAAATAGCCTTTCGACAGTATACGCCATGTGATTTTTTAAGAAGTTATAAACCGATACCAGTCCCGGATATAGAACTTATCGCGCAGGCAGCCATGTTGATCAACACAGCTAAACGTCCTTTTGTGGTGATAGGACAAGGGGTTTTACTGGGAAAAGCAACAACCGAGTTACGCCATTTTATTGAAAAAACGGGTATTCCGGTAGCCTGGACGATATTGGGAATGAGTGCAATTCCAACTGATCATCCCTTGGCAGTTGGAATGGTTGGGATGCATGGGAATTACGGTCCGAATTTGTTAACGAACGAATGCGATGTGCTGATTGCGATCGGGATGCGTTTTGACGATCGCGTGACTGGCCGACTGGATCAGTATGCCACTCAGGCTAAGGTTATTCATCTGGATATTGACAGAGCCGAAATCCATAAAAATATAAAAGCAGATATTCCCGTGTGTGGTGACTGTAAAGAGACGTTGCCTTTATTAAGCGGGCTGGTTGTTTCGAAAACACATGAGGATTGGCACAAACGCTTTAAAGAATGTGACGGGATAGAAAATGAAAAAGTAATCCAAAATGAAATTCATCCTTTAGGGGATACCCTAACGATGGGTGAAGTAATCCATATTCTTAATAAACTGACCCATGGCGAAGCCATTCTGGTTACCGATGTTGGACAGCATCAGATGATCACCTGTCGGTATGCCCGTTATAAGTATCCGAAAAGCAATATTACCAGTGGCGGACTCGGAACGATGGGTTTTGCCATTCCTGCTGCTATCGGGGCTTCATACGGCGATACAACACGTCAGGTGATTGCCATTATGGGCGATGGGGGTATTCAGATGAACATACAAGAATTGGGAACGATTATGCAGTTTAAACCCAATGTGAAGTTAATAATACTGAATAATAACTTTTTAGGGATGGTACGACAATGGCAAGAGTTTTTCCACGAAAGCCGTTATTCGTTTGTGGCTATCGAAAGTCCGGATTATGTTCAGGTGGCTCAGGGTTATGGTATTCCGGGGAGACGGGTCGAAAAAAGAGAAGATTTGCAAACAGCATTACAACAAATGCTTCGTCATAAAGGGAGTTACCTGTTGGAAGTGATGGTGGGTAAGGAAGATAATATCTTTCCGATGGTGCCTCAGGGGAAGAGTGTATCGGATGTCGTATTTGATAAGAATGAAATTTAAAATGCTATAGAAAATGGATCGAAAACAGGAATTTACAATCACAATTTATACCGAAAATGATATCGGACTTATTAACCGGATTGCGTTGTTATTTTTTAAAATGAAAATAAATATTAGCAGTATCAATGCCGGACCAACTGAGATTTCCGATATTCAGCGGTTTACGATCGTAGTTGTCGATAGAGCGGAGATTATCCGAAAACTGGCTTGTTTACTGGAAAAACAAGTCGATGTTTTAAAAGTCGATTTCTATACTAATGCGGAACTTATCTGGCAGGAAATGGCTTTGTATAAAGTGCCGACAAAAATAATGACTTCCCCCACAAAAGGCATTCAAATTTTACGGGAATACAGGATTAACATCATAGCCATACGGAAGGAGTATACGGTATTTGAAGCAACCGGACATCGGGATGAGATTAACAGGTTGATCGATGTTTTGAAGCCGTTAGGACTGGAGGAGGTTACCGTAAGTTCCCGGATAGCACTATCGAAAACCGGGCATGGGTTGCATCGGATAATGGGAAAATAAAGATATACAATAACAATTTAAAAAGTGCATTAATATGGCAACATTGTATTTTGGCGGCGTAGCCGAACAGGTGGTTACACGGGAGGAGTTTACCTTAGAACATGCCCGAGAGGTATTACAGGATGAGGTCGTTGCAATAATCGGATATGGAGTACAAGGACCTGGCCAGGCGCAAAACCTGCGGGATAATGGAATAACGGTGATTATTGGACAACGGAAACAATCAAAATCCTGGGACAAAGCAATACACGACGGATTTATTCCCGGGGAAACTCTTTTTGAGATCGAAGCGGCTCTGGCCCGGGGGACGATTATCTGTTATCTGCTCAGTGATGCTGCGCAAATAGCGTACTGGCCAGAAGTAAAAAAACACCTCACACCGGGAAAAGCCCTGTATTTTTCACATGGTTTTGGGGTAACTTTTAGTACCCGTACCGGAATTGTTCCACCGCCGGATGTCGATGTTTTTCTAGTCGCGCCAAAAGGCTCGGGGACTTCATTGCGTCGGATGTTTCTGGAAAACAGGGGACTAAACAGCAGTTATGCGGTATATCAGGATGCCACGGGAAAAGGGCGGGCGCGTGTTTTGGCACTGGGTATTGCGATTGGTAGTGGTTATTTGTTTGAAACCGATTTTAAAAAAGAAGTGTATAGCGATCTGGTAGGAGAGCGCGGAACCCTGATGGGAGCAATTCAGGGGCTTTTTGCCGCACAATATGAAGTATTGCGCAAAAACGGCCATAGCCCATCCGAAGCGTTTAATGAAACGGTAGAAGAACTAACCCAGTCGCTAATGCCTTTGGTATCTGAAAACGGAATGGACTGGATGTATGCCAATTGCAGCACAACGGCGCAACGAGGAGCACTGGATTGGTGGAAACGTTTCCGCGATGTAAACCTACCGCTTTTTGAAGCCTTATACGAAAGCGTATCGACGGGACAAGAGGCACAACAGGTTATCGATAGCAATAGTAAATCCGATTACAGAATTAGACTTGAAGCAGAATTGGAAGCCTTACGGGAAAGTGAAATGTGGCAGGCGGGAAAAACTGTCCGTAGTCTAAGACCGGAAAACAATTAGCGATAAATTGAAAAATACGTCAAATAAAAAATCCTGATTTTTTACGATCAGGATTTTAGTTTTGAATTATTCTATGGAAACACGCTATGGGCGACGGTTTAAAAACTAGTAGAAATGGAACATCCGGGCAGAAGTAAGGATTGATGTTTTTTCGGATCAAACAATCTGAGGTAAAAATACCCCGTTCCGGCGATGCCCATCATCAGACCTGGTGTATACTGACCTGTATTGACACCCGTAGGCCATGGAAGTCGGTTGGTTCTGTATTTGTAAATCCCCGCAGTTCCTACGCTCTCTGCCAATTGATCCAGCTCCGGACTGCAATCCAGTAGTATTTCGGCATTACCGGCAATACCATGACACAGGGAATAATTGGTATGGTTAAGGTTATCCATAAGATTGTGGTAGATATTGTCTTTTGTGGTGGTAATTGCGATAAACATTTCCCGTTCAAAAGCCGCATCCGGTTTGATTTGGTTGGCCTTTAACCGGGATAAAGCGATACCTGGTGCACCGTGGCACCAGGCCATACCACAAACGTTACCATATGTTGTGGAAACACCGTCCCTAAAATCGGGCCAGTTATGTTGTGAGGCATCAAATGACTGTCTTTCGTAATTGAAACCACCGGTTGCTGCTTCAAGGAATTGCGGATTTTCGGTCGCCTTATATAATTGCAGTAGTGCCAGTGCAATACCCGATGAGCCATGTGAAAAACCGGTGAGATGCTTTTGCGACGGAACGGTAGGCCAGGACCATGCTTCCTTATTTTTTTCGGCGGAATGATACAGCAATTCTCCGAGTGCGATGGCCTTATCCAAAAGCACAGATTTATTATAGGCTTTATAGACATCCAACAACACCGGGATCGTACCGGCAGCACCACTAATCACGTCTATTTCATGCGATTGTAACGAAGTGACAGGGATACTTTCCAGTAATTGGATTCCGGCATCGACGTGTTCTTTCCGATCCAGTTGACTTCCGATTTTGATCAATGCTGCAGCAATCCCCGGTTTTCCGGAATAAAAACCGTGATCGGGTGCGGTATGCATCAATGCCGTCATTTGCGAAAGACAACCTTCAATGGTCTGGAGTACTATAGGGTCTTTCTTTTCCGAATATAAGGCCGTTAAAAATAATGCGATTCCTGAAGTTCCGGAATAGATATCGGCACCAAATGTCCGTAGAATGCCTTCATATTTCCCGTTAACAGCTTCCATAGAATAGCCTTGCCAGGTGCAGGCATCATTATGCCATATACTACTTTTTATCAGCGCACAGGCGATGTCCCATGCCGTATCCAGAAAAATGTTTTTATCATTTGTACTCATACCGTTTGTATTTAATTGAACAGGATTTTGGTTCCTTTATTATAATAAGGTGTTAATGGGCTGATTCCTTTTTTTTGAAAGGCCGTTGCCATTTCATCTAGGATAGTATCCGGGGAGTGACTTGTCGTTGCGGTTTGAAGTAATACTTCCGCCAGTATCGTCATACGATTCATCCCAAAACTTTCCTGCGCTCCCGGGTTTTCGGCTATACCGACACCCTTACTATGGCGATGGGAGAATAGCGGGACATCTTCGTCAAGATAAGGCTCCATAACGGAAACCAGTTCGGGAAGTATGCGTTCCAGGAGTGGCATCAGAGCGGCATCGATATATAAAACGGCGGCATCACGTCGAAAGTAATGCTCCGGATGACTCAAGCATTTAAAAAGAAACGGAATATTATAATGGTTAAGCCGGGTTGTAAGGACGTTCAGCAATACAGGTGCCCCTTCGGGGGTACAGTTCCAGTAAATGCGCACCAATTGTGAAGCCGTATCCATCGGCGCATCGCTAAAAGCATAATAAAACGAAGGCTGTCGGTAACGGTCTTCTTTTGGGAAAAGTACAGAAACCGTTTGTTCCCCGGGAGCCAGTTTTTTTATAGCAGAGGTATTTACAATTCGTTTTTCATTGTTGCGGGCAATATCGGCATAACCACCGGTATAGGTGTGTTTCACTTCCCAACCTTGCTCCAGTTTTTCTTTGGTATGGTTATTTTGAGAGAGTCGGTTTATAAAACCAGTAGGGTCTTCTGTGGGCACATTCAAATTTTGGAGGGGTTTTGACTGATACCGTTCTTTTAGCATATAGCATTCCGAATACAGCAAACCAGTGAGTACAACCAGGGCATTTTCAGGTGTGATCGGAAATGATTTTCCATTGTAACGGATCAGTGAACTACTGATTGCAATCCGGTCAATGATTCGGTACAATTCTTTTCGTATCGTCTTATCTTTAAACATGATGGAATGATTTGATATTAAAAAGCTCGTCAAGTGCTACCATTGGATCTTTCATGATATTAAAAGCCAGTTGAATACAACGCATATAGTTGGCTTCAATCTTACTATTAAAGGTGGTTGCTTCTACGCTGGTCTGAATGATCCTTGCCGCGGTTAGTCGCATCACTTTATCGTAAAAATAGTGGTGCTGTTCGGCCGGATAGTTTTGTAAGGTCATGTATTCCTTTAGAAATGCCTGAGCCGACGGTTGTAATTGCCGCATATCGAAAGGTTTCATATAGTCGGGAAGTATATTGGAGTGAGGATTGGCATTGTCGAAACCCAATACCCATATGGAAATATACGATTGTAATAGGCCGGCAACGTCCCAAAGCGGATCACCAATATCGGCCAGCTCCCAGTCGATAAGCTTTTGTGTCAGTTCATTGTTGTTGGGTGTCACCAGAAAATTGATCCATTTGATATCCCCGTGAATCAGATGGGTATACTGCCAGGAATTGGCCAGATCGATAAGCGCATTTTGTAAAATACTATTATCCTTGATTAACTGTATAATTTCGGTACTGGCCTGGTTTCCGACAAAAAATTCGGAGGCTTTGAATTGATGCAACCGAAGTACCCAGGGAAGCATTTTCGGAAATCGGGAAATGTCGGTTTTGGCATCGGGTATCACATGACAGGCCGATAGTATATGGGCTTGCTCGCGGGCAAGGTTAAGATCGAAATTTTTAGTGAGCATATAATACTCGGATAGATTTTTGGCATCGGGTAGTAGCTTTGTAATCAGGATGTTGTTTGCATCATCATAGTCGAGCATATCCGGCACACGATGGGCCAGAGTCGCAAATTCGGCATTGTTTTTAAATAGGGCATAAGCATTTATTTCCCGTTGAAACTGACTGACAGATACCGGGTCTTTTTCCATTTGTTTGACAAACAAAGAATTATCATTTCCGATCATTATTTTCAGAATAGTATTCCGGGTATTGGCGGGAATGACCATAAAGTTTCCTTTTACGACAGCATCATTATCTATAAGTTGTCGTTTGTGTAAAAAGTGGTATATATTTTCGGGTGTTAGTTGCATAAGTAGGGGACGTTTAATTGAAAGGGTATAATACCGCAGGGCAAAGCCCTGCGGTAAGAAATTAAGTAGGATTAACAGACAAACGGAATTCCGGTACAACTAATGGTAGGAACACATGGTAGCGACGGAACGCATCCGGCTGTATTTACACAAGAACTCACGGGTAGTGTAGGTAAGGCAGCTACATTTACATTTTGTGCCTCGCCCGACTGGCAACCCGGAATTAATGTTGTAGGATGTAAACAGCCCGGTAACAATGTTGTTACATGCTGGCAACCCGGTAGTAAGGTCGTAGGGTAAGCACTTTGCTGAACACCATTACAAATAAATGGGATTCCGGTTACACACGAAGTGATTGTTGGAACACATTGTCTGGTTGGGATACAAGACGCTACCGGAAGCGTAGGGATGTTGGCAGTATCTTTTGAAGGACCTATCTGACAGCCCGGTAGTAAAGTTGTAACGTGTTGGCAATTTGGTAATAAGGTCGTTGGATAACCACCTTGTGCCACACCATTACAAATAAATGGAATTCCGGTTATACACGAAGTGATCGTAGGAACACATTGACGTGTAGGAATACATGACGCCACCGGAAGGGTAGGTACCGCTGCATCGGCTACGTTTGATTTGGACAACATCACCTGTGAATCGTCCGACTGACAACCTGGTAATAGCGTTGTTGGATGTTGGCATCCCGGTAATAAGGTAGTAACATGTTGACATCCCGGAAGTAATGTAGTTGGATATCCCGCTTGTGCTACACCATTACAGATAAATGGAATACCTGTAATGCAAGAAGTAACAGTTGGAATACATTGTCTTGTCGGAATTGGAACACAGGAAACAACCGGAAGGGTTGGGATCGATGCCTCCGCACTACCACATGTTAATGGCGGTATCGTTGGGATACACGGCATCGTTGGTCCGCAGAAAGGAGGAATTGTAATAATGCTTGCCTGATTCAGGTAGTTGTTATAAATATCCCCTTTTAATAATGAAGAACCACTGGCCTCATCGAATCCATTTCCGGAATGAAATGCCAGGATGCTAGCAAACTGACTGTCGTCGATATCATTTTGAATACCAGAAAGTACTAATGGCACTTCAAAATGATGGCTAAACATATAACATTTCCATCCCATAACCGGAATTTCCACACAAGGATTGGCGCCCAAATCAAAACTAAAAACACCACCGGCTTCGTTAAAATTGGTGATGCTTATCGTTAGTTTAAACTTGCTTAAAGGCTGCCAGGTGTAGCTCACATTTGAATTGAAATTAAACGTTTTGCTCACATTTCCAAAAGGAGTATTAAATCCAACGGAAATGGTAACCATTCCTTTAACGGCACTGGCGCTCACACAGACGCTACAGCCTAAAAAGGAAGGGGAACACCACTGAATGGCGTTCAGGTTGTCGTATCCTTCATATACGGCACCATTTTCTACGATTGCTATTTTTGACATGATTTGTTGGTTATAGTTGCCTACTCTTTTTTAGGGTTTTTCGGCATACATCCCTGTAATTTGTTTCGGGTTGACTTAAGGGAAGAGGTTTCCTGTAATCAGGCATAAACGGGTTACTCTTATGCAGGGTGAACAGGAAAGACATTGCTTTGTCTTAAGTCGGAACACAAAATCGGCTAGCTTGCTTTTGTTTTCGAGATTAAAATTACGGGTGCGGGATAGCCTTTTTTAAAGAAATGGTATGGGCGCGGGAATTATTGACATGAGTGCCGAAAATCGATGTATGAAAAATACGGACATAAAAAAACGCCTCCGGTTTGGGAAGCGTCGTATAAATAAATGTTATAGTGTTTATTTCAGAATATTGAATTTTCTAAGAAAATCCCGGTGTTTGTCACTCAGCGTTACTTTGTGGTTGCCTTGTAAAATCAGCAGGTTCTCGGGAAGTACGATTTCTTCGATTTTACCGGTATTGACAATATAATTCCGATGGGTGCGTACAAATTTGCTGCTTTCCAAAAGCTCGCTTAGTTTGGTGAGCGAAATCATGATCACAAACTTCTCGTGTTCGGTGATGATGTTGCAATAGCGTTCTTCGACTTCAATATAAATGATGTCATCCATACGCACTTTTTTAAGGGTGTTCTTCTTTTTGATAAAAAGGGAATCATTGCTCACCACCGTATCCTGATCGTCGCTAAGGAAAACATTGGATTGATCGTAAAATTTTTCAATGGCAATTTCCAGCGCATATAAAATTTCCAGCTCGTTAAAAGGCTTTAGCAAAAAGCTAAACGGCTTGGTGAGTTTGGCACGATCAAAGATTTGTCGGTCGTTCGAACTCGTCAGAAATACAAAAGGACGCGTCGCATCGGGTGTAATGTTTATTGTTTCGGCAAAAGCGATACCGTCGGGATTTCCGTTTAGGAAAACATCAATGATCACGATATCGACTGTTTGCTGATAAAACAACGCCAATGCGTCACTAAAAGTTCGCGCCACACCGGCAATAGTATAGTTGTTTTCGGTAAGCACCTGTACCAGCGCATCACTTTCCGCCGGAGTATCTTCTATAATAAGTACGCTTACATTATTCATTTGGGTTCACTTTTTGTAATTCGATACGGATTGTAGTCCCTTTATATTCGGTGCTTTCAATGCGCATGGTGCCATCATTTTTACGGATCATATCGCGACAAAGCTGCATACCGAGACCGGTTCCGCTTTTTTCATGATTTCCTTTTTTAGAAGCACTAAAGGTTTCATTATTCAGATGATCCAATAGCTCCATCGGTATTCCCGAACCGGAATCTTCGATGCGAAGAATACATTGATCATCCGAAATTTCCGCCGAAATAAAGATACGACCCTTTTCCGGAGTAAACTTGATCGCATTGTCTAAAAGATTTCGCAATACGATTTTTAAAGAACTCGGATCGGCCAATACAAAAGCACTTTTTGGCACCTGATTTTCAAAATCGATATTTTTGTCCGTCAGTAGTGGTTTATAATTAAAAGCCACTTGTTGTACGATTGAAAACAAGTGTAAGGATTCCTTGTGGAAATAAAACTGCTTGGTTTGCAACAACGCCCAATGAAGGAGGTTGTCCAATAAATTATAGGAACCGTTGGCAATGGCACTGTTGTGATGCAATAGCTTATCCAACTCGTGATATTCTTTGTTTTCAAGGCTTTTTAACAATTTGTCATTGCTGTTTTTTAGGGCATTTACAGACGAACGCAAATCATGGCTCACAATTGAAAATAGCTTGTCTTTGGACGCATTTAATGCATCCAGTTCATTTTTTTGCGACAAGATGATTTTGTTGGCCTTACTCTTCTGACGGTAAAAATAAATACCTGTTCCAAAAAGGATAAGCAACAGCACCGAAGAATAAAAAAAGCCATTCCTTTCGGCAATTTTAAGCTTATTCTCGGCTTCCAGTACATCGATTTCTTTTTCTTTTTGACGTACGGTAAACCGTTTTTCCAGATCGGCGATGGCCCATATTTTATTTTGATCATTAAGCGAATCCCGCCAGTTTTCGTATTCCTTCCGATAGGTTAGTGCGGTATTAAAGTGCTTGTCGTTTTCGGCAACCACGGCCATATTGAGCGCCGCATTCATTTTGAGTTGCGGATCTTTTATCTTTTTCGAAAGTGAATAGGCTTTTTCAAAATAGGGAATCGCCAGATGGTCTTTGTATTGTTCGTAATAGAGGTTGGCAATGTTCATATAAGCCACGATAAGCGATACGGTGTCTTTTTCTTTTTGTAACAAAGAAAACCCTTCAGAAAGGTAGGTATCCGCATCTTTAAAATCGTTGAGGTGCAAATAGGAGAGCCCAATGTTGTGGTATACGACGCCCTTTTTAAAATCGTAACCGGCGGCAGGAGGGAGTTTGTCAATTTCCTTAAAATAGGTAATGGCTTTTTTATAATTACCTTCTTCGAGGGCAATCTCGCCCAGGTAAAGACTGACTTTATAATAGAATCGGAAGGTTTTGGAAATGGTTTCAAATTCCTTTCGCGCCTCGTGATTCAGTACTTTATTTTTAAAACTGAATCCTCTGAAATAATGGCAATAATCGGCAACTTCGGTAGTGTTTGACAAAGCGAGTTGCTTCATCGAATAGACCAAAGTAGAATCCCAGTTCTTTTCCAGAAAAAACTGTTGCGCTTTATAAAAATAACGCTGCTCCTTGTACTGCTTTGCTTTCTCTTGTATCACAGCATTCAAAGAAGACTGTTTTTGTGAAAAAAGAAAAGATGGCAATAAAAGGAAGAGGAAAAAAAAAGCTAATTTGTTTTTGGAAATCATAGGGTGTCTTTACGAAACACGTATCGATTTTCGATTCTCGTTTTAACTTTGTAATACCTGTGTTACGGTTCCTCTGGAAGTCCTCGGATTCGCATCGTCCGGGATTAAATCTTCAATACGGGTTGTGATGCTTTCTATTTTTTCAGTATCGTTAATAGGGTGAAGGTAGTTGATATACCAGGTGTAATATTCCGGAGCAACCAGTTCAAGGCTATTTGATTTTACAACAAATTTCAGTTCATTTTTTTCGGTTTCCAGATCCTGATACAGCGTAATTGGCTCCTGTCCCAACAAGGTTTGGGGGACTAAAACCACGATCTTAACGTTGATCACTTTTCCGTTAACGTTATTCTGAACTTCTGCGGATACCATTGGTTCCAAATGATCGGCAGTTCTGACGATACCCGAAAGCCCCATACTTTTCGTATTGATCTGGGTTATTTGCAACGGCTTTAGTCGATTCAGGTTTTTGGATGCTTTGGGTGTTGGCGTATTCATAATAGAAAGGTTTAGTTTGGTTTGGTCGAAAGCGGTATTTTATTCGGCGTATAAAGATAATTGATTTATTTAACAAATTCGTTTTTGTTATAAGGTATTTAAAAGAGGAATTTTGCGGAAGTCATGGTATCCGTTACAATTTTTTTCTGAGATCTTTTTTCTCGAATTATTTTTGTATTTATGCATTTTCCCATTTGATACCATGAATACGCAACCTTTTCCCTTGCCCGAAAACGAACTGGAACGCTTAGCCGCTCTGAAACGCTATAATATTCTGGATACACTTCCGGATAATGCTTTTGACGACGCTACCAAACTGGTTTCGTATATCTGTGGCGTACCCATCGCTCATATTTCCTTTATCGATGCAAGTCGGCAGTGGTTTAAATCCGAAATCGGAATTGGCGTATCGGAAGTACCACGGGAAATTTCATTTTGTCAGTATACCATTATGGATACACAAATGGTGGAAATCAACGATACGTTTTTAAACGACCGATTTAAAGACGATCCGAATGTTACCGGTGGTTTTAAGGTTCGGTTTTATGCCGGAATTCCGCTAACCACACCCGATGGTTACAATATCGGAACCATTTGTGCGATCGATCATGTAACCAAAGAACTTAACGAAAATCAGCGGAATGCCTTGTCGATCGTGGCAAAACACGTGATCAACCTACTCGAGTTACAAACCAAAAACATCGAACTTGCGGCTCAGAAAAAAATAGCCGACAGAGCGGTGTTGGCCAAAGATAGCTTTCTGGCCAATATGAGTCATGAGATCCGAACACCGTTAAATGCCATAATCGGATTTACCGACCTTTTAGCGCAAACTAACTTGGATAGAACCCAACATGATTATATTGACAGCGTACAAATTGCGGGAGAAAATTTACTACTGATCATTAACGATATTCTGGATCTTTCCAAAATAGAATCCGGGAATTTAACGATTGAATCCGAGCCATTCAATTTAAAAAAGACACTGAAACATGTGTATAACCTGCTAAAAGTAAAAGTTCCAAAAGATATTGAGTTCGAT
This sequence comes from Bacteroidota bacterium, assembly GCA_023446155.1. Lineage (GTDB taxonomy): Bacteria > Bacteroidota > Bacteroidia > Flavobacteriales > Flavobacteriaceae > Flavobacterium. The sequence continues at coordinate 198,105 of JAEXIT010000001.1, forward strand.
CTCTTTTTAGATGCCGATATGCCGGAACAGGTAATTGGTGATCAGGGGCGATTAAATCAGATTCTGGTAAATCTGGTGGGAAATGCGCTTAAATTTACCGAAGATGGCGATGTAACCGTTTCGGTAAAAATGCTGGAAGAAACGGAAGACGATTATACCCTTAAATTTTCAGTAAAAGATACCGGTATCGGTATTCCGGAGGAAAAACTAAAAACGATTTTCGAACGTTTTACGCAGGCGGAAGAGAGTACTACGCGACGATTTGGCGGTACGGGACTTGGTCTTAGCATTGTAAAACAGCTGGTCGAACTACAAGACGGAGAAATTCAGGTGAAGAGTAAAGTAGGAAGAGGTTCCGAATTTTTCTTTGTACTGAACTATAAAAAATCAGATTATACCGAAACCAAATCGGAAGCTACTGCCGGAGACAGTCTAGGAAAACTTAAGATATTGCTTTGCGAAGACAATGTTTTAAACCAAAAACTGGCTAGAAGTGTGATTCATAATTTTGGTTTTGAATTGGATATAGCTGATAACGGTGAAATTGGAATCGAATTACTGTCGAAAAATGAGTACGATTTAGTACTGATGGATCTTCAGATGCCGGTTAAAGATGGTTATCAGACTACGGATTATATACGGAGTGAAATGAAATCCACGATTCCGATCATTGCCATGACGGCGCATTCGCTTATTGGCGAACAGGAGCGTTGTTATGAAGCGGGTATGGATGGTTATGTTCCGAAACCGTTTAAACAGGCGATGCTTTTGGACGCGATTAAAGCAGCCTTAAATCCGGAGAATAAACTTCCGCGCCGACGAAAAGTCGATCTATCGTTTATTGACGAAACGGCTTGTGGCGATCAGAATTTTAAAAAGGAAATCATCAATCTGTTTGTCGAAAAAATACCGGTTGATGTAGCAAACCTTCAGGAAGCTTTTTCTAAAGATGACTATGATGCGGTAAAACGACTCACGCATAATATGAAATCCAGTTTGGATATGTTTATGTTGGCCGATCTGAGCAACTGTCTATCCGTTATCGAGGCTGAAGCCGTATTGGAGCGGTTTACAGCAATGGCCGAAGATGAAGTCAACACCTTACAAAGCGGAATCGTTGAAGTCGTTAAATATTTAAAAGAACTATACTAAAAGGACAATAAACGATAGTTTTGTCATTTACAAAAATATACACTAAAGTTAGCCCCAAATATGGAATCAATGAGAATAGTTTTAGCGGAAGACAATGATATCTTACGCAAATCATTATCTTTTTTCTTAGAATCGAAAGGATACAAGGTGGATCAGTTTTCAGATGGTAAAGAAGCACTTGAGGCTATCGAAAACAATAATTATGATTTGGTACTAACCGACATCAATATGCCGGGTATCAGCGGAATGGAAATTACGCAGTATATCAGACAACAGCTTAAATCGGATATTCCGGTAATTATACTTACTTCTTCGGGAGTCGAACAAACCGAATTGGATTCTTTCGACATAGGCGCCAATGAGTTTATGGCCAAACCCGTGAGCCCGGCGGTACTTTTAGTACGCATTAATAAGTTATTGGGTATTCGTATTTAATACAATTTTGAATCAGACGCGTTTACAATGAAACACCTTTGGGAACTCTATTCGAATGGTACCTGGAACGAACCTTTTTTAATTGCATCCATTTGCTTGTTTGTAGCAGCTTCATTTATATTGTATCTGTTACTTATAGGTAGTCGGCACGGTCATATAAAAAATGAAAGACTTCGTTCGGAATATGGCGTAATAATCGATAAGCTCTTATTTACAGTGGTTTTTGAAGACCTTCCGTATTTGGATATCATTCAGGAGGAAAGCTATAAAAAGCGAAAAGACAATTCCTTTTTTAGAGAGGTGATAACAGAGTCGATTATGAACCTTCATAAGAATTATAATGGACTTTATGCGCGGAAACTGGAACAGTTTTATAAGGATTCCGGTTTAAAAAAGGACTCCTTAAAAAAACTCAGAAGCCTGAAATGGGACGTTCGTTGCAAGGGCATTACCGAACTGGCCGAAATGAATGTTCACGAAGCTTTCGATACGATACTTACGTGCTCCAAAGCGCGCAACAAAACCCTGCAAATTACAGCGATCAACGCTTGTATTAAGTTGGAAGGGACAAAAGGAATCACACACCTCACCGAACATCCGTATCCAATCGACGATTGGACGCAGGTGAACATCATAGCTGCTTTTAAAAAACACAATGTAGGTGACACTCAGGGAATTGAAGAGCTGTTGGAATCCAAAAACACCACGGTGGTGGCGTTGGGATTAAAGCTGATCAAAGAATTAAAACTGACACAAAAAGTACCATATGTTGTACAATTGGCAGCACAGGCACCCAACACTTTTCTAAAATATGAAGCACAAAGCGTATTGCAACAACTAACCGATTAATCCTAGGCAGATGACTTTTATGAGTGATGAACTAACATTATTTCTGGATCTTTATTTAAACCTTATTCTGGGGTATGCGATATTGATCATGTCTTCCTACCTGATATTAGCCTATTTGTCGGCCAAAGAATTGCGAGGCTACCTTAAAAAGAACAGTTTTGTCGACTATGACGTATTGCTTACGAGTGAATTTGCACCCAAACTGTCCTTAATTGCACCAGCCTATAACGAAGGGTTTACGATTGAAGAGAATGTAAAGTCGTTATTGTCCTTAAATTACAACAACTACCAGGTGATTGTGGTAAACGATGGCAGTAAGGACAACTCCATGGAAATTCTGATCAAAACCTACGATCTGGTACTGACAGATTTGGAGGTACATTCCAAAATTGAAACAAAGAAAATCAAAGGTTTGTACCGCTCCCGAAATGCAGCGTTTAAAAAACTCATTGTAGTCGACAAAGAGAACGGTGGTAAAGCCGATGCACTAAATGCAGGACTCAACATCGCCGAATATCCCTATGTGGTTTGTATTGACGTCGATTGTATTCTGGATAAAGATTCCTTACTCAAATTGGCAAAACCCTTTTTGGAATCCTACGGCAAGCGGATTATTGCCACCGGAGGGGTGGTTCGGATTGCGAACCAATGTGTGATTAAAAACGGCCGTATGGTTGAAGTCAACGTGCCGGATCGTATGTTATCCCGAATTCAGGTTTTGGAATATTTACGCGCCTTTCTTTTGGGACGAATGGCTTGGGGAAGACTGGACGGCTTATTATTGATCAGCGGTGCCTTTGGTGCGTTTGACAAAGAGATTGCCCTATTGGCCGGTGGTTATAGCACGAAAACCGTAGGCGAGGACATGGAGCTGGTGGTACGTATGCGTCGCTATATGCTCGAAAACAAACTGCCGTATTCGGTGAGCTATATACCCGATCCGTTATGCTGGACGGAAGCACCGGAGGATTTTAAGATCTTTAAAAAACAACGTAGCCGTTGGATGCGCGGTACCATTGAAACGCTCAGTTTTCACAAAAAAATGTGCTTAAACCCGAAATACAAACTATTAGGGATGATCAGTATCCCATACTGGACTTTGTTTGAATTTCTGGCACCCGGAATAGAATTTATAGGAGTGCTCACAACCATAGTGTTTTTAGTATTGGGCTTACTCAACTGGCATTTTTTCTTTTTGTTGGTGTTGTTCGTCTATACTTTTGCGATTTTCTTTTCGGTTATCGCTCTATATTGTGAAGAACTTACCTACCATAAATATCCCAAACAAGCCGATTTCTTAAAACTCTTACTGGCGGCTTTTATCGAACCGTTCTACTTCCATCCGTTAACGGTATATGCCGCTTTAGTGGGCTATAAAGACAAAATAAAAGGTACCAGCGGTTGGGGCGAAATGACCCGAAAAGGGTTTACGAAGAAATAATAAGCGGAAAAAGCGAATTTAGAAGTGTTTTTTTCGTTTAACAATAATAACCCGGATATAAAATCTAGATTATTGAATATAAGAAGAAAAAAATAAAAGCCAGTGATTTTATAACTAACCAAAGTAAGAGCTACTAGGATAGTATTTAAATGATTAGTTGCACAGTAGAATGCATATACACTGATACAAAATTGTATGGTGAAAAAATGTTCCTTTATACAATTTGCTAGAAATAATGGTTTTATCTTTTTAGTTTAGAAGATCTTAATTTATAGATTTAATTTTGTCAATTTCATAGCGAATTAAACCGATTTGTTTTAGTCTTTCTTCTGCGCCTTGTCTATTAAAGCTTGCTATTAAAGCTTCAGGGGGAATTTCTCTGGATTTTAAAGTTTTTTGAATCTTAACTATTGCAGAGTGGGGAATGTCATATTCTAATAAAGCAGCCAGATTATTAGGTAAAAATCCATTTTCTAACTGAGTAGTATAAAACGTATAATTACCATGTTTCATACCATTTTTAGAAAAAACATATTTTTGAATATCATTGATAACCGTTATCCATTTCGGTAGCTTATAATCAAACCAATGTCTAGTAATATTAAGCACGAAGTAAGATAGATAATTAATTCTTTCTTTATCATTTTCGATCGTCTTTTTCCAATACGGGTCTTCAAATAAATCATCAATGACACCTTTAACAGACTTCTTAAAGCCATATTTTAATGTTAGTGCGGCTAATTGATCTGAGCTTAAAATTCCAGCTTTACTATCTTTCTTTTTCCCGAGATTATCCCAACACAATTTAGTAATAGCTTGTAGATTTTTGTATTTTGGATAAGTATCCCAATTTAAAACTTCATGGTATTGATTAATGTTGTCTTCTATCTCTTTTAATATGTTGATTTGACCCTGAAGTGGGAGTGACGAATTCTTTTTTAAAATATCTTTAAATTCTTCATCAAATTCATCAAATTCTCTTAATCTTTCACGTGAGGTTTCCTTAAGCTCAGCATCATCAAGATTTATTAAAATTTCTAAAGGTGCATCTTCTTGAGAAAATATAGGAATATCAACATTAAGTTCCAATTGATTTGGTTTTGCTTCAAATCTATAGACATTGCCTATAAAGTAGTTATTCATTCTACCACTTCTGCCTGCTATATTTTTATAATCAAAAAAATCGATATCCTTAGTACCTTTTTTTTTATCGAATAATATGACGTTTTTGGCAGATGTATTGACCCCTTCAATCAATGTAGAAGTGCAAAAGAGATACTTTATTGTCCTTTTATTGAATAAGTCCACAATGGTACTACCTAAATGCCTTGGAACGGCACCATGATGTATGGCGGTAAATCTTTGCAAGCCTTCTAATAAAAACCAATTAGCATTTATATTTTGACTAAGCCATTCAATAACAATCTCGTTTTCAACCAGTGAGTTCATGTCGGCTCTATGCAATTTAATATAGTTTACAAATTCAATAGCAAGGTCAGTTGCTTTTTTGGGAGAAGAGCAGTAGATTAATGTCGGCTCATCAGTCTGAAGTAGAAGTTTAAAAAGTTCACTTTTTTTCTTTTCCTCTTTCTCCTTCTTTTTTAAACTCTCTCTGATTTCTAGGGAAATTTCATCAACTGCGACAGTTCGGAAATCGGACGGATACCAAAGCAAATCGAATTTCTGCTTAAATTCAAGAGGTATTTCCTTAATCATTGGACCGAGCATATAGAATCTATTGGTGTGCTTTAACAATTTATGTAAAGCAGTATTTAAAGTTATCGCCCTGTCATCCTCTCTTTTAAGGCTTAGCTTGTAGAATTCATCAATGATAAAAAATTCAATTTTTGGAAATCTATGGTATTCAACTACCCGTTCTCCAGTAAAAAGAAATAGATTTCCTAATGTATATGAAGGTTCTTGTGCAGTTGATACTATTATCTTATAAAAATCATTGTATTTGGATAATTTTTTTCTTGTTTCATCAAGTAGTGCAAGGGTTGGCTGTATGATTACCAAATTCTTATATTTCCGGCTAGCAATGATTTCTTCTATAAGCAAGCTCTTTCCAAAACTTGTCGGTGCACTAAGCACTACACTCTTATTACTTTGTAATGCAGTCGATATTACAAATTGCTCTTCATGAAGAAACACATCCTTAAGATAAGGGGATTTATGTATTTCGTAACGTAATGAAGAGCTGCCTCGTAGTAATTGATCATCAATATATGGATAAAGTCCGTAAGATTCAATTATATCATTTAGTAATTCAGTACACTGCTTACTGATACAATTTTCCTTTTCTAGTAAACGGATTATTAAATCTCGTCCTTCATGAATGTTTGAAGAGTAAAGCCTATTAATAAAACTTAAAATTTGATAGCTTTCTTCAAAATCAAATTGAAGTTTAGATCCAATATATTCTATTGCGCTTTCATAACTATTAAAATTCATATCTTTTGCATGTGTTTCAAACGAGTATCCAGTTCTGTGTTAAGTTGATCCTTGCAAGGTACAGGAAGCAATAAAAGGAGCAGTTCGACGTCGGTTTCTACCTTACTTTCAAAAAGATTGAACAAATCCCTACACTCTTTTTCTAAATCCTTAAAATATGTATCAGTATTATCATAATGATCCTCGAATATTTTACTAGTGTAAGTACATACTAGTGGGATTACAATACTGTCAAATACATCATTTAGGTTTTTATGCTTATGTAATAAATTCATCCAATACTCAATCTCAGGTATATTCTGTGGTATTTTACGCCGAATCAATTCAAACTCCTTCTTGAGGTAATCACCATTTACGTGATTGATTACGTCTTTAGCAAGTTCTTTTACACCGCTTTGTCCATCTAAATACAATTTAGATTCTCCAAGCCATAATTTTTTTTTATCACCCTCAACTGTTATATGAATTCCGTCGAAACCATGAACAGTAGCGTTATGTGCATCTTTGAAATATATTTTAGACACGAGTGGAATAGTACTACACCAGTCTCTAAGCAAAAGGTGTAAAATTAACTCCCCAAATTCTCCTCTTTTTTGATATTTATCTGTCAGATAGACAGTGTTAGCAGCCTCAGCTATTCTTTCAACAACTTCAGTTAAAGGTATGCTCATACCTTCATGATATCCGAAAGCAAATTCAGGTATAACTTTGCGTATTACTTCAACTAAAGGCGCTAGGCGAAATTTGTTTGTTTCAAAACCCACATGGTAAACTCGGAACGTACTTTCCGAAACATGTTCGGAAAGTACCAAGTCTGATTCAAAAGGACGAGTCATTTCTTGAAATATTCGTTAGACTTTAACTTAAATTATTTAGTTGTTAAAGCTAATTTAGTATTTACTTTTAAATATTAAACATTTGTAAGAGAAATAATGTTCTTTGAATCTACATGTAAAATGATAACTCAAACAAGAAGTATCTAAATAATGTGCTAATCATAATCATTGCCTTGTTTTCATATATATTGTTTAATACTAGAGGATTTTTGTATTCATTCAATGAAGTCACTGACAAAAGTAAACATCAGAAGCGTATATAGAAAGATATTTTCATTACTTCGTTAATCCGGATTGAACAGCTATATTATTAAGTATTGTAGTAAAAAAAGTCTGATTTTAGTAAAAACAAAAAACACCTCAAAAAGAACATTATTGCTTTAAAAAGACTTGAATTGTCGTAATAGTAACTGAAAAATACCCTGTTTTTATTTCGTATCTTTGAGAAGGATTCATTTTTTAGCATATAAAATTTTCAAAGTGAAGTATGTATTTAACTTTTGATGAAATTGCAGATGGCGATCATTTTGAAGATTTGGTAGCAGATTTTTTTAGAACCTTAAAAAGTGACAACAAAAATAATATTACTAATGTTGAAATCTTTCCAACAGGAACAGGAACAGATGGAGGTAGAGATATTTTAATTGAATTTGATTTATCAGACGACATACGAATTTTTAAGAGAAAATGGATCGTTCAATGTAAATTTCATGATGCGACGATTTCCCCGGCAGCAATTCAAACAATTAATATTCCAACACTAATCCATTCGTATGGTGCTTCCGGATATTTACTTATTTGTAAAAAACGACCTACGTCTGGATTGACTACTTTGTTCGAAAGATTAAATAATGAATGTAAAAACAGTTATGAATATGAATGTTGGAATGGCAATCAGTTTTTGAGTAAATTAATTATGAAAGAGAATTTGCATCCCTTGTATTTTCCAAGATATAATAATTATATCAATTCGTTTAAAATAAATTCATAATGAAAGTTTTTTTATCCTATTCTTTAAAGAACAATGATCAGTTTATATTGACATTATTAGCCCGGGAATTGACTTCCCGAGGGTTTTCAATTACTCAGAGTAGTGATTTTAATACGGAAATGAGTCCGATCACGAAGAACAATATCACTAAATCTAATTTTTTTATTGGACTGATATCAGGAAAAGGAAATGAAAAAAATAGAGTTGAAAACGAATGGCGATTAGCATATAGTGCTAATATTCCGGGTGTCTTGATTGTAGAGGACACCGTTCCCGCTACTATAAATCTTAAATCGCATTGTATTTTCTTTAATAGAAATAATCCGCATCAGACAATTCAGGCATTGAATGGGAAGATAGAAAATATGAAAAACAATATTAATAACGATTCAAATGCCTGGGCATGGATATTAGCAGGAGCAGCATTACTAAGTCTTATACGTTTATTACATAAAGATGAAAAGAAAATATCATAAGATCGAGTTACAATAAATCCTATTAATTCGTTGTAATCCGCATTTCTATAGCGCGGATTTTTAATCCGTGCTTATAAAGCGCATAAAAAGTAAATCCCACCATTTGGTTGGGATTTTGTATTTTTAGTTCTACTATAAATAAACAGCAATGGAAGAAATCAAAACCTATATCGAATATGTGGCCAAAGGAATCGAAATCGCAGGGATTATCACGATCATTATTGGCGTGGTCATCGCGATGGGGAAGTTTATTTTTACGCTACAAGGAACCGTTCCGCGTTCTTATAAAATACTCCGACAGGAACTCGGTAAAGGCATATTACTCGGTTTGGAAATCTTAGTGGCGGGCGATATTATAGGAACGGTAGTCACCGAACCAACGATGGATCGGGTACTGTCGTTGGCCATAATTGTATTAATCCGAACCTTTTTGAGTTTATCCCTGGAAGTCGAAATCGAAGGCAAATTCCCGTGGCAAAAAAACATGAACATCGATGAATAAAACAAGCGAAACTACCCTTTACGCCTAAATAAAACAATACCGATTGTTAGCGTTTTCAGCGTAGGAAAAATACAACGAATGTCGATCTAATTTTTATATTTGCAGCTAGTCGGATTTTGAATTTCAAGACAGTTGGAAACTCCGACAAAAAGAACGCAAAAAAATAAAGATAAACTAAGAAGCTGCCGAAATGGATAACATGAATGTATTAAGTATTGTGACCATAATCTCGTTGTTTATTTCGTTGTTTCTTGCTTTTTTCCTGATTACCGCTAAAACGGAGTACAAAATTAGTAATGCACTGTTTGCACTTTTTTTAGGGATCAATGCAATTGATCTTAGCGAACCGTTATTTAATATGATGGTCGACGGTCCATCAAATCTAGGCATGTTTCGAAGTACATTTGCTTTCCTGCAAATTCCTGTTTTTTACCTGTATGTCGTATCCGTTTGTTATTCCGATTTTAAACTGAAATCACAACAGCTACTTCATTTACTTCCATTTTTGATTGTAAATCTGATTTTGCTACCCGGTTTTTACAGCGTGGACATGGCATCGAAAATTAGTTTTATTCAGAATCGTCAGAGTAGGATCGAATTTCAGCTGATTCATATTTTGATACACGCGCAAATAGTGACCTATCTTATTGCGGTTTTTAAGGTATTGCGAAAATCGAAGAAACTTTATCTCGAAAATTATGCCGGTAAGCATCTCAATTCCTATAATTGGTTATTCCAGTTTACGCTAGTATTGACGATTATATATCTGGTAGCGCTTTTAAAAAACATTCTTAAATTTTCGGATTACCCACATTTATCAGATGCGATAAAAATCGGACTTCAATTATCGCAGCTTTTTATTGTTTGCTGGTATTTGTTTAAAGCCTTAAATAATCCGGGTCTTTTTAGAAATATTGATACCAAATTAAAGCTTGTCGACGAGCTTGTTTCAGAAGAAAAAAACAAGGAACAATCGTCACAAGATGAAAGTCTATACAATGAAGAATTATCGAAATTAAGACAATTTATGGCGGATGAAAAGCCCTTTCTAAATCCTTCTTTGACCATACAGGATATTTCAAAACATATCGAAATTCCGGTTCGCGATTTATCGCTTTTGATCAACCATCAATTAGGGCAGCATTTTTATGATTTTGTGAATACCTATCGTATCGAAAGTGCGATGGAAATTTTGCGAGACACTAGCAGGAGTGAGTTAACCATTCTTGAAATTCTCTACGAAGTTGGTTTTAACTCAAAATCTTCGTTTAATACTGCATTTAAAAAACATACTAATTGTACGCCAACTGCTTATCGTAAAAACTTGTAATACAGGTTTTTGCAATTACTCGTACGTTTTTTTGTAACGATTCCTACGCATTTTTTGGATGAATTGTGACCGACTACTTTTATTCGGTCGCATAGCTGTGGTGACTGTCACATCTTTGTATCGAAATAAATGTATAACCAAAAACGATACAATAAAATGAAAAGCAGCCTTTATGTAGTACTTCTTGTCGCACTGATTTCAAGTTGTCAAACCAGTAAAAAAGTTGTAGCCGACAAAAAAGACTATGGTTTTCTGACCGATAGTTTACAGATCGAACAACAATTAGAAAAACACAAACTTCCGGGGTTTAGCGTTGTTGTTTTTGAAAATTATAAGATTGTCTATTCCAACCAGTTTGGAGTGAAATCGATGAATGCCCCGGAAAAAATTGATGAAAATACGGCTTTTTCCACGGCTTCTATTTCAAAACCGATTACGGCGCTTCTTTGTCATATCCTTGAAGAGAAAGGTTTGATCCATTTAAACGATCCAATAGAGAAGTATTTAAAACGTTGGCATTTACCAAAAAGTACGTTTACCGCAAATCACAGTCCGAACTGGAAACAGTTGCTAAATCATACTGCAGGAACCTCTCAGAGTGGGTTTGAAGACCATTATGAAGGAGAAGTCATTCCGACGCTAACTCAAAGTCTTTTGGGACAAATTCCGAGATATGATAAAGAAATTGAATTTCTGTTCGAGCCCGGAACCGATTGGAGTTACAGCGGTGGTGGTTATACCATTGTTCAAATGGCACTGGAAGACTATTTGAATAAACCGATTGCAGCACTGGCACACGACCATATTTTTGCGCCTTTAGGTTTGAAAAACACAACGATGATACAACCTAATGAAGCCGGATTTCTAAAAAATGTGGCATTTGTTCACGATAAAGATGGAAAAGTGATCAAAACAGGTTTGCCAATCACACCACAAGTAGGACCATCCGGATTATGGTCGACACCAGCCGATTTGGCCACGCTTGCTATTGAGATGCAAAACGCCTTACGAAATAAAAATAATAAAGTCATTTCGCATACTGTAGCCAAAAAAGTAACAGCGGTGACAGCTTTAAAAAATGCTGTTGGTGGCTGGTCGTATGGATGGCAAAAATCGTTTGGATACAACAACAATGAATGGTTTACCTGTAATGGATCCAATACCGGAGTTGGTGGGAGTGTGTTTGCTACGATGACCGACGGAAATGGTTTTGTCTTTCTGGCCAATGGTGAAAAACCAAACCGCTTTCCAGTGATGGGACAAACACAACGGAAGATTCTGACCTTGATGGATTGGACTAAAAAAAGTAACGATGGAGCAACGCAGGAAATCCCTGTTGGCATAAAAGAAAAACTAATCGGGACCTATGATGATTTTCTTTATGCGCAAAAAATGGAAACCAAAATCATAGAACGAAACAATCGTTTGTATGTTGAATCCGAATTGTTGGATCATTTTAAAGGAAAAAACGACAACGAGCTAGTGTATTTGAAAAATGGATTGTTTAAAATTGTAGATTATCCGAACCTATTACAATTCGATTTCAGTAATGGAAAAGTAAATTCGGTAACCTTACTAAGGGACACACTAAAAACTACGGTTTACGATATTAAAAAAGAGAAATAACGACTGACTTTCTATAAAAAATAGCGGATGGAATTTTCCTTTTCCATTCGCTGTTTAAATAAAATGCTGTTGTTTCATTTTCTGGAACAGAAGCCGCATACAACTCTGACCGTTTGGTGAAGTATCCCAATAACATTTGTGCATATGAATACTGTCCATAGTAAGAAAGTTAAATAGGCTCAATTTTTTATCCGATGTTATTTCGTAATTGATATTTTCGGGTTTGTGTCCTAAATCTTTTATTCCAAATTCAGCTGGACCGCGCTCCATATCTTTTCTAAAATTTGTCGCAAGAGCATCGGCTACGGAGTAAATATTATACCAGGTTAGGGCGTTTACCATTAAAGGCGATCTGTTGTTGTAGAATCGCGGATAATAAGCGTTTATAAATTCATATGGAGTTCCGATGGTAATAAAAAGTTTACTTTTGGTTTGTGTGTTTGTTGATGGGATGGTGCCTATCGGAAACAATAAATCCATAGCGATAATACTACCAAAACTGTAACAGTGATAATGAATTTCGGAATTCGGTTCATGCTCTGCAATATATTCGATTAGCAAATCCAGATTTCCAAGTATAAGCTGACTCTGTTCTCCGTTTCCGATATATTTGTCGACACAGGCAAACTCGGTAGCCAATGAGGTTATCAGGGTTTTAGATTCTGGTACAACCAGTAATATAAAAGTTGTAACAGGCACTAACCATTCTTTAATCTTTACCAAAAATATAGAAAAAAAAGGACAATGGCGCAAATACTGATCCAAGTAACATTTTATCTTATCAAGCAATACTTGAATATCAGCAGGCAAATTTAAAGAGATATAGGATTGGGAAACGTAATCGATACTAACAGGTATCAGGAAGATAATAGCAAGTGAAATCAACAGCAGAAGCATAAAGGCATAAAAAGTAAGATAAGGTCTGTCAAAACCGCCGCTTGTGAAAATACGTAAAATAATCTGAGGAAATTTTCTTATGATTAAGCCAAACAGGATAAGGTTTTTAACTAAAAGATTTTTCCTCTTAAATTTCTCAGTGAGAATTTCATGGTATTGAAAATCATATAGTTTATAGACGAGCTCATCTTTTGTACCATTTTTGGATTTCAAAATACTTACTACGGTACTTTCCCGATCTTGTGTGTAGAAAATCCTTTCGGTCTTCATCTCATATTTGACGCCGGTATTGTTATAACTGAGTTCATTTTTAATGCGCGTGGCATATTTTTCAATCGATTCCTGATGAACGGATTGTCCTAAACCAGAAATATAGATACCTGTTTTATCCATGGAACGTTGATTTTAAAAATTGAGAAAAGAGGTACTGACCCATTTGTCTTCCATTCCGATTTTGGACCATTGGTTTGTTTCTTCAAAAACAAATACCTCAGCATTTTTTAAAACCGTGGCAGTAACCGGAAAATTTGTTCCCGGACCGGATCTGACATTTAAAGCGGAGGCCGTTACAACAGCTCTTTTTACTTCGGTAGTATACCTGCCTGAGACCCATTGTGGTAAGGAATCGGATATTTTAAACCAATTATTTTTTTCGGCATATACTTTTAAAACACTACCCTTTACGACACTGGATTTTTCTTCAGATTTAAGGCTTCCGGCGTCGGGTCGTACCCGGATATTTAAAGAATGGGCGGTTACGCAGACATATTTTAGGAGGGTAGGATCATCGATTATAGGTTGTGAATTATTTAGTTTGGAAAGTAATAATGGCACAAAATGATGCTCAAAATCGGCCACCTTATTGCCTCCAAAAAAGTTTGTTCCGGGACAGGATTTATTATTTCCGGCGCCATCATTCCGAACACCGTTGTCCAATCGGAACCAATGATGATACACGATAGTATTTGGAGTAACTGAAAAATTAAATTTTTTACATAAAGCAGCAGTTACGGCAATGATGGCATCTTTATGAGCAGGGATCATGGTATCACCATTATGATCAAAATTTCCAAAATTTTCAATGCAAATAGCGTTTTGGTTTTGGTTGGGAATACAGGCGGGTGATAATTCCAGACTTCTTCCCGTTAGAATGGTTCCATCGGGGAAGATGGTAAAATGCTGACCGATGTCTTGCCAGTTTCTTTGATTGACATGATAGTTTTTCATGGCCAATTGCCGTTCAAAATGGTTCGTTCCGGTAAAATCTTTATAACTCGGAGCGTGGGTATGGTGTTGTTGGATTTTTAAAATTTTCCGACTAATCCTCAGATTTGAAATCCACATTTCAAATTCAGGAACCGTCATTTTAGTAAATCCGTGTTTGGTTTCCATCGTAGGTTATTTTAAACGTCTCAATTCGTATAAAATTAGAAATTTAAAAAAGAGATACAATGCGTGGAAATACCTGTTTATTTGATTGATTTATAGTTTATTGTGTTTTTTTGATTGGGCAAATGGAATCTTTTATATTAATTATTTGACCTATGATTTACTTATAAGTATAATTAGCAGCCTACAAATGAAATACGAAAACCAGTTAAACGTAATGTTATAAAATAGACTATATTGCATTACACCAACTAAACATATAAGCAATGTCAGAAAAAGAGACAATTATTAATTATGGAATACTCGCTTCTATAGCATGGAACAGTAATGGTTGGAGAGATCGACCTTTGGAAAAAGATTTGGAGAAATCAAACTATGGATATGTAAAGGATATGAGAAAAATGTATGAGAGCCTTAATTTTGCCCATACGATGTTACCATTAGAAAAAGAGGGTTATTACATCGGTTTTACTCCGATGTTTATGAAAGTTCCAAGTAGAGAAAAGTCAAAAAATGTACAGATCGTTTTCTTTTTTAGCACAGATTATAATACATCAAATCAAAAAAAAATTATCGGTTTTTATGGTAAACCTGATTTTGGACAATGGTACGACAGAAAGGCTAAACATGATTTATTTAAAGAATATGATAAAGGTAACATCAAGGCTTATCCCGAGAATATAGTTTATCTTAATACGCCAATTATCATCAATAATGAAGGTGTAGCTCAAAAAAATCTTCTACCTACTGGTAAAAAAATAGGACAACAGGGGTTTAATTACCTTAATTCTGATAATGTTAGCAATCTTTTAGAACAGGCAATAGCATTAAATGCCGATAACAAAGAATTAAAAAGATTTGTCATAGGTTTTTTAAATCTTGATGAGTTAACAAATGAAGAACTTGATCAACGGGATTATAATGAGATTGTTAAAAACAACTCTGCGGATACCTTACAAGATATAGAAGAGTTGGAAATGAAAATGAAAGATATGCGGCCGACTGTTAAAAGTAAAGTTTCATCATATATTGAACGAGGGGCAATTTCCAAAATAGTAAAAGAGTACTGTCATTATACATGTGCTGTATGTGAAGCCTTAGGTGTTCCTACAAATTCATTTGTTAAGAGCAACGGAAAGCCTTATATAGAAACGCACCATGTTGTGCCTGTATCGAAGTTAAATCCAGGAGTATTAGGAGTTACCAATCTTATGACAGTTTGTGCGAATCATCACAGGCAATTGCATTATGGTAATGTTCAATCACCGGTAACTTCGGATAAGCAATTTATATTTATAATTGATGGAAGAGAAGTGGTAATCGATAAGATAGTATTAGATAAAATGCGATAACATGGATTTGTAATCCGTATTTTCAAGTAGCTTTCCGGTTTTAATAAGGCTACTTCCCAATACAAAAAATCACTAAAATAGAAAAGTGTTGATAAATAACAACATATTGATTAGTAATGTGTTATGGTTATGCATCGCGTTTCAATTATATAAAGCGCATCCGATATTCTTTCGGCAAATTCGTTGTCAATCGTTTCATAATGGAAAAATCCCTGTTCGAGTAGCTCTTGTTTGTTGATCAACCACATTTGTAGTGCGGCAATAGAAGCCTGGTCAAGCCCATCTGACTTCCTGCTTATCTTTATCAGCTCATAGTAATAAGAGTCAACCAAGTCAATCAGGTTTTTGAAACTGTTGTTGTCAAAAGTGATGTGCCAGTTGTCGAGAAGAGGGTTTATAGCACCGAATAATTTGTAAATTTCTATAAAAACCTCGTGGTCAAAAGAATCTTTGTGTTTTGTACTATCGATCCACCAAGCCATTAAAAAATCGTTAATTGCTTTTTGTTCTTCAGCAGGCCAGATTTTCCAATTAGCATAGTCAAGTTTACCCAAAACAACAAAGGTGTCTACAATAAAATCGGTTGTTGCAAGTAACTCAAAAATCCGGGGTAAATAGTGTTTAAAGTCGTCTGTGTTTCCCCAGGTTGTCATGGCCTTAAAAGCATACCTCGAAAGATCTTCACCTTCTAATTGCTGAAGTGGCTTGGTGTGTATCTTTTTCTTGTCGGTAGAAGAAACACAACAGGGACAACCTTCCATTTTTTCATTAAATGGATAATAGGAAAAAGTTTCGTAAAGTCTTTCTATTGCTATTTTTAATTCGGCTGTCATTGTTTTAGACGGTAGGGTTTAATGGTTTACTTCCCAATACAAAAATTCGCAAAAATATTCCCAAGCAACTCCCGATTGCACGGATTTGTAATCCGTGCTTATAAATTTAGTGCAACTGGTTACCCGGATTTAATATTACTTCCCAATACAAAAATTCGCAAAAATATTTCCAAGCAACTCATCATTCGTCACCTGACCGGTAATTTCGCCAAAATAGAAAAGCGCCTGACGGATATCAATTGCCATAAGGTCGCTGGAAAGATTCGTTTGTAATCCCCATTGTACTTTTTGGATTTCTTCTAGGGCTTTTAATAACGAATCGTAATGACGTGTATTTGTAACGATCGTCTCATTGTTACGCAACGCTCCGGTGTTGACGAACGACAACAGCTTTTCCTTTAACGTTTCAACGCCCAGGTTTTCTTTGGCGCTGATCAATAAAATTCCGGGAATTTCCGCTTCAATGATAGCTTTATCCGATGCACTAATTTTATCTGCTTTATTTCCAATGACCAATAGCGGTTTTAACGGAAACTGGTTTTTGATTTTTTCGATTTCTACTTGAACGGCTTTTAAATCACCGGTAATAGAAGAACCATCGACTAAATAAACGACCACCTGAGCCTGTTCCATTTTTTCAAAGGTCTTTTTAATTCCGATGCTTTCCACATAATCGGACGTATCGCGAATTCCGGCGGTGTCGATAAAACGAAATCCAATTCCGTTGATCACTAATTCGTCTTCGATCGTATCACGCGTTGTTCCGGCGATATCCGATACAATAGCGCGTTCTTCGTTTAATAGGGCGTTGAGTAAGGTCGATTTCCCAACATTTGGTTCACCTACAATCGCTACAGGGATTCCATTTTTGATCACATTTCCTACGGCAAACGAATCGATCAATCGTTTTAGAACAAATTCAATACGGTTTAGCAGTTCATAGAATTGTGTTCGATCGGCAAATTCCACATCTTCCTCGGCAAAATCCAATTCAAGCTCGATTAATGAGGCGAAATTCAATAGTTCCTCGCGTAGCTTCGCAATTTCATTACTAAAACCACCGCGCATCTGTTGCATTGCGATTTGATGCGAGGCTTCGTTATCCGAGGCAATCAAATCGGCTACAGCTTCGGCTTGTGATAAATCCATTTTGCCGTTTAAAAACGATCGTAAGGTAAATTCTCCGGCATTCGCCATTCGTGCGCCTTTTCGAAGTAATAATTGTATGATTTGTTGTTGGATAAACGTCGACCCGTGACAGGAGATTTCAACAGTATTCTCTCCGGTATACGAATTCGTTCCTTTAAACAACGATACCAAAACCTGATCCAATACCTTGTCACCGTCTACAATATGGCCCAGATGTAAGGTATGCGTACGCTGTTTGGTCAGATCTTTCCCGGAAACCGATTGGAAAACCGACGCTGCAAGTGTGAGGGCCTCTTTTCCCGAAATACGGATTACGGCAATGGCACCGGCTCCCGAAGGTGTTGCCAGCGCAACTATAGTATCGTGTGAAATCATATGGATCAAGCTAAATGACTGCAAAGGTACAAAAGAAATGCGGTTTAAAACAAAGCGGTTTTAGGAGGGTTAAATAATTGTGAAACTGATTTTTGTAATATGTTTTTTATAATTCTTTTACTAACTTTATAGAAACTATAAATCCAAGCATAGATCATGAAAAAGATACTTTTCCCTACAGATTTTTCAGAAACAGCCAACAATGCATTTGTGTACGCCTTAAAATTTGCTAATAAATTACAGGCGGAAGTACTCGTTTTGCATGTTTATGATTTGCCACCGATTTCCTATGAAGGACACGCGACGGCTATAGTGGAGGTTTTTGAAACGATAGAACTGGACAAATTTGAGAATTTTAAAGATCAGATTCCGTATTTGCGAAAAATTGCAGAGGATAACGATCTGGAATATATCAAAATGAACCATATCCTGATGCAAGGTGACCTGATTCATTCGATCAAAGAAGTCGTCAAAGACGAAACAATCGATTTAGTTGTGATGGGAACTACCGGCGCATCCGGATGGCAGGAAACCTTTTTCGGTTCCAACACCGGAAGTGCGATTACCAACGTTCATAAAAATATACTGAGTGTACCAAACGAAGCCAAATTTGATGTGATCCGGAATATTGCCTTTACGACACGATTCCGCGAACAAGACAAAAAAGCACTGTATGAAGTGATTCAGTTTGCCAAAATGTTTAATGCTAAAATTAAATGTCTGGCGGTAAAGACCAAAAACTTTGAAGGAAATGATGAAGAAATCATTGCTTGGAAAAAAGAATTCGAAAACCAGCCGGTGGAGTTTTTTATCGTTCCCGACGACGATGTAAAACAAACCATTTACGACTTCCTGGATAACCAGCACATCGATATCCTGTCGATGGTTACCTACAAACGTTCCTTCTTTGAAGAATTGTTCAAACAGAGTTTGACTCAGAAATTGTCGTATCATTCTAAAATTCCGATTCTGGTATTGCACGAATAAGACTGCTACCGGATAAATGCTACTATGATGATGTAAAACGACTATGATTAATTGGATATGGATATGGGAAATTTAGAAATTAAAAATGAGCTTCACAGAATCATCGACACGAGTGATGCCAATTCGGCAAGTGATTTTTTTATGTTAGTAACCGATTATATGGCGCAAACCGAAAAATGCGTCATTACCGTTGCAGAAGAAAATATCAGTGATGCCAAAATCAACTGCCATCAGTATTTAAGGGAGATTGCATCCGGCTGGGAAGGCTGGTCGAATCTGTTCTTTTAAAAAGATAACGGTTAGAAAACAAATGGACTGTCCGATTTCGGGTAGTCCTTTTTTGTTGGTCTTTTACAGCAAGCCGGTATTTTGTATTTTTGAAAACTTAAATCCGACTTTTTGAGAACAACGATAGTAAAAAATATACCCGATCCGATAGCGTTTAAAGAAAAGCTGTTGTTTTGGGCACAACAATTCCGGGAAATTGCTTGGCTTGATAGTAATAAATATCCGCAGCATTATGGCAGTTATGACGTTTTATTGGCAGTAGATGCTTTTACGGCGATCCAAACGGATTCTAAAAATGCTTTTGACGATCTGAATCAGTACCAATCGCAGGCAAAAGACTGGCTTTTTGGCTATTTGTCTTATGATCTGAAAAATGATACCGAATTGTTGCAATCGGAGAATTACGATGGTTTGGAATTTCCGGATTTGTTCTT
Source organism: Bacteroidota bacterium (assembly GCA_023446155.1). Taxonomy (GTDB): domain Bacteria; phylum Bacteroidota; class Bacteroidia; order Flavobacteriales; family Flavobacteriaceae; genus Flavobacterium. The sequence goes on from JAEXIT010000001.1 coordinate 217,901, forward strand.
TTTTCAACCTAAAAAAGTATTCCTTTTAAAAGGGGATAGGGTCGAATTGCACTATTTAGCAATGTGTGATGATGAAATTGAAACCGATTGGAATGAAATCCGATCACAACAAATACCAATTGCCACAACAGCAGATGTAATTCAGATCCAACAACGTATTAGTAAGTCGGAATACCTGTTTAAAGTCAACAAGATGTTGGAAAATATTCATCGCGGCGATTGCTATGAAGCCAACTTTTGTATGGAATTTTTCGCAGAAAATGCCAAAATAAATCCATATCAGGTTTACAAACAACTAAATGCAATTTCGGAACCGCCATTTGCGACTTTTTTCAAACATAACAAACACTATTTATTATCGGCTTCTCCGGAGCGTTATTTGCGAAAAGAAGGTACCAAAATCATATCACAACCGATAAAAGGAACGGCAAAACGCCATAAAGACCTGGCAGAAGACAACCAAATCAAAGCCGCATTAGCCGAAAACCCAAAAGAACGTTCCGAAAACATCATGATCGTAGATTTGGTTCGCAACGATTTATCGCACACCGCCCAAAAGGGGAGTGTAAAAGTAGAGGAATTATGTGGTGTGTATAGCTTTAAACAAGTACATCAGATGATATCAACGGTAGTATCGGAAGTCAAAGAAGGCATCACACCGGTAGATGTGATCAAAACAACTTTTCCGATGGGGAGTATGACTGGCGCACCAAAAATTGCCGCCATGCAACGAATCGAAGAATTGGAAGAAACCAAAAGAGGATTGTACAGCGGTGCGATGGGCTATTTTACTCCGGATGGTGATTTTGATTTTAATGTGGTAATCCGTAGTATTCTATATAATGCGGCGACGCAATATGTCTCTTTTTCCGTAGGAAGCGCGATTACGGCCGCGGCTTTACCGGAACAGGAATACGACGAATGCCTGTTAAAAGCCAAAGCCATGCGGGAAGTACTCGAAATCACAACGGGTTAATCTACATTTTGTAAATTTGTATCACATCTGAATAGGACAGAACTTAAATAAAAATGCGACAACAGCTACAGCAACACCTCAACGACAATTTTGCTTTCCTCGAAGGAAAGCAATTGTTACTGGCCATTAGTGGTGGTATCGATAGTATGGTGTTGTTAGAATTGTTTCGAAATTTACCCTATACGATTGCCGTAGCGCATTGTAATTTTGGTCTTCGTGCTGCTGAAAGCGATGGCGATGAAGACTTTGTAAAACAATGGTGTGCCAAAAATAACATCCGTTTTTTTACAACCCGTTTTGCGACTCAAGAATATGCCGAAACCGAAAAATGCTCCATACAACTGGCCGCAAGGGAATTGCGCTACAACTGGTTTTCCGGATTATTGGAAAACGAAGGTTTTGATTATTTGCTAACGGCGCATCATCTCGACGATACACTGGAAACCTTTTTGATCAACCTTACCCGCGGAACCGGATTGGAAGGGTTAACCGGAATTCCGGCACAAAATGGTACCGTTATCCGACCGTTATTACCGTTTGGACGCGATAAAATCGAAGCCTATGCCACTGCAAACTCTATTGCATGGCGGGAAGACAGTAGCAATGCATCCGATAAATACCTGCGAAACCGCTTACGCCATCAGGTCGTTCCGATTTTAAAAGAATTAAATCCGAATTTTTTAAACGGTTTTCAGGACACTTTAGAACATCTGCAACAAACGGAAACGTTGGCGCAAGATGCGGTTCAAGAGTTATATGCAAAAATAGTAACCGAAAAAGGGGAGCAGTTGCATATCGCAATAGAAAAGCTAAAATTGATTCCGAATTACAAAGCCTATTTGTACCAATGGTTAAAACCCTACGGATTTACGGCTTGGGATGATATCTATAATCTGATTCATACGCAATCGGGGAAACAGGTATTCTCGGAAAGCTACCGATTGCTAAAAGACCGTGACTATTTACTGTTGGAAAAGCAACAGACACATAGAATACAATCGGTTGTAGTAACCGAAAATCAGGAAGTAACATTAGAACAGGGACGGTTAACACTATACTCCGTAACAAATGTTACAGAAGACCGGGGCGGTAAGGTTATCTTTGTTGATAAAGATAAGTTAAAATTGCCACTGATCTTACGAAAATGGAAAGAAGGTGATTACTTTTACCCATCCGGAATGACGGGCCGAAAAAAAATTAGCAAATATTTTAAAGATGAGAAGTTTTCACTGATCGATAAAGAAAATTGCTGGCTGTTGTGTTCCGAAGATGAAATCGTTTGGGTAGTAGGAAAACGTTCCGACCGCCGTTTTATAATTGAACAAGCAACCAATAACATTATAAAAATAGAATTACAGCTTTTGTAATTCGAAGACCAATATTACATGAAAAAGTTAAACGCCTTATTACTCCTCCTTTTTGCTTTTATAAGTACGCAGGCCCAGATGTTGGATCCTGTTAAATGGAAAACTTCCGTAGAAAAAAAATCCGATAACGAAGTAGTTTTAGTATTCGAAGCTGCAATCGACAACGAATGGCATATGTATTCCCAGTTTACGCCCGAAGGTGGTGCGTTACCAACGGAATTTACCTATAAAGACCAGAAAGGAAATTTCGAACTGGTTGGAAAAACAAAAGAAAGTGAATATAAAAAGGTTTTCAACGATGTTTTTGAAGTCGATGAATACTATTTTGCCAATAAAGCACGGTTCACGCAAACGGTTAAAGTGACCAATCCAAACCTAAAAACGATTAAAGTAGCGATTTCGTATCAGGTGTGTAAAGAAGCATGTATCCAACAGGATAAAGTATTCGATTTTACACTTCCGGCGTTAAAAATAGAGGCTTCTGAAGTGATTCCGACAACTACGGGCGATTCGGCATCGGTAGCACCTGCGGCTGACAGTACTACTTTTGTGACGGCAGGAACAACAGCGTCAACCACACAACCGGTTGGTAAAAAAGAAGAACAAAAAGGATTATTCACCATCTTTATCATTGCGTTTCTCTCCGGGTTTGCCGCTTTGTTAACACCATGTGTTTTCCCGATGATTCCAATGACGGTGAGTTTCTTTACCAAACAAAGTAAAAACAGAGCGCAGGGAATCCGTAATGCGGTGTTCTATGGTGCTTCCATCATTATAATCTATGTACTATTAGGATCCTTTGTAACCGCTGTTTTTGGAGCCGATGCGCTAAATGCATTGTCCACAAACGTATGGTTTAACATCATTTTCTTTGTACTATTAGTTGTATTCGCATCATCATTCTTAGGGGCATTCGAAATTATGTTACCCAATTCATGGGCGAATAAAGTAGACCGACAAGCCGATAGAGGTGGAATCATCGGAATATTGTTTATGGCTTTGGCACTGGCAATTGTTTCCTTCTCTTGTACCGGTCCGATTGTAGGAACCTTATTGGTAGAAGCGGCTTCTAAAGGTGGTATTGCGCCAATCGTGGGAATGCTAGGATTTTCAACGGCATTGGCGTTACCATTTATGTTATTTGCCATGTTCCCGGGTTGGTTAAATTCGTTACCAAAATCAGGTGGATGGTTAAACACCGTAAAAGTATTTTTAGGATTTTTAGAATTGGCTTTAGCCTTTAAATTCCTTTCAAATGCCGATTTGGTATTACAAACACATTTATTAGAAAGAGAAATATTCCTGGCGATATGGATTGCGATTTTCGGAACCTTAGCATTATACCTATTCGGAAAAATCACCTTACCCCACGATAGTCCACTATCGCATATTTCTGTTGGACGATTGGGATTAGGACTTCTGGTACTGTCCTTTACCATTTATATGATTCCGGGATTATGGGGTGCGCCGTTAAAATTAATCTCCGGATTCCCGCCACCAATGACGTATAGCGAAAGTCCGTATGGCGTAGGATATACCAAAGGAGGTGGCGCTGCCGCGACAGAAACGTTGCCGGACGGAGCCAAATTAGGAGCACACGATATCATGGCTTTTACCGATTATCAGAAGGGTATGGCCTATGCTAAATCGGTTAACAAACCAATATTACTGGATTTTACCGGATTTGCGTGTGTAAACTGTCGTAAAATGGAAGACTTCGTATGGTCAAAACCAGAAATTCTTTCAATCTTGAAAAAAGATGTGGTGTTGATTTCGTTATATGTAGATGACAAACGAGAGCTACCGAAAACCGAACAGTATGTTTCCAAAGAAACCGGAAAAGAAATTGTGACGATAGGAAACAAATGGAGCGATTTCCAGATCACGCATTATAAAGCGAATGCGCAACCGTATTATATCATTCTGGACAATCAGGAAAACCGCTTGTCAGAACCGGTAGGTTATACGCCGGATTCAGATGAATATAAAATGTGGCTGAACACCGCCATCGCAAAATATAAAAAGTAATAAAAAAGCCTCCGCATTGCGGAGGCTTCTTATTATTTTAAAATATGCTGACTTAAAATTTTATAAACCGCATTGATGTTATCGTTTTTACCGAACTGCTTTTTAATTGGAGCAGCTTCTCCGGTAATCCAGATTTTCAAATCGGCATCCAAATCCATCAAACCGGCACTTTCTTTCGAAAATTTCTTGATACTGGAATACGGAATAGATTGGTAATCTACTTTCGAACCGGTTAAACCCTGTTTGTCAACCAGGATCAGCCGTTTGTTGGTGAAGACAAACATATCGCGAATCACTTTAAAAGCGATTTCAATGTGTTCTCCGTCAATTAAAATAGGCTCAAATTCTTTGGCTATTTTTTCGGTGCTTACTTCAGAAGCATTGCCCATGATGGCGTTAAATAATCCCATAATTATGTTTGAATAATAACGGGCCAAAAGTAAAAATTTGGTTTGATGTTTTTCCTTTTTTGTAAAAAATCTTTACAGATTTATTTAAAATGATATAAAAGTCCCAAACCACCCTGATCGCCATTGTAAAACGGACTGATCATTACTTTACTTTCCGTATGGGATTTAAATAGTTTTTTATTGAGATACGGATACAGCCAATACGCCGCTTTGGTGCTTAAAATACCAATTCCGGCACCGGCTACCACATCGGTAAACCAATGCTTGTCGTTATACATTCGGAAAAAACCGGTTCCGGCGGCGACGGCATAACCCGTTATACCGTACCAAATCGACACATCGCGGTATTCCTGCCATAGGAATTCGGCACCGGCAAAAGCTGTAGCCGTATGTCCGGATGGAAACGAATTGTCGTTACTTCCGTCCGGGCGTTGGATATGGGTTATACTTTTAAGACTAAATACGGTTCCAGCCATGATCATATAGGATGTCGCCAGAATAATGCTTCGATCCTTTAGCTTGTGTTTTCCTTGAATACCCGTCAGATTTAAGGCATAAACAGCCGCCGCCGGAGCATATTGGGAGAAATCATCTACGGAGATCTTTTTATCGATGTTTTCGGTAACTTCTTCTTTTAATTCCGAATTCCAGTTTTTGATGGCATCACTTTCAATCCCAATAATACCGTAGGTGATCAACGCAGCCGGGATAATAAGCTGTTTGTAATTGAATTTCAGATCCGGACTTTTGAATACCGGTAATGAATCGGAAACAATCGAATCCTTGCTGATTTGCCCGTTGGAAACGGAAAAACAGAAAAGAAACGGAATTAAAAACAATGGAATCGCTTTCATGGTGTCCTACAGATTTGTGTTTAAAATTTATAAGTATAGCCAAGTCGGATTACTTGGGTTTCGTAGTAATCTTTGCTGATATAGCGGAAACCGTCGCCTTGAATTTCTTTTTCGATGACCAAAGAATTCAACAGATCGGATGCATTTAGGAATAATTCTCCTTTTCCGTTTTGGATTGATTTTTTGACACCAAGATCCATCGTAAATCGATTGTTGGTTTTTCCCTGTGGAATGATATCGGCCAATTGGTAGGAACCGGTAAGTTGTAAGTCGAATTTTTTCGGTAGACCAAAAAATACATTCAGTTTTGAATTCCCGGAGAATTGCTGTTGTTTCGGCGCACTAAACGTATGGGTTACCGGATATTTATTGATCACAGTAAACGCATTGATCTGATTTTCGTATAGGTTCGCATTCCAGTTAAATTTCATCCAGGAGGTTAGCTTTTGGGAAAGAATCGTTTCGATTCCGGTATTATAGCTTTCGTTTACGTTCTGGAAAATCGCATAAATAAGGGTACTTCCCGGGACCGTACTGGAAATCCGCGTGATGGTTCCGTTGGCAAAGCGATGGTAAACCGCCGAGTACAGGTTTCCGCTGTCCCAGGTGTTTTTATAACCCAGTTCCAGTGAATTGGTAAATTGGGGACGCAATTCGGGATTTCCGACTTTAATAATTTCGGCATCGTCGTATTTCGGGAAAATACGGATATCAATTTCATTCGGACGATCGACGCGACGGCTGTAAAAGAACGATAATTTGTTGCGGTCGTTCAGTTTGTAGGCCAATCGCAGATTCGGGAAAGGTTGGGTATATTCATAACCGTCGCTGCTATAAGTATTGTGTCCGGGGTTGATATCGTAGTTGAGTTTTACATATTCGAGGCGTAATCCAAGCTCAGCTTCGAAATTTTTATTTTCAAAAATATAGTTTCCATATAGGGCCGGAATGGTTTCTTTATAGGTGGCCCATCCGCCGGCGTTTACATCCAATGGGGAATTCAGACCCGGGAAAAATTGCATATCGGTTGGGATTTCTCGTCTTCTGAATTTAAGTCCGCCTTCAATACGACCGTATTTTAGCGGACGAATATAATCCACGGTAAAATCGGCTACGTGCTCGTCGGATAGTAATTTAAAGGCGTCTTTTCCGGTATACGTGGGCATAATGTTGTCGAAGTAATACTTTTCATCTTCGCGGTGGAAGGTATAATTAAAACCGACGTTTAACTGGTGACCGGCTTCTTTGAATTTATGTTGATACGTACTGCTAAACATGGCGGTTGTTTTTAACTCATCTTCCAAAAACTGCCACAAACGATACCGCTGACTCAAGTCCTGATTGTAAAAAGGTTGATCACCACGGTCGATAATTTTTTCGCTACTAAACAAACCATACACAGTAAGGTTATTATTCGCATTGATCTCCCAATCGGCGCCGGCTTTTAACGTTAAAAATCCGGTTTCACGATTTCGCTTGGTTTGCTGACGGATGATGGTTCCATCGTCGTAGGTACGATCGACAAATTCATTTTTATTCAGCGTATGGGTAAAAAGGTAATCGCCCTGGAAAAACAGATTCACTTTATTTTTTCGGTAATTGAGCGATAGGGAAGGATTCACCTTTGGTGTGGCTTGAAATTGCGGTCGGATGTCCGGAAGGTTTTCCTTACGTACCCAAAGTGCACCCAATCCGGTGGTTAGTCCGACTTTTCCGTTAAAACCGTCCTGTTTATTTTTTTTATAAATGATATTGATGATACCGCCGTTTCCATTGGCGTCATAGCGTGCCGAAGGATTGTTGATGATTTCGATATTTTGAATGGCCGATGCTGGAATATTATCCAACCCGGATTGCCCTCCAAAACCGGTCATGGCCGTTTGTTTGCCGTCGACAAGAATGGTTATCTTATCGTTCCCCCGTAGCTGGATTTTTCCGTCCTGAACGCTAATTCCGGGTAGGTTTTGCATGGCCTGTACTACGGAACCGCCCGACTGACTGATGTTCTCGGTTATGGCATAGGTTTTTTTATCCATCTTTTCGGCATTTTTATCGGCGTTAACCGTAATCGTTACCTCATCCAAAGCGGTACTGCTTTCGGCCAATTCAAGAGGCGGAATTTCAAGGGTTGGTGTCAGATTTCCAACAAACAACGGATACTGTTGTGTGGTATAGCCAATATAGGAGATCTCCAGAACATAATTGCCGGGACGAACATCGGTCAGGCTATAACGTCCGGTTTCGGAGGTAATCGTACCGGTAACAAAAACATTGTCTTTTTCGGTTTTAACAATAACGTTTACAAAAGGCACGGGTTTTTTAGCAGGATCAACAACACTACCGGATACGGTAACCGTGGCATTTTGCGCCCGGGTTATTCCGCCACCGAAAAACAGCAATAGGAAAAAAAATACCAATTTGAGGAAACGGATATTTTGAAAAAAAGGCTTGGAGGTCATCATAAAAAAAGGTCTTTAAAATAATTTATAGACCAAAGCTCCAAATCAATTTAGAAGATATTCTGAATTTTTAAAAACGAACGGTAAAGCGGTGTAAATTTTGATCAAAATCGTATACAATTTCCCAATGATAGCGGTTGCAGATTTCCTTAACAATAGACAATCCAAGGCCACTACTGGTTGTTTCGGATGACGAAACCGAAAAACGACGAAACAATTCTCCGGAACGCAACGGATCAATTCCCGAATTGGAAACCGAAAGCGTATTGTTTTTTATTTCAATGATCAATTTGCCGTTTACATTGTTATGTCGTATCGCATTCGTTAACAGGTTGTTGATCAAAATTTCTAAAAGCGATCGGTTACCTAAAATTACGGGCGTTTCTAAGGGGTGAAATTCCGGTTGAATACCTTTATCAGCTGTATAATCGGATAACATTTCAAGACTTTCCGATACGATAGCCGCAAGCTCATTTACTTCGGTATTTTCAAACTGATGGTTTTCGATTTTGGCGAGTAACAACAGGTTTTTATTGATTCGCGTTACTCTGGAAAGCGGAATGTTAAAAGCGTTTAGGATTTCGAGTTGCTCGCCGGTGATGCTTTTTTGTTGTAACAGTAAATCGGCTTTCGATTTTAATACGGCCAATGGCGTTTGCAATTCGTGCGATGCATTTTCGATAAATCGTTTTTGCATTTGATATACCGTAATATTTTTATTGATCAGTTTGGTTAAGGTCTGATTTAGGGTTTCAAATTCTTCAATATCTGATTTTTCAAAAGTGATATCGTTATGCGTGGCAAGGTCGAATGTTTTGAGTTTTTCAAGCGTGTTTTGAAACGGTTGCCAAATCCGACGGGCGATTCGTTTGTTCAAAATGATAAAACCGATCACGAGCAAACTAAAAAAAGCAACCGTTACAAGTGCGATGGCTATCAGGGTTTCGTCGGTTTCTTCGACATTGGTTTCTACAGTCAGCAGATAGTGTTTGTCGGCAATGGTAATCGGCGCGGCCAAACCTCGAAAACGATCCAATTCTATTTTGTCTCCGTGTTGGTTTTCGCGGATTACGGTATAAATGCTGTCTTTTTGCAAAGGAATGGTAACCGGAACCATATTCGTTCCCGGTTGCATGATATTCCAGAATTTAATGATGGTATCCAGTTTTTGTTCCGGCATCCGAATAGAAGTCATCCGGCTTTCGATTCGCTCTTTTATAATCTGGTTGTGTTCGTCGAGTTCTTTATTCCAGATAAAATCCACAACATAAAAATAAACGGGAATGCTTGCCGCAAGAATCAGCAGCGCATAAATGGTAAAGGCCTTAAAAGGTTTGTGTAATAATTTATTCATATTTCCCATTTATAACCGGTTCCGTAAATGGTTTTCAGGTAATTGTTATAACCCGATTCGGTCAGTTTTCGTTTTAGATTTTTAACATGTGCATAGACAAAATCGTGGTTGTCGAACATATCGGCAATATCGCCCGAAAGGTGTTCGGCCAGGGCGCTTTTGGAAATGACTTTGTTTTTATTTCCGATAAAAAATAATAGTAGATCAAATTCTTTTTTGGTGAGCACAACCGGTTTGTCGTTAACCGTAATGGTTTTGGCTTGGAGGTCGATGCGCAATTCTTCCAATACAATCACATCGGAATTGTCAAATTGTTTCCTGCGGATTACCGAATGAATTCTGGCGGCAAGTTCCGAATGGTGGAACGGTTTGGCGAGATAATCATCGGCGCCGAGTTGAAGGCCTTTGATTTTATCTTCCAAAGCATTTTTAGCCGAAAGTATGATCACACCATCGGTTTTACGTTGTTCTTTTAGCGCATCGAGAATTTTAAGACCGTCGCCACCGGGAAGCATCAGATCCAACAGTATACAATCGTAATTGTACAAACTGATTTTTTCCAATGCCTGAAAATAGGTGGAAGCGATTTCACACAGATAATTCTCCCCCGACATATACTGGGCGATGTCCAAAGCCAGTTCTTTCTCGTCTTCTACAATCAGAATTTTCATAAAGCTAAGATACGATTCCAATTTGGAAGAAATTTGGAAGTTTATTTTAAAAATGTAAAAAATAAAGGTAAGTGATAAACAATCAGTTATTTATAGTATGTTTGTAGGAGATGTTTTAAAAAATAAAAATGAAAAACTGGATTTTATTTTTAGGATTAGTAGGAGGGATGTCAGTTGGCCAGGCTCAGAATCAATCGATGAAAGCGTTGGCTCAGGAGCTTCGTACCATAGGGGAAAACGATCAGAAAGATCGGGCACAAATCGAATATATTCAGAATAAATACGGTGGCCAGTCACCCGAAATGAATGCCTTATGGAAGACGATTGGAACGAGTGATTCGATCAATATTATAAAAGTCAGTGCTATTTTGGATCGTTATGGTTGGTTAGGACCGGAAGAAGTAGGAGAGGAAGAGAATAGAACCTTGTTTTTGGTTGTCCAACACGCCGATTTGTCGGTTCAGGAAAAATACCTGCCGATGATGCGAAAAGCCGTCATCGATAAGAAAGCGAAAAGTAGTAGTTTGGCTTTATTGGAAGACCGCGTGGCTTTGCGCCAGGGAAAAAAGCAAATCTACGGTTCCCAGATTGCGTGGGATATGAAAAACAACCGTAATTATATTTTACCACTCGAAGATCCGGACAATGTAGACAAACGCCGCGCCAAAGTCGGTCTGCCGCCATTATCGGACTATATCGCCTATTGGAATATGACATGGGATCCGGAACAGTATAAAAAAGACTTACCGGAAATTGAAAAAATGCAGTTGATGAAAAAGAAATGATTGTTTGAGTTGTAGATAGCTAATTTTTTGTTGATAATCTATCTTAAGATATTAACAACACAGCTAGAAGGATTATTTAAAATCGTAAATTTCATTTAGAAAAGAGTATATAATAATTATTCCAAAAAACTAAGACAATAATATCATTCAATTAAAGAATTTATTAGTTAATAATTATATTATTGTCTTAATTTTAATAAATAGAAAGTTATTTAGATTTGTCTTTACTTTCTTTAGATTTATCCTCTTTAGGTTTAGCCATATACATATTTTTCAAACTGTTTGAAGGAGGTGGGCTAGTTCTTCCAGCCATTGGTTCACCAATCTGAGTTTCTTTGTTAATTGATAATTTGTCAGCCATGATTATTTGTTTTTTGATGTATTAGGTTTTAGAGAGTTACTTGGAGGAGGAGTAGTTCTTCCAAGATTTACATTTTGTGATTCTGTTCTTTCTGTTCTTTCAGTATTATTTGTTGGTTTACTGTTCATAATATTATTTTAAATTATTTATTAAAAGTTTCTAACTGATTGTCAGAAATCGGAATTGTTTTCTTTTCTATTTTAGAAATTGTATTTTGATTTTCTTTTTTATTGATATAAAAAAGATTTACTGAAACAAAACTTAAAATTAAGATTATCCCAATTATTAAGCTCCAAATAGATATTTTGTTGAGTATATTAATTATTTTATTTCTTTGTTCAATTTGTACAAATATTTTGTCAAATTGTTCAGAATCAATTTCTTTTACAATTTGGTCAGAATCTTTTATTGATTTGTAATGGGAATATAAATTAGATAGAAGAGTGACTATTAATAATAAAAGGCCAATAATAAATAAAAAGAATAGTTTAAAACTTACTTTATCTATTGTTACAATTTTTTCCAAAAAAGTTAATGAAAGGACAATACCTCCAGATGCTAAAATATTTATATATTTTTCAAAATCATCTTGACTTTTATTTTTATTTTCAATTACAGAATTTCTATAATCTTCCCAACCTTTTGTAAATTCCTCTAGCTTCTTTTTTTTGTCTTTTGTCTTTTTTTTCATAATTAAAATTAACATTAACAAAAATAAAGAATCATTCAATATTATGCTAATCAATTTATTAACATTGAATTTGACTTATTCACAACGAATATTTTATAAGATTTGGAGAATAATACTAGCCTTTAACTTTTTTCGAATTTTAGATAAGGTCTTTCGTTTCATTTTGCTAAAAATGGCGTATCTTTAAAGATATACTCTTCGCCATGTTAGTAAAAGTTTTTGGAAGCGCCGTTTTTGGAGTGGAAGCCACGACCATCACAATTGAAGTCAACATCGATAAAGGAATTGGTTATCATTTGGTTGGATTGCCGGATAATGCGATAAAAGAAAGCAGTTATCGGATTGCCGCAGCGCTTAAAAATAACGGCTACCAACTACCCGGAAAAAAGATTGTGATCAATATGGCACCGGCCGATTTACGGAAAGAAGGATCGGCCTACGATTTACCCATTGCTATTGGAATATTGGCTGCATCCGGTCAGATTAACCCCGAAAATACCGATCGTTTTATGATAATGGGCGAATTGTCCCTCGATGGGAGTCTTTTGCCTATTAGAGGTGCGTTACCCATCGCGATCAAAGCCAAAGAAGAAGGATTTGAAGGCTTGATTCTTCCAAAAGAAAATGCCCGTGAAGCCGCTGTAGTCGAAGGAATAGCAGTTTATGGAATTGCAAATGTAACCGAAATCATCGATTTTTTTAAAGGTGTTGCCACACCGCAACCGGAAACGGTCGACTTTGATAAAGAGTTTAGTCAGTTATCGGATGGTTCCGACTTTGATTTTGCCGATGTCAAAGGTCAGGAAAGTATTAAAAGATGTCTGGAAATCGCAGCAGCCGGAGGTCATAATATCATATTGATCGGTCCACCGGGTTCGGGTAAGACGATGTTAGCGAAACGATTTCCGGGAATTTTACCACCAATGACGATGCAGGAAGCACTGGAAACGACTAAAATTCATAGTGTCGCGGGTAAGATCAAAGAAAGCGGACTCATCCGGCAACGACCATTTCGATCACCACATCATACGGCTTCTTCGGTTTCGTTGGTTGGTGGCGGTAGTTATCCGCAACCGGGCGAAATTTCCCTGGCGCATAATGGTGTTTTGTTTTTGGACGAATTACCCGAATTTAAAAGAGAAGTCCTCGAAGTGTTGCGACAACCGTTGGAAGACCGCGAAGTGACTATTTCGAGGGCGAAATTTACCATAACGTATCCGGCTTCCTTTATGTTGGTGGCGAGTATGAATCCTAGTCCGGGTGGTTATTTTAGTAGTCCCGATGCACCAATTGCCTCATCACCGTTGGAAATGCAGCGCTATTTGGGGAAACTATCCGGTCCGCTGTTGGATCGGATCGATATCCATGTGGAAGTGAATCCGGTGCCGTTTGAAAAATTATCGGATCTCCAACCCGGTGAAAGTAGTGTGATCATACGGAAACGCGTCACGGCAGCCCGACAAATACAAAACCGACGTTTTGAACATCAGAAAAACATCCATTACAATGCCCAAATGAATACCCGCCAGATTCGGGAGTATTGTGTTTTGGACGATCAGGCGCTGCAATTATTAAAAAGCGCGATGGAACGTCTCAATTTATCGGCGCGTGCATACGATCGGATCTTAAAAGTCGCCCGTACTATTGCTGATCTGGACGGCTCCGAATCGGTACTTCCGGTTCATATTGCGGAAGCGATACAATACCGTAGCCTCGATCGGGAAGGTTGGCTGGGATAGTGTTAATGTTTCCCGGAATGAATCATTTTAAACAGATGCAATACCTGTGGAAACAGCGCATCCATTGATTCTTTGGCACCGTTTGTAGAACCCGGTAAGCAGATGATCAGTGTGTCGCCAATCAGGCCGGCCAGACTCCGGGATAGTATGGAATACGGCATACGATCCTGTCCGTATTGGCGTAGGTATTCTCCGATGCCCGGTATTTCACGGTCTAGCATTGGCCGAATGGCTTCTGGTGTAAAGTCCCTTTTGGATAGTCCCGTCCCACCGGTTAACAGAATTAACCCTATATTTTCAGAGAGGTAGTGACGGATTTGGTTTTGTATCGAATCCACCCCGTCGGGAATAATCGTATAATCCCGGATCGTTACCGGATGCTTTTCCAGTTTTTCGAGAATAGCTTTACCGGAGGTGTCTTCTTTTTGCCCTTTACTAATGGAATCCGAACAGACTACTACCGCTGTGGCAATCGGATTTTTAAAAGCTTCCCGATACTCCGATTTACCGCCTGTTTTTTTAGATAATCGTATGCTTTGAATTTCGATTTCCGAATCGATGGGTTTTAGCATATCATAAATAGTAAGCGCAACAACCGATGCGGCATGCATGGCTTCGACCTCAACACCGGTTTTATAAATCGTTTTGATTGTGACTTGTATCTTTATTTCAAGATATTCGATGACATAAGAAATCCCGGTATATTCAATTGGTATCGGATGGCAATCGGGAATCATGTCGGGTGTTTTTTTGGCTGCAAAAAGTCCGGCCGCTTTGGCCATCTCAAAAACGTCTCCTTTCGGAACGGTTTTATTCCGAATTGCAGCTATTGTTTCTATTTTACTGACTTTAACGACTGCCTGAGCTGTGGCGGTTCGCAAGGTATTATTTTTAGGAGTAATATCTACCATAGTGTATTGGTTTATAGTAATTAAGAGTGCTCAATATGTCGATTGATTTTCCAGCGATAGGATTCGTCTTCAAAAATTTCTTTCCCCCAAATGGGAACTTCCGCTTTTATACGTTCGACCAGTTCGTTACAAGCTTGTATGGACGCTTCCCGATGTTGGGATGAGGTAAAGACAAAAAAGCACAACTCTCCGGTAGTAATCCGACCCAGACTGTGATAAACATGCATACAAACCAAATCGTATCGGGCAAAAATAGCTTCCCGTATTTCGGCTATTTTTTGTTCGGCCATTTCGGTATAGGCTGAAAATTCGATCGCCGTTACCGTTTTACCATTAATCGGATCCTTTCGTACCTGTCCGAGGAAGATGGAATGCCCGCCAATCTCGGTTTTATGTTGGTGCCCGGCGATAGTTGCGGCTATTTTTTCCGGAGAAATAGGACCGTCGATAAAGCTGTTTTTAAGTGAAATATTTTTCATTTTGCAAATAAGGCGATGCCGTTTTTGAGGTTATAGTATTCTTTTTCAGGATAATATTTCTGTACCAGTTGGATGGCTTTTAAACTCCGATGCCCCCTCTGACAGGTAAAGACCAGTGTATTGGCATCGGCCAGTTGCTCCATATGCTGCTCGAGTACCGGTAAGGGAATTGCGATTACATTAAAACCATTGATTTTAGGTAGTTCGTCTGTATTTCGGACATCCACCAACACGGTTTTTTTCCGATTAAAAACATTTTTTAAAGTCTCCAGATCATTGATTGAGGTTATCGTTTTGCAACTATAATCATACGACTGGTTTAAAATATCGGCCTTTGTCCTCGGTTTGAATACGGTGGTTTTGGATTTGAACCGGAGCAAGTCAGACTGGTAATTCAGACTATTAAAGGTGAATAATTGCCCGGAGATGACCGTACCGATGCCGGTGATGATTTTAAGGACTTCATTCGCCTGAAAGTTTCCCATGATTCCGGCCAATATACCAATTACACCGGCTTCGTTACAGGACGGAACCTGTAATGGATCCGGAATTTGAGGAAAAAGGTCTCTTAAATTGAACGGGTTTTCACCATAATGAAAAACGGATAATTGTCCTTCAAACCGGAAAATCGCAGCATAGACCAATGGCTTTTGTAGCAAATGACAGACATCATTTAGCAGGTAGCGCGTTGTAAAATTATCCGTACAATCCACAACAACGGAGTAGGAGGCAACCAGCTCGAAAACCGTATTCCTATCCAAATGACAGGAGTGAATCTGAATGTGGGTGTCACTATTCAGTTTTGAAAGCTTTTTTTGTACGACGGCTACTTTCATTTTGCCGATATCCTCTTCGTCGTATAATACCTGACGTTGCAGATTGCTAAGGGAAACCCTATCTGAATCGACCACACCCAGTTGACCAATACCGGCGGCACAGAGATAGTGTAAAACGGGGCACCCCAGGCCTCCGGCACCCACAACAAGTACCTTCGCGTCGGCTAACTTTTGTTGTGCGGCAATTCCGAAACCCGGCAAAATAAGCTGTCTGTTATAACGTTCCATAGTATAATGTTTTATCCTCCTGAAAAAGGAGGTAGTAAGGCAATTTCAGTGTTTTCGGTTAGCTGTAACGTTTCGTCCTCATCCATTTGCCGGTCAATAGCAATCTGATAACTCATGGATTGGAGTTCCGGAAAATGCTGGTGTAAGATTGCTTTAAATGCGCCTAATGATACCGGATAGGTTACCGTAAACGGTTTATTTACGATATCGTTGAGGTTCCCAAATATTTGTATAGCCATAGTTTATATTCGTTTACTATTGTTACTAATTTCGTTTTCAACTTTCGACCATTCCTCCGGAGTGTTGATATTGCGAAAATCACCGCTTTCGAAAGGAAAGTCCAGGATGTTAGTTTTATTTTCGGCTAAAAAATCCATCATTTTTAGTTTGTTGGTCATTAGATTGTATTCGATTTCCGACCGTAATCGAAAGGGATACACACCACATAATGGTTGTATTTTTCCCTTGTATTCCAATACGTTGATACAATCTTTTATATTATTTCTGAGCAGATATTCGATGGCCTCTGGGCTAACAAAAGGCGTATCGGCACTAATAATAAGAACGGTTTCCCCGGCATCTGAAAGTGCCGTATAAATGCCGCCTAAAGGACCTTTATCTCTGATTTTATCCGGAATCACAGTCACACCAAATGATTTATAATCGGGATGATGGGCGATGATAACTGGGATAATATCCAACTGTTGTAATGTATCCAGTAGGTAGGCAATCATGGGTTTACCGCAAAGGGATTTTAGGCCTTTATCTTCTCCCATCCGGGAACTTTTTCCTCCGGAGAGTAAATAGGTTTTTAAGATGGTCATTGGCCTATAGTATTAGATCCATTTTGATACGGAAAAAAATAACTCCAACTTTTTCGCCGATTTTGAAATCTTCCCGTTCCTCATGTAATACAACAAAGGCATTGGCCTGTGCATAGGCATCCATCTGGTAGGAGAGTTGCTGATCCAGTATTTTAACCTTGCCGTTTTGTACCAGTGCTTTGAGAAAATGCGTCAGTCCGCTCTTTTTTTGATAAGGATTTATCAATTGGGCGTAGTGCTTCGTTTTTGAAAAGATACCGGAAAGTTGTTGTAAAGCCGGTTTGACATAAACATGAAAGCAACTAACCACAGCACTTGGATTTCCGGGAAGTCCAAACAATAGTGTGGTGTCTTTTTTTCCAAAAAATAAGGGCTTTCCCGGTTTTTGACGTACTTTATAAAAGAATTCGGTCACATTTATTTTTTCCAATACGGGTTTTACAAAATCATAGTCGCCCACCGAAATCCCACCGGTAAACAGTAATAGATCAACTTTTGCATAATTTTCCGAGACAAATTGATACAATTCGGATTCCCGATCATCAATCCACTGGCAAAAGACAACGGGAATTTCCATTTGCTGTAATAAAACTTTTAAAGCGACCGAATTGCTCTCGTAGATTTGTCCGTTTTGCAATACATTTCCAATCGGGACAAGTTCTTTTCCGGTTATGATAATTCCAACTTTCGGTTTGGGAAAAACAGTCACCGAGTCGATTCCCAGAGTTGCCAGAAAGCCGATATATTCGGCTGTGAGCAAGCTCCCTTTCACTACAACCCGATCGCCTTTTTGAGTTTGCGTTCCCTTTTTTCGGATATGATCACCAAGAGAAACGGGCTGTGTCAGTTTTAAAAAACCTTTTTCGACCATAACATTTTCCTGTGGGACAACGGTATTGGCACCAACAGGTATCGGTGCTCCGGTAAAAATACGAGCCGCTTCTCCCTGATGTAACTCCGGTATTTGCATTTTCCCGGCTTCAATCTCGTAACGCAATTCCAGGGGAACCTTGTTTTGAATATCTTCATAGCGAATCGCATAACCGTCCATGGCCGAATTATCAAAAAGCGGCACCGCAACAGGAGCATAGATCGACTCGGCTGCAATAAAATTACAGGCAGTTTCCAGTGGAATACGAATAGGAGCGAGTGTATGACACTGTTGCTGAATATGGTGTAAAGCTTCTTTTACGGATATCATCTTTTCGTTTATAAAATGGATTAACCACCGATTTTGATCATGCTTCGGTTTTGCAATGTATCCGGGTCGACACGGGTATAATCATCAAATTGACCGCCGAGCATTTTATGTTTTCTCAAAAGGCACTGTTCGATCACCGGAACGATATTTTCTCCTTTTCGAAATGTGCCGAGTATATCGAATTCCTCCGCGCCAAACAGGCAGTTTTTCATCTTTCCGTCGGCCGTTAATCGCATTCGGTTACAGCTACCACAAAAGGAATGACTCAGCGTGGAAATAAAAGAAACCGTACCGGCATGTCCGAAAATCCCAAACTTTGTGTCGGTATCATTTTTTCCGTCCCGGAGTTTGAATAATTCATATTGTCGTGAAACGGCTTCCAACACCTGTTGGTTATGAACGACTTTATCCCTATGCCATTCATTTTTATCAAAGGGCATAAATTCGATAAAGCGCAGATGTACCGATAGACTTTTGGTTAGCGCTATAAAATCGAATACCTCATCGTCGTTAAAACCTTTGATCAGCACAATATTCAATTTGACATAAATCCCTTGATCAAGAGACATCAGTATATTATTCCATACCTTTTGAAACTGATCTCTTTGGGTTATCTGTAGGAACTTCATCGGATTAAGGGTGTCGAGACTAATATTAACCGACCGGATTCCGGCATTTTGGAGTACCGTTTTATAACGATCCAATAACACACCATTGGTGGTTAATGTTAACTGAACGGGGAGTACCGACAATCGTTCGACTACAGCGGCAAAATCTTTCCGAACCAGGGGTTCTCCTCCGGTCAATCGGATTTTTTTGACACCGAGGTTTGTGAATACTTCGGCAATGCTAAAAATTTCATCCGTTTGCATCAGTTTTTTGGGAGGTAGTAACGAAATGGACTCCTCCGGCATACAGTACGTACAACGGAAATTGCAATTATCGGTTAATGATATCCGCAGATAATCATGGATTCTATGATGGGTGTCTTGTAGCATTTGTTCGAAGTTAAAGGATGGAAGTACGGTTTAATGTACTTTTTGTGGTAAAAAATACAACCATAGTACGCTTGCCAGAAACAGGACAAAAGAAGCGATAAAAGTACTGTAAGCTACTTCCGGGTGTCCTTCGAGCGCATTGTTAAGAGCGGTATACAACAGCCATATCTGAAGAAACAGATTGGCGAGTAAAACGGTAATCAGAGCAGACATAATCATGCTTTTTTTCTGCGGATGGGCCTGCTCCTGTGCGGTTCTGAAAGTACTCATACGGTTTCATTTTTAGGATGTTGAACATAAATAGCATTCCCTTCAAAAGTGACGTCCAGTTTTTTTAAAGGTCTTGGCGGTGGCCCCTGAATAACGTTTCCTGTTTTGACATCAAACCATCCGTTATGGCAGGGACATTCAATAGTTAATGTTCCGGGTTTATAATATACGGCACAAGACAAATGGGTACATTTTTGCTCATAGGCATAAAATTCACCTTCTTCCGTATGAATCAGGATATAGGGAACCGTATCGTTTTCCAGAACAAAGGACTTCGTTCCGCCCATCGGAATTTCATTTTTGAAACAGATTTTTTGTTTTTTTTCATTTTTTGGTTCATTAAAGAAAGCAGCTTTTGCCGCAATAGCGCCGTTACCGATAACCATTCCGCCGGAAACCACGGCGAGTAATTTGGCAAAATCCCTACGGCTTACCTGATTGGCTTCGGGTCTGTTAATCGGGAAATCTTTTTTCCAGTGTTTATCCTGATCACTCATTATCGTGTTTTTTAAAATATTTTTAATTCGGTACTACCTTTTGGCATCATAATGTTTACTTTGGTTTTCACCACCTCCTGACCAAAAACAAACTGATTGACAGGAGAGGAGTTAGGGCGCATTTTTTCCATTTCTTCCCGTGTTCCGTAAAATAAAGCCCCACTGGGACAAACGGTAGCACACATTGGCTTTTTGCCCACACTGGTTCTGTCGTAACACATATTGCATTTCATCATCAGATCGTAGTGTTCCACTTTTTTCGGCACCCCAAACGGACACGCCATCACACAATTGGAACACCCGATACAACGGGATGTATTGGCTGTATGTACGATTCCGAACTCATCTTTGGTGATCGCATCGGCCGGGCAGACATTTGCACATACCGGATCGTCGCAATGCATACAAACCTGTACGGTCGTTTGAATCGTTACGGCCCGATCTACATAATTGACGTGAATCATTGGTTCTTCACCGTTGGTCTCACACTCTGCACAAGCCGCTTCGCACGATTTGCAACCGATACAACGCTGCATATCCACGAAGAACTCTTCTTGTAGTTTATAATATTGATTCATATTTATCGTAATTAAATTCAACCAAAATGGACAATTGAAATCCGTTTTAGCAAAGACTTAAAAATGATCAGGGAGAGAAGGCTTCTTTGCGTTTTGTATTAATTGCTCTTATAATCGGGAGCATCTTTAGCGACATAGGCTTTTTTTCCGGTTGGGATAAGCTGACAGGCGCTGACTTTAAATTCGGGAATTTTTGAAATAGGATCCAAATGACCACTGGTTAATTGATTGGCCGATTTTTTTCCAGGCCAATGATAAGGTACAAATACGGTATCTTCCCGGATGGTTTCGACAATATTGGCCGGAAATAAAGCCTCGCCGCGTTTGGTAATCACACGAACTTCTTCATGTTGACTGATATTATATTGTGCGGCCAGTGTCGGATGAATTTCGAGTAACGGTTGCGCAAATTGCTCGACCAGTTTTCCGATTCTTCGGGTCTGAGTTCCGCTGAGATACTGAGAAACCACTCGGCCGGTTGTCAGGATAACGGGATATTCATCGTCTACCGGATCCATACTGGGATGATAGTGTACGGGATTGAAATGAGCTTTACCGTCTGGGGTTTTAAATTTTTTATCCTCCCATAATCGTGGCGTACCGGGATGCTCCAGATCCGGACAGGGCCAGAAAACACCCATATTTTTTTCGATTTTATCGTAGGTGATTCCATAATAATCGGCAGTACCGCCTTTGGAAGCCACGCGAAGTTCATTAAAAACAGCTTCGCTATTCACAAAACTGAATTTATCTCCGGCGCCTAATCGTTGTGCCAGTTCTATTAAGATTTCTGAGTCGGTTCGGGCATTTTTTGGCGGATCAACAACCTTGCGAATGCGAACAACCCGTCCCTCGGCAGTGGTAACGGTACCTTCTTCCTCCTCGTGAAGCGACCCCGGTAAGATAATGTCACAGTGCCGCATCGTTTCGCTCATAAAAAAATCAATACCGACATAAAACTCGAGTTTTTCCAAAGCTTCACGAACATAATTGTTATTGGGTAAGGACACCAGAGGATTAAAGCAGAGCGAGAGCAACCCTTTGATCTCACCACGATGAATCGCCTCTATGATTTCGTAGGCCGATAGCCCTTTACCCGGCAGCTCTTTTTCATCGATACCCCAGACTTCGGCAATATACTTACGATGTTCCGGGTTTTCGATATCCCGGTTCCCCGGTAGTTGATCACATTTATGACCGTGTTCACGACCACCTTGTCCGTTTCCTTGTCCGGTGATTGTTCCGTAGCCACAATATGGTTTTCCGATTCTACCGGAAGCCAGCACTATATTGATACAACTCAGTACATTTTCAACACCTTTGGTATGGTGTTCAATACCTCGGGCATGCAGTAAAAATGAAGTAGCGGCTTTTCCCCAAAGTTTTGCTGCGGCTTCAATTTTTTCTTTTTTGGCACCGGTAATATTTTCGGCCCATTCCAAAGTATACTCTTTTACAGCTTCTTTAGCCGCTTCAAAACCAGAAGTATAGTTTTCTATAAAGTGATGATCAAGCATATCATGCACAATCATATAGTTAAGTATTGCTCCAAAAAGAGCCGAATCGGTTCCGGGACGTATATCGAGATGGATATCAGCCGTTCGGGCCAGGGGAATCACCCGCGGATCGACAACAATCAGTTTGGCGCCATTATCCCGGGCGCGCCATAACCAGTACGTAAGTGTCGGAAACGTTTCCGATACATTTGCTCCGGTTACGATAATCACTTCGGCTTTTTCCAGATCTTCATAATTATTGGAAGTCCGATCCAATCCGAAAGCTTTCTTATTTCCGGCGCCAGCCGACACCATACACAAGCGACCGTTGTAATCGAGATTTTTGGTTTTTATGGCTGTCCGCGCAAATTTTCCAACCATATAGGATTTCTCATTCGTCAGGGAAACGCCCGAAAGAACGGCTATAGCGTCGTTACCATACAGAGACTGTATTCGTTTTATTTCCGAAACGGTCATATCCATGGCTGTGTCCCATTGTATGGGTTTGTAACCTTCGCCGGGCACATTGAAAAGAGGCGTCGTTAGCCGGTCAGGATGATTGTCCTGCATATAGCGTTGAACCCCTTTTGGACATAAGCGGCCCTGATTGAATGGAAATTCCATCCAAGGTTCAAAACCGACGATTTTATTGTCTTTTGCAAGTAGTTTAATGCCGCATTGCATACCGCAAAAACAACAATGGGTTTCGACCACTTTGTCCGGTTCGTCCCGTCCCGGAATGCCCTCCGGTTTCGGAAAATTGAGCGTCGGTCCAAATTGATCGATAATACGATCGATATCGATAGGAAGTTTTGCCATACTAAATAATAGATTATCGGTTTAAAATCGGGTTTTATGACGACTCCGATTTTAAAGTGGTTAGACATTTATTTTAGTAGGTTTTTTGATTTGAGTGGGGAGGGGGAGGGTTATCCGAAATAAGTTCCGGATTCTTGCCGGGCTTTTAAATGCGCCATCGCTAATAAATCTCTTTTTCCTTCGGGGCTGTACTCCAGTAGCGATTGTCCGTTTTCCGATTCAAGTCGGAATCCCAGTTGCCGGGTTAATTTTGTCAAATCAGAAATATGGAGTTGTGTGGTATATTCTTTTCCGGTATGTTTACAAACCTGCATTCCTCTTTTTTTACCAACTTCTCTATAAATATGCGCACCGATCTGAGCCGGTCGCTGTATAATATGGAAAAACTTTCCAAATGGCATCCATATCAGAAATACGATTACAAAAAAAGCATGGGTAACGGCCATAAATTCATAGGTTTGTCCTTTCATAAATTCATAGTCCAGTGTTAAACCTAGTCCGGTTAGCGATACCAATATCAATAATAATAAGGGGAGAATATCGCCTTCAAATGTCTGAGTCGCGATTAGCCCAGGATCTTTTAACCGCTTTTGCAGGAAATAAGAAGCACCAATAATGACCAGTAAAGAACACCAGTTTAAGGCTCCGAATGTTAGGAATCCGATAAAAGACTTCACCGGAAAACGCATAACATCGAATCCGAAAAAATGGGCGGTATAAATAGGTTCTAAATTAGGATCCAATCCGGATGTAGGATCTAAGGTAAAGTGAATCCAACCAAAAGTGAGAGGAAAAGTGATTGCAAATGCAATTGTACAACCAATAGCCATAAATAAGTGCGAAATCCCTCTTTTCTTTCCTCTTTTAAGTATAAAATCCTGAAAGACTATATTTTTAAAGAAATCTGTAATGACATACTGTGCATAGTGGAAAAAATCCTTTGAAAAAAGAATCCGGAAGCTACTTTTAAAATACAGCTCCGTGGGTGGCCTTTGAATCCACACCATATAGCGATACACAATTCCAAAAATGGCGAACAATGTTCCAAACAGATAGGCGACCAAAGCGGCATCAAAATTTTGCAGACTACGGGATCCGATAAGCACCAGTAGTAAGGTCAAAACCGCAGCAATACTGGCGGCAATGAAAGCTCTAAGGTTTATTTTTTGTAACATATTGTAAATAAAAATATTTGTTTTGTGATATAAAGTTATAAAAAATAAATAAAATCAATAATATGTTATAAAAATATTTTTTATTACCTTTACAAAGTATACCCCAAGGGAGCAGCTGTTTATGGCTGTCCACTGGGGTTTTTTTATTATTTGTAACCGATAAAAATTACGTTTATGGAGAAAAATCTACGATCTGCACACAAAATCCTTTTCCTAAACACATTGGCCTTTACTATTTGTTTTGCCTGTTGGACAATGAATGGTGTTTTGGTCACGTATTTGGTAGACAATGGGATATTTAACTGGTCGGTTGTGGAAACCGGATGGCTTTTAGGAATACCTATTTTATCCGGTTCGATTACGCGACTGCCTTTGGGTATACTTACCGATAAATATGGGGGCAAGGTGGTTTTTGCCTGGTTGTTGTTAGGCTGTTCGATTCCGTTGTTTTTAATCTATTTTGTCCATTCCTATTGGGTCTACTTTTTACTAAGTATCTGTTTTGGGATGGTAGGTGCCAGTTTTGCCGTCGGAATTGCCTTTACCTCCATCTGGTACCCCAAAGAATGGCAGGGAAGAGCATTGGGCATTTTCGGCATGGGAAATGCGGGAGCCGCACTAACAACCTTTTTAGCACCGGCGACTTTAAATGCCTTATCGGCTTCTGATCCGGAAAACGGATGGCGCTGGTTACCGGTAATCTATGGTATTACATTAATTGTTATGGGCCTTGTTTTTCTCTTTTTTGTAAAAAATAAAAAAGTAACGGGACAAGTAAAAACAACAAAAGAATTACTTGCGCCACTAAAGAAAACACGGGTATGGCGTTTCGGACTTTATTATTTTCTGGTTTTCGGTTTGTTTGTGGCTTTTTCCCAATGGTTATTACCATACTATGTCAATGTATACAAAACATCATTGGTATTAGGGGGGCTATTGACCTCAGCATTTAGTTTACCGAGTGGTGTAATCCGAGCATTAGGAGGGTATTTGTCGGATAAATTTGGTGCCCGGAAAGTCATGTACTGGGTATTGTATTCTTCATTGATTATAAGTGGATTACTGATGTTACCCAAAATGGATATACTCACACCGGGGAAAGGTATTGTGGCGAAGAAAGCAGACGTCGTTACGGAAGTTACCGAAAATAAAGTCGTATTGGGAAATGAAACACTTACAATAAAAGAAAAACCGGAAATCCCGGAAAAAACAAGCATACTTCCCGAGTTATTCTCCTGGCAGGAAATAGTGGTAAAACAGAACCAGCACGTTCGGAAAAAAGAACTTTTAGCAGAAGGGGTTACCCTGATCAAATTTGAAGCTCATATCTGGGTATTTTCCCTGTTGGTAATCGCTATAGGGATTGTCTGGGGAATAGGAAAAGCGGCTGTCTATAAACATATTCCGGAATACTTTCCCAACGAAGTAGGAATCGTAGGAGGGATGGTTGGGCTTATTGGCGGATTAGGTGGATTTATCGGACCAATTCTGTTCGGTTACCTATTGGATTTTTCAGATTTATGGACAAGCTCCTGGATTTTTGTTTTTGCCATTTCTGCTGTTTCACTTTACTGGATG
This sequence comes from Bacteroidota bacterium, assembly GCA_023446155.1. Taxonomy (GTDB): domain Bacteria; phylum Bacteroidota; class Bacteroidia; order Flavobacteriales; family Flavobacteriaceae; genus Flavobacterium. The sequence goes on from JAEXIT010000001.1 coordinate 243,486, forward strand.
GCACGCACCATTACAAAAATGACACATAAAGAAGCACCCCATCTCACACACCGTATCGAATAATTAAGTATAGGAGTTGGAACACAAACCTAACCGACACAGCTAGGCGAATAAAATTAAAAACATTAAACTATTTTATATGAATTCACAGTGGCTGACGAATTACGATCCCAATGATGAACAATTTTGGGACAAAAAAGGCAAGAAAATAGCCTGGAAAACACTTACGATTACAACAATTGCATTAACCATTTCTTTTATCACCTGGTTTTTGTTTAGTGTAGTAGTGATTAAATTACCAAAAATCGGATTTGATTTTTCGAATGACCAGCTTTTTTGGCTGGCGGCAATGCCGGGTCTGTCTGGCGGATTACTGAGGATACTGAATACGTTTCTGATTCCGCTTTTCGGAACAAGAAAAGTAATTACGGTAACGACATTAATTAAGATTATTCCTTTGTTAATGCTCGGTTTTGCGGTCATGAATCCCGAAACGACGTATGGTTATTTTATGTTGATAGCCTTTTTAATGGGAATTGGAGGGGGAGACTTTTCGTCTTATATGCCTTCGACCTCTTTATTTTTTCCCAAAAAAGAATTGGGTACGGCATTGGGAATACAAGCCGGAATCGGAAACTTTGGCGTATGTCTGGTTCAGTTACTGTCGCCATTAGTACTGAGCCTGGGGATTTTTTCCTTTGTAGGTGGTGGTGAAATTATTGCCGCTACCGGTGAGGTAATATTTTTGGAAAACGTAGCTTTTCTCTATGTTGTTCCTTTACTTCTGGTTGGGATCTGGGCATGGTTTTCGTTAAAAAACATTCCGGTAAAAGCGTCATTTAAAGAACAATTGGATATATTCGGAGACAAGCATACCTGGTATTGTACGTTGACTTATTTTATGACTTTTGGAACATTTGCCGGTTTGGCTGCGGCCTTTCCGATGATGATAAAAAGTCTTTATGTGCCATTGGAAGCCGATTTAGATCCATTACAATATGCTTTTTACGGCCCATTAATCGGTTCTTTAGTACGGGTGATTTTTGGTAAAATTGCCGATAAAACCGGAGGTGCAATTCTAACACACATTACAGGTGTCGCTCTGATAATCCTATTTGGAATATTGATTTTGGGTGGCTATCTGACACCAACGTCAATGGAGCAATTTCCGGCATTTGTGACGATCATTTTGTTGATTTTCTTTTTTACCGGAGTTGGCAATGCGGCAACTTTTAAACAATTCCCGATTATATTTTCGGATTCGCCGAGAAAAGCGGCCGGTGTAATCGGATGGACTTCAGCAATAGCTGCTTTTGGGCCCTTTGTATTTAATGTATTGATTACCCAGTCCAGAGCGATTACCGGAGATACCCGTTTGTTTTTCGGATTGGTCTTTATAATCTGTATATGGGCGACTTTTATCAATTGGAAATGCTATACCCGAAAAGGGTGTGAACGACCGAGTTGATAATCATTAAAATGCCCCCTTATTTAACAACGATTTTTTGTCATAAAATCTCCCCCCCGGCAAGCAAATTATTAATTAAAAAATCAGGATATGTTAAAAAAACTAATGGTGTTTTGCCTTTGTTGCGGTTTTTATTTTACCAATGCTCAGGTCGACAGTCTTAAAATGAACATCGATTTCAGAACGCGTGCGGAATTAGATAACGGTCAGAAAACCTTAATTCCGAAAGGGAAAAATCCAGAAGCTACGATATTTTCAAGAGCCAGAATCGGATTGGATTATTATTATCAGAATCTTGAAATGTATTTTTCAGGACAGGATGTCAGAATCTGGGGGGAAACTGCTACCACTCAGGCTAAAAATCAAAATTTTACGGTTAACGAGGCCTGGGCAAAATTCCAGTTTAATCCGGCAGTGGGAGTAAAGTTTGGACGTCAGATACTGTCCTATGATAACGAAAGATTGGTGGGAGCACTCGATTGGGCAATGCAGGGGAGGAGTTTCGATGCCTTAAAAGGGATTTTTTCTCTTGGAAAAAACACAAAATTAGAAGCGGTGGTGACCTATAATAATGATGGCGATGATACGAACGACACAGCTACCAACGAAGTATATGGTATTGCAGATAGTGGTGAAAAAACAAAATCATTGCAATTGCTACATTATCAGTATAAAGATTCTAAGAAAGCACGGTTTTCCGTTATTGCGATGAACAACGTACTCCAAAATGCAGATGGTACGCATTATGATATGCTGACAACCGGGGTGAATGCCGGAAAATATTTTGATAACTTCGGAATTTTTGGGTCCGGATATTATCAAACCGGTAAAAATACAGCCGGGCAGCGTAAAAAAGCATATCAATTCTCCATTAATGCCGATTTTATTATCAGTAAAGGGTGTAATGTAGTAGCCGGTACGGAGTGGTTATCCGGAAAGAATTTCGATACGGATGCGACAGAAAATCGGTCCTTTAGTCCGATGTATGGTACCAATCATAAATTCAATGGCTTTATGGACTATTTTTATGTAGGTAATCATTTTAATACGTTTGGACTTAACGATTATTATCTTCTGACAAAAATAAAGTTCAGCCCTAAATCCAGTCTGATGGGAAATGTTCATGCCTTTACCACCAATGGAAAATTAGGATTGGATAAAGAAGGAGAAGAGCGGTCTAAATACCTTGGAACAGAATTAGATTTGGTATTTCATCAGAAATTAAGTAAACAATTGGGGCTATTTCTTGGACATTCTTTTATGTTTGCTTCCGACAGTATGAATACATTAAAAAACGTTAGCAATCCTGAAAAAATACAAACCTGGACCTGGTTAGCGTTGCATTTTAATCCGTCGTTTAAGTTAAAATAGAACCTTTTTACTCCGTATAAAGTAAAATAAAACCCCGGAAGTTATTATTTCCGGGGTTTTGCTTTTATAATAGTCCTAATGAATTAGTTTAGTTCGGCAAAAGTATCTCCTTTTCGAATATCGCCAGTTTGATAACCGCGTTTAAACCATTCGATACGTTGTGCGGATGTGCCATGTGTAAAAGAATCCGGGGTAACATGTCCCTGCATTTTTTTCTGAATCGCATCATCGCCCACTGCTTGCGCGGCGCTAAGAGCCTCTTCAATATCGCCCTCTTCCAGGTATTTCTGATTGTAATGTGCCCATAAACCGGCATAGAAATCGGCTTGTAGTTCGAGAGAAACCGAGAGTTTATTAGCCGCAGTCTGACTAAGTCCCTGTTGTAATTTTCGAACTTTTCCGGATGTTCCAAGTAAAGTCTGGACATGGTGGCCTACTTCGTGTGCAATGACGTAGGCAATCGCAAAGTCACCACCTTTGGCTCCGAAACGGGTCCGCAATTCTTCAAAAAAAGCCAGGTCCATATATACCTTACGGTCGGCAGGACAATAGAAAGGACCGGTCGCAGCGGTAGCATTTCCGCAAGCTGTAGATACATTGTCAGTAAACAATACCATTCCGGGATTTTCATACGTCATCCCATTTTCCTGGAACACTTTAGCCCAGGTAGTTTCGGTAAATCCAAGAACGGTAGTAGCAAAATCACCCAGTTCTTTTTGTTCCGGAGTTAATTCGCGCTGTTGTACCTGTTCGGTAGATTGTCCCTGCTGTAACTGCTCCAAAAGGGGAGTGAGTTGCTGGGCATTTTCACCTCCAAACATATTGATCAATAAAATAATAATACCGATAAGTCCACCACCGGCAGCAATTTTACCACCGGAAGACATACCACGACGGTCTTCTACATTTTCACTTTTACGTTCGCCTTTCCATTTCATAGGTTAGGATTTTATAAGGTTAGTAAGAATCAGATCGGCCGATTTCTTCGATTTCGCTTTCATCGGAACCAAAAATATTTTTATAAATAGTGTAATACATACAATAAATATAAGGAATGGTGAAAAATACACCCAAACAAAAGGCAATCAAACCCGTTAACGAACCTATAAAAGCGACAATTAACGCTAGTAAAATCGTTAAAGGTGCCTTATTTACCAAAGTAATACTGTTTGAAATAGCATCTTTAACAGATAGATTTCCTAAGATAAGAAGGGGTAGGGTAAGACAAGTTAGAAAACTAATGATCATGCTTACAAACGTCCCTACGAAGTTCATGTTTAGCAATTGTAATAATGCTCCGATTAAAGCCGATGTCGACGCAATGATAAGACTGGCTGTAAAAATGGAAATAAACTTCGTTGATTTATAATATTCGAAAGCCGTACCCATACTAAATTCCCGATTGTTATCCGCATCGGATGACATTTTGATGATTCCAGCCGAAAACGGAGCTGTTAAAGCCGCTATTATCGTATTGACCACAGCTGAAATGATAATAAAATTACGTGATAGGCCATTATTTTGTTCCAATTGAGAAAAATCCTGTACATAGCGTTCTAATCCGTAAAAAACAGAAATACCACCAACCAGGAAAACAGTAATAATAATGGCTATGATCAGAAAAGCCAAACCGGCCATCAACGCTATTTTTTTATAGTTATCAAAACTCTGGTCGATTAGCGCGCCGGTTTCCAGTTGTAATCCATTTCGGTTAATTTCTTCGAGTCTTTTTTTAATGTTTTGTTGCATTTTTAGTTCTTTAAATTATGATTTCGGTGTTTAAAAACCAACCCGGAAGCCCAAATAGGCGTCGGCTTGTTTGGTATTATTTATTAAGGCGGTTACGATTGATCCCGAACCCAGATAAAATCCGCCTAAACGGAATCCGATTCCTCCGGTTAAACCGGAAATCTCGTTATTGGACCAAGGAGAATAGATTTCATAGTTTTGAGATGAAAAACGTGGTGTTATTGTAACGACATTCTGAGCCGTAGCCAGGTCATTTTTAGTATCGTCTACCACCTTTTGTTGCATATAAGCGGTTACATACCACTTATTGTGAATATGTACATCGGCATAAGCCGAAATAAGTGTTGGCATCTTTACTTTAAAATCTTTGGTTGTATTGTCAATCGTAACATAACCACTGTTGATAAGGATTTGCTCGATTTCTTTTATGTTGTCGACACCTTCAAACTGGTTTAGGTCAAAACTTTGAAGGCCTTCAACCGACAGGCTGTAATTTTGGGAAACATTATTATCGGCTTTAAAAGTCATACTACCAATGTTTCGAACAGCCAGTCCGGCATTTATTTTATAGCCGCTGTCATCTTGCTCTTTCCACTGGTAATTAACGCCCAAATCAACCGCATAACCATTGATTCCGTTACCAAAAAACTGATTGAAATTACTACTGTCGGTAAAACCATCAGCCAATGCACCGGAATATGAAACGTTCAAAGCGGCATGCGCATTTGTCAATTCCACATCACCTAAAGTATTGGTTACGGTACCGCTAAATTTATCTGCGGCGATGTTGGCATAAGAACCCGGGAAAAGCAATTTAAAAGTAGCTCCGCCGCTAAATTTATGCTGATGATCTTCAAAAACGATACGGGAAGCCGAAAAACCGATTTCACCCCATGTTAAGGCATTGACACGTTGGTTATGATCCAATGCAATTATTGACGATCCGATAAACGAATTGCGTACCGCATTAGCCAAATTGACGTCAACATCGATTAAATTGGCCTTGATTTTTGCAGAAGAAGTAACTGCAAAAGTCCATTTTTCGTGCTTCATTGCGAAGGAAGGACCGAGAATTTCGGCATCCAGACGCATATTAACCGGTTTGTCTCCTTCAAAAATCTTATCTTCCAGATTACCGCCATTTACGATATCCTTAAAACTGATTTTGTTATTAGAAACGTTTACGCTGGTATTAAAAATATTGACTTCAAACCGGTTACTCAGATTACTTAGTTCCGCCGGATTTACCGTAGCATTCAGTATTCCGGTTCTCCGGGTGGTATTGATACCGCTGAAATGCTCCTGAGCATATAAGGACGAAATAAATAAACAACAGGAAACGACAAGTATTTTTCGCATAAAAAAAAGAGATTAACAATTAAGTGTTAAAAATAATAAAAAAAATCAAATGCTTTTCCAAATACTGTCATCAGGAATTGGGGCAATCAATACTAATGCTTCTTTACTAACCGGATGGGTGAGTACTAATTTGCGGGCATGGAGGTGAATACCGCCATCGGGATTGCTACGGTCGGAACCATATTTCAGATCGCCTTTAATCGGACTTCCGATAGCCGATAATTGGGATCGGATTTGGTGATGCCTTCCGGTATGCAAATCGATTTCCAGTGCGGTATAATTTTGAAGTACCTTGATCACCGAATACGTCAGACTAGCCATTTTACTGTCCGGAACTTCTTTCGGATAGGCTTTGGACGTATTGTTTTTGGGATTTCGCTTTAAAAAATGGACCAGAGTGGCTGTATCCGGTACCGGGCGGTTTTTAACTACCGCCCAATAAGTTTTTTGAGTTTCCCGATTTTTAAACAATTCGTTCATGCGGGTAAGTGCTTTCGAGGTACGGGCGAATACGACAATACCGGTCGTGGGGCGATCCAAACGGTGAATAACCCCTAGGAAAACCTCTCCCGGTTTGTTGTATTTTTCTTTCAGATATTCCTTAACGACATCGCTAAGCGGTTTGTCGCCGGTTTTATCACCTTGTACAATATCACCTACACGCTTGTTGATCACGATAAGGTGATTGTCCTCGTAAATAACCTGTAAATTGTCTTTGTTGGAAACGGTTTTATCGGTCACAGATACGATTGTATTAATATTGTTCGTTGGCATTCGGGAAGTCCTGTGATTTTACATCACTTACATAGTTTCCGATTGCTTTACTCATATCGTCATAAAGGTTCATATAGCGTCTTAAAAAACGCGGACTGAATTCATGTGTCATTCCAATCATGTCGTGTAACACCAATACTTGTCCGTCGACACCACTTCCGGCACCGATTCCGATTACCGGGATCGAAATGCTTTCGGCTACTTTTTTGGCTAAAGCCGATGGGATTTTCTCCAGTACTACGGCAAAACAACCGATTTTTTCGAGCATTTTGGCATCGTCAAGGAGTTTTTGAGCTTCGGCATCTTCTTTGGCACGAACGGTATAGGTTCCAAATTTATAAATAGATTGCGGTGTTAACCCCAAATGTCCCATTACCGGTATTCCGGCATTCAGGATTCGTTTGATACTGTCTTTAATTTCACTTCCACCTTCCAGTTTTACCGCGTGAGCACCACTTTCTTTCATAATTCGGATCGACGAACGCAACGCTTCTTTCGGATCGGATTGATACGCCCCGAAAGGTAAGTCAACGATAACCAGAGCGCGGTCAACTGCGCGAACAACGGAAGAGGCATGATAGATCATTTGATCCAAAGTGATCGGTAATGTAGTTTCGTGTCCCGCCATAACATTGGAGGCGGAATCACCAACAAGGATAGCGTCGATTCCGGCACTGTCAACGATTTTTGCCATGGTATAGTCATAGGCCGTTAACATGGAGATTTTCTCTCCGTTGCTTTTCATTTCAATCAACGATTTTGTTGTAATTCTTTTGTAGTCTTTTTTAGCAACTGACATAAGTTTCAAATTTTGGAAACGTAAAAGTACTACAATTTCTATCAATACTGTAACATAACCGGGATTAATCCTACTGATGCTGTAACCAAAGCGTATAATTATGAAACATAAACTACTGCTAGTCATGCTATGTCTGTCATTCGGGATGTATGGACAGGAAAAGGATGTCGAAAATACCATCCGTACTTTTTTCGACGGATTTCATGGGAAAGACACCCTAAAAATCAAGTCGGTTTGCCATGATAAAATGATTTTACAATCGATACAGGAAAGCCCGAAAGGCAACCGACTGAGTGACGAAACATCGGGCGCTTTTTTTAAAGCGATAGCCAGTTTTCCGGCACAAATGACTTTTCAGGAAAAAATCCTGAGCTATAAAATTCAGATCGACGGTACGATGGCACACGCATGGACGCCATATGAATTTTATATCAATGGAAAACTAAGCCATTCCGGAGTCAATTCGTTCCAGTTATTTAAAGAAAACGGAACCTGGAAGATCATTTATATTGTGGATACGAGGCGGAAATAGAACAATTTGATCAAATTAATTTGCGATAGTGTATTGAAGTTATAAATATTCAGGGTATTTTGGGCTCAAATTTAATAGAAGCAATTTGATGAAGACTCTGCCTTTTTTTATATTCATTTTTTGCATGGGATTTTACTCTTGTCAAAAGAATAATGAAGTCAAAGAAATGCCGACTTATAAAGTTCCGGTAGTTTTGGACACCCTAAAAGAAAGTTTAGAGAGAAGAAATGTATTTAGACTACAGACGGCTGATTATAAATGTCTTTATTTAGGGGAATATAGAGACACTATATATACTTGTTTGCCTCACCCAGATGATGCTTATCCTGAAGAGAAGACAAGTTACCACGGCGACCCTAAATCCGAAGATGTAGTTATACATATTGATACTACTAAAATAATATCGAATCATACCTATTTATTGGGGCAAAACGCTAACGACTTTTATACTAAGAAATACCAATCCTTTCCGGTTATAGTATTTAATAAAGGAAAGGATTCACTAACAGTAGGAAGCGGAAATCATCTTAGACTTATTTTAGAGGCTAAGAATAAATCAGGGAATTGGATGCCAATTGAAGAAAAATATATGTACATGTGCGGTACCTTTCTTCGTTTTATAACAGTACCACCTAATCAGATAGCGGTAACATCTGTTCCTATAGATAGTGGTAATTTTAGAACCAAATTGCGATTACGTTTTAATGATATACTATCACATGAGTTTAGTGGATCAATAAATCAATCACAATTTTTAATAAATTAAAACAGATAGTACGAATAAAAAAGCGGAACCGATTATCGATTCCGCTTGTTGTTTTTATGACTAATCCGAATTAGCAATCGGCCATATTTACAGCCACGGCCAATCCGCCTTCGGAGGTTTCTTTGTATTTATTATTCATGTCTTTTGCGGTTTGCCACATCGTATCCACAACTTTATCCAACGGCACTTTTGCATTTTTAGGATCGGTTTCCAAAGCCAGTTCCGCTGCATTGATCGCTTTGATGGCGCCCATCGTATTGCGCTCAATACACGGGATTTGTACCAAACCACCAATAGGATCGCAGGTCAAGCCCAAATGGTGCTCCATAGCAATTTCGGCCGCCATTAATACCTGTTCCGGAGTTCCGCCCATTACTTCGCACAACGCACCGGCCGCCATTGCAGACGAAACGCCAATTTCCGCCTGACAACCACCCATTGCCGCCGAAATGGTGGCACCTTTTTTAAAGATACTGCCAATTTCTCCGGCTACCATCAGGAATTGTGTGATATGCTCTTCGTTGGCTTCATGGTTTTCGATCACCATATAATACATTAAAACGGCAGGAATAACACCGGCACTTCCGTTGGTAGGAGCGGTAACCACACGTCCAAGAGATGCATTTACTTCATTTACTGCCAATGCAAAACAACTTACCCATTTCAGGATCTGGCGGAATTTTACCTCTGTCATCCGGATAATTTCCAACCAGGATTGCGGATTGTCGTAAGGAACAACTCCAATTAGGTTTTTATGCATGTCGTAAGCGCGACGGCGCACGTTTAAACCGCCCGGTAAAGTACCTTCGGTATGACATCCGATATACATACATTCCAGCATCGTATTCCAAACGCGTAGTAATTCGCTGTGGATTTCGGCTTCCGAACGCATGGATTTTTCATTTTCATAAACGATTTCCGAGATTTTCTTTTGTTCCGCCTGACAATAAGCTAAAAGTTCTTCGGCTTTTTCGATCGGAAACGGGAAATTGCGTTTGGTGGTTTCCTTAGCCGTATTTTCCTCCTGGGTTTCTTTTACAACAAAACCACCGCCAATCGAGTAGAAGGTAGAGGTATATTCCTGTGTATCAGTATAAACGGTAAACGTAAGTCCATTGGCGTGGAACGGCAGGAAATTCCGATTAAAAACGATATCTTTTTCCGGATCAAACGGTATGATGATTTCGTTTCCTAAAAAAAGTTCTTTTTTATTATTAATGGCAGAAATGATTACGTCGATACTTTCTACCGGGATGTATTCCGGATCGGCACCACTAAGTCCAAGCATGACAGCCAGGTCGGTGGCATGTCCTTTTCCGGTGAGTGACAGTGAACCGTATAAGTCGACGGTAATACGGTTTACATGATCAATAAGGTTACGATTTCTGATTTCAACAAGAAACTGTTCGGCTGCGCGCCAAGGGCCTAAGGTGTGCGAGCTCGAAGGGCCCACACCGATTTTAAGCATATCAAATACAGAAATACACTCCATATATAGTAATCTAAATGTTTATTTGCTAAAGCAAAGATAATCCGATAATTCAATAAATGAAACGGTTATAACACACTTTTAGCGCCAGCGATAATTTCTGTCTGTGGTTTTACCGTTAATTACTTCGTATTCTTGAAAATGCCAATACTGTCAGTCGGGATAAACCGGGATAAACTCACAAAGGGAGTGGCACTTGTGATATTATTTCCGGAAACCTTCTGAAAAGCAGCTGACGGCAAAAATGTCATCTTGTCAGTATATAAAAGGCAGAAAATACGGTATTTATGACAATTTTTAACACTTTTGGCGAATGGCACAATCATTGACTTATACGAATCAAGTTGAAAAAACGAAACGAAAAAAAATATATAATAAGGAGATTTAATTATGAGTAAAATTATTGGAATTGACTTAGGGACGACTAACTCTTGCGTTTCTGTAATGGAAGGTAATGAGCCGGTAGTAATTCCTAATGCAGAAGGAAAAAGAACGACACCATCTGTAATTGCTTTTGTAGAAGGTGGTGAAATCAAAGTAGGAGATCCTGCCAAAAGACAAGCAGTGACAAATCCAACGAAAACGATCGCTTCGATCAAACGTTTTATGGGGAACAAATACTCAGAAAGCCAGAAAGAAGCAGGAAATGTTGCGTACCAAGTGGTAAAAGGCGATAATGACACCCCACGTGTTGATATCGACGGAAGACTTTATACGCCACAGGAGTTATCGGCTATGACACTTCAGAAAATGAAGAAAACAGCCGAAGATTATTTAGGAACAACAGTAACGGAGGCAGTTATTACGGTGCCGGCTTACTTTAACGATGCACAACGTCAGGCGACTAAAGAAGCCGGAGAAATTGCAGGTTTAAAAGTACGTCGTATCATTAACGAACCTACGGCTGCAGCTTTGGCTTACGGATTGGATAAAGCCGGAAAAGACCAGAAAATTGCAGTATATGACTTAGGTGGTGGTACGTTCGATATCTCAATCCTGGAATTAGGAGACGGTGTATTTGAAGTATTATCAACCAATGGGGATACCCACTTAGGAGGGGACGACTTTGATCAGGTAATTATTGACTGGTTGGCAAACGAATTCAACAGCGAAGAAGGTGTTGATTTACGTAAAGACCCAATGGCTTTACAACGTTTGAAAGAAGCAGCTGAAAAAGCAAAAATCGAATTATCGGCTTCGGCACAAACAGAAATCAATTTACCATATGTTACGGCTACGGCTTCCGGACCAAAACACTTGGTAAAAACATTAACCAGAGCGAAATTTGAACAATTGGCAGACGATTTAGTACGTCGTTCCATGATCCCATGTGAAAAAGCCTTAAAAGACGCCGGAATCTCAAAATCGGAAATCGACGAAGTAATCTTAGTTGGAGGTTCTACCCGTATTCCTAGAATTCAGGAAGAAGTAGAGAAATTCTTCGGAAAAAAACCATCAAAAGGAGTAAATCCGGATGAAGTTGTAGCGGTTGGAGCTGCGATCCAAGGTGGAGTATTAACCGGAGACGTAAAAGACGTATTATTATTAGACGTTACACCATTATCCTTAGGTATTGAAACTATGGGAAGTGTAATGACAAAATTAATCGACGCCAATACGACCATTCCGACTAAAAAATCACAGGTTTTCTCAACAGCGGCCGACAATCAGCCATCTGTAGAAATCCACGTGTTGCAAGGGGAAAGACCAATGGCTAACGACAACAAAACAATCGGTCGTTTCCACTTAGACGGAATTCCGCCTGCACCAAGAGGGGTTCCGCAAATTGAAGTAACATTCGACATCGATGCCAACGGTATCATTAAAGTATCGGCTACCGATAAAGGAACCGGTAAATCACATGATATCCGTATCGAGGCTTCTTCAGGATTAACACCGGAAGAAATCGACAGAATGCGTAAAGAAGCGGAAGCAAATGCAGAAGCAGACAAAGCGGCTAAAGAACGAGTGGATAAACTGAATGAAGCTGACGGAATGATTTTCCAAACCGAAAAACAATTAAGCGAGTTTGGAGATAAATTATCTGACGGAAACAAATCGGCTATTCAGGGAGCTTTAGACGAATTGAAAAAAGCATACGAAACAAAAGATGTAGCTACGATCCAACCGGCATTAGACAAAATCAACGAAGCATGGAAAAATGCATCGGAAGAATTGTATAAAGCACAGGCCGATGGTCAGGCTTCACAGGCACAACCGCAAGGTGGTGATGCGAATCAGGGCGATCAGACTCAGGATGTAGATTACGAAGAAGTAAAATAATCGACCTTTACAGGTAAAAAAACCGGGACATTTGTCCCGGTTTTTTTATGTCTAATACGATTTTTTGAAGTAGTCGCAAAAACCAGCTGTGCGATTGTCTTGATGTAGGACTAGGATTTTCCTGTTTTGTTGATCCCGTTGTCAGTACTTTTTTTAGGTGTTAGTAGCAATATCGAAAAAAATATCCCGGCACTAATAATCAACATTGAATAGGAATTAAAAGGTTCGACAATAAGATACTGTGGAATCAACGGATTTATAGGTTTGTGAAAAAAATACAAATACAATAATCCCAATATAAAGGTGATCAAACAGGCGATACTTATTTTAAAATAATTGGAAACAATATTTTTTAAGTCGGTATTCCCTTGATTGATTGAAATTCCGGCTGCGAAAGTTGGGAGAGAAGCTATCAGCGCATAATCGAAAGTTGCGGTTCCAACGCCAAAATACTGATGGGTAAGGTATTGAACGGGCTCTGTTAGGCCAAAAAGCGCTTTCGGCCCCAGACCGAATTCCAGTGCTAAAAAAGTAGATATAGTAATTCCAGAAACAATGTATTTGTTTTTTAAGGATAGGCTTTCCATATAGTGATTGGGTTAATTCTAAAAACGGAATAGACGGGACACTATAAAGCATTGCAATTATTCACGCTTTATTTGTAAAACAGATCAAATGTTAAAAAAATGTTATAATAAGATTTTTCCTGTAACGAAATAAAAAGTGCTGCGTCTAAACTGTAACAATCAAAAATAATTTAAAAAATCAATCATCATGAAAAAAACGATCTTTATTTTAGGAATGGCTTTAGTAGCTTTTACAAATGTTGCTACAGCTTCGACAGTTACAGAAACAAAAGTGTATACTGTAAATGCCTATGGTGCCACACCACTTTGTACAGCAATCAGCAAAGGTGACGTTGAAACTATCAAAAAATTCATCGAGTACGGAGCTGATGTTAACGAAAGAACCAATAATCTTACGCCGTTAATGTATGCAATTCGTTACAACAACCTTGAAATTGTAAAATTACTGGTTGAAAAAGGAGCGGATTTAGCCGCTGTAGATCAGAATGGAAACACTGCTTTAAAAATTGCCGAAATGTTTAAAAACAATGAGGTTATCGAAACATTAAAAACTGCTGGTGCCAGAAAATAATTGAAACGTAAAAAACAGGAAAAGGGAGTCGGAAGGCTCCCTTTTCTTTTTTAATTCATCACCATCACATCAAAATAAAATTGTCCGGTCCAGCAATTCGACGTCTGACTGGCAAAAAGATCGGCTCGTGCAATATTAACTGTAATAGAGCTTTGTGATTTATTGGCATAATTGATCACAAAAGTATCGGGATAACCACTCGAATTATAGGCATTAAAAATAATCCCCAGTGGACTAAATGGCAATTGTGGTGAAAAATCATAGCGTACCTGCAGGCGCTCTGCAGTTACCGGAGCAAGAGCAACGGTATTACCCGAAAGTGTAGCGGAGGCACTTCGGATTTGTTTGGCCAATATGGTCCACGTTACTGTAGTGGTAACGCCTCGTATCGGAATTGTAAAAGAACCTGTACTTCCATTGGAATAGGAATCACAAACAGGAATGATCATCCCTTGAAAGGTCGCAATATCCGGTAAGTTGGTACTTTTCCAGCTCGCATAACCATTAGCATCCGATGTTAGTACTTTTCCATTTCCCTGACTGCCATCCACAATACGAACTGCCGGGGAAAGGGTTTGCGTATTGGCAATCACGACCTGATCGATAAAAGCGGCATCCAGTCCGGAATTGGTAGAACTGTCTTTTTCATACCGCCACGATAAGGTATGGCTACCGGCCGTTAGTGTTCCGGAGAAAGTTGCCCAAGCCACCGTTCCCGACCATTGGTTTTGTTGTACACCATCGATATAAAATCGAAGATAATCATAACTCGATTCGCTGTCCACGCGATAATTAAAGGAAAAGGAGGAACCACCGGTAGGAATACTAACGCTCAGATCCAGATTTGACGAACTGCTATGTACACCGGAACCGGATTTAATACCATAAGAACCGGCATTAAACTGACCGGCAGTTGAGGTAACGGTCCACGCTCCACCGCTACCCGAAGTACTAAAAGGGGAAATCGTACCACTTTCGAATCCGCACGAAAATGGAGCAGTACTGGCACCGGCGGAATTTTCAACATGAAATTTAGCAGTTGGCGCTGTTACACCCACACCCACATTTCCGGAATTGGCATTGTACATGTCGTTCCCCACAATAATCCAATCGTTGTGCGATCCGGATATCGGAACCCATTTACTGCCATTCCAGTAATAAAAACCAATACCGGTAGTTGTATTGGTATTATACACCAACAAACTAGTAGCCGGACTTGTGACTGGAGCTGCGGCATTCAGATTTGGGATTGCGATACGCGGAACAAGCAAACCCTTATCGGTTGCCGTTACGTCGAGAATGGAACTGGCATGAGGCGTAATGGTATTGATTCCGACCTGAGAAAAGAGCATTATCGGACATAAAAGGATTAAATACAGTAAGTTTTTCATAAAGTAATTATTATTTAATAATTTATTAACACAAAAATTATTAAAACGAATTACCGATTAAAAAAACTGGGATATAATCCAATTCTTCCGGGATAAAAGTATAAGGGCCTACTGTTTTAGAGGTGAATGGTGTAAGCTGTTGAAAACAATGTCTTTATAAGTCTTGGAAACCGGGATCTTTTGACCGTTAATGGTTACCACGCTCGACGAAAAACTTTGTATTTTATCGGAATTTACGATAAAACCTTTATGGGTTTTAATAAAATTTTCGGGAAGTTTTTCCAGAAACTCCGTAACGGTGGCCCGGATCCGGTATTGTTTATGCGAAGTGGTGAGGACCAGATAGTTTTTCTGGCTCTCGATATAATACAGATGATCGAGGGTTACCTTTTCAAAAACATCCTGATGCTTTACAAGTATGGTAGTCGAGGTGTCTTTTTTAGCCAGTTGGCATTTATTAAAATTGAGCAGTGCAATTTCTATGGCCGAAAATAAAGCGCCTTTTTGAAAGGGCTTTACCAGATAACCATAAGGATTCGTGGCAATAGCATTTTTCACGGTTACTTCATCGACATAGGCCGTCAGGAAAATATACGGAATTGCATAGTGTTGTTGCAGCTTTTCGGCCAGCCAGATTCCGTCTTTTTCTCCTTTAATGGTGATATCCAATATTACAAAATCAACCTTATGCTGATTTAAATAGCGGAGTGCCTCATCGGCCTGCATGGCACAGCCTACCACATGGTACCCCATTTCCCGAAGGAAAACTGTAATCGTTTTTTGAGTAATGTATTCGTCTTCAACAATAAGGATTTGTAGTGGTGTGCTCATGATTAGGGAGTTATTTCATTAAATGTAATATTAATTTCGGTTCCGTCTTCATTTTTCCAGAATAATTGACCGTCGAGTTGTTTGGTCAGACCAACGATCAGATCAAAACCGATGGAATGCAATTGCGTCGGATCAAAATGATCGGGAAGCCCGATACCATTGTCTGCAATGGTCAGTTTATAATGCTCCTTTAATTGGCAAAGCCGGATGTGAATGCGACCTTCGGTACGATTTTTAAAAGCGTGTTTAAAACTGTTGGTGATGATTTCGTTAATAATAAGACTAAGCGGTATGGCAGTATTGATATTGAGTTCGATTTGTTCTGCATTGACGTCACAATGGATGATACGGCTTTCATTCTGATAGGTTTTTTGTATCGCAGAAACCAATTCGTTCAGGTAGGATTCAAAGGAAACCCGGGCAAAATTATCTGAATGATACAGGGCTTTGTGAATAAGGGCAATCGATTGGATACGGGCCTGACCTTCCTGTAGTATAAGCTGAATCGAATCGTCGGTATTATACAGTTGCTGAAGTGCCAGAATACCGGAGATCATCTGAAGATTGTTGTTTACCCGATGGTGGATTTCACGTAATAAGGTTTCCTTTTCAGAAAGTGATTCTTTGATGACTTTATTTTTAGCCGAAATCTCTTCATTCATCTTCTGAATTTTTAATTGCTTTTTACGTGAGTTGATCAAATAAATAAAGGCAAATAAAGTAATGATCAGTAATGCAGAAAGGATGATCTGCAAAATGTTTTTTTGTTTGTGTTGTATGGCTGTTTGTTGTTGTGTGATTAGATCGTCCTGTTGCTCCAGATGGTATAGGATTTCATTGCCTCCCAATAATCGGGATTGGTTTAATTTGTTAATAGAATCGTTTAAACGGAATGCTTTTTTATAATAGGAGTAGGCCTGATCGGTTTGATGAAGTGCTTTGAGCAATTCGGCTTTGGTTTTGTAAAAGTAAACCCGGGTTGACGGTTGCGAAATATGGGGAAGCAAGCGTTCGACTTCCTGCAACACCGTATTGGCCTGGGCGTATTGTTTTACTTGGGAATAACATTCGGAAAGCAATATCCGACTGGTGACGCTGCCGAGATCATCGTCTTTGTTACCGGAATTGACCGAGATATCGTGCTCTAATAATGGAATCGCGGTTTTATAATCGTTCTTTTTGCAATATAAAACGGCTATATTGCCTTTGATGGTTCCGCTAAGTCGATTGTAGGCGTCGGGTTGTACCTTTTTTAAATTTTGTTCGGCCAATGATAGGCTGCGTTTATAATAATAAAAGGAACTGTCAATATTGTCGGTCAGGGAGTAATAAAACCCAAGATCATTATAGGCGGAAGGGATGATCAACGGATCGTTTTGAGCGTACTGCTGCAAATCCATTATTTCAGATTTTAACTGACGGATCGCTTTTTCGTACAAATAGAGTTTGGCATACAACTGACTTTTGATGTTATAGCTCCAAAGTGGAAAGTATGCTCCCTTTTTCCGTAGGTTTCCAATTTCCGAATTAATCTGAAAGACATTCGAATACAGATTCAGATTCAGGTAGGATTTTTGTAATGCCACCAACAGATTCATATATTCGGTATCGGACAATTTGTACTCTTTATCGTTTCGGATGCTTTTGAGTACATTGATGGCATTGATCTCGTCGCCCTTTACATTGTAGACTTCGGCGAGTGCAAAGCGATAACGGATGTTGTTTTTTTTGGAATTTTGGATGAGTGGATCCCGGGACAATCCGGGAAAGGAAGTGTAAAAGAAATCCTGATAGGATCTTTTGGTATTCAGATCCAGGTTTTGATAAAAAAGGACCTTATCAATAGCGTTTTTAGAACGGTAAGCATTCCTGATACTGTCTTTTTCTTCAGCCGCATGGCAAACCGAAGCATAAAGCAATACTATTGATAAGGCCGTTTTAAATTTTCCGAAGCGGAACATTTTAATTAGTTGAAATACGAGAAGGTCTCATTGTTTTCAATTTTTAGAATACTTTCATATATCAGACGAATCACGTTTTCTACATCCTCACGGTGTACCATTTCTACTGTCGTGTGCATATATCGAAGCGGAAGTGAGATCAGAGCCGAAGCGACACCGCCATTGCTATAGGCAAAAGCATCGGTATCGGTACCGGTTACCCGTGACGAAGCCAGTCGTTGGAACGGAATTTTGTTGGTTTCGGCTGTATCGATGATCAGTTCGCGTAATTTGTTTTGTACGGCAGGCGCATAGGTAATTACCGGACCTTTTCCGATTTTGGTATCACCTTCGATTTTCACGTCGATCATCGGTGTGGAAGAATCGTGACAAACATCGGTAACAATCGCAACATTCGGTTTAATTGTTTTCGTGATCATTTCAGCTCCGCGTAAACCAACCTCTTCCTGTACGGAGTTGGTAATGTATAATCCGAAAGGTAGTTTCTTTTTGTTTTCGTGTAACAAACGGGCTACTTCGGCAATCATAAAACCACCCATACGGTTGTCGATAGCACGGCAAACGAATTTATTGTCATTCAGAATCATAAAATCATCCGGATAGGTGATTACACAACCTACGTGTACGCCCAGTTTTTCAACTTCTTCTTTGGTTTCGCATCCGCAGTCGATAAAAATATTGTCAATACGGGCGGCTTCTTCTTTACCACGGTTACGGGTATGAATGGCCGGCCAACCAAAAACGCCTTTTACAATTCCTTTTTTGGTATGAATATGTACCCGTTTGGATGGGGCGATCATATGATCACTTCCACCGTTACGAATCACATAAATCAAACCGTTGTCGGTAATATAGTTTACATACCAGGAAATTTCATCCGCATGGCCTTCGATCACGACTTTATAAGGTGCATCGGGATTGATCACACCAACAGCCGTTCCATAGGTATCGGTAATAAAGGTGTCGACGTAAGGGGTAAGATATTCCATCCATATTTTCTGTCCGCTTTCCTCATATCCTGTAGGCGAGGCGTTGTTTAGGTATTTTTCCAGAAAAGTCAGCGATGATTTTGTTAATATAGATTTTGTTGCCATAAATATTTTTTTGCTAATTTATAAATTTGGTATTATAGTTGCTCAGAATATTGTCTAATTTTACACATTAATTAGTATTATATGAAGCACTTATTTATTCTATCAGGATTTCTATTTTTCCCCGCTTTTTTTTACGCACAGGTTAATCCTCAGGATTCCGTTAAAACGGAAATTCCCAATACGGTAAAAGATACTTCGGTGAGTTATATGGTTCAGATGGATGAAGTGATTGTTGGGAAGAATGCGGCTTATGCCGAAGAGATGAAAAAATTGCGGATACTGGAGCGACGAGTGTTAAAAGTATATCCGTATGCAAAAGCCGCCGCAGAGAATCTGACCATTTTAAATGCGAATATGGCTAAGCTATCCACCGATCGTGAAAAAAAGAAGTACTTTAAAATAGTGGAGAATTATCTGCAAAATGAATTTGAAGACAGATTGAAGAAATTTTCCCGAAAAGACGGTCAGATTCTTGTAAAATTGATCCATCGCCAGACTGGGGTGACAACTTTTGGTCTGATTAAGGATCTGAAAAGTGGATGGAAGGCGTTTTGGTCGAATAATACGGCTCGTTTGTTTGATATCAATCTTAAAAAGGAATACAAGCCTTTTGATGATCTGGAAGATTTTTATATTGAAAGTATCCTGATCAAATCGTTTAAGAGTGGAAAACTCCAGAAACAGGATCCTGCCACACCGATTGATCTGGCAGAATTGGCAGCGACCTGGCGTATAAAAGCGGAAAAATCGAAACAAATCCGAAGTGAAAGGGAAGCTAAAGCTAAAGAAGAAGTGCAAAATTAAGTATAGTATATATAAGGATGCCCCGGTTTTACCGGGGTTTTCTGTTTTTTATAGTTTTTCGGAACGTTTTCAGGGCGAAATAAAGGGAGAGGGCTTACTATATATAGGTATGAATTCACTAATTGGGATGCGCCCGACAGGTTTTGGGTGTTGTTTTTTAAAAAACACACCTATATATAAGTAGTGATGTTACTAATTTCGGGCCACCCGACAGTTTTTTGTAACCTGTCGGGTGTTAATTTTCGGTTATTAAGCCTGTTTTCGGAACCTGTCAGGTGTAGCAAACTTGGC
>JAEXIT010000002.1 GCA_023446155.1 Bacteroidota bacterium
AGTCCCTGCCCGATCACTCAGGCAGGACTTTATATAATGTTACTGCTTATTTCTCTCTGCTGATATAAACCCATCCGGTTTTAGTATCCCCACCTTTTAACTCGATAACATAGAAATACGTTCCGTCCGGTAATTCACTACCACCTTTCGATTGTCCAAACCATTGGTTGGTGTAGCCGGTTCCGAAAGTGTAAACCTCAGCACCATATCGGTTAAAGATCCCTAGTTTTTCTACGTTAAATCCGGTTAAATCAAAAGTATCGTTTAATCCGTCGTTATTCGGTGAAATACCTTTCTGGATCTGACAGTATACTTGTTCAACGGTATACGGTAGCTCTAAAGAACATCCGGCACTGCTGGTTACTTTCACTTTAAAGATTGCCGGTAGATTCGGTGTGTTTGAACTGTAGTATTCCGATACATTAAATGTCGGACTGTCGTTTCCTACAGTCGTTCCACTTTCATTAGTCCACTGGAAGTGTGCATTGCTCAGATCAAGGTTGCTATCCGACGTTTGTACCGTCAATACAAATTGATTGGCAACACAGTCTCCAAAAATGGTAAATGCGAACGGTTCCTGTACGGTTACGGTTAATGTGGTTGTTTTAGCACATTGCCCGGCATCCGGTGTAAAGATATAGGTTCCGGTAGTGGTATTGCTTACTGTAGCTGGCGACCAGGTTCCTGTATAACCGTCGTTCGAAATCGTTGGTAATACTGGTGCGGTACTGCCGGAGCATATTGGAGCAATAGCTGTAAATGACGGTTCCGGTGATGGAATAACCGTGATGGTCATTACTACAGGACTACCACACTGACCCGTTGTTGGGTTAAAGGTATAGGTTCCGGTAGCGGTATTGCTAACTATTGCTGGCGACCAGGTTCCGGTAACACCTTCGATTGAAGTAGCCGGTAAACTTGGCGCGGTACTGCCTTCGCAAATTGGAGCAATCTGGTTAAAGCTTGGTTGAACACCTGGATTCACCGTAACGTTTACTGTTGCTGTCGCGGTACATCCTGAGTTATTAATCGTAACGGTATAAGCACCCGATTGTGTCACGGTGATGGTTCCGGTTGTATCCGATAACGGATCAGTACCGTGTGTCCATGAATAGATCACATCCGCAGGGTTGTAATTCGTCGGTGTTACTACAATCTGTCCGTTTTGATTGGTACAGATAGTTAGATCCGGCGTGATCGTAAACTGAGGTGTCAGATCCTGAACAATAAGTTTAAACGTTACAATTGTATGACATCCGGTAGCGGTGTTCTCTACGCGAACATAGATTGTCTCCTGATACTGTATTACGTTGGCATAGGTTGTTGGAGTTGTAATTGGATTCACATCTCCCTCGGCATCCGCCTGCGAATTATGGAAGGTAACAGTATAATCCGCTGGAGCTAAGTTTCCTAAGATCGCACTGTTGTTTGTTGTAAGATCGAATGTCGCAAATCCTGAGGCATCACATACGGTCATGTTTGCCGGGGTATTGGCTGCGATTTGATCATAAAATTCTACAGATAGTGTATCCGATTGCGAACAGGTAGTTCCGTTGTATAAAGCACTAACCGTATATTGTCCGGCTTGTGTTACTGTTAACGACGGTCCGGTTGCTCCCGGAATTGTAGCACCACCAGCTGTAGACCATGTGAATGTGAAATCGTTAGGGTTTAATCCGGTGTTGATGGTGTAACTGTCGCCATAACAAACAGCGGTTCCGTCTGCGATTAATAAGTCGTCTCCAAGATCAACTGTACCAATGTTGAAACTTCCCGCTTTTAAGAATACGGCAGAATCATATTGGGTGTCATTTCGATCGGCAATTACCAGTTTGATATGATATGTTGTATTTGGTGTCACAACCGATTGTGCTGTCATCACTACCGTTTGACCGTTAAAGTTAATAGAAGCATCTTCTTCATACGGTTCACCATTATAGGCACCAAAGAATTGTGGATTCACAGAACTACAAAATTGATTATAAGCCTGATCCCTGATTCGCGTTACGGAAATCGGATCGTTTGTTCCCGGTACTAATGCCAGGTTCGTAGTCGTTCCGTTAGAATCGGTTAGGAAAAACGCAAACGCATCGGAGAAATCACATTGGAATTGTCCGTACTCTTCCGAGGCAAACAGGAAGTCGAAGCTTAACTGGTTGGTAATCGGTACGAAATCAAATTCCAGAATAGTCGCATTGCGATATATGGTTAAATCTGGGTCAAATCCAAGATTCTGGATGTAATTGAATAATTGGGTGTCACCCGGCCAGGAGTTGGTACCGTCACTTAAATTAGACGTGTTTGGACCTTTGGCTTTTAAGGCGTCTCCTGTCGATAATACAATTCCGCTTTCCAATGGGAAGTTGGAGCCGTTACGGGTGAAGTAAGCGATACCATTCGGGTTTCCGAAGTTGGTTCCGGTAGACCAGGTAATGTTACTGATCTGCGCACAGCTGGAACCGATTAATACATCCTGTACCAATTGCGGAACCGTATATTGCGTATTGTTGGTTGCAATTGGTGGTGGTGGCGTAGTGATACATAAATCAAATGTAGACGTTTGTCCCGGTGTGGAAGTGTAAGAATACACGCGGATATAGTAGGTTTGACCCACTACAAGGTTTTCTGCGATACTCGATTCCGGATCACTACAATACAATTGTGTCAGGTTGCCACAGCTACCGGAGTAAACCGCATGGTATAAATCGGATGTACTTCCGTTGATGTTTAAGAATTTGATCGAATGACGGGTGTTGGTTGCTGTAAACTGATACCATACGTCATCATCGGCAGTTCCGTTACAGGCGTTCGGCTGGGTCGATTCGGTAGCACCAACTAAGGTTCCCGGGTTGATTAGCGTACAGGTTGGTGTATCGTTAACTTGTGCCTGAATAGCAGCACTACATTCGTCGTTCGCTGGTTTGGTGGTGAATTTTTTACGGAAAGACCAGTTACTCTTATCTGTCGGACTACAAATAGATCGGACAAACACATCATACGATGTTGATGGCGTTAAGGTGCCTTCCGGAATTGTATACGGTTTTACCGAAGTCGTAATTACACCTGGTGGATTCGCTCCCGGTGCCGGATCTCCGGACGGGATAATTACGATTTCCCATTGTGTTGCAGTACCTACCTCGGTCCAGTCGATCATAGCACCGGTTTGGGTGATGTTGGTAATGGTAACAGCTGTCGGTCTCGGACAGGTTGGCGGTGGTCCGCAGGTTACGGTTGCATCCCATCCCGGAGCATTTACTATTCCGTCTGATTCGAATACAAAAGTGATACAACCACCCGGTACGGAAGATTCAAATGGTCCTGGAAGGTTGCCACTTAAGTTTCCTGTAAAAGTACCCAATAATGTTCCTGACGCACTGCTGCCATCATAAACGGTAAGGAAATCGTATCCGTTTTCAATGCTGAACTCGTTAAACTCGATCGTTACGATATCGCCTGGATTTGCAGGACAAATTGTAGTGGTGATGTTGGAGTTGTTACTGTAGTTGCCATTTGCACCTCCGGTATCGTAAAAATGATCTCCGGCACAATAATCCGGTAAAGTTCTAAGTGTTGCAGGTCCGGTCCAGTAACTGGAGTCGGTAGGGCTACAAACAGCTCTTACATAAATATCATAGTTGGTATCCGACGATAACGAACCGATTACCTGAGTAGGGTTGGTTGTTACGGTTATGATACCGGTTGTTGGGGGTGTGGTATTTGGTGAAGGCGAACCTGCCGGAAGTGCGATTACTTCCCATGTTGTAGCAGTTCCGGCTTCAGTCCATGCAGCCTGAATAGAGTTGGCTGTAGCTCCTGATACTGTTAACGCCGTTGGTTGCGGACACGTTGGCGGCACACAGTCGGTTGGACCAGTGAACAATAACGAATCCTGTGCTCCTGTTCCAGGAGGTTTGGTATAGGCGGTTACACCAAAAGGAGTGATTACAGTAAGTCCTACTTCGTTAGGATAATTACCGTCGGGATTCCAGTACACTTCGTAAGGAATTCCGGAACATAATGGTACTTGTATGGTTACCGGATTGGTTCCGTCTGTTGAAGTCGGTCCGGTTAATGTTGCAATGATAACACCGTTTTGGCGGATGTCGATCGTGTTGCCATTCCATCCGTCACCATAACTGTCGGTCATTACAAAAGAGAAGTTACAGGCATTGTTACATAAAGGTAACTGGAACGGTTTTGGACCCGACCATTGGCTATAGGAGCCATCCGGACATTTAGCCCGTACATAATACTCGTAGTTTGTTCCAGATGTTAAGGCAGCACCGGCAAAAGTCGTTGTTGCGTTAAACGGTAAAGCCGTTACGGTTGTTCCGGCTCCGGCTGGAACACCTCCACCCGGCGTTTGTACAACAACTTGCCATTCGGTAGCACCACTTGGGTTACCCCATGTCAAATCAGCGGAAGTCATATTTAAGGTACCTACTGCCAATGCTGTTGGCGGCGGACAGGTTACCTGTTGAATTACCAACGTATAACCGGTTGTTTGTGGCGATGCATTGGTAGAGATTAAAAAATAATAAGTTGTACCCGCAGTTACCGGAAAGTTAGGGATGTTTCGGGTATTGGAGGTGGAGTTTCCGATACCAGCCAGACAGTTGGTACCAATGTTCGCACAGTTGTCATACACGAAAATACCCGAATAGGTAGCTGTTGGTGTCATCGAGATGTCGATTAAACCGGAGAATGTTGCCGTGTAAGCATAAACGACATCATTACCGGTTAGGTAGTTGCCAGTAGCGCCACAACCTGTAGCTCCCTGATCGCCCGAAATATGATTGCCGTAATTCGCCGTATCATCGGTAGTCGAATACGGTAATGAGTTGATCATTATTGGTGCGGCACAGGTTTGTCCTAGAGATACGGTTGTAAAATAGAACGGTCCGGCCCAGTTACTTGGAATACCGCCGTTACAGATAGAGCGTACTCTATATTGGTATACCGTTCCCGGTGTTAGGTTTTGTGCGGTATATGGATTGGAATTGATAATTGTTCCCGTTCCGGTAAGGGGATCTACCGAAGGAACGATTTCAATTTCCCATTGTGTCGATCCGCTTGGATTGTCCCACGAAAGTACTGCCGTATCGGTAGTAATCGTGCCGGCAACACCGTTTGTAGGATCCAAACATTGTTGTACCAGATTGATATCATCAATTAGAAAACGATCACCGTCTGCTGCTGCACCATTTTGAGTATGGACTCTAACAAAGGCAATGTAAACCAGTTGATTGGCAGGAACAAAACCGGCAAGGTTTACAATTTGTTCTACATAGGTTCCGGCTGTAGGGGATATAGCCGATTCCGTTAATTCGATAATTTGTGTTGTAAATGCAGTTAGATCCGTTTGGGTAGTTGTAGAAACTCGGATTTGTAATTTGGATCCTTGATCGCCGGCGCGACCATGTTGTGCGTAAAAACGTAATTGTCCATTAGCGGGTACCGATACCTGTGGCGAGATGAGCCAATCTTCTTCGGTATTGCCATTTCCGATATTGACCCGCTCAACCATAGCGGCATAGTTCCCGGTGTGTGGTGGTGAGGTCGTGGAATTCAACGGGGTTCGAATCCAGAGGTTTCCGTTGGAGGGTCCCATTCCTATACCATTATGAGATATAACCCAGGTTCCTCCAGGCCCTGATGGTGGGAAAGCTGTGCCTTCAAATCCTTCAGGAAATACTTGTGAGAAACCCACAAAACTCAATAATGATATAAAAATTAGTAGTGTAATTTTTTTCATAATTTAATTTATTGTGAATTTTGGTATTAATATTTTTTAAATGTAAAGCAAATTTGATTAAAAAATTACGCTAATGTTAAAAATAACAAAATATTGTTTTTTATATGTGTTTTGTTACAAAAAAACAAAAGTGTTTTTTTTTGTAGTCTTTTCAGGCGATTTTTAATTAATATAATTGCGAGCGCCTGTTTTTTTAAGGGGTGGCGTGTTTTATTCGTATTGGGTGATATAGGTTGGAAAAACAATACCGGTTTGTTTTTTAGTAGGGATTCGATAGAGGAGTCAGAGGCAATACACCAAGCCAAAAGGGCGATTGGCCAAGTCTGGAAAAAAGGAAAAGATGCTGTCCTTAATTTAGTAGCTGTAATATAAAAAGGACCATTATGTCATATCGTTGCTTTTTGTTTTTTATCCTGATTCTGTTTCCCGGAGTTGTGAAAGCGCAACCGGGATGGCGCGATTTTACAGCGCGTTATTATTATACGATCCTGGACGATAAAGGTGAGATGATTTCCTTTATAAAAGACAAAGCCTATTGTGTCGTTGTTGATAGTGTGTCCTATCGGGCTCCTTATATTCCAAACGATTCGCTCCCACCGGTCAAACCCAATCAAAGGGGAGGATTTGATAATTATATCCGGATTAATGACGTTTCACTTCGGATACCACAGGGAAAGTATAATAGTTATGCTCCGTTGGAAATTAAAATCATCCACCAACGGGATACGATGTACCTCAACCAGACGACTGGAATAGGAAGCGGATTTTCAGGGCGATTGCAAATTAACGGCCAGAATGCTGGTGAAGAGGCACAACCAACTTCCGATTATACCTTACAGTTTATTGGTGGACGGTACTATTTTCCGGGTTGGGCGAAAACGTTATGGGCGAACAAGCCGGATCCTACAGGAAAAGTGACGGTTGTCAATTTCGAGCAACGCCATTTTTGTATTCCTAAAGTGCTGTACGATTCGCTGGCATTGCGGAAAATGGAATATGTGACCCGTGATAAGGTAATTAAGCGTGCCGACGATTATGTGGTGCAAAATTTTATACGAGGCTATTTTTCGCTTGACAAACGAATCGAACCGACACGATTCCATGACTCGGCTTTGCCTTTTAAAGAACCTTATTGGGACGATGCGCTTCATCCGACCAGCGATAGGGATGTTTTTTTCGGACGCATACGTTATAATAAGGATACGCTCAATGAAAGCAATTGGAAATATGTATTTTCACGTTATAACAAACGGGACAATTCCATCCGACATTGGTTTCCGGTAAAAAACATACACTTGTTTAGCAGTGGATATTTGTATGAAAATCCGTTTAGTGTTATAATTTATCAGGAAGTGTGGTTTATGGATAGACAACAGTCAAACCAAAATGGGTATACTCCGCCGAAACGACAACTGTATCAATCGGCCGACGAAGGACAAACATGGGACCAAAATCCAGAAATGACCAAGACGTTTGTAAGATACGATCTGGAGCATATGGAATTTCTGGATCAAAATTTTGCGGTTGGCTACGGCCGAAAAGAGGTGAAACATAAAACAAGAAATTACACCATCAAACAAGTAACCTATTATCTTTTAAAAAATGGAAAAGTGGTCGACTCTATGCCCATGGCAAACGATTTTTATGAGGCGACGAATTATCTGGAACGCCATAATCACAGTTGGTTTGCAGTGAAAGACGCCATGGTGTTAGGAACCTGGAATTATAATTTTAACGGAGATTCCGATAAACGTTACACTCAGATTGTTCTTTTTAAAAATGAGAACGATTGGCAATTTAGAGTGGAAGAAATACAAGATTCTCGTTCTCCGTTTTTCGGTTGTATAAAAAGGAACGAAGACGTTTTTATAGAATATCATAATTTTCGCTTGATCAATAAAAAGGAACTGCTGTTTAAAAATGACTTCGGAACCTTACGGTTAAAAAATGAGATTGTTGAGAATCCAATGAATTCCGGTGTTTTCGTTCTTGAAAATGACAATCAGATTTACCTGTTGGATAACAATAATGGTTTTACCTATTTCTCCTATGATCGCGGTAGGTCATGGTATATCTATCCGAAACCATTGGAACAGCGTTCCGAGTATCGGTTTTTAGAAATCAAAGGACAAACGATTTCGTTTTTTAATCCTTCAAAACTGTATAAAGCATTTTACAGTTTGGTGCCAAGACCTTGGTGGGAATAATCGTGATTGATGCGACAGAAAAACAATACGATTCTTTGCCGCTTTGTGCGGTAGTGTTTTTTAAAAGAAACAATTACCAATTGACATAGGTAAACTGACTTTGCCACGGCAGTCGTATCATACTGATTCCCCAGGATAATTTGTCCATTAAAATATCCTGCGTTTTGCGCTCGATGGTAAGTGTCTGACTGTCGACGGTTAATTTCCCCGGACGCTGAAAGAATTCATGTTGCAGCAAGCCGACCGATGCGGTTTTCATGGCGCTCCAGTTTTGTTGTACGGCTCCAATTACTTTTGCTGCTTCGGTTTTGTGTTTTCGTGTAAGTTTGACATGCTTGTTAATACTTTGGTGCAACGGAATAGCACACAGATACTTTTCGAAAAGCATGGCACTTTCGGGCTGATTCGTTTTTCCGGTGGCTATATAATGTAACAGATGTATACAGGTCCCCGGATCGGTTAGCGTATTGGTTTTGGGATCCATCAAATTGCAGTGCTTAAAAAGCGTTGCCATAAAAGGATGAATCAGTACCAATCCTGCATTTTGCAACTGATAGTCGTTCAATACCTCATCGGCATTCGGAGTTTCCGATAGTGCGGTTGGGAATAATTCAGGGGCAATTTTATTCCGATCCGTTTGTTGGTGCGCTTCTTTATGTTGATTTTTCGTGTCGTTTTTGACGGTCTTGCTATCTGCTTCGCGGAATGTACGATACGGAATCCGTTTTTCGATAAAAGGAAAAATAAGGTTTATTGCTTTCCAGATCTGTTCTTCGGTTTCCTTGTTTTTTGCCGTATGTAAGAGCGGAATCGTTTTGGTAATCTGTTCAATTGTGTAGGTCTCGGGATCAGCAATCCTGTTCGATGCGAGAAGTGATAGGGTCTGTAAAATAAAAGACCATAGTACTTTTCGATCGACAGAAGACGATCCGGAAAGTTGTTTGATGACAGTACTTTTCAGTGCTATTTTTAAGCCTTTGGCTTGTATTATGGTCAAACAGATTTGTGTTATCTGCGCATCGGTAAACTGATTGATAAGACGTTCCCGTACTTTTGGCTTTTGCAGGCAGGCTATAATTCTGGCCACAAAAGCTTTTTCGGAAATAATTTTTTTGAACGGTACGGGTTCAAAAATAGTTGCCGCTGTTTCCTGGGTATTCCACCAGGGCATAGTCCCGTTTTCTATAAAATGAATAAAGGTACGCAGCAATTTTTCGGTTTCTCCCAAAAAGCTCACCTCGGGATTGTCTGTCGCCTCATAATATGGGTTTGAATCATAATATTGATTTTGGTCGTGATGCTGATTATAGCCATAAGGCTGATTCTGATTCTGACTTTGGCTATAGCGCAGATTTGAGTCAGGATGCAGATGGTCTCCGTTGCGCTGACTTTTATTCGGGCTTTTATTCGGACTTTGGTTTTGATGCTGATTCGGATTCCCGTTTTGGCTCCGGTTCTGATCTTGTTTTTGGTTTTGATGATACCCTGAATTTTGCCCATGTCCATCATACTGACGTTGCCCATGATCCGGGTTTTGCTCATAATCCTGGCCTTGCCCGTGATTTTGGTTGGGTCTTTTATTTTGGTTTTGGATGTCATTCAGCCGTTTTGCATCACTCCGACGTTGCTCGTAATCCTGATTTTGCATTTCAGCCTGATTTTGAGCATCCTCCTGATACTGATCTTGGTATTGATCTTGGTACTGAAATTCCCTTTTATCCTGTCTTGGGTTGTAGTACGGGTTTTGATTACGTCGCTGACTTAGATACGGATTCAGATGTTGCCCCGATCCGTTTTTTAAGATGTCGCCCAGTTCTTTTTTGAACGAGGTGATAATGTCGTTTTTTAATGTGGTACCTAAAGATGCCTCACGATGATTGATATCGACAACCAATTGTGAAATCTGCAAAGTGTGCGCCGGTATTTTGGCTTGCACAACGTTAAGGTGTTTTTCGAGTTTTGGGAAAACATCCATAGCCAAAAAGCTGCTGATATCGTCTTTTATCGCATACGCCTTTTTTCTGTTGTTAACCGAAACTTCAATGACAACTTTATGTATAATATGGGTGTGTTCCACAGTAAGTTTATTTTATAAATCAGCTATTTGTAATTATTCGAATTCTCCTCCCCAAAAACCAGCCGGACAACTGCTGTATTTTGACTTTTGTTTGGCGCTTAGTCTGCAGCCACAACCTCTTATATAGCCTTCTCGTGGCATTTTTGACACTTCTAGCGACAGCGGATCGATCCATCGTTGTGTATCGCAGCTATTGCCATTTTTTAACGGGCAGGCATTGCAGATGGTTTCCCTTTTAGCAAAAATGTGCTCGTCGCTTTCATTTGCGAATCCGATTTTGGAACGAAACTCATTAAAATGACCATCCGCAATCTCATTGCGTTTCTGGAAAAGATTTTTAAAATTCATCGGGTTTAGTATTAAAATTATACCGCCAAAATTATTAGAAGTGATCGCATCTGACTAGTTATTAGTCGTCTGGATTCTGTCTTTGCAGTAAATCGCAATTTGAAATCGGGGTTTGCGCTAAGGCTGAATCCGTTGCAATTGACGTGAATCCGGGGCAAAATCAGAACCGTCGGACTGTAGGCTCTTTTTTTTTAAAAAAGAGCGCGTAAACGAGTCCGTTTTTGATGTAAGTGCGATGGGGTTTGTTTGAAATGGTTCGTTATTGGAATTTTTTAAAACTTTTTTTATATGAATTAGTAATATCGCCTTTGTTTTTTCTTTATAAATATGACCAAAAGAGGTTGTTTGTTTTTTATTGGTGCGTTTTGCCTCTTTAAGTCCTGACTTCTAGCGGGCTTACGCCCTAAAAAGGGTGTGAAATTTTAGACAAGATGACTGTTTTTAAATAGCTCTATATCAGCGTGTTATAAATTATTTTTTGTTGGGTTTCGGAATTGTCTGTAAAAACGACTTACTGCAAAGACAGTTTTACGGGGGCAAAATATTCGTTTTTTCGGAAGCTGTGATTGTATGTTTGCATCGTGATAATCAACAATAGAAAATTATGATTTATAAAGTATTAAAAGCATTAAGCGACACGCTTGATTATGAACTAAATCTTCCGGATCCGGAGTACCCGGTTCAGGAGCCGGTAGATGTGGTAATTGATAGTATAGCGAAAGAAGATAATGATGCGACAGCGATTAGCAATAAAGTAGTGATTACATTGTTGAGCGCAGAAGAAGAATCGACATTAAAAAATGCAACAAGGTATGAACCTATTTATCCTGAGGGATCTTTAATACCCCAAGGGTATAAGAAAAAGAATCCGACGGCCTACCTGAACCTGTATGTAATGGTAGCTGCAAACCGTGATAACTATGAAATCGCACTTCGCAATATTTCAAAAGTTATACAAACCTTCAATACTCAGAAAACATATGATAATGGAGCACAGGGATTCAGTATTAAACTACAACTACATCCACTTCCTTTCGATCAGTTGAGTTATGTATGGGGATTATTGGGCGGTAAAGTAATTCCGTCTGCTTTATACAAAATAAGCATTGTGAAAATCCAAAAAGCTGGAGAAACCTATCCAGAATTAATCGATGATATCGATATCCTAAGAAAAGAAAAAAAAATCTAAGAAAATTATTATTAACCTAAATTTTTAAAACATGTCAGAATTTAAAACTCCGGGCGTTTTTATAGAGGAAATCCCAAAATTTCCACCTTCTGTAGCTCAGGTAGAAACGGCAGTACCGTCATTTATCGGCTATACCGAAATAGCGCTTGACAAAGAAAACAAACCGTTGAAAATGGTGCCTACGAAGATCAGCTCTTTAATGGACTATGAAACGTATTTTGGAAAAGCTAACAAAGAAAGTATCAAATTAAAAGATACTACAGATGAAGGCTTGACCCTAGTAAAACCGAATGTAAAGTTCCTAATGTACTATTCCATGCAAATGTATTTTGCAAATGGTGGCGGTCCGTGTTATGTTGTTTCTGTAGGTGACTATATTGGCGATGTAATAAACAAAAGTGATCTGAAGTTAGGTCTGGAAGCTTCTGCTTTGCAGGAAGAGTCGACAATTGTTGTTTTCCCAGATGCAACATCATTAACCGATCAGGAAGAATTTTATGCACTTTACCAAGATGCCATCGCACAGGCCGACGATTTAAAAAACAAATTCCTGATCATGGATACTTTCCTTGGGGAATCAAAAAGTGAAGATGAGGACACCGGTTTTAATACCGTTGAATTTCTTCGAAACAGAATCGGACGAACCATGCATGCTGCAGCCTATTTCCCGCATTTGAAAACCGTATTAAATTATCGTTTCAATGAAGACCTAGCAATCAATCATGCCGGATTACAACCAGCCAATGCTACCGGTGGTTTCTTCGCAGCTTCTGTGGCCGATTTACAAGCATTAAGTGCTCTTGCTACGGCAGAATTTGCTGAGTTAACTCCCGATGCAAAAGTGCTTATCGATATCGCGAAGAGTGTTATTGCGATCGTTGAGGGTGTAAATGTAACGGCCGATGGTGAAATTTCGTTGACGGCAGTTAACAGTTATTTACAAGATCTTAAGAATGAAGATGAAGATCTTGATTATGAGGATATTATTGCGATCATAGCCGATTTAATAGCCGACGTAGATGACGCTCAGGATAAAAAAGGGGATGCAGACGGATTAAAACTGGAGGCGTTAAAAACTACAAATTCCGTTTTATACAATCAGATTAAAAAATTAATCAGCGAATTAAAGGTGGTACTACCTCCATCGACAACAATGGCTGGAGTATATGCTAAAGTTGATGGTACACAAGGGGTATGGAAATCACCGGCGAATTTAGGACTTAACTATGTAATCGCGCCAACCCAAAAGATTTCAGACAAAGAACAGGAAAGCTTAAACGTAGATACAAACGGAAAATCGATCAATGCGATCCGTATGTTCACCGGTAAAGGAAACCTGGTTTGGGGTGCCAGAACGTTCGACTCGGAAAGTACCGAATGGAAATATATCTCGGTTCGTCGTCTTTTTGATATGGTTGAAAAATCAGTTGAAAATGCAATGCAGCGATTCGTTTTCGAAACCAATGATGCCAATACTTGGGTAAAAGCGAAAACCATGATCGAAAACTACCTAAACCAGTTATGGATGAGTGGTGCTTTAGCGGGACCAACTCCGGAAAAAGCTTACTACGTTATCGTTGGTAAAGAAACGACATCGGCTCAAGACGTTTTGGAAGGAAGAATGAACATTGAAATCGGTATGGCAGCAGTTCGCCCTGCAGAATTTATTGTGTTGAACTTTTCACACAAATTACAAGAAGCATAAAAATTAGATAACAATTAAATACAGCAAATTATGAATGAATATCCATTAGCGAAGTTTTCCTTCGAAGTTGATTGGGGTGGAACAAAATTAGGTTTCACGGAGGTTACCGGAATGCAGATTGAAACTGACGTTACGGAATACAGACACGGAGCAAGTCCTGACTTCAGTAAAATCAAAATGCCGGGACTTAGAAAGTTCTCAAACATCACTTTAAAACGTGGTTCTTTCAAAGGAGACAACGAGTACTTTACTTGGTTAAACACTATTAACTTGAATACAGTAGAGCGTCGTTCGGTTACCATTTCTCTTTTAGACGAAACCGGAGCACCGGCAATTACCTGGAAAGTGAAAAATGCTTTCCCAGTTAAATTACAAGCGAGTGATTTGAAAGCCGATGCAAGTGAAGTAGCTATCGAAACTTTAGAGATCGCTCACGAAGGATTAACAATCGAAAACAATTAATAAATAACTTTTAAATTAAAACACATGAATTACAAAACACCAGGGGTTTACGTAGAGGAAATTGTAAAATTCCCACCATCAGTGGCACAAGTAGAAACAGCTATTCCGGC
This sequence comes from Bacteroidota bacterium, assembly GCA_023446155.1. Classification (GTDB taxonomy): domain Bacteria; phylum Bacteroidota; class Bacteroidia; order Flavobacteriales; family Flavobacteriaceae; genus Flavobacterium. The sequence continues at coordinate 13,854 of JAEXIT010000002.1, forward strand.
TTTTATTGGATATACTCAAAAAGGACCAAAAGAGGAGCCAACAAGAATTTCTTCCTTAATGGAGTATGAAACACTTTTTGGAGGTGCAGAATTTGAAAAAACAGCAATTACATTAGACGTACTTGATGAAGTAGCTACAGCAACTGTAACGACAGCCAATTTAAGTGAATTTAAAATGTACTACGCATTGCAAATGTATTTTGCAAATGGCGGTGGTCCTTGTTATATCGTTGCTGTAAATCATTATAAAACAGGAACTACAGTAAATGCGGTAGATTTTAATGAGCTAGAAGGGGCGTTGGAATTATTAGAAAAAGAAGATGAGCCAACATTAATCGTATTCCCGGATGCAGAAGCTTTAACATTAAATCTTGCACACACGTTATACATTAGTTCATTAAACCATGCAGAAAAAATGGGTGACCGTTTTGTGATCATGGATACTATTGGTGGTGTTGATGCCTTCAGAGATGGAGTAGAAGCAACCGGTTTAAAATACGGAGCAGCTTACCATCCGAACTTGGAAACGGTTTTAAGCTACAACTATAAAGACGAAGAAGTTGCAATTTCGACCTATAAAAAGACTCTTCCAAACGGAACAACACAAGCTGTAGCGGATGCACCGGAACTTCTTAGTGAATTAAAAGGAAATAACTCGGCTTTATACAACCAGGCGAAAAAGGCAATTGCTGCACAACGCGTTGTTTTAGCACCGTCTTCAGCTATCGCTGGGGTTTATGCAAAAGTTGACAGTACTTCAGGAGTGTGGAAAGCACCGGCAAACATTGGTCTTAACTATGTTGTTGCACCGGTTGAAAAAATTTCACATAAACAACAGGAAAGCTTAAACGTTGACTCTAAATACGGAAAATCAATCAATGCAATCCGTACATTCAACGGTAAAGGTACTTTAGTTTGGGGTGCTAGAACGTTAGACGGAAACAACAACGAATGGAGATATGTATCGGTACGTCGTTTCTTTAACATGGTTGAAGAATCGGTTAAAAACGCAACAGAGCGTTTTGTATTTGATGCTAACGATGCTAAAACATGGACACGTGTGAAAGCAATGATCGAAAATTTCCTTAACCAACAATGGATGAGTGGTGCTTTAGCGGGATCAACTCCGGAACAAGCCTACTACGTGAGCGTTGGTTTAAACGAAACGATGTCGGCTCAGGATATTTTAGAAGGTAGAATGATCGTTGAAATCGGTATGGCGGCTGTTCGTCCTGCAGAATTTATCGTGTTACGCTTTTCACACAAATTACAAGAAGCATAAAAATTAGATAAACAATTAAATACAAAAAATTATGAATGAATATCCATTAGCAAAGTTTTCCTTCGAAGTTGATTGGGGTGGAACGAAATTAGGTTTCACGGAAGTTACCGGAATGCAGATTGAAACTGACGTTACGGAATACAGACACGGAGCGAGCCCGGACTTTAGTAAAATCAAAATGCCCGGACTTAGAAAATTCTCAAACATCACGTTAAAACGTGGTTCTTTCAAAGGAGATAATGAGTACTTTACGTGGTTGAATACAATCAACTTAAATACAGTTGAGCGTCGTTCGGTTACTATTTCACTTTTAGACGAAACCGGAGCACCGGCAATTACCTGGAAAGTGAAAAATGCATTCCCTGTTAAATTACAGGCTAGCGACTTGAAAGCGGATGCAAGTGAAGTGGCTATCGAAACTTTAGAGATTGCTCACGAAGGATTAACTATTGAAAATAACTAGTCATGGCAGGCTTATATCCTCCAACAAGCTTTTCGTTTACTGTAAGCGGAATTGCATCAGAGGGTATTGACTCCAGATTTCAATCTGTATCTGGATTATCTACAGAAATTGGAACTGAAGAGTATGCAGAAGGAGGCGAGAACCGATTTGTTCATCAACTTCCACTGCGTCCCAAATATCCTAATTTAGTTTTAAAGCGTGGGCTTGTAGAAGACTCCGGATTGATTGAATGGTGTAGAGCTGCCATGGAACGATTCGAGTTCGCCCCCAAAGATTTAGTCATTACACTTTCGGGTGGTGCCGATTCAACAGCACCCACTATGACTTGGAATGTTGTTGGCGCATATCCGGTAAAATGGGATGTGTCCGAATTTAACGCCGAGGAAAGTAAATTGGCAATCGAAACAATAGAACTCAAATATAGATATTACACAATACCTTAAGCAAGCAACCTAAGCTTGTAATTTGAATAGCGAAACTAAACACATAAAGTGTATTAGTTAAAGGTAAAATCTTAACTAAATCTTTTTTGAAAAAAAGGCAACAGTTTGATTGTTAAAATCAACCTGGATGGACGCTTTATGTGTTTGGTTTTTTAATAAATAGCGCTTTAAGGTGCTTATTGTCAGCATTTAAAGCGTTTACTAATCCATTAAAAGTAAACGAAATGCCAATAGAAATAAAAGAACTCCATATTAAAATAAATGTGGACGAAAATACATCCGGTTCAGCTACCACATCGGTAGACAAGGAAGGAATCATGCGGGCAATCAGCGAAAGCGTAGAACAAATAGTAACTATTGAACAACGTAAAAAAGAAAGATAATGGGAGGATCAATTCAAAAATTAACTATTGGAACCTATAAAGATTCAAACTATGAAACCAGAATCTTAATGGGCGCTTTTAAAGCTTTTATCAACCCTGCAGGTTTTTCCATGACCTATAAATCAAGTTTTGCAACAGATCAGGCAATGGGTTCTTCTAAAGCAGATTTGAAATACGACAAATCGCTTCCATCGGATTTGCAATTAGATTTTCTTTTTGATGGAACAGGAGTGTCAGAAGCCAATGCTGTAACGAAAGCACTTAGTAGCGCAGCACAAAAAGCCGGACAGGGATCGGCATTCGCAGCGGCGGCTGTGGCAAAACAAATAAAAGATTTTTATAAGGCTACAGGACAACTGGAAGGAAGAATTCATAAACCCTATAATGTGATCATTAACTGGGGTGATTTTGAATTTCTGGGGTTTCTCTCGGAGTTTACCATCGAATATAAATTATTCAATAATGAAGGAAGACCGTTACGAGCCATTGGAAAAGCAAAATTTACGGAATCCTTCAGCCCGGAACTCGCTGCAAAAACAGATAACCGAAATTCCCCGGATCTTACCCATAAACGAACGGTAGTAGATGGTGATACCTTGCCTTTGATGACCGAAAGAATTTATGGTGATTCCAAATACTATTTAGAAGTCGCCAAAGTAAACGGTATTATCGATTTCAGACAATTAATTCCCGGACAAATACTATTCTTTCCACCTATAGCAAAAACATAATAAGATGAATAATAGCGGCTACATACAAACAGCAAAAACTCCCGACCTGGTAACCTATAAAGTGATGTCTGGAGACACAGAACTGCCCGTTCAATATGGCGTAAAAAGTATTGTGGTAGAGAAAGAAGTGAACAGGATTCCGCATGCCCGCATTGTTATTTTAGATGGAAGTGCTCCGGATCAGGATTTTAAACTAAGTAGTGAAAATTTATTGATCCCGGGAAAGGAAATTGAAATCACGGTCGGATACCATTCTAAAGAGGAAACCCTTTTTAAAGGTGTTGTGGTAAAACACAACTTAAAAGTTAAAAATGGATCAACGTACCTGATTGTGGAATGCAAAGACAAAGCCGTGAAGATGACTTTGGGACGAAAAAGCAAGTATTTCTACGAAAGTAAGGATAGCGATATTATCGAAGAGCTGATCGGAAATAGCGGTGCTACTGCCGATGTCGAAGCGACAACAAAATCACATAAGGAATTGGTACAATATCGAGCCTCCGATTGGGATTTTATGGTAACCCGTGCTCAGGCCAATGGCAAGCTTTGTTTTGTGGACGACGGAACCATCAAAGTAGCCAAACCGAAAGTAAGCGGCGAAACGGTAGAAACCGTAGTCTTTGGATCTTCTGTTCATGAATTTGAAGGAGAAATCGACGCCAGAGATCAGTACAGTAAAATCACCGCTTCCTCATGGAGTTATACCGATCAAGAAATCGTAGAAGCGGAAGCACAGGATCCCGGAATTGCACTCAATGGTGATCTTTCGCCAAGCGATCTGGCTGCTGTTTTCGGAATCGAAGACCTGCAATTACGACACGGAGGGAAGATAACCCAGGAAGAACTACAAGAATGGAGCGATGCCAAAGCGACGTTTCAGCAATTAGCAAAAACACGTGGAATGGTAACGTTTCAAGGGATTGATAAAGTAAAACCGGGTGTTTTATTAAAATTAGAAGGCCTAGGAAACCGATTTAACGGTACCATTTACGTTACAGGCGTACGCCATGAAGTCGCAGAAGGGAATTGGTTGGTGACCGCACAATTTGGATTAACACCAACATGGTTCTCCGAAACCTATGACGTGAGCGAAATGCCGGGCTCCGGAATTATGCCAGCCATTAGCGGTTTGCATGTTGGAGTGGTATCACAATTGGAATCGGATCCGGATGGAGAAGATCGAATTCTGGTACAAATACCAATCATCAACAATGAAGAAGAAGGAATCTGGTGCCGTGTGGCAACACTTGATGCCGGAGAAAACAGAGGCTCTTTTTTCAGACCGGAAATAGGCGATGAGGTTATTATCGGTTTTATCAACGACGATCCAAACGATGCCGTAGTCCTGGGAATGTTGCACAGTAGTGCCAAGCCAGCACCGATAACAGCCACCGATGACAATCATGAAAAAGGATTCGTAACCCGAAGTGAAATGAAAATGATGTTCAATGACGATAAGATCTCCTATACACTTGAGACACCGGCGGGTAAGAAAGTGATTTTAGACGAAGATGCCGATATAATAAAAATTGAAGATGAACACTCGAACGTACTCACTTTTAAGAGTGATGGCATCACGATGGAAAGTGCAGGAGATATTAAAATTAAAGCTTCTGGAGACGTAAGTATCGAAGGAACCAATGTAAAACTGAAAGCCAGTGCACAGTTTAAAGCCGAAGGAAGTTCCGGCTCGGAAGTATCCTCGGGAGCCGTAACCGTAGTCAAAGGATCTCAGGTAAAAATCAACTAAAAAGCGAAAAGGACCGCGATGACGAAAAGAAAAATGCAGGGGGAGCGATGTCTTACGAACTGAAAAAAATTATAAATAACAATATATGAAACCAGCAGCAAGAATCACAGATATGCATACCTGTCCGATGGTTACAGGAACTGTACCTCATGTAGGCGGACCTATATTGCCAGCCGGCGAACCGACAGTGTTAATTGGCGGAATGCCCGCAGCAAGAGTAGGAGACCAGGCAATCTGTACCGGCCCGCCCGATACGATAGCGGCCGGATCATCGACCGTTTTAATAGGCGGGAAACCGGCAGCAAGACAAGGCGATTCCACAGCACATGGAGGCGTCATAGCGGCGGGTATGCCCACAGTGTTAATAGGTGGATAATGCTGCATAATGATATTTAAACTCAGTAATGGCTTTGGAATCCGTATTCGGCCTGGCCTAAAAAACTGAAACATCCATAACCACACCACGGTAAACAAAGGCATCATGTTACCGATAAACTATTACAATAAAAAAATATACAACAAACAGTATGAAAATAAATACAGATTTTTTAGGAATAGGTTGGAGCTTTCCGCCAGAGTTTGATAAAACAGAAGGAGGCGTGACGATGACTACTGATGTTGAAGATATCAATAACAGTTTAATAATCCTTTTGTCTACGCGACCGGGAGAACGTGTCATGTTTCCAAACTATGGCTGTGATTTACAAGAAATGCTTTTTAAGCCTTTGGAATTAACATTGATCACACAAATGAAAGGGATTGTTGAGCGTGCCATCTTGTATCATGAGCCCCGAATCAATATTATCAGTATTGATATTGATACTACTGAAGAACTGGAAGGACAGGTGTTGATACATATCGATTATGAAGTAAGAAATACCAATACGAGAAGCAATGTTGTTTTCCCTTTCTATAAAGGAGAAGCCACAGCAATCTAAACGACTTGTAATTACTGTAACCCCATTCGATTTTGCCAGAATAGTTTACATCAAGTAGTGCATCTGACCATAGAAAATTAAATATAAACAAATGAAAAAAATAGATACATTTTCGCATTATCGTGACGGAAAATCACAAATGCAACGCTTTTTAACAGAACTTGATCCCAGTAATCTTGAATTGCACGATTTCGATTTGTTTGATTGGCTACTCTTTGCAAACAATTTTGCCAATCATGTAAATTATTTTGATAAAAATGATGCAACAACACCGAACGGAACCTGGGAAGGCTTTTTTTTAGGTGCCGATGATTATTCCATTCCGCGTAGGGAAAGTGTTGCTTATAAAAGCCTGAAAAAAGAGGTTACAGAATTGGTCGCTCAATTTGAGAAAGACGGAAGCCTGACGCCTCACCTGACGTTGTTTATCTGCTTTATTAAGCTGATGGATTTTTCGAAAAAAGCACTTAATAATTTAACTCAAAGGCATTTGGATTTCTATTACAATGAAATTCTTCAGATCGAAAAGCAAGATGCCAAATCGGATAAAGTATATGTGATTTTTGAATTAGCCAAAAAAGCAATCCAGGAAAGAGTGCCGGAAGGCACTTTGCTTGATGCTAAAAAAGATGTAGCAGGTAAAAAACGCGTTTTTAAAACCGATAAAGAGCTTATTGCCAGTCAGGCAAAAGTGGTTGAACTGAAAAGCTTTTTAAACGATAAAACAAAAAAAGAACTAAAAATAGCCCGTGCAGTCAATACCCTGGACGGAATAGCTGAAAAACTAAACGAGACCAGTAATTACTGGTGGCCATTTGGATACAATTCGAACGAATCCAGACCGGATAAGTCAGACTTTAAAGAGCTTGAAAACGCCAAACTGGGTTTTTCAATCGCTTCCTCATTGCTAAATTTAAAGGAGGGGAGTCGTACCGTAACCGTTACGATTAGCTTCCGTAATAACGGAACCTCAAGATTAGAGGCTTTGGAACTGGAGGATATCGAAAACAATATTAAGGTATTGTATAGTGGTGAAAAAGAATGGGTGTCGGGTGCAAAATTGGAGTGTCTTCAAAACGATGCTAAAAGTCTAAAGTTGACCTTTACACTGCCTAAAAATTTCCCGGCTGTCGTAAACTACAATAAAGACGTATTGGGCGGAACATTCCTTACCGATTTTGCCATTGTACGATTTATGATCGAAGGCGATAAGTATTATGAAGTTTATAATGCTTTGGCTGAGAAAGAAATCGAAAACGTAGCCATTGCCGTTGATGTAAAAGGAGTGAAATCCATTTTAATCGAAAACGACAGTAGTGCGCTGAATCCGGAAAAAGATTATTTTCCATTTACAGGACAACCGGTAACAGGATCTAATTTTTACATTAAATATCCGGAGATGTTTGCTAAAAAATGGGATAGCGCATCGGTTACCATCAATTGGAAAAATACGCCGGATTCGATAAAAAATCTTTATACAGGTTATACGATTAAGCCTAATGACCTTGTTTCGAAAACCATTTTTAGCGCTGCCAGAACAAAAAGTCCTTTTGTTATCAATGACGATTACTTTAAAGCGAATGCTTCGCTTTTAGAAAAAGAAGGATGGGCTATAAAAGCGACAGACATCGAGTTGTACCAGAAAACGGAAACCGGTTATCAAACGTATTTTGCGATTAAAAACACAAACCCGGTTGCAGGAACTTCCGAGTCGATCCGATTAACCTTAAAGCAATCGGCGTTACAGGATGTATATCCAAAATTATATACGCTGGCAATAACCAGTGGTGAAACAAAAACCCTGATCCCGAATGAGCCGTATATCCCGTTGGCGGAAAATATGGAATTGAACTATACGGCTTCAGAAAGTGCATATACGGGGCGAAATATTCTGGTTAAGAATGTAAAACCATTAACCACAAAAAGTGCTTTGACGACCCGAAATCTTCTGGCGAAAAATGCAAAATCATTAAGCCTAGAAAGCGCTTTAGCGACACCGAATATTCTGGTAAACAGCACAAAATCATCAAAAAACAAAGAAGTAAAATTGTTTTATGAAGATGCATTCGGTCAGCTTGAAAAAGAAATGGCTGCCAATAGTATCGTGCCGGTTCACGAGGTAGGAGGTGAATTATTTATCTGCTTGGATGCCAATCCAAGTGAAACGGTATCCTTGCTAATCCAGGTATTGGAAGGAAGTGAAAATACCTTGGCCGATACCTTCGAGGCCAATGAAAATATAGAATGGGATATTCTTTCTAAGAATACATGGAAAACACTTAAAAATGATATCCTGACAAACGAGACGAAACGATTCCTGGAATCCGGAATTCTAAAATTTAAGATTCCAAAGGATATTGATATAAACACAACCTTATTTGATAAAAAAGGAATATGGATCAGAGCTAAAACAAAACGAAGCTATGATGCGGTATGTAAAATTCAGGGAATTTATACACAAGCGGTTCGGGCTACTTTTCAGAATCAGGACAATGATCTGACACATCTGGATCACGGATTGGAAGGTGGAACCATCGCAAAACTAATCACGCGAGTACCGCAGATTAAATCGGTAAGTCAGCCTTATAATTCGTTCGACGGAAAATATAAGGAATCCGATGCGGCTTTCTACAGACGTGTTAGTGAACGATTACGCCACAAAAACAGAGCGATTACACAATGGGATTATGAACAACTTGTTTTACAGGAATTTCCAGATGTTTTTATGGTGAAATGCTTGAACCATACTTCCGAGAAATCATTTATGGCACCAGGGAATGTAACACTGGTTGTGATTCCGAATACAAAAAATAAAAACGCATTCGATATCTACCAGCCACGCGTAAGCCGTGCCAGTTTAAACAAGATTCAAAACTATGTTGACGGATTAAATTCCCTGCATGTTGTGACCCATGTTATCAATCCAAATTATCAGGAAGTGACTGTAAAAGCAGATCTGAGATTCTATAAGGAATACGATGAGGCTTTTTACAGCAAACAATTGGATGAAGATATTAAAAAATTTATATCACCATGGGCTTTCGGAGATTCAAATGTAGTTTCTTTTAATGTGAAACTTAATGTAAATCAGTTGATTAATTATTTGGAGCAACTTTATTATGTTGATTATATCGATAGTTTACAGATCAAGATTAATGGTGAAATACAGACGAAATCTTTAATTGAAGTAGATCCAAAATCCATATTAGTATCCGCAAAACAACATGAAGTGACTATTGCAGAACAGATATGTATTTAAACAAAATAAATAGATAAAAAAACAGATAATTATGTCAGAAAATAGTCATATTAGTATACCTAAAAAAGTCGAAACGGAAGACCAGTTAGATTTTCAGTTCCTACGAAAGACAGGTATTAAATACATAGAAGAACTGGGAAGTAAACTTTGGACGGATTATAATTCTCATGATCCTGGGATTACTACTTTGGAAGTGTTAAGTTATGCCATTACCGACTTGGGTATGCGTATGAATCTTAATATGGAGGATATCTTATCGTCTAAAGAACCGGGTAAAAATATTGAAAACCAATTTATTAAAGCAGAAGAAATTCTGCCTTCAAGGCCTTTAAATGAGTTGGATTACCGAAAATTATTTATTGATATTGGTTTAAAATCGGGAAGCAGTAGGGCTGTAAAAAACTGTTGGTGGCGTCCTCGGACAGAATTGGTTTATGCCGATTGTGATTCAACTAGACTGGCTTTAAATCCAAACGATTTAGGGGACGTTAAAACAAAAAGCTTCGAGGTCAAAGGACTTTATGATCTTTATGTGGAATATGGAGAAGATCTTGATGGAGAAGGGGTAGGCGATATTTGCGATCGATCGAATACCAGAATAAAAATTCTGGAGCGGTATCATGCCAACAGAAGTCTTTGCGAAGATCTGGTCGATATCAAGGAAGTTGAAACGCAAAGTATTGCGGTTTGTGCCCGAATTGGCGTTACCAATAAAGCCGATGAAGAACTCGTACACGCAAAAGTATTGCGAAGTATCAACAATTACCTGTCGCCGGAAGTACATTTCTATTCCTTAAAGCAAATGCTTGACAAAGGTTATACGACCGATCAGATTTTTGACGGACCGCTTTTGGATAATGGTTTTATCGATACGGAAGAACTTAAAAACAGTCAGCTGAGAAAAGAAGTACGCCTTTCCGATATTATTAGTGTAATTATGAAAGTTGATGGCGTTCAGGAAATTAAAGAAATTTCTATCGCCGGATGTGACGGTACTTTACACCAAAGTGATGAATGGGTGATTTGTATCGGAGAAGGAAAAAAACCGGTACTGTGCGATCTAAGTTCGTTTAGTTATTCCAAAGGATCCCTTCCGTTAAATATCAATCGTAAAAAAGTAGACGAATACCTGGAAACATTCCGACTGGAGCAGGAAGTACTTAGAGAAGACGCTCGATTAAACAAAACATTGGAAATCCCTAAGGGAACAGCCTATGACCTGGCAAATTATGCGTCTATTTTAAATGAATTCCCAGATACCTATGGTGTTGGAACATCCGGAATTATCGGAACTCCAAGCGAAGAAAGAGAAGCACTGGCAAAGCAATTACAAGGTTATTTGTTGTTTTTCGATAAAGTATTGGCGAGTTATTTCAAACATCTTGAAAAAGTAAAAGAAATATTGAGTGTTAGCGGTACTTTAAAAAGAACCTATTTTACACAGGCACTTAAAGGAATCAATGGTTTTGAAGATTTGGTAAAGAATTATGAGACCAACGACGACGATAAGCTTACCGATACTTTATACGAAGAACTGGACAATAGTGTGGAACGAAGAAATATAATTCTGGATCACTTGACTGCCCGATTTGCCGAAACGTTCAGCGATTATACTTTCCTGATGAAAACACTTTACGGAGCGTCTACCGATGAAATTGTATTGCGAAACAAAGAAGTTTTCTTGAGTGAGTACAGCACATTGAGTACCGATAGAGGATTGGGGCATAATTATACGCTGACTGCCGATGACGATTTATGGAACACGACCAACGTTTCGGGAGTGCAAAAAAGAATTGCGCGATTGTTGGGAATGAAAAATTACAAACACAGAAATGTGTCCAATTCGCCGGTTCAGATTATTGAAGTTACAGAAAACGGTGCTCCGGCTTTTAAATGGAGAATTAAGGGTGACGACAATACCGTTATTCTAAGCGGTGTTAAAAGTTTTAAGATTGAGTATGGTGCTACGCATGCGTTAAACGAAGCGGTTTTTCAAACCATTCAGATTGATCAGGAAGATCTTGAAAACAAGTTGGACATCACTTTTACAGGAGGAGAGCGTATTGGAAATATCATGGTTCGTAAATCGGAAATGGATAATTTTTATCTGGAAATTGTAGACGATTCCATAGAGCCTGTAGTAATTGCATGCCATAAGAAAAACAATCCGTATACGTCGCAAGATGCCTTAAAAGTTGGAATTCTTGATCTGGTAGATTATTTCAAATACCGCTTCACCGAAGAAGGACTTTTCCTGGTAGAGCATATGTTGTTAAAACCTACGGTTAAGAATTATGATTTGATGGGCGGTATCGGTTGTATGGCTATTGAAGACACTTTTGTGGTGATGTATGATGGTGATGGTGGCTCAGGAGCTGCCGATCCGGATGCCTTTATGACGACCTGTGAAGATGGCTGTGAGAACGATTTCTTTGATCCGTATTCCTACCGTGTCAGCGTAGTGCTTTCCGGATATGCGTATCGTTTTTCAGATTATGATTTTAGACGTTATGCTGAAACGGTTATCCGACAAGAACTTCCGGCACACGTTTTAGCAAAAATTTGTTGGGTTGGTGACAGACAGGGCGAGATCGAAACTGCAATGGGTGATCTGGCGGATTTCGAAAGAGCCTATAAAAAATTCCTCCTCGATAAAGCACGAAATAATGTTAGCAGTTTGGGAGGTAGTACCAAAATATTATTGGATGCGCTAACCAGCTTGAATAATGTCTATAAGCCGGGAAGGCTGTTAGATTGCGCAGCAGACGATAACGACAGTCTGGATGGAAGAATCATACTAGGACAATCAAACATATAAAACAGAAAAAGAATGAACACTAAATTAGATAATATCACGACCCAGTATAGAAAGTTCAACGTAAATCAGGCGTTAACCGAAGGGCAATTGAATGAATTTATTGATTATTTCGAAGATCAGGATCGTCTATCAAGAACCAGACTAAATGGTGTTGGAGTCGGTTGCGGCTTTGAAACCAGCCTTGTGGCCGATCTTGCGGGACGACTTGCAGTTGTAAACCCGGACCAACAACAATATCAGCAACAATTTCGATTTATTAGCATTTCACAAGGTGTGGGGGTTACCACAGATGGCGATCTGATCACATTGCGTAGAAAGATTCCCACATCAAAGTCGAAAGAGGTTAAAATAGACGACGCCGAAACAAAATTTGCGTACTATAGACCTTATTTGGATACCTATAAATATCCACACTTCTATAGCGGGAGCACACAAATGCCACTTTGGGAATTGTTTACCGAGGAAGACTATGAGGATATGCTGGCAAAAGGAGTGGCAGCCAACTCGTTTTATCCGGTGTCAGCGCTACAACAAGATGCCCGAAATAAAATCGTAATACTATACCTGGAAAGCTATTCTAATGAAGAATTACCTTGCCAGAATGTTGATTGCGATAATGATGGAGCGGAACAAGTGTCGGATCTTAAAGTGCTTTTGGCAAACAAATCCGATATGGAGTTCTATGCGCTTAACAGTAATGGGTATGACAGTATTTATCAACAGTATAATAACTATGAGTTACTGTATAACCAGTTAAAAAATATTGAAGTTCCAAGGGTAATTCTGGATAAGAATGTCACAACGGAACAGGCTTTACGTACAAAATTCCAAAATGCCATTCAGGGGAGTACACTTATTACCGATTTGGATTTTAGTTTTAATCATATTGCGGAGATGTTTGATATCAGAATGGACTTTGGTGGATTGAGCCTCAGAGATAAACTGAATCAGGTATTAAATACGGCACCATACGATTATCAGTATCGTTATGACTTGCTAAAGGATTTAGTGGATACTTACAACGAAATCAAAGGATTGGTATTGCACCTTAAATCCGAATGTTGTCCGGATATCAGCGCGTTTCAAAAACACCTTATGTTAGGACCTCTTGGAGCTCCGTTAAATATTGGAGATCATACGCTTTACCGTCATGATTTTTATAGTGCGCCAATGAATACAAATGAAGATGATAACAAAGAAAGACTGATTTCATTAGCGAACCGTTTTACACTAAAACTTAAAAATTTCCAGTCGTTTAAAGGACCAATCGTTATTACTCCATCGAATACAGGGGTTGCGTTAAGTGATAAAGCTATTCCGTTTTATTATAATGTAAATCTGGATTTGTTAAAAAAATGGAATTTCGAAAAAACGAAAAATTATAAGGAAACCTATAACTTAAGTTACCATAAAACCAACCTGGCAGCCGACGATTTTGTTCGAAATCCGTTGTTGTACAATATGGATCACAACGATTATTATAGAGTGGAAGGGTTTGTTGGGATGCCGTATACCATTGCGATGCAAAATATTAATGCCCTTAGGGATAAATATGGATTGGCATTTAAAGTTTCGGGATTGTCTTTAGAGAAAAGTACCTCCAGAACGTTTAGTGGAACGGTTACTACGGCTACTGCTGCGACGGCTACAACTGTTGCTGCCGCTGCCGCTGCCGGTATTGTTTCGACAGTGACACCGGGCGATGTAACGGCGGTACCGGATACACCTATTTTGCCGGTAGGACAGGAATTGACAACCATATCCATCAAAGACCTACGAGCACAATTGGTGTCTATTTCCAGCGATATTACGAATCAGATCAATACACAGCAGACGTTGCGTACAATCTCCGGTTTAGATAAGCAATTAAAATTATTAAACACGATCGACTTTAAAACAGCCATAGCCGATTCGGGGATTTCCATTGTAACGCAAACAGCAAAAGAAGAAAAGGTAGATACCGAATTTTTAGGAGATCTTTTGGATCTGAAATCAGGATTGGAGCATGGTGGCGGTGTGCCGGTTGGAGGTACTTTGTATCTGATTTACCGATCGGAAGAACACAATACCGTTTTAGCCGATTTTGCATTGCCTTATTTGTGTTGTTCTAAAAAAGATCCTGTATTTATGGCATTGCCTACGGCTAAATTATGCCAGAATGATGCGAAGGTTCCGTTTACGATTATTCCTTTAGATGGCGACATCAAGGCGAATATCGCAGGTCAGGAAGTGAAAGTGGTTACCAAAACAGCTGGTCAGAATTTCTTTGATCCAAGTCTGGTAGCAGCGGCCGATTTAGGTAAGACGATCAACTTTACCGTAAACGATGATCCAGTGGAAGCCAAAATGGTTGTACATGCATTGCCGAATGTAACGGTAACGGCTTCGGAACCAATTCATGGCGAAGTTCCGGATCATCCGGATGCAGAGGTAGTATTTACCGTTACCGGCGCACTTAGCGGACTGAGTTATGTAATGGATTTTGGTGATGGTCAGAAATCTTCAGGTGCAGTACCAGGAGATGGAAAAATCAAGAATACGTACAAACTGGTTGCGGGTCAGGAAGATACTTTCAGACCAACGATTACAATTTCGAATACTAATATGTGTTCTAAAAAATATGATCTTAAACCGATTGTAATAACAGGACAAACAACTGTGAAGTGTTTATCCGGTTTGGAAATCACGATTCAGTATCACGATACCAAAGGACCTTGTCCGGGTGGACACGCTTGTAACTCGGCCCGATTTAAGTTGTTAGCGAATTCAATACCACTTGGTAATGTATCCGATGGCAGCAACATTGTGAACTTAAATAATGGTAGTGCGGCACTTCAGCCAGGACAGTCGTATGGCGAAGGAGAAAATTCCGGAAGATCTCGTAAATGGACTTATAGTATTTCGGCAACAGAAGCACAGGCGATTGTTACAGCAAATCAACCAAACGACGGATTTATTTCGTTCTCATTGGTTTGTGCAGACAGTTCTTGTCACAGCGGTGTAGCTTGGACTACATTGAAATTAGGAGGTGCGGTAATTTATAACGGTTGTCCGAAAAATAACTTCTTGACTATTAACCCTTGTACAGGAGAAATTAAGAAATAATATGAAACTGATCGAACGATATGAAAAAGACGGAATCGTCATTGAAGCAAACAGTTTGCTTACCACAAGCGATGCCGTTATCGATATAAAACAAATCATGGTAATGAATAATGAAGAGGTTCTTTTTTGTTTTGATACCGTAGAAGATAGGATTATTACGACTGAATCTGCCGATGCTTTTATAGCAAAATACAAGGACTACTTAGGAACGTTGGAGAAAAAAACAGCTCACGTTGATACGGGTTGTGGATGCAAAAGTTGTAAGTAATGACATCTTTAAAATAGTTATAAACGCGTAATGCTTTAGAAAGATTAGGACCGATACTGCGGCTGTTAAAACGCTGTAATGATCGTCAAAATAACCGCAGTTTATCGTCCTAAGGGAAGCTGCTAAACCATTTAAATTATTAAAAATGAATTACAATTATCAATTAAATAACATAGCAACCCAATACCGAAAATTTAGTAAAGGGCAACGAGTAGAGGATCTACAATTCAACGAGTTCCTGGATTTTTTTGAAGATCAGGACCGCTTGTCTCGGGTTATGCTGGAGGGCGTAGGAATTGTGTGCGGTTTTCAATCACAACCAACGTACGAAAATAACCTGCTTACCACAATAAAGCTTTCACAAGGTGCTGCAATCACAACGGACGGAGATTTACTTACGTTAAATCAGAAAAGCCAAATCCAGGATTTAAGTGGCGACGCGTATATGAGCGAACTAAAAAACATAGACATCATTGAGAAGGAATTTACACATTGGAGGGTCTATGATAATAGTAAAGCGATGTATCCGCCGTTTCATACCGATGCCGGATTGTTGGATGTAGAGCTTTGGGAATTGGCAACAGCCGAAGAAGCGACAAAGCATTTTAAACCGTTGACGACATTTGGCAACTTTGACGACAAATATTTACTGCTTTATCTGGAAAGTTATGAAAAAGAAGTAAAACCATGTCGCGGGGTGGATTGTGATAACCACGGAATCCAGCAATTTCGAAATCTAAAAGTATTGGTTGCGACAAAACCAAGTGTTGATCGAATTATGGCTGTCGATAACATTATCCGGGAACATCTGATTTCGGGTAGTGTGACAACAGCTCAAAAAGTAAAACGCGTTATTGTAACGCCGGAACTAAAAACGCCGGAACTATTAAAACAGGCGTATAAAACTATTGTGACGGAAAACGATTACAGTTGGATTTTTTCGAATATCGATTTTATTTCCGGAAAGATGAACATCCCATTGATCGATCGGACAAACTTTTTGAATACGCTAAGTCAGCTTGCTAATCAGAGTAATAATTTTCAATATGCCTATGATGTCCTGAAAGACCTGGCCGAAACATATGCCGAGATCGTTAAGTTATTGCCCAATTCATTTACGAAATTGTTGCCCGATGTGCCTTCTTTTCCAAAACATGTCTTGCTTGGAAAATTAATTCCGATTGACGGATACGATTCTACCCGACATCAGTTTTATAACTCGCCGGTGATAGACAACGAAAAAAAGGCCCTGCGGGTTAGAGTATTGATCGAACGCTTTAATCAGTTGATTCTGGCGTTTAGAAATCCGACGCATATTGGTGCTGAAATTACTATTACACCATCAAAGAATAAATGTTCGTTAGGAGACCGATCCATTCCGTTTTACTATAATATTTCAGATGAGTTTTTGCGCCTTTGGAATTTTGATAAAACAAAGAACAGGGACTTCAAGACGAATTTAAGTTATAATAGAACGAATCTTTCGACAGCGCTTAACGTGCAAATGCCGCTCGATTACAATATCGATAAGATGCCTTATTATCTTATTGAAGGACATCAGGGTGGGGATTATCTCGAAGTAGTCGATGTGATTCGGATGATTAAAGATACAAAACAGCTGGGCTTTGAGGTGATGAGTATATCCCTTACACAACTGCTGAATAATAAAGACTTTTATAAAGCCGACTTCATCGATTATGTAGGAAAAAATCCAGGGTTGGAGCATAAAAATGGAGCCTGTAGTGGCGACACTTTTGTAGTGGTTTATAAATCGGAAGAGGAGCCTCAGGTAATCGCCGATTTTACCTTACCCTATATTTGTTGTACCCCGAAAACACCGGTTTCGTTAAGTCTTCCGTCTCAAACGGTTTGTAAAAACGGAAAACGAATGGTTTTTACCGTAAACCCGCCAAATGGAGAAGTGAAAGCAGTTGCCAGCAATGGACTTGTGGGTGGCGTCGTAAAAGTCAACGGACAATATTTGTTTGATCCGAGTTTGGTTGAAACAGCATTACAAAATCAGGAGATCAGTTTTACCGTAAATGGAAAAACAACCAATTGCAAGGTTAAAGTTTTACCAATACCTGCCGTAGCGATCAATGCGGTCAAGTTTGAATATCCGGAAGGAGATTCGGCCCGAACCGTCGTGACGTTTAAAGTTTCGAATACTAATGGCGTGGAATATGATTATAAATGGGATTTCTTAGGTAATGGAAGTTATGTGTCGGCAAAACCGGATGAAGAAGGTAATGTTAAAAATATATACTTTAATAAAAGTCGAAGAAATCCGGTAAATGTGTTGGTTACAGCGGGAAGCGGTTGTTCTCAAGTAGTAACGCTTATCGATTGGTTTGTGCCGCAGCCAACAGAAACGGGTGTGCCGCCAACGGTGAGTCTTACGCCTTCGCATACGAACTTGTCCGTACCAGGAAAAAGTTCTGTGAAAATTTACAGAACAGTAACACCGGGTACAGGTACCCTTTCGGATTCCAGTTATATATGGACCTGCGATGATCCTGATGCGGCTATTTTCGCACCTGCTTATGATCCGGTGGGAATTACATTCTCTCGTGCAGGAGTCTTTACAGTACGGTTAACCGTAAGAAATTCGAATAATCTGGAAGGTTTCGCTACGCTTGTGTTTGATGTGAAAAATGATGCAAGCATCACAAGCTTGGCTGTACATCCTGCAGCGCCAACAACCAATGATGTGGTTAGTGTTCAGGCGATTACGAGTAATCCAAGTGCTATTCAGGAATTGGTGTATGAATGGCGTTTGAACGGTGATTTTTTTGATACGACATCCACAAATATGATGAATTTTGGACCGTTTAGCGCGGGGCAACAACAAATTGAGGTGTTTTTGAGTAGTAGTGCGGGTAGTTTCCATTCGCATGAAATACACTCAACGGAAGTGCAGGTCCAGGAGTCTGAAATGCGCGGAGGAACGTCGTTTTTGGCAAATACCCTGATCACGATGTATGATGGAAGCAAGAAGAAAATTCAGGAAGTTTTAAAAGGCGAACGATTAAAATCCAGAACAGGTACTGTTACGGTTATAAATGCCGTGAATTATATGGCTGAAGTGAGGTTATACCGATTGAATGAAGCGAACCACTTTATTACGGGATCACATCCGGTCGGAACAATTGATGGCTGGCGATCGTTTGATCCTGAAAAGTCAAGGGAGTTTGTGACGTCGGTTCCGGTCAACTTATTACAGGTGGATCATTTGCTTGTAAAAGAGGATGGTAAACATTATCCGCTGCAGTATGGCGATTCTATAATCGGACAATATAGAGTGTATAATCTCGAAGTAAGCGGGACGAAAGATTATTTTGCCAACGGCTATTCGGTTTATACCGAAATTGAAACGCCGCCATTGGCGTAGTTGTCCGACTTAGTAGGTTAAATTGATTGAGGTAATGAGCAAATTGAGGTTGTTTCATGACAGGTAAACGAAGGGCCGAAAGGCCCGACGTTTCTGTTTGTTTGATTTTTTGAGAATTTAAAGAAACCACATAAATGGTTTGAAAGCGATGTTTTATTATCGCCGGTTGTTTTTGCGTCTTGTGCTGATGATGTTAAACAGTTTGGCTACATCTTTTAGATGTATTTCAAAATCATCGTAATAGTCGTTTAAGGAATGTAGCGTAATAATTCCGTTTTCAACATCGTGGTTGATGATTCGTTTTACCAGAATGCCTTTTTCCTTATGGATAATTACGAAGTCCCATTTGTTATAATGCAGTTTACTCATCCAGAAATCCTGTCTGATGTTTCTGCACAACAAAATGTCGCCTTCAAGGTAGCTTTCATAAGAACCGTTATCCATACTGTCGCCTTTGACTTCGAAGCACATGTATTCGCCACGATGCTCAACATCGTCAGTAAATGGAATAGTAGGAAGGCTCTCCGTAAATTCTTCATCGGCAAAGCCATTCAGGTAACCGGCTTGCGCGTATTGATTTACAAGCGGAACGTTCATAATCTTTAAATCGGAAAAAATTACAGGTGAACCGTTCTCGTTAGTCGCCTTTTGTTTTTTGGCTAACAGGCTTTTCATGAAAAAAGCAGTCGTCTCGGGAATCTTGCGTTCGCCTTTTTCCCAGTACTGTATCGCTCGAATACCGACTCCAATCGATTTTGATAGCTCAGACTGCTTCATGTTCAAGTTCTTTCTGATTTCTTTGAATTCTAAATAGTTCATAATGAGATTTTTGTAAAAATTAAACAAAATAAAACGCAAATTGTACTCTTTTTTGTTTTGTAAACACGAACAAAATTCGCATATTTGTCGTGTAGCATTTAAGATTAATGCAAATATACGAAATATATGCAACATTTAACAGAGGCTTTTATATCGGTGTAATTAGGTGAGGCTCTTAGAATACAGTGTTTTATTTTGTTTCATTGGGTTGTAGGTGTAAAAAATATAAATACGAACATAGTGCGTAATTATGCGTGTTTAATTTTTTTTGTGGAACTATTTGCGTAAAAACTATACTAAATATAAAATTTATTTTAATCAATTTCTTTAAACAACCAAATTATTTATCAACCATGAAAAGAAACAGAGAATTAATCGAAAAACGAAAAGAATTCGTTACCAACTATGTAACGGATAATCAAAGCAAACAAATGAAGGTAATTGTCAATGAATTGACAGAAATGTTGTTTTTATCAGAGCGCACTATTTACAACATCCTTACAGACGATCAAAATGGTTACTGAAATTGTACGTCTTGATAAAGGATGGAACCTGTTCTGGTTCTGCCAGGATAACAAAGAATCGGATTCCTTAGATTCGATGGTGTATAAAGCCGGAAACTGCAGTAAAAGATTATTTAAAATTGAGCTGTCAGTATAAATGAAAAACATACGGTGAAAACCGGATGTAGCAAGCAGTTAAGTACATTTCTAAAAAAGGGTAACGCCTCTTTGGTTTCTGAAAAACAGGCCTGTAAGCCGGTTTAAAGAGACCTGAAACAATGACTATTGTTTCGTGGCGCCTTACAGATACTAAAAAAATAAAGCGAAAAATTATCAGGTTTTTTAAGCATTGGCTTAGAAAGCAGAGGACTTTTTTGTGCCTTTTGAAACGATACTCCTTTTAGATTAAAGCTTAAAAGAACTATAAATACTAATGAAAACCCTAATACTATGAAAAGAAAAAAGAAAGCAACTAAAGGAAAGAAAGGAGTGTTTGATGAACAGGAAAAAGATATTGACGATATCATTGATGATATCGCCTATTTGGATGAACGTCAGAACATTAAAAAAAGCAAAAGTTTTTTAGATAATATGTACCTGATAAATAAGGAAGAATGAATTTGGAAAACTTCAAAATCCTATTTATAGGGACAGCAGTAGCTTTCTCCGGTGGACTATTGCGCGTGTTGATCTCAATCCAGAATAAAGAAAAAAAGCAACCCTGGGAACACATTGTAACATTGTTGATTGTGATAATCGTAGGCTTTACAATGAGTTATGTCATGCATAAAGCGAATGTAAACGACAAGTGGTATTCCACAGGGATGCTTTTTGTTTTGGGGTATGGCTATGATAAATTTCTAAAAATGATTACGACCAATCTTCCAAGCTGGATCGATAAAGCGGTAAAAGCATATATAGAAAAAACATATGGGGTCAACACAGACAAAACGTTTGGCGAGAAAGAAGATAATGACGATGTAAAATAGTTTAAAAAAGGATAACAGATGAAAATAATAAGTCATGATTTTCCTGAAAATCAATACTACAGGGAAGTCACAAAAAAAAAAGGAATTGTGCTGCATCATACCGTCTCTGGCGACTCGGTCTTGGGCGATATCGAATGGTGGAAGTCCACTGCGGAACGTGTTGCAACACCTATAATCATCGCTAGAGATGGTGGTATTCACCAGTTGTATTCTTCTCAATATTGGGCGCATCATCTGGGAATAAAACAGGAACACTTTAAACGATTCGAACTTCCGGCGGTAAATACCCAACGCAATAAAGAATTTATCGGGATAGAACTCGATAGTTGGGGCGGATTGACAACCAAAAATGATAAATTTTATTCGTTCTCCGGACAGGAAGTGAAAAAAGAAAACGTGACGTTTTATGAAAAACCTTTCCGCGGTTACCAGTATTTTGAAAAATATACCGCCGCTCAGATCGCATCCTTAAAAGAGCTATTGGAATATTGGGGCGAACGCTATGCTATTCCGCTAGGCTATAAAGGTGATGTTATGTTCGAATATAACAAAAGAGCTTTAAGTGGCGAAAGTGGAATATGGGCACATGTTTCTTTCAGACCGGATAAATCAGACGTGCATCCGCAGAAAGAACTCATAGATATGCTGAAATCACTGGCATAATAATCGTATAAACGCTATAAAAATAAAGAAAATGAGAGATAAGGTGCTGTTCTATGCTTTTGGTGTTCTGATTTTGATCATCCTGGGACTGAATATTCGAATGTATTTTTTGAAAAAGGAACTCAATGTCGTATTGCAACAACAGATCGATGAATTGAAACTGCTGAAAGAACAGAATGTAACGAAATTGGATAGCATCGCGCTACTGAAAAAAAAGCAGTTGGCGTTGATCGCAGAAAACGAAAAATCACTTTATGAGGAGATTGCATGGGCAAAAGAAAATAATAAGCGTTATGAACAAATTAAAAAGAACATTGGGAATACTGATGATGCTGACAGCCTGGCACGTCAGCTCACAGAACGCTATTCAGAAAGATAGTGTCGTGATCGCAAAAGGGATCGCCCGAAAAGTACTGATCGACTTGGCCGATTACGATCGGCTCCGGGAAAATAAGGTCGAAGCAAACCTCGAAAAATGTATTGAAATCCAAAAGGAAAAAGATGTATTGATCGATTTTATGACGCAGCAAAACAAGCTTATGGAGCATTCGTTACAGCTAACGGAGAAACAGTTAAAGATCAAAGAGGAACAGTTTAAAACCGCAAAGAGTACCAACGGAAAGGGGGTTTTATATGGTCTGGGTGGCCTGGCCATCGGCCTGGTTGTAGGCATACTATGGGTACATTGAGATACCCAAAAATTAAGAACTGCAACTACAGAATTGAACCGTCAAAAATGTTCAAAACAAAATAAAAATAGTTCAATTTTGTAGTGCTAATAACCACAGAATACCGAAAACTGTATGAGGAAGACCTACTGCAACTACAGAATTCAAAACAAAAAAATACCCCGGATTAAAATAAAATAGTTGAATTTTGCAAATGTAAATAAGTAGTAAAATTCTTTCAAATAAAAATCAAAAACAAAATAGCTTTTGCTAATTAAAACAACTCAAAAAAAATAAATGTTTCCGTATGACAATTGCTAATGAGCAATGGAATATTAAAACATTAGTAGATTGATTATGAAAAATATTACGACAAGACAGGAACTTAAAACGTATTTTGAAACGGGCGACCGTCCTACAGAAGGAGAGTTTTCAGAACTAATCGACGGATATGTTCATTTAAAAGAGCTTAACTTCGGATTAACGCTGAGATCCTCTGCAGAAACCTTTAATAAGTATTATGACTTTTATAGGGCGGATGATCTTCCCAACACTTCGGTGGGACATCGTACGATCGAATCGGTAGAAGGTAGGGAGCCGGATCAAATCCATGGTTACACGCACATCTTGGGACAAACGGTATTTTACAAAAAAATGCATATAACCCTGGACGGAATTGATGATATTCTGGAGTATAAACCAAAGGTGATCCTAAAACGCTACAAACAGAAAAAGAAACTGAAGAATGGCAATATTAGAAAAGCTCATTTCGCTCAGGAAAGAGAAATGGATGCCCAGCAATGGAATCGAAAATCAGAATATATCATAGAAGAAAAAGAATCACTTCTTGATTTCGAACCGATCCACTATTTCAGACCTCATTTTGAAGGTGGATACAAAGAATTTTCACCATCAGGAAGTAACTACAAACCGGGTGATTTTAAGTTTACCAAACATGGGAAACCTTTTGTTCCGGCTCAAATTATGCTGGAAATTATGATCAACGGAATGCCCTACCGCTCATTGCCGGTGGCCTTTAAAATTGTGTTAGGAACTTCAGGACCGGATGATGCCATAAATTATAGTATTGGTTAATAATCCGATAAATATTTAGTCCAGAGGGACGATCCTTCGGGAGCAACCCTTGAGCTTGCTCATGAGATGCTCGCTGTGAACGACTCTTGGGGAGACCCTTGAGACGATCCTTACGAGAACGACCCTTTGGTTTTTTTTCAGAATCAAAACGAATTGAACATATAGAATGCATCCAGAGGGACGATCCTTCGGGAGCAACCCCTGAGCTTGCTCAAGGGATGCTCGCTGTGAACGACTCTTGGGGAGACCCTTGAGACGATCCTTACGAGAACGACCCTTTGGTTTTTTTCAGAACCAAAACGAATTGAACATATAGAATGCATCCAGAGGGACGATCCTTCGGGAGCAACCCCTGAGCTTGCTCAAGGGATGCTCGTTGTGAACGACTCTTGGGGAGACCCTTGAGACGATCCTTACGAGAACGACCCTTTGGTTTTTTTTAGAACCAAAACGAATTAAAAATATTGATCTTGTCCAGTAAGGTGTTTCGTTTTTTTGAGAATCTCCTTTGATTGCATAGCATGGTAATTAGTGAGATCATAGGATTCTTCCCCGGGGATGACCTGGAGAACACTTAAGACAATCGGTCTCGAAACGACCTTCTGGCAGGGTTTTCGGCTAAGAAAGAGGATAGGTGTAATGCCATCACCAAAATTTACAAGGAATAACAGCTTGTAAATTTTGCTTTATTATCCGGGTATTGAGAGGGGGATTCAAGGAAAATAAGGTGTTTACACCGATTTTACGCTAAGGAAACGACTTAAAAGCCAACCGATCAAAAAACGCAACACATTCGTATACGACTTCGATTTTCGAAACAGTTGCAAGCACAATTCCACTGAAAATACCTTGTTGGTACATCAACTTTACAAAGTAATAATTTTTATAAATAATTAAGTATATGGCGACACCTCTTAATGACATATTGCAGTGGTTCTTACAAGGTAAGAAACCAACGCAGTCAAATTTTGACGAAACATTCCGGTCTTTCTGGCATAAGGATGAGATCATTCCGGCAAGCAAAGTAGAAGGTCTTGACGTGAGTCAGATGGTAGCAAAAACAGAATTCAATGCACACCTCGCCGATCAGCAGGCGCATGCCGCTTTATTAGCGGGTAAGGAAAGTATTGGAAACAAACAAAATAGTCTGACACCAGACAACACGGGAACAAAGTTTCCGACCGTTGATGCGGTAAATGGAGCTATAGGGAATATTGCAAATGCAATCGACATCATAAACGGACATGCAGTATAATGGGGACAATTGCAGATAAACTAATTTATTTAGGACAAACAAAAACAGAAATACGAAATGCCATCGGGGCTAAGGGGGTAATTATTCCGGAAGAAACGGCTTTTAGAGATTATGCCGGAATGATTCTGGAAATTAAAACCGAAACCGGGGAAAATCCATTACAGTGGAAACGTCCGGCAGATTGGTTGCGTATTGAAGACAAGGTCGTAGCCGGCAATCAGAAGTTTGTAGGACTTCATGCCATATTTGAAGATAGTAATTTCGTGTCGTTTTCGGCCACGGGGAATTATACCGTCGATTGGGGTGATGGTGTGACCGAAAATTATACTTCGGGTTCTCAGGCGTATCATAGCTATTCCTATAGCTCGTTTGTCGGAACAGATAGTACACGTGGCTATCGTCAGGCCATTGTTACGGTTACCCCTCAAACCGGACAAAATCTGACCAATATAAATCTACAAAGAAAACACAAACAGGCCGGTTTGAATGTATACAGTACCGGATGGTTGGATATTCGGGTGAGCGGATCATCGATGAGCAGTATGAGTATTGGCGGATCGGTAGTGACGAATGCCTATCTGGAAGCCTTTAATTATGTAGGAGGTGCTTCCATAGCCAGTTACAGTCGCTTTTTTTACGGATGCACTCAATTACAATCGGTAGCATTTGCCGATACATCAAAGGGGAGTGATTTTAGTTCGATGTTTGAATCCTGTGCCTTTTTAAAAACCGTTCCCTTATTCGAAACAGTTAATGGAACGAATTTTAGCGGGATGTTTTACGGATGTACTTCGTTACAAAATGTGCCCTTATTTGATACGGCCAAAGGATTGGATTTTAGTATCATGTTTTCATTCTGTACAGCGTTACAAAATGTACCGGCATTAAATACCATAAATGGAACCGTATTCATCAGTATGTTCGAATCGTGTACTTCACTGAGAACCATTCCGTTCCTCAACACCTCAAAAGGAACCGATTTTAGTTATATGTTCCAGGGATGTATTTCCTTACAAACCGTGCCCTTATTTGATACGGCCAAAGGAACGGATTTTAGCAATATGTTTTCCGGATGTACGGGATTACAAACGATTCCTTTATTTAAAACCTCTGCGGGGACAACTTTTGCAAACATATTTACCAATTGTGCTTCGCTAAATAGAGCAGCATTATCAGGTGCTAAAAACAACATATCCTATGCTGGGTGTAAGCTTTCTAAGGCTGCTTTGGTTGAGGTGTTCAGTAACCTGTCATCGGGTGTGACGTCAAAAACGATAACCATTACCAATAACTGGGGAACGCCATTATTAACGGCGAGCGATAAAACAATCGCGACCGGTAAAGGATGGACCATTGTAGGATAAAACAAATAATACATAGACATTATGACAACAAATACAACGGAATTTTTTATTGAAATAATTGCAGCAGAAGGAATGGAATTATTTAATGGAGAACTAGCTGCGGGTAGAGTTACAGCGCCTATCGGTACCGATTTAAGCCATTGGATCGAAAGAGAAAAGGTTCAAGAGAGCACTACGGAAGCATAAGCTGTTTTCGATAGCGTATTCGTATCGGACAGCTTTATAAATCGGTTACCGCTAAACATGCAATAATCAGCAGCCAATAATAAACAAAGAGTAGTATAATGGGAACAATTGCAGACAAATTAACATATTTAGGACAAACGAAAGCTGAAATTCGGGATGCGATTATCGCAAAAGGAGTAACGATTCCGGAGAAAATGCCCTTTCGGGACTATGTTGGAAAAATCCGTGAAATTTCTGCCGATGGAGGAGCGGAAAATCCGCCCGAATGGAGACGCCCGGACAAATGGTTGCGCATCGATGACCGGGTAGAAGCCGGCGAACAGAAGTTTGTAGGATTACACGCGATATTTGAAGATAGTAATTTTATCGCGCTTTCGGCTACCGGCGATTATACGGTCGATTGGGGCGATGGAAAAGTCGAAAATTTTGCTTCCGGAACGTTGGCGTACCATAGTTATTCGTATGAGCATTTTGAAAAAACAGAACGTGTCCTTGGCTATCGCCAGGCGATTGTTACCGTAACACCTCAGAAGGAACAGGTATTAACGACTATCAGTTTGAAGGAACAACATCCTCAGGAGGGATTGAATTCATACAGTACCGGGTGGCTGGATATCCGCGTGAGCGGTGAAACGATTTCCAGTTTTACGATGAGTGGCGGAACGGTGTCGCACAAATATCTGGAGTCTTTTTGCTTTTTAGGATATAGTGGTATAGTCGATTATATGGCGTTTTTTGCAGAATGTACGGCTTTACAGTCGGTTTCATTAGGAGACAGTACGGCCAAAGGTGAAATTTTTAGTCAGATGTTCTATGGATGCTCAATCTTAAAAACCGTACCGGAATTTAACACGGCAAACGGAATTGATTTCAGCAATATGTTTGGCTATTGTTCCGGCTTAGAGACGATTGCATTATTGGATACTTCACGGGGATTTGATTTTAGCAATATGTTTCTAAATTGTGTTTCTTTAAAAAGGATACCCTTGTTGAATACTTCCAGTGGGACAACTTTTTCCAGAATGTTTTTATCGTGTATCGCCCTAAAAGCCATTCCCTTATTAGATACCAGAAGAGGAACCGATTTTACCTATATGTTTGTGTCTTGTGTTTCTTTGGCGGATATCCCGTTATTGGATACTTCAAACGGAATCGATTTTACCTATATGTTTGGTTCTTGTTACCAATTGGAAACCATTCCGCCATTTAATATGTCAAATGGTAATAATTTTGACTCCATGTTTGGGTCTTGCTTTTTATTGAAAAATGTCCCGCAATTAGACATCTCCAAAGGAACTAATTTCTTTTCCATGTTTGGCGGTTGTAGTGCTTTGAAATCGATTCCGTTATTGAATACTTCCAATGGAAGTAATTTTTCAAATATGTTCGGAGGATGCAAATCACTCCAATTCGTTCCGGAATTCGACACTTCAAACGGAGTTGATTTTGTCGGAATGTTCTACAGTTGTTCGGCATTGGAAGCTATTCCGGTATTGAAAATGCCAAAGGGTGTTAGTCTGAACGGAATGTTTAGCAATTGCTATAATCTGAGTAAGGCTTCACTGGCTGACATTAGAGCGTCAGTCGATTATAGAGGCTGTAAACTTTCGAGAAACGCCCTACTCGATATTTTTAAACATTTGGGATCTGGGGAAGATCGTCCTACAATAGCAATTTCAGAGAATTGGGGCGTTCGCTTTCTCACACCGGAAGATCGGGATATCGCGCTTAAAAAGGGATGGGTTATTGTTGAATAAAAAACAAGATACTTTATTATGACAAGTTTAGCAGAAATCAGTAATTGGTTTAAAACCAGTGTAAAACCATCGCAAATACAATTTTGGCTGGCATGGGACTCGTTTTGGCATAAAGAAGAGTCTATTCCACAAGCGAATATCCAGGATCTGGAAACGGATCTAAAGCATAAAGCCAGTATTAAAGGGGGAAATACCTTTACCGGAAAGCAAATTATAGAAGGCAATCTGGCGCTAAAAGGTGCTAGAACCGCAAACTTTGAAGGGTATTCGGATTCCGGTAATCCCGACAACGACAATATGTATTTTGAAAAAAAGAACCTTTTTTCGGAATATCCCGAATTTGACAGATTGTTCTTTTTTACCATTGCACCGGACAGTTTTGACATCAATATCCAAAACGAACTGATTCCCGTACGATTATCGGTCGACGGTGTTTCGAAAAATTATGTTTTTACCAAAAACGAACGCTTTAATGCGCTAACCGGTTATGGGCCTATCTGGACAATGCCAGCCCTGACACACTATTCCGATATTTATTTAGAGGGTGCCATTATAAATAAAAGCACGCCTAGTTCGGTTGCATTAAACCTGCCGGCGGAGAGGGATCCCAAAGGGAAATTCATCTACGACAATGTGGTTCAGGTACAACCCAATGGAACCTTAAAAGCGGTAAAGCCAGTAGTTCCGACCATCGGTGCGGTATTGGCTGCAAGTGCGAATACGATAAATAATACGGTTGGCTTTACAACACATGATAACCACAACAGAAACGAAATAAATGGTGAAGGTACTGTGATTGCCTACACGGCGAATGACGGATCGGATAACGACAGATATGCGGCATATCAATTGGATGGGGTACGTTTTGAATCGCATTTTAACAATTCGGTATCGAAATATGCCCTGTCGGTGGTGCCTAATAAGACTCAGGGAAATGTGAATCGGGTTGAGGTAATACTACCGAAAAAAAGCGGTTACATTCCCGTTAAATCCGAATTACCGGAATTAGGACATCGGACGATTGCTACTACAGCGTCAAGATTGACCGATTCACAACTGCTGACCTTGATTACACCACTGGATAATAGTGGTGGCGATAGTCGGGCGTTACATACCACATTGGTCTATAACGGTGCCGTAAATGCAATCTGGAGTATCCCGACAGAAAATGCAAACAGCTACCGATATACTGTTATCAATAACACCGCAAACACGATTACCATTAACAGAACCGGTGCAACAACACTTTGGATGGCAGGAGCATCGAATACTTCGGTAACGATACCAGCAAACGGATGGACCGAAATCATCGGAAGTGACAAAGAAAACAGATTCTATTTCAGAATTTATTAGAGACAAGAATACCAGTACATACAATCCTATCCGGCTGCGAGTTAATCACGAGTTAACATCGGGTCAAAAAGCAGTATCTGAAAGTTTGAGATAACAATAAAAGTGCGACAAAAGCCCCGACACTTACCATAATCTCTAAAATAAAATAAGCAAACCAGCTTTAGAGAGAACGAATTCGGCATCCGTAACGGGAAGCGGAAGGTCTCTTGCTATACTAAATTTTATCCAATACATACCACAATATGGCAACACCACTTAATGAAATATTGCAGTGGTTTTTACAAGGTAAAAAACCAACGCAATCACAATTTGACGCAACATTCCGGTCGTTCTGGCATAAGGAGGAAACCATTCCAGCCAATAAAATCGAAGGTTTTGACCTGGAGCTGGATCAAATGGTGACGAAAACGCAGTTGGCAGAGCATCTCACCGATGCACAGGCACATACGGCTTTGTTGGCATCCAGAGAAAATAACGGAAACAAACAAAACAGTTTGACTCCCGATAACACCGGGACAAAATTTCCGACTGTTGATGCGGTTAATGGCGCTATTGCAACCATAGCCACAGCTCTTGATGCGATTAATGGACAAATAGTATAAAATGGGAACAATCGCAGATAAATTAACACACTTAGGGCAAACGAAAGCCGAGATACGGGATGCAATCATTTCGAAAGGAGTGACGGTTCCTGAGGAGACGACTTTTCGGGATTATGCCGGCAAGATCCGTGAAATAACGTCGGAGGACGAAGTAACGGATCCGCCGGATTGGGTACGCCCTAAAGACTGGTTGCCGATAGCACACCGCGTAGTGGAAGGCGATCAGAAATTCGTCGGATTGCATGCCATATTTGAAGATAGCAATTTTATTGCACTTACGGCTACCGCCGATTATATCGTGGATTGGGGCGATGGAACAATCGAAAATTTTGCATCCGGGACATTGGCGTCGCATATTTATTCGTTCGATTCTTTTAAAGGAACCGATACTTCTGGCGGTTTCCGACAGGCTATCGTTGCCGTTATGCCTCAGGATGGTCAGGCTTTGACAAGTATTAATTTACAGCGAAGACACCGACAACCTTCCCTGACGTATTATAGTTCCGGGTGGATGGATATCCTGATGAGTGGTGAAAACATGACCAGTCTTACGATTGGTGGATCAATGCTTTATCAGGGCTATTTGGAAGCATTTCGCTTTATTGGTCGTAATGCGATTACCAGTTTTCGTCGGTGTTTTTCTGCCTGTAATTTGTTGCAATCGGTTGTGATAGCCGATACGGCGAGTGCAACCGATTTTGGGTATATGTTTGCCTCCTGTTCGTCACTGGAAAAAGTGCCTTTGTTCGAGACTTCAAAAGGAGCCGATTTCGGATACATGTTTCAATCCTGCATCTCCCTGAAAAAAGTACCCTTATTGGATACTTCAAATGGAATCAGCTTTAGTAGCATGTTTGCCACATGTACCGCACTGCAAACCGTTCCCTTGCTCAATACGGCACAGGGAAGGAGTTTTAACGGGATGTTTTTAGGATGTACGACGTTAAAAACGGTTCCGCTATTGGACACGTCCAGCGGAACAGAGTTTACGAGTATGTTTTTAGACTGTAAGGCACTAAAAACAATTCCGTTGTTGAACACCCAAAATGGCATTGAATTTATCGGAATGTTTACATCCTGTACGCTATTGCGAACCGTCCCTTTGTTCGATACAAGAAAAGGAGTGGAATTCAGAGCCATGTTTCATTCGTGTAGTATTCTGGAAGTGGTTCCCTTGTTTAATACCTCGGAAGGGGTTGGTTTTAGCGACATGTTTGCCAATTGTGGTTCCCTCCGCAAAGCTTCATTTTCAGGGACTAAAAATAAAATTGACTATTCGTCTTGCAAATTCTCACAAAAAGCACTGGTCGATATATTCAAAAATTTAGCATCCGATGTGGTGTCCAAAACCATTACGATCACAAATAACTGGGGAGCGTCATTACTCACGGTCGACGAAAGAGCAATCGCGACAAGCAAAGGATGGACTATAGTAGGATAGAAATGATCCAAAGGGTTTTATAGCATGAATCACAAAATAAAATTACATCTATTGATATGGCAAGTTTAGCAGAAATAAAAAACTGGTTTAAAACCGGATTAAAGCCAACGCAAATACAGTTTTGGGCAACATGGGAATCGTTTTGGCATAAAGACGAAATAATTCCGCAATCCCGGATACAAAACCTGATAACTGACCTGGATAGTAAAGCCGAAAAAGGCAGTGGAAGCCGATTTGGTATTGAAGACAGGAATACACCAGACGATATCAATAGCAGAACAATTGATCTGAACGGAAAAAACATGATGTTTGATCATGTTGGCGATTTCAGAATTAATAACTACATCCCATATGGATATATAGAAGAACGTACCGCTCAGGATGAAGGGTTGGTCATTTTAGAAAATGATGAAGAAAATTGGTCGTGTACCATTTACAGAACCGATGGCGGTAACATTGGCTATACACCAGACAGAGGCTATATGTATCTGTTATTGTCAGAAGACGGAGCGCCTTACACCGAGAATGGTTTCTATGCTAATTTCGATGCAAACACCAACAGATGGAGTTATACTTCGCACTTCTTATCCGGAGGGACTTTTAAATACCAGGGGTATGTAGGTGAGAAATATGCCGATATCATTGCCGGAATACCGCCTGTTATGGGCGACGGAATGGGATCGGAAGTGGTGGTGGTTGAAGACGACAAGTTGCGAAAGACTTCAATTGCCAATGTATTACCGGCAACCACATTAAACGACGTTACCGATAACAATAATGTCAGTAAAAAAAATTTAATCGTATCGCGATCCGGAACAGCTGGTGACGACGATAATTATGCCGAATATCATAGCTCCGGTTACAGGATGTATGGCGGTTATAGCAGAGAACCCAAATTCGATGTCTATATCGGATTACAACACGAAATGGGATCGGCATTTAAAGGGAGACATTTCTACGTATGGCCAGCAAGTCCAAGGCGAAATGAACCCGGTTCCAATCCGTATATCATACCGATTACGGTAAACGGAAAGGCAGCCGATAAAGAAGGAAATATTACAATCGATGGTGGCGGTGGATCCGTATCGTCGACTTGGGGATCGATTGGTGGTGATATTGGTACACAATCCGATTTAGTCGGTCTGGTTAACGGAAACAAATTTGGTGTTGGTGATGACACCATGGATGACGACCGATGGATGGATATGGGCAACAATTCGTTTACCTATACGGGGGT
This sequence comes from Bacteroidota bacterium, assembly GCA_023446155.1. Taxonomy (GTDB): domain Bacteria; phylum Bacteroidota; class Bacteroidia; order Flavobacteriales; family Flavobacteriaceae; genus Flavobacterium. Next base: position 46,617 of record JAEXIT010000002.1, read on the forward strand.
AAAACGTTTTGCGTTGATGGGGAGTGAAGTGGTAATGAATGAAACCAATAACGAGCTTAGGTTAGAGCCTATAGGGAGTTTATTCTATGAATTGTTAAACCGCACGGTTATACGAAATGAGTGGGGTAGTCCAATAACAAATAGCAAAAAAATTGATTTTGAGTTAACCATAACGGAAAGCGAAGGCATTGTTTACACCGATTATTACACATTTACCGGAGTAAATCATGGAGAAGGAGGAACGCGATATCATTCCGATGACCAACTATGGGAAGAGGGATTCACCGTTTCCATAGAACCGACCGGAAATTACCGATACAGGGTACAAAACTATGCCGATGTTAGAATGCAAGTCCCTTCCGATTCTGGAGAACCGGAAGCAAGAACCCAAAGAGTGATGCTAATGGATGAAAATGGCAGTATTAGCCAGTCATCCGATGCATTGGTTTTAAAGGATTTGTCTAAGCTGGAAGTAAGAGGACAAGAGGTGTATGACTATATATGGTATGAGAACTTTGATGAATATGCGAATATCGAGATACGGGAAAATGAAACCGGAAATCCCGAATATGACCATTATACTTTTTTACGATTAAACATTGATTATAATCTGCTTCGAAATATAGGAGAAGAGGTACTGGTACGATTGGAAGTCGATGGTACGATTGGCGATTACCCGTTTACCTCAATGTACACAGGTGAAGATTGGATCTTTTTCTATGATGGGAGAATTGGAACGACTATTACACCAATATGGTACCGACAGCCATTTGTTAGACCGGTATCGGTAGCAATGGATTTGCAGGAAGGAAATCTTGCTAGTTACAAAAATGTTATCATTGGTGATGATGGAAGTATTTATAAATCAGATGTTTCGATTCATGGATTAGACGCGGTACTGACTACAAAATCGAGCGCTCCGTTTAACAGTATTACGTTAAATAATACCAAAGATCTAACGGTCTTAAATCCGCTTCCGTATACGTCCGATCCGGGCGGTATGATGGTGAAAGCAACAACCGATAATCTGGCCGAAACGTTTTATAAACGAGATGGAATCAGTATTCAAAATACCGCTTTGGGTAGCGTGAATCTGAATTTCCCGACGTCTAGTATAAATGAAGCAACGTTCAATGTAAACCTACCGGAAAGAAACGGAACACTGGCCACGACCGATCAGATACCGACGGTTCCACCAACGCCAGGATTACAGGAAGTAATGACGGTGAATTCCATCGCATCAAAAAGAGGTTTGGTACGAATGGAATCCAAAAGCAATGATCAAATAGGACCGGGACTGGCTTACGGAAGTGCGAAACTCAATTTACACGATGCAGGAACCAGTACCAATGCCGAGTTATATGTCCGTGATTATTTCGGTTTCGAAACATTTTTGCGAATGGGCGCACTGGATAGCGACGGACACGGAATTCAGGTAAATGCCTATAACTACGGACTGCGGAATGTAACCGATCATTCGGATAACGAATTTGACAACGATTTGAATTACGTAACCGCCGGAGGGGTAAAAAAATACATTGCCAGCAACCTGGATAAACCGGCTCCAACATCGCCGACAGATCCTGGTGAAAAGGGCGAAATACGCTATGGAACGGCCTACTTATACCTCTGTACAAGTACGAATAACTGGGTGCGGATACCGGTTGTGGACGGACGATGGGATTAGAATAATAACCAAATAAATACAACAAATTATGGAAAAATTGAAAAGCTGGACTTTGTTCGCGGTAGTAATCATTTTGGCTGTAATCGATCAGACAACAGATGTTATGCCTGTGTTTTTAAAACAAATAAATGCACCGGAATGGGTGGGTTCTGTTTTAAGAATTTTTGTGGCCGTTTGCGGAGCACTTAAATTACGATTACAGGAACCACCGGTAAAACAAACGAACAACGAATCGGCACCAATGGTGTAGCGAGGTAGCTGTCGAAACCGGATATGGAAAGCCATCCGGTATTTTGAGGCGAATAGTAGGGTTTGAAAAAACAACTGCCGGTCTGTATTCAGACAGAGCGTTCGGGTAAAAAGAATCCGGACACGTAACGAATGGAGATCAAACCCTTAAAAATAGTACTATTTATTGAATTTAAAGGAAAATTATGGCAAGTAAGAATATTTTAAAAAATTGGTTTAAAACGGGTTTGTTTCCAACACAATCCCAGTTTTGGGATTGGATGGAGAGCTATTGGCATAAAGACGATATTATTCCACAAACTCAAATTCAGAATCTTAAAACCGATCTTGATAATAAAGCAGACAAAGTAGCTATCGGCATTCATACAACGGATACGAATGCTCATGCCGATCTATTTGCTAAGGTTGCGACTCCGTATCGGTTTTTACCGGTTTTTCCAACCGAAGATACGTCTGAATTACAGGTTGAGGCACTTAAAAATACCACGTTAAATGCCGTGATGTATATGGGGCAAATCGATATGGATGTGATTCAACTGGACCCGATAACCGGGACTTTATCGAATTGGGATTTTAGAGCAAACACACAATATATAATACTTTATACAAATCGATAATATGAAAATCAACGAACAAGGTAAAACAATTAGAACAGGAGACGACGTAATCATTACGGAGTTTCGCGGTGGTGTAAGCGCTACAGCTGTTATGCAGGTTCCTGAGGATTCTGAGACTCATATATTACCGGAAGTGGCACTTAAAAGACGTATTCGTTTTAACCCGGAAACAGGTAAATTCGAAGGTCATAATGGAATTGAATGGACTGCTCTGGGTTTTGATCAACAACTAAAAGATGCAATTGATCATGTAGCGGCGGGACTTCCTAATAAAGCAGATCTTGTAGATGGGAAAATTCCCCTTTCCCAAATTAGCGACGCACTGGTTGGGTCGGTTAATTATCAGGGCATTTATAACGCAACGACAAATACTCCGGCACTACCGGCTGCATCAGCCAATAAAGGAAAATATTGGGTGGTTAATGTAGCGGGAACGCAGCAGGGTGAAAATTATAAAGTAGGCGATTGGGTTATTTCTAATGGTACGGTTTGGGGACGTGTCCCGAAAGCAGTCGATGTGGATAGTGCACCAACAGCCGGAAGTAATAACGCTGTTTCCAGTGCCGGTGTTGCGGATGCGCTGGCTTTAAAAGCTAATACAGCCGCAGTCAATGCAGGTTTGGATTTAAAAGCAAACCTAACGGATTTGACGCTAAAAGCGAATATCATAGATCTGAATACCGGTTTAGCAACAAAAGCTAACCTAATCGATCTTGATGCCAAAGCAAATATTGCCGACGTCAACATCAAATTAGCGGACAAAATTAGTTTGATTCAATTTGAAGAAGGGTTAGCCGTAAAAGCCAGTTTAAGCGATTTGGCTACAAAAGCAAACTTAACGGATTTGACGCTAAAAGCCAATATTACGGATCTGAATACCGGTTTGGCAACGAAAGCCAACCTAATCGATCTTGATGCCAAAGCGAATATTGCCGACGTCAACATCAAATTAGCGGAAAAAATCAGCGCCATTCAATTTGAAGAAGGCCTTGCTGAAAAAGCGAGTTTCAGCGATTTGGCGGTTAAGGCTAACATCACGGATGTTAATGCCAAATTGGCTGATAAAGCGAACATCACGGATTTAAACTTAAAAGCGAGCAAAGAAGATCTGAGCTCCGGTTTAGCTATAAAAGCAAACGTAACGGATCTTGATGCCAAAGCGAATATTGCGGATGTCAACATCAAATTAGCGGAAAAAATCAGCGCCATTCAATTTGAAGAAGGCCTTGCAGAAAAAGCGAGTTTAAGCGATTTGGCGGTTAAGGCTAACATTACAGATGTTAATACCAAATTGGCTGATAAAGCGAATATCACGGATTTAAACTTAAAAGCGAGCAAAGAAGATCTGAGTTCCGGTTTGGCTATAAAAGCAAACGTAACGGATCTTGATGCCAAAGCAAATATTGCCGATGTCAATATCAAATTAGCGGAAA
>JAEXIT010000003.1 GCA_023446155.1 Bacteroidota bacterium
AGAAAGAAGAAAGAAGAAAGAAGAAAGAAGAAAGAAGAAAGAAGAAAGAAGAAAGAAGAAAGAAGAAAGAAGAAAGAAGAAAGAAGAAAGAAGAAAGAAGAAAGAAGAAAGACTATTATTGATCAAAACAAGATACTATGAAAATTAATGATTTTGCACAGGTTCCGTTGGGAACGATATTACCTTTTGTTTTTACGGATGCTTTAATACCGGATGGCTGGTTGAAATGTGATGGAGGAGAAATACCGCAACATTATAAAACGTTACGAGAATTATTAGGCCGTTATACTCCAAATTTTGCAGGAAGAACCTTAATTGGTTCCGGAACGGTTAACAGTCAGCAATCGGATGGAACGTCTCCTAATTTTGGAAATGCGACCTATTGGGCGTTGGGTAAAACAGGAGGAGAATACCAACATCAATTAACGATTAACGAAATGCCAAGACATAACCACACGATTAACAATGGTGATTTCGGATTGCATCACAGAAGTTTCGATGGTAGTAACGATAGTGATTTACCTTTTAAGACAAAAGCAGAAGCATCGCGCGTTTTATCAGGAACCGATAACAGAGGTGGTGACGGATTCCATAACACCATGCAGCCGTATTATGTGATCAATTATATTATATATGCCGGAAGTGAATAAAACCGGTTAAAAGTGGAATAATGATAAAATGGGGTTTTATACCCCATTTTTGATTTTTTATGAATGTGTTTAGGAGGGTGTATTATTCTTCCATCAGGTTGTTGTCGAATGCGATTTTGGCATCTTTGCCTTGCCAAATAACTTTAAAACCATAGGGAAGCGCCATAAATTGAACCGTTTCCGGTCGGTAGGTCATTAGTTGTCCGACCGTTATTTCTTCGAACTCCATGGTTTCTTCATCAAAGTTATCGGTCATCACCACCCAACCCGAATCGGGTGCCGTTCTATTCCAACGAAATAAATGCGCCGGCAATCCGGTTCTGATTAACGGATCGATAGTAACGATTTGATCAAAATCAGGGAAAACAGGTTCCACTTTTAGTTGATCACAAACGAAAAGCTGTTGCTCCAATACATGAAGTGTATGATTAAGCCCACTAGCGAATCCTCCTTTTTCCGGGACGATTTCCAGAATTTCGAAATAGTCGCCCGCATCATGCGCTAAAATAAGCCAGGAGAAACAGGTTAATTTGTTACCACTTTTAATGTCCGGTTTTTCATCCTGAATAAATTCGACCAGATAATGTAGAATAGGGTTTAATTCCTCCAGTGTAAGGCCGTATTTTTCAATTTTTAATTCCTTTTGAATCGATGCCGCCAAGCCTTTGGAGTAAAAATAATCCCCATCGGCGAAAAACGCGATATCTCTAACTTTTAATGCTTTTATTTTATTGAATAATCCCATAGTTTGATTGGTTTGCTTTTAAAATGGTTGCGTTATTTCCCTAATATGTTTTTCATAAAAAGACTTATTTTGGATTCTTTTTTCAGATCGCTGTAATAAGGAGCCGGAATATTAATATCACTGGTGTCGTTTGTTAGTTTTATAAGACAACTGTGTAAATGCTCTCCGATTGAATTTGGAATTGGAGTTACAGCGTTTAATGGATAAAATCGGTTATAGCCATCCATTCCAACCGGGAAGTTGGTTCTTTTCACCCAAAATGGCTCCAATAAATCGGCTAATGGCTCCTGGTGTATTCGGGTATCAAAACTTTGTCGCGCCTTTTGAATAAAATCCTCATCCAAGTTCGAGCTGACATTTTCAAAATAGTGCAAGCCTTTTGCCGGTATGTGTAGCAAAAATATTTGGGTTTTATCTCCAATTTTATAAATATCAAGCACTTTAAAATAACTGTTGATATTGATACAAAAATGCCCAAATCGTTCATTATCCGGGTTTATTTCATATAATTTTGCTGCTTTTGTGGAGGCGATTAAAAAACGGGTATTAAATTTAAGACCACCGCCAAGACAACTAACATCCAGAAAATAACCATTTCGGATTAGTTTGTATTTTGTGAATTTTTCAGCTACGGAAGCGGTTAAATCACAATCTTTATAATATAATACCGCTCCGGGATAGGTCCAGTTTAAGATTTCTTCGGAGTTTTGAAAAATACCATTTTCTATTGCAGTCATATTGTTAGTTTTTTAGGCTTCGCCTGTCTTTTTGAAGTGGTGGGCGGTTGCCACTTTTTTAGTTTCGGAATAAACCATTCTATCTGTTTTGAGGCGTCCACATTTTTAGAAACGGAAACTTTTTGGGATATTCCTCCCTTGGACAAAAGGCCAGACAAACTTCCTGACCGTCCAGTGCCGATTCGGTTAGTAATACAAAATCCGTTTCCTTTTTAAGCGCCTCAAATTCCATCTCATTCGCCAGACAAACGACTTTTTTAAATATCCCGTTGATCCATTGTATCATGTGCTTATTTTTTTCAAATTTTTTATAGCAGGCTAATGAAGCATGTGCCGTGATGACCGGAACCAGCTTGTCCGGGATGGTGTCTTTTACGATAATATACATTTTCATGTTGCGATGGTTTTCGTTTGTTTATTTCGCAAAATCGGGACTAATTTACTTAAATTAATGTAAGTTAAATCTTAAAATGAATAAAAAAGTGTCGGATAGCGGAACACTAACAAAACGCATCAAATATAAAATAAAAAGGAATGCTGGTTTGGGTAAATAGACAAACGCTGCTTTTGTGGATATAAGTGTCGTAAAAGTGCGGATATTCGTTTTGTCGGTTTTATGTTAGGACATTTAGTAGTAAGCCTCTATAACTTTATGATGCCAAATAAGCTGCAAATAGCTAAGGCTATAAAGAGAAAACTTACAGTAAAAAACATAAAAATAGTGGGGTAGTTAAAATCTTCTTCACTTTTTAGAACGAATTTTTTTGGATTTTCCGGATCGTATAAAATGATAACGGGTTTGTTTATATCATTTTTATAGGTTCGTATTCTACTCAAGTCGGTCGAAGCATAGAAATAGGGCTTAGCGATTATTAGTTCCTGATTCTTCGTTTCAAATTCAATAATTGGGGTTTTGAAACCTTTATGATTTGACTTATATGCTATTATTTTTCCGGAACGTTCGATTCCAATCTTTCGAATTTTTTCGTTAAAAGCGTATGCTTCGACACTAAAAAAGAATCCCATTAGACCAAATAAAATAAAACCGTAAGCTATATTTATAATACTGAAAATCACAAAAATGAAGACTATTATTATCCTGTATTTTTTTTTCATTATAAAATAATACTAAGTTTTAATGTTGCTATTCGAAATACAATGAATGTTTTCGGATCTGTGAAGCTATTTATTTCGGTTAAATATAGAATTTTTCGCGGAGAAAAAAGTGTGATGGAATAAGTAAGAATTAAAATAAGAGCGTTTGCTCCAACTCGTGCTAAAGAAAGACAAGTTTTGATCAACTAATTATTTTAACGAAAAGGATAGCGAACTGTTGTGTTATGATAATGGTTGTTTTCAGATCCACAATAGATATAAAGTTTAGCCATTTTCTATCCTGACTTTAACCTCTCCAGATGCTTTTTAGAATCAAAATTTTCGGCACGTCCACTATCAATTCCTTCTTGAATGGCATTTCTTAAAACAATAATCCTGTTTTCTTCTTCCAAAGCCTTACGTTCGGTTCCAACAACCTCATTTGCGTTCCGAAAATGTCCTTTCGGAACGGTTGATTCAATACAACTTTCGAAATAAGATTCTAATGCTATAGAGGTGTTTCGTCTCATGATTGTTCCTTTTTTAGTAAAACTCCCGAATTTGGTAATCGTACTTTTTGACGTTCCGTTATAGAAAAATCTGATGGTACAAACACGTAATACAACTTCGTACAAAAGATCGTAGTGCGGTTATTCCATTTTCTGTTTTAAGTTTTCGATAACTCGTACACTAAGTCCGGTTAGTCGGGCAATAAATTCAACTTCTAATCCTTGTTCCAGACATGTTGTGGCCATTTCTTTTGCTTTTTCATTTCGACCGTTCTTTATACCTGTTTTTAGACCGACTGTTCTGCCAAGTTCTTGGGCTTCTTTTCGTATTCGCTCTTCCAGTATATAGAGTGGCACCCATTTGGGACTTTTTTTTAATTCTTCCATAAGTCCAATGTCGGCAAAGCTTAAATAGCTTTTATCGGAAATGATTAAATGATCGATGACTTCGGTTCTAACGATTATGCCCACTTGTATTAATCGGTCGGTAATGTCTTTATCGGCATCCGAAGGTTTGAGTTCGCCTGTCGGATGGTTATGGCATAAAATGATTTTAACCGCCCGTTTTTGTAGCGCAAAACTGAATACCTCCATTGGTTCAGCAAAGGTTCCCAAGCTAATGAGTTCAATAAAAAGTACCAGATTATTATTGGTTAATCCGATCACCCAGAAATGCTCCCGATCGAGATCAATTTTATTTTCCCGAAGCAAAACTTGTTGCATGATCACATAAATGTCATCGGAGTTTAGAATTTTGATTTTTTGTTTCTCTGTTAGTTTTACATCCATTGATACAATAATTAGGTATTACAATTTTGTAGTATTGTTTCAACCTAAATATGAGTTTGTTTATTTTGCGCTGTCTGCGGTATTTTTAAAGGTAAAATTTTTTCAGGAGGTAAAACGGGGAGAAAGGGAATTGGGAGTGAAGTGGGTTTATTTGACCTGAGTGTTTTAACAGAAGTTTTTTATTCTGTTTCGCAAACATATTTATAAACCCCACTCAAAATTGTTCCGGGAATAACTTTTTCATTATATACATCAAAGAAATTTCTTCTGATTACTTCTCCTTCTTTATTATATTCCAATCCATCTGAAGTAGAGTAAGTTTTAGATGAGCAATTCATTTTAAAAAACGTTAAAATATATCCGCCTCCAGTTTTTATAAGTTTTCCTTTTTTATTCTTGATAGTCTTGATAGGAGCAACCATTTTTACCCAAAACTCTTTTGTTCCATAACTGTCTCTTTCAAAAAGAACATAAACTTCCGTTCCATCTCTACTAGAAGCTACATATTTAAATTCATCATCTTGAGAAAATGATTTTTGACAGATTATAATAAATAATAATGTAAAGAATATTTTTTTCATGTTTCTTAAAATTTGGAGTTAAATATTTTGACAATCGTTCTGAAAATTTCAACTAACGTTCCGTTTACTTTAGCAGCAGATTATGGAATGTTTATTTCTCTAATGTTGCCTAAAGAATCTTTCGTAATATTTATTTTAGTTTTCACATCATTGCCTAAAATAATGTTATTTCCTTGAATTAAAATGCCACTTTTTACAGTTGAATTTGTAGGTGATTCTACTTTTTTAGGTGATGTTAAAAAATATATAGCAATGCATATGATTGCAACTGTAAAGATTAAAATTGCGATAAAATTAAAACGAATAGACGATTTGTTATGTACATTTATTTCTCCTCTATCTATTGGGGCAATGAAAGAATTTAAAGTGAAAAGAGATATAACTGCGCAAGTAAATAATGAAACAATTGAGCAGTAAAACCATGAATCATTATGTATAATATTGGGAGAATTATGGTATGCAACTAATCCAGCAATTGAAGCAAAAGAAATCGTAACATAAAGTTTCAATGATTCTGTATTTAAGTCTATTGCTTTTAATTTATTCTTTTTTTCTTCCTCATTTAGTGCTTTCATTATCTAAATAATTTAGTACATGGATAAATTTCACAACCAGAGTTAATTTTTAAAACTCTTTGCGCTTCTAAAATTGAACTATCATTGACAAGATAGCCCCGTTTTGAACTCGAATAAAGAAGAGTAGCATATCGCTTAGATAAAGTTTTTAAAAGAGTTATTTGATCGCTAATCGAATTCTCATTGTTGATTCTTTTATTAATTGTTACTAACATATCATCTAAAAGAAAATAGTCGTTTAATTTATTGGTAACATTTTTACTATTATGACCACCTAATTGTTCCCATCTATTGATAAAGTTGTCTTCTAAAATTTTAATAAGCTCTTGTTTTTCCATTGGGTTGATTTAATTTGCTATTAACATTGTTTTCATAAAATTTTTGACCGATTCATTGCATGAAAAAGCAATAAAGCCCCATTCCACAATCCCGAAAGAAACTAATTTCCACCTAACAAAGCAATACGTGTTTTTACTTAATTTACTTCCTACAAGATTTTAAAGTATTGAATTAGAAGTTGTAAGAGAAAACAAAGCAGTCGAATTATATATTCCGATTTTTCTTTCAAATATTTCCGATATATTTGTAAATAGTAGCGCTAGAGTGGCGTAAGGTTGCTAGTTTGCAACGTGTTAGCATAAATTAAAAACGATGAGTGAATTTTCGGGCTATGAAAAAATGCCCAATAGTCTAAAAAAACTAGGTTTAAGTGAAAAAGATTTTTCCGAAATGGAAAAATTAAAATGGGTTGTGACCGAAAAAGTCCACGGGGCGAATTTTAGTTTTAGCTATGACAACGGTACGCTTCGGTTTGCGAAACGAAAAGACTACCTCCAATGGAACGATGACTTTTTTGGGTTTCAATTGGTGGTAAACAAACTGGAAAACAACATACTGCGGCTGTTTGAACAGCTCAGTAATGACATAGCCGGAGAAAAATATATGGTGTACGGCGAACTGTTCGGTGGGAAATATCCGCATCCGGAAGTCGATCCTATAGCCGATTTACAGGCGATTCAAACCGGAGTATATTATACGCCCGAAATTGCATTTTGTGCTTTTGATATTGCCATCGAAAACAAATCCGGATCGAAATATTATCTGGATTATGAAACTGCCGTGGGCTATTTTGAACAGTTTGGAATCTTTTACGCCAAACCCTTACTGATCGGAAAATTTGCCGAAGCCATGAATTTTAATATCCGGATACACTCGACGATTCCAAAAGCCTTGCAACTTCCGGAACTACAAGACAATCTGATCGAAGGTGTGGTGATCAAACCGTATAACCAAGTGGATCAGAACATGCGACCGATCGTGAAATTAAAAAATCCCGAATTTGACGAGGAGGAGAAATTCCACGAGGCCGAAAAATGGTCGTTTGTACCCAATGTTTCCTCGCGGACGGAAGATTTATCGTTTATCGTAACGGAATTACGGAATTATATCACGCAAAACAGATTGCAAAGCGCGATCTCTAAAATCGGTACGTTGGATCGGACGAATGCACTTCGGGTTGCCGACATTAAAATCGAGTTTTTAGAAGATGTAATCGTCGATTTTAATGAAAACAACAACCATCTTTTAAACGATTTAGCACCTGACGAAAAAGAGTGGATTATGGAACGAGTCCATTTTGAAATCCATAAAATGATCCTTGCAAACGAATAATAAAAAAGCCTTGAATGTTTCCAATTCAAGGCTTTTTTGTTTTTTCTAAAAAGGGTTTTGCGATTCAAAAGGGCGAACAATAAGGATCGTTTTTTATCGGGTAATGATTCCAACGCCTGTTAGCGGTTCCTTTTGTTCGACTTCGATTGAGGTTTTAACGGTAAGCGTCCACCAATCTTGAAATCCTAAATCGTCATCCTGCATGTCGCTATTGGTAACCACTAATTCTTCCTACAACAGAAACAGTAATCGTGACAATTATAGTTAGTAGCGTATTACATTTTGAAAGTTGTTCCATTTTAAGAGTAACGGTTGTAGCTATTCCGATTTCATTCAGTTTTGCGGCAAACTCTTTTATTGTTTTCGCAGAATGGGACAAATTAAAACGTTGTTCGCTGTTTTTCGTTTTAACAGCGATATAAGTTCCGCCGCCAATTGTTGAAGTTGATTGTCCGAATGTAATGTTTTCGATTTCATTTTTGTGAAATTTGCTTTCACGTTTAAAAAGAGACATCGGGCGTTTCACAATTAAATGATCCGAATAAAGATGAAACGATTTTAAAGCAAACGTAAATTGTACTATTCCAAGAATTAGAAAAGCGATTCCTAAAACAATTAATCCTAAATCATTGTCGCTATTTGCATAAAAACACCAATAGGAAATCGGAATTATATAAAAGCATCCTAAACCGGCTAAAAAGTATTGGAGAAATCCTATTCTCGTTTCGAATAATGTCATTTGTTTTCTGAATGTTTGGTTATAAAGGTTTGTAATAATGTGCCGGCAACGTTTTTCGTTTTGTGTATCGCTTCCGTTTATTCCGGTCTAAGATCTTTCGCATTCCCGTTTTCAATTTCCGAAAAGTCAAAGTCGTTTTCGATGACAAACGTCGCTTTAATATGTTTGGGTTGTCCCACTGGATCCAATCGGAGTAAATCGTCGTCGTCGTTTAATGCCGCTAAAAATTCGGCTTCCGAATTTGCCGTACCCAGAATGATCCACGGCCATCCGGATTTGGTTTCCATATAGTACACGTCTAATTCCAGATTTCCGTTATCAAGATACAATACTTCGCCAATGGGATAATCCTGATGTTCGCCTATACGTTCAAAATTGGTTCCAAGCTGTGTCAGCATATAGTCGCGTTTCTGTTGTTCGATTTTATGGGCTACATCTTCCTGCGTTTGAGAAGCATTGGAAAAACTGGGACGTTCCGTTCGCAGGAGGAAGTATTTGTCCTCATTTTGCGTTTTATAAAGGCTGTAAATGGTTAATTCGCTTGCCATAAAGGAGTTGTTGTTAGTAACGAGTGAAAGTAAACGTTAGATATGTGAGCTAAAATGGTATTGAATATCAAATTGGTTGCAAAAATCCCGAAGATTCCGACAACCGTCTAAACCGCTAAAATTTTCGGTTACTAATGCTGTGCTATCCAATTCCGGATTTTGTTCGGACAATTTGGTAAAAAGTAGTTTGGTATTTTCAACATCAAAAGCATACCAATACTCATAATCGCTGTCGGAGAAATGCTCCCGAACCACATCGCCCAAATCCTGACCGGAGATTAAAAGACGTTCCTCACTGATTTCCGCCCATACATTGACCGAAAGTCGGGTGCCGTCCCGGTATTCACACAGCGAAAGTTTGGCTATATCCTGGATGGTAGTATTGTTTTGTTCCATATTCGTTTTTCATTTTTTTGCAGCGCTGTCCGGCTGCTGTTATAAATTGTGCTCTTTTATTCGTATTCGTTGGAGTTCTTTTTCGGTAGCAATAAACAGATTCTCACCGTCTTTGCCGACGTATAAATCCCGGATTTCAGCTACTATATCCAAAGGTAATTCGGATGTGATTCGCTGCTGCTCTGTATCGATGATCAATAGTGTTTTTCCTTTTCCAACCACCAGAGTAGTAGGGGCTATACTAGCCAAATAACTGGCATTGTATTTCGATGTATACTTCGACAGATCCATTTCCCACAATTTGTTTGGTTTTCCGTTTTCAAAAGTATAATATTCTAATTCGGAAGGAAAAGAAACGGCAAATTGATTTTGTTGAAAGCTAAAACCACTTGAGGTGTTATCCCAGTCTTTGAAAAAAGAGCGAATCAATGAAATGTTACAATCGTTGTCGATGTGGTACAGATTATAATACGTATCCTGATCGTAGCTTAAAAAAGCAATCAAACTTTCGTCCGGACTTATTTGGGGTACCATTGTTCCGTCTTCCGTTTTAAATTTACGGATGACTTTATAATCTTCTGAAAGTACTACAAGTTCCCAATTTTGAGCACTTCCCAGATATATATTTTTGGAAGGTAGGTATTCGATCTGATCAAATGCTAAGTCGCTTTCCAGTTGAATAGTATCACGTAATTGAAATGTGGTTGGTTCCAGAACCAGTAATTGATTGTTGGCTGTAGGAATTAGAATATTTCCATTTTTATCAAAACAGAAATTCCGAATAGCCGAAACAGTAATTGCCGCAATTCTATCGATGAGCAATTCTCCATTCACCACCACATACTTTACGAGTTTCAGGTTTCGGGTTAACCCGATAAAACAATCCGATTGCGTTGGACTTTGTCTTAGAAAAAAGACGCTCTCAAATGCGTAATTATCGGTTGGTATAGTTTCGACTTTATAGGAAATCAATTCCGGATAGTGGCTCTTAAAATGCTTTAACATCGCAGTGCTTTGTCCTTGCCTTGCCAGATCGTATGGCGTTCGACCGCTACTATCTTTTTCCCAGGGACAGCCATTGTTGTAGGCAAAGTCAAAAACTTCCGGAAGGTCGAGCCAGGATAACTGATGTAACAGGTTGCTATTTCTAGTATCGAACCCGTCTATTTTGATGTTGTAGTTCAGGAATATTTTTAAACACCTAATACTTTTACACTCCAGATATTGTGGCGCAATGGGGGTGATTTTGGCGCCTTTAGACAACAGTAGGTCAACAATAGCAACTTTATCCCGACTGGTGGCCAAATAAAGTTCTTTATCGTTCATGGTGGCGCCATGATCAAGAAGATACCGGGCAATTTCGAAACTGTCGGCCCAACAGAGCGGTGTCGTATACAGCCCGCTTCTTTCGGCATTTACGTTGGCGCCGTTTTCGATCAGATATTGTACCATTTCAAAGTTTTCACTTAATGAAGCGATATGTAAAGGCGTATCGTCCATCCAGCCTTTAAGGGCAATTTCGGATGGATTTTGTTGCAAATATCGTTTTGCTTCTTCGTTCTTATACCCTTTGATCAACGTAAAGATTTCCGGCGTTTTGGTGTGATCGGTCTGATAAATATTCATTAATTAGGATGCGTCTTAAGTTTGATATCATAATTCCGTGACTCCCTATTGAGGAGGAATCGGAGTACAAGTTATTGTTTTTTAGCTAGTATTATCCGTTGTCGTCCCAGGTTTTCCTATTTAATGGCGTAGGAATTGAAACTGGTTGTAAGGCGTTCAGATCGTGTAACATTTCTAAATTCGTATACGCCACGGAACCGTCGGTTGCTATTTTGGAAGCATATAATTTGCCTCCTTTGGTCGCAATGATACGGTTGCGATGATCAATATCTGCCCAGCTAACGTCATCGAGTTTTATTTTGATTTCCTTTCTGCCAAGATAAAACAAATCGACATTTTTTCGTTGTTCGGAATCATAAAAGCCAATCCAATATAAAGCGGTACTATTGGTGATTGTTTTTTTCCAAAGTTTCGGAACGATAGGAGCGAGGTGTTGCAGGTTTAGTTCCTGTTGTATAAAAGCGGGATCGTTTTGTTCTGTCCATCCGTTTATTTCCTGTCGGTATTCGTGTAATAGATTGACATGCCCTTTTGAGAGCGAATATTCCTTTTGGGTTTGAAAGGTGTCAATTGTCAGATGAGCCGGCACGGGATAGTGTTCATGTGCCTGCATGGATTTTAAGTTCAATATTACCGTTTTTTCGTCCGCGAATACTCCGCCTCCGGTATCAAAAAGCAGGTCGCCATGTTCCCAAACGGTTAGCCCCGTCCAGAATGGCGGCTTACAAATGACCGTTCTGCTGTTTCCGTTTTCAAAATTATCGACCGCATAAATCAGGTATTTCCCGGAAGGCGAGATATCACAATTTCGCATCGGCACCTTTTTGTTAATCCATTGTCCGGGTTCCAAGGTGTCGTTATCCAAATTCCAGATACTCATCTGAATCCAGTCGGTAGGGCCACGTCTAAAAACGATGGCGCTATTCGCGATCCTTGATTTCAGAAAGAAAATCCGTGCGGTGGTCGTATTGGGCTGCTTCAATGTAAGGGGACTTTTTAGTTGCTTTTTGATTGGCTTCTCGTATAATATAATCGGGGATGCGTGGCTTTAAGTGCTCCTTGTTTGATCAATTGTGCGACTTCTGCTTCGCTCCATTCGTACGGATAGTCTTTACCTTTTGCAATACCAATAACGGGCATGGTATCTAAAAGGGTTGTGATAATGTTTTCAAAAACAGTGGCATGCGGTTCGAATATATAATCTCTCGTTGTAATAACCATATACTCAATCGTCCGATTGTCTAATGAATCGAATGAAACGCCAACATCATAGGGCGCCAGTCCTTCAAATTTTCCGGCAATACCTCTATAATTGACCAATCCTCCGGTTCTGTGATTGCTGAGTTTTTCAATCACAGCATCATGTTCCTGTTTCGACTCCGGATCGATGAATTTCGATTCAAATACATAATCACTGCCGTCATCGGTTTCAATATCGGCAAGGTAAACCGAATCGAATGGTTCTTCTTCAAATTCGAAATCATGCTTCCTTAAAACCGCGTCCATACGATCAAACACGCTTTTCATATCTGAAGGTGGGACTACTATTATGATAACTTCACTTAAATGGGACATCTTTTAGTTTCAATTTTTGGTGATTTTTTGGGTACGAGGAGCGCGATTATTTTAGTTCGCTTCCCTTCTGATAGCATAATCGGGGATAAGTGGTTTCAAGTTCACCTTTCTTGATCAATTCAGCTACTTCTTCTTCGTACCATTCGTAGGGATTATCCTTACCACTGGCAATACCAATAACGGCCATCGTATTTAAAGTTGTGGTAATAATGGCTTCATAAGTGGTTACATGAGGTTCGTATATGTGATATCTTGTTTTAATGGTGATATATTCGATAGTCTGATTATCGAATGACCGAAATTCAACGCTAACATCATAGGGTTCCAATCCTTCAAATTTTTCGGCTATACCTCTATAATTTAGTAATCCTCCAGTTCTGTGATTGCTGAGTTTTTCAATAGCCGCATCTCTTTCCTGATTTGACTCCGGATGAATGGGTTCCGATTCAAATACATAATCTTTGCCGTCATCGGTTTCGATATCGGCAAGGTAAACGGTATCGAATGGTTCTTCTTCAAATTCGAAATGATGTGTCCTTAAAACAGCGTCCATACGGTCAAACACGCTTTTCATATCCGAAGGCGGCACTACAATTACGATAACATGACTTGAATGTGACATTGTTTATTAAAATTTTGGTTTTAGACTATTGTTGAAAAATAGATGGGATTGCCAGCTTACGATTTATTTGGAGTCATCGAAAGCGTGAATGTATTTTTCCAGAACCGGATCTTGTATCCGTTCACAAACATAGGTAAAGATACTTTTCAAGAGTTCCGATTCATTTGTGTTGGCATGATAACTATCTTTCAGTAGGAGATGAATGGGAACAGTATCTTCCAAACTGATTTTTCTAAAGGTACCATCACAGATCGTGATACCTTTGGGTAGGGAAGGATTCGTATGACAGGCTTTTATCAGACTAACGATTTTGGTTATCGTTTGATCATCGTCAATTTTGGCATGCCAGGCTTTACCAGCTTCCTGAAAGTAGTCCGATTTCGACATCATAACGATCAGGTTATACTGATGGTCCGTTTGTTTAATTTCGATGTCGAGTTCACCTGCCAGGGATGTAATATTTATTTTGATCATAGTTGGTATTGTTCCATTTGTGTCAGCTGCCGTTTTTAACGCCATGACGTTACCTTATAATTCGTATAATTCACATCCATATCTTGCATTCTGGCGTTCAGACTATGAATGCCGTCTTTTAGGTAAAGTTCCTGTTCTTCTTTTGACAGTTGGTGGTAAACATCGATTCCAATACCTATAGTTTTACTAATTAAAATACCATAGCTTAAGTCCGGATTTTTATAGATGATGTAATCCACGCCTTTGTAGTCAATTATAATGCGATGCGTAGGGATAATGGATTCCAGGTCGATTAATTCTTTTCGAACCACCCGATATCGTTTTTGAGGGCCATGGCCTCCCAATTCTACATAATGGAAAAAAACAGTATTGCATTTTTGGCATTGAAAAATGGCACAACCGTAATACGGATAGCGGTCGAATTGGATTTTGGCATCTTGTCCCCAATAGTGGGAATCCCATTGTTTTTCGCCAGGCGTAACAGAAATTTGTCCAATCTGAATCAGATTCGTTTTTAATTCTTCCGTTTCGTTATGCCACTCCCAAAAATCGGTATGACCACCACAGGCGTCGTTCACTTTTGTGGAGGCCAGAAAATGCAAAAGTTTTTGTTCGTCAATATCAAATGTGGTTTCCATAAGATTGCAGGTAACGTTTGTGATCCGCTTAGTGATAGTGATCATAAACGAAAATAGTAATTATTTTCTTAGGTGTGTGAAATTTTAATTTTGGAAAAATGTTTTTTGTGCATTTTGTCTTAAAAAACATTTATCTTTCGCCAGAATTAACCGTGTTTTTTATTATTTATAAATAAAATAAAAACGCTATTATCAGTGTTTTACATTGAATTTTCGTCAGAAGAGCATAACCAATACGACTCTATATACTAAAATAATAGCCGCGGATTATGCTTTGGAACGTTCAGTTTCCGAAATAAAAGTAACAAAAAAACAATTTGATCACATCACTTATGAATACGCTTAATAAAATAAAAGTATTGCTTGCTGTTATGCTGCTTTTTAGCAGTGTACAATGCCATTCTCAGGAATACAAAACCGATGATCCGCTGGCGGCCTATTCCGGCTTCTATCCGTTTGAAAATGGATATGCCACAGTCGGAATTAATAGGAAATACGGATTTATTGATAAAAAAGGGCGCACTGTCGTGCCTTGTAAATACAACTTTGTATACACATTTCATAAAGGGCTAGCCGTTGTGGAATTGGAAGGGAAGCACGGACTTGTAGACACTACAGGCCGAGAGGTAGTACCTTTGAAATATGATTTTATTGGAAGTTTTGAAGAGAGCAATAGAGCAATCGTGAAATTAGATCATAAATGGGGCTTTATCGACAAAAAGGGAAAAGAAATCATTCCTGTTATTTATGAACGAGCAGGATATTTTTATGAAGAAATCACCACCGTCAAAGAAAATGGCAAATGGTATATCATCGATACCCTGAACAATCGAAAACCGGTTCGGAATGATTTCGAAGACCTCGGTTCTTTTTGTGAAGGACTGGCCGCTGTAAAAATCCGCGGAAAATCCGGATGGGGTTATATCGATAAGCAGGAAAAAATTGTCATTCCGCCATTATACGAAAGTCCGGCTTTTTTTCAGGATGGTCTTGCGAGCGTGAAACGCAATGGGAAATCAGGTTTTATCAATAAAAAAGGCGAAGTGGTGGTGCCTTTGCTTTATGAAGGGTATCCTCATTTTAGCGATGGTATGGCAGCCGTGACTTTAAATGACAAATATGGATTTGTCAACAGAAAAGGAACACTGGTTATTCCGATACAGTATACGAATGTTTATAGTTTTTATAATGGTATGGCTATCATCCGAAAATCAGGAAAATCAGGTTGCATCAACAAAAAAGGCGAAACGGTTATTCCGTTTATCTATGATGAGATGTATTCGGGTGAAGGAAATTTTGCCGTGGTAAAAGACGGAAAAGGTTATTTTATTGACGCTGAACAAAACGTACTGTTTCCAGGAATATACCAAAGTGTGGACGCTTTTAAAGACGGAACGGCATTGGTGAAACAAAATGGAATCTGGTTTTATATCGATAAAAAAGGAAAACGATTATTTTAAAGTATAATGATTATACGAACCGCTCGCTGTTAGCGGAAGTCTTTTATATTGGTTCGTGCTACAGTTTTAAAATAGTCTTTCGTATCGTTTAAACGAAGAAAGGGGCGTGCCGACCTCTTAATCGTGCAATTTTTTGACTGATTAAGTTGGGATCCGATTTTGCAAAAAAAAGAGAACCCAGTCGGTAAAATCCGACTGGGTTATTTACAACATTAGGTCCGGTACGATGATTCGGATTCGGAACATCGAGATGGATTCTTATTACGTCTTTTAAGCCTCTTTTTCGATATGGGGCGGAATTAACTTATACATTACCGGTGTTACAATTCTCGACAAGATTGTTGAACTGATCAGTCCCCCGATTAATACTAACGCCAATGGTGATATCTGAGGATTTGGATTCATTGCTAAAGGAATTAAGCCTCCAATGGCGGTTAGTGAGGTTAATACTACCGGGAGAAAACGTATTTCTCCGGCTTTCTCAATAGCCTCTTTTAACGGTACACCCTCGAGTCGCAGTTGGTTTGTAAAATCAACCAGAAGAATTGAATTTTTGACTTCAATACCAGCCAGTCCAATAAAGCCGACAATCGCAATAAAAGACATTGGATTACCAGACAGGTATAGCATCGTTACGCCACCAATTACACCCAGTGGTAATACCGATAAGACAATAATAATTCCTTTGAATGTTTTAAATTGTAAGATCAGTACCGCGATAAATAAGAATATAGTTACTATAATTACAGAAGTAAAGTTACCACCAAAAGCATCACCTTCACTTTCGGCTTCACCGGACAATTTGTAATAATATCCTTTTGGCATTTTTAATTGATCCAATTTGGGAACAATGTCTTTTAAAACGTCATTGGCCAAAATACCATCTCGGGTAGAAGCTGTAATTTTGATAAACCGATTTTTGTCAAAGTGATTGATATTATTCGGAGAAGTGACAAATTCAACATCGGCAATCAGCTTTAAGGGAATAGGCGTTCCTATGGCATTATTGATATATAAATTGGTGAGCACGTTTTGTGTTGTTACGTTTCCTTTGGGAGTTGTAACTATAATTTGAAAATCGTCACCCTCATCATTCGTATACGTTCCAATGGAAATACCCGCGACAGCCAATCGGATGGTTTTGTCAATATCGGAGGTAAAAATGCCCAGTGTTCGGGCTTTCTCACGATTGATACTTATCTTGATGTCGGTTTTTAACGTATTTAAATCGTTGTTGATATAGATTGTTCCGGTATTTGAACGTATAATATTTTCAACATCAAACGATAGATTCCGTAAGGTGTCTAAATTATCGCCGAAAAGCCGGATTGATATCGGCGCTTCAATAGGCGGACCTTGTTCAAAATCTTTTATTTCTACTTTGGCCAGTGGAAAATCGTTGAATTGCTGTCGTAATTTCTGGATGAGTTCGATTTTACTTTTTGGCGTTGCACGATCATCCAGTTGTACAAAAAGTTGTGCAAAATCATTTTTCTCTTCTTGTTGTGGTACATTGTAATAAATCTGCGGATTGCCTTTTCCAATATTGGAAGTGAAGTATTTTATTTCCGTATGTTTTGCAATCTCATGTTCGATACGTTTTGTGATTCTTTTGTTCTCTTCCAGATTGGTTTGCAGAGGCATTCTGATGTTGACCAAAAAAATTGGTTTTTCCGACGAGGGGAAAAGCTTAAAGCCTATTACCGGGAAAAGAGCTATAGAACCTATGAATAAGGCAAAAGTAATGAGTAGGGTTGTTATCGGTTTTGCTAAAGCTTTGTGCATTAGTCGTGTATAGGTTTTATGGATGAATTTTTGCAAATACTGAAGAAAGATATTGCCCTCTGCATTATGGTGTTCTTTTAAAATCCGACTGGATAAAAACGGAACCAATGTTAACGAAACGATCATTGAGGCCAGAATAGTGGTGATAACAGCCATCGGTAAGCCCCGAATGAATTCTCCCGGCGCAGCGGGTAAAAACAGTAAGGGCAAAAATGCTATTATTAATGTGGCCGTACAGCCAATAACTGCCAATGTAATTTGTTTTGTCGCTTTTATGGCCGCTTCTTTTTTAGTATGTCCTTCCCGAAGCCATCGCTCAATGTTTTCGACCACAACAATACTATCGTCGACTAAAAGGCCTAATGAAACAACAAGCCCCACTATACTCAACTGATTTAAAGAAAACCCGAAAGCATTTAGTCCGATTAAACCCAATGCCAGCGAAAGGGGGATAGCCAGTATTACAACAATAGAAGCACGCGTTCCCAGAGGTAACAGGGTGATTAATACCAAGCCTAATGCTATTAGAAAATCGACACCCAGACCGGAAAGACGCAAGGCCACGTTGTTTGCCTGATCAAAGGTTTTGACTAACGCAATGTTTTTGGGTAGTGTTTTTTCAAATTCAGAAATAATTGGGAGGGCCTTTTTTTGCGTACTGCTAATGTTCGCTCCGTCCTTTTGCGCTGCTGTAATCAAGATACATCTGTGCCCGTTGAGTCGGGTAATGTGTTTTTCTTCCTCCAGCTTATAATCTACTGTCGCAACTTCTTTCAGGGTGATGATTTTTCCGTTAGCGTTGTATACCACGGTGTTTTCAATATCTTCGAGGTCTTTAAACTTTCCGCTGGTTTTGACATTAAAAGTCTTTGTTCCGGCATCTAAACTTCCGCCGGGGATGTTTACGGCTTCACTTTGTAAGCTTCCTAAAACAACATTTAGCGGAATTTGTAACTCCGAAATCTTATCCAGTTTTAAATCAATCCGGATGGTTTCTTCTGGCGCTCCCGATACTTTTACTTTTTTTAAGGTCTTAACTTTTTCCAGTTTTTCTTTTAAATCATCTCCAAAGTCCTTTAAATCTTTATACGATGCGTTTTCAGATATTAAGGCCATTTGAAGAATCGTTACATCGGAAGGGTTGACTTTTCGAATGTCAATCTTGTGAATATCCTGCGGCAATTCACTTCTTAAATTGTTTACTTCCCGAATGACTTCCTGGTATTTGGTGTCGACATCTTCGCCGTATTTAAAATCTACCTGAATGACCGCCAAACCATCTTCGATTGACGTTACCATTTTGTCAACATTGTCCAACTCGTATAGTTTGTTCTCAATGGGTTTTACGACCAATTCCTCCATATCTTTCGGACTGGTTCCGGGATATACTATAACGACCGGGTAGGACGGGGGACTAATTTGCGGGTCTTCCGCCCTTGGCATGGTAAACAATGTAACAAAACCCACTACGGCTACCATGATGAATACAACTAAAGTAAACGCGTAATTTTTAACTGTAAAATTGGTGAGGCTCATATTATTTTACGATTTTGATTTTTGACTTTTCATTCAGAAATGGAGAATTTCCGATAACGACGCGGGAAACATTTTCGAGTCCACTTGCTACAATTACTTCTTTATCGTTAAAACGATCAATTTTAATGGGGATTTTCTTTACGGTGGTGTCTGTTACCGGAACAAACACAAAAGCATTTTTTCCATTGGCCTCAATAACGGCATCATAGGGGATAGCATTTGTTTTTCTGTGGTCTGCAATGGCGATGACGACTTTGGCGAACATGCCTACCGCTAAATCGGTTGTGGCATTTTTAATTTTTATTTCGATTTGAAAGGTCCCCGAGTTACGGTCTACCGCCTTACTTTTTTGAGTTACCATACCTAAATACGAATGGCCATTGGCTTCAATTTTACAGGTATTGTTTTCGTGAATAGTAGTCCAATCACTATCCGAAACACCAATTTTCACGACCCAATTCTTCTGATTGTTATTTTCATTACTGGCCAGTACCGGATAGCCTCCTTGTATCACTTCGCCTTCATTGGCAATCTTTTTGGTTACAAAGCCCGATGTAGCAGCATAGATAAAAGCATACTTTTTGTTGAAGTTGGCTTGTTCCAACGTTTTTGCAGCGATTTCAAGCGAAGTCTTTGCATTTTGTAATTGCTCTAACGTGGCAACACTGTCTTTGTGCAAACTGTACACCCTATTGTAGTCTCTTTTGCTTTTTTCATACCCCAGTTTGGCTTGGGCAACCAGCGCTTCGATTTCGGTTAGCTTAAGGGTGGCTAATAATTGCCCTTTGTTAAACGATTGGCCTTCTTTTACAAAAATTCGATCGATCACACCGCCCACTTTAAAAGCCAGTTTCGTCTCATTTTCTGTAGTTATCAAACCCGTTGCAATAATACTGTCATTGCTTTGGGCACGGTGTAATAGATAGGTTTTAACAGCGATAACTTCCGTATTTTCTGTTTTATCTTTTGCCTTATTACAAGACAGCATACTTATAATTGTAAAAAGGAGTAGGAGTTTGGTTATTTTCATTGTAATAATTTTTAAAAGTTAATAGTATAGGTGGCATTGGCTCTTTCTAATTCTGCGAAAGCAATCCAGGTTTCATAAAAAGCGATATTTGAATTGAGAAGAGAATTGATATATTGATTTTGAGCATCTAAGACTTCGATATAAATGACCTGTCCTTCTTTATAAAGTTTTGAAATATCATCATTGTATTTTTTGGCGGCTATGTTTTGATTTTTCTCCGATCGGTAGCGTTCAATTTTTGCCAACAGCTTATTTCTGTTTACTTCATATTGCAGTAATAATTGCTGTTTGACATGATCGGTTTGAGAAAGAATGCTTTTCCCTTCTTCTTCTATCTGCTTACGCTTATAGGTATTCTTATTTCCGGAGAAAATGTTCCATTCTAAAGCCACACCACCAAAATAATAGCGGGATTGTTTGTTGACTTCAAAATCAAAATCTTGTAAGCCGAAATCGATAAAGGCACTTAATTTTGGAAACCAAAAAGACTGTGTCAGTTTGGATAGGGTCGTATTTAGTTCGGAAGCGGTTTTAAGTTTTGAAAATTCTTCCCGTGCTGTGGTATTCTCCGAATCAAATGCAACGGGAATACTGGACGTATCCGTGTCGATCGCTATTTGGGAATCCAACTTCCGGTTGATTAAAAAATTAAAATAGGCCTGAGCGTTTTTACTATTTTGCCGGGCTTCTTCTAATTGGGCTTCGATGCGTTTTACCTCATTGTCGCTTCGTAAAACGGCCGTGCGATTTATTTTATCATTTTTAAATAAAACCTGATTCACCCTCTGATTTTCCCGCGTGAGTTTTAAAGCGGTTTCATAGATCGCAATAGCCTCGGTTGACTGTATATATTTATAATAGGCAATCTTTATGTTCTTAACCAACTCCCTTTTATATATTTCGAGTTCTATTTTTTGAAGGTCATTTTGGAACGCTTTAATTCTTTTATTGTAAATGATCTCATAATTCAATAGAGGCATGGTTGTATGAACCTTTGCATCGTAAAAATTATTCGGATTAAGCAAAACCGATTGGTTCTCTAAGCTTGGAAAAGCATTGGAATTCGTCATCTGATTTAAAGTAGCGTATACCGGATTGAGCATATCGCCAATTGGAATCGCAATAGTTCTTCCGCCATCTGCCACTGTGTAATTTGCATTTAAAGAGGTGCTCGGATAAAAAAGACTCTTCGCTTCTTTTAAGGCCCAGAGACTTCTGTTGATATTAAAATGGTGCTGTTTGACGACTTCATTGTTCTGAAGGCCTGTCTTGATATAAGCATCAAGTTTGTTTTGGGAATAGGTATAGCACCCAAAAAATAAAAAAATAAGTTTCATGAATTGTAATCGCATAATATACTATGTTTATAAAATGAACAATGTTCATTTAATTGGACAAAAAAAAACTATAACCGTTCAATTATTTTTAAAAATTCATTGTACCCGGCGTACAAAATAGTATCCGGATTGCTAAAATTTACACCTTTTGTTCTCGAACGGATTTCAAGAGAACACATGCCATGAACCAAACTCCAGGTCATAAAGGATAAGGCTTCCACTTCATGTCCCGCAAAGTGCCCCTTTTCAATACACTGTCTGACCGTTTCTTTTAAAGCACCAAAGGTCGTAATGCCTTCGTTCCATTCTTCTATTTCGGAACACTGGATAAATTCCATAGGTGCTTTAACATTGAACATCAAATCATACATTTCCTGATTTTCCATTGCAAATTTTATATAGACAATGCCCATTTTTCGCAACCGCTCCATCGGATCTTGTATTGTAAACAGCTCTTGAAAATAGGTTCCCAATTCTTGAAATCCGATGGAATGCAGATCGTGTAGAATAGCATTTTTATCTTTAAAATATAAGTATACCGTTCCGACACTATAATCTATTTCATCGGCAATATTTCTAATGGTGGTCTGCTCAATTCCCTTTTCTAAGAATAATTTTTTAGCGCCTTTTAAAATGAGTGCTTTTAAGGCCTCTTTTTCACGTGCTTTCCGATCTGCTACACTCATAGTAAAATTTTATGGAATAAAGGTATGCTTTTTTTCTGAACGATGTTCATTTTTTGACCAAATTATACTGTTTTCATTTTGCTAACCACTGATAGTCTGGCCCCGTAGCAGTGGCGATTGGTATGATAACTCCATATACGGATAAGGTTTTACCACTTCAATTTCTGCTTTGGAGGCTTTTACCGTTCTTCCAAAAGCTTAAAATAACGGCTATAGTCTTTATCCGGAAACGCTTTTTGTAAGGCTTCCAAAGCTTGTTTCAGGTTTTGATAAATACCATCTGCTTTTAAATCGGCTAATGACACTTCGGTAAAAAGATACTGCCAATCGGCTATGCCCAACAAATCCAAAACCGCTTCGTAATAGCCGTTAAGCGTCAGATTGGTTTTATAGGCTAGCGCTCTATTGATATAATAAACGACCGGTTCATTTGGTGGTGCGAAGCCATCCTGAATACTGTAAACGGCTAGTTTACCATCGCCAATTTCCGGACGCGTATCGAGAATACGGAACGTCTTCCACAAGGCTATTTCTTCCGGTGTTTGCCCTTTAAACCAAAGTTTTTCGTCATACTTTTTTTCCGTTAGCAACAATCCGCTGTACAGTTTTTCAATATTAAATTCCAACTGCGTCGCAAAATCGGCTACTTCAAACCAGGCATGAAAATAGAATTTGTCGATATTCAAAATATCTAAATATCTATCGGCTACGTGTTCATATCCCAATTGTGAAAAATCATTGATAACAAAATCAGCGGTAGCCTGATCCGTTTCTAAAATATTCGATTTAATAGTTACCTCTTCAAAATAGTTTGATTTTGTGATGGTTTCTAAATTTTGAAACTGTTCGGTGATTTTAAATTCCATATTTTTTTTATAGTGTTCTTAAATCCATTCTGCGGGAATAATAATTGCCTCGGGGCAATTAAAATTGTTGATGACATCGAGAAATTTTTGAGTTACGCCAATTTCTCCGTGGTCTGTAAAATCAAAGATATCGGCACCTTCATACGTATCCGAAAAAACCTGTAGATGAATCGGATTTTCAGTTGTTTTCCGTATAATCAATTTCGATTTTTCTTCATTGTATTTATTGAGAGTCAGATTACATCCTTCGCAAATTCCGGTATAATCGCAAGCAATAGGAATATTTTTAACGGCAGGAGCTAAAATGGCTAAATAAACAAAATCGGGTATTGTTTTAACATCAATGTCGGCATATTTATAGGGCACTTTTTTCACTTTTAGGGGTGCAAATCCTTTAATTCCTGCCAACATCAACGCTTCATACAACTTATGGGAAACCATTAGTATACCGGAAGCGCTTGCCCAATCTTCTCCGTTATATCGGTCGACCTCCAATTCTACTTTCGAATATTCGATTTCTTCTTTTAATACTCTGTTACATTTTTCGCATTTGGACTGTTGTACTTTACTACTCTTTCTGCTCAGGCTTCCCATCCAGCTTCTGCAATTGAGGGTGTATATTTTGGGATTGTTATGGTCCATTTTTTTGACTTGTTATTTTGTTTATATAAGTATTAGCGTAATTTTTTACTTTGTGATTTCATTCTCCAAACTCTCGACTATTTTATCATCAATTGGCATTCTTTTCAGATTTAGCATGCCACATTTTATAAATTCCAGAATTTTTAATCCGTTTGTTTTTCCTTTAATGATGGATGTTTTTAGCTTTCCACCGACTTTAAAGAACATTTTTTGTGACGTGCCAATAAAAGATTTTCGATCTTCATCTTCCAAAAAGAGAGCAATTTCATTTTCTTTTGGTTGATAAAGCCTGGCATCATCCATTATAGATGCACCATTCGATTGTGTTTGTATCCGAATCACAATAGCTTTTAAATCGCTATCCTTGGAATTGAAAATAGCACTTTTAAAATTCTTTTTCATTACGGTTAAGTTCTCATAGCCACCGCCGGAACTGTATTCGTCATAATATTCTTTTGGGTTGTCTACTTTATGGATATTCTCGCAGTTTAGTTGGTGGCTTTGTGCTTGGCAAATGGTAACAACAAAAAGGGCAATTAGGGGTATCTTTTTTTTCATAAAATTGTTTTGCGTGTCGCTATTGTTCTGAGGCTTGTAGCGGGTGTTATTTGTTTGTCGAGCAGCCGTTTTATTGATACAGCCATAAACCCGGCCTTTTCGACAAGGTCTCCGGTATTGTTAAAAGCGGATTGCCTTTCAGGTGCAGTTGATCGATCCGGTAGCTACCCTGACCTAAGGTTCCCAGTGATTCCAGTTCGTTGTTATTAAGATAGATATCTTCAAAGACTACCTTATGCAACGTATTGGGCAGGGTTTTTAAGCGGTTATTACTAATATTAAGATAAACGACCATTTCTTTTAGGTTTCCTAAGGATTCCGGTAAATGCGTTAGTTGATTGTGATGCAAGTTTAGTACCTGAATCTGAGTCATGTTTCCGAATAGTTCCGGAAGCTGGATCAGTTGGTTATTTGCCGCATTGAAACTATGTACTCTCGTCAGGGAGCAGATGCTATCGGGAAATGTTTTTAGTTGGTTGCTTTCCAGATCGATATTGGTAAGCCTGGTTAACTTTCCAATTGCGTCCGGCAGACTTGTGAGCTGGTTGTTTTTGAGGTCGATATAGGTAAGACTGCTCAGATTTCCGATCGCGTCCGGCAAGCTTGCTAATTGGTTGCCTGTTAGGGTTAGTAAGTCCAATTGTGTCAGTTCACCAATGGCATCCGGCAGACTTGTCAGCTGATTGTTATCCAGATAGAGCTGTCTTAGGTTTTTAAATTGTCCGATGGTTTCCGGCAGTTCCTTTAGGTTTTGATTTCTTAGGTCGAGTGAGGTGTGTTTTAAAGGGTTTTTTAGCGCTTTTTCAAACGTTAATGGCTTCTTTTTAAAGAGTTGTCCGATCGTACTAAAAATACTTTTTTTAGGAGCTTTTTTTAAAAGATCTCCAAGGGTCATATCGTCGTGCTTTGCCATTTTTAAATGTTTTGTTTCAAAGTATTCCAGATTCGTGATAGGGTTGGGGAAGATAGTCAAAAAAGTGTTTGATCAATTCGCATAATTGTGAAATTTATTAAAAGATAACTGACAGCGTGGATTTTGATACGTTCTTAAGACTATAAAAAGCCCAGAGATATAATTTGTCAGGGCTTTTGTAAAGTTGTGGAAAGGTAGTGCAGTTGAACACCTGATGCCGTTTTTGTGGTATTTTAATAAGTCTGTGTATATGGTTTTATTCCAGTTTATCAGAGTTGTTTATAGAATTTTATGATTTTATGACAGTTATGGAAATAGCGCTTGTATGTGTTTACTTGGGTGAAACGGTTTCGATTTGATATTTGGACAAGGCTCAATATATAGTAATTTATGTTAAAATCTAAACTAATGCAAAGCTCGAAAACCGTTACCAGCAATTTTAGAAAACACAATAGAAAATTGCGAATTGCGCAAAGTGAATGCTGCAGATGAAATGAATTTTTACATAATTATAATATTTATGCACACAAAGATAATTTGTAACTACCGTGTAAGCGATTTAAAATAATACCTTTGCCCGGTTAATCCAAAATCAATAAAAATTCTCGGAATGAAAAAAAATTTACTAATTTATGTTCTTTTTTTTAGTGTATTTAGTAATGCTCAGATTAATTTTCTAAATCATAATATAATTGACAATAGTTATTGTATTGGTAGTGTTAACAATGTGATTCCATTCGATATAGATAATGATGGGGATCTCGATATGATATCGTCATCTGACACTAATTATATCGTTTGGCAGGAAAATCTGGATGGTCAAGGTAATTATGGAAATATACACATCATTTCAGATCAGTTAAGAGGAATAACTTCAATTTCATTAGCTGATATTGATAATGATTCCGATATGGATATTGTTTCAAGCTCCAGCAATGTTGTCTCAGGTTCAGGTACGTATGGAGTCATTGCTTGGCATGAAAATTTAGGACAGGGCAATTTCACTACACATGTCTTGATAGAGAATATTACAGGAGGCTATTATGCAAAAGCAGCCGATATAGATGGAGATGGCGATCTGGACATTGTGGCCAATACAAATGCAGGAAATCTGGCTTGGTTTAAAAATACAAACGGCTTGGGGAATTTTTCAACTCCTTATTCCATTGCATCCACGGGTTTGGGCTTAGTCACTTCATTTGATATTGCTGATGCCGATGGCGATGGCGATAATGATGTTGTGGTTACTTCGTCGTTAACAGACCAATATATGAAAGCAGGGCTCTTTATCAACACTAATGGGCAAGGTAGTTTTGGTCCGTTCCAACTATTGAGAAACGAAATACCAGAAATGAATTATTCGATCCGGACCAAAGTTTTATTTCAGGATTTGGATGCTGATGGTGATAACGACATTCTGTTTGCTGCAAATAACAGAATGATAATGTTAAAAAACTCAGGAACAGGTAATTATAGTGATGCTAGTGTCATACATTCAAGCTATACCGGTGACCGGATTATAGATTTTCATTTAAAAGATATGGATGACGATGGCGATCTGGATATTGTAGCGGCCAAATCGATGTGGCAGAGTCCCGATAGAATACTTTGGTTAGAGAATGACAGTTCCCATCTGTATACCACAAGTCGCATCATACAAGATTTTACTAATGATAGTTTAAAGGCTTTTAAAATTGCAGACCTTGACGGTGACAATCAAAAAGATATCGTTACAGGAAATTATTATGACAATTATTTGGTTTGGTATAAAAATTACACCACTATAAAAGTTTTAGGTAAAAATTGTGATAATCCAAGTAATGTTCAGGCAGCCGATTTGGATAATGACGGGGATTTAGATTTCATTACAACTATTCGCTATGGTAAAAAATTAGTTTGGTATAAAAATACAGATGGAGCGGGAAGTACCGGTTTACAAAAGGTAATCACATTTTCAGACGCTTGTCTTAAATATAAGCTTGGTGATATAGATGGTGATGGTGCTATTGATATTGCAATTTATGGAAAATGGTTTAAAAATGATGGTTCCGGAAATTTTACACCAAATGCGTACATAGAGGGCTACTCGAGCGATGAGGGAGAAGTATTTATAGAAGATGTTGACAATGACGGCCATAATGATCTTATAACTGTTGATAATTTAAGCAATGGCGTTGGGCTGATTAGATGGTATAAAAATTTAGACGGGTTGGGAAATTTTGGACCAAGACAAACCATTCAGTTGATTAACAACTTTAATATCTATAAAATTGTTTTTACAGACATAGACGCTGACGGTGATAAAGACATCATTTTTTGCGGTACAAAAATAGGTATTATCAAAAATTTAGATGGTGCAGGTACTTTTAGCACTTCTTTTGAAACGGTATATAATGGCTCGGCTAATACTCTATTTTGTGTAGATATGGACGGTGATGGCGATAAAGATATCCTTGTTTATGGAATTTACCTTAGCTCAAGTAACTACATAGGCTGGTTTAAAAACACCAACGGACAAGGAACTTTTAATAGCAATCCGCAAGTGTTAAACTATTCAAGTTTATCAGGCGTATTTCCGGCAGACATGGACAATGATGGTGATTTGGATATAGTAACCAGTCAACAATATGGTGAGAATACATTATGGTTAGAAAATCTGAATGGTCTTGGCGTTTTTGGTCAACCAATAACTTTAGTTGTTAATGCAGAAAGAAATAATACGTATAATGCTGTTGATGTTGATAATGATGGAAAAATCGATATTTTGTATTCAACATATTATTCAGGAAACAATGTCGTTTCCTGGTTTAAAAATACCGGACTTTCACTCAATAAAATTATAGGTACCGTAAAATTGGATTTAAACCATAACGGATGTGATGATGCAGATAATCCAATGTCAAATGTAAAAGTAGTTGCACAAACCAACAATAACAATACTTATTCCACTTTTACGAGTAATAATGGATACTATCAAATCTATGTGGAAGAACCCGGAAACTACACTACTTCGGTTGCCACTACGTTACCGGGCTATTTTACTGTTTCTCCAAATTCACAGAACACCAATTTTGTTGGAATCAATAATGTGCAAACAGTAAACTTTTGTGTAACAGACAACCAAACTGTTGATGATTTAGAGGTGACTATATATCCAGATGCTGAAGCAAGACCCGGATTTTCGACTTCTTATATTATCGTTTACCACAATAAAGGAACTACTCAATTAAGTGGAAATGTAAAACTTCAGTTCGATGCTGCAAAATTGACTTTGACAACATCAAACCCATTGGTTAACAGTCAGACAACAAATGAACTGACTTATGATTTTACAAATATGAAGCCGTTTGAAACAAGAATGATTAGAGTCGTTTTTCAAACATTTGCGCCACCAGTAGTAAATTTAGATGACATCCTGAATTTTACCGCAACAATAAATCCATTAGCAGGAGATGCTACTCCGACAGACAATATCTTTCAACTTCATCAAAGAGTAATTGGTTCTTTTGACCCAAATGATATCAACGTTTTAGAAGGCGAAAGCATATCAGTTGATGAAACAGACAACTATTTACATTATGTCATCAGATTTCAAAATACCGGTACAGCAAGTGCTATCAACGTTACGGTTACAAATACTTTAGATGAAAACCTGGATTGGGATTCATTACGGATTGATGGAATAAGCCATAATAATTACATTTCAATTCGCAACGGAAACCAAATATCATTTGTTTTTAAAGGCATTTATTTACCTTACAGTTTAGCCGATGAAGCAGGATCTCACGGTTTTATCTGTTATAAGATCAAACCAAAAAACAATGTTGTGGTTGGTGATCTTTTCCATAATGACGCTCAGATTTATTTCGACTACAATTCGGCAATACATACAAATACCGTAGTTACAGAAGTAGTCGACCAGCTTAGTAATCAAGACTTCGAGAATAATAGAGTAGCATTATATCCTAACCCGACAAATGGAAAAGTTTATATCTCTGCTAATTTTGACATAAAAAGTTTAGCTATTTATAATATGTATGGACAAAAAATAGGAGGTACTCAAAGCAATATTGAAATTGATCTATCAGACTATAATGTTGGGATGTACCTTATAAAAATTGAAGATACTGCCGGAAAAACAATAACTAAAAAGATTTTAAAAAAATAAATGTCTGACGTACTATAAAAGCCATAGTTTGATTGGAGTATGAAAATCAGTAAATCATTTTCTTGAGTCGAGATAATTAAACTGTTCCGCAAAGTCAGGAAAATTTAGAAAAAAATAATATCCTCGATAACTTCAATAGCGCGGATTTAGAATTCATCCCTACAAAGAAAAAAGTAGCTATACAGACGTAAAAAAGCCCGGATTTTAAAATCCGGGCTTTTTTATAGTTGGCTCTGGAGAGGATTTAATGTGTTGACTTACCTCTTTTTTGAGCTTTAGTAAGGTTTGGAATAAAAACAAAATAATCATAACCTTTTATAATTCGTTCTAGCTCCAAATCGTCTACTTTAAGCTTCTTTTTAGAGATTGCTTGTTTCAAGGGTCTTAAATCATAGACATACCAATTGTCATCTTTTACGACAGTTAAGAACGATTTATATTGCTCTAAATCAGCTAATTTTTCTTTTTCTCCCTTTCCGATGATCATAATGTGTAATGATTTCCGGTAATTGGCCTCTTCAATATTGTAAACCAGATTGCCAATATCGAATATTTCCTTTAAACTCTCTCCTTTAGGTGCGTGATTAGCACCATATTTGAAAAGATTCTTTTTATCCTTCCATTCCGGAAGTTTTTCAAGAATCAGGTGTTTTATATATTGAATTCTTAAAGCATGAATTCTATTTAGATACAGTTCTCTACTTAATTTTAATGCTTTAAGCTGCTCGTTTTCGTTGGCGGATAAATTCATAGCGCTTAATGCGTTCATTTTTGCCAGACAATCGTCAGAGAACAAATAGAAGGTGGTGTTGTTTTTGGTATCATAAGCAGCGGAATTAGTGATCATCTGTTTATAGATTTCTTTTGCTTTGGCATTTTTAGATTGCTTACTCAATTCTGAAAACAGTAATCGGTCTGAAAATAAACTAATTTGCTCCGCTCCATATGGTTTGATATTCTGCTGCACTATGTTTTTGAATAAATCAAACTCTGCTTCCCCTTGTAAAAATGATAAAGCTTCATTTGCTTCTTCACGGAATTTGTCGAGTTCAGTAGCGGATAACGATTTAATTTTTGTTGTTATTGTGTTGATTGTATAGGGATCGACTTCCAGAATATAGTTGTCGAATTTGATCGCATTGACAATCGCGTTGGTGAAGTAGGGGACTTCATTGGTGAAATGCTGCTCACCCAATAACACGGAATTGCTTTTGCCGATTTCATCCAGTAGGGTAGTCCATCCTTTACCCTCGAAAGTGTTGTCATTGCTTTTTTTAAAGGTGGCGTAGTTTTTTTGAACTAAACTATCCATTAATGCAGTTTGGGCATAACTGAAATTGGCAATAAATAAGGCTAAAAGCAGTAGTTTGGTTGTCTTCATATATTTTTTTAATAGGTACAATATTACAATATAAGGGTATAATAAATAGAGTTTTTTAGCATTATTATTAATAATATACCATCAGATATGTTTTCACTTAAAGAATCTGTAATTTACGACCCAATCGGATTTCGAAACCGTATCTACCAAACTACAAATAAATTTAAAATCAGGGTTTTTGAGAAGTCGCGAAGAAAGAGGGATTCGCCCCGGACCTGTTACAGTCAGCAGTTTTCAAGACTGCCGCAATCGACCACTCTGCCATTTCTCCAATAGGCTACAACCGCTTATCGATTTTATGAAATTTTGGAATAGTACCGCAAATATGTAAATTGCGCCATCCTAAACGAGGTTCTATAGATCGTCCAATGAAAGATCTGCAAAAGCAGCGCATTTAAATTATAGGTAATTATGTTTTTTAAAAAGGAAGTTAAAATATCTAAAAACTTTGGAGAAGAATATATTGAAAATGTAATATCATTTCTAATACCTGAATTTACAATTACTTTTAAAAGCACAAATGTGATTGAAACGGATTTGATTTTTTATGATTATATAATTGATGGAAATAAGATTACTTTTCTTTCTGAAACAATGGTAGGTACATCTATTCTAGGCAAAAAGAAAATAATTGACAAAATCAAAAAGAAAATGAAGGAAGATAATACAGGATTTTTTGATCTCTAATGACAAATTTAGATTCAAAAAATAGTCAGCTTATTTTAGGGCTAGTCAAAATAATAAAAAGGGTGCAAGGTTTGCTTCAGATAGCGCGGATTGCATATCTGCGCGAAGGTTTTTAAACTAATATATGTTAAAAAACAAAACTACAACTTTTTAAGGTTGTAGCTTAGTGCTTCTTTATTGGCACGGATTGCAAATCCGCGCTATCGGGTTAAAAGAAAGAACTATTCATGTGAAGCTTTACATTCAACTTCGCACGGTTCGTATACATTCAAAGAAAATATTAATTTAATACCTATCAATTATAACGTTTCACTAATGGGAAAAGATATTGTTTGGCATGCCCTATTTATAAGCTTTGCAGTATAAAAAAGGGGGTAAGGATCTTGGTACTAAATTACTATCATCATTAGGCTACTATTGTCGTATTTTTGATGTTAAACAGCTAAAATCCAATATAATAGATGCTTGTGTGTACCAATAAAAATTCAGTCTAAATTTAGTTCTTGACTAGGCTTAGACTGAATTTTAATGATAAAAAGACGAGCTGGATTAAAAATTGGATTGGTATAAATGCTATGAAAAATATTATCCTTGCAATTTTGGATTTAATACCCCTGCTGTAACGGTATAAATTAACCCATCAGCCCCCTCTTGCGCAAAACCAAAAATACCATATTGTCCTTCCTGATAAATTTGATTGTCTCTTTCTCTGTAAGGTATAACTGCCCATTTTTGAACATCAGAAGCTTTCACTGTGATTTTGGTTGTAGGATAGCTTGAATCTGATGGACATGAGATTTCCATAGTGAAAGAAGTGTCTACAATATTATCGTCGGGAACTAAAAACCAGGTAGGTGTAGGTCCGGAACCATTTTGTCCGGGAGGCGTTGGTAAGGCCACCATCTCGTTAATTGCGAAAGACCCGGGTCTTAAATTTCCATTCGTAATTTTTGTTACTTCACAGAATAGTTGACTTCCGTCTGCTGCTCCTGCGTCATTTTGACTTAGAGCAGATAATTGAAATACTGCATTTTTTGCCATGTTTTCTTATGTTTTTAAGTTGGTTGATTTTATACTATTGCTTCATGCTTTTTGAGGTAAGCTTCACGCTCTTTCAGATAATCTCCTGTATTCATTACCTTTACGAAAGGATCCCAAGAATAATAACCAAGGTTGTTTCCTGAATTATCCATTATTTGAAAAGAAATTGAATACTGCGTAGTTCCTGAAGCAAGCACATTAGAACAGTAATCGGTCTGCTTAACTATCTGGTAACCCGGTGACCCAGCCGTATCATAAATAGTTCTATACGTAACAATAGCAACTGGAGTAGCAATTGAAGGAGGATTAGGTTGCGAGCCCGGAGTTACAGCTGTAATTATTGCGTCATGCTGTAAACCGGATCCAGGGCACGTTAATTCCCATTGAATGGTATCTCCTACATTAGCATCAATTATCAATTCGGAATCCGCTCTATTTTTATCAGCACTGTCTATGTAGCCTCTGCTTGTAATCATATACACATATATGTCTGATGTCCCATATGATCCCAGTGATGTTGGATTTGTTGCAGTTCCTACTGGAAGTTTATTTGCAAGAATCGTTTCAACATCTATTACACTAAGAATGTTTATTGTATTTGCCATGATTTCTAAAATTTATTATTATTCCTACTCCTAAGGCTTTTCGGATTGCTCCCCGTTTTTATAGTGATTTCTGAACTCCACTTTTAAATAAATGAACGAAAATAATCTGGCTAGCTTTTAATTTTCTTAGTAAATGTATTGTGTTATAGTAATTTAGGTTTGAAAATAACCATAAGCATTAGTTTTTTATCCATAAGAGTGCGAAACGCAGGAACAAGATTTTTGTGTAACACCTTTATAATACAAAATGAAATAACTTTCACTGGTTAATTACAATAAACATTCTTAGTGTAATAATTGTTGCGCCCATTCGATTAAAGAATGATGAATTAATTAACTGTATTAAAAGGGGGGATAAACTTAGTCGTTATATCGGTACCAGTAGGATACCTCGAAACAATACAGATGAGAAACGATCTGAATTCGCAAAATTATTAGCATATGTACGTTTTTGTAAAACAAGCAGTACATTTTTGATTGCAGTAAAACAATACGTGTTTTTACGTAATTTAGAGCTAAAGCATTGAAATAGAAAATGTAATAAAGATAGAAGAGTAGTTTTGTTCACCGGAGAAGAAAATCGCAAAGTATCGTAAAATAGAAAAAGCCCTGATTTTAAAATCAGGGCTTTTTAAAAGTGGCGGGCTGACAGGTATCACAATCGAACACCTGATGCCGCTTTTGTTGTATTTTAATAAGGTAGTAAGAAGTATATGATTATTATTTAATCTTGCTATATGGTCTATTGTTTATAATGCTATCGGGCTTTGTATTCCTATGGAGCTGAAGCGCAAAGCTCCAAATTTACACTTCAGCCCGCCTGACGCAAAATCCTTGTTGGTGGCTGTTATTTCTTTTTATATATTATTTCTTTTGGTATATGTGTCATTGATTTAATTAAGTCAACACCTGTTTTATGGTTGTCTGTTATGACTTTATCTAAAATAGGTACACCTGTTTTCATTGGATAAAAATCATTATTCAACTTAAAACCCAGTTCGTTTACAAAGTCGCCAAACTCTTTGTCATTTTCCTTTCTGTATGACGGACACCACAATCCCCAATCTAAATCACTTCTGGTCATTGTGGAAGTTTGGTTGATCGTAAAATAAACAAAACCATCAATGTCAGAGTCCATATATTTTCGACTCATTAAGCTTGTTATAAGTCCAATAAAGGTCTTATTTTGAATAAAATAGTTACCATCATTACACAAAAGAACAAGTCCTTTAGCTGTTGGTAATGAAAATGTTGTTTTAGATTCTTTGATTTGTTTGTTTGCTTTATGTAAAACTCTGTCAATAGTCTTTTCACAAGCTTTTAGTAAGTCCACATAGCATTCTGTTGGAAGTTGTCTAGCGCCAAATATATGACCAATTTGGTCTTCTTTTTTAATTAGTTCATGTTCTTCCCATTTGTCTAAAAAATTTAAAAATCTGGGAATGTCCTCTTCGTTATTAAATAAGTCTTTTTGAAAACATTTCAGTTCAGCAATTACATTTTGTTCTCTAAATAAATAGTCTGCATTAGGTCTGTCGTCTAAGTTATGTTCGTCTTTGGAAATAACTAGCCCTCCAAAATATTCAACATACTCGTTTAAGAAATTTTCTACGTTTACTATTTCTGGTCTTTTAAGTTCGTCCATTTTCGTGTCGTTTTATAATTACCACTAGCGTCTCGCGGATTAGCGTCAGTAATAACAATTTAAGAAAAATACTAGTTAAAACCGAGAATTTAAACTCGGGAAGATTTATAAACGAACTAAGGCGCAAAACCGCTGTTAACAGAGGTTGATTTTTCTCGTTCTAATTTTTTCCGTTCGAGTGAAATTGCCATTGATAAGTCTTTCTGAAATTGACTTTTATAATATTTGTAATACTCTCTATCACCAGTATTTTTATATCCTAAGTTCATTTCAAAAATTATTTGATCTGATAGTTGCGAAATAAGAGCTTTCATTTCTGTAGGCTTAGGAATTATATTGTAAGCACTTTTAGTTCTCAAATTTCCGTCAAAATTTACATAAGTATACATTGCAAAATATACGTCCGCAATCGTGAGTGCTTTGTTTTTTAAGTTTTTTTTGTTTGGTAGATATGCTTTTGCTAAAACATTCAGTCTTGAAATTTTATTTATCAAGGTTTCATAATCAAATAATTTTGTAAAGCTTTCTTTATAAGCGGATGAATCATTCAAATATTTAGGTGATTCTTTTCGATTTTCTGGAAGCTCGACTTTCTGTTCAAAATCTTTAAAAAGTAAAAATAAACCTCGGTAGTGTGATTCTAAGAATAATAGTATTTCGAGAATTTCTTCGAGTTTGGCTAATCGTAATTGCCTTTTTAAATTTTGTCTTGTAATGAAAATTGTAGCAATTGAAATAAAAATTGCTATTAATGAAACTCCAATAGGTATTGTTTTATAAAGGTCAATTTCCATAATAACATTTGAAGATGAAAGTTTCTTCTATCTATGGTAACGTTTTGCGGCTTGGCGCAGTAGTGGCTGCGTGGAACGATTATTTCTTACTAAGATAAGACTTTTCATGGGAAAATCGAACGTGATTTTAATTATAAATAGAGCTATTGAGTCAAATCGTTGTTGTAGCCAGTTATTTTTTGATTATTTCAATTTCATTAAAATTTTCTTGATTAATTAATCTAATTATTCCAGAGTTATTATCTCTTTTAATCCCTATTAATGTTTCATTTATTAAATCAATAACTTGTTGGTTATATAATCCGTTTTCATCTAACAATCTAAATAATTCGATTAAAAAATCATCCCCATTTAATAAATAAGCTGTTTTAAGAATAAGAGAACCAACTACAAAATCAATTTTGTCAAGGCAATAAACTATAAACATGAAAAAAGAAAACACCCAGGACTGGATATCATAAAGTTTAATAATAGCACATATTGCATAACAATATGTGGATTCTTCATACTCATCATTTTCTCTTTTTATAGCCGCCAAGTTAAACCACGCCAAAGAAGAAAGTAAATCTAATTTCAAAGCATTTTCAACACATTCTTGACCATTCATTAAAGATTCTGATTTTGAAATGTCTGCAAGTTTGTTAGCTTCAATTATTTTTCTTGTTTGTGATTTGATGCCTTTTGATTCGATTATTTTATCAAGTAAAATATATTTGAGAGTAAATTCATCGTAAGGATCCTCATGTTCATTAATATATTCTAAAAACAAGTTTTTTGCTACTTCATATTTACCAGTAAACATTAAAGAATCTGCCAAAAGTAATTTTGTATCACTTTTGGCGCCTAATTCAATTGACTTTGAATAGAACTTAGAAGAAAAATAAAATTTACCTGCCAAAAAGCACACTCCTGCAATTTCTCTATAGAAATACTCCCTTTTTAAGTAATTTATATCAGCTTTTTTAGCCTGTTTATAATTTTGAATCGATTTATAATTTTCATTATGACGCCTGTAAAAGCTCCCAAGATTATAAAAAGAAGAAGCAATTAGTGAATCAATTTTTAATTTTTTTGTTTTTTCTAATTGTGAAATGAAAAATTCTTCAATTGATTTATTCTTTTTATTAGTATTTAATAAAATATTAATAATAGTTGGAAACAAGAAGATTTCATTTCCATTATTAACTAAAGAATCATCTATTAATTTTAGTGACTTTTCAAAATAAGAACTCTCCAATAAATAAGGAAGGATAATTAAGAATATTTCTTTATTTTGGAGTAAGTATTTTTCAAGATTATTTTCAAAAATAATTCTACCACCAAAATCTATTTGTCCATTTAAGATAAAACAAAGGGACAAACCTAATAATATATCTTGTGATATAAAGTCGAGGAAGTTTTCTTTTGATCTTAGATTTAAATTATGGAAATAAACACCTTTTAAAATACTAAGTTTTATTGTTAATACATTATTATCAATATTAATATTTACAAAGCTATTTTCTTCTTTAAATAATAAGAAATCAGAATAATTATTTAATTTATTGCGTAGTTGAATTTTAAATAAATCATTTTTTATGTCTTGTACTTTTTCGTCTTCTATTGAGACTGAATAAGAAACAGGAAAGATAAATTGTCCTGATTTTACTGTTTTTAGAGTTATTAATTCCTTTTCTATTGTTTTATGAGTACTTTCATTCCAAACAGAATTCGAATCAATTTTGACTCTAAAAGTTTTTGCTTCTTTTTTTGAAAAAGTTAAGTCTATTGAATTGATCCATTTATAGTAAAAATTATCGAAATGTTCAGAATATCTTGCTAAAAGTACAGGGATTTCTAAATTAGCAAAATATTTTAACGTTTCAATATTGAAGTCTACATTTAAAATTTGTGAAATATCTTTTGAACCAGTTGCTTTAAGTTGAACATAAAATAAAATTCCTTGTGCATTTCCTTCTTCATTGAATAATTCAACTTCACCATCTATGCCATAATCTTTTTCCTTACTTCTTAATACCCATTTTTTTGGGAGACAAATTTGAAATTTTGCTCTAGATAAATCTTCAAGTTCGTGTTGTTTAGGTCTTTTCGGCATTTTTAGATATAATTCGCTACATACATAGTTTTTCACAAAACTTTTTACTTATTTATTTCGTAAAAAAGCTATATAGCTGTATTTAATAAAACACGTAAGAAAGTAATTTCTAAACCACAAAACAATACGTGTTTTTACTTAATTTTATGTTTTAAAAAAGACGTTAATAGAAGGTATTTTGCAAGCGCCTTGAAATATTTGTGCATTGATATCTATAAATGAACAAACACATTAACATATCTACACATTTTTATATCCACATCCATTCTATCACAGATGAAAAGAAAGAAATATTTATAATAAGCGATTATGAAATTAATTTTTCTGTCTGTATTTGGGATACAACACTTCCATAATTTCATTAATTGATCAAAAAAAAGAATGACTCCCATCATACATTCAAACTCATCTCCATAAATGTTTGTAACATTTTAAGTAATACAGATACTCACTGTAAGAAAAGTAAAATAGTCTTTGTAAGTGTTTATACTGCATTTTGGTGCAAAATGTATCAATTGCGGGAAAACCGTAATTGTTTTATTTATCACTGGACAATATTTGCACACGCATTTTAATAACAATTATGAAAACTATTTTTAAAGTATGGATTTTTATGATCCTGGTGATGCTTACAGGCTGCGAGCTGAACGAGGAAGTTGTCCGTAGGGAAAACTATGCGGCAAAAATCAAAATGAGAGAATCTTCTCTTTACAAATTATTGGGCGAAAGTAAATTTCTAACCGCCTATAATAAAGTTTATGCCAACAGGGATAAATCCCGTACAGCAATAGAAGCTCTCTACAATTTCAATATCGTACCGTACGGAGCAAAGGTGATAGAAGATGGTACTAAAACTTCCTATACCTTTAAGATTACAAGAGAAATAAATAACCCTGATTATTTTGAAAACCTTGTTATCAATGTAGATAGTATAGGACAACCAAGTGCTTACATTTTAAAGTACACTCCAAATGAAGCTTTATATTCAAGTTCTCACGGTTCGTTTACATTCAAAGGAAATATTGATTTAATCCCAATCAATTATAATGTGTCGCTAATGGGCAAAGATATTGTTTGCCATACAGCTACGATAATGATGTGTAATGAAGATAAAAGTGGTAATAAAGTTGGACCAGAGCATGTTCGTGGAGATGGATGCGGTAATTCAGCTTTTTTTTACGGAGTTACAACGACAACGTGCGATGCAGTAGCTGGTGGTGGAAGTTTTGGTGCCGGAGCAGGCCAATACACCGGAGGTAATAATACCGGAGGGCAAAGTGGTAATGGCGGTGGCGGTGATGAAGATCCAAACGGAGGAAGCTCTAATCCTCCTAGTAATTGTCCACGTTGCCCAAATATCATAACGGTACCTGTTGAAGACTGGGTAGAACCTCCTTTGCATTGTGACAAATTGAATGAGTTGTTGAAAAGCTTCAATTTTAAAGCGGCAATAACAAATTTAAGAAGCCCTCAGGTGTTGACAGGTAATCGAGAGCAAGGATATAACCTTATTTTAAACACGCAAGGAAAACTTTCTCTAGTTGAAGTACCAGCAGAAAACACGGGTGATAGTTATGTAAATTATTCTTCGACTTCTCCCTCGTTATTTGGTGGACTACATTCTCATAGAAATGTACATGCTCCTATGTTTTCACATGCTGATGTATTCATTTTATCGAAATTCTATGTACAACATAATTATAGCGCTAACCAAAGTACACCCAATCCAAAAATACCTGTACATATATTGGTGTCAAATCAAGCGACTTATGCTATAAGTGCAGATGATGTTGAAGCAATTCAACATTTAAACGCTATATACGCAAATAAGAAGTCTAGAAATAGGTTTATGGATCAAATTGATAGTGCCCAACAAGACCTGGCGGATAAAAATACTTTGCTTCCTGCGGGTTACGCTATTGACTACCAAAAATCATTTCTAACCTTTCTGAAAAATAATAATCTTAATATTTCTTTATACAAATTGGATGAAAATATGACAAAGTGGACTAAATTAGCTCTAAACGATAATCCGGACACTAAGACTAATAAACCAATTAATGAAAGTAACTGTAATTAATGTTGATATGAAAAATATTCTTAATCTTCTTGTGTTATTTATCGTGTTCTCATGTAAGGCACAAACTATAATTCCAATTGCAGGAGGTAATAATCCGTTAAAGTATAAAAGTGGAACTTACAATAAGGACGTAGATAACGACCTTGACAAGTTTGTTGGTATCTGGAAATTTCAACAGGGAAATACTTCCTTAGAAATCATTTTCAAAAAGATAGTACATAGTTATTATTCGACAGGAGGTTACTATGAAGATCTTTTAGTTGGTGAATATCGTTATGTGGCTAATGGAACAGAAATTGTAAATACTTTAGAAAGAATAAACCAGCAACTTGGTGAAAATG
The DNA here is from genome assembly GCA_023446155.1 of Bacteroidota bacterium. GTDB lineage: Bacteria > Bacteroidota > Bacteroidia > Flavobacteriales > Flavobacteriaceae > Flavobacterium. The sequence continues at coordinate 39,621 of JAEXIT010000003.1, forward strand.
AAATTAATAATATCGAAGGAAATCTGATCATAAATAGAGGCTATTTTCCACAATGCTCGGAATGTTCTATAAATGAAAAAAGGGTAAAACTTCATATAGCTGATCCAATCAGAGACTATCTTGACAATGCTATCGTATTGCGATATAGTAATGAAAATGGGACAGTGAGGATAAAAGCAAAAATCTACAAAAATGGGGCATCTATATCAATTCCTTCTGGAGCAGTTGATGAAATGCGTGTTCCTTATGGAGAATATATTTTGACAAAGCAACCGTAGTTAGACAGTATTAGCTATAACTAAATACAACTATGAGATATATTTTCACAACACTTGCTTTATTTGTCCTATTCTCCTGTAAGGCACAAACTGTGGTCTCACTTGCAAATGATAGCGATTTAGCTTTTACAAACGGAACTTATAATAAAGATGTGGATAATGATTTTAACAAATATGTTGGAACCTGGAAATTCATACAAGGCAATACTACTCTGACTTTAGAGTTAAAAAAGCTAACATTTAACCATTATCAATCAAAGAATTATTACGAAGATTTATTGGTAGGAGAATATCGATTTATTGAAAATGGTGTTGAAAAAATAAATACTTTAAGTCAAATGATCAATCCGCCTGCTAAGGCTGGGTATCACAATATTTGGGGTAATTTAATATGGACAAAAAACTTGTTTCCTAAGTGTGATGATTGTTCTCAAAATGAGAGAAGAATAAAACTGTATATTACAGATCCTGAAAGAAAGTATCTTGACAATGCTGTAATCTTACGATATAAGAATGAAAATGGAGTAGAAAGGATAATTGCTAGAATATATAAGAACGATACGTCTGTAATGCTTCAAAAAGGGTCACCGGATGAAATGCGTGTTCCTTATGGAGAATATGTTTTAACAAAACAACCTTAGAATTTCTTAGAGAATTTACTACGTTCCTGTAAACGGCAAGATGTCCGGTTGTTAAACCAACCGGTTTAAGCCTTTTACTCGGAACTCGTAGGCTTAGCTTACATTAAAGATTTATATCTGTTTACTTAAATTAAAAGTAGGCAGGTATTTTTTGTTAGTAGCATTTCTGTCAAAGTAGCGTTTTTTGATCTTATAGCTTTATATAAATCCCTATAGCGCGAATTTAGAACTCTGTCCCTAAGACTGGATAAAAAAAGCCCTGATTTTAAAATCAGGGCTTTTTAAAAGTGGCGGGCTGAGAGGTATCACAATCGAACACCTGATGCCGCTTTTGTTGTATTTTGATAAGATTAGTTGAAAATATATAATATAATTCTTTAGTCTTAGTAATATGGCTTGTTAATTTTACTCATTAATGCTTCCAAAGTATTTATTCCCATTCGAGTTTTTGCTAAATTACAGTAAATGAAGTACAAACTTTAAAGTTAGCCGTTACTCTGTCATTCTACAAAACCTTACTAGCAATATTGCTTAGATGATTTTTTTTAAATCAATAAATATTTGTTCGAATAGTGAAGTGAATGTCTGGTTAGACTTGATTTTTATAGAGCGATACAACATGTTCTCTCTAAACTTATTATATTTTTTACCTTTTTTAGGGTACACTTCTTCAATTGGAATATTATTAAATACAAACCATTTTTTATTACTTTGGATCATATCCGCAGTTTCAATAATGTTTTTTGCATTATTTCCCCAAGCGTGTATATATTGATTATATCTATTTCCGTCTAACATTATACCATAAATAATTTCATCTTCATTTGAAAAATCAATGTTTACAACTCCTTTACCATTTACAATATTTGTACTAATTACAATTTGGTTTCTATTTATTTCGTGTAAATATTGTTTGCTTAAAATTATTTTATAATTATCAATTTTTGATGTTAAATAAGCTCGTATTTCATAAATTAATTTATCATATGAGCTTTTTAAATATAAATCGTGCAGTCTTACGCTTTGAAACAATTTATACTTTTCACCATAAAAATCGAAAAAATTATTGTTAAAGTCTATTTCTATAATCTTATTTAAATCGTATAGGGTATTTATAAAAATAGAATAATCATAGATAATTGACTTGTGATAATCGTTTGAAATCTTGTCTTTTAATTTATCTAGTAATTTTGATAGACTTTTATAATTAAATAAACACCAACCTATTTCATCTAAATCAAAACTTGGTTGAATAAGAGATAAAAGAATATAAATGTTATCAGGGTCATTTTCTGATTTATATTTAATTAATTGCTGCTTATCTGGAGAGCTCTTTACTTTGTTTTCAATTATTAGTTTTTTGCTTTCAAATTCAATGATTAAATCTAAACTTTTAGCTTCTCTCTTAGTTGAAATTATTTTTTTATTCTGAACATTAAGTTCAAATTCATCAGTAAGTAAGCTGCCAAATTCAGATGGATAATTGTTGCAAATCCAAGCAATGAAATTACTATGAAATAATTCTTTTGAGCTTAATGAAAAATTAAAAATTGGGGACTTTTTTAGCTCATTAATCTTATCTGTGTAGTTTGTCATAGTATTGTTATTAAAATTTTGGATATTGCCGAAGACAGGGTTTTTAGTACTAAAGTTCAATCGAAGACAAATATTGAACCTTACACATATATCCTATTCAAGCTGTTCAGCCCCGCTTTTGGCAATACTTTGTTAGCAATAGGTATCTATTCCTTGTCATCAAAATAATTCTGTTTTCCAATCTTTCCTTTGATATAATTGAGGTGGTTTTCGTCATTTTGTTTTTCGTTGCCAACTCTTGTCATTCCAACATTTAATTTTATTTGCTCACCTTCAAGGTCGTATATTACTTTGTTGATTTCTTGTTGCTTTTGATAGTACTTGTATGAAATCTCTTCAACTTCTGCTAATGTAATTTCCGAAATAATAAATCTATGAATTACTCTATTTCTGTCATCGTAGAGAATATATAGTTCGTCAAATGTTGATTGGTTTATAATTCCTAAATCGAGTGCTTTTTTGTAAATATCTTTTTCTGATTTTTTCTTGTCAGTTAGTCCTTGATAAATCCATTCAACTTCAATTTCACTATTATTATTTGTTATTTGGTTTTTCAGAACGATACCAATCCGTAAAAGTGCATCAATTTGATTTGCTAAAAGACAAGTAGCTTCAATGAAAGCTTTGTTTTCTATTGCTTTACTAAGAATTAAAGCAGTCGCACCAACTCCTTGCAAAAACATATCAAATTTATAGGAGTTTATAATGGCAATACTTTCTCCATCTTCTATAAGGCTAAAATCTTTCAATATCGAATGAACGGTTTCTACTTTCTCCGATATTGTTCGACTGTCAAGGCCTTTGTCTGGATTATTGGGGTGTGTTAAAGTAAAAATCACTGATTTGTCTCCTAATTGTGTTAACCAAGTTTTTGTCGTAAACTCCTTATCGCTAATATCGGGCAGCTTATAAAAATCATAGTTTCCAATTTTTTCAACTGTCAATGATTTTGTTAAGTTATGAAAGTTCTTTTTCTTTTCTTCTGTGTCCAACGAATTTATTGATAGTTGGAACGTATCTGATTTCCAAATTTCATATTCCTGAAAAGTATGCACTTTGCCATTTTTAATTGAATGTTTCCAAGTTGTAGGAACCTTTATCTCGAACGTGCCTTTTTCGTCTATAAATCGTTTCATTGTCTATTGTATCGGTTTTAATGCCTACTGCCCCATATTGTTTTTTACGAAACGTTCTCCTTATTTATTTCGTAAAAAAGCTACATAACTGTATTTTGTAGATCCACAAGAAAGCAATTTATACATGATAAAACAATACGTGTTTTTACTTAATTTATAGCTAATGAACTTTAAATTTTTGAATTAGAATTCGAAACATAAATAAAAGAATATCTTACAATGTTACACCTGTCTATAAGGTTCTTCTTTTAAACGAATTTGTGTATACCCTTCCTGGATTTTTGGATAATTTACGACTCTATTGTCATAACCAATCCATTTTAGAATTATCATGTTTAAAAGGGTATAGAATCTCATCGAACAATAATAAAGATCTTTATTAATCCTATCTATTGAGCGTTTAGCTCCTTCATTTGTCAAATCGGGGACTCGTCCATGTAGAAAGTCATTTCTTGTTTCAAGTATTTTCAGATCTTCATCATTAATGGTAATCTCCAATAAATCAAAAGGAGCTTTCAATCGGGATTTGTTTGTTGTTTGATTTAACTGGTCAATTCTTTTGTAAAGTATTGCTAAATCATTAGGCAAAATTGTTGAACTGTTTTTAGCTAATACTTCAAGAATTTCTTTCCGTATTTTACGGCTAACAGACTTGTCTTTGATGGGAGCAAGTTTCATTTTCCTTTTATCAATTACTAAATCAGACAATGTTTCCAAAGCAATAGAATATCCACCGGGCATGAATAACAAACTTGCAACACTTGATTCAAGCATTAACATCAGTGCTGAAGAAAAGTCTGGTGAGATATAAATCTTCTCACACAGTAAAGAAAACTCGTTAAGTGAAACCGGGCGTAAAAGCGAATAATATTTCTCTGCTAATGGTCTATTTTTGTGTAAGTAGCTATAAGCATTTGAATAAATAGGGGTATAACCACTTTTAATAGAATCTCTCATAGCAACACAACGAAAATGTTTAGATTCTTTCATGTCTTTTTTTGTATAAGCGAAAAAGAAACCTTGATTTCCAGCGTAGAATCCTGATAAATAGCTTATTCCAATTATTACAGCATGCGCTTTCTCTTCAAACTCGTTAAAAGTTTGTTTTATAGTTGACTCAATCGCAAGAAAATATTCTTTCTTATTGCTGTGAATGCAATATACTTGAATTTGTTCACCGTAGATTGTTGCCGTTGTTCCAGTCCTTGAGCGATAACCAAGGTCAGTGGTAAAAGACGTTTGTGAAATTTGGAAATGAAATTTTAATTCCTTCTCTAATGGTATAATTAATTGATAATAGCATTTCTGTTTCTCTGAAAAACCTACTGTATGTATTCTATCAATATTCCCTATTACTCTTGATGGCGCATGATTTCCAAGGAAAACACTTTCCAAATTGTAAACTGTTGTTGAATCAAACTGAATTTGAATTCCTTTGTGGTATTCTCCAACATTTAGACCCTTCCTGTATTTTGGAAAGTCGTCGTATTGAAAATTTATAGTAAAATCTTTCTTATATGATTTGAACTGTACACTTTTTTTATTGAAAATTTCATTTTTAGAAATAAGTGTCCCTGATTTGTTTTTTTTGAATTGTTCAATTATCTGCAAGAGTGTTTTGTGATACTTTATTTCTTCTTTTCTTTTCACAGGTGATTAGTTTATGTATTGTACTTACTTATTTACTAAGTATAAATTTTTCCAATACGTCAAGTCCAAATTTTTGGCAAAAATTGACTAATTCATTAAATTCTTGAAAGTCGAAATTTACTCGGTCATTTTCTTTATATTTTTTACTTTTTTGAACATCATTTATTTCCATTTTTGTATAATCCGTTATCATATCAAATCTTTCTATACTTTTCTTTTTTCCTTTCTCAATTAGATTTATCTCGTAAAACCACCATTTTAATTCAAGCTCATTTTCGATATTAAAATCTAATGGTCGAACTATACCATTTCTATGCACAAGACACCTTCTTACTCTATTTATACTTTTAACTTCCTCAACATACTTAAGAGGTTCTTTTAGAGATGCACTTACTTTATCTATTAATTTCGGAAAATCTTTTTTAGAGTTTTCATCATTTGGTTCGTAAATCAGTTCCTTGAATTTTTGAATTGTTATTTTTTTGTTTGCCTTCACTTTTTCGTTCAAATCAATTACGTATGAAAAGCTAATTAACAATTCGGTCAATGCGGAAATCAAATCTTCAAAACCTTTTTTTAGAATCCAATTTTTAAAATTCGTTTTGCTTTGTTCAATGGTTAATTCTACTGTTGGAGCATGAATGAAGATTGAATTTTCTTCCATTCTCAATTCTTTTGGTAATTCAGTTGTCAATTCGAGTGCGTTTATTCCGAAAAATACGGCGTTACTACATTCTAACAACTTTTGATTTAAAGTTATCAATAAATCATTTGGATTTAGCTTTAATGTCGCTGTAGAATTGTCATTCATTGGATTTATCGCATTGTTCACAAGGTTCCGTAACTTAATGATATTGACGGAACCAATGTGATGATTTTTTTCTCTTAAAGATCGGTTTGTTTTTCGTATCGAAAAGCATCAAGTTAACTAAATAACCAGCTATGGTACAAAATCGCAGTTATGTAACGTTGCTATTAAAGTCTTCTAAAACTTGAAAAGTACTTTCTCCATTGGTGGTTTTCTCTGCTGTCGAAAAGGCCTTTTTTAACGCCATAATATCCACCAAATGCAATACCTAACACTCCTAGAATGGCATTTATATACTTGAATGTACTAATCCATTTTTTAATCTATTTCATCTTTTTCCCATTTAAATTATCATTAAAATTCAGTCAAAACCTACTTAATAATTAAATTTAGACTCAACTTTTCATTGGTACAGTGAAGTATATAATTATATAAATTATTATTCTATAGTGTCTAATAATGTTATTATATCTTTAAATTCGGTCAATACATCACTTTTTTGTTGTACAAACTCTTCTGGACTATTAAATTTTCTTCTCATATAAATCCGAAAAATATAGACTTCACACTCTAATATTTTTAATTCTTTATTGAACGATTTCCAATTACTCTCTAATGTGTAGTTAGAGTCTAGTTTTTTTACAATTTTGATTTTTGACTTTTCATAATCTTTAAAAACTTTATTAGGAAAAATGTCTATTGCAACATAAATTTTTTTGTTTTCAAGATTTTTTGTTGCAGTAGATATTTTACTTTTAATACCGTCAAGTTTTCTTTTTAAATCAAATTTGTCTTGAGGTGTTAAAACGATTTTTTTCTGATAAACTCTCTTCCAAAGCCTTCGTTGTAATAGTTCATCTAATACTTCCGATTCTGTTTTAGTTGAAATCAGCGATTTCAATGAACTCCATAAAAATAGCTCATCAGAATTGTTCCAGTAAAAACTTTCAAACTCATCGTAATTCTTGATATTTAAAATAGAGTTTGATGTGTCTAACATTCGGCAAGCATAATCTAACATACAGTTTGCTGCTCTGTTAGTTTTGTGAAAATAAACTTGATTGTATAAGTGTGTTCTTGATTGAATAAATCTTACAACAGAGTCTATACCACTTTCTTTTATTGCTAATGTTATTTTTCCATTATCATTAATAGGAATAAAAGACATCAATAACCTGCTTAAGTCGTATAGTCCATATTTTACGCCAGAAAAATAACTGTCTCTATATAAATAGTCCATTCTATCAGCGTCTAATGGAAAACTTGAAATAATTGAATTAAAGAAATCAGTATAGTCTATATTGTTAAATTCAATTTTTTGAATTGTATCAAATTTTGGCTCTATCATTTTAATAATTCTACCTACATTAAGTTCGTTAATTAAGCTTATTTGGACTTCGCTGAATTTTCCTTTAGATGTATTGGCTACTTTTTTTAGATTAGATATAAGTTTGATTATAAAAACACAAGAAACGATTTCGTGTTCTATCTTCTCTTTTTCATGTCCTTTCAAAAGTTGCTTAAAGTTGTCAATGTAGTTTGTGAAGTCAGTATTTGTTTTTAGTATTTCTAATAAATTTTCGCCTGTAATTGTATATTGGTCAAATTTATGGGACATCGGTCCGTGTCCAACATCGTGCAGAAGCGCAGCTAATCGTAGTTCTTGAACTAAAATTTTTTCATTGGAATTGAGATTTTCTCTTGTAGAGAAAAATTGAAAACTTTCTGTTTCTTTTACTCGATATTTTTCTCTCTTATAAGAACCTGTATCGTAGTTTTCATTAGCGTTAAGGTATATTTGGTATGCCAAATGCATAACACCAATTGAGTGTTCAAAACGTGAGTGATTAGCACTAGGAAATACCAAATACAAAAAAGTGTTCTGCTTTACTCGTCTTAATCTATTAAAAGGTTTTTGACCTAATATCCACTTTTCAATTTCTGAAAGTTTTATAAGTCCGTGAATTGGGTCTAAAATGTTTCCTGTATACATTTTCTACTTTTTGGGATTGTGGTTTATTATTGCTACTAACATTATTTTTATGAAACTTTTACAAGTTTATCCAAATTAGAAAGAAAGCAATTTATTCGTAATAGAACAATACGTATTTTTACTTAATTTTTCATGTCAACCAAAAAAAGAACAAATTTTCTATCTAAAAAACTATCACTTAAAAAGTGTATTCTTTTTCTTAAATAAGTTAAGTGTAAATACGTAAACTATTTTCTAAAAAAAGGGGAAAAACACCCTTTTTTTACCCATTATTTGCTTTGTATCAAGCATTTGGCATATGTTTGACACTCATAAACTCTCAAAAAGCATATATCTATGTCTTACTCATTCATTGGCAGGCTTCATTGTCTGTCCCTGCTATTGGCATGCCCAATTTTAGGATTTTCCCAAGATATCCTCTGGGAAAACTCCTATGGCGGTAAACATGCTGAATTCTTGGCAGACGCATTGCCTACACCCGATTATGGGTTCCTCTTAGCGGGCAGTTCCTTATCCGACAAAAACGGAAACAAAGAAATGGCTTCCAGCGGTAATTTTGATTATTGGCTTTGGAAGATGGACGAACACGGCTCGCCCGAATGGCAAAAAAGCTATGGCGGCTCCGGTATGGATTTTCTACAAAGTGTACAACTCACAGCCGATGGCGGTTTTATTCTGGCTGGTGTTTCAGATTCCCCGAAAAGCGCGGGTAAAAAAGACGATTCCAAAGGACACGATGACTTCTGGATCGTAAAACTCGATGCCAAAGGAGCCGAACAATGGCAACGTACCATTGGCGGAAACGGTCAGGAGCAGCTAAGTTGTATCCGACGTACCAAAAATGGCGGTTATATCGTTGGCGGTTCGTCTGCATCGGGAAAATCCGGTGACAAAACGGAAGCCAATTTTGGAAGCCTGGATTATTGGGTTGTCAAATTGAGTTCTGACGGCAAAATCGAATGGCAAAAAACCTATGGAGGAAAATACATTGATCAGCTTAAAACGGTAGAACAAACTTCGGATGGCGGTTATATCATCGGAGGTTATTCCAATTCCCCGGCCTCGGGTAACAAACTCAACGACAATATGGGCGCGGGTGATTACTGGATCCTTAAAACCGACAAACAAGGTGGAATTGAATGGCAACGTACCTTAGGTGGCGATGGTGACGATAACCTTACCGCACTGATCCAATGCAAAACCGGTGGTTATTTATTGGGTGGTAGTTCCAATTCGAACCCTTCACGCGATAAAAGTAGAGCCAATGGTAAGGGAACCGACTTCTGGGTGGTACGTTTGGACACCGACGGGCAAACGATCTGGCAGGAAACCTATAATTATGGTAAAACCGACCTGTTAACTTCAATTATTGAGAATGACGATCATACGTTTTTGATCGGTGGTCATGCGCATACCGAAGTAGCCGAAGGCAAAAAAGACAAAAAAGATATCAACGATTATATCGCGGTAAAAATCAACGATAAAGGTGAGGAAGTATGGAGCAAAACCGTAGGGAGTGATGGTGAAGACATCTTAGGCCGCTTGATCGAAACCCGTGATGGCGGCTATCTTTTAGCCGGAACCTCCAAAGGGCAACCATCACGCGATAAAAACGGAGGAAATGGAGGTAGCGATTTTTGGATAGTTAAACTCAAAGACCGTTATAAAAAAGAACTAGACAAACCGGCCATCGAAGCCCTTCCGAACCCGGCACAACAATTCACGAACATCATTCTGGGGTACGATTTCCAAACGGGAACGGCCTCCGTCTTTGACCTTTCGGGACGACAACTACAACAGTTTTCGATCGACAGTCGTACCGTACCGGTGGATTTAAGTCTGTACCCGGAAGGCATCTATATCATAGAAATCCGTACCAACGTACAACACAACTCGGTAAAAGTTATCAAGGGCATCCAACCTAAATAATCAATCTATCTATGAAAAGCATTACTAAAATTTTACGATCCGCATTGTTTTTGGGACTGTTGCTCTGGAATAGTGCAGATGTATCGGCACAGGACGAAACAAACTATCTTCCCAATATTGTTCCCCCGTCACCAACAGCTTATGCCCTTGGTAATTATGGAAATATCCCGGTAGGAATGGTAACGGGAGCACCAAACATCGATGTACCATTGATTGTATTTAAAAACAGAAATATCAACGTACCGATAAACATCTTCTACGGTTCTAATGGTGTCCGAGTCGATGATATTGCGTCGAAGGTTGGACTGGGATGGAATATCAATGCTGGTGGCGTGATTACCCGTACCGCAAATGATATAGCGGATGAAAAAGACCATACCTATAATGTTGTTCCTCCGGATTCGGATTTGGAGCAGGGTATATTTTCAACAGCGGCTATCGACTATCTTTTCAATATAGGAAATAGCAATTCGATAGATTCGGAAGTTGATGTTTTCTCGTTCAACTTTAACGGTAACTCCGGCAAGTTTGTACTGGATCGTAATGGGAATCCCCTCAAAGTGGAGAACCAGAACGTGAAAATCGAAAAGGTACAAAATGGCAATATTCTAACTTTTACGATCACAACAAATGATGGTGTAAAATATTTCTTTGAAGAAACCGAATCGACCTCGTTCCGTTCACAGGGAGCTGGTCATTCAACTCCGGAGACCTATACAACGGTCTGGTACCTGACTAAAATCGTTCATCCTTTGGGTGATCAGGTAACATTTGAATATGAGTCACATAGTTACCGTTATACTGCTTCACAATCGCAATCATTAACGATGACAAGTCCGTATGTGCAGGCCAATTGTACCTCTTCAAACTATAGTTATGGCCCGGTTTTAAGTAGTCCGGTAAATCATACCATGACCATTAACGGTAAACGATTAACTAAGATTTATTCCAATAATAATCTGGAGGGACAACTGGTGTTCACCTACGAATCCGGTAACGATCCAGAAATGAACTATGGAAATAATAAGCTACAAAAGATCATACAGCGTAATGCTGCTTTTGTAACCTTAGATGAACTTACATTTGGCTATACCGTTACGACAAACAAAAGAACTTTTCTAACTCAGATTGTCTTTAAAGACCCGACCAAGAAGTATAGTTTTACCTATCTCAATCCGGAAGTTTTGCCATTACGGTTAAACATGGGGCAAGACCATTGGGGATATTTTAATGCCGCAGGGAATACAAACCTGATTGCCAGAGTTCCCGGTCTTGAAGGAGCCAATTTTAACCCAGCAAATCGTGAACCGAATTTTGTTTACAGTCGCGCAGGACTATTAAGTAAGATATGCTACCCGACCAAGGGCTGCTCCGAAATAGAATACGAACCGAATAGAATAGTCGGACCAAAAGTTATTCCTCCACAGATGATCTCAGATGCGATGTACATCTATAACGGGCCACAAGGGGCTATGCCGGGCTTTGCCACCATGAACTATAAGACAATGACGGTACCATTTGGACAAATGGTGGCTGTTGGGGGCTATGGTGAGTTTAACTATGATGAATGTACCGATTCGCAGAATACAGGATTTCATCATGTAACCAATATATCAGTCTTCAACGTAACGGATAATCAGAGCGTTCCCCTGTATGTAATGATACAAGGCGGTTATACCTATTACGGAACGGGTGCGCAGTTATCGGTAAATAGTACTTTTAATTCCTTCTACTTTTCGGCTATCGAAGGAAAGACCTATCGTATTGGTTTTGTGGGAACCTATCGCTGTACGGCCGGAACCTGTACCATTACCTGGGCTAATACCCCTCAACAGACAGTTTACGTAGATCAGGACACAGGTGGTTGTCGTGTAAAAAGTATAAAAGATACTGATAACACTAACGTAGCAACTTACAAACGCTATTATTATAACTCTCCATCGGATTTAAGCAAGTCATCAGGAGTTTCATCAGGGCAGCCCTACTACACCAATTATATCACCAGACGAGATGCCTGTACGGGAACGCCCGGAGCACCCGGATCGGGAGGTGGGCCAGGTTGTGCTTATATGGATGTTACTTTGAGAGTCGTTTCTTCCAGTAGTATTATCCCCATATTCGAAAAGGGAAATAACATATTCTATAAAAACGTAACGGTAAGCTACGGCGATGATAACTTTAAAAATGGTGCGGAAGAGCATGAATATACCATCAATGTTGATCTTCCCGGTGAAGTGATAAACGGTACATGGTTCAATAATGCAACCAGAACTAATTCGGGTTGGAACCACGGACAGGAAAAAAAAGCGATTATCTATAAAAAAGGGATTTCAGGAAATCTTTTACCGGTTAAGGAAAATACGTTTGAGTACTTTTTAGATGACAGGATCAGTAATGGCATCCATAGTTATGCTGTACGGAAGAACTTTAATCTATTGTGCTACGCACCGGGTCAAATCAGCAGTATCGAGAATATTGATGTCATGGGAACCTATATACGTCCCAACTGGTTTTACCTTAAAAAAGCCGAAGAGAAGAATTTCTTTTACGACGGTTCGGACATTCTATCGGGAACAAGTCTAATAACTAAGAATTTTAAATACAATAATGCGCTTCACACGCTGCTTTCAGAAGAATCCGTAACGGTATCGGCAGGAGAAACCATGACGACCAAACATTTTTATCCTGAAGATACAGAAATGGCGAGTGAGCAATACCGTAGCGAACTTATCGCAAAGTTTATGACCGGAACAGAACTTAAAACGGAACATTTCAGGAATAGTGATAAGGTATACACCAAAAAAACGGAGTATGGAAGCTTTACAAGTAATTCGTTTTTGCTTCCCCTAGTGGTCTATGCAGGTAGCGATGATCTTTTAGAATCGAAAGTTTCCTTTGATTACGATAGTTGGGGTAATATTCAACAATATCAGTCGGAAGGAAGTGCTCCTGTATCTATTATCTGGGGCTATAATAAGAGCCTTCCGGTTGCTAAAATAGATAATGCAAGCATCTTACAAATCGGATCGATATTGGGTGTTGGTGCTAATGGTGTCCAGAATCTCAATGAGAACAATCTTTCGCAGATCAATGGACTGAGAAACAGCTTACCAATTGCCAATACCACCACTATGGAGTTTGAGCCGATTGTGGGATTGAAAGCAAGCACTGATCCAAAGGGAGAGAAAACCACGTATGAATACGATCAGTACAATCGATTAATCAAGGTTAAGGACAATGATAATAATGTTCTTACCGAAAATATCTACAATTATCGACCATAAAACGGAAAACATGAAAAGATTTATATATATACTGTTCCTGTTACCCTTGATGATATGGGGACAGGATAATAACCAAAATTTTGTCAAGTCGATCAATTACCGCCAGAGTGGTGCGGCAAGTCCAAAAACGACGGTTCAATACTTTGATGGATTTGGACGATTGGTTCAAAAGGTGGTTAATAAACAATCGGGTACGGGGAAAGATCTTGTAACGCATTATGCGTATGATCAGGGACGACAAACAAAGGAATATCTTACCTATTCTACCAATCAGGAGAATATGCCTTTCTATCCGAATGCGGAGCAATCCACTTTAAACTATCCTCATTATATAGGAAAGTACCCAGTAAGCGAAAAGTTATATGAAAATTCACCTTTTAACCGGGTGTTAAAACAGGGCGCTCCCGGGGAAGACTGGCAGGTCAATCCTACCGCTAATACCGATCATACGATAAAGTTTGAATACCGTACTAATGGACAGAATGAGGTAAAGAGCTATTTTGCTTCTACTACATGGAATGCATCATCGGGTCTTTATGATATTCAATTGGTGGATAGAGGGTATTATGCTGTTGGCGATCTTGAAAAAACGATTACCAAAGATGAGAACTGGACAAGTGGAACCAATAATACCACAGAGGATTACGAGGACAGAGAAGGACGAATCATATTAAAACGAACCTATAGTAATGGTGCGCATGATACCTATTATGTTTATGACAAGTTTGGAAATCTTACTTATGTATGCCCTCCTCTGGTAACAAATCCAACATCACAGCTTAATGATTTATGTTATCAGTATAAATACGACAAGCGGAAGCGTTTGGTTGAAAAGAAGCTACCCGGTAAACAATGGGAGTTCATGGTTTACGATAAGGCAGATAAACTGGTCGCTTCGGGACCTGCCAATTCGCCTTTTTCAAATCTTACGGGAAGTGGATGGCTTATCAATAAGTATGATGCTTTTGGAAGAATAGCCTATACAGGATGGTATAACGGCACAGAGGCTACGACTTCCGGTCGGAAGTCGATGCAGGCTACCTTTAACTTCTCCAGTGATTTTTATGAAGTGCGAAGTAACCCCAACGTACTGAACGGTGTTACGGTTGGTTATACCAACTTAACATTTCCAACCAGTGGGATACATATACTGAGTGTAAATTACTACGATAATTATACGTATCCATCCGCTTTAGCGGTTCCTGCTGCAATCGAAGGGCAATCGGTACTTGCTACCCCTAAAGCATTGGCAACAGCAAGTTGGTCAAGGATATTAAAAACAACCGATGAGATACTGGCTGAAACAAGTACAATTTTCTATGATGCTAAAGGTCGCGAGATCAGAACACATAAAACGAATGAGTTTGGCGGATATACGCAGATCGATACAAAACTGGATTTTATAGGTAAAAGACAATATGCTAAAACATTTCACAAAAGAAATAATAGTGCGGCATTGATTACAGTAACCGACCAATATACCTATACACCGGAAGACAGGCTTTCACTGCACACCCAACAAATCAACAATCAACCTGTACAGTTAATTGCGAAAAATAGCTACAACGAGATTGGCGAGTTGATTTCAAAGAATGTCGGGGGAAATGATGTAACGGGTGCCATAGGACTTCAAAAAATCGATTACCGTTACAATATCAGGGGATGGCTTACAGACGTGAATAATGATCAGTCAGAAGGATCAGCCGGATTCACGTTAGGCCAGGGCGATCTTTTCGGTTTCAAAATCAATTATAACAAAGTTACAGAAAGCCAGAACAGTGCGGTTGTCTTTTCAGGGCAAAGTATGAGTGGATTGGTAAAACCGCTATATAACGGAAATATAGCCGAAACATTTTGGCTATCGGCCAACGACAATCAACTACGAAAATATGGATATCAATATGATCCATTAAACCGTATGTTGGGAGCATTTTATCAAAAACCGATTTCTGTAAATCCCACACCAGGCTCCTATAATGAACAGGTGAGCTATGATAAAAACGGAAATATACTAACTCTAAGCCGTAAAGGAAATCTCGATAGCCCCCTATTTAATTTTGACATAGATAATCTGAATTATACCTACAATGGCAACAAACTAACAAAGGTAAGCGATAGTTCAAACAATCCCGAGGGGTTCTATGATAGGAATACTGCAGGCAACACTTACCAATACGATTCAAACGGTAATTTAACTGCTGATGTAAGTAAAGGCATTATTGATGTAAAGTACAACCACATGAATCTGCCAAGAGAAATCAATTTTAGCGGTGGAGCAAAAAATAATTATATTTACAATGCTGAAGGTGTTAAATTAGGAAAAACTGCTAATAATAATACCAATACGGTAAAAGTAGATTATTTACAGGGATTCCAATATGAAGAAAGCCAACTTTCTTTTTTTCCACATGCGGAGGGATATATAAAAGTAACTTCCGGGACGTTCTTTAATTACGTATTTAATTATACGGATCATCTAGGAAACATAAGGGCCACATGGGCATTTGATGATCGAGAAGATGCGGTTAAAATATTGGAAGAGAACCATTATTATCCATTTGGTCTAAAACATAAAGCGTATAATACGGTTGAATATACGTTCATTGAACCCAGTGAAGGAATGGGATACTATTATCCTCTTTTGGAGCAAACTGGGACACGTGATAATAAAAATCCTTATAAGTATAAGTATAACGGGAAAGAGTGGCAAGATGAACTCGGATTGAATACTTATGATTATGGAGCTAGAAATTATGAGCCAGCAATTGGTAGATGGATGAATATAGATCCACTGTCGGAAGAAGGACGTAGATGGTCTCCTTATACTTATGCGATGAATAATCCTGTTTATTTTTTAGACCCAGATGGGATGCTATCAGAGTCGTTTATTGATAAAATGAAAAATTCGGCAGATGGCACCACTTGGACGAATAACAATAATGGAACTTTTTCAAGTAATTCTGGTCAGACAATTGATAATAATGGAAATAACCAAAATGATGAAGGTGACCCTAAAAAAGCACAAATAAAAAGCATAAAAGGTTTAGGGAATAAGGTATTAAATGATGTAACTCCTAAAACTACATTAGGTAAAATTTGGTCTTCTTTACAAGGAAATAGAGAATGGACTAGTGACTTGGGACTCACATATTGGGTAGATGATAAGGGTGAAATTATTGGACTTAAACCTATAGGTGGTGAAGGTATGCTTGGTCTTATTGGAGGAGCAGGTGCTTTCGAAATTTCTCGAATAGCAGGTTTTTATATTCGTTCAAAAACATTTATATCTGGAGGAGTTTATACAAAAACTATTCAAAGTTTAGCTAGTCTTGAAGAAGGAACAAGTATGATCAAGTTAATAAAAGGCATGGAAGTAGAGGCTAAGAGTTCAAGGGCCAAAAAAATTGTTATTAAAGGTATCGATATTGTTAACAAAAAGCTAATTAATACTGAGGCAGCAAGAAGATTAGGTTACACTGTTGAAAAAGCTACAGAAACAACAATTACAATATCTAAAAAATTATAAAACTATGCTAAGTATATCTGCTATCAAAGGAAAATTTAAAAGAAGTGGAATAGATTTCAAAAAAACATTTTTGTTTGATGAATATCCGTTTTCCAATGAAAAAATATTAAAACAGTTTAGAATAGACGAAAAATGCATTATTTATTTTATTAGAGATACTAGTTACAGCTGGTATTTGACTAATAAAGGGCTTTTAATTCCAAGTGAAAATAAATATATTGAATTGTCAAGCTTAACTAAAATAGACTTTTTAAATATTAAAGAAAATCCAACTCTAAAAACTGCAAATACTGAATTAACATTGTTTACTATTAATGATGAGTTAAAATTTTATGTTGAAGAAAAAAGCTGGCATTTATTTTACAGTATATTCAAGTTCATAATAGAGTCTAATATTGAATAAGATAATTATTAATTTCTAATCGTATGGATTTATAACCCTCGTCAATAACGAAGAAATAAACTACAACTTTTTAGGGTTGTAGTTTTGTTTTTATAGTGTATCAAAAACGAGTTAGAAATTATTAAATATATACAATTATTGTGCAAAGAATTATGATGCAACAATTCGGTAGATGGATGAAAAGAGTCCAATTAGCTGAGAAATATAAAAAGTGGTCACTATATACTGTACTCTTACGTTAGCAAACCAAGTTAACGATAATCTTAAGGAAGATAAGCGTACAAATTATGCAATAATGCCATATACTGTAAAAAATTCAACAACTACCGAACCATTAACCTCAATACCTTTACAATGAAAACAAATATCTTATTTAGTCTTCTGTGCATTTTCTTAATTACTGCGTGCTCCAGTAATTATAATATCTATGTATCTAATCCAAAAAATGCTGATTCTGATATTTTTGGATACAAACTGGCAAGTTTTTTTGATGAGAATAATGACATATTGAAAAGCAAAATAAAAAATCATAACCTCTTCGAAAATGAAATGGATAAAATAAAAAACAGTTTATTAAAAACTGATGCTTTACCATTAGGAGGTGAAAAATTTGGAGTTTATAAATATGCATTTATTGTGAATAATGATACACTATATTCAGATGCCACATTAAGTGGGTGGAGATATAAAAATAAAGTTGGTAAATATGTGGACATTAATCCAATTCTCAAAAATGAAATTTTACAGATTTTAAAGTAATCACACCAAACAAATTCGTTTAATTTATATTTTAAGAAAGCGGTACACTGTTGTACCGCTTTTTTTACACCTCAAAATTTAAAGGTTATTATTATTTCTCCGTTTCTTTTTTCTTTTCTTCTTTTTCAGATTATTTGGAATATAATCGGAAGCATTCTCGATTTCCAAAAGTGCTTGTAGAAAACCTTTATTATCAGTATGATCCCTTTCCGTTATTTCAATTGGTATAGAAGTCGTTGCTACTATTTTATCAATATCTGTAGGTGTGGTAATTTCTATTGGAAACTTCTGCTTCAGAATCGATTCAGTATGGATCATCGATTCTTCTTTATAACAACGTTCCAATATTGATTTGGCGCTATAATTCTTTCCAAGTGAACTACCATTAAAAACCGATTTTGTTTTATGATCAACATAAGTTACTCCAAATAGTTTTCCATCTTCATTTTTCCTTTCTACAAGGCGAATGCCCTGTTTATAAAGTAAATCGGTAAACTGCTCGAAGCTAACTTTTTTACCGATCAGTATTTTATCGATTAGATTTTTGATTCGCATCTTAGAAGAAACGGGCTTATCCATGTTCTTTTCAAACCGCTCTTCCAAAAACACAAGTGTTGGTGAATTGTAAAAGCTACTTGCCTTTATCGGAATACCAATGGGGCTTCCCTGTTGATCCAGTATTCTGTATACAAGCCCTTTATTCTGAAAAATACGTGATCCCTCTGTCCCTTTGTAAACTTCAATATTATACTGATTTAATAGAGCATTGAGTTCCGCAAGACTTGCATACCGATACGTAGTAAGGACGTTATCCAGAACATTTTGAATAGCCTTTTTGGTTTCGGTTTGTCCATATTCGACTACTTTGGCAGCTATAGGCTTTAGTGTAAAGATTTCAGTCTTTTTTTGTTTTTCAGCAGCCACCAGACCATATTCTTTTTCTATAGCTTTACGAGCCGGTTCCGATTTACGAATGCCCAAATGATGCATATCTATCCGGCTACTATCAGCCCTTATGTTAGTAGTCACCAAATGTATATGTGGATGTCCTGCATCGAAATGTTGATAGACTAAATACGGTTGATTACCAAAACCTATCCGCTGCATATACGTATCTGCAATTTCCATTAATCGCTCCTGCGATAATTGACTTTCACTCGGATCGAAATTAAGTGAAATATGAACACTATTTCGTTTGGCATTTTCATTGAGTTCTGTCAGTTTTAACAGCCTATTTAACTTCATATTCAAGGTCAAATCCTCATGGTCAACTGGATAATTTGTCGCTCCAATACAATTAGCAACACCTCCTTTTACTTTGTTTTCATTATAGTTGAAAACACGATGTAAAGAATAACCAACTTTAATTACTGCAACCATATTTTTGCGAAGTTTTGAATAGTGTTTTTGATCGCTTCAATCTTATTAAAAAGAACATGCTTTTCAACATTATGTATCCTTATCCACTGCTGAAAATCGACAATAGTATTTAGGGTATGAAGCTTTTTTACAGCTTGATTGTAGTTATTACCCAATCGATTTAATTCCGTTCGGAGCAATATCATTTCGTCCATAAAATCGTCAAGGGATTTGTCCCGGTACGCTTTTATAATTGGTCTTTCAAGTAATTTAGTTCGTACATAATCACTTACCTTTTTGCATGTAGAGGCTTTAAAATAACTGTTGAGTAAACCATATTCCTCTTCCGACATACGTACATGTAGCCATTTTGTTTTTGTTTGTTTTTCCATCATCACATATCATTTTCATCGTTCAAACAAGCATTCAAGCTTCAATTTGGCAAAGCCTACGAGTTCCGAGTTATGGGTTTACAAGATCAGTTGTGATACAACTGTTCATCTTGCCGTTTGCAGGAACGTGGCAAACTTTTCCAGTTTTCTATTATGTTTTTAGTTTCTTTAAAGATTAAAAGTGGTTTTTAATAAATTGTCCAGACTAAAGGCTTCTACCTCTTTTTGGGCTTCTAATTTTGGGATGTTTTTGGTTAACATACCATTCGTTGCGATCTTTATAGTCATCGTAAAGATTACTGCTATCTATAAATGTGGTGTTGGTAGCGAGTATGGAAGTGGTAATTTTTCTGTCTGCATCATCCCTGTCAAGGTAGCGTTTCTTGGTTGAGTAAGTTTGGATGTCAGGCATTGCTTTTTGAAAAAAGGCAAGCGAATTTAAAATAAGGTAGTCACTATCGATCCGTTCATTTTTGTACATATTGATAAAAGAAAAAAAATCCATAAAACCTTCAAAAATGGCCAACTGATCGCTATTGTTTTTGATCAATCTAATAGCTTTTGGATGGCTACTTGTTTTAAAGAATTTGTTACGGATTTCCCAACCTCCGGCATCATTTTTAAAACCGATACCATAGTATTTTTTATTGTTCAGGCTATAGTGTATCTGATTGCAAAATTGAGTAGCAACAGCAAGGTCAATATTTCTTTCGCAAAGATAATTACGGAGTGCGGACGATGTAAGTTTAGTAATCTCTTCAATGATGATTTTAGGATCGTTCTTCGCACCTTTTTGAGAAGCCCAACTTGGTTGCTGTTGAAAAGGAAAAGCTCCCCTTAAAAGGTCTAAAAATTCCGATACCGAATTTTTAAAATAGAGTATTCCAAAATCGATAGGATTTCCGCCTTTGTCTAAACCATTATCATACCATTTATTAAATCGTGTATTGACTTTAAAAGAGGCTGTATTTTCATTTCGGAGCGGGGATAGATACCAATGATCTTTTCCTTTTATAGCAACAGGGCGATACCCTATAGATGCCAGGTATTGCACCATGTCAATTTCCTTAGCTTTTACTATTGTAATTTTTTCTGATCTTATTTTCATCCTACTACATTCCTTTACATTCATCAGAAATATAAAGTTAACCAGATTATTGCTATGTAGCATACCCTAAGTAAATTTTGACTAGGGTCTACATTTCCAAATGTTTTAAATTTGTATTTATCGTTAAACTTTAAAATGGCTGCTTATGGTAAAGGAAAAAGTATAAGGTAAGAATGTGGAAAATGACGATCGATCTAAAAATAAGCATCCCAACACGCTTATTTTAAAAGAGAAATTGTCAAAGGTTAATCAAGTTTATAAAAGTCAGGAATGACTTTTTTTGTTCAATTGAAAGATGTAGGAAGATGAGAGAGAAGAAAATTGAAACGAAGTTGGTTAAGGAGCATAAAAGTAGTATTTGTGCTGATTTAGAGGAAGAAAGAGAAAATAAATTAGTAGATTTATTGATCAAAATAATTGTTTCATGGACTTTACGGGAATATTATGAAAAGAGCAATTAGATACTTACGTTTTAGTCAAATCGGGCAAAGTAACGGCTCGATAGAACGACAGGAACTTTATACCGATCAATGGATCACTTACAATAAAGTAGAACTCGTGGATACTTTTATTGATCGGGGAAAAAGTGCACGAACATTCGACAGACCAGACTTTAAAAAGCTACAGGAGTTTATTTCAAAACATCATAAATCGGTAGATTACTTATTGGTGGATCAAATGGATCGCTTTAGCCGTGATGCTGGTCAAGCTATGAGTATGGTTAAGGATTACATACAGTATTCAGGTTGTTAGTGTCACCGAAGGGATTACGTTTGATTACAATACCCCCGGTAGTTTCTTTCGTGCCGGATTACAGCTTTTGTTAGCCGAGGAAGATAATATCAACAGAAGTATTAAAGTACGCGGTGGTCTTTATACAGCAAAGGCAAAAGAAGGCCGTTTTGTCTACAAATCCGCTCCGTATGGATATAGAAAAGAAGGACTAAATAGAGATCGCCATTTGGTTGTTAATGAAGACGAAGCTAAAGTCGTTAAGTTTATTTACGATGCCTATTTACGGGATCTTCCTTTGTATAAAATTAAAGAAAAGGCATATGAAATGGGATTTGATCGAAAGGGATCAATGGCCATCGAACGGGTCTTGTCCAATCCAACCTACGCGGGGCTATTGTACGTTACTCCGTTTCGAGAGCATTTGGGAGGTTATTTTTCGGGTATCCATGAACCAATAATTAATGAGGTGGATTGGAAAATAGTACAGCAAAAAATGAAGAAGCCGGATAAGAAAAAAGTTGTATTGGATGATAACCTACCGTTACGAGGACTTTTGAAATGCCATTGTGGAAATCCATTGTCAGGTGCGCCATCAAGAGGCAAGCTTGGTAAGTACTTTTACTACTACAAATGCCGATTTCCGAAGCACAACAACATAAGTGCTATAAAGTCCGCTAATCAGTTTTTAGGAGCCTGTGAATTGATGAGTTTACCTAAATCTAAGGTGAATGAAATAAAAGAACGTTGTAAAGTTTCCCTTGATACCGAACTTAAAACAAATGATCAAAAGCTAAAGGAAAAGCGATTAGAACTTGAAAGTGTACAAGAGAAACTCTTTATGGTCGAGGAGAAATGGATAAGCAGTGAAATTACCAAAGAAACCTATGAGAGATGGTTTACCAATTACAGTACTACAATTAATGATCTTAACAATACGATTGATAGGCTCGGTAGGAGTAAAAGTATCGCCTACGATATTCTATTCAAAAACATTTCATTGCTAAGTGATATGAGGGCGGCTTATGAGAATGCGGAAACGCTAGATAAACGAGAATTTGTAGAACTGGTGTTCACCAACAACCTTTATTATCAGGATGGCATTTATCGAACACCTACTATGCTTAGTTTGGTATCGCATAACCATTTGAAAATGAAAGAAAAAGGATTGTTGATATACGAAAAAAAAGAGGGTCTTCTCGATGAAGACCCTCTCAGCGGAGAAAGAGGGATTCGAACCCCCGGACCTGTTACAGTCAACAGTTTTCAAGACTGCCGCAATCGACCACTCTGCCATTTCTCCAATAAGTCGCAACCGCTTTAGGATTGCGGTTGCAAATATAGTGTGTTTTCCGGGTTTTACAAGTCTTTTGAGCTATAAAATCACTAAAAAATGTGATTGGTTTTGTAACTGGTTTATAGTGATTGACTTATAAAATCAGGATTTGACTAAAAACCTACGTATTCTGTGATTTCCAAACCGTATCCAATCATTCCCACGCGTTTGGTTTGCTCGGAATTCGATAATAAACGGATCTTACAGATATCCAAATCGTGTAGCATTTGGGCTCCAATTCCGAAATCTTTGGTGTCAATCTTAATCTGAGGCGCTTTGTTAACTCCTTGTGCCTGTAAATTTTTCAATTCAGACAAACGGTTTAGCATGTCAGCAGATTGGATCTCCTGGTTGATAAACAATATCGCACCGCGACCTTCTTCGTTGATACGACGGAACATATCATCCAGACGTTTGTCGGCATCATTCGTTAGCGTACCCAAAATATCGTTATTCACATGTGTAGAATTGATACGGGTTAAGATCGATTCGCCCGAACTCCAGCTTCCTTTGGTAAGTGCAATGTGTACCTGTTTGTTGGTGATTTGAAGATAGGCGCGAAGACGGAACGTTCCGAAACGGGTTTCAATCTCGAAATCTTCTTTTTTCTGAATCAAACTGTCGTGTTGCATTCTGTAGGCCACCAATGCCTCAATCGATACGATTTTAAGATCAAAACGTTTGGCCACTTCCATCAATTGCGGTAAACGGGCCATCGATCCGTCCTCGTTTAAGATTTCAACAAGGATTCCGGCTGGTTTTAAGCCTGCCAGACGCGCTAAATCGATCGCAGCTTCCGTATGACCGGTACGACGCAATACACCGCCTTGTTTGGCGCGTAACGGGAAAATATGCCCTGGTCGGCCAAGGTCTTCCGGTTTGGTATTGTCGTCTACTAGTGAAAGTATGGTTTTTGCTCTGTCGTGAACCGAAATACCGGTGGTACAACCATGACCTTTTAAGTCGACCGAAACGGTGAATTGGGTTTCATGAAGTACCGTATTGTTGGTTACCATCAGATTTAAATCAAGTTCTTTACATCTGGCTTCGGTTAGAGGAGCACAAATCAGACCGCGGCCATGGGTAGCCATGAAGTTGATCATTTCTGGAGTCACTTTTTCAGCGGCTGCGATAAAATCCCCTTCATTTTCGCGATCTTCATCATCTACAACAATAATGATTTTGCCTTGTCGGATATCTTCAATAGCTTCTTCTATAGTGTTGAGTTGTATGTTAGTGTTAGTTGCCATTTTGATTGTTATTATTTTTAAATAGTTTTTCGGAAAGTTTTTGGAACGGTAAGGTGATCCAGTCAAAATTGATCATCACGCCAATGTCGTTGGTTGCCCGATAGGTTAGGAATACCGCCAGAGGTGTTAATACAATGGATGCCATCCAGGTTCCTAAAAAGGGAGGGATACCGTTTTCCTGTGCTACTTTTTTGCCGAATGTATTGATGAAGTGGTAAATAATAAAGATAAGTACCGCAAATACAATTGGTAATCCCAGTCCTCCTTTACGGATAATGGCTCCCAGTGGCGCCCCGATAAAGAACATTAGCAGACAAGAGAAAGCGACCACAAATTTTTCGTGGAGTACAATCCAGTGTACGTTGATGTTTTTTTGTTTTTCGAGTAAATCGGCACTATTGCTGTCGATAGAGTAGTTCAGACTTACGATGTTGTTTTTCGCCACTTCCAGAATTTTGTACTGCATTTCTGGATTCATCAGCGATAACAGGTCTTTTGTTTTGTTCGGATCCCCACCGGCAGTATTATGTTTGGGTTTTAATGCATAATCAGTTCCCTGGATTATGTTGTCGGCAAAGGAAAGTTTGTCCTTTTTAAGGTTGGTTTCGAGCGAGTCGATCGTAAAATTCAACTCATTCAGGGTAAGCATGGTGTTGGTATTGGTGATCTTTTCGTTTTCGTCTACCGGATTTAAAACGGTCAGATCAATATTCACCCGGTATTTTTTAAAGGCGGCCTTGGCAAACGGTTCTTTTTTGCGGTCTTCGTAATTTTTAGGCATCATGTCCTCATAATAATAACCGTCGAACAGATCCAGTTTTAGAATATTCGAATTTTCTTCGTTGATCAGCAAACCTCTTTTGGCTTTAATAACCGATTTGTTACCGGTTCCGAGATTGGATTTCTCGTGCATGGTTACGCCTTGTAATTGTTCGCCTTTTTCACCGGATTTTTTGTCGACTTTAATCGAGATATTACCGATTTTATTAAAAAGACCTTCGGCTATAGCCATAGCAGGTTTGGTGTGGAAAATTTCTTTTCGGAGGTTTACAAAGTTGTATTCGGCTTTTGGAATGACATTATTCGCAAAAAAAAAGGATACAAAGCTCAGTAACACAATAAAGATGTTTAAACTCTGCATCGCCCGTTTCAGGGAAATACCGGACGATTTCATCGCGGCAAATTCATAATTTTCGGCAAAACTTCCAAAGGTCATGATCGAAGCCAGCAAAATAGAAAGCGGCAATACCAGCGGAATCATCTTTGGCGAATAGAAAAGCAGGAACTGGAATACGAGCCAGGCATCGAGATCTTTACCCGCTAATTCGGCAATAAAGAGCCATATTCCCTGTAAAATGAATATAAAAAAAAGGATTACAAATACCGTAGCAAATGTAATCAGGAAACTTTTAAGAATGTAACGGTCTAATATTTTCACCCGATAATTAATCTAATTTATTGATGTAGTAATTAGGATATTTACTCTCGGTAAAGGTAAAATGATTTTTCGAAATAGGCTGATTCGTTTTAAAAGAATTAACAGTCAACGTGGTTTTTGTACCGTCTTTCGCAATTTCGATTTTATTATAGATGTGTTTGGTTTGAGTATCAATCCCTAACAGTATCTCTTTGGTTTTGTCCTTGGAGCTAAGTGGCGTTAGTTTTACATACTGGATTTTACGTCCGCGGATGTTCTGCAGGATGTCCCAGTTGTATTTGTAACCGGAATTAAAGAACGTTAGCATTTTGGATGGCGTAATGGAATTTTCGTCGTTTTCGTTGTATTTGGAAATCGTCACTTCTTCGTCCTCAGGGATGATGGTGTAGTTTTTCTTTCCGTCGAAGATACGGGTAACGCCCATAAAGTTCAAAACAAACTGGTTTCCTTTTAAAGTAAGGTTCCCTTTGCTATCCTGATTTTGGTTTTGTTTTTGATTTTGTAACGTAAAACGGAAATCGATTACGATGTTATCATAACTTTTTGCTTTGGCCGAAACGTCATCCAATAGGTCTTTTGCCTTTTTGGAATCCTGAGCCTGAAGCGTTAAGCCAAATAGGAATAGTGTTAAAAGTTGAAAAAAAGTACGCATTTTACAAGTCATTTTGTTCGTTAGCAAAGAATTGATCAAGAGCTACAAGATCAGGAATTAATACACTACGGGCTTTGCTGCCTTCAAACGGACCAACGATTCCGGCTGCTTCCAGCTGGTCGATTAGTCGTCCGGCGCGATTGTATCCCAATTTCAATTTTCTTTGTAACAAAGAAGCCGATCCCTGTTGTGCGGTGACAATAATCTCGGCGGCATCTCTGAATAAAGAATCTCTGTCGGAAATATCAATATCAAGACTTATGCCACTTTCTTCGCCAACGTACTCCGGAAGCAAATATGCATTCGGATAGGCTTTTTGAGATCCGATAAATTCGGTTATTTTTTCCACTTCAGGGGTGTCTACAAAAGCACACTGTACCCGGGTAAGGTCGTTACCTTGCGTATAGAGTAAATCCCCGCGTCCAATCAACTGGTCGGCACCCTGACTGTCCAGAATCGTTCTGGAGTCGATTTTGGAGGTCACACGAAACGCAATTCGAGCCGGGAAGTTGGCTTTGATGATACCAGTAATAACGTTTACCGAGGGACGTTGTGTTGCGATGATCAAATGAATTCCAATCGCACGCGCCAACTGTGCCAATCGGGCGATTGGGGTTTCCACTTCTTTACCAGCCGTCATGATCAGATCGGCAAACTCATCGACAACTAAAACAATATAGGGTAGGAAACGGTGACCGTTTTCCGGATTTAGTTTTCGAAGTTTGAATTTTTCGTTGTATTCTTTGATGTTCCGCACCATGGCGTCTTTTAGCAGACTATAACGGTTGTCCATTTCAATACAAAGTGAATTCAGCGTATTGATCACTTTTGTATTATCGGTAATAATGGCATCTTCGGTATCCGGAAGTTTCGCCAGATAATGGCGTTCGATTTTATTAAAAAGTGTAAGTTCTACTTTTTTAGGATCGACCAGGACAAATTTTACTTCGGCCGGGTGTTTTTTGTACAGTAATGACGTTAAAACCGCGTTTAATCCAACCGATTTACCCTGTCCGGTAGCACCGGCCATTAAAAGGTGTGGCATTTTGGCCAGATCGACTACAAAGGTTTCGTTTGAAATCGTCTTCCCAAGTGCGATAGGCAATTCCATTTCGGCTGTCTGAAATTTCGGGGAGCCAATAACGCTCTTCATCGAAACCATGGTAGGGGAATTGTTTGGTACTTCGATACCGATCGTTCCTTTCCCCGGAATCGGAGCGATAATACGGATTCCCAAAGCAGCCAGCGATAAAGCGATATCGTCCTCAAGGCTTTTGATTTTAGAAATACGAATACCGGCTTCCGGTACGATTTCGTATAAAGTCACCGTTGGCCCTACGGTTGCCTTGATCTGGGCAATGTCAATTTTGTAATTGCGAAGCGTTTCGACAATACGGTTTTTATTTTCTTCGAGTTCCGCCTGGTTGATAGTAATACCACCGGAATTGTATTCTTTCAGAAGATCAACCGATGGGAACTGATAATTGGATAATTCGAGCGTCGGATCAAATTCACCAAAATCTTTAACCAGCTTGGCCGCCAGATTTTCCTCTACAAACGTTTCCTCTTCTATCTTTTCGATTACAAAATGATCATCATTCGTTTTGATAATTTCGGATGAAGGTACAACGGGAGTTGGCACAACAGGAGGCGTTACGATTGGAACGACCGGTTCAGCCGGTTTGGTTTTTAACGTGATCTCTGAGGCATGCTCAATAGTGGGTTTAAGGGATTCCGGGTCAATCTCAAAAGCCGACGGTTTGGTTTTTAATTCAATATTAGACAAGATTTCTTCGTCTTCTTCACTATTAAAATCCAGACTAGGATTGGAAGTTTCGATCGATTCGTCTATAATTTCATCCGGAAGCGGAACCGGAGTAACAACTGTATTTTGTACAACAGGAGCATCCTGATTTAATTCTGCGCTAAAAGACTGATTGGTCTTTTCAAAGAAATTTTTGATTCCTTCGGTTGAGACTTTTATTTTTAAAATCAGGTAGACAATAATACCAAAAAGAAGTACAAGGAAAGTACCTGTTTTTCCGAGATAATCCTGAACAAAAAGGTTCATTTCAAAACCGATGATTCCGCCCAGTTGCGGAACATAATTCCAGAAAAAACCAAACAGAATGGATAAGATTACCATCGCGAATAAATCCCAGAAAATTGTCTTTTTAAGTTTTCCAAGTGATAAATCGACCAATAGGTAAGCACCGGCTAAAAAGAATAGTCGGACAAATAAGAAAGACGCTACTCCAAATCCTCGATATAAAAAGAAATCGGATAAGAAAGCGCCGAATTTCCCTAACCAGTTATAGGTTTTCTCACTGCGATCTCCAAAGTCGGTTAAGGCACTTTGATCGTAATCACCGTAGATATAATAGGAAATAAAAGAGAGTAACAAGGCTACCGAAAATAAAACGAGCAAAGCCCCGAGTAGGACTTTGTACTGGCGTGATAAGTGCCATGAAAATTTCGGTTTTGCTGTTTTTTCCCCTTTATCGGGAGTGTCTTTTTTTGTTGCTTTAGCCATTTAAAAAATCAAAATTATGTTGCAAAAAAATGCAGTATACTTTACATCAGGTTAGCCGTGGCAAATATATGATTAATCCCACAGCAATAGCGGCCATTGCGGCAAAAAATACGGCTCCGGCGGCGATGTCTTTGATAAACCCGATTTTTTGGTGATAGTCCGGATGGATAAAATCGGCTATCTTTTCGACAGCCGTATTCAATCCTTCAATGCTAAGTACCAGTCCGATCGCAAGGGTCTGGATTAGCCATTCCTCTTTTGAGATCTGAAAATAAATTCCGGCCAGTGTTACCACTATTGCCAGGCTAAACTGCACCATAACACTGTGTTCGGTTGTGATCAGTTTATAAGCGCCTTTAAAGGCAAAAACAAGGCTTTTCAGCCGGCCGGTAAAAAAGGAATTATCTTTTTTCATTGACCTGTTTAAAGTGCTGCCAAAGCATTATCGTAATTAGGCTCATCAACAATTTCCGGAACCTGTTCACTATACTGAACCACTCCGTTTTCGTCGATTACAATAACTACGCGTGAAAGTAAACCGGCCAAAGGACCATCGGCTATGGTCAATCCGTATTCTTTACCGAAGCTTCCATCTCTGAAATCAGAAAGGTTGATTACATTCGATAAACCTTCCGCACCACAAAAACGCGCCTGAGCAAACGGTAAATCGCGTGAAATACACAATACTTTTGTGTTTTCCAGACTGCTGGCTTTTTCGTTAAATTTTCGTACCGATGCTGCGCAAGTTCCGGTATCAACGCTTGGGAAGATGTTTAAAACAACCTTACTTCCTTTAAAATCGGATAACGAAGCCATGGAAAGGTCGTTTTTTACCAGTTGAAAATCTTTTGCGGGTGTACCTACCTGAGGTAATTCACCATTGGTGTGGATCGTATTTCCCTGTAAAGTGATTTGTGCCATTGTTTAATTTTTTTAGTATTCAAAAGTATAAAATTATATCGGAAATATAAAAGGTGGTTTTTAACTGGGACTATTAATGTGAATTGTGGACTATGATGGACGTAAACTTCTTTTACCCTGAAAAAAAATGTAAATTAGGGAAACGTAAAAATTGATAGCTATGCCATACAGTCCAACCACAATAGCCAATTATTTTATCGAAAAATATGGGAAAATCGGGGAGTTCACGCCGATGAAGCTACTCAAATTGACATACATTGCCTACGGATGGTATTTGGCCATCACCGATGGAAAGGCGCGATTAACAGACGAGCATCCTATAGCCTGGGATATGGGACCCGTTTTTCCATCCCTGTACGGCAGTATAAAAAGGAACTATAAAAAATGGAATATTAGGACTGTAATTTCAACTGCTAGCAGGGAAAGTATAATCGAAAAGGACAAGGCTTTTTTGGATAAGATATGGGCTATTTATGGCAGATTTGATGGTGTTTATCTAAGTGCCCTGACGCATCAGGACGGTACTCCGTGGCGGAACGTTTATTGTAAAGGATGCAATGTTCCATTAAAAGATGCGGATATCTATCGCTATTATAAGCAAAAAATGACCACTGTAGATGGGTAATTTTGATGAAAATGCAGAATGGATATTGCTAAATGAAGTATCGGTGAATCCGGTTGATTTCGTTATTGGTGAAATTCAGGAGCAATGTCTGTCGCTGAATTTAGAAAAAGAAAAAATAAGAAAATACAAATCAAGAACCGAACGGTACCGAATCAATACTATTCTTAGAATTGTGTTTTCGGCAATATATACTGGAATTTTAGTCTTTTGGTTGTATCGGATTTTAAATATCGTACAATACAACAATTTAGATCATTATGAATTGTCGGATCATGTGCTTCTTGGTTTGCTTGCTACGACGACTGCCAATGTGATGGGGATGGTTGTCATCGTGTTGAAAAATCTGTTCCCAATGCCGAGCGGAAATACCGGTGTTTTGTTATCAAAAAAATAAGGCCCGATCATAGTGCGAGCCTTATGCGACTATATTTTTGGGTAAAATTATGCGATAGCAATAAAAATATCCACTTCGGCATTTTCCGGATTGCTTGCTTTTTCGGAATAGACTTCGAAATCGGCGGTATAGGTTCTGTTTCTATCCGAATTCCAGATGTCGAACCAAGCTTCGGCAAGGGCACCCTTAAAGATATTTCCTTTCGCAACTACTTTTTCATAGATGCCGGTTGGAAACGTTTTGGCTACCATTCCATCCGGAACGATGGTTGTATCGGATACACGACAACCCAAAATAGTGGTATACGGTTTGGTATGATCTTTTTCGTAATCGGTATAAATGCAGTAAACTGTCGAGTCTACTTTATTCGGGATTTTTTCCAGGATTTTTTCCGATATAAATTGTTGCCATAGTGCTCCGATATCGGTCATTGCCTGTTGATTTTCATTTGTGGTGCGTACGGCAATTCCGATAACGCTAAAGGATTCTATCTTTTCGGTATTCATGTTTTTTGTTTTTAAAGGTACGTTTGAAACGGATTATTCAAAAGTATTTATTTCAGTAATAAGTTTAGGATACGATCGACCAAAAATCGAGTGCCATGCGGGTTTCGTCAATCATTTCCATTAAAAGCATACCGTTGGGATCGGAAAGATAGCCAAAGCAAATTTGTTGAGTCGCTTCCAGTGTGCTACCAAAAGTCACTTCGGCAAACCGATCTTCGGTTAACGAACCAATAAAATGCATTTGGGTGTTTGGAAATTGCGACAGGTAATTTTTTTCAATAGTATCGGAAACCGATAATAACTGCTGAAGATTTCCCTTTTTTAAGGTAAATGTTCCGAATTCAATACAGGAAAAATGTTCAGGTACGATATAGGTTTCTTTTTCAATATCCAGGTAATGGATTTCGACCGTTTTTTTGTCGATGAGTTTTAAAAAGGAAAGTGCCCCGGGATTGGAGGCAATGTCTTTTTCAATGGCAGTAAGTACGGCGGTGTGTTCGGCCAGAAGAATATTAGCATATTCTCCTTTGTCATTTTTAGCCAGGCAGTGGAAAACAATTCCTTTTTGCTGTGCGAGGAAATGGTTTTCGAAATCGGAAATGGCTTTTAATAGTGCCGTTTCCGTAACATTTTCCGTAATACGGAAGCGGGTAAACTCCATTACAGAGGCCTTTTGACGGGTTACTTTTATCATGATGTTATGAGGTTAAATTACTAACAGCACGAAAGTAGTAGTGGCTGGTGACAACAGTATGTCAGTTGCCGGAAAAATTATTCGTTCGGTTCGATATGAATCAGGATGTGCCCTAATTCCGGAATCCGTTCTTTTAAAGTGTCTTTTAGTCGGTGCGCGATTTCATGTCCTTCTTTAACAGTAAGTTGTGCATTTACAATAGCATGGAGGTCTACATGGTATTTCATGCCCGATTTACGGATAAAGCATTTTTCGGTATCGATAACGCCTTCCACTTGTGTGGAGACGGCGCGTATTTCCTCGATAAGATCGTCGTAAAAATGTTCGTCCATAATTTCGCCCAAAGCGGGACGGAAGATCAGATAGCTGTTATAGAGAATAAAAAAAGACGCAAACAAAGCTGCCCAATCGTCGGCGGATTCGTAACCTTTACCAAAAAACAAGGCGATAGAAATCCCAATAAATGCAGCAAGCGACGTAATGGCGTCACTTCGGTGGTGCCAGGCATCGGCCTTTAAGGACGAACTGTTGGTTTCGATTCCCTTTTTATAGACCATCCGGAATGAAATCTCTTTCCAGATAATAATGGCACCCAATACGATCAGTGTATACGGTTTTGGCAGATCGTGTGGTGTGTTGATATTGATGATACTTTCGTAGGCAATGATGGTAGCCGAAGTAATCAGAAAACCGACAACCAGGAAAGTGATCAATGGTTCCGCGCGACCGTGTCCGTAGGGGTGATTTTTATCGGCGGGTCTATTCGAATATTTAATACCGAATAATACCAGAAAGGAAGCAAAAATATCGGTAGTCGATTCGATCGCATCGGCAATCAGGGCGTAAGAGTTTCCAAAATAACCGGTTAATCCCTTAATCAGTGCCAGAACGGTATTCCCGATAATACTAAAATAGGTCGTTTTGATAGCGGTTTGTTCGTTCGTCATAGTAAGCTTCCAAATAGAGGTCGAAATTACATAAAATATAAATGTCCGAAGATTAAAAAACGTTTTAAATCGGATTCGTCCTTTACGTTATCTTGAATTGCGGTCGTTTAGTCGTTTCCACCCTTTGATCAATTCAAACCAGATGACCGATAAAAATCCAACGAGACCACTAAGTCCTAATAATTTTAGTGATAAGGTTTCGAACTCAAAAAAGGAGGTCAGAGGTGGAATAAACAACATAAGACCAAGCATCGCTAATGGCAATAGGATGATCCATGTAATCAGATTGTTTTTATAATGTAATGTTCGTAGGACCGAATAATAAAATGACCGGTTTACCAACGTCAGAAAAATATTTGCAATGATCAAGGTTGTAAATACCATGGTACGTGTAGTATTTTCGGTATAATCGTTTTGAACCGCAAATTGATACACACCGATGATTCCGGCGGTTATTCCTAATCCTTGTAGGATACTGGTAAAAAGTTCTTTCCAGTTGAAAAAGGTGGTCGAAAACGGTCGCGGTTTTTTAGCCATACTATTTGCTTCCATCGGTTCGTTTTCATAGATAATGGAGCAGGTAGGCCCCATGATCAATTCAAGAAAAATCACGTGAACCGGTGAAAAAATATTCGGATAAATCCACCCTAATGCAAGTGGTAAAAAGACCGTTAAAATGATTGGTATATGAATGGAGATAATGTACTGGATTGCTTTTTTCAGATTGGTGTAGATGCGTCTTCCCATTGCAATGGCGGTAACCATTTTTGATAAATCATCTTCCAGCAAAATCAGCGAAGCTGCCTGTTTGGCTATTTCGGTGCCTTTTTTGCCCATAGCGATACCGATATGCGCTGCTTTTAGTGCCGGTCCGTCGTTGACTCCATCGCCGGTCATCGCTACGATTTCTCCCTGTGCTTTCAAAGCATTGATGATTTTTAGTTTGGCTTCGGGGTACATCCGGGTGAATACCTGGGTGTTTTGAACCTTTTGTTGTAATTCCTGTTCGTCCATTCGTACCAGTTCATCCCCGTTTAAACTGTTTTCGCATCCCTTAAACCGGATCTGACGGGCTATGGCTGTAGTCGTTTCGGCATTGTCGCCCGTTACAATTTTTACCGAAATACCGGCTTTGTAAAATTGCTGGAGGACTTCCCCTATATTTTTTTTCGGCGGATCGTAAAACGCAACGATTCCTTTAAAAACAAACGGAAAATCCTGTTGACGCTCCGGGTATTGCTTTCCGTCAAAAGTAGCTTCGGCGACACCGAGAACCCGGTAACCGTCGGAAGCGAGCTGCTGAATCGCATTGGTGATTTTATTCCGTTGCATATCGCTAAAAGGGATGCAATTTAAAAAAGCTTCGGGCGCTCCTTTGGCGGCAATAATCCGGTTTTTGGATGAATTTTCGAAAATATGAGTCATCATGGGCGGTTTACCACCTAAAGGATATTCGTGTGACATTTTATAGCCCGCCCGCTCATCGTGATCATGTGTTTCTTTGTAGGCCTCGTGAAGTGCTATTTCCATTGGATCAAAAGGGATTGGTTCGCTGGACCACATCGCCATACGGATGATTTCACGGACTTCTTCATTGGAATTCCCGGAATAATCTGTTATCGTATCGGTTTGGAACGAATAGATTTTGGCCAGGCTCATTTTGTTTTCGGTCAGTGTTCCGGTTTTATCCGTACAAATTACAGTAGCACTGCCAAGGGTTTCTACCGTTTTCATTTGTTTGACCAGTATTCCCAAACGCATTAAACGCCAGGCGCCGAGTGCCATAAAAGTGGTAAAAGCAACTGGGATTTCTTCCGGAAGTATGCTCATGGCAAGTGTTAGCGCTTGAAGTAAACTATCGAGCAGGTTTCGGGAATGATAAAAATTAATACTCCATACGATCAGGAAGATAATAGCGCCAAAAAGCACCATCTTTTTGACAAAATTTCCGATCTGTTGCTCGAGGGGTGTTTTTTCTTCTTTAATACTCTCAAGACTTTTTCCGATTTGCCCCAATCGGGTTTGATTTCCAATGGCCGTAACGGTAGCAATCGCAAGTCCGCTTATAACGGTGGTCCCCTGATAAAGATACGGATTCTGACTCGCAGGATCTTTAGCGACCGAAAGGGACTCGCCGGTAAGAATGGATTCGTTTACCGAAAAATCGTTAGCTTGTATAATCCTAGCGTCGGCAGCAATAGACGTTCCTTCTTCCACCACAAGGCTGTCGCCCACAACGAGTTCGGTACTTTTTATTTTTTCGGAAATGCCATTGCGGATCACGGTACATTCCGGTTCGGTATAGGCCTTTAATTTTTCAAGCGCATTCCGACTTCGGGAATCCTGATATAATGAGATGGCCGCAACCAGGACAATGGCGGAGGCGAGGAAAGTCGCATCGCCTGTATCACCGCTAATAAAATACAATAATGCTGCAACCAAAAGGAGTGCCACCATTGGTTCTTTGAGCAATTCTTTTACGGCTTTTCCGAATCCGTTTTCCTTTTCGTAGTTGACTTCGTTTTTACCGTATTTTTTTCGGGATTCGAGTACTTCCCGAGTGGTAAGTCCTTTACGATCCTGCATGGCTTGTAAGATTAAGGTTTTATAAAACTGTTTATTTTTTGCATATAGTTATCGCCAAAATCATGCTGTGATAATTTGGTAAAACCTTCCAGATGATTTCCATCAAATTCAATTAATTGTCGGTTTTTGGCCATTTCAGAAAATAACTTACTGTCGGCAGCAGTAGTCATGTTATCCTGTTTTCCGGCAAAAAGGAGATAAGGACACTGAATAGCGGGCGATAATTTCCGGATGTTGAAATTCGTATCGGGTAGGAGTATCGTTTTGTTTTTAGCCAGTTTGATTTTGGCTGCAATAACATTCGGATCGAATACCAAACCTTCTGCAATTACAAAATCAACCGACTGTTTTTGCAGGGCTATATTCGTCATAATGGTTCCCATTGATAGCGCCCAAATACCGGTTTTGTTATTTTTAATGTTGGTTTTGGTCCATTGGATCACAGCTTTCAGATCGGTTGCAAATTCATTATAATACAGATAATCAGTATTGATGGTAAAATCCTGACTTTGCCCGAAACCGCGGTAGTCAAAAAGAACTACGGTATAGCCATTATTAGATGCCACCCATGCCTGATTGAGCCAGTATGACATATTTCCCGAGTCACCATATGCGAGAATCAGAGTTGTTTTTTTATTATTTTCCGGATTCGCCTGAAGGGTCCAGGAAAGTAATGTAAAGCCATCGGAAGTAGTAATGGTATTCGAGGTGTAGTGTAGCGAAAAATCTTCCGGTTTTGCGATATAGTTTTTGTCCGGCTTTAAGGCCCAGCTGTTAACGACCGACAATAAAAAAAGGAGAGAAATACAATACTTTGCCATGGGGGAATGTATTTGAATTTTGGATTTCCTTAAAAGTACCGATTATTTAGCCAACATCAAAGATATTTTTCTTTTTTGATTGGTTTGCGGAGTTGAATTCTCTCGGTAAGTGTATTGAACCGATTTGTAGTTGTAAAAGTGTCGGAAAATAAATTCAGATCCGCCAGTTCAACGTTTTTTGACGGGAGAATAGACTGCTTAAAATAGTTTGATGGCGTACTACTTTTAGGTCAGGCGTACTAAATAAAGTTAAAATTAGTGCAAGTGTACTAATTTTTATACTTTTGTAGGATGAACAAAACCAAAAAGAAAATATTGGAAGCGGCTTTACAGCTTTTCAATACGTATGGATTACCGAATGTGAGTCAGCGAAAAATCTCGGATCATTTGGGAATAAGTCCCGGAAATTTAACCTATCATTTTAAAAAGAAAGAAAATATAGAGGAAGCTTTGTATTTTGATCTGGTCAACTGGATCAGTGAGGAATTTAGACAGATGGGCGAGAAGGAGGTAAGTTTGCAGAATCTGATTACTTTTGTAGATAGTTTTTTTGTAACAATCTATAGTTATCGTTTTGTTTATCTGGATATTGTACATTTGATGCGTAATAACGATGTTATTTCGGCGCATTATAAACAGTTGATCATTTCACGTAAGTTACAGTTTTTACGGATGATCGAACAATTTATCGATTCCGGTCTGTTTCGCGAAGCCGAATTATTGGACGAATATGAAATGTTATACAAGCGTATTCAGATCATCTTGGATTTTTATCTTTCGGCCGAAGAAATCACCGAAAATGCAGTTGGTTATCGTCCAATGGGGAATCATACCCTTTTGTTTATGCATTCCATTTATCCATATCTGACTTTACAAGGGAAAAAACAATTTCAGGAAATTTTGCCGCTTTATGAATAAGTATCGGAATCTCGGGTTGTACCGTTATAAACTATTTTCCGCAATTTTCTTTACAATTTCCAACGCCTGTGGAAATTTTTGATTAAAATAGGCCTCAAAATCTTCGGGAATGTCCATGCTCACTTCCAATTGGGTGACGTCCTCCAAACGGATCAGAATATAATTTTCGGTAATGCCGGACCATTTTTTCGTTTCCTCGTTTAAAGGCTCGCGCTGACCGTTTTTTAGAATACCAAGATGTTTAAATGACATCAATTTATTCGGTACCAGTTGATCGATTATACTATACATTCCGTTTTGATGATCATCTACAAACAGAATCGAGCTCCCTTCTTTCCAGTCGGAAACCGCAGTGGAACCGGCACTAAAAACATGAACCCATTTTTCGTAATTGCTAATTTCCCATAACGCATTCCATACGGTCGCTGGTGATGCTTTGATATCGATTTTAAATTGTAGTATTTTCATAGTATCGCAGCTTAATTTAGTTTAAAAGATGTTGTCTAAATAATGATTACTGACCAAAATCAGGAAAACGGTCGGCTACCAGAGTTAAATGGACATGATGTTCCAAAAGTGCTTTTAAAGCGGCAAGAACCAATGTAAAACCTTCGGTGGAATTGCGGACATCAGCAATAATCTCGTCTACGGTTCCGTCGTAACCGGAATCGGTAATGCTTACAAAAGTGGTGTGGTCTTCCCGTGCGCTAAATGTAAATTCTACCGTGGTTGGCCATTCGATCACGATACGCTTGTTTGGTTCGATGGTTTTTACGGTTATCGTAACGGAATGTTGGTACATTTCCCAATCCCATTGTACGGATTTCCCGGCTTCGAGTGGTCCACTACTTTTGGTAAACCAGAATTTCGTTGTAATCTCCGGATTTACAAAGGCTTCAAATACTTCAGACACGGGTCTGCGGATGAGCATGGCGGCTTTGGCACTATAGGTTTGTGGATGCATAAAATCGTTTTTAGGAGCCATTATAGGCTTGTTGTAGGATCGTAATGTCTAGTTTGTCCATTTGTAGTAATGCCATCATTACGCGATGGGATTTTTCAGGATCGTTAGAACCCATAAGTTCGCCCATACTTGCGGGTACAATTTGCCAGGAAACACCGTATCGATCCTGTACCCATCCGCATTTTTGTTGCTGACCGCCTTCGGAAAGTTTGGCCCATAAAAGATCAATTTCGTCCTGATGGTGACAATTTACGACAAATGATATGGCTGGTGTAAAAGTAAATTGCGGACCGCCATTCAGTGCAACAAACTCCTGACCTTCGAGTAGAAAGCTGGCTGTCATTAACGTCCCGGCAGGCGCCGGACCGCCTTCACTGTAATAGCTGGTCTTGAGTACGCGGGCATTGTTGAAAATGGAAATATAGAAATTCATGGCTTCTTCCGCCTGATTGTTAAACCAGAGAAAAGGGGTTATTTTTTGAATAGGCTTGTCCATAATCGCTTATTTTTTTGATTGCTATCTCAAATTTAGCAGAATTGTAGGAATAAAAGAAGTGTTTGTGCCTTAAAACGCTATCCAATGATAGTAGTAATTCAGAAAATGAAAAAGATTTCCGAAAGCATGTGCCAGGATTACCGGTCCTAATTTTTGGTATTTCAGATAATAAATACCAATTACAAGTGTCAACGTTAAAGTTGAAGTCAGCATGCCCCAACCCTGATAGGTGTGGAAAGCGCTACGCAATAAAAAACTTAGCAATAAGGGCACAACCGGAGTTAGTGTTTCGAACCGTTTAAAAAGATAGCCCGTAAGTAAAACTTCTTCATAAATAGAGTTGATCAGTAGGATGCATCCAATACTAAGCCAGCCCGTTGTAAAATGTGCCGATGGCATTTCGATGCCTAATCCCGAAGTGATCTTCGTCGCGAAAATGTTTAAAAACATCCGTGTCAGAACCAAAACCAATGCGGTAGCAATATAATAAAAGTGAAAATCAAGTTTAAAATCAGATAATTTCCATTTTCGGTATTTTAGAAGTAAAGCAATAACTGCGAAAGCGAACGTTTCATAGAGTAGTATTTCTATAAAACTGCTATCATCGTATGTTTGAATAATTCCTTGACTGCGTTTTATGAGACTTTGTGTGGAAGCATAGATAAAAGGACCAAAACCGATGATAACCACGAGCAGGAACTCCATACAGGTTCCTGCCATTTTGATATATCGGGTTAATGGTCTCTCCATTTTTAGGGTTTGTATATTCCGTTAAAAAGAATCACACGCCATTTGTCCGGATCTTCATAGGTTTCACTTTTTCCGTTCCAATAGGGATTTTCCGGGGGTACGGAGCGTAGTCCAAAATCGGTCATTCGTTGTACGGCCTGATGGTATTTTTCGGGCGTATCGAAATAAAAAACCAATAGGTTTTCGCGAGTGGGTTCCGGTAATGCGGTTTGGCTGTTGTGTTGGGTAAACTCCAGGTGATACTGTTCGCCGAGAAGACCTAACATAACGCCATCATAGCCGTCGTGACCGGAAAAGGAACCCAATTCTTTGAGTCCTAAAGCTTCTTTGTAAAACGCTACGACCGCTTTTAAATTATTGGTTGGCCGTGCGATTCGGAACTGAACGGCGCTTAAACTACTGGTGTTTTCGTTCATTTTAACTGTTGTTTTGGTTTTGTTCTCACAGCCGGTTATCAGAAATAGCCCGGTAAAAACGGCTGCTGC
This sequence comes from Bacteroidota bacterium, assembly GCA_023446155.1. GTDB lineage: Bacteria > Bacteroidota > Bacteroidia > Flavobacteriales > Flavobacteriaceae > Flavobacterium. The sequence goes on from JAEXIT010000003.1 coordinate 79,531, forward strand.
TAAAAAATGTTTCATGTGATTTTTTTAGCAAAGTTCTGGTAAAACTATAGGGACATCAAGTGCGGTATTACGGTTAAAAGAACCAATTTTACCGAAGTTGACGGTATTCGGATGGTGTTTGGTTTTTTTGAGCTTTAAAGAAACGTCCAAAATGAGAAATTGTGTCGAAGTTCAGGAAAATGGAAATCTCTTTGATGGTCAGTTCAGAATAGCGCAATAGAAATTCCGATTCCAGTAGGATACGCTGGTGAATCAAATCAATTGCAGAATAACCTACCTGTTGTTTGGTGCATTCACTCAGGTATTTCGGTGTGATATGTAATAAATCGGCGTACTCTTTTACGGTTTTAAGTGTGGCAAAATGTTTGTCGATCAGTTTTCGGAATTTATGGACAATCTGAAACTGTCGGTTCATATTGGTTGTGGAATTGAGCAGGCAGATTTCGCAAACCCGGTTGTAATCAAATAAAATCTGAACCAAATACAGTCGGATCATATCCAGAAAAAAAGGATTGGTCTTATTCTGTTCTTCCAGAATCTTATCGAATTTATATAGATTGGTTTCAAAATTGGCAGTATCCAGTTCAAAAACAGGAGGGTAATCCGGATTGATATAAAGCAACTCATCCAAAATAGCGGTATTTAGGAATCCTTTTCTCAGGAAATCGGAACGAAATACAATCAATTTGGCTTTAAAGTCGTCCGAAAATCCGGATAAAGTATTAATGTGTTCGGCAGGAATAATAGCGATATCGTGTGCTTTTATGGTAAAGTTATGCTGACCAACAATGCTGTTCAGACTACCGGAGAGACAAAGCAACACGGTAGTAAATCCAAAACGCGTTACGCCAATTGGTTTTACCGAATGATCAATTTCCAAAACGGCAAAATCTTCATGGAACGGTTTCGAATCGGCTTTTTGTGTTAATCCAGAAAAAAGGGAGATAAAAGTCGGGATGTCCAATGGCTTTGGGCGTTGTAAAAAAAGCTCTTTGTTAATGTAGCATTGTTTTTCCAGCATAAACAGTTTCATTTTATTTAGTAACGGTGTTCGTATAACTTTTGGTGTTATAAAAGTACGATTTTTTTATAGTATTCTGAAAAACAACACTTTTTGATTATTTTCAATTTTTGTTACAATCTGAAGGGAAAAATGTAAAATCTAAAAATCGCTTTTGTTTTGATGTGAAAAACACACATTTAGGTGTTGATCAAATGTTTTACGAAGTAGAAACGCTATGGCGAAGGATAAAGGCCACCCGGTTTTCGACGGTGTCTTGAGGAACCTCAATAATGGTATAACCGTGCTGGCGATAGGTGTGTACCATTTGCTCGTAGGTTGCTATTGCTTCTTCCCAGGTTTGTTTGCGTTCGGTATCGGTATGATAAATCGCTTTCCATGGCGGGAGGATAAAGACATTGGTGTTGTAACGGTATTCCCGGGCATAGGTACCCATGGTGGCGGTAATCGGTTGATGGGTCAATTCGGCATAGCACAAGGTATCGGGGATGCCGCGATCGAAAAAAACAGGCTGGTCTGTAGGGAGTGTATTTGCGGCTTCTGTATAACTCAAAACGGAGCGTTCGAGCATGATTTGGGTGTACAATGTAAAATCCAACCAGGGTAAAGCGGTGCCGTTGTCCCGGATTTGTTCGCTGATGATTTTCCGGGCCACTTCGGGAATACAACGATACCCTTTTTGAGCGAGTGCTTCGAGTAAGGTGGTTTTTCCGGCACCGGGGCCACCGGTTATGACATAAAAGTTATCCGGCATAAAGGTTCGTTTTTGATTGGTGAATCATGTAATAGGTACTTCCAAATAGAATCGGGATTCCGATTTGATGCAGAGTAGGTAAGTGTTTTTAGATAAAAAAAGCCGGAACTACTTCCGGCTTTTTGAATGTCTTGTATTAATAAAGACTTGGATATTTTGAAGGATTTACTTCGTTCATAATCTCGTAAACTTTTTCGAAGATATCTTCTACTGATGGTTTCGAGAAATAATCCCCGTCGGTTCCGTAAGCCGGACGGTGTGCTTTGGCAGCCATGGTTTGCGGCTGACTGTCTAAGTGCAGGTATCCTTTTTGTGTATCGATAATCTGTTGTAAGATATACGCAGAAGCGCCACCCGGAACGTCTTCGTCGATTACCAACAAACGATTGGTTTTCGCAAGGCTTTTCACGATATCGTGGTTGATATCGAAAGGCAACAACGATTGTACATCGATGATTTCGGCATCGATACCCACTTCCTGTAATTCTTTAGCCGCCTGTTCTACCAAACGAAGGGTCGAACCATAGGAAACCAACGTAATATCGCTACCTTCTTTTAGTGTTTCCACCACACCGATAGGTGTTTTGAAATCCCCTAAATTAGTCGGCATTTTTTCTTTTAAACGATATCCGTTCAGACATTCGATAACCAAAGCCGGTTCGTCGGTTTCTAATAAGGTATTGTAAAAACCAGCTGCTTTTGTCATACTACGCGGAACCAAAACATGGATACCACGGATGGCATTCAAGATCATTCCCATTGGAGAACCGGAATGCCAGATTCCTTCCAAACGGTGGCCACGGGTTCTTATGATCAATGGCGCTTTTTGGCGACCTGCGGTACGGTATTGTAACGTCGCCAAATCATCACTCATAATCTGAATCGCATATAATAAATAATCCAGGTATTGGATTTCGGCAATTGGTCGAAGACCACGCATCGCCATTCCGATTCCCTGACCTAAAATGGTCGCTTCACGGATACCGGCATCGGCCACACGGAATTCACCGTATTTTTCCTGCATGCCTTCCAATCCCTGATTTACGTCACCGATATTTCCGGAATCTTCTCCGAAAATCAAAGCTTCCGGGTATTTGGTAAAAATAGCATCGAAGTTATCACGGATGATCAAACGCGCATCCACCTCTTCTGAGGATTCGGTATATACCGGTGCCACTTCGGCTACATTATAAATATTTTTATCCGATTGTGAGAACAAATGCGAACTATAACGCGGTTGTACTTTTTCGGTATATTTGGTAATCCAGCTGGCCAATTGTGCTTTTCCACTTTCGTTAACGATAAGGCGAACAATTTTACGAGCGGTAACCAAAATATCTTTACGAATCGGCTCTTTTATAGCAGCCAGATCGTTGCTGTATTTTTCAATAAAAACTTTATTCGGACTGGAAGCGGCAATCGTATTTAAAAGTGCTACCAATTCCTGTTGTTCTTCTTTAATAGGGTTTACATAAGCACTCCAGGCGGCTTTTTTACCTTCTAGAACTTGTTTTTTAGCCTCGGTGTCCATGGCTTCGATTTCCTCGGCTGTAGCGATGTTGTTTTCGATCAACCATTTACGCATTTGCGCCATACAGTCGAATTCCGTTTCCCACTCCAAACGTTCTTTACTTTTGTAACGCTCGTGCGAACCGGAAGTAGAGTGTCCCTGAGGTTGTGTTAATTCCTGCACGTGGATTAATACCGGAATGTGTTGTTCCCGTGCGATGGCAGCTGCTTTTGCATAGGTTTCGACCAAAGTCGGATAATCCCATCCTTTAACGGTGATGATTTCATAACCGTTGGTATCGGCTTCACGCTGGAATCCTTTTAAAATTTCAGAAATACTTTCTTTTGTTGTTTGATAACGGGCATGAACCGAAATTCCGTATTCATCGTCCCATACACTCATTACCATCGGTACCTGTAATACTCCGGCAGCGTTGATGGTTTCGAAAAACAAACCTTCCGAAGTAGAAGCATTACCAATGGTTCCCCAAGCCACTTCATTTCCGTTTACGGAGAAATTGGTATTGTTTTCCAGTCCGCTTACATTGCGGTATATTTTTGAGGCCTGTGCTAAACCTAAAAGACGTGGCATTTGCCCGGCAGTAGGAGAGATATCGGCACTTGAATTTTTCTGAGCGGTAAGGTTTTTCCAGTTTCCGTTTTCATCCAAACTATGTGTGGCAAAGTGTCCACCCATTTGACGTCCGGCACTCATCGGGTCATGAGCCAAATCCGGATGGCCATACAAACCGGCAAAAAACTGTTGAATAGTCATTTCGCCAATCGCCATCATAAAGGTCTGGTCACGGTAGTAACCCGAACGGAAATCACCGTTTTTAAACGCTTTCGCCATGGCGAGCTGCGGCACTTCCTTTCCATCACCAAAAATTCCGAATTTCGCTTTACCGGTTAGTACTTCACGTCTTCCCAACAAGCTGCATTCTCTACTGATGGTTGCAATTTTATAATCGTTAAGCACTTCTGTTTTGAAATCTTCAAAAGAAAGCGCTTCTTTAGCGGCCGTTTGATTCATAGTTAAATAATAAAAGAGAATTTGGACAAATTTAATTATTTACCCAATACAAAACAAAGAATTGTTAAAATTACAATTTAATATTTGATAAAAAAAAGGTGATATGCGGTGTTTTTGTTGCATATATTTTATCGAAAACTATTTTTTATCAAGGTATTTTTAATAAAATAAAATAAAAATGTTACTTTTTTTAAGTTTTATTTAGAACCACTTACGGGTAAATAAGGATACCAATGTCCTTGCACTCAATGTTACAACAAAGCGAATCCGCTGTCCGTAGTTCGGATCTTTTATTTCCCAACCGTTGTTGGAGTACACGGGGAAATACAATTCGAAATAGTCTTGCACCAGATTGAGTCGGATACCGCTATCGTATACAAACTGTGGATTGGAGAATTTATTTTTAATAACCCCGGCATCGCCATAGGCTTCGATCCAGTTCCAGATACTAATACTCGTATTGGCGGTAGCCATCCACTGATTGGCATAACGATTTTTAAGTTTGGATTTAAAACCCCCATCGGCCATCACAAACTGCTGACTAAAAAGTCCGGTGGATTCCGAACGTCCGATCAGGTTGTAACCGAAAAGATAATCCGACGGGCGATCCAGTCCGAAACTAAAAAAGTCGGTACCGGTTTCGTTATACATAAACGTTCCGGCAAAAAAACGAAGCGTAAGCTGGCGACGATCGTCGAATAATTTGCGGTACTGACTTTCAACAGACAGTTTACTAAAGTTATTGGCAATCTGTAAATCGGTTAAAAAGCTGTATAATTTGGTCGTTTCGGATTCGACGCTGGAGTAGCGCGCATTGAATACGGAATAATTTTCTTCTTTTTTGTTTTTTAACAAGGGCGAATCTTCTTTTTCAACAAATACATGGCGCAATAAGATCGTTTCCTTTTTATTTTCCCGATAATCCGGTTGGCGGAAACGAAATTGTATCGATGGCGTAATTTTCGTATACGACGCATTTGGCGCGTAGTGTAGTGTCGATCCGGTAATGGAATAACGGATGTTATACAAACGCTCGTCGCGTATGTTTTGATAATAGGAGAGCGTGGCGCTACCCACTAACTCTTTGGTATTACTGGAATAATCCGGAGTAATATCAAACTGAAACGGTTTGTCCAACAGGGTTTCGTTATGGATACGCATTCCCAGCATCACACCGTCGTACAGGTTGTAGTTAAAATCCGGAACATAGAATAACTGGTTGTACTGCGGATCTTCCAGGTCTTTAAAAAAGTTAAATTTAATCGGACGATTTAGCGATGGAAATCCTTTTAAGGTTTTATAATTATTCCGGCGGTTAAATTCGGGAACTTCATTGCCGTAGTTGAGCGCCAATCGATCGATACCTTCTTTGGAAACGGTCACAACGGTATCGGTGGCGACATTTGGCAGCCATACTTTGGAAATAACCCGGTCTTTTTTAACACCGTAAAGTGAAATCGGAACGGTAGTACCGGTGTTGTTTTTAACCGTAACCTCTACGGTTTTACCATCGTCACTTTCTTTGATTCGTCCGAATTTGTAATCGATCAGGTCTCTGGAGTTGATGACCGATTTAAAAAACCAGTCGATATTTTGATCGGTTTTCGATTTCAAAATGTTTTCGATATCCAAACGGGTTGTTTGCTGCGTTTTATTTAAAGTAACAAAATCGTGTAAGGCATGATCCACACTTTCGTGTTGTAAATACGAATCCAGATAATTCAATGCCAGTCCGGCTTTGTATTTTCCGGAAATCTGCTCGTTGAATTTGACGAAAGTATTCTTTGGATTTCCGATTGGTTGATCCAGATTCATCCGCGCCATCATCAGATAGAGATAGCTGTACTGTTCGTTAAAACCGGTGCTAAAAAGACTAAAACCTCTTAAGATTTTATAGCGGGCCAACGTCCCCGTCATTTTTACATTCGGGTAATTGTCTTCAATATATTTCATCATCGTATACACCTGAATTCCGTCGTAAATCCAGTTGTCTTCGCGATGATTTAATTGCAAAGTGTTTTTCAGATAATTGTCGACGTAGGTTTTCAGAAACTTCAATTCATAGACAAACGCATCCGGAAAGGGGCGTAAAAATTTAGGAAGCTGGTTAAGTCCGTAAAACGGATTCCGGTCGTAGTCGATCTGGCTGATGATCATTTTATTTTGCGCCGGATTGCCTAAATGTTCCGAAACATAAGTCACCACGCGATCGATGATCACTGCTTTTTGGAAATCGTCCAGTTTTTTTTCACTGATATTGGTCGTGATTTCCGTTTTATCATTTTTAAAAGAATTATAAGAAGGAGTGGTTTCAACGGCCAATAGTATATCCTGGCGGTTTTTACCATTTAGGGTATAGATTTTATAAGGATCTTCTTCGTTTGTAGCCAGAACATCCAAATCGGTTGTGAGCGATAATTGTGATGGAATTTTAATTTGGATATCAAAATCGGATACGGCATTCGAAATATCGTCCAGATTTTCGTTACTGTCTTTTACAAAACAGCCTTTTTCATAACGCGCGGGAGTTAAAAACCAGTTTTTAATATAGAAACCGCCCTGACTGTCAAAACCGTATCGCGTAAAACGATCGTTCGGAATCTTTACCGAATACACAATATTGATTTTAAATGTCTGATTCGGATACAACGGATTTAGTAAATGGACATCGACCAGATCGGGTTGGTTGGGAACACGCGACCATTCGAGTCGTCTCTGGTTCTGATCAATGATTGAAATGATATCGGTATGGCCGCGGTCGCTAGCACTGGCCAGATGGAAAATCCGGGTAAACTCGTCCGAAAAACGTTTGCCTAAAGGCGAGTTTTTATCCGAATACGCATTGTTCCAATCGTTTAAAATATAATCTTTTAACGTATCGTTGGTCGTATTGTGATAGGTGATCTCCTGTTGGATTTTTAATGTTTTGGATTCGGGATCAACGGTTATTTGCATGGCGCTGTGATGTTGCGCATGAAGGCTGCATATTCCTGAAAGTAAAGCGATACAAAGATAGATATAGGCTTTCAATAGATAACGTTTCTTGTGTTTGACCTGATTTATAGTTTCACATTCCCGATTCACAATGTTACAATTTTAATTCAGAATATTCGCGAAAATTCTTTTAACAGAAATAAAAAAAATCAGACATTATTTTGATACTTGACCATGCCAAAGTGTACTTTTGACATGTTAAGAAAAGGTAATTTTTTGATATCCAGTGACGTATTAACATTTGAAAAAGGGCGTTTTTTAGTGTTTATGTCTACATTTGTCTTTAAACTCTCTTAAAATGACAAAAAAACTCCTCCAAATTTTATTGCTATTCGCGACGAATTTTATGTTTTCGCAGGTGGTTATCAACGAACTGGATTCGGATACACCTTCGACAGACGATAAAGAATTCGTCGAATTAAAATCGGCTACCCCCAATTTCCCGTTAGACGGTTTTATCCTGGTTATGTTTAACGGTGGAAGTACCGGAACGTCCAATTTGAGCTACTATGTAATCGATTTAAACGGTTTGGTGACCGATGCGAACGGAATTATCGTATTGGGAAATCCTTTGGTATCGCCGGTTCCGAATTATCTTTTTTCGATTAATACCATTCAGAACGGACCGGATGCCATTGCGATTTATCAGGCAAGTGCTTCCAGTTTTCCGATGAATACACCGGCATCGACCACCAATCTTATCGATGCACTGGTTTACGGAAATAACAATACGCAGGCTTCGGCTCTGTTGACCGCTTTGGGAGTTTCAACTCAGATTAATGAGAATATGAATTCCCAGGGGACTACGCAATCCATTCAGCGTAAAAATGACGGGACTTATGAAGTAAAAGCACCCACACCAGGGCGTAACAACGATGGTAGCGGTATTGCTTTTAACGGAATCACGATTACGGCTCCGACAACACATCTGACCGAAGGCGATAGTTTTAACATCACCTTTACCACTCAAACCAATGTGACGAGCAATCTAACGTTTAATTTTACGTTGAACAACGGTAGCTTTACCAATGCCGATTTTACCGGAAATACTACGGTTGTTATCCCGGCGGGTTCCAATTCGTTTACCACTACAATTCAGTTGGTCGATGATACCGAAGACGAAGGTGATGAAGTTTTACAGATTAAATTCGGATCAATTCCCGCAGGTTATGTTCGGATGAACGATTTTATTGAGATTCGTGTCATCGATAACGATTATAGTATATCAGCTTGGGGAACGCCACTAAATCCAACCCATGGCGTGGTGACGAGTACGGCTCCGGCCGGTTATTACAGTTCGCTGGAAGGACTAAGCGGAGCGGCTTTAAAACAAGGGATTCAGAATATTATCGCCAATCCGGCTGTTGTACGTGCCCATAATTATGGGGATATCGTAGAAATCCTGAAAAAAGCCGATCAGAATCCATTAAACAGCAATCAGGTTTGGATGATGTATGTGGAAGCACCACGTGCGAAACTCGATTTTCAAACCGGAAGCAGCAACGTAGGAACTTGGAACCGCGAACACATTTATCCGCAATCCCGCGGTGGATTTAGCAATGGAACGTCTTCGACACCCGATGGAATCAACGTTTGGTTGCCAACCAATGCCGATGATATTAATGCGGCGCATGCCGACGCACACCATTTACGCGCCGAAGACGGACCGGAAAACAGTTCGCGTAACAACCGTGATTACGGCGGAACGGATTACAACGGACCAACCGGAAATCAGGGATCGTGGAAAGGCGATGTAGCGCGGGCTTTATTTTATATGGCCATCCGTTATAATGCTTTGGATTTGGTTAATGGTAATCCACCGGATACGACTGTAGGACAATTGGGCGATTTAGCGTCTTTGCTGACGTGGAATCACAGTGACCCATCGGACGATTTTGAAATGAATCGCAACAATTATATCTATACCTGGCAAATGAACCGTAATCCATTTATTGATCATCCGAATTTAGCGGATTATATCTGGGGTGTTCATGCCGGTGAAGCATGGTCGGCTACCTTGACAACCGAAGACGTAGCAAAATTACAAATGGTATTGTATCCGAATCCGGCACACGATTTTCTGATGATTAGCGGTACTGTTGAACGCGGACAAATTGAAATTTATAACATCGCCGGACAGCAAGTACGTACGTTCGATTTTGACGGAACCACCCGATTACAATTGGGATTACCGTCCGGTGTTTATATGGCTCGGGTAACCGCTGCCGATCAAACTTTGGTTAAAAAGTTGATCATCAACTAGAAAAAACAACAATGGTATTCCATAAAAAAAGCTCCGTAGATACGGAGCTTTTTTTAGTTGTTGCGGTGGGATTATCCACCCATATATTCGTCACCACCACCATTATCATCGCGTTTTTGTTGCTTATCTCTGTCGGATTTGCTTTTGTTAAAACGGTAGGTAAAGGTCAGGTTGATCTGACGTTCTCTCCATTGCATTTCACTGTGTGAATTCAGTAGGAGAGGAATGTTGGTATCGGTAATTCTTTTTCTGGAGTTAAAAATGTCGTTCACATTTAAGGCAATCGTCGCTTTGTCTTTTAGAATATCTTTACTTAAAGCTAAGTTAGCCGAAAGGATTCCTTCGCTTCTTCCTTGTGAAGTGTTTTGCGGCGCATTATACGTCCCATTGGTTTGCCAGTCGATTCCATATGGTAAACTTACTTTCGAGCTCACACGGGTAAACCAGCTGTAAGCCGTATTGCTTAAATCGGTAAAAATCTCCGTATTGTTTTGATCAACATATGTATAACTTCCTTCTAATTCGTTGCGGAAGAAGTTGAAGTTACCGTTTAATTTCCACCATTTGTACGGCGTATAATTCAACGTAAATTCAAAACCAAAACGGTATTCTGTCGCCAAGTTCACCGGCGTATTGGCGTATACCGGATTCCCGTCGATTACATTTCCGGTCGCTTTTTTAATAAACTGGAAACTATCATCGGTTTTATTAAAATAAGCCGACGTATTTAAGGTCAATTTATCCCAACGTTTTAAATACCCTAAATCAAATGAGTTCGTGTATGACGGGTTCAAATCCGGGTTTCCTTCGAATACGTTGATGTTACTCGATAGTCCGTTAAACGGATTTAGGAAACGCCCTCTCGGACGGTTGATACGTTTGCTATAACTTAAACTAATACTGTTATCCTGTGCAAATTCATAGCTTAGGAATACACTAGGGAAGAAGTTGTTATACTTTTTGGTATTGAATTTTTCCGTACGTAAAAAGTCAATCCCGATGTTGGAATCTTCAAAACGCATTCCCAACATATAGCTGAATTTGCTGATTTTAGAACCAAACTGTGCATAAAGCGCGTTGATTTGCTCTTTGTATTCGAAAATATTGGTAAAGTTCGGGTCGTTTACCCAGGCATTGCTGTTAAAATGATCCACGCGGTAATCGGTGATCAAATCGGTAAAGTCACCACGGTAACCCGCTTCAAACTGACTTTTCTTTCCGATAGGTAACACGTAATCGGCTTGTAAAAGGCTTCGCGTTTGTTTTTGATTGTTTAAAGTTCTGTCAATCGTAGCCACACCGGTATCAAAACGGGTATCGCTAATGGTTGCATCGTCATTATCACGGTTGGTTGAGGCCGAAAAATCAACGGTTAATTTATGACCGTCTTTTTTAAACTTCTGCGTGAAATTGGTTGAATATTCTAAATTCTGTGAATCGTTCGACTGGTCGTTAAAACGATTACGGGTATATAGAAAATCGTGATTGGCATCATAATTATTAAAGAATACGTTATCCGGATTGGCACCGTTGTTTTTACGAACGCCAATCGAGTTGGTCCAGGTTAAGGATTTGGTTAAATACCATTCCAAACCGAAACCCGCATTGTAGCCTTTACGCTCTCTTTTGTTTTTACGACGTTCTTCGATATAGCTGGAAACCGCTCCGGTAGTACGATCTAAGTTTTCCGAATCGGTAAACGAATTCCCCGGACTGTTGCTGTAGTTGTATCCAAAGTTGGTAAACAGGTTAAAGTCTTTGCTTCTGAAATTGATATTGGTATTACCACCAAAATTATCCGGATTTCCGGCTACCGCCATAACGCTACCGTTAATTCCCTGTGCTTTTCCTTTTTTAAGAATGATGTTTACGATACCGGCACCACCTTCAGCATCATAACGCGCCGACGGGTTGGTGATTACTTCCACTTTGTCAACCGAATCAGCCGGAAGGGTACGTAAAGCATCGGCAACATTGATTCCGGCAAGTCCCGAAGGTTTTCCGTCGATCAGAATACGAACATTGTCGTTACCTCTTAGGCTCACATTTCCGTCTGAATCGACCGTAACCGAAGGAACATTGTCCAAAACATCGCTCACACTACCGCCTTTAACAGTCATGTCTTTTCCTACGTTGTATACTTTTTTGTCCAGTTTAATCTCTACCGTGCTTTTTTCGGCTACTACGGTAACTTCCTGAAGCTGTTTGGCGTCAAGAGCAAGGGTGATCATTCCAAGACTGCTATCTTTGATCAACTCTTTTTGTGGGATTTCAACGGTCTTAAAAGAAAGAAACTCCACTTTGATATAATAATTTCCAGCAGGTACTTCAAAGCTGAATTCCCCTTTGTCGTTGGTCATCGCACCGGAAACAAGTGATTTGTTTTTTAGATTTTGGGCATAGATATTCGCATATTCCAAGGGTTGTTTGGTTTCGCTGTCCACAACACGTCCGGTAACAGTGACCTTATTGGTGTCTGGTTTTTGCGCGAAAGAGACAACAGAAGACAATAGTAAGAACATTACTACTGCAAAATGAAATCGTTTCATGTGTAATTAGTTTGATTTGCAAGGTTTGACTGCAAAAGTAACCTTGGGTTTAAGTGGGGAATCACAAATGTTTGTTAAAACAAACGTATACTGATTCTAAATAATGTCCAGAATCTTTTCGGTTGGACGGCCAATAACGGCTTTGTCGCCATTGATAACGATCGGACGTTCAATTAGTTTTGGGTTTTCGGTCAAAATGGTGATAATCGCATCGTCGGAAAGCGGCTGGCCTTTATAATTTTCGATCCATAGACTTTCTTTCTGACGCACCAGTTCGATGGGTTGAATGCCCAGTTTTTGAATGATTGTTTGCAGTTCTTCGCGGCGCAACGGCTGGTCCAGGTATTTTACAGTTTCAAATGGGATTCCTTTTTCTTCCAACAAGCAAAGTCCTTCTCTGGATTTGCTGCATCTCGGGTTGTGGTAAATTGTAATCATCGTGCAATATTTTTTACAAAGGAACTACTATTCTGTGAAAATTGGATTAACTTAGTGAAAACAAATTTTCCTCCTTAGGTTTCTATTGGGAGCATACTAAAATCCAGTAACAGATATGTTTATCGAACAAGCCAAAACCAAAAATTTTCGATTCTTTTTGTATTTACCGATTCCGGTGTTCTTTTTAGTCGTTATGATAGCCAATTATATAGCGTCTTCCGAGATGAATACGGAAGAAGCAATGCATCAGACCATCGCTGCATTTGGTGAAAATGTCACTTTTGTAATGGTAATCATGCCACTTTCGATTGCCTGTCTTTTGTTATGGGTATGGGTCAAAATAATGCATCGTCAAAGTATTACCAGCCTGACAACCTCACGGCCAAAAGTAGACTGGGGCCGAATTTTATTTTCATTCGGATTGTGGGCAACGATATCGATCGTAATGACCCTGGCGGTTTATTTTTCACATCCTGAAAATTTTACGTTTAATTTCCAGCCGGTACCGTTTTTTATCTTTCTGGTGTTGGCTGTATTGTTTATACCGCTGCAAACCAGTTTCGAGGAATATTTGTTCCGCGGCTATCTGATGCAAGGTCTTGGCGTTATCACACGAAGTCGGTTGATTCCATTATTGATCACTTCTATAATGTTTGGACTGATGCATATCGCCAACCCGGAAGTGGGTAAAATGGGCAATATTATATTGATTTATTATATCGGAACCGGATTCTTTCTGGGAATTATGACACTAATGGACGAAGGGCTGGAACTGGCACTGGGTTTTCATGCGGCCAATAATCTGGTTGGAGCACTTTTGGTAACCTCCGACTGGACGGCTTTTCAGACCCATTCCATTTTAAAAGATGTATCGGAACCATCGGCCGGTTTTGACGTGATTCTTCCGGTATTCGTCATTTTTCCGGTGTTGTTGTACATCTATTCACGAAAATACCAATGGACAAACTGGAAAGAGAAACTAACCGGCAAGATCGTATTTGAAAATAAAGAAGGATTATGATGAATAAGCTAACCTACAAAAATGTGCACAATCGTTTTAAGTTAAACGGCGTGCATTTTAACGGAAAAGAATTATATGATAAAGCCTATGTTTTTGTAAAAGAAGGAGATGCACACGAAAAAGCACTGGGGAACTTTATCCTGGAATGGTTTGATGGAAAAGATTATATCGAAATGACTACTTCCGGAACTACGGGTGCACCAAAAAAAATACACTTACAAAAGGCAGCCATGGTTAATTCGGCTTTGGCGACAGGCGATTTTTTCGATTTAAGACCGGGCGATACCGCACTACATTGTTTACCAATACAATATATAGCCGGTAAGATGATGTTGGTGCGCGCTTTTATCCTTGGACTGGAGTTGGATTATGTAGTGCCGGATTCCCGTCCGCTGGATGTAACGGGAAAAAAATACGATTTTGCGGCGATGGTACCCTTACAGGTGGAGCAATCTGTAGCAGAATTGGATCAGGTTAAGAAACTGATCATCGGTGGTGCTAAACTAAATGTAACGCTGGCGGAGCAATTAAAAAAACTGCCGGTGGCGATTTATGAGACCTATGGGATGACGGAAACAATTACCCATATTGCCGCCAAAAAAATACAGGACACCGCTTTTACCATATTACCAGGAATACATATTGCAACCGACGAACGAGGCTGTTTGGTGATCACGGCACCGCGGATTTGCGAGGAACCATTGGTAACGAATGATATGGTAACGCTAATTGATGACAATCAATTTATATGGTTGGGGCGTTATGATAATGTGATTAACAGCGGTGGTGTGAAATTGTTTCCGGAACAGATCGAGGAGAAGCTGGCGACTACGATACCACAACGTTATTTTGTGATCGGAAAGGAAGACGATACACTCGGTGAAAAACTGGTATTGGTGATCGAGGGGAAACCGTATACGATCGCACCGGAGGTTTTTGACAAACTGGATAAATTTGAAAAGCCAAAAGAGATCCTTTTTGTACCGCATTTTAAAGAAACGGAAACCGGAAAAATCAAACGGAAGGAGACTGTCGCATAAAGGCATAAAAAAACCACAAAGTCACCTGTTTCGCTGTTCACAACACGTTTCTGAATACACGTTGGTTCAAGTGGTCTTTGTGGCGGGTTTTTTATAAGAACTATTGGTTCATTTTAAAATAATAGTCGGCCGAATGTTTGCCGCTTCCGTAAAACAGGAAAAAGACACAGACCAACAGGGTGATCGAGGCCATAATCAGGTTTTGTACATTCATTTGTCCTAAAAAGTTAACCAGAACCGCTCCGATGAGTATCGGCAATTGTGCCCAGATGGACCAACGGGTCAGTAATCCGAAAATGATCATAATACCGCCTACCATATGTGCCGAAGCCACATAATGGATTAGAAGCATTTCACTACCGAAATTCCGGTTCATATGACCGAGAATCTCGTGTAAGTACTGTCTGTTTGTGATAAAAAATACGCCTTTTAAAAACAAAAAGACACCAAGGCCAATACGCACCAGATCTATCGGATAGCTGGTATGAGCGTTTGCCCATTTGTTTAAACTTTTTACTCTATCCATAACAAATGACAATTTTATTTAGTATGAAAGTTACTAAATAAAATTAATATTTGATAATATATCAGTTAAAAGTTAGGTTTTTATCTGTTTTAAGTGTTAAAATAATAATTTTTGTAAATTATTTCTGAACGTTGTAAAACATTTTTTTAGTATTAAACTCCAATTGATCGGCAGTAATCTTTTTGTCGAATTTTTGCCATTCGGTGGTAACGTTCATTCGGATGGTTTTTCCTTTGTAGGTATATTCTACCGGCATCTGAAAATTTTCTACGTCAACGTTCCAACGGTATTCCAAACGATTGTTTTGTGTTCGGAGTTCCAATACCGGGATGTTTTTGTAGCGCAGGTATTGGTTGAATAGCGGCGTGAAGTCTTTTCCGGTTTCCTTATTAAAGAACGTAATAACGGTTTCGGTATCGATAATTTGCTTTTTATAGGTCTCGGAATAATCCAGTAACAGTTTCCACCATTTGGCGTCGTCGTTAAGGATGTGACGAATGGTATTGAGCATCAGAGCACCTTTGTAATACATATCGCCTGAGCCTTCTTTGTTTACGCCATAAAAGCCAATAATAGGCCGGTCGTTTTTAACGTTGCGACTTTGTCCGTTTACATAGGCGATCGCTTTGTCGTAACCCAGATTACATTCTACAAAAACCGCTTCGGTATAGGTGGTAAATGCCTCGTGAATCCACATATCGGCAATATCTTTGGAGGTGATGCTGTTTCCAAACCATTCGTGCCCGGATTCGTGTATGGTGATAAAATCGAATGTCAGTCCGATACCGGTACCGCTCAGGTCGGATCCCAAATAGCCTTTGCGGTACTTGTTTCCGTAGGCTACGGCACTTTGGTGTTCCATCCCTAAATAAGGTGTTTCGACCAATTTATAGCTGTCTTCCCAAAACGGGTATTTTCCAAATTTCGATTGGAAGCAGTCCATCATCGGTTTTACTTCTTCAAAATGTTTACGGGCTTTGGCTTCGTTTTCACGTAGTACATAATAATCCAGATCAAGACCTTTGTAATTGTCGTGGATAAGAACATAATCGGCTATATTGACGGTAATATCGTAATTGTTTATTGGGTTGATCACTTCCCAGTCCCAACGGGTATAGCCATTTTTCAGATCTTCACTACCTTTAAAGCGACCATTGGAAACGTTCATCAGGCCATTTGGAACGGCTACTTTTACGCTGGCGCCATTATCGGGTTCATCGGTTTGCGAATCTTTAACCGGATACCATAAACTGGCTCCGGTTCCCTGTACGGCTACGGCGATCCAGTCTTTCCCTTTGCTGTCTTTGCTAAATACAAAGCCGCCATCCCAAGGTGCATTTTTGGCGACTACGGGTTTACCGGAATAATAGAATCGTATGGTTTCGGTATTTCCTTTTAAAAGGCGCTCCGGAAAAGCTACAAAAACGGCGTCGTTATCGCGTTTGTATTCCAGTTTTTTATTTTGAAACAGTATACTGTCGACCTGCATGTTTTCAAATAGATCTACCTGAATCTTATTGGTGTGCGTTACGACTTTAAAAGTGATGTCGTTATATCCGGTTATTGAACGTTCTTCCGGATTGATTTTGATATTCAGATCATAACGTTGTACATCATAACTGCTACGTTCTGCCCGTAGGCCCCCGTGAAGGGAATCCCTGCGGGTAAAGACGTCTTTTTCGGTGATCAATTGAGCGGAAACCTGCTGGAAACCGAACAATAAAAGGGAAGAAAGTATAAAGTTTTTCATAATCGTATTGATTTTAATCCGGGGTAAGGAAAGCGGTAGTATAAATAAAAAATCTACTGCTTACGAATAAGT
Organism: Bacteroidota bacterium; assembly: GCA_023446155.1. Classification (GTDB taxonomy): domain Bacteria; phylum Bacteroidota; class Bacteroidia; order Flavobacteriales; family Flavobacteriaceae; genus Flavobacterium. Next base: position 96,501 of record JAEXIT010000003.1, read on the forward strand.
AGTAGATTTTTAAAATTGTTACACTATGTGGTGTTAAACCTGAATTACACCAAGGTTAAACGGTTTTTCGATAGGAGCGTGGTTTGCGGCTTCGATTCCCATGGAAATCCATTTACGGGTATCCAACGGATCGATAATCGCATCGGTCCACAATCGTGAAGCGGCATAATAAGGCGATACCTGTGCATCGTAACGCGCTTTGATTTTGTCGAACATTTCGGCTTCTTTTTCCGGAGTCAGTTCTTCTCCTTTGGCTTTTAACGAGGACGCTTCAATTTGTAATAAAACTTTAGCTGCCTGCGCACCACCCATAACGGCTAGTTCGGCACTTGGCCAGGCGAAGATCAATCTTGGATCATAGGCCTTTCCGCACATGGCGTAATTTCCGGCGCCATAGGAGTTTCCTACCACTACGGTAAATTTCGGCACCACAGAGTTGGACACCGCATTTACCATTTTGGCACCGTCTTTAATGATACCACCATGTTCGGATTTGGAGCCTACCATAAATCCGGTTACATCCTGAAGGAATACCAACGGGATTTTTTTCTGATTACAGTTGGCAATAAAACGGGTTGCTTTATCGGCACTGTCGGAATAAATAACCCCACCAAACTGCATTTCGCCTTTTTTGGTTTTAACCACTTTACGCTGGTTGGCTACAATTCCAACGGCCCAACCGTCAATACGGGCATAGCCGGTAATAATCGTTTGTCCGTATCCGGCTTTGTATTCGTCAAATTCCGAATTGTCGACCAAACGATTGATGATATCCATCATGTCGTATTGTTCGGAACGCGCTTTCGGTAGTATGCCGTAAATTTCGTTTTCATCCAAAGCAGGTTTGGCTGGTTTTTCACGGTTGTAGCCGGCTTTTTCAAAATCACCGATCTTACCTACAATGTTTTTAATCGTATCCAAAGCGTCTTTATCGTCTTTGGCTTTATAATCGGTCACTCCTGAAATTTCGCAGTGTGTTGTCGCACCGCCCAGGGTTTCGTTGTCAATCGTTTCGCCAATAGCAGCCTTAACCAGGTAACTTCCGGCCAGGAAAATACTTCCGGTTTTATCTACAATTAGGGCTTCATCACTCATAATTGGAAGATAGGCACCACCGGCAACACAGCTTCCCATTACGGCAGCGATCTGGGTGATTCCCATACTGCTCATGATGGCATTGTTGCGGAAAATACGACCGAAGTGTTCTTTATCCGGGAAAATTTCATCCTGTAGCGGAAGGTATACGCCGGCACTATCTACCAAATAGATAATCGGCAATTTGTTTTCCATTGCGATTTCCTGTGCTCTCAGGTTCTTTTTTGCAGTAATCGGAAACCAGGCTCCGGCTTTTACGGTTGCATCATTGGCTACCACAATACATTGTTTTCCTTTGATATATCCGATTTTGACAACCACTCCACCGGAAGGACATCCGCCGTGTTCTTTGTACATGCCTTCACCTACAAAAGCACCGATTTCGACACTTTTTGACTTTTCGTCCAATAAATAATCGATACGCTCACGGGCTGTCATTTTGCCTTCGGAGTGTAATTTTGCAATTCGTTTTTCGCCACCTCCGAGCTTTACTTTTGCTAAATTTTGTTTTAATTCGGAGACTAAAAGCTTGTTATGATCTTCGTTTTTGTTGAAGTTTAAGTCCATTATATGTTGTTTCGCTTTGAGTTTGTTTGTTGGAGCGCTAATTTACGATTTAATTACCAATAAAAAAGAAGGTGTCCGTCGAAGTTTTTGATGGGGATTAATTAAACATGAATTGTTATTTACTTAACGTTAGCTTAACATTACAAGGGTAATTTCGCGTCATTAAATTAACATATGATGTCATTAAACAACATTTTCCAGTTTTTAGTACCGAAAGATAAGAAATTCTTTCCTCTTTTTGAGCAGGCTTCTATTAACCTGATCCAATTGGCAGAAACCCTTCACGAAGCGGTAAACGCACCAAAAAATGAAAGAGAAGAGTACTTCAAAAAGATTGAAGAGTTAGAAGCTAACATCGAAGAAATTACCCATAAAACGAACCTGGAACTAAGCCGTAACTTTATCACGCCATTCGACCGTGAAGATATTCACGCTTTGATCACTGCTATCGACGATGTAGCCGATTATATGCACGGAGCGGCAAGTAGAATGCGTTTGTATCAGGTAGAAAAAATTACAAAATCGATCCGTAAATTAACGGAAATCAACTTAGAAGCGTGTCAGCATATCGGAAATGCGATTAAGGAATTAAAAGACCTTAAAAACTTAAAAGCGATTGCCGATGCTTGTAAGAAAATCAACAAACTGGAAAGTAAAGCGGATAACGTATTCGATAAAGCCGTAGCGGATATTTTCGAAAACGAAACCGATGCTAAAAATATCATCAAATACAAAGAGGTTTTGTCTGCATTAGAGACGGCTTCCGACAAGTGTAAGAGTGTTGCCAATGTTTTAGAATCGGTAACGGTTAAATATTCATAACAACAGTCATCACCCCAGAAAACAAATCGTATGGATTTTACATTACTTGTCATAATCATTGTATTAGCACTGATTTTTGATTATATCAACGGTTTTCACGATGCGGCCAACTCGATTGCGACCATCGTAGCCACAAAAGTACTGACGCCCTTTCAGGCGGTATTATGGGCGGCGGCCTTTAACTTCGCAGCCTATTTTATCTCCATGTACTGGATCGGTGAATTTAAGATTGGTAACACCATCGCCAAATCGGTTAACGAAAACTTTATTACCCTAGAGGTGATTCTGGCCGGACTTATCGCGGCAATTATCTGGAACTTATTAACCTGGAAACTGGGAATTCCGTCTTCTTCATCCCACACTTTATTGGGTGGATTTATGGGAGCAGCATTGGCACATGCCGGAGCTTTATCCGATAATGGAGTAGACGTAATTAACTACGCTAAAGTAATCCCAACATTCCTGTTTATTTTCTGCGCCCCGTTGATCGGTATGTTTATCGCCTATCTGATTACCATTTTAATTATGAATATCTGCCGAAAGGCGAATCCGCATAAAGCCGACAAATGGTTTAAAAAATTACAGTTGGTGTCTTCGGCCTTGTTTAGTTTGGGTCACGGAGGAAACGATGCTCAGAAAGTTATGGGTATCATCGGAGCAGCTGTAATCTGTTATCATATGAATATTGGTGACGTAGCCTATACTGCTTTGGATTCGAGTCACCGTTTTGCACACTTTGTGGAAGACTGGGCCTGGGTTCCTTTTGTGAGTTTCCTGGCGATCGGTTTAGGAACACTAAGCGGTGGATGGAAGATCGTTAAAACAATGGGATCTAAAATTACCAAAGTAACACCATTAGAAGGTGTAGCAGCCGAAACTGCCGGTGCGGTTACCTTATATTTAACCGAGCATATGGGAGTTCCGGTATCAACAACGCATACCATTACCGGTTCGATTATCGGGGTTGGAATTACAAAACGTATTTCAGCGGTACGATGGGGGGTAACGATTAACCTGTTATGGGCCTGGATTCTTACGATTCCGGTATCGGCTTTAATCGCAGGAATCATGTATTATATTTTGAAAATGTTCCTGTAATTGGGAATTGAAATACTAAAAAAAGAGCTGTCATCCGACAGCTCTTTTTTATTTACCTTTTAGATATTTCATGTTGTAAACCACAATCCGGTCGTTGTAATAAATGTACAACTGTTTGCGGTTGCCTTGTTTTTTACGGGTGTAAATCGCGATGGTACAATCTTCTCCTTCGTTGGTGACACACTGAAAAGAGGCAATGTCGTCGGTAGCGGTCGATTTAACATCGAAATACTTAACGATTTTAAACAACTGTTCGACATTGGAATAAACCATAATCCGGTTTTTTTCGGTGTTCAGGTCGATAATGATTTCCGCTTTACGGAATTCGGTATAATCACTCCATTTTCCTTTTTTGTCTTTTTCGGCCACGCTGACACCGGTCGTGACAAAACGGTAATCCTGACTGTAAAGCTGACTGCTTCCGGATAGAAACAGTACTAGAAGTAGGGCTTTTCGAATCGTTTTCATTTTAGTACTATGCTTTAATGGGAACAATAATACAAAAAAAACGTCCGGAACGCCGTATTATTTTAGCGGTTTTTTCGAAACCTTTATTTTTAAGGAAATACTAACCCTTTTGTGAACCAAAAAAATGTAAATTCGCAGCATGATGAATAAAAATGAAATGGAAGCGATCCATACCTTATTGGCTACGCCAAAAAAAATCGCGATCATTCCCCATCGAAATCCCGACGGAGACGCTATGGGGTCGACACTGGCATTGTACCACACTTTTCTGCAACTGGGCCATCAGGCGGTTGTCGTGGCGCCCAATGAATTTCCGGATTTTTTGCACTGGCTTCCGGGAGCCGATACGGTTCGTGTTTTTGAAACCAGCAAAAAGACCTGTGAAGCGCTGATCAATGACGCGGATATTGTTTTTACATTAGATTTTAACGCCTTACACCGCACCGGTGAGCAGATGGAAAATTTCCTGAAAACTCTGACGGAAAAATTATTCATCATGATCGACCACCACCAGTTGCCGGATAACTATGCCAAGTATACGTTTTCGGATACCGGTTATGGTTCTACCTGCGAAATGGTTTATACGTTTTTGACCGGTTTGGGCTATGCCGATTTGATCAATAAAACGGTGGCGACCTGCATTTATACCGGTATTGTAACCGATTCGGGTTCGTTCCGTTTTCCGCTTACCACCAGTACGACGCATCGTGTCGTAGCCGACCTGATCGATCGTGGTGTTGAAAACAGTACGATTCATAACTTACTGTTCGATACAAGCTCGTATAACCGTTTGCAGTTATTAGGGCGCGGTTTGCAAAACCTGAAATTACTTCCGGAATACAAAACGTCCTATATTACCCTAAGTCAGGACGAATTGGATCAGTTTCATTATGTGAAAGGCGATACCGAAGGCATTGTGAACTATGGATTATCAATCAAAGGGATCGATTTTACCGCTATTTTTATCGAGAATAAAGAAGAAGGAATCGTAAAAATATCGTTCCGTTCGCAAGGCGGTTTCGATGTAAATCAATTTGCACGGGAACATTTCAATGGCGGCGGACATATCAATGCGGCCGGAGGAAAATCCTTTTTAACATTAGACGAAACGATACAACAATTTATTGCTATTTTAGCGTCTGAAAAGACTAAATAAGTTATGAAAAGAATCTATTTCTTAGTGCTGGCCGTTTTGGGATTTGCTTTTACAAGTTGTTCCCAGCAACAGGCACGGCATCCGATTTCGCATAGTTCGGGGACTTTTATCAAAGAATCGATCAAGCGAAATAAAAAACTGATCGCCAATGAAGAATCGCTTATCGAGGCCGTGATCAGTAAAGATACCGCAAAAGCCTATGTTGCTTCAGCCAAAGGATATTGGTATCGTTATGATATCAAAAATGATACAGAAACCCTGACGCCTAAAAAAGGCGATATTGCTTATTTTGATTATAACATCAGTGATTTGGACGGTAAACAGATTTATTCGGAAGCCGATTTAAAATCGCAGGTCTACCATGTGGACAAACAAAACATTATGATGGGACTTCGCGATGGGATCAAACTGATGAAAAAAGGAGAGAAGGTAACCTTCCTGTTTCCGTCGCATATGGCCTATGGGTATCACGGCGATAATGATAAAATCGGAACGAATCAACCGTTAATCTGTACGGTTACGCTGACCGATTTAAAACCGGGGGCTTCCGAAAAAAGCAAACCGGCTCCGAAAACCGAAACTGAAAATACAAAAAACCAACCCGAAAACTAGTAATAATTATCAATTTAAAAATGAAATCAATGACAAGTTTATTTGTAGGCCTTGTTGCATTATTCAGCTCTTGTACGTCGTCTTATGATAAGTTAGGCGATGGGCTTTACGCCGATATCGAGACGAATAAAGGTAACATTATCGTTAAATTAGAATATCAAAAAACGCCGGTAACCGTAGCGAATTTTGTATCGTTAGCCGAAGGTAAAAACCCTTTTGTAAAGGATAAATTCAAAGGGAAACCGTTTTATAATGAGGTTAAATTTCACCGTGTGATCAAAGATTTTATGATTCAGGGTGGTGATCCGGATGGAAATGGAGAAGGTGGACCAGGTTATAAATTTAAAGATGAAATCGCACCGGAATTAAAACATTCTAAAGCGGGAATCTTATCGATGGCTAACGCCGGACCAGGTACAAATGGAAGTCAGTTTTTTATCACGCACAAAGCTACGCCATGGTTAGACGGAAAACACAGTGTTTTCGGAGAAGTGGTACAAGGTATGGATGTGGTAAATAAAATCGAACAAAACGATGTGATCAAAAAAATCACCATCATCCGTGTTGGAAAAGATGCTAAGAAATTCGATGCGCCAAAAGTATTCAAAGGGTATTACGATACCGAATCGGTAGCACAAAAGAAACTGGCAGAGAGCCTTACTAAAGTAAAAACAGAAAAAGTTGCGGCATTTGCTGCAGCAAAAGCAGGGGCTACTAAAACACAATCCGGATTGGAATATGCTATCGTTAACAAAGGAAGCGGTAAAAAGCCAGCTGCCGGAACACAGGTATATGTGCACTATGCGGGTTATTTCGAAAATGGAGATTTGTTTGATACCAGCTACGAGGACATTGCAAAAGCTTTCGGAAAGCTTGATGCCAACAGAGCCGCAGCAAACCAGTATATGCCATTTCCATTCCCTTACGGTAAAAAAGAAGGTTTGATCCCGGGCTTTATCGAAGGATTGGAGAATATGTCTTTGGGTGATAAAGCGATCCTTTTTATTCCATCGCATTTGGGATATGGAGAAAGAGGTTATGCGATTATCCCACCAAATACCAATTTGATTTTCGAAATCGAAATGTTGGAAACGCCACCGGCGCCAAAAACAAAATAAAAGTAAAGTCCCGAATTTATCGGGACTTTTTTTGTGGAATTAATTGCTATTCCAGTCAATTTTTCGAGAGAGATACATCACCAGTCCAAGGATGATAAACAATCCGATACTACCCACCAGAAGGGCGTAATTTTCCATTTGAATGATAATGTAGATGAACAAATACAAAGCCGATAGCGACGTACCAATGAGTAACGGGAATTTAGGGTTCTTTAGAATCGAAAACGAATACAAACTGATCATCAGTACAACGCCAATACCGGAAAGGATATACGCCAGTCGGAAGCTACTGTGTTCGGTGATCGCGATAAGTAACGTATAGAACAACACCAGTGCTATACCAATCATAAAATACTGGAAGATGTGGATGCGGATTTTACTGATGGACTGAATCAGGAAAAACGTCAGGAAGGTCAGACCAATCACCAGAAAGCCGTATTTGGAAACGCGTTCGTTTTTCTGATATTCGTCTACCGGTACGACAAAATTCACTCCAAAAGCATACCGACTCAGATCGGGTAGGTTGTTGAAATATTGCTGCGAAAACGCTCTGTTAATGTGGAGTACTTTCCATTTCGCCTGAAAACCATCATCCGAGATTACTTTTGTTTTATCGTTTGGAAGGAAGTTACCGGTAAAACCAGGGCTGTGCCAGTTGGATTTCATACTCATTTCGGTTGTTTTTCCAATCGGAACAAGTCGGATCATCTGACTACCATCGTATTTGACTTTAAACTGAAAGCTTTTCGGGAAAGAGGCGGCTATCATATCGATAGGTGCGGTTTCTAAGGTTTCCAGGCCTACAAAGCCCCCATTGTTATTGTAAGTCGGTTCGAAAGTATACGGTTTGCCTCCAAATGTTATATCCACCTGATCTTTAATGCTCTTTAGATTGGTCGTCTGAATCAGGATGGTCGTTTTATCCCAATGGATGTTTCCGGCCGGTATGTTTTGGATGTCAAAATCCGGTTTTACATACGAACCTTTAAAATTCATTTCGGCCGTAAATACCGTAGCATCATAAATATTCCGGTTTAAGGGTTTGGTTTCGACAGTCGTCTGATTTTCCAGTTTTTCCGGGAAAATATAGGTATACTGAAGGGTTGTGCTATTGGCTTCGGTATACGGTACTTTTAAAATGGGTCCGTAAAAATAAACGCTGCTTCCCCATTTTTCGCTTACTTCTTTGATCACGTCGTTTTTACGCTGCGAACGTTCCGAAATTAAGTCTTTGACAAATTGTAGCGGTATAAGCAGAAATAGTACCAGAAAGCCGATCATGATCATTTTGACCGTGGGTGTTTGCAAGAAAGGAATTTCGATTCTTGGAATGTTTACTTCCGGTCTGGAAGTGTCTTTGTCTGATTGATGGTCCATGTTGATTTGATTTAAGTTTATTGAATTTTAAATGTTTTCCGAATGTTTTCGGTCGGTTGTAACAAGAGTTTGGAATAGTCGAGGTAATAAAAGGCTAAGGCTCTGCGTCCTCGTTTGTAATACGAGTGGAAGAATGATATTTCGAAAGGGTAAAAAAGTGTTCCGATCAGGACGACCATAAACAGATAGACACTTCTTTTCCCGTTGCCGAGTAGGTAGCATTGCATGGCGATTTCTTCTTTCACCGACGTCCCGATTCCAGTGAGAATATGCATGACATCATGATCTTCCAGTTTGGGTTCCATTGTAAAATGGTTTACGGTTAAAAATATGCCAAGGTCGTTTCCTAACGTTTTTTCCGGATAGGTGAGTAGTTCCTCTTTGGTTACGCTCCATGGGGCATTCTTTTTTAAAAAGTGCTGATACGGTACTTTGGAAAGCCTGTAAAACAGTTCGAATAATTTGTCTTTCATATTTAAAAGTACTTTGAATTTCAAAGTTAAAAGGTAAAAAAATAGTGCTAGTGTTTTTGGATTAGTTTTTCAAGCGCGTCAATATGCTCCTGAAAGGCTTTGCGACCTTCCTGAGTTGCGTTATAACGGGTATTGGGTTTTTTTCCGATAAATTGTTTCTCGATAGCGATATAGTTTTCACTTTCAAGTGCTTTGGCATGGCTGGCCAGATTGCCGTCGGTCACGCCCAAAAGCTCTTTAAGCGTCGTAAAGTCGGCATACTCGTTGACCATCAGTATGGACATAATGCCCAGACGGATCCGATGGTCAAATGCTTTATTGATATTTTCGATCAGACTTTTCAAAACAATTATTTTCGGTCGTATTTATAATGCATCACGGCGCCGTAGAGGATATGGCAGATTCCGAATCCAAGTGCCCAAAAGTACAAACCATAATTGGAAAATACTACGGATAATAGCCCTAAAATGATTTCGGTGATCCCGAGGTAACGAACATCGCGTAAGGTGTATTTACTGGCGTTTAAACAAGCCATACCGTAAAAAATTAGGGTAATGGGAACGAGCAGATCGTAATAGCCTTTGGCAAATAATAGTAGTGTCAGAATGCCACCGGTTACCAAGGGGATAAAAAAGTTAATCAATAATCTTTTGGAAGAGGCATTCCATACTTTTTCGCCTGTTTTCTTTGCTTTATTAACGGTGAAGATATACGCGGTGATTAAAGAGGCAACCAGTACAGACAGTGTTACTACAATCATTTGTTGGAATAGGGAGCTGTCAACGGAAGCATAGGCTTCGGTATTGGTACGGATCAGATAGTGGCCCACGAAAGCGCCAATCAAAGCATAGGCACCGGCCAAAATCCCGGAAAGACCGCTTAATGAAATAAATTGAGTCGATTTATTCATCAAGTCCTTGATGTCTTTTAAATCCTGTAAATAATTAGTTGTATCCATTTAAAAGTACTTTGAAAAACAAAGTAAGTGATATTTTTTGAAACGAACAATTTTTTTTAAGAAAATAAATCAGATAACGGCCAATTCATCGGAAATTATCAAAACAAGTGATATGTTTGTAAAAAGATTCAAAAGGATGCGTAGCATAGGTTATTTTCTGGTGATCATAGGGGTGTTGTTTGGGGTGTATCTCCTGATGGCACTTATCGGTGTTACCACATATACGGAACACTTAAAAGGGGAGAAACCCAGTTTTCTGATTGTGTACTATATGGGAATTGTAGTGGCGATGGTGGTATTGGCTGTAGCCGACTTTCTGTTGATTCGCTACGGTCGGCGTCTGATTCGCAAGGCAAAAAATAATGCCGCTACGGTTTCTCCTGACAATAAAGCGAGATAGATATGAAACCGGCCGACGTATATATTATCAACCAACCGGAGCCGTATCGTTCGATATTGTTGCATTTGGTGGCGGTTTTGGAAATGACTTTGGAAACGTCCTACAAATTGGAATACAAGTGGAAAGTTCCGCATATGTATTATAAAGGCCGACCTTTTTGTTTTCTGAATGCAAGTCATAAAGGACAGTTTGTCGATCTTGGTTTTTCGAGAGGTTTTAAGCTTTTGCAACATCAGGATCAGTTGGTGTCGGAAGGACGAAATACAATGAAATCATTACGCTACCAATCGCTCGAAGAAATAGATCCGATGGTATTAACGGATTTGATCCAGGAAGCGATGGCGTTATATCCATAAAAAAAGGCTCCAAACGGAGCCTTCTTTATCGAGTATCTTTTCTCTTGCTTCTTTTCTCTTTTAGGTTATATTCTAAAAATACCACCAAAAGCAATCACACGTTGTAAAAACATAAAGTGCTGTGATGCTTTATCGTCGTTACTATACGTGGTTTTGATATCATTCATGTCGATATAACCTCCTTTTAATTCGGCCTGAATAAAGAAGTGTTTAAAGAAAGTCAGGTTAAGACCGGCTTTGGCTGAAAGTCCGAATCCGGAAATGTGGAAATCGTCATGACGTTCTTTATTGAATAATTTAGCGTTGGTTTTAGGGAATAAAACACCACCACCAACACCTTCGGTTATATTGATCTGAAATACGTCGGTATTAGTAATGCCAAACCATTTTGAAATATCGTCCACGCGGGAAAATTCGGTGTTGATATAGTTTAATCCGTCGGTATGTTCGAATGTAAGGAAACTTTCATCGGTTAAATCCACCATTCCGTTACTTACAACGGTGTTGTTGTATTCGGCCGGATAATTCCCGGAAATACGCGCTACCTGATCCTGACGCATTACATATTTCATATGATCCACACCAATCGAAATATTGTATTTGTCGGTGATAAAATAACCAACACGCAAGTTGGTCTGCGGAATTGTCATTCGTCCCGGGTTGATATAGTCAATATGCCATCCCTTAGGTTTGTCCTGAGCTGCAACATCGTGCAGGGTAAAATCGTAATCGGCACCTTGAAAATGGATATCCGAATTGGTGAAATTTGCGCGGTTTCCGCCCCAGAAAACGTAAAACTTACCTTTGTTGTGAGCCGTGTATTTTTCAGGTGTGATTGCTTCTTCCTGAGCAAAGGTGTACTGTGAAAAAACACAAAAAGTTAGCACAGCCATTAAAAATGGATGTTTCATTATCGATAGTAAAAATTAAAAAGAATTTACAGTTTTACGGATCGCTACCAGTTTTTGCATCAGCCCTTCAAAATAATCCAGGTGTAGCATATTGGCACCATCGCTTTTCGCATTGGCAGGGTCGAAGTGGGTTTCGATAAAAATACCATCTACACCAACCGCGATTCCGGCTTTGGCAACCGTCTCGATCATATCCGGACGACCACCGGTAACGCCAGCCGACTGGTTGGGTTGTTGTAGCGAGTGGGTTACGTCGAGTACCGTAGTGGCAAATTGTTGCATGGTTGGGATTCCTCTGTAATCCACAATCATATCCTGATAACCAAACATGGTTCCACGATCGGTTACCATCACGTTTTCGTTCTGGCAGTCCAATACTTTTTGTACGGCATGTTTCATGCTTTCCGGACTCATAAACTGACCTTTTTTCAGGTTTACAGTTTTTCCGGTTTGTGCCGCTGCTACCACAAGATCCGTCTGACGTACTAAAAACGCAGGAATCTGAAGAATGTCTACATACTCGGCAGCCAATTCGGCATCGTGGTTTTCGTGAATATCGGTAACCGTTGGTACACCAAACTCTTTGGATACCTTCTGAAGTATTTTCAAGGCTTTTTCGTCTCCAATACCGGTAAAACTATCGATTCGGGAACGGTTTGCCTTTTTAAACGAGCCTTTAAAAACATAAGGAATCGCAAGTTTGTCGGTAATGCCTACTAATTTTTCGGCAATTCGCATGGCCATTTCCTCGCCTTCAATGGCACAAGGTCCGGCCAATAAAAAGAAATTTCCGCTATCTGTATGTTTGATTTGCGGTATATTGGATAAGTTCATAATGGATTCTTAAAAAGTCACACAAATATACAACAAAAATCCTTCCAAAAAACGTTTTGGAAGGATGCGATTTCTTATAGTATTCTTAAAATTAGCGTGTTCGGGATGGGTTTTTCTTAATAGATAAACCCTTAGGACATATTATTTTGCCTTTTTCGAAAGTGTTAAAGTGAAGTACCAGCGGTTTGGACTGACCTTCCCAGGTTACCGTATAAACGGCTAGCATTCCGGCGCCTACACGGTTGTGTTTGGTTGGAAACGGACAACAGGTTCCGGTTTTTTCGAAATGTAGTTTTTGTCCGTCGGGACCTTCCAATCCGTTAAAAAAGTAGGTTACATTATTTTTTTCCTGCGATTCCGCAATAAACCCAATGTTGATCGGATAGTCCGAATCATATCCGTATTTGGCGTTATCACTGTACTCGGTTAGGATATAATAATCCTCACGGAGAATAGGACGCGAAGCGGTATCATCAATATTTTTAATTGTCGATTTGGTGCTGATACAGGAAGAAACCGACAGCGCCAATATTAGCAGGGCAAAAGCTGTTTTTTTCATAATTAATTTCGGTTTTTGGTCTGAATAAAATAAGCGGCAATGGCCGATAGTATAATTCCTAACGACAGGATGTTTAAAAATCCTTGTGAAATAAAGCTCTGAAGGTTAAAATAGCCCGTTGCAAATTCCTTATTACCCGGTTTGGTTTTTAGTACATTGGCGATAGCATTGTCGAAAAAATCCGGAGAAATCACCTCGTGAAAAATAAGCTGCACCAGCGGACTGATAGCCGCAATGAACAACGTCAGTATCGCTCCCGAGATAAAAGCTTGTTTATAGGTAATGGTACCGTTGTAAAAAGTAGTCTTTTTTTCTTTCAGTGCCAGCGTAAAAACAATAATATATACGATTCCAAAAAGCAAACTGATATAAAAATAACTACTGATTTTTTCGTTGTGAAAGCCGGCCAATTTTTCTAAAAACAACCATATAACAGTGGCTATGGAAAAAATAATACTCCATTTTATTTCGGTAAAAAACTTTTTCATCTGCGGATAAATTTATGGTTTCAAAGGTAACAGAATATTTGGTTTGCCGAAAATTATGTAATCAATGTTACACAAAAATACGGGTCGAATAAGTACTTTTGCCCTAAATCAGTTTTTTATGGAAGTTATTTATGGAACCTGGCCCTGGTATATATCGGGCTTTTTGATCGGAATGGTGATGCTGACACTCATTTATTTTGGGAAAGCATTCGGAATGTCCTCTAATTTGCGAACATTATGCAGTATTGCCGGAGCGGGTCGTTTTGCCGATTTTTTCCGATTTGACTGGAAAGCGCAACGCTGGAATCTGGCGGTGGTTTTCGGAGCGATGTTGGGCGGTTTTGTGGCGGTTCATTTTTTAAGTGACGGAAGCGGGGTTAACCTAAATCCAACCACGGTCGAACAATTGGCTGCGATGCATATCGAAGCTCCAGAAGGGAAACTGGCTCCGGATTCGTTAATGGGGTTTGAAGCGCTAAAAAATCCGAAAACTTTTATCATTTTATTGGCTGGTGGCTTGCTGATCGGCTTCGGAACACGTTATGCCGGCGGATGTACGTCCGGTCATGCTATTTCCGGATTGAGTAATTTACAGTTGCCTTCGCTGATTGCCGTAATCGGATTTTTTATCGGTGGATTGATCATGTCCCATTTTCTATTACCTCTAATTTTCAGATAAGATGAAATATATCAAATTTATAGCAGTCGGTTTTGTATTCGGAATCGTACTAACCAAATCAGAAGCGGTATCCTGGTACCGTATTTATGAGATGTTCCAATTCCAGTCGTTCCATATGTTCGGAATTATTATGGTGGCCGTAATGACCGGTTTGATCGGTGTTCAGTTGATCAAACGTAAAAACCTAAAAGATTATACCGGTGCGCCCATTGCGATCGAAGCCAAAGAAAAAGGATTGGCCCGTTATATTATTGGCGGGACCTTGTTTGGATTGGGTTGGGCAATGGTTGGTTCTTGTCCGGGGCCAATTTTTATCCTGTTAGGCGCCGGATTCTGGGGTGCGGGAGTGATTTTACTCGGAGCGCTTTTGGGAACCTATATCTACGGATTGTTAAAAGAAATATTGCCACATTAAGAATGGCTTGAAAATAAAAAGTCCCGATTTTATCGGGACTTTTTTTATTGTATTTCAGCGCTTAAACCAGCGTCCAGTAAGGACGAACACTGCGGTTTCAGGTCGTTATACGAACCGGTTTTAACCGTACATTTTCCGGTATAATGCACCAAAATGGCACATTGCTCGGCTTGTTCGGAAGTATGGTCGCAAACGCGGATTAAAGTGTCTATTACGTGATCGAAAGTATTTACATCGTCGTTAAACAGGACAATTTCATTGTTTAATGAAATCAGTTCTTCAATCGATACACTTTCTAAAACTTTTTCCTGGGTACTCATAATCAGAAGCTTAGTTTAATTTTTAGCTAATTTACATATTTTAGAGATACCCAATTGTTCTTTTGGAACTTTTTAACATACGTCAGTCCTTTTTCGGTACACGACGCATCGATAAACGGAATGTCTTCCTCATAGAAGCCACTTAGCAATAGTAGTCCGCCTTTATTCAGACAGTTTACATAGGCTTGCATATCGTTTAGTAAAATATTTCGGTTGATATTTGCAATGATCAAATCGTATTTCTGATCCACTAATAAAGAAGCGTCTCCTTCGTAAACCGTGATATGTTTGCAATTGTTTCGTTCGGCATTTTCGATTGAATTCAGATAACACCAGTTGTCGATATCAATAGCGTCGATTGGTTGTGCGCCACGCATTTCGGCCAAAATTGCCAGAATTGCCGTTCCGCATCCCATATCAAGGGCTTTCATTCCGGTTACATCGGTTTCCAACAGGTGTTGTGCCATCATAAAAGTTGTCTCATGGTGACCGGTTCCAAAACTCATTTTTGGTTCGATTACGATATCGTATTTCGCGTCGTTTTTTTCGTGGAAAGGGGCGCGAATCTGACAAATACCGTCGATGTCGATCGGTTCAAAATTCTTTTCCCATTCTTCATTCCAGTTTACCTGTTCGATTTCTTCTATGGTGTAGGAAATGGTAAATTCCTCCGAATGTAAAATCTGTATATCATCCAGGATATTTTCATTCCACAGCTCTTTTTGAACATAAGCGGAAAGCCCGTTTTCGGTTTCGATAAAACTTTCGAAAGCAGTTTCTCCCAATTCGGCGATTAAAATTTCAGAACCTAACTCTTTGGGTTCCACGGAGAAATGGTATCCTATATAATTATTTTGCATAACATTAATTTTTCGCAAAGGTAACATTATCTTAATATCGTTGGCCAATAAATAACATTAGTTTTGCTCCTAGATAACACAACACTAACATGAGAATACAACTAACGATTATTTTACTGTTCGTCGCAGCCGTACTACAGGCGCAGGACATTAAGATTAGCACCAAAGATAACGATTTAAAATTAGCGGCTTTACCCTACTACAGCTACGGTAAGGGACTTGGAATCACTTCTGCCGACAGTCTTTTCCAGCTAAATATCCGTTTCCGGATGCAAAACCGAATCGGGTTTATCAAAAATGAAGGCGAAGACGATGCGTATGACGGACAGATTCGTCGTTTGCGTTTGCGTTTTGACGGTTATGTAGGAAATCCGCATTTTCTGTATGTGTTGCAATTGTCGTTTGCACCGGGGGATGTTGGTGAAATCCACGATGGTGAAAATATCAATATCATCCGGGATGCGGCGGTTATCTATCGACCGAACCGAAATTGGAGTTTTACCTTTGGACAGACCAAATTACCAGGTAACCGTCAGCGGGTGAATTCATCGGGAGCCTTACAGTTGACCGATCGTTCGATAAACAATGCGAAATTTAATATCGACCGGGATTTTGGAATTCAGGCGTATTTTTTAAATGAGAAAAAAGACCAGTTTTCGTATAATCTAAAAGCGGCCGTTACTACGGGTGAGGGACGGAACTGGACCAAAAGTCCGGATAATGGTGTGGCTTTAACGGGTAAAATCGAATTATTTCCATTAGGGGCATTCACCAAAGACGGATCGAATTTTGAAGGGGATCTTGCCCGCGAAAAAACACCCAAATTATTATTTTCGGGAGCCTATCATCAGAATAATAACGCCAGACGAACCCAAGGTCAGTTAGGAGACGATTTGTACCAACAAAAGACCTTACGTTCCTTTTTTGCCGATGCGATGTTTAAATACAACGGTTGGGCGGCTATGGCAACGTATATGTCCCGTGCGTCACACAATCCCGTGGCGGTTGATCCGTTGGATCCAACACTAACGAATTATGCCTATGTGGGACACGGAATGGACTATCAGTTGAGTTATACCTTTCCGACGAATTATGAAATCATCGGGCGTTTTTCAACACAAAAAGCAAATAAGGATATCAAAGCTTTTACGCCGGATACCAACGAATATACCCTTGGCGTAACCAAATACCTTTGGGAGCATGCTTTTAAACTGCAAACGGAGTTTACCTACGATCGACTGAGTTTTAACGACGGATCGACGAAAAACAACTGGTATGTTCGCTTCCAGATTGAGATCGGTATCTAACAACATCTGACAGGTTTCAAAAACCTGTCAGGTGTTTTGTTTTACATTCCGGCTTGCCGGATTAGTTCCCGGAGAATCGCGGCGCAATCCGGTAAATGGATTTTAGGCGCCGATTGTCCCGACCATAGATTGGTGAAATCACCTTTATTTTGTTGTTGTGCTTTTTGGCGAATCGGAGTCGTCAGACTATTTTGAATTGGATAGGGAAGTGGTTGTAAACCCGAATGGTCGACTTCACTCATAAATTGATTTTGTAACCCACGCGCCCATCGTCCGGAAAACGTAAGGGTTAGCGCGCTATCGGTATCTTTGGCGTTTAAAACCGCCTGTTGATAGGCCGGTATTGCCAAACTCTCGGTTGTTGCAATAAAAGCCGTTCCGATTTGTACTGCGGAAGCGCCCATCGCAAAAGCCGCTTTAATCGTTTTCCCATCGTTAATCGCTCCGGAAGCCAAAACCGGTTTACCAATGCGATTCACAATTTGCGGAACCAATGCCATCACGCCAACTTGTGGTAACGGAATCGTTTCCAGAAAAGTACCACGATGACCGCCGGCTTCAATGCCTTGCGCCGTGATCATATCGACACCTTTTTGGTCTAGTAGCAGCGCTTCTTCCAAACAAGTCGCCGTTCCAATTAAAATTGCGCCACTGGCTTTTAATTTCTGCAGACTCTCATCATCCGGGATTCCGAACGTAAAACTCACAATCGGGATTTGTTCGGCAATCAGAATATCGATTTGTGTTTTATAGGAATAAAAAGAGAGTGTTCCCATGTTTACTTCCGGGAATTCCAATCCATGTCTTTTGCCAAGTCCAATCAGGAAATCCTGCATTTGCGTAGCTTTAGCCAAATCCACTTCCGGGACGGCATGTGCGAACAGATTTACCGCAAACGGACGCTCGGTAAGTTGTTTGGTTTTCCGGATTAATTCGGTTGTTTTTTCAGCGGATAAACCGCCAACGGGAAGTGATCCCAATCCGCCTTCATTGGCAATGGCAGCCACCATTTCGGGAGTGGTTACGCCCAACATGGGCGCTTGAACGATCGGATATTGAATTTGTAGATTTTCGGTAATCGAATCGAATCGGTCCATGGTATATCTTTTTTCAAATTTATGAAAATGCGTACCGTAAAACCGGGTTTAGGATATATTTAACGCCTAAAAAACAAAAACCGGATTGGAGGCGAATCCAACCCGGCTTTCTTCCTAAAAATATAATAAACTACTTAACAACCAGTTTTTGGGTAATGCCTTCTTCTGTCTTGATCAGATACATTCCTGCCGTCAGTTTTGACGTGTTGATCAATAATGCATTTTTCTCAGATTGGATTAATTTTCCAGTCAAATCGTATAGCGAATAGCTGGCCATACGGTTAAAATAAACCACACCTTTTGTCGATGGATTCGGGAAAACAGTAAAGGTTTTCGGAGCGTGTACAAAATCATCGTTGGTTAGATTGGCAGTATTCACTTCATACATACTAATCGTACCACTGATTTCGTTGGCTACGGCTACATAATTCTTATTATTCGGGCTATCGGCCGCTTTGATAAACGTAACGCCTTCCGGACCAAAATCACCGGAATAGGCCGACGTACTACGACTGTTTTTATAGTCAACGAATTTTACATCGTTCGGATTGGTCACATCGTAAACCATCACACCACCAACGCGCTCTAATGTGATAAAAGCAAAGGTTTTTCCAGCAATCTGCGTTAGCGTAACGCCTTCCGGCTCCGGACCTTTGGCGCGGCTTCTTCCTTTTTTAACGTTGTCCCCGTGATCGGCATTAAAAATCGGACTGATAGACGGTGTCATAGCGGTATACATTTCGAAATCGTCACCACTGTCAAATACAATCGCTTTAGTATCGGCATTAAAGATGGAAAACGAGCGGGAACCTAAAATCTTGATTTCTTCAAAATCGGCATCCGCATCGGTATTTCCGTTAAGATTGGTAACGCGTAATCGTCCGGCGTTGTGGTTTTGTTTTAAAACCGAAGCATTTGGGAAAATAGCCGGATCTAAAGTATAGGTATTGGCTCCAATTGTAGTTCTTTCGGTTAAACCGGCATATTCTTTTTCGTCACCTTCGTTGGCCATAACCAAATAGGTCGTTCCGTTTACGGTGTAGTTGGCTACGGCATCCGGAATATAATACGCCTGAATTGGCCAGTTGGCAATCAATACTTCGTTGTTATTATCGGAAACATCCATACCATTTCCTGGCAAACTGATATCTTTTGTACCCAAAGCCCAGATGTCGGAAATCGATTTGGTAACCAGATCAATCTCGGCAATGGCATTGTTTTCCTGAAGGGTTACCCATGCTTTTTGAGAATCAGGACGAATGGTAATGTATTCCGGTTCCAAATCCTGTGCCAGCGTACTGGTACTTTTGGTTTTACGAACACCTGAAGCGATAAGAGCAGTTTCCTGAGCGTTAAAAGCGGTAAAAGAAGCCGTTGTCACATTCGACTGTGTTAAGGAAGCGATTCCACCGGAAATATCGATAATAGAAACCGAACCTTCCGGATCTACGGTATAGGCATCGTTTGGTTGTCCTTCGTTGGCGGTTAAAACTTTTGTTCCGTCTGGTGTAAACGTTACCATATCGGGTAAAGCGCCTACGGTTACTTGTTTTAAGAACGTACCATTGGTGTCGAAAAACACGACCGATCCGTTTAATTGTTCGTTGGCATTTGGTGACGCTACAGCAACCACTCCGTTTTTAACGGCTACACTGGTAATACCGCCATAAGAAGCCATATTGATAGAGCTGATCACACTTAAACTGGTTGGATTCGAAAAATCGATGATCTCCAGCTTATCGGAAATAGCACTGATTGTAAAAAGACGCTGCGTGGCCGGATCGTGTACGATGATTTCGCACGAGCTGGTACTCGCTCCCGATGGATCAAAACTACCCACGTAGTCCAATTGGATGTCGTGATTCGGACTCGGTGTCTGACGGTCGTTGTCTTTGATATATACCGTCGCCATTGGATTTCCGGTGATCGATAAACCAACCGGGTTTTCCAGACTTAGTACAAAATATTCGGCATGTTGTTCTTCCAACGTATCATCGATAATCGGAATTGAAATGGTTTGTGTGGTAGCACTACCCGCCGTAAAATGTAAGGTTTGCGTTTGAAGCGTAAAATCATTCTGATCGGCTGTACTAAACGGAGCGGCTTTTACGACTAAATCCACGGAAGCATTAGCCGGATCCGTCAGATTTAGATTAAACGACAAGGTTCCGTGGTTTTCGTTTACGGTAACGAAATTGGACGCCATCGCAATTTTAGTATCGAAAGCCACCGTCGAAAACTGAATTGCAGAACTATATGTGATGGCATTATCATGCATATCTTCGATTTGATTCGGTAATAAGAATACATAATATGTAGTGCTGTTATTAAACGGCTGTGTCGGGTTGATCGTAATCGTGTTGTTGTTAAAAGTAGCGTCAAATGGTACAGTAGCTCCTGTAATACTACCCTGACGTACTTCTACCAAAGCATCAACATTGGTATTCGTAATAGGCGAATTGTCAATTAAGCGGACATCTTCATTAAACGAAATCGTAGGTTGCGTATTGATGGCTACGTTCGTCGCATTATGCGTTGGATTAAAAGAGGCCAGGGGAGGTGTGGTGTCGTTACCACCGGCAGTAGAACCGGTAATGGTAAGATTGTCAAAACGGTTGTTTCCGCTTGAACCGGCAGCGGCGCTACCTCCGAATTCAATTTTTAGGGCAAAATTAGGGTTGTTTGCGGCACCTGTGATTCCGGAGAAATCCAGGGTTACCACTTCATAGGTAGGTTCTGTTTGTGGTGCATACGTAGTTACCGCTAATCCGGTAGTGATAAAATCGGTTCCGTTTAAGGTATACGAATAATTTTGAGACGAAGCGCCCTGAGTGGTACGGGTCGTCGCAAATTTAATGATGATATTCTGGTATCCGGTTGTTGGAGCAGCAACCAGTAATGCGCGGGTATTACTCGGATTTCTCGGACGAAGACCCAATCCGGCCACGTCACCGTTTTGTGCGTTTAATGCCGATCCGGCTACATTGTCCATATATCCGGCACCGGTTCCGGGATAAGTAATCTGTGTTCCGGTTGGAAGTAAGGAAGCATCTGGGGCCACGGATGTTAGCGTTCCGGACGGTAAGGCATTAAAATTCCAATAGTGAATTTGTTGTGTCTGTCCCCAGGTAAAGGTCGATCCCATAAAGAGGAACAGGCGCAATAGATTTTTTTTAGTAGTGTAAAATTGTGTCATGTGTGTTGTTTTTGTTGGGTACAAAAGTGAAGGTTTCAGGTTAGGGAAGTATTAACTTAAAAATAAATCGGTGTAATAGAATGTTTAAGAATAGGTTAGGAAGGTAAAACGATAAATAACCGGATGTTAACTTAACTTTTCCAGAGTAGGGTCATCATTATAAAAAAAACGGACAAAAACGCCCGTTTTAAGAAAGGTTTATCAATTTTAACAGCTGTTAAATATTACGTTAAAAAGCGTTAATAGGATTTTGTTTTTAAGTACTTTTGCGACAATTTATAAAAAAACAAATCCAATCACCATGGGTAAAAAAATAGTCTCATTTTTGTTCTCCACGCGTTTAATGGCTTTCCTGTTTATCTTTTTTGCAGCAGCGATGGCCGTAGGAACGTTTATCGAAAACGATTATAATACCACCACAGCCCGTATTCTGATTTACAATACGAAATGGTTCGAAGGTATTATGGCGATCTTCCTGATCAACTTTTTTGGAAATATCAAACGCTACCAATTGCATAAAAAAGAGAAATGGGCGACGTTATTGCTACATTTGTCCTTTATTTTTATCATTTTGGGTGCCTTCATCACCCGTTATATCAGTTATGAAGGGGTGATGCCAATTCGCGAAGGCGAAAGTTCCAATCAGATTTTTTCAGACAGAACGTACCTGACCGTTTTTGTTGATGGTGATTACCAAGGTGAAATGCGCAGAAGAACCTTTGAACAAAGAGCTTTATTCTCACCGGTGACCAATAATGATTTTACCATTTCCAAAAAGTTCAATGAAACACCATTTGAAATTCGTTATAAAGACTTTGTAATGGGGGCCAAAGAGGTGATCAAACCGAGCGAAAAAGGAACACTATTTTTAAAACTGGTGGAATCGGGCGACGGAACCCGTCACGAGCATTATCTGAAAGAAG
The DNA here is from genome assembly GCA_023446155.1 of Bacteroidota bacterium. GTDB lineage: Bacteria > Bacteroidota > Bacteroidia > Flavobacteriales > Flavobacteriaceae > Flavobacterium. Next base: position 118,590 of record JAEXIT010000003.1, read on the forward strand.
GAGAAGTGCAAAACATCCACAATGTATTGTTTGCGTTTAATAAGCCAACCGATGGTGCGATTAATATCATCAAAGAAGGCGATAAGTATTCGATAAAATCACCATTTGAAGGAAACTTTATGCGAATGGCCGACCAGATGAAAGGGGATGTGGCCAAAGATACGGTTCAGGATTTGATGTTCCGTTCCCTATATAATATGGGCGGTACGCAATTCGTACTACCGGAACCGGCGATGAAAGGTGTTGTGGCTTTCGAATCGAACAACGACTTTAAAGATGATAAATCCGACGATGCGTTGGTGCTAACGGTAACCGTTGGTGGGGAAGAACACGAAGTAACCCTATTGGGTGCGCGAGGAAAAATGGGTGTGCCGAATTCCTTCAAACTGGGGAATCTGGAGTTTACCATGATCTACGGAAGTAAAGTATATGAAACGCCATTTAAAATCCGTTTAAATGATTTCGTAGCCGAAAAATATCCGGGAACGGAAAAAAGCTACTCGTCTTTCGAAAGTAAAGTAACCGTAATCGATGGTGCGGAACAACGCGATGAACGTATCTATATGAATCACATTTTGGACTATAAAGGATTCCGTTTCTTCCAATCGTCATTCGATCCGGACGAAAAAGGAACTGTATTATCGGTAAACCACGATTCGTGGGGAACCAATATGACCTATTTGGGTTATTTCTTATTGTATGTTGGACTTATCGCGATTTTATTCGATAAAAACAGCCGTTTTGGTGACTTAAAACGTAAGTTGGAAAAAGTGCGTACGAAAAAAGCAAAATTACTACCGCTTATCGCGCTATTGCTATCGTTTGGCGGTTTTGCGCAAGACAACCACCAACATGCGATGCCATCGCCAAAACAGATCGATTCGTTGTTAACCAAATATAAGGTGAGTGACGAAGAAGCGGCAAAATTCGGCCGATTGGTAATTCAGGATCAGGGTGGACGTATGAAGCCTATCAACACGTTCTCCTCCGAACTATTGCGAAAAGTAAGCAAACAAGACCATTATAAAGGAATGAACTCCGATCAGGCGTTCCTTTCGATGACACAATTTCCGCAGGTATGGTATAACGTTCCGTTGATCTATATGAAAAAAGACAACGACAGTATCCATAAATTAATCGGAGTGGAGTTAGGTGAAAAATATGCGCCATTGGTAAAATTCTTCGACGAAAGAGGAAACTACAAACTGGCAGGTGTTTTGGATGAAGCCTATAAAGCAGCCGTTCCAAATCAATTCCAGAAAGACTTTATCGAAGCGGATAAAAAAGTAAACCTGTTGTATTCGGCGTTGAGTGGTCAGATTTTAAAAGTATTCCCGGTGCCGAATGATCCGGGTAACAAATGGGTTTCGTTCCTCGAAGTAAACGAGCAAACGAATACCGCTTTGGATTCCATTAAAAACGTAATCCCGTACTATTTGAGCAGTATCGATAAAGCAGCCATTTCAGGCGATTATAAACTGTCGGATAGCTTGCTAAAAGGTTTGGAAAACTATCAGATCAAATACGGATCGAAAGTACGTCCAAGCGACAAAAAAATCGATACGGAAATTCTGTACAACAAATACGATATTTTCAAAAAACTATTCTCCTGGTATATGTATGCCGGAGTGTTGATGTTCCTTTTTGTGATCATCAAAATTTTCAAATCGAATAAAACGATTAACATACTGGTAAAAATCAGTCATGCGATCATTGCAGTATTGTTTGTATTGCACACCGCCGGATTGATCTTCCGTTGGTATATCTCCGGTCACGCGCCTTGGAGTGATGCTTATGAATCGATGATTTACGTAGGATGGGCAACCATGTTATTCGGATTGGTATTCGGACGAAAATCGGAATTAACCGTTGCGTCTACCGCTTTTGTGGCGGCGATGATTCTGATGGTGGCACACTGGAGTTGGATGGATCCTGCGATTGCCAACCTGCAACCGGTATTGAATTCGTATTGGTTGATGATCCACGTGGCGGTTATCGTTGGAAGTTACGGTCCGTTTACGTTGGGAATGATTCTGGGAATTGTAGCCTTATTGCTGATGGTGTTTACCAACGAAAAGAACAAAGAAAAAATGAACCTGAACATTCAGGAGATTACCTATATTAACGAAATGGCACTTACTGTCGGATTGGTGATGTTAACGATCGGGAACTTCCTGGGCGGACAATGGGCCAACGAAAGCTGGGGACGTTATTGGGGATGGGATCCAAAAGAAACCTGGGCGTTGATCAGTATCATGGTATATGCTTTTGTAATCCATATGCGTTTGGTTCCGGCCATGCGTGGTAAATGGATTTATAATGCGATTAGTGTTTATGCGTTCTATTCCATTCTGATGACGTATTTTGGCGTAAACTTTTATCTATCCGGATTGCATTCGTATGCCAAAGGAGATAAAGTGGTAACACCAAACTTCGTGTACTATTCATTGGCAATTATAACGTTGTTGGTGGCATTGGCTTATTATAAAAATAAGAAGTACCTGCATAAAAAGAAATAATTGCAAAATAATAAAACAATGAAAGCTACCTTAGGGTAGCTTTTTTTTTTGATTTTTTTTTTTTTTGATTACTACTATTAAATAATTGAATTTTTAATATTTTTTTAACAAAAATACCTACTACATTTATGACTGTTAATCAATAAAAAAACAAACAGTATGAAAAAAGTAGTTTATCTGGCAATGGCCATGATGTTCACAATGGCCATGTCGGCTCAGGAATTGAAAAAAGAAGTAAAAAAAGAAACCGATGCTGCTAAAAAAGAAATGAAGCACGAAGGCAAAAAAGCGAAAGCGGAAATGAAAGCCGAAGGTAAAAAAGCCAAAGCTGAAGTTAAAGAGGAAATGAAAAAAAAGTAACAAACTGAAAAGCGCCCTAATAGGGCGCTTTTTTATTCGGTATAATCCAGATCTTTATTATGGGTTTCGGCGATTGTAAGCGTCGAATAAATGGCCAATGCAAATACAATCAGACCAACTATCGAAGCGGACACAATCACGCCATTATGGACTTTTAAATGGTCAAAAGCGATTAACATCACAGGAAGTAAACCGCGCACCATATTGGGGATTGTTGTAGCGGCCGTACTGCGAATATTGGTACCGAACTGTTCGGCGCCAACCGTGACAAACATCGCCCAATAACCGGTTCCCAATCCAAGCCAGACACAATAAAAGTAATACATATGCTCCGATCGTGTTCCGCCGTATAGCATCAATAGTATGCCCACAATCGTAAACAGCATCATATATAAGATCGCTTTTTTCCGCGAACGCAACAATTGCGAAATCAATCCGCTGGCAAAATCGCCTACGGAAATACCCACATATGCCCACATGATCGCTTTACCCGGATCAATTTCTCCAATGCCAAAGGATGGCGCAAACTGATTCCCCATTACCGCCAGAATCCCCACGCAAAACCAGGTGGGTAATCCAATGGAAATACACTTCACATATTTTATAAACCGCTTGCGATTGGTAAAAAAGCCGAGAAAATTTCCTTTTTGGATATCGGTATCCCGAAGGTCTTTATACAGTCCGGATTCCATCACGCCTACGCGTAAAAAAAGTAGAAACAACCCCAACGAACCACCGATAAAATAAGCATAGGTCCAGTCGCCAGCCAGTTCTACGGTGAGTTGTGCTACTACGGCACCCATAAGTCCGAAACCGGCGACTATTGAGGTTCCGATGGCCCGTAATTCTTTTGGTAAGGATTCCGATACCAACGTAATTCCGGCACCCAATTCGCCCGCGAGTCCGACACCGGCAATAAAACGCAGAATGGCATAGGTCATCGCTTTGTCGTTAAATGGTAAAAACGGAAGAAAACCGCACAATATATTGGCTACGGAATACACGAGAATGGAGCCGAAAAGCACCGAAAGACGTCCTTTTTTGTCACCTAACATGCCCCAGAGTATACCGCCTAACAGTAATCCGACCATCTGGAAATTCAGAATCATCGTACCGTCAGTGTCGACATCAAGGCCAAGGGTTTTTAAACTGGGAATGCGTACAATTCCAAAAAGAAGTAAATCGTAGATGTCGACGAAATAGCCCAAAGCAGCTACAATTACAGGAAAAGATAATAAATGTTTAATTTTTTGGGATTCCATTTATATTTTAGGTTAAGTATTGTCAAAAATATAAATAATTGTCTTCTGTATTGTTTTTTGTAAGGATATTTTTAAGAGGATTACAGACGCTTCAATTTCCGGTTTAGTGGGTTTAAATCTAAGGAGTATTTTTATCACTAAATTTAATAAATATTGGTTTTCTGATAAGAAATATAACGAAATTGTGGATAAATATGCTATTTTTTTATCAATTTTAAGAACTGTAATAAAACAAAAATAGATATCTTCACGCCTTGAGATTAAAATTCACGCGAAAAGGATATTTTGCGACCTAAATCTGCAATTACATTACAACCAAAAAACAAATACTTATAAAACCAAAAAACATGGAAGAAAATCAAATCGTTTACACATTGGAAGGCAATGGTACCAGAGAAACAAATTTAAAAAATGAGGCCACCAATTTAATGGCTAAACTTAAAAATCAATTTGGAAGTACACACTCGGTTACGGCAGATGCGTTTGGTGAGTTAGGTAAAGACTGGTCGCATGAAATCAAAATTAGAAAAGGCGATAAAGTTGGAGCCGCAGTCACTATAAAATGGGTAAAAACAAACCCGGAAGTGCTGACATTAAGCGTTGACGAGTCCTCTAAAATGGGATCAAGAATACTGTATGGCGGAATGTTTTCTTTTATGGCTATTGGTGCTTATTTAGGGTACAATCATATAGGACCATTTGCAGCTTTACCGGGTCAGAAAATAGCAACCGCTTTATCCGCATTAATCATGGCGATTCCGGGAATAATTGTGGTTTTTATCCTGAAATCGATGCTTTTAAAAAATGACAAAGAAGAAAACAAACAATTGGTACTCAACGTTATCAATGCTTGTAAAAAATAATACGTTTTTTAAATTGGGTTTTTGAGCGGTATTCTGGTAAAACCCGAGGTTGAGAAATAAGGATAAGCAGGAAAGATTTTATGGATCACTTTCCTGCTTATTTTGTTTAATTCCCTTTAAATTCCGTCAGACGTGCCATATCCATTTGGTTGGTTTTATAAAAGGCTGTGGCTTTTTCCAATAGTTTTTTGAACGCATCCTGATTGTTAACTTTTTTAAAATACCGCAGTTCGGTATAGAACAAATCGGCTTTGTCGTCGTTGTCTTTCGCCTGAGTATGCAACGTATCAATTTTAGATTTGATCGCGGCAATACTGCTTTTGTCTTTTACGATATCCAGAAACTGGTTGATGACATAGGTCGCGCCGGCTATGGTTTCATTTTCAGTCATCTTATTGAAAAGCGCCAACGCTTCCGGCTCCCGACCGTCTTTTACCAAAACAGTCGCTTCCTGTTGCCATACATAAGCATCGGGATTGGTACTCAGTCCGGTTTTTTCGATCAGTTCTTTAACCGATTTGATTTTAGCGAGATTCCAACTGTTTTTAGCATCACTATTGATCGTTTTCAATAGGATATCCTGTAAAACCTTGATCTCGTTACCGGCTTTGGAACCGGTTTCAAAACCTTTTAATTTGTCGGTATTATTGACCCAATAGGTGAAAAAACCGTTGTCGATGGAGAACACGCAGTTTTTTAGGATAGTATAACTTTTTTGAGTCGCCAGTTGATCTTTGGGGAATACATCGTACAAATCGTTGGCAATGCGATTGGTCATCCGATCGTCTTTATACAATTGCACCAAAGTGGAATAAGCATATAAGGTGCGGATGCTTTTGTCGCCCGAAACGTATTTTTTGGCAAGATTGGCGGTACGTTCTACCGGATCCAACGCGGTTTTTCCAACCGTATTGATCAGGTAGCCGGCATCGGCTTTTGCTCCGGAACAATGAATCAGGTTATTGTCGGTGTCAAAAAATAAAAAATAGGGGACACTTTCCAACTTTAGTTTGGATTGCGCAATATAGAGGCTGTCTTCTTTTTTGATATTTTGGGTATTGATTCTGTAGTTTACGAAATTAGTATTGTAAAAATCGCCCATGCCTGGGTCTTCAAATACCGGATCCAGTGTTTTACAAACCGTACAGTTTTCGTTATAATATTCGATAAACAGGGGTTTGTTTTCTTTTTTTGCTTTTTCGAGAGCGGTAGTCAAACCGGATTCAAAGCGTACGCCTTGCGCATTCAGGGATACTGTTGCCAGGAATAAAAACAGGAGGGAATATAGTTTCGAAGTCATACCGAATCGTAATTAAGATGGAAAGTGTTGCAAAATTACTACTATGTTGTGATATAAAAACGGGGAAAAACCCGGATTAACATTTTTTTAGTTAAAAAAGATGTTTTGAGTGGAAATCAGAGGCTAACTGTTACAATGTTAAGGTATTGCCAAAATTTATACGAAACAATGCTGTTGTGACGTTATAGTAGTTTAAAGACCTTTCAATTCTTCGGAATTATTCCGTGCCAATGGCCGGATACTTTTTAGTTTTACTACATTTTTTTAGCGTCACATTACAGAATCAGATAGGGTTTTTCCAATGGCGCTTATTTCGATTACTGGCGATTGTAATTTTACCGTGTTAAAAGTACTGAAATGAAGCACGAACTGAACATAATGTCTATTTGGAAAGGTGAAACCAAAGCCCTCTCTTTTTTCCAGAGGCTTTTCAGGCGACCAAAAGCCACACCAAAACCACTGACCACTCCTAAGATGATCAGTGACGATTGTAACGGCATTATGTTAGGTGGGAAAAACGTGAAATCATTACTGTTTTCGACCGATATGGCGATCATTGAAAACAATGATGCCGATGCAATATTGGCTGTTTATCCATTTGCCCCTTCTCCGAAAATTATGAAGGCATTAATTGATTTTTCCGATAAACCGGTAATATGTGGTGTAGGCGGGGGGCTTACGCAAGGGAAGGTGGCAATGGAAATGGCTATTCAGGCGGAAGCGATGGGAGCGGCGGCGATCATCGTAAACCAGCCGTTTAAAAACAAAGACCTCATCGCAATCCGGAAAAAGATCAAAATTCCGATTATATCGAGTGTGTCGGTGGCCGATTTTTCCTTTCAGGATCGGGTGGATGCCGGTGTGGATATTTTTCATATCACCGGCGGAAAAAACACCGCTAAGATTTTGGAGCATATCAGTTATGCCGTTCCGGGCTATCCGATTATGGCAACCGGCGGAAAAAGTCTCGAAAATATTCAAAGTGCGATTTCTTCGGGTGCGGATGCAATTGTATTAACACCACCAACCAGCGGGGAATTGTTTAAGTCCATTATGGATGGTTACCGTAAAGGTTTGGACTATTTAAGACATTAGGGGAATTTTTTAAGGGTTCATTTGTTTCCCTTTTTCGGTTATGCTTATGTAAGTGTTTTTTCCGTATACCATTACATCAAAAACTTTAGAATGATGTTGTGTTCCCAGCCATTTTTTAAAAAGCAATTTGCCATTCATCCAAATATATAATTCATTATCTGAGGTGATTTGTTTGTGAATCATTTTGATGTATGTATTGAAATTTTATAATTACTAGTTCTGTAAATTGGTGTTTTGAGAGGATTTTAGGACTTCACCTTTTTATACTCTTTAATAATGCGATTGTCAATCTGATTGTCTTTTAAAATAGCGATGATCAAATCTTTTGGTGCTTCTTTTCCGTTGATACGTGTTAGCATTTCCAGTGTCATATTGTTATTCTGACTGGTAAAAAGCAAGCCGTAATCCGGACTAAAATAACTGTAGCCAGTAACCATGGTTTTATGATTGTGTTTGCTACCGCACAACGGATCATAACAATTGTAATCGATATGTTTGTATAAAACGAATTCCTTGTCTTCCAGGTGATAGGTTATTTTTTCAGCATAAAAAGCTTCGGTCAAACTCACATTGAGGCTGTCTTTTCCGTTTAAGTCCTCCTTTGTAAATGGAAACGTAAATTTTCGTTGGTGACCGTGAATGGTCATCGCAATGGAATAATGGTTTTTTTCAGCGCGGATAACCGATTCGGAATACGAAAACTCCTGTGTTTTCGCTCCGTGAATGGCAAGGTATTTCAGGTTGTTAAAACGATTAACCGGACGAATATCAAGGCTATTCTTTTGGGAATAACCGATACAAATATTTAAAAAAAGAAAAACCGAAAGGATGCGAATCATAATACTACGGAACTGTTCTCAAAGATACAGATTATCCTGTTTGAGTCCGTCCAGAATCAATTGGAAATTATATGGACTAACACTATTGATCATAAGTGAATATTCCTTGTCATAATCGTTATATACGATACGGATCAGATCGGAATCGGTTTGCCAATAATGTTGATAGGTGTCGGAACATTCCGGTACAAACGTATACAGCCGGTTTAGATGCTCCTTAATCGCCTTGATGTTTTCGGCCGCCAGATCTTTGGTCGGAAAAGACGAATGATGCCGGTATTGGCGTTCCAACGCATAGATTTCGATCATGACTTCAATGGATTCGTAGACGCAGAAATACTGATTCACCGCATCATCCCAATAACAAATAGCACCGTCTTCCGTAAGCAAATAATACGGATCGGATTTACTGTTGTCCATCGAAAAAGCCGCTTTTCCGTCAATGGTGGTATAGTAGATTTTTTGATTTTTGGCAGTGATGGTATCCGATAAAAAATAGAACCGAACCGCATAATCAGAAGCTATGTCGGGAGAGAAAGTATACCCGGAATAATCTTGTTGCATCTGGAATAATCGGTCGCTGTTTTCCAGGCGATAGCGGGAAAAGTATTTTTGAGTGGCTGCTGCCGGACATATCCAATCCGGATTCCGATCGAGTGTGTTTAGATAGTTTTGAGCTCTGCTGCTTAGTGTCATATCGTTGGAAAAAGGAATCCAATTTATAAAACTTTAGCGAATAAAAAAACACCGGCCTTTTGTGGGGACCGGTGCTTTCAACCAAAAACCAACCCTTTCGGGTATTATGAAAACCAAATTATGCTATATGGTGATCCGTTAGGACGGATTTTTTTATTCATTATTGGTCGCCGCCTGATTACGGAAAACCAATTTGCCATCG
>JAEXIT010000004.1 GCA_023446155.1 Bacteroidota bacterium
CGGTAACTCCGGCTACATTAGCACCGGGTGCTATCGGAACGGCTACAGCTACGTATACATTAACACAATCGGATATCAATAACGGTCAGATTACTAATACGGCTATCGCAAGTGGAACGTCACCACAAGGTAATCCGGTTCAGGATACGTCTGGAACCAGTACGACGAATGATACGCCAACGGTAACGATATTACCGCAAAATCCACAGTTAGCATTATATAAAGATGGAGTATATCAGGATACTAACGGTGATGGAATTGTTAATGCTGGTGACACCGTTGCCTATACATTTACAGTGGCCAATACCGGTAATGTGACGATCACAAACATCACAATCAGTGATCCGATTGTTACGGTAACGGGCGGACCTTTAGGGAGTCTGGAGCCAGGGATGACCAATAATACGACGTTTACTGCCGTATACACGATCACACAATCGGATATTGATGAAGGAGCGGTTTACAACCTTGCATTTGTAGAAGGTACGGCTCCGGATGGTAGTACGGTAGTTGAGGATTCGGAAGATCCGACACCGATCAATCCGAACGATCCTTTGGTAGATCCTGCGTGTCCGGATTGTACGGTAACGCCATTACTTCAAACGCCAAGTATTGCATTGATCAAAACAGGTGTGTTTAACGACAACAACCACGATGGCATTGCTCAGGCAGGAGAAACGATAACGTACAGCTTTACGGTAACCAATACCGGAAACACCAGCTTGACGAATGTAATGGTAACCGATCCGCTACCGGGAGTGGTAGTAAGCGGTGGGCCGATTAACCTGGCAGTAGGAGCAAGTGACAGTACGACATTTACAGCAGTGTATGTGATCACTCAGGCGGATATTATCGCAGGTTCGGTAAGCAATCAGGCTTTTGTAAACGGAACAAGTCCACAGGGTGAAGTGGTAACCGACAGCTCGGATGATCATGACCTTGTAGGAAACAATCCAACCGTAATAAAAGTAGATGGTTGTACGATCAATGTGTTCAATGCAATTTCTCCAAACGGGGATGGAAGCAATGACATCTTGTATATCGCCGGTATCGAATGTTATCCGAATAACGAAGTATTGATCTTTAACCGTTGGGGTATTCAGGTATTCGAAACCAAAGGATACAACAACAACGATAAAGTATTCAAAGGCTACTCGGATGGAAGAGCGACGATCAGTTCGTCGGAACCATTACCGGACGGAACTTACTTCTACATCCTGAAGTATACCACTGCCGATGGGGCGACACACGAGAAAAACGGATACCTGTATAGTAATAGATAAATGAAATCCCGGGGGAAATCACAGTACCCCGGGTTTATAAAACAAAATAAAAATGAGAACAAAATTTATACTTTTCGTTTTACTGTTAGCCGGTATCGGTGGATTTGCCCAGCAGGATGCTCAGTATACCCAATATATGTACAATACCATTAATGTTAACCCGGCCTATGCCGGTTCCCGTGGCGTGATGAGTATTTTCGGATTACACCGTACACAATGGGTAGGATTGGAAGGTGCGCCGGTAACCAATGCCGTGTCGCTAAATACGCCGCTGAATAATAGTAATCTCGGTTTGGGATTGTCGTTTGTAAATGACAGAATCGGACCGGCTGATGAAAATGCGATTTCAGCAGATTTTTCATATACCGTAAATACGTCCGAACGTTTTAAGTTGTCTTTCGGTTTAAAAGCAACGGCCCATTTATTAAATGTCGATTTTACCAAATTGAACATTTACGACGGAGCGGATCCGCGTTTTCAGAACAATATCGATAATAAGTTTTCTCCCAATTTCGGTGCCGGTATTTATTTGCATTCCGATAAAACCTATGTGGGAATATCGGTGCCGAATTTTTTGGAAACCAAACACTACGACAAAAGTTCGCAATCAACAGCCAAAGAAAATATGCATTATTACCTAATTGCCGGACATGTGTTCGAATTGGGTTCCGATGTGAAATTCAAACCGGCTTTATTGACCAAAATCGTAAAAGGAGCACCGCTACAGGTAGACGTTTCAGCCAATTTCCTTTTGTATGAGAAATTTACCGCTGGATTGGCCTACCGCTGGGATGCGGCTTGTAGTGCTCTGGTTGGTTTTCAGATTACAAACGGTCTGTTTGCCGGATATGCATATGATATGGAAACCACAAAACTGGCGGATTATAATTCAGGATCGCATGAGATTTTCCTGAGATTCGAATTGTTTAACAGAAATAACAGAATAACGTCTCCGAGATTCTTCTAATTAATAAAAGGATTATGAAAAAAATAGTATTGCAATTCGGTTTGATGATGTTGGTTTCAACCGGAGTCTATTCACAAAGCGGGAAGATAAAGACAGCGAATAAGGAATATAATAATTATGCCTATATCGATGCGATCAAAACCTACGAGAAAATAGCCGACAAAGGCTATAAATCGGTGGAAGTTTTAGAAAAACTGGGCGATTCCTATTATTTTAATGGGAAGTTGGATCAGGCGGCAAAATGGTATGGCGAGTTATTTGCGCTGTCTCAGGAGGTAGAAGCGGAATATTACTACCGCTATGCCCAATCGCTAAAATCGGTTGGCGACTATGAAAAGGCAAACCAAATGTTGGCTAAATTCCACGAAAAAAATGCCAGTGATGTTCGCGGAAAAATGTACGAGAATCAAACGGATTATCTGGAGGTGATCAAACGAAATTCGGGACGCTTTACCATCGATAATGCCGGAATCAATTCGCAATATTCCGATTATGGGAGTGCTTTTTCCGGTGATAAAATGGTATTTGTTTCGGCTCGGGATACCTCCGGTGTCTTTAGCAAAAGAGTACACACCTGGACGGGAGAATCGTTTACCAATATGTATGCGGTAACGATCAAGCAGGACGGTACATTGTCAGAACCCGAACGTTTCGCACGGGAGATCAATACTCGTTTTCACGAAGCCACGCCGGTTTTTACCAAAGATGGTAACACCATATACTTCACCCGTAATAACTTTAACAACGGAAAGAAAGGTAAAGATAATGCGAAAACAACCTTGTTAAAAGTTTACAGAGCGACGTTAAAAGACGGAAAGTGGACAAATGTAACAGAGTTGCCGTTCAATAGCGATAGTTATAGTGTGGCACACCCGGCTTTAAGTCCGGATGAAAAAACATTGTACTTTGTTTCGAATATGCCCGGTACCTTGGGACAGTCGGATATTTTTAAAGTGGAAATCAAAGCCGATGGAAGTTTTGGAACACCACAAAATATGGGGCCAACCATCAATACACCGGGGCGTGAAACCTTCCCGTTTGTATCGGAAAATAACGAATTGTATTTCGCTTCCGACGGACATTTAGGTTTGGGAGGACTCGATATTTTTGTATCGAAACCGGCAAACGATGGTACCTATAAAAAGGTAATGAATATCGGCGCACCGGCGAATAGTCCGAAGGATGATTTTGCTTTCTTGATCAACACAACTACCAAAAAAGGATTCCTAACGTCAAACCGCGAGGGCGGACAAGGGGCGGATGATATTTACACCTTTATCGAAAATATTCCGTTGCAATATGCCTGCGAACAGTTGTTGGCTGGTGTCGTAACCGATTCGGAAACCGGTGCGCCTTTGGCAAATGCTACGGTTACCTTGTTTGATGAAAACTTTAAAATGGTAAAAACAATCACAACGGATGCTAACGGGAATTACAATTTCGGGGAAGTGGATTGCAAGCGCAAATATTTTGTAAAAGGTGAATTGCCAGCGTACAATACCCGTGAAATTAGTGTGATCATACCGGAAACCTCCGGAACAACAAACGTACCGCTTGCGCTGGATAAAACGGTTAAACCGGTACAAACCGGAGACGATCTGGCAAAAACATTCGGAATCAAAATCATCTATTTTGATCTGGATAAATGGAATATCCGTCCGGATGCTGCGGTAGATCTGGCGAAGATTGTGGAAGTAATGAAAGACTATCCGAAGATGAAAATCGACGTGCGTTCGCATACCGATAGTCGTCAGACGCATCAATACAATGAACGTTTGTCTGATAGAAGAGCTAAATCGACCATTTCATGGATGGTCAAACAAGGAATTGATCCTTCCCGTTTAACCGGGAAAGGGTATGGTGAGACACAACTGCTGAACAAATGCGCCGATGGCGTTCCGTGTTCCGAAGCAGAACACCAGCTAAACCGCAGAAGTGAATTCATCATTATTTCAATGTAAGACAATAATAGATGAATTTAGGACAATTAGTATTGTTACTGTTGCTGGTTTTCCTTTTTGTATGTTCCGGACTGGTGGTCGTTAACGGAATGATGTACGATCGGGAAAAGGCGATAAAAATTGGCTTTGCCGGAGTGATTATTGCACTGCTGTTACTGTTGGGAAGCTATTGTGTCATTTTTGAATTCTGAACATACACGATTGAGTATATGTTATAAATTAGGTGCTAACAGAGTCGGGTTTTCCCGGCTCTGTTTATTTTTTATAAAAACCGGATACTGCCGTAAAACAATCCCAAATTATTATGATGGCATATAATAAATAACTACTTTTGGCACGTTTTTAATATACTTAACATAGAATAGTATGGTAAAAGATTTATTCGAAAGAATTCAAAGTAATAAAGGTCCTTTGGGAAAATGGGCTTCTCAGGCTGAAGGATATTATGTATTTCCGAAATTGGAAGGACAATTAGGACCTAGAATGCAATTTCACGGAAAAGAAATTTTAAACTGGAGTATCAACGATTATTTAGGATTGGCAAACCACCCGGAAGTTCGTAAAGTAGATGCGCAAGCCGCTTTAGATTACGGGGCGGCGTACCCAATGGGCGCGCGGATGATGAGTGGACATACCACGACTCACGAGCAGTTGCAAAATGAATTGGCGGCTTTTGTTCAAAAAGAAGCAGCGTACCTGTTGAATTTTGGTTATCAGGGAATGGTGTCTATTATTGATGCTTTGGTGACTAAAAATGACGTGATCGTTTATGATGTGGATTCACATGCCTGTATTATCGACGGGGTGCGTTTGCATATGGGGAAACGATTTACCTATAAGCACAATGATGTAGCCAGTTTAGAGAAAAACCTGGAGCGTGCTACTAAAATGGCAACGGAAAACGGTGGTGGAATCCTGGTGATTACCGAAGGTGTTTTTGGAATGCGCGGTCAACAAGGGAAACTAAAAGAAATTGTAGCCTTAAAGGAGAAATACAACTTCCGTTTATTAGTAGACGATGCACATGGATTTGGTACTCTGGGTAAAACCGGGGCAGGAGCAGGAGAGGAACAGGGATGTCAGGATGGTATCGATGTGTATTTCTCAACTTTTGCAAAATCGATGGCTAGTATCGGAGCGTTTGTAGCGGCCGATAAAGACATTATCGATTACCTGAAGTACAATTTACGTTCCCAGATGTTTGCAAAATCCTTACCGATGATTATGACGGTTGGTGCTTTAAAACGTTTGGATATGTTGCGTTCGATGCCGGAATTAAAAGATAAACTGTGGGAAAATGTAAACGCATTGCAAAACGGTTTAAAATCAAAAGGGTTTAATATTGGGGACACCAATACTTGTGTGACTCCGGTTTACCTGGAAGGTAGTATTCCGGAGGCGATGGTGATGGTGAACGATTTACGCGAAAATTACGGTATATTCTTATCCATTGTAGTGTATCCGGTAATCCCGAAAGGAATCATTCTGTTACGTATGATCCCGACGGCTTCGCATACTTTACAGGATATCGAAGTGACATTAAGCGCTTTCGAAGCTATTCGCGAGAAATTAACAAACGGAACCTATAAAAAAATCGCTGCAGAAACAACAGTTGACGTTAGTGCTCAATAGGTTTTTGTAAAAATAAATTTGCGCGACATCGGGAAATTTTCGGTGTCGCGCTTTTTTTTACGATAAACGACTCTTTTTTTTAACATGAATTGACCTAAAAAAGTCTTAGTTTTGCCTCAAATAAATTAACTATGAAATTAAATAAATTAACAGGGATTGCCGTTTTGGCCCTTTTTGCAACAGTAATCGGTTGTCAGTCAGATGATTCGAACGGTGTAAATCCTAACGGAGATGCTGATAAAGTTATCTTAAATTCAGATAGTAACGCTTTAAATCAACGAATCAGTTATTCTAATTCAGGGGTATTAGAGTTAACCAATGGTGAAGGTAAAATGGCTGCAGCTGCTGCTAGCGATTTCCCATTAGCTTTAGTAGCCGAGGTTGATCCGCCTTCGTACAACGGAGTAAGATTAAAAGCAACACACGTAGATATTAATGGTGTGTATGCATATGTTTCTTATAATACAGAAGGAGATACGTATTTAGGAGCAATTGATGTGATCAATATCTCAAGACCAAACAATCCGCAGTTAGTGGTTCAGGCGATTTTCCCGAACAGCGACATTAATGCGATTTCATATAATGACGGATTCTTATACATTGCCGGTGCTTCTGGTGTGAATGCAAATTCTGGTGTAAGTCCTGCTTTTGTAGCAAAAATGCCATTACAAAACGGATTGTTAACCAATAACTATGCATCAACTAGTATTTTAGGTAATGTAACGATGGATATCTTTGCAAGCAGTTCTAAATATTATGCAGTTTCCGGAAATAATGGAGAATTGGTGCGTTATAACAAATCAAACAATACTTTCGAAGCTTCAATCCCGGTTTCTGATTTAAGAGCTTTAGGAAGTACGAACAATAAAATTGTAGTATTGAGTGGTACACAAGGTGTTAAAGTGTATGATCAAAATACATTCGCTTTACAAACATCTTTCGCAACGTCTCAGGATGTAGCCGAAGCTAAAAGAACTATCGATTTTTCTGATAGCCGCGTATTGGTATCAGAAGGTTACAATGGTTTAGGAGTGTATAACCTTAGCAACGGTACTAAAACGCAAACGATTGGAGTTCCTACCAATGTTACAGGGGCAAGTGCTCAGGATATCGTAACCAATGCGGTGTCGGTTAACAATAATAAAGCATTTGTAGCCAATGGTGCTGCTGGTTTATACATCTATAATACGTCAGGATCGTTATCACTTTTAGGATCATTAGGTTTAAATAGTTCTACTCCTAATGGTTCGGCTAACTATGTAAAAAGTTCTGGTGACTATATTTTCGTAGCAAACGGTAACGGTGGATTAAAGATCATTAAAATGATGGCCGCTCCGGTTAGTTCAATCGACTGTTCAAGTTTTCCAGCTTATCCGGGTGACCAGTGGTTAAATGTGAACTCAGGTCAAAACCTGCAATACCAAGGTTCGGCTTCAGTTCAAGGTGTTAACGTAAATGCGAACCTTACTTTCTGTGGTTCAATGGCGGTATCAGGTGCATTAAACATTAACAGTGGTGGTGTATTCTATATGAAAGGAAGTTTAGCGCAAGGTCAGGCGAATAATCCTTACCAATCGTTAAATATCAACGCTAATGCAAAACTTAAAGTAGAAGGTAGCGTAGTAATTTACGGTAATTTAGTACTTAACAGTGGTGCAACATTAGAATTCGTGGGTAGCGGATCTTCAATCACAATCCACGGAGCTGTATCCAAAGGAAACAATGTAACTATTACAGGAACCTATACCGATACTAATAATAAATTAAATTAAGAATCGGAACGCTCAAAAAAGCAAAAGACTGTCGAAAGACAGTCTTTTATTTTTTAAATTTGGCAGATCTTTTTTTAAACCCGACAGGTCTCTCAGCGTTTGCTATATAGACCTGTCGGGTTTAGGCTTTTAAGGGAAATGATTATTTAATGATAATAAACCCGACAGGTTTCTCAACGTTTGCAATGTGACCTGTCGGGTTTGGCTATAATACAAAAAGACTATCGCCAGCGATAGTCTTTTTGTATTATAAATCCTTGCGGAATGTTTTACGTCTTTTATGAATAATCGGACTAAAATTCTTCCAGAGTTGTTGTATTTTTTTGTTTTCTTCCAACTGCGGATTGGTTTCCACGGTTAGAATACCGCGCTTTGTAAAAACCTCATACATTCGTTTTAAAATCAATGCGGTGACTCCTTTGTTTTGATATTCCGGATCTACACCAATCAGGTAAAACTCGGCGTGATCGTTCTTTTTCATCGCGCGTAGTAAATGGAGGAATCCAAAAGGAAAGAGTTTTCCATTGGCTTTTTGAAATGCTTTGGAAAACGAAGGCATTGTAATGCCAAAAGCAATCATTTTACCGTCTTTGTCGGTTACACAGGTAATAAAATCAGGGTGGATAAACGAAATGTATTTTTCTTTATAATGATCAATTTGAAATTGCTCAATCGGAACAAAACTCTGTAATTCGGCGTAGGTTTTGTTTAGTAGTCCAAACATCTCATCTACATAAGGAACGATTTCTTTTGTCGATTTAAAATTCAGGCTTTTAACGGCATAACGCTGTTCGATGATACGCGACAGCGGTTCGATTTTTCCTAAATCAACCTGCTTGGCGTCGATTTTATATTCCAACCATTCGGCTTCTATGGTAAAGCCTAATTTTTTCAGATGTTCCGGATAATACGCGTGGTTGTATAGCCCGATCATTGTCGCGATCTGATCAAAACCTTCGGTTAGCATTCCGGCTTTATCCATATTGGAGAAGCCCACCGGACCTTCCATATATTCCAGTTTGTGTTCCTTGCCCAGTTCGACGACCTTGTCCAGCAGGGCTTTGGTAACGTCGATGTCATCGATTACGTCGAACCAACCAAAACGAACTTTCGATTTATGCAGGGTGTTGACTTCCGTCCAATTGATGATCGCAGCAATCCGACCGACAAGTTTTCCGTCTTTGTAAGCCAGAAAATAACGGGCGGTTACACTTTTAAAAATATCATTTTGCGGGTTAAAACTCTTTAGCTCGTCTTTGATCAACGGAGGAACCCAATAGGGATTGTTTTTATATAACTGAAAAGGAAAGGTGACAAAATCGGTCATTTCCTTTTGAGTGAGGGCTTCTTTTATTTCAATCATTTTAAAAATTATTCGGGTTGCACTTCGTCAACACGTTTCTTTTTTTCTTCTTTTTTACCGTCTTTTTTGCCTTTTTCTTCTTTTCCGCTTTTGATTTCTACCGGTTTGTAGTTTTTATCAAAACGCCATGAAAATCCGATTCCGCCTATAATCAGTGCCGGTGTATCTTTGATGTTCGCTCCGATGGAAGCGTCGATCTGCATGTTTTTCTGAAGTAAATAAGCGGCACCGCCTCTAAAGATCATGTCGGAATAATAGTCGCTTTTATAACCTTGGTTTTCCAGGAAAGCCGACCATTTGGCGTTGATTCCGCGGGTTAACGTCAGGATATAGCCATAACTCTTATAATCGGAAATAAACTTGTCGGCGATAAAGTTTCCAACCAATACCCATTGCGCACCAAAGTGGTTTTGAGTAATCAACATAACGCGCGGACTAAAAGCCGGTTCGTCCGGTAGTTTGTAATTGTCGGATATGGCAAAATTGGCTCCTGCATATACCCCGACAGCCGGAATAAACTGCCGCCATTTAAAACGGTGATTCGCTTTCCAGCTATAAATGTTTACTTTGTCTTCGTGATTTTTAAACGGATCGTAGACCAAATATTTGGCTCCGATTAAAGCTTGTTTGATACCCGTCCGACTGGTTTCAGAATAGTCGGTTTTATAGGTGTCAAATTGGTACTGAATATCGCCAATAAACTCCAGTTGCTCCAAAACCGCACCGTAACGCAAGCTCAATTCGCCCCCAAAACCGGACGATTTATACCCTAAGTATTTGTGTTTGTCGTTAATGTAATAGGTACCGGCTTCGGCCTGAATTACCGTTTTTCCTACCGAAAAAGCCCCGTGGGATTTACCGGGGCGATTCGAGTTGATCTCGTCGGTAAACTGGGCATACTGTACGGAGGTGGTCAATAAAAGCAGACCTGCTATCTTGAGTTTAAAATGCTTTATCATGGGTAAATAGAGTTAACGGTAACGTATAAACGCAAAATCAAATGTAGTTATTTTATTATTATTTTAAGAAATAGAATTTATTTTTAACCGTTGGATTTAGTAAATTTGGAAAAAATTATAGATTATGGATACGGCATCATTTAGCGGTCTTGTAAAAACGTTGTTGTGGATTATTGTAATTTACTATGCCTTGAAATTTGCGATGAAACTATTGGCACCTTATTTTTTACAACAGGTGGTGAAAAAAGCAGAGCAAAATTTCCAGCAACAACAACACTATCATAACCAGCAACAATCGCAACAGCAACAAAATACAAAAACCAACTTTTCATCCGATAAGCCAAAGGAAAAGAAAAAAGTTGGAGAATATATCGATTTCGAAGAGTTAGAGTAGTGCTTAAAGCTACTCTTTTTCTTTTTTTACAATACTTTTATTTCTATTTTAGCCTACTATTATTAGGCTAAATTCGTTTTATGAAAAACCTTTCTAAATTTTATCCCCATGTACTGGCAATACTAGGCTTCGTACTGATCTCGTTATTGTATTTTAATCCTGTATTGCAAGGGAAAAAAGTGTTCCAGTCCGATATCGCACAATATATCGGTATGGCGAAAGAACAAAATGATTTTAGAAAAACAACCGGCGAAGAGCCGTATTGGACCGATAGTGCTTTTGGTGGAATGCCAACCTATCAGTTGGGAGCCAATTATCCTAATAATTTTATCAAACAACTGGATTCGGTAATCCGTTTTCTGCCGCGTCCAGCCGATTATCTGTTTCTGTATTTCCTTGGATTTTATATCCTTTTACGCGTATTTCGTGTCGATAGCCTGAAAGCCTTTTTCGGCGCTTTGGCGTTTGGTTTTTCAACCTATCTGATCATCATTCTTGGCGTCGGACATAATGCAAAAGCTCATGCCATCGCGTACATGCCGATGGTCGTGGCCGGAGTGATTCTGGTATTCCGGAAACGCTATCTGACTGGAGGAATACTCACAATGGTTGCCGCTGCCCTGGAAATCAATGCGAATCACTTCCAGATGACGTATTATTTGTTACTATTCCTATTGGTAATCGGAATTTACTTTCTGGTTCAATATATCAAAAATAAAGAATACAAAGATCTTGGCATTATTGCCGCTACGTTTGCGGTTGCCGGAATTTTGAGTATTGGTGTGAATGCTACGAACTTAATGGCTACTTCTGAATATGCCAAATACAGTACCCGAAGTGATAGTGAACTGACTTTTAATCCGGATGGTTCTAAAAAAGAAAGCAGCAATGCGATGACTTACGAGTATATCACCGAATACAGTTATGGTATTGGCGAGAGTTTTAACCTGATTGCACCGCGTTTGTTTGGTGGTTCCAATCACGAAAATGTAGGTGTAAATTCACCGATGTATGAGTTTATTTCCAATCAAGGGGCTTCTCCGGAACAGGCAAAAGATTTTGTGTCGAGTGTGCCAACCTATTGGGGAGCGCAGCCTATTGTAGCCGCACCAGCCTATATCGGAGCTATTGTTTTCTTTCTGGCGGTATTGGCGTTGTTTATCGATAACCGAAAAATTAAATATGCCTTTCTGGCCGGAGCATTGATGTCGTTGTTCTTGTCGTGGGGTAAATATTTCCCGGCACTAACGAATTTCTTTATCGATTTTGTGCCGATGTATAATAAATTCCGTGCGGTATCTTCGATCCAGGTGATCCTGGAATTGTGTATGCCGGTTTTGGCGGTTTTAGGATTACAGTCGTTCTTTAAAGCAGAAGAAAAAGAACGTTGGAATGCCCTTTGGAAATCGGGTGCTACAACATTAGGGGTAGTAGTCTTGTTATTGCTTGCCAAAGGAATGTTCGATTTTACCGGAGGAAGTGATAGTATGTATTTACAGGCCTACGGCGAAATGGGACCTCCGTTTATCAATGCTTTAAAAGAACAGCGTGCGGCCATGTATGTGTCCGATTTATTGCGTTCCGGCGTATTGATTTTGTTGGCGGCTGCTATTTTATGGCTGTTTTCTAAAAACAAATTATCACAGGTAATGGCTGTCGTTTTGGTAGGCGTATTAATGGTTGGTGATTTGTTCTTTATCGATAAAAATTATGTAAATAGCGATAGCTTTGTATCGGCACGTCAGGCGGATGTTCCGTTTGAAGCGACTCCGGCCGACGAGCAGATTTTAAAAGATACCACGCATTACCGTGTGTTTGAAGTCGAAGGAAACATGTCGAGTGCCAGAACGTCTTATTTTCATAGCTCGATTGGTGGATATCATGCGGCCAAACCGAGAAAAATGCAACAGCTTTTCGACTATCAGATAGCGAAAAATAACATCGGGGTGTTAAACATGCTGAATGTAAAATATATCATCCAAAAAGACGATCAGGGTCAGGATATTCCACTGAAAAATGCGGAAGCCAACGGAAATGCCTGGTTTGTTAGTGAGGTGAAAAAAGTAGACACTCCGGATGCCGAAATGAAGGCATTGGATAAATTGGATACCAAAAAAACAGCCGTGCTCAATCAGAAAGAATTTGCCGGTGCGGTAAAAGAAAATTCTTTTGTAACCGATTCGACAGCGACGATCAAGTTGACACAGTACGAACCAAACTTCCTGAAATATACGTCCAATAATCCGAATAAAGGATTGGCGGTGTTCTCGGAAGTGTATTATCCGAAAGGATGGAAAGCGACAATCGACGGTAAGGAAGTGCCTCATTTTGCGGTGAATTATGTATTGCGTGCGATGGAAGTTCCGGCCGGAAAACATACGATTGAGTTTAAATTCGAACCGGAAGTAATCAAAAAAGGAAGTATGATTTCTTTGATCAGCTTTATTGCAATGTTGGCATTGATCATTGCCGGTATTTACTTTGATAACAAAAAGAAACAGCAGATCCCGTCCTAGTGATAATGAAGAAAGTACTGATTATAACCTATTATTGGCCACCGGCCGGAGGACCGGGTGTACAGCGTTGGCTGAAGTTTGTGAAGTACTTACCGGAATTCGGGATCGAACCAATTGTGTATGTCCCGGAAAATCCAACCTATCCGTTGTTGGATACCAAATTGTTGGATGAAGTGCCACAAGGGGTAACCATTTTAAAAAAGAAAATTACAGAGCCATATGCCTGGGCGTCGGTTTTTTCTAAAAATAAAACCAAAAAAATCAGTTCCGGAATTATCCCGAACAAAAAAAAACAATCGTTCCTCGAGCGCCTGATGTTATGGACCAGAGGGAATCTGTTTGTTCCTGATGCACGCGTGTTATGGGTAAAACCTTCGGTAGCCTATTTACAACGGTACATCAAAGAAAACGGAATTGATACGATTATTACAACCGGTCCGCCGCACAGTTTGCACCTTATCGGAATGCATTTAAAAGAGAAAACGGGTATCCGTTGGGTGGCCGATTTCCGCGATCCGTGGACGACGATCGGGTATCATAAAGCACTGAAATTATCGGACTATGCGGCTCAAAAGCACAAAGAGCTGGAGCGTAAGGTGATGCAGGAAGCCGATTTTCTATTGGTAACAAGTCAGACGACACAAAAAGAGTTTGAGGCAATTACGTCCAAACCGATTCATGTGATCACAAACGGTTATGACGTGGAAAATGTAAGCCGACTGCCATTGGATAAGAAGTTTTCATTGGCGCATATCGGTTCCTTTTTGTCCGAACGCAATCCGCGGATTTTATGGAAAGCGCTTAGTGAACTGGTAAAAGAAGTACCGGGTTTTAAAGAACATTTCGAATTAAAGTTAATCGGGGCAACGAGTCAGGATGTACTCGAAACCATCGAGGAGTTCCGACTTTCGGCATATGTAAATAACCTCGGTTATGTGTCCCATCAGGAAGCAGTGCAACAGCAACGAAGCTCGCAGGTGTTGTTATTGGTCGAAATCGATTCGGAAGAAACCAAAAGTATTATCCCGGGGAAATTGTTCGAGTATATGGTTTCCGAGCGACCGATTTTGGCAATTGGTCCCGAAGATGCCGATTTTGCCGCAATTCTAAAACAAACCAATACCGGTATTTTTGCGTTGTATGATAATAAGGACTTGGTAAAAGAGACACTATTGTCGCATTACAGACTCTATCTGGCGCAAAACCTTAAAGTATATCCGGTGGGCTTACAACAATACAGCCGTAGAAATCTAACGAAACAGTTGGCCGATTTATTGAAATAGTATGGGAATTGTTATTAATCAATCCATAAAAAATACCATTATTACCTATATCGGTTTTGCGATCGGTGCGGCGAATACGTTGTTTATGTATCCGAAGTTCCTGGGCGAAACCTATTACGGGTTAACGGGCTATTTACTATCGTCGGCGAATATCATTATGCCTTTGATGGCGTTTGGTGTACATAACACACTGATTAAATATTTCACGCATTATAAAACGGAAAAGGAAAAAGAAGAATTCCTGACATTGGTGTTGTTTCTTCCTTTCTTATTGATCATTCCGATGTTACTGTTGGGAACTTTTGGGTATTCGACTCTGGCGTCTTTTTTGTCCCGAAAAAATCCAATTATTTACGAATATGTCTGGCAAATTCCGGTTATCGGGTTGTGTATGGGCTATTTCGAGATTTTCTATGCTTGGGTAAAAGTACATATGCAGTCCGTTTTTGGAAGTTTTATCAAGGAAATTGCCCTTCGGATTTTTATTACCGTTTTTCTGTTTTCGGTTTATTTTAAATGGATTACACCGGAGGCATTTGTCAATTTTCTAATGCTGATTTATCTGGCGGTGATGTTGCTCATGCTGTTTTATGCTTTTAAGGTCAAGCCAATCGTATTTCGGTTTAAATTGCCGCACAATACCCGCGCCGTATTGGTGTACTCTTCCTTTATTATCCTGTCCGGTAGTATTGCGAATATGCTGTTGGACGTCGATAAAAACATGATTGGTCAATATATCGCGATTGAGAATATTGCGTATTATTCGGTGGCGATTTTTATAGCAACGGTTATCTCCGTTCCGAGTCGGGCGATGCACCAGATTACCTATCCGATTACGGCCAAATTAATGACCGAAAACAAACACGACGAACTAAATGATCTGTATAAAAAGACATCAATCTCCTTACAGGTTGTTGGTGGATTGGTGTTTTTGGGGATTTTGGTGAATGTAAAAGAATTGTACACCCTTTTGCCAGCCAATTATAGTGGCGGGATTTTTGTCGTTTTCGTGATCGGACTTTCGAAATATTTCGATTTACTTTTAGGAAATAATAATGCCATCATTTTTAATTCGAAATACTACCGCGCAGTTTTGTTTTTAGGGCTGATGCTGGTTTTTCTGACCGTTAGTCTGAACATGTATTTTATTCCGCGGATGGGTATCGAAGGAGCGGCTATTGCCACGCTAATTTCGATTACACTGTATAGTTTGGCGAAGTTGCTTTTTGTGGTCGTTCGGATGAAGTTGTTTCCATTTTCAAAAAAGACCTTGTATTCTTTAGCGATCTCACTAGGCTGCTTTTTTGCTTTTTACTACTGGGATTTCCCGTTTCATGCAGTAATCGGAATACTGTTAAAATCAGCATTGATTTCGGTGGTATACCTATATCTGAATTATAGTTTTAAAATTTCGGAAGATATCAATTCCGTACTGGATAAAGTCTTAACGATGGTTCGGTTAAAACGATAATAAGAAAACCCGCTCGGCAAAAAATGCGTCGCGGGTTTCTTCAAACTAACCAACCAAAATTTTAATATAAAGTCTTCCTATTATTTGTCTTTTATTTCTTTGATGTCACTATCGGTCATTTTCGCTTTCGTACCGTCGGCTCTGTAATAGTAGTAATCATCGTTATTGTTTTGCCATGATCCACCGCTGGTGTAATCGTCTTCCGGGTAATAACCGTTGTTCGTATTGTTTCCAGCCGGAATATAGGCATATCCTTGAGAATCACGGTTCACATATCCGCTGATGTCCACGATTTGTCCTCTTCTGTTATAGAAAATACGTAGACCACCTACTTGAGACAATGCAAAGCTGTTATAACTCATATAAACACTTCCCACTCTTTTGACACGGTTCGCACCATCGTAGTTGATAAAAACGTTACCTACACGGCGTACACGTCCAAAATTGTCGTGTTCAATACGGATGCCATAGTTTGCAGCGGTATTGTAATAGCGTGGGTTGCGTGGGCCTGGGGCGCCATAAGTGGTGTTTACTACACCGCGTCTTCCGTCTCGGTATACTACGGTTCCGTTTGTTTCCGGTTGGGTGTTAAAATCGAATTCTCCATTCGGAAAGATATAAAAGGCTATACCGCGTTCCATAAACATAATCGGTTCGGCATTTCGGTAATCGATTCCATAACGCGGACCGTTGGTTGTAGCATCAGAAAAAACGGGATTTCCAGATGCCTGAGCCATGCTTCCCACCAGGAAGATACTGGCTACTAAAAGTGTAATTTTTTTCATCATACTTAATTTTAATAGTTTCCTACTCGTATAGTTTTTCGGATCCACTTTCCGGAATCGATAGTAAAAGATTCCCTTGCTTACCTAAAACCAATTTGCGTGCCAAAACGATACCGTAAATGGAACTATTTTTTAAAATCCTTGTAAATGCTTGTTTTCCAGTGATTGTTGAAAATGAAAAAAAATAATTTTGTACGTTTTTTAATAAATTCTCTCATGTGTGAAATTAAAATTTACTATATTCGTTAACCGATATATCGCGAATAACCTATTAAAAAACCTAAATCTTTACCAAAAAAATGAAAAACTTAACTAAAAGCGTAATGCTTTCTTTAGTCGCGACCGTATGCGGTACGGTGACTCAGGCGCAAACTTTTAAACAGGAGTACGCCGATATTGCGAACCAGGTGTCACAATCCGGAATGGTGACAAATCTGACGGAATTTGAAAATTTTGGTTTGAAAACCCTGGGGACAGTAGCACAGGCCAATACGCTACAATGGCTTAAAAATAAATACCAGAGTTTTGGCTATACAACCAGCCAATTGTCGGAAGATGTATTTAGTTATTCGGGGTCGACCAGTAAAAACCTTATTGTAACCAAAGTGGGGACGCTTTACCCGAATACCTATGTAATTGTTTGCGGACATTATGATACTGCTGTTGGAAGTGGTACTAACGATAATGGAAGTGGAGTTGTTACCATCCTCGAAATCGCCCGATTGTTGCAAAATGTGCCAACGGAATATTCGATTAAATTCATCAATTTTAGTGGCGAAGAAGACGGACTACTGGGGAGTCAGCACTATGTGGATGCCGTTGTAAACGGAACAACCCCTAAGATGGATATCAAATTGGTTTTTAATATTGATGAAATTGGAGGTGTGGCCGGAATGGTCAATGATGCGATTGTCTGCGAAAGAGATACCTGGTCACCTACATCGAATAATGCAGCATCCGATGCCGTTACGACAGAACTGATGACGTGTACAACGCTTTATTCACCTTTAAAAACCGAATTGTCCTATGCTTATGGATCGGATTATATACCGTTTCAGTTTAACGGAGAAGTAATCACTGGTTTTTTCGAACAGCATTATTCTCCACACGCACATACTACACAAGATTTATTGATCAACTTGGACACCACATATGTGTATAATGTAGCTAAAGCAGCTACGGGTGCGACGCTTCATTTTGCGAAAGCGACTATTCCGACTCCGGAAACAGAAAATGCGAATAAAGATTTTAATGTGAGTTTTTTCCCGAATCCGGTTAAAGATCGCTTAACGATCAACAAAGGAAAACTGACGGAAACGGATTATTCGGTTACTCTTGTGGATATTCACGGAAATAGAGTGCTGAGCCAGCAGTTTACCCATGCGGAGTTATTAGAAACGATTGCTGTTTCGAAGTTAAACAGAGGAGTCTATATGGCTGTTCTGGAAGCTGGAACGCATAGAATTACAAAAAAGATTGTGATTGAATAATACTTGTTATACTGTACTTGATAAAACGGTTCGGCTTAGTCTGAACCGTTTGTTTTTAAGGGTATTTTGGTTTTGTTTCTCCGGACGTTAAAAAAAGCCGCTACTATTTGTAATGGAAAATACAGCTAGTCTGAAAAATTAGTATCTTCGTTGACCGGTTTTCTGGTAATAACCCATAAAAAAACGAATAACTAACTAAAAAAATGAAAAACTTAACTAAAAGCGTAATGATTTCATTGCTGGCAACTGTATATGGGAATACAACCCAAGCCCAAACCTATATACAGGCCTATGCTAATGTGGTCAATCAAGCTTCTCAATCCGGGATTCTGACCAATCTGACGGAGTTTGAAAACCTGGAGGTCAAGTACCGCGGAACTTTGGCACAAGCCAATACACTGCAATGGCTCAAAAATAAATACCTGAGTTACGGCTATACGACAAGTCAGTTGTCGGAAGACGTTTTTACCTATTCGGGTGCGACGTGTAAAAACCTGATCGTTACGAAAATTGGTACGGTCTATCCGAATACCTATGTGATTGTTTGCGGACATTATGATACGATTACCGGAACCGGAACAAACGACAACGGTAGCGGTGTGACGAGTATACTCGAAATCGCCCGATTGCTGCAAAATATCCCAACTGAATATTCGATTAAGTTTATCAATTTCAGTGGCGAAGAAGACGGATTAAGAGGGAGTCAGCATTATGTGAGCACGATTGTGAACGGAACCACACCAAAAATGAATATCAAATTGGTATTTAATATCGATGAAGTAGGAGGGGTAGCGGGTATGACCAATAATACGATTACCTGCGAAAGGGATACCGGAAATCCATCGGCCAATAATGCCGCTTCGAATACGATAACGAATGAATTGATCAAATGTACTCAGTTGTATTCACCATTACAAACAAAATTATCGTATGCCTATGCATCCGATTATATGCCTTTCCAATCAAATGGGGAGATCATTACCGGTTTTTTTGAAGCTAATGAAACCGCACATGCACATACCACTCAGGATTTGCTGATCAATATGGATCCGGTTTATGTATATAATGTCGCTAAAGCGGCTACGGGCGCTACTTTGCATTTCGCGAAAGCAACTACTGTGACAAATTTGGGAACCGATTCCTTTGAAAAAGATTTTAATGTGAGCTTTTTTCCGAATCCGGTAAAAGACTATCTAACAGTCAATAAAGGAAAACTGGAGGTAAATGACTATGTTTTTACATTGGTGGATCTTAACGGGAAACAAGTGTTGGAACAAAAGGTTACCAACGCCAAATTGTTGGAATCAATCGATATCAGTAAGTTAAGCAAAGGAATTTACATGGGAATACTCGAAACCGGTGAACACCGCATTTCGAAAAAGATAGTAATTGAATAAAAAAATGGCCGATTTTTAATCGGCCATTTTTTTATCGTATAATTCTGGTTTTTTCAGAGATTTTCTCATCGTAATTTTTTATAAAAAGATCGATTTGGCTTTCATCCAATGTGCCTTCTGGAGTTAAAACGCCATTTTTTAAAAGTAATTTGATCGCGTTATAAATGTTTCCGCCTCGAATTTCGGCTTGTTCTCCTTTTGTTAAGAATTTAATCTGTGTATAGTCATCAGCTATTTCCATATGAGTACCTCCATCATTCTGTATCAATATTATGATACGCTTATTCGTGTTTAATTCGGATAGTTCATATGCAACGGCACCGAAAGCACCACCTTTCTCACAGGATAAAAATTCTTTGTCATCCAAAAAGATTTTTTCCTTTTTCAGTTTGATTTTTTGTGAAAAGCCCAAAGAGGTGATAAGGCATAGTAAAAAAGTTAAAAAATAACGATTCATAATTTGTTTTAGGTTTAATGTCACTTTTATTAAAAAATAGTTTCTTTTTTTATGGATGGCAAATTAAGATAAACCTGACAGGTTTTTAAAACCTGTCAGGTTTCTTGGTTATAATTTCTCTTTTAAATAGGTACCGGTTTCGGAGTTTTTGTTTTTGACAATTTCTTCCGGCGTACCGAAAGCAATCAGTTTTCCGCCGTTTTCGCCTCCTTCCGGACCGATATCAATAATATAATCGGCACATTTGATCAGATCCAGATTGTGTTCGATTACAATAATGGAATGCCCTTTGTCGAGTAGCGCGTCAAAAGAAGCCAATAATTTTTTAATATCGTGGAAATGCAAACCGGTAGTCGGTTCGTCAAATACGAATAAGGCTTTTTCTTTGGTAACGCCTTTAACCAGAAACGACGCCAGTTTGATTCGTTGTGCTTCTCCTCCGGAAAGGGTAGAAGACGACTGTCCCAATTGGACATAACCCAATCCTACATCCTGAAGCGGTTGTAACTTTTGTGTGATTTTGGTTTGTTTATGCTGATCAAAAAAAGCAATAGCATCGTCGATGGTCATGGTTAAGACATCGTCGATATTTTTACCTTCGAAGTTAACCTCAAGTATTTCTTTTTTAAAGCGCTTTCCGTTGCAGGTTTCACATTCCAGGTGCACATCGGCCATAAACTGCATTTCGATCGTCACAGAGCCTTCTCCTTTACAGGTTTCACAGCGTCCGCCATCTACGTTAAACGAAAAATGTTTAGGCTGATATGCCCGCATTTTCGAAACGGCTTGTTTGGAAAACAAATCCCGGATATCGTCATACGCTTTGATATAGGTTACCGGGTTGGAACGGGAACTCCGTCCAATCGGATTCTGATCCACATATTCGATATGCTTGATATGCGAATAGCTACCTTTTAGTTCGCTAAACTGACCGGCTTTTTCACCCACACCTTCCAGTTGTTTTTGTAAGGCCGGGAAAAGGATTTTTTTAACGAGTGTACTTTTTCCACTTCCGGAAACCCCGGTAATTACCGTAAGGCATTCTAATGGGAAGGTAACATCGATGTTTTTAAGGTTGTTTTCGCGCGCTCCGATAACATCGATATGGTTTTTGAATTTGCGTCTTTTTTTAGGAACTGCAATTTCCATGGTTCCGTTTAGGTATTGCGCCGTAAGCGAATCGGCTTTCAGGATTTCGTCATAGGTTCCCTGTGCTACCAGATGACCGCCATAGGTTCCGGCTTCCGGTCCGATGTCGATAATCATGTCGGCAGCTTTCATAATATCTTCGTCATGTTCGACTACGATAACCGTATTGCCCAGGTTGCGAAGGTTTTCCAATACTTTGATCAAACGCTCTGTGTCTTTTGGGTGTAAACCGATACTCGGTTCGTCCAGAATATACATCGATCCAACCAAGCTACTTCCCAACGAGGTAGCCAGATTGATACGCTGCGATTCCCCTCCGGATAGCGTAGCGGAATTTCGGTTTAGTGTCAGGTAATTTAAGCCCACTTCATCCAGAAAACGCAAGCGGTTGTTGATTTCGATTAGTAATCGTTTCGCTACTTTTTCGTCGTATTCGGATAGGGTTAGTTCTTTAAAGAACCCGATCAGATTTTTAATCGGAAGATCGACCAGATCCGATATGGTTTTGCCGCCTACCTGTACGTAATTGGCTTCCGGTCGGAGGCGTTTTCCTTTACAAACGTTGCATTTTGTTTTACCACGGTAACGGGATAACATCACCCGATTTTGGATTTTATAGTTCTTTTCTTCCAGTTCCTGGAAAAAATCGTCCAGTCCGGTAAAAAATCGGTTTCCTTTCCAGATCAGATTTTTTTGTTCATCTGATAATTCGAAGAAGGGTTTGTGAATCGGGAAATCAAATTTATAGGCATTGTTAACCAGCTGATCGCGGTACCAACCCATGCTTTCACCGCGCCACGGATAAATGGCGTTTTCGTATACCGAAAGCGCCGTATTTGGAATTACGAGTTCTTCGTCGATACCAATCACATTACCATAGCCTTCACATTTCGGGCAAGCGCCATAGGGGTTGTTAAAACTGAATAAATGGACATTTGGTTCCAAAAAGCTAATACCGTCCATTTCGAAATTAGTACTGAAAGCAATGCGCTTTTCGCTGTTCAGTTCCTGTAAATAACATTCGCCTTTGCCTTCGTAAAATGCGGTTTGTGCCGCATCGGCCAGACGATTGAAAAATTCTTCTTCTTCTTTTACAATGATCCGGTCTATGATCAGTAGTACATCTTTATGATCCAGACTATGTTGGTCGATTTCATCAAGGCGCACCATTTGGTTGTCCACCAAAATACGGGCAAAACCCTGTTGTAAAAGGACTTTTAATTTATCCTCCAGTTTACGGCCTTCTTCCAGATGAATTGGAGCCAATAACATCCATTTGCTTTCCAAAGGGAGCTTTTTGACCTCATTTACCACATCGGTAACCGTATCTTTTTTAACTTCTTTGCCCGATATCGGAGAAACGGTTCTTCCGATACGGGCATATAATAGTTTTAAATAGTCATAAATCTCGGTCGACGTTCCTACCGTCGAACGGGCATTGGTGGTATTTACCTTTTGTTCGATGGCTATGGCCGGTGCGATTCCTTTAATGTATTCCACTTTCGGTTTGTCGAGCCTTCCTAAAAACTGACGGGCATAGGAAGACAAACTTTCTACATAACGGCGCTGTCCTTCGGCATATAAGGTGTCGAAAGCCAAACTCGATTTTCCGGAACCGGATAGACCGGTAATAACTACCAGTTTGTTCCGCGGGATCGCTACATCGATATTTTTTAAATTGTGTAATTGTGCCCCTTTTATGATGATATTTTTTTTGGGCTCCAGTGTGGTAATGTCAGTTTTCATAGATTACAAAGATAAGCAAAAACAGCATTTTATGGCAGAATATTGTGTTTCCCGAAAAAAAGTTATGTTGGTTATACGACCCCGGTAAAAGCTGGGGGTGCCGTTGCTAATTCCTTTAAAAACTACGGGAATTACTACAAGAAAATATGTTAATTTTTAAAAACCACTAGTATTGTAATAAAAAATTATGTTATATTTGGCTTAAGATTAATTCCAATTTAACATTTGCCTATAGGATAAAAATACTTTTTAGACACAATTTCTCAAAAATTCCAAACCAAAAACTAAAAGGTATTGTTATGGCTAATGTTGTACTTCCAGACGCTGTCTTAGTAAAAAATTATGTAGGAGGTGATGAAACCGCTTTGGCTACATTAATTGATAGACATCAGTCCAAAATTTATGGCTTTATTTATTCTAAAGTAATGGACAGGGAAATAACAGAAGATATTTTCCAGGATACGTTTATTAAAGTCATCAAAACACTGAAATCGAAAAACTACAGTGAAGAAGGTAAATTCCTGCCTTGGGTAATGCGTATTTCCCATAATCTGATTGTGGATTATTTTAGAAAATCCAAAAAAATGCCGTACCACAGGGAAACGGAAGAGTTTTCTATTTTTTCAATTATGACGGATAACAGTCCGAATGTGGAAAACAGAATCATCAGCGAACAGGTGGAAGTGGATTTACAACGCCTGATCGAGGAGTTACCCGAAGATCAGAAAGAGGTGCTGGTAATGCGTATGTATCAGGATCTTAGTTTTAAAGAAATCGCCGATCTGACCGGAGTGAGTATCAATACCGCTTTAGGACGTATGCGCTATGCGTTGATGAATCTTAGAAAAGTAATCGAAAAAAATCAAATAATTTTGACGAACTAAACAATATTAGAGCCAGCCTTGCGTTATTATAGATATCCTAAATCGCAAATATGGCAAAACTTTACTCTAAGAAAAAAATAGCAAGTCAAACAATGTTACCTAAAAAAGAAACTATAAGTTTTTTACTCAGCTACTCAAAAGCGCTGACTATTGTCAAAGTAGGTGATTTGACGTTTGAATCCATTGCTAATTAAGGAACATCCCGATATATAAAATATCGGGATGTTTTTTTATGGTTTCGATTTGACTTTCGCCTTATAGTAATCGTCAATAACCGATTTCCGCCCTACGGTCTGCGTGATGATGTCTTTTTCGAGATTCCATCCTCTGGCGGGCGAATATTCCCTGCCGTACCAGATGATTTGCAAATGCAGATCGTTCCACAATTCCCGCGGAAAGATACGCTTGGCATCTTTTTCGGTTTGTTGCACATTTTTCCCGTTCGAAAGGTTCCAACGGTACATTAATCGGTGGATATGGGTGTCGACCGGAAAAGCCGGAACGCCAAATGCCTGCGACATGACTACACTGGCGGTTTTATGCCCCACTGCCGGTAATGCCTCCAAGGCGTCAAAATCCTGGGGTACCTCACCATTGTGTTTGTCGATCAGAATCTGCGACAAACCGTGAATCCCTTTTGATTTCATAGGTGAAAGTCCGCAGGGACGTATGATCTCTTTGATTTCTTCGACACTCATTTTGACCATATCATACGGATTGTCGGCTTTTGCAAATAGTAAAGGCGTAATCTGATTTACCCGTACATCGGTGCATTGCGCTGATAATAAGACGGCAATCAGTAAGGTGTAGGGGTCTTTATGGTCCAGAGGAATCGGGATTTCCGGGTAGATTTCGTTTAACGTTCTTATAACAAATTCGACTTTGTCTTCTTTGGTCA
The DNA here is from genome assembly GCA_023446155.1 of Bacteroidota bacterium. Lineage (GTDB taxonomy): Bacteria > Bacteroidota > Bacteroidia > Flavobacteriales > Flavobacteriaceae > Flavobacterium. The sequence continues at coordinate 24,408 of JAEXIT010000004.1, forward strand.
TTTTTTCTACTTTTATAAAAACAAATATACGGTTATGACGACATTAATAAAAGGGGATAAGGCTCCGAATTTTTCAGGAGTGGATCAGGATGGAAAAACGCATACACTGGCCGATTATAAAGGAAAAAAACTGGTAGTGTTTTTTTATCCGAAAGCCAATACGCCGGGATGTACCGCCGAGGCTTGCGATTTAAGAGATAATTTCGAACGTTTTAAAGCGAATAATTACGAATTATTAGGGGTGAGTGCCGATAGTGCTAAAGCACAGGGGAAATTTAAGGATAAATACGAATTTCCGTTTCCATTGCTGGCCGATGAGGATAAATCAGTTATTCAGGCCTTTGGTGTCTGGGGACCAAAAAAGTTTATGGGACGGGAATACGACGGAATCCACCGCACTACTTTTGTGATTAACGAAGAAGGGGTGATTGAAGATGTGATCACTCAGGTGAAAACCAAAGCGCATGCCGATCAGATTTTGAAGTAAAGAAATAAAAAACCTGTCCGATTTTACAAAAGGACAGGTTTTATTTTTTAGAATATAGGAATATTGTTATTTCAATTTTTATTGATCACCACAACTAAAGAGATGGTCTTGTTTGATCAATTCCGAAATTCCTTCCGGTAGCATATCTTCCCAACCTTCTTGTCCGTCGTGAATCATTTTTAAAACCTCGCGGGAGAAAATTTTAAGGTGATCTTTGTCGAAATCGGTAATGTCAACCACTTTTCCGTTATAGGCAAAAAACTTATACAATTCTTTCATACGAGGGTGTACTTTCAGGTTTTGTGAGGTGATCACATTTCCATCTTCGTCTTCCATCGGATAAAGGAATACTTTTAAATCGCGATAGAAAAGTTTACCGAAAGCTTCCAGAATTCCACCGCTAAGATGACGGTAGTATTTCTCGTCGAAAATATCAATCAGGTTACTAACCCCCATGGCCAATCCCATTCTGGCTTTGGAGTATTCGGAGAAATATTCCACTACTTTGTAGTATTCCTGGAAGTTCGAGATCATAACCGTTTGCCCTAATGAGCATAGTAATTCGGCACGGTCCATAAAGTCACGCTCGTCGATTTCTCCTTCCGAACGTAGGTTGGATAAAGTGATTTCGAAAATAACCATCGTATTGTCCTTGTCTACTTTTTTCTCCTGCAGGAACATTTCATACGACTTCTGATACATGTCCATGTTAACCTTCGTAACCGGGCGGAAACTTCCACGTAGGGCCAGAATATTTTTGCGATACAGAATGGTTGCCGGAAGTACGTTATTGCCATCCGGGCCAAACATCACCGCGTCGGTCATTCCGTTTTTAACCAGTTGTAAACTCATTAATCGGTTGTCGACGTCCTTAAAACGCGGACCGGAAAAGTTGATCGTGTCAATTTCCAATTGGTCTTTGTCAAGGTGATCGTATAGGTAACGAAGTAATTTTTTAGGATCGTTGTATTTGTAAAAAGCACCATAAATAAGGTTAACCCCTAAGATTCCCAGTGTTTCCTGTTGTAATCTCGAATCGGTTTCCTTAAAGCGGATATGAAGGATAATCTCGTTGTAGTCTTCTTCAGGATCCAGCTGGTATTTGATTCCAACCCAGCCGTGGCCTTTGTATTGTTTGGCAAAGTCGATAGTGGCAACAGTATTCGCATAACTAAAGAACATTTTGCTCGGGTGTTTGTCTCTTTTTAAACGTTCTTCCACCAATTGAATTTCGTGGGATAACATTTTTTTTAAGCGGCTTTCAGTAACATAACGGCCATCGTCTTCCACTCCATAAATTGCATCACTGAAATCTTTGTCGTAGGCCGACATCGCTTTTGCAATGGTACCGGAGGAACCTCCGGCTCTGAAAAAATGCCTTACCGTTTCCTGTCCGGCGCCGATTTCGGCAAATGTCCCGTAAATATTTTTGTTAAGGTTAATACGGAGTGCCTTTTCTTTAAGGGCCGGAATGTGTTCGATTTCCCGGTCGCCTTTAAGCGTAATTTCGTTATCTGTGTTTTTCATAAATGCCATAATAGTGCAAAGTTAACAAAATAGGGGCTCTAATAAAAGCTAAATAATTCTATTTTTAATGTTAAAATAGCGTTGTTCAGCAGGTAAAAAACAGCATTCTAGTACTTATTGCGACTTAGTTGTGTTTTTATAACAAAGCCGGCATTGCTGCCGGCATTATCAAAAACCGAAAAGAGGATTAGTCGTGCTTGACCATCAGTTGATGGTTAAAACACTGAGAATAATATTTCATGTTGATGTGAAAATAATGAAAAAAATGGAATGAAATGGGAAATTTTTTAAAATTGTAGTGGGGGCTACCATTCCATACCGATTCCGAAACCGATATAGCCCGCCAGTCGGGTGATGGTTTCACGGCTAAAGCTGTTGTTGCTGTTGCTGGTAGCAATGATTGCCGGATTGCTGATGTTGAAAATATTGTTGCCTTCCGTCCAGTATTTAAAACGGGATTTTGGTTTTTTATAAGTCAGCTTAAAGTCGGTCTTAAAGAATTGACGCTCACTGTCGGTGGTAGAGAAATGCTCCAGACTATTGTCCAGTCGGTAAACAAGTTTTTCATTGATTTGCCCGCTTACGTTAACAAACGGTGTCCATCTTCGGGTGTAAATTTTGCTGTCAAAAAGCTGGTAATGCGTTTCATAATTCGAATACAGACTACCCAGTTCGTAATTGAACCAACTGTCTTTAAAAGAGCTGATCAATGAAAAACGCGCGGAAAAATTATTGGTTCGGAAATCATTTTGCTGATCCCCTATAAAATTATAACTCTCGGAAAGCAGGTACGAAAATGTGGCTTTTACTTTCGATTTGATTGGTTTTAAACGCTGCTCTACACTTATCAGATTGTTCCAGGAATAACCGCTGGCATCGTTGCGATAGGCGATATAGTTGTAATTACCGACATTGATGCTGTTGCTGGTGTTTTCGTTTTTGTTCCGGGAATAGGACGAATTGGCGAGAAATAGAAAGCCGTTGTAAAGGTCAAATTTAAAATAGTTGAGGGATAGTATATTTTGTTCGTACGGTTTTTCGAATACCATAGTGCTCGGATTGTAATAATTCCGGTAATCGTCGGCATACAGGAAATTGTTTTGTACGTCGCTGGCATAAAAGCTAATGTTTCGGTTGTAGCTCAAGCTCAGGTAATGCAAGTCGGTAAAAGCCAGCTTGATTTGTACGAACGGAAGCAGATACATTTTGGTCGCATCGGACGGTTGTAAAAAATAATTCCGGAATTCCAGTTTGGCATTGTATTGCAATAGGGAAACGGCCTTTTTAACCGATATGTCCGCAAAGGCATAATTGCTGGTTCGACTGATTTCCGGTACATCGGTAACCAGTGCCGATTGCAAAAGTGCTAAAGTGGAGCGGTTCCAGATAAAACCGGCATTCCCGCGCGCAATATGATTGCTGATCTTTTGTGTGTATTTGCTAAAAATACCGATTTCATTATTCTTAAAAACATATTCCTGATCGAGTGGCTGATAGGGAGGCAGCAAGGTTTGCCCGTCGGAAAGGAAATTATAACGGTTGTCTTGCTTTTTAAATTCCTGATAGGCATTTATAGATAGTAATTTATTGCGGGCGAGTTTGGTAACATAACTCACTTGTTGTCCGAAGTTAAGTTTGATCGCTTTGTTGTCTTCTTCAAAATACTGAGGCTGATCATTAAGGATGCTTTCTGTATCACGTTGTCCTTTGTCGTATCCGGAATCCAAAATGGCCGAATAGTTAATCAGATTGTCTTTGTTCGGTTTGTACTCTACATTTAGTTTGGACTGGTTAAATAAAAAGTTCATCTTACCGGCTATAGCATCCTGAGATTGTAGCGGATTTGTGGTATTAAAAAACGTTTTCTCAACTAGCCGTTGTTCGGTAAAACGGGATTGATTTAAAATGCTAAAGGCGCTAATGCTGACTTTGTCTGTTGGCATGGCACTGATGTTAACAGCAGCGGTGTGGGAACGACTGGTTTTATTATTTTCGTTGGCGACCAGAAATTTTGGAATTTTCCCGGCGCCAAAAAACGGATTGCCCATGTCGTTGTTTCGGATATCCGATTTGATGTTGCCGTCCATGTCCATATAATCCCGAAGACTAATGGCTTGTTCGCCCAGATTATTGCTGTCCAGAATGGCGCTGGCATTGAATTTAGGCATAAACCGAAACAGGTTGCTATGCGCTTTATACCGGTCGTTATAAGCCGAAAATCCGGCAATATCACCGGTTATTTTACCGAGATACTCTTCCTTAATATGGATGTTAAGGGCTTTTTTGTTGTTGGTTCCTTCGATGTCTTTTATGGCACCAAAGGTTTCATAGTTATTGATCAGGTCAATATCGTCGATCATTTTGGCATTTAGGTTTTCGGTAGCCATTTTATGATTTTTACCAAAAAACGGTTTTCCGTTGATCAGTAATTCTTCGATGACTTTTCCCTGAGATTTTATTTTTCCGTTATCGTCGATTTCGAGGCCGGGAAGTTTTTCGATGATGTTTTTAAGCTTTTCTTCGTTTCCGGTGGTAAAGGCATTGATGTTATACCGGATTGTGTCCCCTTTTTGTTGTGCAGCTGCACGTGATCCCTGTACGACGACTTCGTTGAGTTGTTTGGATCTGGGACGTAGTTGAATTGGAAGCCGGATTTCAGGATCGGAATTGGCAACGGTGAGTTGTTGGTATTCCGCATCATAAGCGATATGGTTGATTTCCAGTATGTAGTTTCCGGGTGATGGCATTGCCAGCGTAAATTTTCCGTTATCATCGGATAGGACATAGCTTACCGTAGCATTTGTCTGACTATCGATGAGTTGCAAAGTTGCCCCGGAAATGCCCTTTTCCGACTGGTAGTCGGTTAGGGTACCAGTAATGTTTTGGGCATTTAGGAGCGCAGGTATAACTAGAATAAGCAGTACGACAAAAGTTCGGATCATTTAGTTCTGGTTTAGCACATTCCCCATACCTCTTTTTAGTTGATCCACTTTTTCGTTTCGGTCTTTTATATAGTTTTCTTTGGATATTTTTTGTCCTTTAGAAGGTTTTTCGAAGTCAAATTGAGCTATCGATGCGACTTTTATAGCGTGATACGTTTTTGTGTCGGTTGTCAGATCGATAATGAGTCCGGGTAATCCCCAGAAGTCTTTTGGTCCGTCATTTATCGGAAGGGAAGGTGCGTACCAGGCGGTAACGTTTTCACCGTTTACAACTGCTGTGGCTTTTTTGCAATTGAATTCGCCAATTTTTTTTGTTTCATTGATCAACTTCCAGTTGATTTTTTCCAGTTTGTCGGTTACCAGAAAAGCTTTACCAAGCAGATCGGCTTCCTGTAGGTATTCGTTTGTTTTTTGATTTTTATAAATGCCACCATTTTTCTTACCGATGTTTACTGTTTTGAATTTGGAGTTGCTTTCGCTCAAACCACCATCTTTTTCGGAAGTGTCGTTGCTGTTTTGCTCGTTATATAGTGAGATTCCGTCTTTGTAGTATAACGTAAATGTTTTTACCTGAGATAAGTATTTGGAAACACGTTCCCGTGTTGCCGGATCGGTTACATTTTTTAACTGGTTCTCAATATTCGCCTGTTCTTCGTAGGTTATTTTAGAGGTTTGTGCCGTGATCGTCTGGTTCATGCTGATACTGGTTAGTAGGATAAAAATGTAACGTTTCATAGGGATAATGTTTAGAGTCTCTAAATTTGGAACTTTTAGTTGTATTTAATCAAAAATATGATTTTTTGACTAAAAATAAAAGTGCCTGCTATTTTTATAACAGACACTTTGCGAATATTTCTAGTTTATCACCAAAAATACATGGTACGTTCCAACATATACGCCGTCAACGTATACATCGTAAACACCCAAATAGATCGCTTCTCCAACTTCATCAGCAGTTTGGCCTAATACCATGTTGCTGGTTAATTCAATTGAAGGATTCGCATTTGGTGCTACATTTTCAGAAGTTGCCGCTGAAGCAAATACACAAGGCAGAATCATTGCTGCCATCAAAATAAATTTTTTCATAATTAAAATTTTTTGATAATTAGTTGAAAACAAATCTATTAAAAAATTATAGCGTTTGTTTTGTAAATGGTGAATTAGGCCTCATTTTTATTAAATTATCATTATCAAAAGATTAATTAATGGTGCAAAATGTGAATATTTTAAAAAATCATTCTATTTTTTTGGATATTCTGAATCGAAAAAAACGTGATATTTTTGTTTTAATAGGTTTTTTATTGTTAAAAAATATTGATTTGGTTTAAAAATAAACACTTTTTAATTATTTATAACAAATTGATAAAAAAAATTAGCAAAAAACCGTTTTGTGAAATGGTGTCGGATAAAGTGGAAATAAAGAGAAAAAAATAGAGAAGCATAAAAAAAGCCGCTCTTAAAAGCGGCTTAGAGGGAATGTATTTTTGAAAATTATTTTTTTGTTTTTTCGGCGGCCTCGTAGCCAAAAGCAACAATTTGTGATAAAGCATCTAAAATAGCTTGTTTGCCTTCAGGTTGATTGACGTCAATTCCGCAGATGGTAACCCCATTTGTCTTGGCGTGTAGTGAAAGGTAGTAGATCCCACCAATCATTATGGCGGTTATGGCTCTCATGTTAACACCGGTTCCTTCAAAATAAGGATCCGAATATTTGAAAAGTTCTTCACCCACTTTTTCTCGTAATTCAGCAATTTCAAGTAAAAGAGGGTTGACTTCGCTAAGTTCCCAAAGGATCATTTTTTGCATTTCGACGTCTTCAAGGAAGGCGTTAAAATGACCTTGCAAAAAATATTGACCATCCGTTACACTCACATGATTTTGTGTGATAATATCCGGAACGATTTCATCGTCATATGAATTCGCCCAGTAATCCCGTTTTCGGATATAGGTTTCAATAAGATTGTTTACATCACCAAAATACGCATAAATCAGTTTACGGTCCAAACCTGCTGCAGCTGCTATTTTAGCGATAGTGAGACCTGTATAACCCTCCGATTTAAGGACAACTCCCACTGCGTCAACAAGTTTTTGCATCGTTCGGGCTTTTTCTTTTATCGGACCCTGTGATACTTTTCTTTTTTTTGGTTGACTTTCTTCCGGTTTCTCCTTGTCTTTCATGATCGTCATCAATTTGCAGTGCAATATCCGACATTTTAGTTAAAAAGTCAAGTGGTTTCAGGGTTTATGTGTTCTCAGGAGCTTAGTAAGTCGTTTTGCCAGACCATATTACCGAAATAAAGAAGAAAATGTAGTGGACTGTAAATGTGCTTTCGAAATGCTTTTGATCGGCTGTTATCGCCCGTGATTATTAGGATTGGCTCTAAATTTATGAAACTATTGATTTTTAACACTCAGGGGAGTCACTATTTTAGAAGAGAGATTCTTATTTTTGTAAAAAAGAAGACTACTTTGAAAGTATATTTTTTGGGTACGGGGACCTCTCAGGGGATTCCTGTAATTGGAAGTGATCATCCGGTTTGCCTCAGCCGCGATATAAAAGATAAACGATTACGGGTTTCCGCTTTATTAAGTTGGGACGATCAAGCCTATGCCATTGATTGTGGTCCGGATTTCCGACAACAGATGCTCGCAGCCGGTTGCCGTAAACTCGACGGCATTTTATTTACACATGAACATGCGGATCATACAGCCGGACTGGACGATATCCGACCATTCAATTTCCGACAGGGAGATATGCCTATTTATGCGCATAAAAGGGTGATTGAAAGTCTGAAAAGACGTTTCGATTATATTTTTGAAACTGAAAATCGCTATCCCGGTGCGCCGTCGGTAGCAGTAACAGAAGTGGAAAAAAATTCGCCATTCGAAATCGGAGGTAAAAAAGTGATTCCGGTGAATGCCTGGCACGCCGATTTACAGGTTTTTGGCTATCGTATAGACGATTTTGCCTATCTGACCGATGTGAAAACCATCGACCCGGAAGAAATCGAAAAGCTAAAAGGGCTTAAAGTGCTTGTGGTGAATGCACTCCGTATCGAACCGCATATTTCTCACTTTAACCTCGACGAAGCACTCGCATTTATCAAATTAATCCAACCCGAAAGAGCCTATCTGACCCATATTAGTCACCATATGGGATTTCATGATGAAGTGCAGCAAAACCTGCCGGAAAATGTATTTCTGGCCTACGATAACTTAGAAATTGTAATTTAACCCACTATGAAAAAAGCAATACTGTATCTTTTTATCCTGTCATTACTGTTTAATATTTTTCAGTACATGAACTCGAATAAAATTCTAAAAACACAAGGGCAGGAACTTGAAAATGCCAAAACCCGTATCACTAAAGTTCGGGATTCGATCACTACTCTTAAAGAAGAAAAAAATGACAGCGATTACTTCTCGTTGGATTTTGACGACGATGCACAGGAGTATTTCTCCCGCTATGATGTAGCGAAAGTAGCCGCCAAAGTAAAAGAAGATTTGGTGACACTAAACGACGCCAAAACCGGGAACCGTCTGGTGCCTTATGAATCGATTAATGGCAATAAATTTATTATCAATAAAATAAAAATATTAAATCATCGTTGGATTATAGCCGACTTTTACAGCGGAACGACTAGAGGAGAAGTCCTGTTAAAGTATTTTCATAACGAAGATAAACCAACCGATTTCGAACGTATTGATGCGATTTTGTTTGCCAATACGGTGCGATAATATGATTATTTTGTAAATTTAAAGTTTCAATAAAGTTTCATTTTGGGAAACAATTTTGAAGCAAAAAGAAAATAAAATGAAAAAGATATTACCCTTACTTTTATGCAGTTTCCTTTTCGTGTCGTGCGATTATATCATGAAAAAACACGACGATGAAAAAGAAGTTGTAGTGAGCCCTAAACCAATGGTTCTGGGAACCGACAGGGACGAGCATGGATGTGTTGGTTCGGCCGGTTACCGTTGGTCGGTACTTAAAAATGACTGTATTCGTGTTTTCGAAGAAGGTTTCCGCCTGAATCCGGTAAAAGAAACGACTGTAGATCAGGAAGAAGAAATCGAAGAGCCAATTATCAGTGGATTTGTAACCTTCGAAAAAGATGGCGATCGGGCGGAGTTGTTTTTGCCGGACAGAAATAACTCGTTTATCCTGACGCGTGAAAAAGAAGGGAAGCCTTATCACGGGGGAGATTGGACATTGGAAACGGAAGGTGGTCTGAAACTGATCGAAAAAGGAATCGTAAAATATAAGGGTGCCTTGACCGAAGAGAAGCAAGTAACGGGAAGTGATAATCCCGAACAATAAAAAAAGTCCGGTATTTACCGGACTTTTTAGTTATTATAAGGTTTGTTGTAACCAACTTTTAAAATCGTAAAAGTTTTGCGGTGCTACCCCATGGCCAACCGGATATTCGTTATAGGTGACATCCAATTCCAAAGTTTTTAAAAATTCAGGAGCCTTTCGCGCCCAGTCTACCGGGATTACCTGATCGACCGTTCCATGGGAAATAAAGAATTTTAGTTTCGAAAGATCTTTATCGGTATAACCATCGGCCAAAATCGCCGGGTTGATATAACCACTTAATGCAACTACCCGTTGAATCTTTTCCGGTTCGGATAAAGCAACGGCATAGCTTAAAATGGCCCCCTGACTAAAACCAATCAAAGTAACTTTTGTTGGATCGATAGGGTAGGTTGCGATTAATTCATCGATAAATTTGGAAATCAGCTCGCGGGATTCGATGGCCTCATCGTCATCCGAAAATTTATTGGCATCACTGTCAAAATGGATACTATACCAGGCATTTCCGTATGGCGGCATCGCATGTGGCGCCCGTGCTGAAATCACGTAATAATTGTCTGGTAATTCCGAAGCAAATGAAAACAAATCTTCTTCATTGCTACCATATCCGTGCAATAATAGTAATAACGGGTTTTTGTCCGATTTGATTTTGGGTTCTCTAACGAGGTGAAATAAGGATAAACTCATTTATGCTAAATTTTTAAACCAATCCTGGAAGTATTTTCCCAGGATAGGTGTGACTTTCATTTCATTTTGAATGGCACCTACAATTCCATAAGCCCAAAGCACAAAAAAGAAGATAAAAAATGCAGAAGAAGCCATCCAGCTATCGGCATATCCTACAAAATAAGCCAGGACATAAAAAGCCAAATGTGTACCAAATGCCTGACGGATATGAAAACCGGCAAATGGATTTTTGGTTTCCATATTCATAAAAATGGCGATAATGGTTCCGATAATGGTGATATAGCTGATAATTGCTGTTGTTTTACCTTGTTCTACAGTGTTTTGCATCTCTTATTCGTTTAGGATTAATTTTCCATGGTTGTAAATTCCATAGGCTTTTCCTTGCATCGGTTGCCCAAGAAAAGCGGAATTTTTTGATTTGGAAAGAATATGGGATTTGGTAAATTCCCATGCTCCTTCGGTTGTGAACAAACTCAGGTTTGCTTTGTGATCGACGTTTATACTTTGTTTTTTCAATCGGAATAGTTCTTTACCGGCAGTTAAACGTGCTACGATAATGTCAATCGGAAGTACGGCAGCTAACGCTCCAAATGCGCTTTCTAAACCGATGGTTCCGTTTTTGGCATTGTCGAATTCCATTTTTTTGTGTTCGATATCCAACGGATTGTGATCGGAAGTGATCATATCGATTGTGCCGTCGATAACGCCTGCAATCAGGGCTTGTCGTTCTTTTTCGTCGCGTAAAGGTGGCGTTACTTTATAGCGGGTGTCAAAACCGGTTAGTTTTTCATCGGTCATCACCAAATGGTGTACCGCAACGCTACAACTCACTTGTAAGCCCTTTGCTTTGGCTTCGCGTAGTAAAGATACGGATTTTGCGGTAGATATGGTGGGGATATGTAGTTTTCCTCCGGTGTATTCCAAGAGGAACAAATTGCGGGCTACGTGAATTTCTTCGGCCAGCGCCGGAATTCCTTTTAATCCGAGGCGGGTACTAACGATGCCTTCGTTTACAACTCCGTTTCCTTTTATTTTTTCATCCTGACAATACGCGACGATCAATCCGTCAAAATCCTGCGCATATTGCAATCCGATTTTTAGCAGGTTGGCATTTTCAAGACTCTTGTTGTAGTCGCCAAAGGCAACAGCACCGGCATTGGTCATATCGAATAGCTCGGCCAGGTCTTTTCCCTCGCTGTTTTTGGTCAGCGCACCGATTGGGTGTAATTGCGTGGCGGCTTCTTTGGCTTTGTGTATTACAAAGTTGACTTCGGTTTGATTGTCCACTATAGGGGCGGAATTGGGTTGTAACGCTATATCGGTAAAACCGCTTCTGGCGGCAACATTCAATCCGTTGGCAATCGTTTCTCTTTCTTCATAACCCGGTTCGCCCAGTGATACGGAGCTGTCAAACCAACCCTGAGAAACATGTAGGTTTTCGAGTTCGATAACGGCAGCACCTTCTTCATTGGATAGATTCGGTCCGATAGCACGGATAATACCATCGATAATTTTCAAGTCCGCTTTTTGGTTGTGATACGGACTCTCGGTATCGATGATCGTTGCGTTTTTAAGAATTACATTCATTTTAGGAATTTTTGGATCAGTAGTTCTAGTAATAAAAATAGTAGTGTTGCGATGATAAAATACTTCCAGGCTTCACTGGCTGTTCGTGTCGAATGGATATCGTTGTAAACAGTGGCAATGGAGTCGGTTTTAGTATAGTTGTCATAAATGTTTTCGTTGTGCAGGCTCAGATCGCTTTCGGTACGGGCATGATTAAAACTGATGTTTTTCAGGATCGTATTCCCTTTGGCGATTGCATAATTCCCCGATTGCTCCGGATAGTCTCCAAAAGCCAATTTAATCTTGTTGTTCAGGATCTGTTGCATGGGGATAAAATCGGATTTTTCATTTTGAACCGTTACCACTTCGTCTTTCGATAAGATAACGTCTAATATCAGACTTTGATTGTCTCCAATCGTGAATTCGGATATTCCGGTTTTCGGGTTGTTTTGCGCCATATTATAAAAAGTAGGTACAATCAACGGAGAATTCTGGAAGTTGCTGTTTGTTTTGTTTATCGGCGCGGCAAACAGGTATAGGGTTCCGATTTTATTGGTTACAGAACTCAAAAAAGGTGTTTGATCTTCGTAACTTAAAATCCCGGTCGGATTCCCACCAATGGTAAAAGTGGTGTTGACTTTCGGATATTGGAAATTATCGGTTTTCTTTTCGAATACGGTTTGGTATAGCGGATGATTAAAAGCGATTTTCGTGATTTGTTTCGGTGTGTTTTGTAACGGTCCGATTTTAGTAATGCCAAAATTCTCGGAAAACGCGGTAAGATTTTGTACCGATGTTTCCGTTGCCGGAATTACCACAATACTACCACCTTTGTCGTAAAAAGCTTTTAAAGTAGTGGTTAGTGCCTGTGGAATTTCTTTTAATTCATTTAGAATAATGGCATCTTGTTTGTCGAGCGCATTATAATCGAGCGCACTTAAGGTGGTGTTTTTATATTGGAATTCATCGGACGTATAAAGCCGCGATAAAAACGCATTCTTGTCGGCTTCGCCAATGGCAATGACATTCGATTTTTCCGGTTTCGAAATGCTGAAATAATACGTATTGTCGTAAGTAAGACTATTGTCTTCTAAGGAGACATAACCGTGAAAATCCTTTTTCGGAAGGTTGAATACAATTGTTTTTTTCGGAGTATTGAAAGCAATGACCGTTTTAGCTACCAGATTTTTTCCGTTATAAACAGCCATTGGAATATCGGATTGCAATTCACCGTAAGCACTTAGGGCTACTTTGATTTCGTAAAAATCGTCGGATTGTTGGTTGATCGAAACGTTATCGATGCTGATATTGTTTTTATTTTCTGCCTTTGGAATAATGCAATATACCGGACTTTGTTCCTGAATGACTGCCGCGTTTTTATCGGTTTGTACGGCATCGGTAATGATCACGATATCTTTCGGTACATTGTGTTTTTTTGCCTCGACTTTGTTGAGTAAAAAGTCAAGTCGGAAAGGTGTCGAACTATACGATAACGACTGTAATTCTTTTTGGATGGAACGGATATCGGTATCCCAAAATGCTTCCGTATTGGTTAGCAATGAGAACCGCTGGTTGTCCGGTGTGTTTTCCAAAAGGTCCTGTACGGCTCTTTTTAGCAATTCACCGCGGTTGCCTTTGGCTTGCATCGAGAAGGAATTGTCTAATAGGATGACCATCTCATTGGCTGTATTTTGGGTGTCTTTTGCGTTAAAAAACGGTTGGGCAAAAGCCAAAATCAAACAGGCAAGTAATAATAATCGGGTGCAGAGTAACAGCCATTTTTTTAGCTGCGAACTTTTCCGCGTTTGGATATTGACTTCTTTTAGGAAGCGAACATTGGTGAAGTATTCTTTTTTAAAACGACGTAATTGAAACAAATGAACCAGAATTGGTATAACCAATAGAAACAGGAAATACAGAATTTCAGGGTGTTTGAATTGCATTGTTTTTTAATGTTTGTCAAAAATAGTAATTAGTTTTTAGTTTTCGACATTACTTCAGGGACCAATTATTTCTTTTTTCGTTTGGCGGCTCTGTTCTTTTCTACGGCACGGTTACGCGGTTTTGTTTTTCGCGGGTTTCGTTTGCCCGGCCCACCAAGGTTTACTTTTTTATTTTTTTCGGATTTATCGTGAAAAGCACCGCCTCCGTCAAGTTTTGTTCTTTTTAAAAGGAACTTTACTTTTTGTTTTTCCTTTTCGAACTCCAGTCTTTTTTCTTCGATGGTAACCGATTCCGGAATTTCCAGGATTTCCAGCTCTTTTTCCATTAGTAATTCGGATTCTACCTGGAATTCTTCTTCTTTCGGATCGATCATACTGATGGCGATCCCCTCTTTATCAGCACGACCGGTACGTCCGATACGGTGAATGTATTGTTCCGGAACTTCCGAAAATTGCATGTTAATTACATGGGTAATATCCGAAATGTCCAATCCACGCGCCATAATATCGGTGGTTACAATACCACGCAGGTTACCTTCCTGAAATTCGGCCATGGTATTCAGACGGTAGTTCTGGGATTTGTTGGAATGGATAACTCCAAACTGACCCGAAAAGTCTTCGTCCAAATGCTCCATCAGGATGTCGGCAACTCTTTTGTTGTTTACGAATACCAAGATGCGTTCCAGACTGTCGTCATCTGTTAGTAAATGTTTTAAAAGGTTTACTTTGGTTAGGAAATTCGGTACATGGTATCCAATCTGACGTATTTTTTCCAACGGTGTCCCGGATGGTGCCAAGGAAACTTCTTCCGGAAAATCGAAATATTCGTCCAGTAATTCATCCACTTCATCGGTCATCGTAGCCGAGAATAAAATATTCTGACGTTTGGGTTTCATCATCGATAAAATCGATGTGATCTGAAAACGGAATCCTAAGTTTAGGATTTCATCAAACTCATCGATAACCAGCTTTTGCATTTCGTCAAAACGAACGACATTATCCAAAGCAAGGTCCATCAGTCGTCCCGGAGTGGCTACTAATATGTCTACACCTTCGTAAACCGATGTTTTTTGGGTATTGATATTAACACCTCCATATACGCCCAATACGCGAACGGACATGTATTTGGATAGTTTTTCAACTTCTTCCGCTACCTGAACAACCAATTCCCGTGTAGGTACGATGATCACTACTTTTGGAGTGTGTGTAGGTGTAAATTTCCACTGTTTTAAAATGGGTAACAGGTAGGCAAAAGTCTTACCTGTACCGGTTTGGGCAATTCCCATCATATCCCGTCCCGACATAATTACCGGAAAAGAACGCTCCTGAATTGGAGTAGGCGTAGTTAATCCTATTTCGTCTATAGCTTTTTGTAAGGATTTGGGAAGATTAAATTGCTCAAAAGTGGTCATACAGTCTCTATTTTCGGCAAAGATACAACATTTATTTTTGTATTAAATTCGGCTATAAATGCAGTTCGTATGGGTTAATAATTCTTTTTACTGCTGACTTTATAGGTGCAGCGCGATGCTCCCGAAACAATATGATCCAGTCGTTCTACGGTTGTTTGTTCGCCTAAAACGGCCTGAAATGTTTCCAGTTCAGAACGACAAAACCCTTGACAGATACTGGCTGCAGCGCAAATCGGACAATGGTTTTCGTATATCAAAAAATGATCTTCCTCTTGGGTGTAACCTGCCATATAGCCTTCGTTGTTACGGATTTCGGTCAATATCTGAATGCGTTTTTCAAGTGCTGAAACACCGGATACAGCCTGTAGATAGCTGTTTCGAATTTCTGCCGAATGAGCATCAATAACGGCATCCAGTGCTTTTTCGCCTAATATTTCTCTTGTTTTTAAGATGAGTTTTATTGTCAAATCGGCATGTGTATCCGGGAAACGGGAATTACCGGTGGTGGTAAGTGACCAGATTTGTTGTGGTCGGCCGCGTCCTTTGGATACCGTTTCGGATACCACTAAGCCTTCGGAAGCCAGCTTTAGAATATTGAAACGCGCGCCTTCGGTGGTTACGTTTAGTTCTTTGGCTAAGGTTATAATGGAGAGTGGTCCTTTTGTTTTTAGGACCCATAAGGCTCTTTCGTTTTCCGGTAATTTAATTTTCATAATAAACAAAGTGATTGTTTGGTTTATTAGGCAAATTTACTACATTTGCTTCAGAATCAAAAAAAATAAACGACGATTGTATCTTTACGGAATTGGCCGGAACTTGAGAGTCTATGGCGATCTGTAAGATTAAAATCGGATTGATTTGGATTATGACAGCAGATACTACCATAGAAAATAAAGTGACGGCCTCCGGGATTTTGCGACTTGATCTGGAAGTGTACCGCCCTACGATGCCATTTGTAACTTTTGATATAAAACCCTATTTATATGAGGAGCTAATCATCGTGGAAAAAAGTTTCAGAACAGCGATGGATTCTGTAAATTGGGAGGACAATTCGGGTAAAGCGGTGTCGGTGATTTGTTCGGTGGACGCGATTATTCCACAATGGGTTTATATGCTGATCACGGCAAAATTGAAGCCTTTTGCGACATCCATTGCCTTTGGAACGGAACAGGATCACCTGATAAAATGTTGGGAAAGGTCGGTTGAAAATGCCGATTTGTCGTTATATTATGATAAAAAAGTGGCTGTTAAGGCCAGCGAACATATACCGGATGCGCTTTATATTTGTGTAAGCACTATTCTGGCCGGTAAAGTTGCCACACTGATGTATGGCGAACCGGGTTTACCAAAGGTAATCCGGAAATATTAACCAAATTATTGTGATTTATGAACGTACTCGTATTTAATGGGGCTTTGGAAAGACGATCCAATGCAACCTCACATAAAATAGCCGACTATTTCAAATCCGGATTCGAAGCGACCGGTGCAAATGTGACCGTTTTTAACTTGCCGGATTCCGGAATTCCACTTTTTGACGTAACACTGAATACCGTGCCAAAATCGGTCGAAATGATGGCGCATGTCTTTCGCAATGCGGATATACATATCTGGCTCACACCTTTGTACCACGGCGGAATGACCGGTGTGATGAAAAATTGTCTGGATTGGCTGGAAGTCAGTTCGAAAGAGACGACACCGTATCTGACGGATAAAACGATTGGGTTTGTTTGTTGGGCCGATGGGAGTCATGCGATGAACGGTATTACCAATATGGATGCCGTGGCCAAATCATTGCGAGCTTGGACGTTGCCTTTTAGTGTGCCGGTTGCACGCAAAGCGTTATACGACCATGAAGGCGAATTTACGGAGGAATACCGTCAGAAGTTTGATCAAATGGTGAAATTATTGGTGAATTGTAAGCATTATAAATAGTCCTTCGCTCTTCCAATAATGGTATCGATATACATACGATAGTCTAAAAAGGTTTAAATTTTAAAAACCGTAGCCCGTTGAAAGTCTTCAACGGGCTACGGTTTTTGTATTGGTAGCCGGTTTAAGTATCGGACTTTAGTTCAAAAAACAGTAATAGATAGTCATTTTCTATATTATTAGGGAATCATTGTATACTTTCTTGGGAAACATTTAAAAATGAAAGTTATGACAATTGTAAAAAAAAATAAAATCGTTTTTGCCTTTTTAGGGGTGTTACTTTTTGTTTCGTGTAGTTACGATGATTTGGGAACTACTGCTACCGGTTTCGGTGAAAGAGATAAAAATCAGGAAAAGGAGTTAATCCTTAAGAAAGTTGAGGCATTAGGCTTGGATCATTCAGAAGCATCACAATATAAGAGAGGTGGTTCTGATGGTTTATTTGAAACAATATTTGGAGATGATGGCTTTTATGATGATGAAGATGAGGACGACGAAGATGTTGTAGGGTCTATATTGGAGGCATTAAACAATACGCCGTCACATGAATAGGTCATTAGTTTTACAATGAAATTTAGAGTAACCAGCCTGGAAATCCTGACTGGTTACTTTTATTTAAAAAGCATCCCGATTTTTTTGTACGGTTTTATAAAAGGCTGGACTTTCATTCATAAAGTTGTATAAAAGGTTCATTTATGCTATTGTTTTTTAATGTTTACGGAACTTTTGGTAAACGTTTAAAAAATAGAAAATGAGATTCGTCACTATTGTAAAAAAAATGGGAGTTCCTTTTTTAGGAATATTGCTGTTTGTTTCGTGTGGTTCCGATGATCCCGAAATTGCCAGAAGCGGTTCCGGTTTAAGTCAGGAAGAGAAAAATTATAAAAAAGAATTGATACTGGCAAAATTTAGAGTTGGGATTAAATCCGGCCAATGTATCGTTTACGGATGAAATCAATCCCGATAATTGTATAATTTTAAAATCATTGGATGATTTAGAAAAGATATTTCCAAAAGATATTTCCAAAAGAAACTATTTTAAATAAAGAAGAGATGTTGCCTGTGTTGGATACATTATAGGATAATAATACAGCTGCAAGATATGGAGGTGACTGGGATTGGGTTGATTATTGTTATTATTCCGGGCAATTTCCGGTTAGTAATGCTTCATTTATGAGTATGCTTCTTAGTTTCAATTATAGTAGGAGTTTGTTAGATGCCAGGCAATTTGATGCAATTACCAATGTTTTTACTGATATTATAGGCTTTACATTTGGAGCATCCTATAGTCAAAGTTTTTATCATTTTAATATAGATAGAGGAGCACCTTACGAATTAACTGTTGAAGGGATTTTAAGCTATAATATTGGTTTTGAAGCTTTGGGGACAGTTTATAGGCGTAGAATGATAACTAAAGGAAGATTTTCTCCTCCACTCGGTAAATATGGAGGACACACATCATTTGCTTTTTTTACAGCATATTTTAAAGACATGGAATAGATTACTATTTAAAATATAAAGAAAATGTTGTTAGATATTTGTTTACAAATGATTATGCCGCTTTTGACTGCATTTATAATCTTTAGCCTGTTTCGATTAAGTAAATCGAGATTAGAATCGGATAGAAAAATTATCTGGTGTATACTGATACCAGCTTTTCCTGTTTTGGGAAGCTTAGCCTATTTTATTGTAGGGAAAAAATAGAGCCTATAAATATTTAAAAAAATAAAAAATGGATGTATTTTTTTTGCAATTGTTACTATTGTGTCTGATTGCATTTATCATTTTCAGCCTGTTTAAATTAGGTATATCCAAAATGAATCTGGATAAAAAACTTATTTGGTGCATTCTGATACTTGCTTTTCCGGTTTCGGGAAGTCTGGCCTATTTTATTGTCGGAAATAAATAAACGTTCAATTGATTTAATTATAGGGACAGCTATATTTTGTGATAATTTAGCTTTTTATTTAGAATGATTCTTATTAATTTTGCCCGACCGTGATTTTGCAGTAGTTACTGTAAAGACGGTATCATTCAAAACCAAATTATCATGACTATAAACATCAAACAGCTATTTATCGCTTCGATAACACTGGCTTCTGTAACGCTTCACGCGCAACAAAATGTATTTTTAGAGCGGTCTTTCTGGAAAAAAAATCCTGATATCACCACAATAAAAGCGGAAATCCAAAAAGGAGGAAATCCTTCACAGCTAAACAGTAATGCTTTTGATCCGATTGTATTTGCGATAACCGAACAGGTTTCTAACGATGCAATCAAATTTTTATTGGCACAGCCAGGTAACGATGTAAATAAGCTAACACACGATGGGAGAACCTATCTGTTTTGGGCTGCCTATAAAGGTAACATCGAGTTGATGGAATATTTATTGAGCAAAGGGGCTAAAACGGATTTACAGGATGATAAAGGCTATACCGTATTGAATTTTGCCGCTGCTACTGGTCAGGCGAATACAAAAGTGTACGATTTATGTCTGAAAAACGGAGCGAATCTGAAAAAAGATCTGGATCACGAAGGTGCCAATGCACTTTTACTGATCGCAGCTTATGATAAAGATTTTTCTTTGATCAATTACTTTGTAAATAAAGGATTGGATCTTAAAAGTACCGACGCCAATGGGAATACGGCTTTTAACTATGCCGCCAGAACCGGAAATATCGAGACCTTAAAAGCCTTGTTAAAAAAAGGAGTGAAGTTTAACGATAACGCGATGATCTTTGCGAGTCAGGGAACACGTAGTACGGCCAATACACTGGATGTTTACCAATATTTGGAGGAGTTAAAAATCAAACCGACAGCTACCGGGAAAAACGGAGAAACCGTTTTACATGCTATCGTTAGAAAAGACAAACAAGGTGATATTATCAAGTATTTCCTTTCTAAAGGGGTGGATGTAAATCAACCGGACAAAGAAGGAACAACGGCTTTTATGAATGCAGCAGCTAGTAATAGTGATCTTGAAGTATTGAATATTTTGTTACCTTCGGTTAAAAATATCAATCAGGCAAATAAAAAAGGAGCGACAGCATTGCTTTTGGCAGTACGCTACAATACTCCGGAAGTGGTTCGTTTGTTGCTGAGTAAAGAAGCTGACGTAAAAGCAGTAGATGCTAACGGAGATAATGCTGTCGCTTACCTGATGCAATCGTACACGACACAGAAAGAAGAACAGTTCCGTGCCAAATTAAAAACACTGGAGCAAACCGGATTAAATGTTGCGGCACCTCAGAAAAACGGAAATACATTATTACATATGGCGGTAGCTAAAAACGATATGTCGTTGATCAAATTAATCGAAGGCTATAAATCGGATGTAAACGCCAAAAATAAAGAAGGAATGACAGCGTTGCATAAGGCGGCTTTGGTGGCTCAGGACGATACCATTTTAAAGCACCTGATCAATAACCTTGATGCTAAAAAATCAATCCAGACGGAGTTTAAAGAAACAGCCTATGACCTGGCTTCTGAAAACGAAACATTGACCAAAAATAAAGTAGCAATAGACTTCTTAAAATAAGAATATGAAAAAACTGTTTAAAGTAGCCCTCATCCTTGCGTTGACATTTTGTTCGGGAGTTACCGTAATGGCGCAAAAAACCGGATCATCAAAATATAAATGTATGGTTCAGATGACAAATTATCCCGGTGAAGGTGCTTATATTGTCGTATCGCTAATCGATCCGAAAGGAGCCTATGAAAAAACACTTTATGTGATGGGTGACGATAAAAAATGGTACAAAGACCTGAAAGAATGGCATAAGTTCCATACTAAAAAACCGGCTAATCTTAGTGCCATCACCGGAGCATCGGTTTCGGGTGGGGAACGCAGTATCACGGTATTGGAATTGGAAAATGCTAAGATTAATGCGGGATACAGCCTTCGATTCGAATCGGCTGTGGAAAACCAGGAATACCGCGTAAAAGATATCGAATTCCCATTAACAACCGAGAATCTTTCCGGTAAAAATGAAGGTACGGGATATATCCGTTACGTACGTATCAGTCCGAATTAACAACTGGAAATATGACAATCTCATTATGGAGATACAGCCATTTAGCTTTGGCTGTATCTTCTTTTCTCTTTATAGCCCTGGCTTCCGTAACGGGAATTGTACTTGCCTTCGAACCCGTTCTGCAAAAAACACAACCCTATCGCGCAGCTGACTTTAACCAAATCACGGTATCCGAAATGCTACCGGTACTGAAAAAGGAATACGACGAAATTACCGATGTGACTATCGATGCCAATCAGTTTGTAATTGCCAAAGTGATTGATGCCGATGGTAAGGATGCAACGGTTTATGTGAATCCGAAAACAGGAAAATCACTTGGGGCGGTGCCCAAAGAAAACGAATTTTTCCGATGGGTAACCACGCTGCACCGGTCGCTTTTTCTACATGAAACCGGTCGGGTTTTTATAGGTATAACAGCCTTTTTACTATTACTTATTGCGAGTACCGGAACGGTTTTAGTGATCCAGCGACAACGCGGAGTAAAGCGTTTTTTTACCCGGATTGTAAAAGAAAACTTCGCGCAGTATTACCACGTATTATTGGGGCGACTGGCATTAATTCCGATTCTGATCATTACTATAACCGGAACCTATCTGTCATTAGTGCGCTTTGAATTGGTACCGCCCGAAAAAAAGATAACACATGCTATCGATTTTGATGCCATCCGTTCGGAACCGGCTCAAAAGTTATCCGATTTTAAGGTGTTTCAAAAGTTACCTTTATCCGAAGTACAATCCATTGAATTTCCGTTTTCCGAAGATGTAGAGGATTATTATACGTTTAAACTGAAAGACCGGGAATTGGTCGTGAATCAGGTAACAGGTGATATCCTGAGTGAAATACCATATTCACAAACCACGCTTTTGTCGAATCTGAGTCTTACGTTGCACACCGGACGTTCGAGTGCCATTTGGGCGCTGGTTCTGGCGATAGCCGCTGCGAACATCCTGTTTTTTATTTATTCCGGTTTTGCAATTACGTTAAAAAGACGCGGAAATCGTGTTCGGAATACATTTAAAAGTGACGAAAGCCGTTTTATACTTCTGGTAGGATCTGAAAATGGGACGACATTTCGTTTTGCAAATGCCGTTCACGAACAGTTATTGAAACAAGGCGAGAAGTCCTTTATCACGGAATTAAATGCATATACCGTTTTTCCAAAAGCGGAACACCTCATCTTGTTTACGGCTACATACGGTTTGGGAGACGCGCCGACGAATGCGGCAAAATTCCGTGCACTATTGGAAAAACAACCGCAATTGCAACCGATCCGTTTTTCGGTTTTAGGCTTCGGATCTAAATCGTATCCTGATTTCTGTAAGTTTGCTTTTGAGGTTCATAATATATTGGAACAACAAACATGGGCAGAACCATTTCTGGATATTCATACGGTTAATGATAAATCTCCGGATGATTTCCAACGTTGGGGAACCCTTTGGTCACAAAAAGCCGAAATTCCTTTTTCCGGATCGATGATTGATTTTTCAGTAAAACCCAAAGGATTGAAATCGTTTACCGTAGTTGCGAAAACGGAACTGGCACATACTGATGGTGCTTTTCTGATTCAGATCGCACCACAACGGAACTTAAAATTCACCTCCGGGGATTTATTGGCGATTTATCCGGCAAACGATCACCGGGAACGACAGTATTCAATTGGGAAAGTAAACAATACAGTACAATTGAGTGTGAAATTATATCCCGGAGGTTTGGGATCGTCATATTTGTATGAACTAAAACCAGGAGATGAACTAAAAGGTCGAATTGTTGGTAATGAACATTTTCACTTTCCGAAAAAAGTCCAAAACGTGATTATGATTTCAAACGGAACCGGAATTGCCCCGTTTTTAGGAATGCTGGACGAAAATAAAGACACCAATTGCTATCTATATTGTGGTTTTAGGGGAGAGGCTTCATTTGATCTTTATCGGGATGGTATCGAAGCTTGTCTTACGTCACAAAAATTAAAACAATTGCATATTGCCTACTCACGCGAAGGCGCAAAACAGTATGTAAAGGATTTACTGGCCCGGGATGCGGTTTTTATTGCCGAAACCTTGCAATCGGGTGGTGTGATCATGATCTGTGGCTCCTTGGCAATGCAACAGAATGTGATGACACTACTGGATACGATTTGTAATGAACACAACGGTATGGCACTGAGTCATTATCAATCGCACAACCAAATACTGACGGACTGTTATTAGTCCCACAATGTAAAAAGCGCAACTGTTTTCAGTTGCGCTTTTTATTTAGGGATGTCAGGCTGTATGGTTTATAATAATATTTCGGTCATTATAGCGACATCCTGTAAGGCTGTTATCAATGCGGTGAGTTGTTCGATTTCCACATGATCCATAACCACAATTTTGTACCATTGGTTGGACGCGTCGTGTTTTTGAGGTACCATGTTAAAGCGGTTGGCAATAGGTTCCGGTATATGAGAGGCACGCACAGTTACAATATTCATAGTAGGTTCTCGGAAATATGGAATTTCCAAAGCATCCAGTTGTTGGCACAACCAGTTCGTCCGCATTTGTAAAATGCAAACTTTTTCAAACCAACCGTGTGCTCCATAGGTCGTCAGGATCAACCATACGGCCACAGCATTTGCTCCGGAACGGCTTCCGCAGAGTGTCAGATCAAGACCTTCCACATATTCGGCTTCTTTGGTGAGTACGTTTTCGATAAGTCCTTTTCGACTAATGAAAACCCCCGTTCCATAAGGAGCCTGTAGCATTTTATGGGCGTCGATGGTAATGGAACTGATGTTTGGATTTCGGAAATTAAGTTCGGAAGAAACATTACTAAACGGATAAACAAAACCGCCATAGGCTGCATCAATATGCAATTTATAGTCCAGCTGGTGTTTTTCGAGCAGCGAAGTATAAACCTCCGGATCATCTACCGAACCAAACATGGTCGTACCCATATTGGCCACCACGATAAAGTATTTTTTACCGTTTTCTTTCGCCCTGAGCAACAGCTGATCCAGTGTTTTGGGTATAATGGAACGATTTTCAAAATCAACCGGAACCTTTAACCAATCGATCAGTAACAGATTGGCTCCTTTTGGAATGGAGTAGTGCGTGTCTTCCGAAGCGAGGATTGCAATTTCGTGGGGCTGTGCTCCAAAAGTGTTGATAAAATAATTCCGATAAATCCAGAGTGCCTGTATATTGGCTTCGGTTCCGCCGGGCGCAATATAACCATCGAATTTTTCCGGTTCTGCATGGAATATATCAATTGCAATGATATTGAGTACTTCGCGTTCGATTTCCTGAGTTCCTTTAAAGGCCTTTTCGGAGGTGCCAAATGTATGACAACCGATATGGTTTGGATTGGCTACAAAGGATTGTAGCATCGGGGCATCTTTTAAAAATGGCGCTTCTTCGTAAAATACTTTACCATCCAGTTTGGAGGCCGGATAGCCCAGAGAAGGATCTTGTGAAAAATTGACGTTTTCTGCCAGGGCTTGCCGGATACGTAACTGACGTTCGGTGGCCGAGAGTTTTTTCCAGTAATACATAGACTATAAATGAATTTCTACAAAATAAAGACCAGTTTCGCGAATAAAATATGATAAATGTTAGGTTATTGAATGAAAAGTTCAATTTTTAGATTAAAAATGCAGTTTTCAAGACAATACGATTTGAATGTAATCGAAATAAGTTGCGCAATGTGCAACTTGTAAGGATAACCCAAGGGGTACCAAAGACTCTTTTTTGACTAATTAATGGGTTTATTTGACTCATTAGTACCGGTTAATTCTTAGTTATCTTTGTATTTGATGTTTGGAAGCTACTGGAATAGCGATGGCTGCGAACTGAAGGACAGATCGTTTTGGTTATATGATATCGCAATTATCCCTGTTTTACGATACTGTTCCAATCGCCCTCCCCGGGGTTAATTATCGGGCATCGGCTTTAATTCCAGGTAGAGATTATTAATTCTTGAAAACGTTATCGATATATTAAAATGAATAAATACACAAATTATATGCAGCGCGCATTACGTTATGTAAAGGTGATTTTTTTTACTGTGGTTTTGATTTCCTGTACGAAGGAAGACGATATTGTATCGACATCAGATGGCAATGCGGGAATAAAAGAGCTCCAGGTAAAATTTGCCGTAAGTGATTTTAAAGAAAGTACCGTAACCAGTCAGACGGAACAGGAGGCGGCAGTTAAAAAACTGGCAGTATTCCTGTTTAATACCGACGGGGAGGAGGTGATTCAGGAGGATCGCTACCATACTTTTGCGAATGGAAAAACGACGGTTACCGTTCCGGAGGGAGCAAGAGATCAGGACTTGCGAATTTATTTACTGGCCAATACGGATATTCCGGGTGATGCTATCACGGAACAGGAGTTGTTGCATTATAAAGCAAGCGTTGCCCCGGATACTTTTTTGAATAAAGGGTTTCCGATGTGTACGAAAGGAGTAACGGTTACCAAAGAAACGAACGGTACTGTGGGTCCGCTGTCGCTGCAAAGAGTTCCGTCGGCCCTGTATGTTCAGGTAATGGAAAAAGAAGGCCTTGAAAACCTTTATAATAATAGTTATAGTATTGCGGTTGAAGGTTTGCAATTAAGTGAAGGCGCCTTTTTTGAGGATATCGTTGCAACAACAGCCGCTCAGGAAAGAACCGATTACAGTTCGAAGTTAACGGCGGTTAATACTCCGGAAAATGTTGCGTATTTCTACCAGAGTGCAGAGGTAACGATTCATATTATTCCGAAAGATTCGAAGTTGGGGAAAACCAAAACAATTACAATGGATACGACTAAAACGATAGGTCGTAACAAAAAATATTTGCTGAAAATAGTACCGGTAGCGCCGGTAGCCGATAGGGTAATGGATTTTGCAATACAGGTTGTCGATTGGGATACGGATATGATTTTGGTCGAAGTACCCGTTGCTGCAAGTCCGATACCTGAAAAAAGAACACTTTTTGCCGAAGGGGTTGATTTGAAATCGGGATGGTACGATCTGGATAAATCATGGGGAAGAGGAGGTTTTTCGATGGATAGTAATATGTGTTGGGCCGCGACATCAGCCAATATGTTACAATGGTGGCAGGATCGCTATGTAGCGGGTGGCAACACTCTTCCTGAAGGTACGCCTGATGGATTTACTCCCGGAAGAGAAAATGCAACGTATCGGCAATTGGCTATTTTTGAAACGTTAGCGGCTGAATATCCGAATACTACGGGGAATACATTTAATGGGGTAACATCCCATTTGATGAAATTTTTCCCTACTATTTTCCCCAATGCGGCGCCATTTTTGGATGATACATACTTTTCTGAGAAAAATCCTGCCACCATAAAAGAGGCTTCCGATTTTATAATTAATAGTCTTAGAGAAAATGGCGTTCTTTCGGTGTTTACAACTCCGTCACCTCATGTGAGAACACTTTGGGGATGTATTTATGATACGGGTACAGGAATCGTCGAAAGTGTTTATCTGACCGATTCCGATGATCGTAGGGTCGTACTATGGCAGGAAATGCCCGTAAAAGTTTCGACCGATGGAAAGATATTGATTGGAACCACAGAACTAAAAAATATTTCAGCACTATATGCTTATCCGGGGCGCACTAAAAATCCTATATTGTGATATTTGTCAGAAAATCCTAAAATATCATATACCGATGGTCAGTGATTTTCAATAAAGCAAAAAGCACAGCCTTTAGAAATAAAAAAGGGCCGTCCCGAAAGACAGCCCCTATTTGGATATGGTTAGTGTTGATTAGAAAAGCATTTTTTGCGTTTTCACTTCGTTGTTAACCGTTACAGTTCTTACGATGATAACCTGATTGTTGTTGTTTAATTTGTCGATAGCAATTGCCTGAGCATTGAAGTTATCGTTGTTAAACAATACTTTACCAGATAGATCAAAAATAGTCACCGACTGGATAGCATCTGTAGATGATACTACGTTGATCACATTGTTTTGTTTGTACATTGTAATAGCGTTAACCGGTTGACCTAAAGTAAGGTTTTGAGCGGCTTTAGCTACTGTTTCTACAGTGGTAACAGCAATAGTGTTTGAATTGGCACTTGTATTACCAGCTACAGCTCTTACTCTGTAATAATACGTTTTGTTTGGTAATAATCCGCTTACCGGAAGGCTAACTCCAAAAGAAGTTACATTTTCGTATCCTGGTAAGAATGATGGAATAGAACCAGAGAAAGTATGAGTTCCTAAGTTGGTTACATCATTTACAGGTAATGCATCCCATTCTGTAGCCAATGTAGGGAATCCTGAAGCTGGGTTTACCGTTACACCAGAAATAACAGAAGCCTTACGAACTAACGTTTTATCAAGAGTAGTTAAAGAACCACTTGTCCAAGCCACTCCCGGATCTTCACCGATTCTTCCGATGATATCTACGTTAGCGTTTGTAGAAATTTTGTAAAGCGCTACAGCATCGTTACCGTTAAAGTTAACAGAAGCTACTACAGTTGCAGTACCTGAATAGATTGAAGCACCTGAGTTACGGATTACAACAGTACTTCCGCTAGCTAAAGTACCGGATAATTGTACGTCGTTTGCAGAACCTGAAGCACTAGTGCTTCCGTTTGAATATAAACGTACGCGGTAGTCTGATAAGTTTACAGTAGCACCGGTTCCGTTATAGATTTCCAAATATTTGTTTGTAGAAGTTCCTTCAACATATTCCGAGAAGAATAAGTCCGTTGCAAGAGCAGTCGAACCGAAAGTAGCCGACTCACTTACGTCTATACGGTAGCTTTCTGCACCGTAAACCTCTTCCCAGTTTGCTGTAAAACTATCAGCGGTAACAGCAGTAGCATCTGTAGCAATTGGAGCTGGTACTGGAGCCGTAGTAAACGTTAATTCCTGACCGTAGCTAATACCTGCATCGTTAATACTATAAGCTCTTGTATAGTATACCGTTTGTCCATATAAATCGGAAATGGTTATAGTGTACGATCCGATTCCAGTTCCGTCATCAGCTCTTGCTACAACATCTGTTCCTCCGATTTCCGGTGAAGGTGACGTACTATAAACAACACCTCTTTCGATTACAGTTGAACATCCTTCGTTTGTTACCTCAGCAGATACTTTAGCGGTAGCAGCAGATACTACTTCGGTAGCAATAGTAGCAACAGTAGCAACTTTGTTTACACCAGTACCAGCAGCAGCGACAGTGATTTCTGTACCAGCACCTACAATGTTGATGTTTCCGTTATAAGCGTCTACAGTTGTAGGCTCAAAACGTACATAGATAACCTGAGAATACGTTCCTCCAACCTGAGTTAATGAAAGCGTTGAAGTGAATGGCCCGGCAGCATCGGTAGCAAAAGTGAAACCAGCTGTTGGTCCTACCTCGATAGCATCGGTAGTAAGGTTGATACCTGATAAAGTGATGTTTTGTACAGTACTTACAGCGTTACTACAAACTTCACCGAAGTTAGTTAATGCTGTTACTGTGAATGTAGGTTGTGTGTTTGCGATAGTAACAACTTCGATCGTGTTGGAATGGTCACTTGTATTTCCTGCAACAGCTCTTACACGGTAGTAATAGTGTTTTTCAGGAGTTAAACCCGTTACGTTATGTTGTGTAGCATTTACAGTTAGGTTATCATAACCAGCCACAAATGAAGGCGCAATACCAGCGAAAGTATGTGTACCTAAGTTTGATACATCATTTAAAGGTAATGCATCCCATTCTGTAGCCAATGTAGGGAATCCGGATGTAGGATTTACCGTTACACCAGAAGAAACAAAAGCTTTACGAACTAATGTTTGATCAACAGTACTTAAAGAACCGCTTGTCCAAGCTGCACCTGGATCCTGACCGATTCTTCCGATGATATCTACGTTAGCGTTAGTTGAAACTTTGTAAAGCGCTACGGCATCATTACCGTTAAAGTTAACAGAAGCTACCACAGTAGCGGTACCAGAATAGATAGTTGCACCAGAGTTACGTAAAACGATAGTACTTCCGCTAGCTAAAGTACCGGATAATTGTACGTCGTTTGCAGAACCTGAAGCACTTGAACTTCCATTTGAATATAAACGTACACGGTAGTCTGATAAGTTTACAGCAGCACCGGTTCCGTTATAGATTTCCACATATTTGTTTGTTGAGGTTCCTTCTACATATTCAGAGAAGAAAAGATCTGTAGCCGGAGCTGAAGTACCAAAAGTAGCCGATTCACTCACGTCAAGACGGTAGCTGGCAGCACCTTCAGAAGCATCCCAGTTTGCAGTGAAACTGTTGTGTGATACATTAGTTGCATTGGTAGCGATAGGAGCAATAACCGGATCAGTAGTGAAGGTTAATTCCTGACCGTAAGTAGTTCCACCGTTATTAACACTGTATCCTTTTGTATAGTATACAGTACCTCCAATTAAACCAGATAAGTTGGTAACATAATTTCCGATACCGGTTCCGGCATCTGTAACCTTGATTACACTAGCACCACCGATTACCGGGTTAGCTGATGTACTGTAAACAATTCCTCTTTCAGTTACTGTCGAACATCCTTCAGCACTTACTTCAGCTGTAACTTTAGCAGTAGCAGCACTTAAAGCACCAGCTTCGATTGTAGTAATAGCCGATTGAGTGTTGATTGCAGTTCCGGAAGCAGCAATAGCAATTGCCGGAGCACCACCACCAACGATAGCAATATTTCCGTTGTGAGCACCTGTAGTCGCTGGAGCAAAACGGATGTATACGGTTTGATTAAGTGTACCTCCCGCCTGAGCAATAGATAAAGTAGCGGAGAAAGGACCAGTTGCTGTTTCAGAAAACTCATATCCGGCCAAAGGACCTACTTCCAAAGGAGCAGTAGTCATGTTGATTCCTTCTACGATAAAATTACGTACATCAGAAAACTGATTAACACAAACTTCTCCGAATGCACGGATTGTACCAACTGTTAAGGTAGGTAACGTGTTTACTAAAGTACTGGCAGTAACATCGGCACCAAAGCTAGTTTCTACGGCCGGAGTAGCCTGATTTCTTGCTTTTACAGCAAAAGTATAAGCCGTATTATCAGCAAGACCAGTTACGGTAACAGTTCCCCATTGTGCAGCTGTTCTCCAAACAGGGTTAGTTCCTAAAGTTCCGTTAGCTTGTACATAGTTTCCGTTGATTTCACGGATAGCATACGTAGTAACAGCAGGGTTATTATTTTGTGTTGCAGCATTTAATGTGATATCCAAAGTGTAAATTCCAGGATTGTCCACAGTTAAAATTCCAGGAACATTGGCAGCGGTATAGAAATTAGCGCCAGCTCCGTTTGAAACAGCACTTCCAGCTGTTCCAACAGCTCTGAAGAAATACTGTGTATTCGGTAATAAGGTGTTTAAAACGGCACTGATTCCTGTTGCAGTAGTTCCGCTCACAGACGATGGAGTAGCAGCAACGCTGTTTCCGTAAGCAGCAGAAATTCCCCAACTAAAAGAAGCCGCAGAAGTAGTTCCGTTAGCGTTAATAGTACCGTTAAGGGTTACTGAAGAAGCAGTAATTGCCGAAGCAGCTGAAGTTATTACTGTTGGAGCATCGGCCCAGGATAACACTACATTGTCTAAAGCAATACCATCACGACTTCCTGATCCACTGATTTCATCGTATTTCCAACGGATCCAAACGTTTCCGGTGTTGTTGTCGATGGCCGAAAGATCGATATTCGTGTAATTGGATACGGTACCTTCTGCAAGGGAACCCGATGCATAAGCTCCTCCGCTTACAGCTGTAAATCCGCTGGTAGCTGAAGTCGTACTGATTTCAAGATCAAAAGAGTTGCTACGGGCTTGCTCTCTGATTTTGATCACATCATACGAAATTTTTAAATTTGATTTACCGCTTGTATTGGTTAGTCGCAATACAATTGATCCCGGTACAAAAGCACTTCCTGAACCAAGGATCCCGATTTTTGATCCGTAGTTGTAGTTAGCACCACCATTAGAAGTGGCATTACCCACTGTCATGGCATTGTCCACAGCCGAACCGTTATACGACGACCATCCCGTAGGATACGTAGTTCCGGTTGCACCTGGTGTGGTGTTGAAATTTTCTGAGTAAGGAGAGGTTCCCGGTAAGGTAACCTGACCCCACATCACTGTTGAAGCCAGTAAGGCTGTGAACAGAAGACCGGCATTGCCAATTGTCTTGTGTAAATGTGTTTTCATAAATTAAAAGATTTGGTTGTACTATTGATTATCAATACAATACAAACATAGAAGGTCGGTGTTAAAAATTGTCATTTCTAAGATTGTCTTATGGTAAGCTGTAGGTTATTCTTTATTAAACAGAATGTTACCGGTTTAAATTATTTGTTAAATGAAATGACACTTTTTTTGGTTTAAGTATAGGCGTAATGCGAATAATTTATGTTTTTCAGTAAATGTACTATACGTGATGTAATTGTTAAGCTGAGGAATTGGTCAAAATCGAAAGCTTCCGGTTGGAACAAAATTAATGCATGTTGTCTTTTTTAAAATGACTAAAAAAGACAATTGAAAATCCTGTTTTTAACTACTATATGGATAAACAAATCATTCGTATTGCTAAAAAGGGCATTGTTGGCATTTATCAGAAACAGACTTTATATTTTACAATCCCAATTAGGGCACATTTACACGATCAAATAAAACAACAGTTACGATTAAGGATGAGAAATAAAATAATGATACTCTTGCTTTTAATAGCATTGCCAATAACGGCACAATGGAAAAACGAAACAGTTGAATATGATTCGCAAACCCGCGAATACAGAATTTACGTACCTACAGGATATGAGGCTTCCAAGCCGGCATCGTTGGTTTTTGCGCTCCATGGGTTAACAGAAACCATGACAGGATTTAGCGAGAAGATCGCAATCGAAAACATTGCCGATCGGGAAAATAGTATTGTGGTTTGTCCACAAGGGTTGGAAAGGTCACCTTTTCAGATTACCGGATGGAATTCCGGAGCAACTTTTGCTGTCCTTGATATCAATTTTTATAACGATATAGACGATGTGGGATTTATTCGCCTTTTAATTGATAAATTTTCAACGGAGTATGCGATAAATTCTAAAAATATATTTGCGTTTGGCTATTCAATGGGAGGATTTATGACACAAAGATTAGCTTTGGAGTTGAGTGATAAAATACAATCATTTGCTTCGGTTGCCGGAACTATTGGAAATGGAATAGTACCGATAGCAGCTGGGACACCGGGACGACCGGTTTCAATCGCTCATTTTCACGGAACGGATGATGAGGTCGTTGGATATGATGTTAATGATTTCGGATTAAACGTACAAGAGTTGATTAATTTCTGGAGGGCGCATAATCTCGGCGGTTTAAATCCGGAGCATTATGTTTTTCCAGATATAGCAGCAGATAATATGACGGTAGAACGCTATACCTATACCAGTAATTTTAATACAGCCGAAGTAGTGCTGTTTAAAGTAAATAACGGATCCCATGAGAAGTGGCTTAAAAATGAACAAAACGATATTTCATATACGGAGGAGATCTGGAAATTTTTCAAGAAAACCAGTACTCTTGCCAATCCGTCATTGGAGGTTTTAAAGACAGAGTTGCTGGTTTATCCCAATCCACTCACAGGAAATCAGCTCAATATTCGTCTGACAGGACAACAACAATATGAAAACCAAGGTTGTAGTATTGTGGTATATGATGCTTCCGGAAGGAAAATAATTCAGGAACAGTGCGATATAATCGCCGGTAATGGAACAATAAATGTTCGGGATTTACCGAAAAAAGGGATGTATTGGGTTGAGGTAACCGGTAATGGAGAGCGTTTTAAGGAATACAAAAAGCTACTCATTAACAGGTAAAACCATTTTGATACTTGATTATAATAAAAACCATCCTTTTCAATATTCTGAAAAGGATGATTTTTAAACAATGTCTTTATTTAGTATTAATGCAATCCTGCAAAAGCAAAAGGTTTGGCATTTTTAAAATGTTCAAGAGCATCACCGGAATAGGTTTCCTGATTTTCGACACTTAGTTTTTTAACGGTTGCTTTTTCTCCGAAGTCGATTTTCTTTAAGTCAACCCAAAAAGTATTAGGTGTTAAAACCGTTTCAAAATAGTATACCCGATTTTTATGATCGGATACCGAACGCCAACGAGTAGAAGAAATATTAGGTTCTTCCGGTGTGGAAATACCAAAAGGAACCGAACAATTTCGAATTAAACTAAAAACACTTCCTACAGCAATTCGGGTATCATCTGTTTGAGGAATGGCACTAAGATAATATTTAGCTCGGGTAAAACGATCGGCCGCACGATTGGTACCGGGAAGCATGATATTCCCCGGAATGTTTTTCCAATAATTATTTAAGGCCAATTGCTCCTCAAAAATAGGGGAGTTCGTCATTACTGTATATGTAGGATCATGATGAATAACCAGTTTCCCATTAATATATTCGAAAATGGCATTATCACCATAAACATCGGAAATTGATAAATGCAGTGTCGTAAACTTATCAGTACCTGGAATAAAATCAGAAACCAGGACAAATCGTTCTTTGCTTAAATCCGATACCGCCTCATGTACATTAGCATAGTTGTCCAATACATATTGCGCCCAAGCCGAAATAGCAAGCCCTTTTTGTTTGCCATTCAAATCATATGATGGATATTTCGATTCGACTAGCCATAAAACATTTGCGACAAGACCTTTTTCATTCATACCGTCGGTTGTCGAAATATCATAGGCACTTGTGATCAAACTACCGTATCGGGATTTCCAGGTCAAGGAGTTTTTTCCAACTTCTCCGTTTCGATCCATTCCTCTCGGGAAAATCCAAAGGTTAGCGGGGATTTCATCTTTCCAATCCATGGATCGTGCTGTGATGACCGTATTGTTAGGACCTTTGTAAACCAAACGGGTACATGCTTTTGACGTTTCCGGAGCAATAGTAATAAAGAAGAATAAAATCAATAAATACCGGGGAGTTGTAAAAAGATGGGATTTTTTTGAGGTAAAGTCATTCATATCGACAGATTTTAAAGTTGCTATAAAATAAATCGTATTCAATTTAATGATTTTAAGGTAGGTGATCAAGAAATATAAATATTATTTAAAAAGAAGTGTGTAAACATAGTTGTTTATAACATTATAGACAGGTTGCTTTTTTGAGAAAACTATAATGATTCGCCTTAAGTTTAAAAAAAGGAATTATAGGTCAAAACATACTAAGAAAGAGCCAAATAGATTATCAAAATAAAAAAAGGAGATAATTTTAGAAAACGTTAATGGAAACGAAACTTTTATTTTTTATTGAAAAAAAACAGAAAATTATGGAGTTAGTTACTTTAGAAAGCAAAGCGTATCAGATGTTATTAGCAAAAATTGCAAAAATCGAAGAATACATTAAAGGTGATGACGCAAAGCCAAAGCAGGTAAAAGAACAGGAAGAAATATGGATGGACAATTATGATGTATGCCAGCTATTCCATATTAGTACAAAAACATTACAACGTTTGCGTAAGGACGAACTATTGCCTTATACAAAATTGAGAGGGAAATGCCTTTATCGTATGTCGGACATAGAAGTCGCTTTAAACGAACGGTTAATTAACAGAAGTCCTAAAAAACTCGATGAGTTCCGGAAAAATTATGCAGTGAAAAATACACACAAATAATAAATAGGGTACTTTAAATCCGGAACGAGTAGTGGGTATTATTTTGATTAACAATACCTTCAGGGACTCTTTTTTAATAGTGAAAACGGCAAAAACAGCGAACGAAACAATGGGTAAATTGCCGATATACAGTTTTTTACCGGTTAATCAATGCTGTTTTTGTATGTTTTCTCCGAAGGGAAAGGCAAGCACTCAAGGTAGGTGTATCGTGCAATGAACGGAAAAAAAGCACCGATTAACGAGTGTTATTTTATTGAAAATTTAACATTTCTTAAAAGGTCTGTATACACAACTTTATATAATTTTGAAACCATTATTATGAAGTTAAGAATTAGACTTTTTATAGCACTGTGTTTTGTGCTGCTGATTGGATCTGTAGGGCTGTCTGCCCGTACGGCTCATCAGCAGTTTCTAGGCTATGAAACAAGTGGAAATTCTGAAGAATTTCAGAACGCCGGTGTATACAGTGCACTAAGCGATATCTCAAATTATACTTCATGCCATGTAGAAAAATTAAATGACAAAACATATCCTACCGATAATGAGACCGAAGAAAATGAGCTGACGTCCTCTAAAAAATGGTTGGAGTTAAATAATTATTTTACTACCGTATTATACACACAAGTACCCGCCAGGGATTACTACACTATAAAAAAGCGCTTACAACTTTGTAAGCCTTTTTTGTTTTTGCCTTCTTGCAAAAAATTTATCATCTTCCGCGTTATCCGGATTTGATTTCAAACCACCTTTGGCGTTAAAACGCTATCTCCACTAACATTTGTTTTGCGGCATCATGCTCCTGGGATTTTTTTGCCCGTTTCGGAGTAAGGTTAATGATGCCCGTACACTAAAAAATCAATAAAATTTTATACTGCTTAAAAGCAAAACCATTATGAAGAAAATCCTAATGCTCACAGGGGTATGTGCCTTGTTGTGTTCCATTGGCTGTACGTCAAAAAAAGAAAACGAAAAAGAAGATCAAGTAAAATATCTGGTAACGAATCCTATTCAAAAGGATACGATGATTACTAAGGATTACGTATCCCAAATTCATTCCATCCAACATATCGAGCTTAGAGCTCAGGAACGCGGTTATCTGGAGAAAATTTTTGTAGATGAAGGACAATTTGTGAAAAAAGGACAATTGTTATTCCAGATCATGCCAAAATTATACCAGGCCGAAACCCAAAAAGCAGCTGCCGAAGCAAGCTTTGCTGAAATCGAATATAAAAATACCAAACGACTTGCCGATAAAAATGTAGTGGCGCCAAATGAACTGGCTATGGCGAAAGCGAAATTGGATAAAGCAAAAGCCGAATTAGCCCTGACACAGGTGCATCTTGGATTCACTGAAATCCGCGCACCATTCGACGGGATTATCGACCGTTTTCACGTCCGACAAGGAAGTCTTGTTGATGAAGGTGATTTGTTGACCAATCTTTCGGATAACAGTAAAATGTGGGTGTATTATAACGTACCGGAAGCCGAATATCTGGATTATAAAGCCAAGGTAAAAAGTAATAATGCACCAACGGTAGGTTTATTAATGGCCAACAATAAAATGTTTGATCATTCAGGTGTGGTGGAAACTATCGAAGGAGAATTTAACAACGAAACCGGAAATATTGCCTTCAGAGCAACATTCCCAAACCCTAAAGGATTGTTACGTCACGGAGAAACGGGTAACATCAAAATGGGAATTCCGCTTAAAAATGCCATCCTGATTCCGCAAAAAGCAACTTTTGAAGTGCTGGACAAAAAGTATGTATATGTAGTCGATAAAGACAACGTATTGCGATCCAGAGAAATTCAGATTGCAGCAGAGTTGCCACATATTTTTGTGATCAAAAGTGGTTTGTCGCTTAACGATAAGGTACTGATCGAAGGTATTCGTCTTGTAAAAGAGAATGAAAAAATCAACTACAAATTAGAGAAGCCTGAATATGTTATGTCGCATTTAGAGCTATATGCAGAGTAATCGAATAACTAAAAAGAGAAAACATGTTTAGTAAATTTATACATAGACCTGTATTTGCGATTGTAATTTCGATTATGATTGTCTTTATGGGCTCCCTGGCAATCAAACAGTTGCCAACTTCGCAATTTCCAGATATTGCGCCAACAACAGTAAATATTTTTATCGCTTATCCGGGATCCAGTGCCGATGTATTGGTGAAATCAACATTGATTACCCTGGAGAATGCGATCAACGGGGTTCAGGATATGCGTTATATGGCAACCGATGCAACGAGTGCCGGTGAAGCCACTTTGAGAATTATCTTCGAACCGGGAACCGATCCGAATCAGGCGGTGGTAAGGGTCAAGACAAGGGTGGATCAGGTGATGCCGTTGCTACCCGAACTGGTACAACGGGAGGGGGTGGTGATCACACCCATCCAGCCGAGTATGTTGATGTACATCAACTTGTATGCGAAAGGTAAAAACATGGATGAAAAATTCCTGTATAACTATGCTAACGTAAAAATGCTTCCGGAAATCAACAGGATTAAAGGGGTGGCCCGATCTCAGATTTTAGGAAGTAGAACCTATGCGATGCGTATCTGGTTAAATCCGGATCGTATGCGCGCCTATAATGTTTCGGTAGATGAAGTAATGAAAGCGCTGGGCGAGCAGAGTATCGTGGGACGTCCGGGACGTATCGGACAAAGTTCCGGTATTCAGGCGCAATCGTTGGAATACGTATTGACTTATAAAGGACGTTATAGCGAACCTTCAGAATATGAAAATGTAATTATCCGGGCCAATGCAGATGGGGAAAGTATCCGATTAAAAGATATCGGACGCGCGGAATTGGGTAGTGAGTTCTTCGATATTTATTCCAATTTAGATGGGCATCCTTCGGCTTCCATCGTATTAAAACAGAACTACGGCAGTAATGCCAATGATGTAATCAAACAGGTAAAAGCGAAACTGGAAGAAATGAAAGAAACCTTCCCTCCGGGATTGGATTACAAAATCAGTTATGACGTATCGAAATTCCTGGATGCTTCTATGGAGCAGGTTGTCGATACTTTACGCGATGCCTTTATATTAGTGGCGTTGGTGGTGTTTATCTTCCTCGGTGACTGGCGTTCTACGTTGATTCCGATCTTAGCGGTTCCGGTTTCCTTAATTGGTGCCTTCTTTGTCATCCAGTTTTTCGGAATCTCGATCAACTTAGTAACCCTGTTTGCTCTTGTATTAGCTATTGGTATTGTGGTCGATGATGCGATTGTCGTCGTCGAGGCAGTCCATGCCAAATTTGAAGAGTTCCCGCATATAACGCCATATCAGGCGGTGAAATTAGTATTAGGTGAAATTAGTGGTGCAATTATCGCAATTACTGCGGTAATGGTGTCTGTATTCGTACCGATATCCTTTATGTCCGGTCCCGTTGGAACGTTCTACCGCCAGTTCTCGATTACAATGGCGAGTTCAATTGTAATTTCAGCTTTGATCGCGCTTACGCTGACACCGGTATTGTGTGCGATGTTGCTAAA
Source organism: Bacteroidota bacterium (assembly GCA_023446155.1). GTDB lineage: Bacteria > Bacteroidota > Bacteroidia > Flavobacteriales > Flavobacteriaceae > Flavobacterium. The sequence goes on from JAEXIT010000004.1 coordinate 62,400, forward strand.
AAATAACCATGGTAAAGAGGTTAAAAAGAATATACTGACCAAAAGTTTGGACAGTTTTAACCGTGTTTTTGATAAAATGACCGGTAAATATGTAAGCTTACTAAAATCGATTGTGAGTAGAAGATGGCTAACATTTGGAGTATTGATCGCTTTCTGTGCCGGTACGTTCTTTGTGAATAAGATTCTTCCGTCCGGATTTATTCCAAGTGAGGATCAGGGTACCATTTATGCTATTATTCAGACACCTCCAGGATCGACTTTGGAAACAACCAATCAGGTTTCACAACGCTTACAGAAGATTTGTGAGCATGTGGATGGTGTAGAATCGGTATCATCACTAGCGGGTTATGAAATCATGACGGAAGGTCGGGGATCGAATGCCGGTACGTGTTTGATCAACCTTAAAGAATGGTCCGATAGAAAGCATACGGTTACGGAAATCATGGAAGAATTGGAAGAGAAAACCAAAGGTCTTGGTGCGAAAATAGAATTCTTCGAACCGCCGGCCATTCCGGGATTTGGTTCGTCGGGTGGTTTCTCCATGCGTCTTTTGGATAAAAGTACCACAGTGGATTACAAAGACTTCGATAAGATCAACAAAAAGTTTATGGAAGATCTGGGTAAACGTAAAGAGTTAACCGGTTTGTTTACCTTCTTTGCGGCCAACTATCCACAATATGAATTGGAAATCGACAACCAACTGGCGATGCAAAAAGGCGTGTCTATCGGGAAAGCGATGGAAAATCTGGATATCTTAATTGGTAGTACCTACGAACAGGGATTCATCAAATTTGAGCGTTTCTTTAAAGTGTACGTACAATCGGATCCGAAATTCAGACGACTTCCATCGGATATTTTAAACCTGTATATTAAAAATGATCATGGTGAAATGGTACCGTATTCGGCCTTTATGCGATTGAAAAAAACACAGGGACCAAATGAGATTACCCGTTACAACATGTACAACTCGGCTGCAATTCAGGGACTTCCGGCAAAAGGATATACCACTGCCGAAGCCATTCAGGCAGTTCGTGAAGTAGCTAAAAAATCATTGCCAAAAGGATACGACATTGCCTGGGAAGGGCTTTCGTATGACGAAGCCGGAAAAGGAAATGAATCCATTTATATCTTTTTAATCGTATTGTCGTTCGTGTATTTTGTTTTAGCAGCACAGTATGAAAGCTTTATCATTCCGTTGGCGGTTGTTTTCTCGCTTCCGGTTGGGGTTTTCGGTTCGTTTTTATTGCTGAAATTAATGGGACTTCAAAATGATATTTATGCACAAATCGGATTGATCATGCTTGTCGGACTACTCGGTAAGAATGCCGTACTGATCGTCGAATTTGCCGTCCAGAAGCACCATGAAGGGGCCACGATACTCGAAGCGGCGATTGAAGGTGCCAAAGTGCGTTTCCGACCGATTTTGATGACTTCCTTCGCGTTTATCGCCGGATTAATTCCGTTGATGCTTGCCAGTGGAGCCGGAGCTATCGGTAACCGAACACTGGGTTCTGCGGCACTTGGAGGAATGCTCTTCGGAACCATTTTCGGGGTAATTATCGTTCCGGGATTGTATTATATTTTCGGCTCATTGGCAGCAGGTAGAAAATTAATACGCGATGAGGAAGACAGTTCTTTATCACACGAATTTGTACATCAGATAGATAATTTCAAAAAAGAAGAAGAAGAAAATGAATAAGCGATTCAATTCATATATAGGTATAGGAGTAAGCTGTTTACTACTAACGGTTGCGGGGTGTAAAGCCCCTGCAACGTTGGGTAGATCGGAAAATAAAAATGTGCCGGCAGCCTATAACACAACGGCGATTCAGGATTCGGTGAATACCGGAAAAATGAAATGGAAGGAGTATTTTACTGATAAACACCTGATAGCCCTTATCGATACGGCATTGGTGAAAAATCAGGAGTTGAATATTACCATGCAGGAAATTGAAATTAGTCGTAATGAAATCCGGGCGCGAAAAGGGGAATACCTGCCATTTATCGGATTAAAAGGTTCGGCTGGTTTCGATAAAGTGCCTCGTTTTACAAACATTGGTGCAATGGAAGCCAATACCGAAATCACACCCGGAAAAGAAATGCCGGAACCGCTACAGGATTATTCCATCGGTGCCTATGCTACCTGGGAACTGGATATCTGGAACAAATTGCATAATGCTAAAAAAGCGGCAGTGAGCAAATACCTGGCATCGGTGGAAGGTAGAAACTTTACCGTGACCAACCTGATTGCCGAAATCGCCAATTCGTATTACGAATTATTAGCATTAGACAATCAGCTGGCGATTGTAAAACAGAATATTGAAATTCAGGGGAATGCGCTCGAGATTGTAAAATTGCAGAAACAGGCGGCCCGTGTTAATGAATTGGCCGTACGCCGATTTGAAGCACAGGTGTTAAATACCAAAAGTTTGCAATTTGATATTCAACAGCGTATTACGGAAACGGAAAACAAAATCAACTTTTTGGTAGGACGTTTTCCGCAACCGGTTGAACGCAGCGTAGCGACATTTAGCGGTTTGGTACCAAATGTAGTTCATGCCGGAATTCCATCACAATTATTGGAAAACCGTCCGGATGTAAAACAAGCCGAGATGGATCTTGTGGCCGCCAAACTGGATGTAAAAGTGGCTAAAGCACGGTTTTATCCGTCTTTGGGGATTTCAGCCGGAATCGGTTACCGGGCGTTTAATCCAAGTTATTTAATTAAACCGGAATCCCTGTTGTATTCGTTGGCCGGCGATCTTGCTGCGCCGTTAATTAACAGGAATGCGATAAAAGCGAGCTATTACAGTGCCAATGCAAAACAAATTCAGGCAGTGTATAATTATGAGCGTACGCTTTTAAATGCGTATATCGAAGTAGCCAATCAGTTGGCTAAGATCAGTAATACCGAAAAAACATTCGACCTGAAATCCAAACAGGTGGAAGCGTTAAACCAATCGGTTGAAATTTCGAATGATCTTTTCAGTTCGGCAAGAGCGGATTATATGGAGGTGTTGATGACACAACGTGATGCTTTGGAGTCCAAATTTGACCTGATTGAAACCAAGATGAAGCAAATGAATGCGATGGTAAACATATACCGCGCATTAGGAGGTGGATGGAATTAAATATTCCGCCTGAAAGGGCGATTATTAAATTTTGTTGATAGTTAGTGAGGTTAAAGCCCCCGGGATCGTCCCGGGGGCTTTTTAAGTATATAAAAGACTTAAAAGGATAATTTTTAAAATATCGGAATACTTAAGTATATTCGTAAAAACTATTTGAATTTTCGGAATAAGTAACACGGCAAAACGATGAAATTAAGGGGTTTAGTTATAATGTGTTTGTTGTGGGTAACCTGGAGTTATGCACAGACAACCAAAAGGGTTTATTTTGTTGGGAATAGTTATACCTATTTTAACGACCTGCCGGAGTTGATTCAGAAAATTGCACTTTCTACAAATGATCATCTTGAATATGAAAGCCATACGCCCGGAGGTTCGCGCTTCCAACAGCATGCTGCAAATCCGACGGTATTAAATAAGTTCGCCGAGGGGAATTGGGATCATGTGGTTTTACAGGAACAAAGTCAGTTGCCGTCGTTTCCACAGCAACAGGTGGCCAATATGGTGTATCCGTATGCCAAGCAATTGGTCGATGCGTTTAAAATGGCGAATCCATGTGGTTCCCCTATTTTTTATATGACCTGGGGACGCAAGTTTGGAGATGATCAAAATTGCAACAATGGATATACACAGTTGTGTACTTACGAAGGTATGGACGATGCGCTGTATACTTCCTATATGAAAATGGCAACCGATAATACCAGTCTGATGTCACCGGTAGCCAAAGTTTGGCGTGCCATTCGGGCACAAAATCCAAGTGTGGAATTGTATGTGGAAGACAACTCCCATCCGTCGTATATCGGGTCGATGGCAGCGGCGTTTACATTTTATACCATACTGTTTAAAAAAGATCCTGAATTGACGTCGTTTGTCGGTGATTTGTCACAAACCGATGCCACTTTGATCAAAGGAATCGTCAAAAATATTGTTTTTGATCATCTTGAAAACTGGTTTGTTGGAGTACACGATAATCCATCCGATTTCCAGTTGGAACACCTTCAAAACCGGACCTATAAATTTGAATCACTAAATCCGACAGCGACGACCTATCTTTGGAGTTTCGGTGACGGAGCAACGTCTAATATCCTCAATCCGCAACATACCTATCAGACTAATGGAACCTATACGGTTAGCCTCACAACCAATGCCTGTAATACGACGACAACAAAAATGCAAACCATTACAACTACGGCATTATCCAACACGGATTTTACTAAAAAACAACTTCGGATGTATCCGAATCCAACGACCGATCGGATTTACCTGACGACTGTAGATTTTGATCAAATTACTGTATGCGACGTTTTAGGGAAATCGATGCGGGTTGGTGTTTCTAAAACGGATGAAGCCATACAAATTGATACGGAGCTACTGGCACCCGGAACGTATTTTATTCAGCTTCAAAAGGGAACCGAAAAAAAGATTTATAAATTTCTTAAAAAATAGCACCTTCTATACTATGAACTTAAACCTGGATCAGATTCGGAAAGACACTCCAAATTGTCTCGATAAATTATATTTTAATAACGCCGGTGCCTCGCTGATGCCAAAACCGGTTATGGCGAAAATTCAGGAATACCTTATTGAAGAAGAAAAGTACGGCGGTTATGCGGCTTTCGATAGGAATAGTGCTGAAATCCAGCAATTTTATGATGAGACGGCCGAATTAATCGGAGCGAAACCCCATAATATCGCTTTCGCGCATAGTGCAACCGATGCGTATGCCAAAGCACTATCGGCGATCGATTTTCAAAAAGGCGATGTAATTCTGACTACGGCCGATGATTATGTGACCAATCAAATGCAGTTTTTGTCACTGCAAAAACGATTTGGGATCGAAATTAAAAGGGTACAGAATAATGCTAACGGCGATATTGATTTCGAGGATTTTGAACGTTTAATCGCTGTTAAAAAGCCCAGGTTGGTTTGTGTTACGCATATCCCCACCAATTCGGGATTGGTTCAGGATGTCGAAAAAGTAAGTGAAATCTGCGAAAGGGAAGGGCTGACGTTTTTATTGGATGCCTGTCAGTCGGTAGGGCAATTGCCGGTTTCGGTTGCCAAAATAAAATGCGATTTTATGAGCGTAACCGGACGGAAATTTCTGCGAGGCCCCAGAGGAACGGGATTTCTCTATATTTCAGATCGAATGCTGGAGCAGGGGAGTTATCCGCTTTTTATCGACGGAGCCGGAGCAATCTGGCGATCGGAAAATACTTTTGAACTGATCGAACAGGGAAAACGTTTTCAATATTGGGAACTTCCGTATGCCTTGTTATTGGGCTTAAAAGAGGCAATTCGCTATCAGAAAGACCTTGGGATAGAAAACATTCAGTCCTATAACGATCAGGTAATGGCTTACCTTCGGAAAAATATAGCGACCATACCGGGTGTAAATACATTTGATCATGGCTCTGTGACCTGTAATATTCTGACCTTTACAAAAGGAGAAAAATCAATTCTGACGTTAAAAGAGGAACTGTTAAAAAGAGATGTGTATTGTAGCATTAGTGCTCGCGAATCGGGCGTGATTGATTTTGATAAAAAAGGAATAAAAGGCGTGGTTCGAATTTCACCACATTATTTTAATACGATCGACGAAGTAGACCGACTTTTAAATCATATCAACGATTTATAATTTGAGAAGTCTATTTCTAAAAAATGATAAAAAGCGTTCTAATGGAACGCTTTTTATTTTATCCGCTTCATCGGAAAGGATTGTTTCCGTTCCTGTCCGTTTTTGGTACCGGATATCTCAGCGGTAAGGGCATCGGATCCGGTTTTGGTGTATGTAATTACTTGGGGGAAATCGTGTTGTCGGTTTTCAAATACCAATTGGGTTCCGGAGCTTGTTTTCGCAATAAAATGTACCGGTTGGTTGTTATTCTGATCTTTAACTGTCGGAATGTAAAATAGATTTGGACCTTCCTGCACCAGTTGAACCGTTTCGAAAACGACTGTATCCTTTCCTTGTAAAATATAACTTTTGCCGCGGTATTCGTGATCGTTAATTTTGCGCCAGGTTTCATAAAGACTTCCTTTTGGCGTTTTGTTTTCCCAAGTACCAATGATCCAATCGGCTTTTTTGATATTGGTTGGTTTCTGTACTGTCCAGGCGCCTAAAAATAGAAGACCGGCAAATAGTAAAAGCAATTTTGTTTTCATAATCTAATGGTTTTGTTGTTCTGCAAAGTTGCAATATGCATTACGTATAAAATTGTAAAAATGCGACACTATTATTCCGTTCCATAAAATAGGGAAGACATTTTTAAATGATCACCATAAAATTCTTTTGGCGTAAGTCCGGTTAGTTCTTTAAAATCTTTATTAAAATGCGCCTGATCATAATATTCATTTTCGTGGGCTAGTGCAGTAAGGCTGGTAAATTGTTTGCTGAGTAATCGTTTTAGGGTAGCTTGTAGCCGTACGGTTTTAGAAAGCTGTTTAGGGCTTAGTCCGATTGCGGTGGCAAACTTACGCTCCAGTTGCCGGCGATTGATATTGGTTTGTCTGGAAACGGTTTCAATGCTCAGCTGACCGTTTGCGGTTAAAATTGTTTCAACGGTCGTTTTGATGATTCGGTCGATCGTTCGGGTATCGGTTAGCTGATTCCGTAAAAAGGTTTCGATATGCAGAATACGTTCTGCTGCCGATGGAGCATTTAGTATTTTTTGTTCTATTTCGAGTCCGTCTTTACTAAATAATTGTTCGAGTGAAACGGCGGTATTTTCCATTTCCCGAATTGGAATATTGGCAAAAGGAAGAAACCCATCGGGGTGAAAACGAACGGAAAAAATTCCGGTTGTTCCGATGGGTTCAATTTCCAAGGGATGGGTGAGTTGTCCGATCACAAAACATCTGGGTTGTAGAATATTGTTTCCGTCGGGCAAGTATTGCCGATACAGATCGCCATAATGGAAAATCATTTCCATACAACCGTCGGGAACAATTGTTTGTCGTTCCGGGTTGGCTTCCGCGGGGTTTTCCAGCATCCAATAACATTTTATCAGTTCGCCTAATTCCGGAGTCGGATCAAATGTTTTATAATACATTGTATTAAATTTAGAATAAACTACGGAAGAAAAACGTTTCGTTCCGATTCTCAAAGGTATTATATTAACGAATTTCCATGGTTGATAATAAATTATTTTTAGGATTTCTGTTTTGATTTTGAATGAATTATGTTAGCGGACTAAAAAGTTTACTATTTTTTAGCCGTAAAGATTTGCAGATACGAAAAAGCTTGTTATATTTGCAACCGCAATCAGGAAATGGTTGTGACATATTGGAGAAATGGCAGAGTGGTCGATTGCGGCAGTCTTGAAAACTGTTGACTGTAACAGGTCCGGGGGTTCGAATCCCTCTTTCTCCGCCAAATTTTTCTTACAAAAGCCTTGATTTTAAGTCAAGGCTTTTTTGTTTGCTATACATAGCGTTTTTCTTCTTGAGTAAATAAAAACACTCTTCTATTTTTATTACGAAATTATATTTTAATGCTATATCTTAAAAATTAGGTAAAAATACGTATTGTTTTGTTGCGTGTAAATTAGTTTCTTTCGGATACATGAAATACAGCTACATAGCTTTTTTACGAAATAAATAAGGGAAAAGTTTCGTATAAAACTATGTTTGCGGCAATACTAACCCATAACTTGATAAAAACCATGGATGAGAATAAGATAATTAAACAGGTTAATTACGAAATCGAAAATTGGCAGTATAAAATGTCCAAACATAATATTTATGTTCAGCTAAGTCCAAAAGCAAAAAAATTCATCATCGAATTGATAGAAAATATTCAGGAGGATCAATCAAAATACTGGAGATTGGAGAAATCTTCTGAATCAATGCAAAATTTAGCAATAGCACTAATTCCTAAAGCTTTAGATATTGTAATACGTCAGAAACGACTGAATTTCCAACAAGAAGCTTATATCAGTTCGTGGGAAATCTGGAATGTATTATCTCAAATTTTAATACAAGTTTGTTTCATTCCCGAAGAAGACATGTAATATGGCAAACATTAAAGAAGCTTACACGGCCGTTATTGATTTCAACAAAACAATTATTACAATTACTTCAACTGTATTAGCAGCATTGATTTCGTATCTGGTATTCCAAGACTATAATTTATTATACCAAAATTTGATAAGTCCTTTAGTTCTTTTAATATCATTGATTTTTTCTTTTTTTGGAATTGGATTAGCAATTCCTGCTATAAATACTGATACGTCAAAAATATGGGCAGTTCGTCACTCAAATATAGGCGCTAGTATTATGCTTATTGGAATTCTTTGTATTGGATTTATTCAGCCAAAAGAAAAATTAAGCATTGATAAAGTACTTTTAAAAATTGAAACCTCTTTAAAGAGAGTTGAACCAAGTCTAATTCAAAAAAACTGTAAAAGTTTCGAACTAATAGATGATAATTATATTATTTTTTATTCCCAAGATTCACTTCATAGAAGAGTTGTATATTCATTAGATAAAGATAATATTGTTTCTTTACAGCGTGAAAAAAAATAAGCACTGCTACTAGGAAAGCTGAAAATCGAATAGAGTAAGCATAAATGAAAAACCAAAATTAATATGGCTAATTTTACTGTAAATAGTGTGGTTACAAATCTTCAAGTTTATCAATTTTACCATCCCTTTCTTGCTCAAAAAGTCAGACAAAAAAGCATCAACCAGTAATGTGAAACCTTTTATCAAAGGTAGCGGAGTTATCTTTGATATTTTTAATCTAAAATTTATTAAATGGAAGCATCTACAACTATAAAACAAATGTTGGCAGGCAACAAAATTTTTGTGCCGACATATCAAAGAGCATATTCTTGGGACACTGAACTTGAAAAAACAAATTTACCAAAACAGACTAACGTATTTTTATCTGACTTGGAAGATTACAATAAAAGTTCAACCAAATCAAAATATTATTTCGGACATTTTCTATTTGAAGAAAAAGACGACAAAAAATTTGGGATAATTGATGGACAACAGCGAATGACAACAATCGTTATTTTTTTGTCAGCATTATTTAGTAGATTAAAACAAATCCGAACTTTAAGTGAAACCGAACAGGAAACATTTGAAGACATCATCAAACGAAATTCAACTTATCGTTTTGAAACTGTTGATTATGACGACAGATTTTTCAAAGATTGTGTAATCGACCAAAGTAAAAAAGATAGAAATGGTATAAAAACCGTTTCTGCAAAACGCATTGCAATTGCATTTGATTTTTTCACTTCACAGCTTTCGGATAAAGATGAAATTTATTTATTGAAAATGTTAGACACGGTTCAGAACGCATCTTGTACAACACATCCTGTAAAAGACGCATCGGAAGCAATTCAAATGTTTATTTTCCAAAACAACAGAGGTAAGAAACCTTCAAATTTGGAAATTATCAAAGCTCAATTTATGTTCAACGTTCATCTTTATGGTGGTGAAGAAAAAGAAAGTCTAATAAAAGAAATCAAAGACCGATTTGAAGAAATTTATAAATCTATTTCTTCAATCGAATACAGAATTAGTGAAGACGATGTTTTGGTTTACACACTTCGTGTTCATTTCAATTCTCTTGGGGAGATAAATGTAATCGACAAAATAAATAAGTTGTTATTGGAAGCAAATTCAATTCCATTTATCAAATCGTTTACTCAATCGCTGGCAATAAGTTTTGATCATTTAACAACTTTTTTCAGCAAAGACGAAAGAGAAAATTTAGAAATTCATTCGCTTGTAACACTTGGTGGAATTGGTATCGTTATGCCGTTTATTATCAAGGCTTACAAATTTGGTTTACCAATAAATGAAATCAATTTACTTTGTAGCAAGTTGGAGACGATGGTTTTGCGACACAGACTAATCGGAACAAGAGCCGAAATCACATCACGACTAAATGACGTTTATCAAAAATTTACTTTTGAAAATTCTGACATCACACCAATAAATGTTAGAATTGATTGGATGAAAACAACACAAGATTGGTGGTGGTCATATTGGGGAAACAAAGAATTGGAGCGTTCCATTCAAGGCAGAATACATCACACAACTGCAAAATATTTACTTTGGAAATACGAAAATCATTTGGAAGGACAAGGGAAAAGCGGTTACTCAACTACTCGCTTTGACAAAATTGATAAACCTGAATTGGAACACATTGCACCGCAAACAGAAAATCCTGAAACAGGTTATGATAGTTATGACGAGGAATTTATAAATCAATACATCAATTGTTTAGGAAATTATTTGTTGCTTTCTAAATCGCATAATTGTTCAGTTGGTAACAAACCATTTGCTGAAAAACGCAATAGTTACAATCATTTGGAGCAACAACGTGAAATACAGAAAATGACGGCTGAAAGAGTAACTTGGACAAAAGAACTTATACAGCAACGTAAAGACAAAATAGTTGAATTTGTAATAGAGAATGTGTAGCCGAAAGCAACACAGCAGGTAGCATTAGTTTGGTAATATAGTGGATAAAGTGTTCGAAACATTTGTACAAAGTCAAAATTTTGTTCTTCGGTTGGGACTTTCATACTAAAAATTCTCTCCTTCGGCAATCCCCGAAACGTTGCTGTGATTTTAAAAATAATAATGAACTTAAAATAAATATTTTATTAAAATTTTAACAATATCATTATACTTTGTTTTTATTCTAGCATCAATTGGAAGAGACACTGAACCTAAACTTAAAAAAGAATACGACAGTAAATTTTTCCAAGTAAAAGTTACAGAGACAACGCTTACAATAATCTTTTTATACAGCGACAGAGGTTAACGACAATGACAATCTGTTAATGCTCTATTAGGTTTAAAAACAAGTGCGACAAACTCATCTACGCCACAAGATTTATATAATGATGCACTTAGAAGTTAATTCAAATTATTAAACGTTAATGGATTATGAATTACAATGATCGAAAAAAATATGCAGAGGAACTTATTAAGCAAGATAACTATCCAGACGCTTTGATTGAATATAGTACTTTAATCAGAGAAAACCCTAAAGATACACAAATAATAGAGCGTTTCGTTTTTTTGTGGACAAGAATACAAGAAGGTAATTATGATTTTGAGCCTGACACGCCTGAACAATATACAATGCGTGGTATTGCTAAATTTTATAATAATCAAGCAGAAAACTCTATCAAAGATTTTGACAAAGCATTATCTCTTGATCCAAATTATGATTATGCGTTAAAGTCGAGAGCATTTAGCTTGAAATTTCTTGAGCGATTAGAAGATTCCATAGTGGACTTGAAGAGAGCATTAAACATCCAAGAAACAGGTGAGTATTATGATGATCTTTCTGAAATATACGCTCTAATTGGTGATATTAAAACGGCATTAGAATTTCATCAAAAAGCAATTGAAACATCGCCAAATGATGCCAGACTGTGGTATAATTATGGTGTGGACTTGATAGAAAGTGGAAATTTAAAAGAAGCTCTAAATAAATTCAACAAAGCAATTGAATTGTGGCCACAATACGATGATGCATTAGTAAACAGACAGTACGTTATTGAAATACTAAAAAGACAAAACGCCCTATAACACGGATTTTGCGTCAGGCGGGATGACGTGAAAACTTGGAGCTTTGTGCTTCTTATGTACTTTAGTAAGAAATTGAAACTTTGTGCTTTGAAACCCGCCTGAACACAAAGCCCGAAACCTTAACTGCGATGCCACAAAAAACTATAAAAATTCAACTTTAAATAAAAAGTATGTACAGAGGTTTTTAATTTAAAAATTCCTGTGTCTAAAAATTAAGTAAAAACACGTATTGCTTTGTTGTGTATAAATTAGTTTATTGTTTGTCGATACAGCTATATAGCTTTTTTACGAAATAAATAAGGCAAAAGTTTCGTAAAAAACACTGTTAGCAGAAACTCTTAGAGAACCGAACAAAACATGATTAAAACTCGAATAAGAAAAATGGAAATTCAATGGAGTTATCCATTAAAAGTCGATTCAGCTCTTACTAAAGAACGCTGTATTAAAAGTTGGGGAATTTATTACATTAGCAGAAAGTTCGGTGGAAACGAAACACTTCTTTATATTGGCTTGACTTTTCATCAAAACTTTATTAATAGAATTGTTCAGCATCATAAAAACTGGATGAATGATTATCGAGGTGAAAAGTATATTCGTTTTGGAGAATTTCCTATTGGAAAATCTATTACGAAAGATATGATTGAAGATATTGAAAGCTGTCTAATTTTTGAAATGCAACCAATACATAATGTTCACAAAAAGTCTAGTTATACATTTACGAACGAATACAAAATAATTAGTACTGGTAATCGTGGGCTAATTCCAAAAGAAATCTCATCAAGAAACCACTAGAGCTTCTGTTAACAACCTATTTTCATAACAACTGGTATTTGTAAAGTTTAAAGTTCTTTCTAACCAAGAAAATATTAAAGGTAATTATATACTTCACTGTACCAATGAAAAATTGAGTCTAAATTTAATTCTTAAGGAGGCTTAGACTGAATTTTAATTATAGATGAAATAGAAAAAAGATGAAATAGATTAAATAAATTAAAAATTGGATTAGTACATTCAAGTATATAAATGCCGCACTTAATTATACTTAAACTTCTTACAGTACCGGTATAACCTTAAAAACTCAATCAAATTATATCATCTCCTTTTTTTAAATACTTACTTTTGCAACGAAAGAAGATATTGCTTTGGTTCCCGAATTATCTTCGACCACATAAATCCCCAATATATTATTCCGATATGCCGTATTAGCACTTGTAGCACTTGAATCCGGAAAATCAATATCAATCCATTGTGCTTCTCCAAAGGATCCGTCAGAATTTCTTTTCACAGAAACAAATGATGCTCCGTTTTTTTCTTTATTTAAAGTAATCCAATCCGACGGCATATTATAGCCATTCTCATCAGAAACGGTAATACCCTCAAAATGAGTAATTATAGATAGGGCTGTTTCGTTCTTGTAACTAAATGATTTTAAATTAGTTATTTCTTTTGTTTTAGAATTATAATCCGCCAAAAAGGCCTGGCTTATTTTACCTAATTTCAGACTGGTATAGCCTCCGGCCATAGTGTAACTATCCCCGCCATTATGCCAAATACCATATAAGGTAGTAGTTAGTGAATCCGGCACTTTAAAATCGGTACATTCGTTATTGATGGTATTATATAAAAACGCATATCCGTTTTTATCATTTTCAACATCATAATTTCCAACAGCAAGTCCGCCCATTACGCTGTGAACAAATACATTGTTAGTATTTCCTCCGTTTGGCGATACCTGAATCCATGTTCCGGAACCATCAATAGGACCTTCGTAATAAAATCCGAGATTTCCGCTCGGGGCTTTATCAGTAGAAGCAGTTATCTTATAAGATCCTACAATTTGTACCGTGCCATCTGGTCCGTTATTAGGTCCATAACAAGAAGTGTTTACAACTTCGGCTGTTGGCGTACTGGGGAAATTAACGACATGCCATTTGCCTTCATTCCCTTTTGTTTTAAGCGTTCCTTCGTAAATTAACCCCTGAACAAGATTGTTTTCACTTAATAAACTACCTGCAATATACACGTTTTCAGACTCCGAAACTCCTCTTATTCCCTGTATTGTTGTTTGTCCGGCAGGATTATTAAAATCGGTATAACTTACTGTATTTACTTCTGAATTTATATTTTGCGACATGATATAGGTGTTTTTGTTATTATTATAACTGTTTCTTTTTAGATTTTTATAGCTGTTTTGTCAGTTGAATGTCGTTAGACTATAAATATCTTCGGGCATATTGACCCAGAGTTTTTCTATCTCAAGCTGATGCAATTGCTCTTCCAGATCTCTTCTGATTTCACTGTATGCCGGATCGTAAGCAAGATTTGTAACTTCTAATGGATCATTAACTAAATCATATAGTTCATATTGCTTGAAGTAAGCTGTTGACGCATCAAAATAATAATCGAATTTCCATTTTTCCGTCCTGATGCAACGAATACGATTAGCGGCTTTCACAACTGTCCAATTACTATTAGAGCCAGCCTTGATATCGTCATAAGTAAATAATATGCTATGCTGAACAGGAGTATTATTCTCCATTATGGGAAACAAACTTACACCTGCAAGTCCTGAAGGCGGATTTGATACATTTGCTATGTCGATAAAAGTCGGCATAATATCTGCCAATGTTGCTAATGCCATTGATTGCTTTATGCTGTGATCTTTAAAAAGTATTGGATTTGAAATCACAAGCGGCACTCTTAAGGCTTCTTCATAGGCCACAAAAGTTTTCTGACGCAGACCGCCGTGCGCTAAACCCATCTCTCCATGATCCGAAGTAAGAGTAACAATTGTAGAATCTGCCAATTTATTTCCATTCTCATCCTCTTCATATAGTTCTTTAATAAGGTACCCAATCTCCTTATCAACATGACTTAATAAATAACCATAAAAATTAATGTAGTTCAGCTTATCCTCATCAGTAGCTATTTCGCCCAGACTTAATGCCATGTTGAGTAAAATTTGTTCCTGAGCCATAGGTTTTTTATTTTTAAGTAAATTTTCATTTACACTCGCTGGAAGCCCAATTTCCCTGCCCGACCAGGTATCTGTATGATATCCCGACTTACCAGCCGATTTTGGGTATGCTAAAACATCATGCGGATTAACAAGTGAAAGGATAAGGCAGTAAGGTTTATGATTTCCAGATGCTCTTTGCGCTTTTACCTCTTTAAGGTATTGTATGGCTTGGGCCGTATATTTTGCATCATGATTGGCATATCCGCCACCAAAATTAAGCGGATTGACATCTTCACCGGCATCTGGAGCAACCCAACCCATTGCACCATACAATGAAATATCTGCAGCAGTTAAATCATCGTAATTAGTTTTAGTACCATTGGGAGCTACTCCTTTACTCATATGCCATTTACCTCTATACTGCACATCATAACCATCTGCCCAAAGTACATTCATGATGTTGGGGATGGAATTACTGAGTGTCGGTTCTTGCGGAGATAAAAGGCCTCCTTCGGTTAATGTCTGGCTGACTCCATGTTTAGCAGGATAGGTTCCTGTAAATAACGTCGCACGGCTGGGAGAGCACATGCAGGTATTACAAAAAGCTCTATCAAAACTAAATCCGTTCTGTTTTAAAAATGTGAGAGTCGGAAGGTTTTTTTCTTCCCACCCCGGTGGGAAATGCTGCGTTGCACGCTGTTCGTCGGTAATAATAAGAATCATGTCCGGCTTTGGGCCAATCTGATTGAGTTTTTCTTTTAAGTCCATTACTTATTGATTAAATTATTAAATATAAATGCAATTTGAAACGACTAATATTTTCCTAAAATGATTGTAATAAAACTAAAAATGCTTTCTTAGAAATTATACTATTGAGACCAATTCGATTAGTAGAAATAAAATTATACAAGCGAATCGATCTAAAGCTGCGTATAAACACCTGTTTTACAAGTGTGTAAAACAATAAGTAAAATAAAAAAATCACATTTCAAGAATGAAATTGATCATTCTGTTATAGCCGCTACAGAAAAACAGAGATAATTATATATTTCATTGATGCTTAATGGAACGGCCTTTTCGTATATTTGACTTCAGTCCTATATAGAATGGTATGGGAATAAAAAGCCCCAACTTCTTAAAGCGGGCGGGACGTTATACGACATTTTACAAAAAACAGAGAAATTGAAAACAATAGGAATACTAATTATCATCATTTTATTTGTTGGATGCTCTTCTAACAGAAAAATGAATAAGATTTATTCACAGTTAAACAGTAATAAGACTATACATATCGTATGGGATGAATCTAATAATTTTGCAAGAATAGAATCGGTAGGAACATTTAAAAATGATTATGTATCTTTTGATATTACAAAAGGAAAAAAACTTAACTATAAGGAAACTTTCAAAAAATCATTAGAAGAATTAAACAAAAAATATAAAACAAAATTCGTTTTTAAAGAACAGCATGGTTTTCCTTCAGACTCAATTATTCAGGCTACAATTAAAATAGATAAAATTATTTGGAATAAGGGCTTCTCAAAAGCAGTAATGGATAATTATTTAATATATAAAACAAAGGAGAAAAATATTCAAATAATCGGTAAAAGCAAAGCTCAATCATATGCAAAAGCTGGAAAAAGTTTACTACAAAGTTTTGAGCATGGAAATTTATTATTTTTACTATCGGTTAGTGAGAATTAAAAACGTCGTATAACAGCGGTTTTGAGCAAGCGAGGTTACGGTGTTCAATGGAAGTGAATGTGCAAACAAAAAGTAGAATAAAATGAAGCTACATTTTATATTTTTATTTGTCTCATCTGAAAATTTTCCTACTCTTGACAAACTAGGTCTTCCATAGTTTATTGTATTTTCTGTAAACACGAATTATAAATCCGCGCTATCGGGTTTCTCGATTTTATAGATTACTGCATCTTTTCCATCCAGATGTGTATCACTTTCGTACTCAAGACCGATTTTTTCAAGAACTTTTATTGATCCAATATTCGCTTTCATTGCTCTCCCAATGATACGTTTCAATTTTAGTTTTTCAAATCCGTATTGCAGGCAAGCTATGGCGCTTTCTGTTGCATATCCGTTGCCCCATTCTTCTTCAAAGAAACGGAACCCAATGTCTGTTTCATTTTCAATACTATCGAATTTTAATCCACACCATCCAATAAATGTATTTGTACTTTTGAGTATTACCGCCCATCTTCCGTACCCGTTCAATTTATAGTCCTGATAATTTACAAGAAATTCTGTTGCTTCTTCCTCATTTTTAAAAGCCACATTTCCGGTATACTTTATTACGTTGGGATTTGAATTTAAGTCATAAAAACTTTTCGCATCGTTTGAATTTAATTCTCTTAATATAAGACGATTGGTTTCCAGTATATAGTTCATTTATAAAAGCTTAGTCCTGTTGATTTCTATTAATATCTTTTTAAAAATATGAAATTAAGTAAAAATACGTATTGTTTTGTTGCGTGCAAATTAGTTTCTTTCGGGTTCACAAAATACAGCCATATAGCTTTAATCAGAAGTGCATGCTGCAATTAATTTCAAATGCGATGTTCACGATTATAAAATTTACAGCCAAGATAAAGAAGAGCTTAATTCGGGGTAGAAGTTGGTGAAATATGAATGGTTTATAAACGTTAGGGGACTCTTTTTTAAAATTGGAAGTATTCTTTTAATAGTACCGAAGTTTGTTACGATAATTGATTGAAGTAATTTGCAAGCCGCTAGTAGCGGTTTTGTACAATAGCTGGTGCTTAGTCAACTTGACGTTTTCCTTCACGAAAAACGCTGTCTTTAACAGAAAGTAATCTGCCCACTGGCTTTACTACTGTGTCAAGTCGGTGGGACGTGAGTTGCAATTTTGACCAAAAAATATAGGACATATGACTTTGTTGGAATTTATATCTCAAACGACACTTGCTGTTTCAGCAATCATTGCTACGATACTGATTTATCGTTTCCAATTAAATAAATCAAAAAAGGAACGCACTCTTGAATTTAGCAAACAACATCAAAATCTGGAATTTTATATACAAGTTTTGTCACCTGTATGGAAAATGTATCTAAAATGGAAATACCTTCCTGAAGAAGAACGCAATAAATATAGAAGAGTTGTAGCCATGGGATGGGTTGGATTTGAAAGCCAAAAACCAGAACAAATTTTGAAAAATTGGATTCCTGACTTTCAGTTAAATTCGGATTACAGTAAAGAACATTACATCGAAAAATTAAACATTAATTCTCAAACGGAACATGAAACACTGACAATATATCTTAAATTCTGGTCTGACCTTTGGCAATCCGTTGAACAAAAATTAATTCAAAAAAAATTATGCTTAGTATTGGCAAGACAATATAATTACTATCAGGAATTTTTTGCTGAACTTAGACAATACATTAAAAAGCTCAAGGAAACTGAATTTCAAAACGACCAACTTCCTTTATGGATAGAGTCTACTGAAAAATTAGAAGTTTTTTTTAAAAAAATTGAAGAAAAGTATCAATAAAAAACGGCAGTTCATAAGGTATTACTAAGCGGTACTGAACGGCTTCGATCGAACTTTGTGCTAAATAATACCCTATTTAATGTCGAATTAGTGGTGAGTATTTGTACAGGTTTAATAACTAGTTTCCAACACTAATACCATTGTTTTCATCAATATAAAAGCCCATAATTCCTGTGGCTCGCATAAATTCTTCTTGTGGGCGGGCGGTAAGCACTACTTTTTCATTGCTTACAGGATGTGTGAAAACCAACTTCTGAGCATGAAGTAACATAGTATTCATGTCAAATTTTTCAAGCCATATTTTATTTTGCTTGTTGCATCCGTGGGGGCGATCACCAATAATTGGATGTAAAATATGAGCCATATGCTTGCGAATCTGATGCATCCTACCGGTTAGCGGAGAAGCTTCCACAAACGAATATCGGGAGGTACTGTGTTTCCCCGAAGGGATATCGATGGCTACTTTTGCTAAAGTCTTAATCATTGTTTGTGCTTCCTGTAAAGTACCATTGTCCTTGTATAAAGCATAATCGATAAGCTGCTCGTCGGGAGTATAACCTCTTACAATGGCCCAATACTTTTTTTCAACGGTTTTTAGCGTTAACTGTTCCGTAAGATTTTTATTCACTTCTTTGTCCAATGCAAAAAGCAATATCCCGGAAGTCTTACGATCAATTCGGTGAACCGGATATACTTTTTGATCAATTTGATCCCGCAATAGCTGAATTGCAAATTCTGACGCATCTCTTGCAATAGGAGATTGATGAACTAAAAGACCGTGGGGTTTATTGATGGCAACTAAATAATCGTCCTGATAAATAATCTCTAACATATGCAGATATAAAAGCTCCTAAAAGTAAGTGATTTTTTGATACCGACTTAATCGGAGTGTTGTAAATTATTGCGTTATAACTAAAAATAAAGCTTACAAAGTTTGTCCGCTAATTGCTCAATAGCATAATCTAAGGCAGTAGTAAAAATCTATTTATGTATATTTGAAAGAAATGTTTATTAATAATGTTAAAAAACATTGTAAAATCATACTGGTCTATCAGTTGTGTACAACTTTAGGAAGCCATAGCTAATGAAAGTGTAAAGGGAACAAATCCAAAAAAATGTTTATTGATCATACGGTAGTCTATCATTCGGCAACCGGAGACGAATTGATTGGAACAGGTGTTAACTATTATGCTTCTTGTAAATTAAAATCGGACATGAAGTAAATCCGGATTTTGAAAAAAAAAAACAGAGTAAGAAACTATTAATTGAATGATAAGTATAGGGAATATGAATTCAAAGCAAAGTTTTAGATTATCGGCAGAAATAAATACATATAATTCGGCATTGCGAATTATAAAATCAAAAGGCTACAAAATATTTCTATATCCAAGCGAAAGCGATGAATTTTTCGGGACATATTGGGCAATAAAAGAAAATCGGGATTTTATCGCCGAAGATCCGTTACGACTATTGGGGATCATTACTATTTGGGAAACCAACGGCGATAATTGGAGCGGATCAGAACGTCAAAATTTACGTGATGAAATCGCAAGCAAAGCTTTTCCCGATAGTGTTACAGATATCGAAAAATTAAGCGATGAGGACTTCGATATACAGGTTAAGGACTACAGGCTGTTTTTTGATCGAATGTTCTCGAAAGAAATATTACCTGAAAAGCCAACAAGACAAAAATTTTTTGAAGTAATCAACAACTTTTATAAATGGGATTTGGAAGATCTTTACGAATGGGAAAAATAGTTTAAATCATTAATGTAACGGTTTTCCCTTCAAAAAACAGTATCTTTAACAGTATAATTGCTCGAAGACGCTGCAATTAACGGCCTTTTGGGTTCTTGTAAAACGCATTATTAATTCCAAATCAATACAATTATGGCACTGATCAACCCTCATATCAACTTCAATGGTAATGCCGAGGAAGCTTTCGAATTTTATAGAGCTGCTTTTGGTGGTGAGTTTTCAAATATCGTCCGTTTTAAAGATTTTAAAAACCCGGAATTCAAAATAAGCAAAAGCGAAGAGAATAAGATCATGCATATCGCATTGCCCATCGGTAAAAGCAATGTGCTAATCGGAAACGATGTTCCGGAGTTTTTAGGAAAGGTCAATGAAAATGAAAACAGAAGTAAAATTTCAATTAGCGCCGAAAGTAAAGCAGAAGCCGATCAGTTATTCCATAGTCTTTCCGCTGGTGGTACGATTGAAATGCCTGTTTCGGATAGTCCATGGGGTTCCTATTTTGGGATGTTTAGAGATAAATACGGAATCGAATGGATTATCGATTTTAATCCAAATTCTAACAAAAAGTAAATACGCTTCCAATCTACAGCATATAAATGGAGTGCATTCTCAATGTGGTCAGTTCTAAAACATATAAAGAATCACGGTTCCATACTATTCGAATCTATTCAGGTTCGTTTGTGAAACGGATGTTAAATAAACCGCTGTCTTTTCGATTCCCACCATCGGAGCTGTATTTATACTATCTTTGAAAGAAATACGAATTCACGCGGTTATGAAAACGATCAAAACGACTTTTTTCCTGATAAGTCTAACCCTTCTTTTTTGTTGTACCACCAAAAAAGAGCTACCGGTTTTGTTTCAACTCCCTAAAAAATTAAAAGAAGTGTCGGGTATCACAACTTCCGATAACGGTAAAAGGCTGTGGGTAATCGAGGATAGCGGTAATGAAAATAAAGTGTATCAGTTGGATCGGGAAGGAGCAATCCAACATACGCTAACGGTTGGGAACGCGACGAATACCGATTGGGAAGATCTGACAATGGACGCGCATAAAAATATGTATATCGGCGATTTTGGAAATAACGATAACACCCGTAAAGACCTGGTAATTTATAAAGTCAATGCGGCCGATTTAGGACAATCGGATGCTAATTCCAGTGCGAGTATTCATTTTTATTACCCGGAACAAAAAGCATTTCCACCTAAAAAAACGGAATTATGGTACGATGTGGAAGGTTTCTTTATCTGGAAGGACAATTTCTACCTGTTTACCAAAAACCGTAGCAAAGGATTCGACGGAACGACCTTTTTATATCGCGTGCCAAATAAAGCCGGGAATCATAAAGCCCAATTGTTAGGTTCGTTTAAAACCTGCGATATCTATAACCACTGTGCGGTTACCAGCGCGGCAATTAGCCCCGATGGCAAACACGTGGTACTGTTGAGTCATACCAAGGTGTGGCTGTTCGAAGATTTTAAAAACGACGATTTCTTTAACGGTAAAGTCAGCCGACTGGAATTGAATCATATGTCGCAAAAAGAAGCCATTACCTTTACGGATAATAGTACTTTGATCATCGCGGATGAAAGAGTCAAGAAAAACGGAGGGAAGGTGTATGAGGTTGCTTTAAAGACGTTAAAAACCAAATCCTAATCCAAAGGCGATCCGACCGTCTTCGGTGCTTCTAAAATAGGTTATACGTGCAGTGATCACATTTAAACCGTTTAACCATAAACCGCCGCCATAGGAGTTGTGCCATTTTTGAGAATCCTGACCGTCTAACCATACCCGGCCGTAATCAAATCCGCCAATCATACCGAAAGTCATCGGGATAATACTTTTACGGATCTTGCCAAGTGTAAGGCGTACATCCGAACTTTGATAGAAGGCCTGTTTTCCTAAAAAGCGTTCGTTTCGGAAACCGCGAATATCATGATCACCACCAATGGTCGCACCTTGGTAAAATTCAAAATTGTTGTTTAGTAAAAGTTTACCTTTTACTATCGTAGCCAATACCAGATTGCCTTTCGGATCGATTTTATGATTAAAATTAAGTTTGCTTTCGATATACGGGAAATTGCGGTTGCTGTCGGAAAGGTTCATCTTCCAGCTTCCCAGAATCGAAAAGCCCATACCCATAGTAGGTAGCGACGGATTGTCGTAATTTTCAAAACTGTATTTAAAGTTCAGTCCGGCAAATTGCAGGTTTTCGAATACTTTCGGATTGATCACTCCTGGAATATTGATAAAACGGTTTTGGGTGTCTTCCACTTCGATATTCTCAAAAGTGGCTTCAATTTGCATATCGCTGCCGTTTCGGCCGATTTTGCGTAAGGCCGGTGCCGCTTTATACGATTGGATGCGAACACGGTTGTAATCCATTCCCAAGGTTTCGTCCTGGTTTTCGGTTTCATTACCGTACCCGAAATGATTGATCGCGAAATTCGGACTGGTAAAACGCGCTTCAAATTCGAATTGCCAGTCACCAATGACTTTGGTTACCACAGTATTATAGGTGAGTTCAAAACCATGGGTCGCAAAATAATAATTGGCCTTAAAGCCGTGCATACTCGAATAGGGCGCACGGTTAAATCCGTTTACCGTATACGAACCAACCATACCCAGTTTAAAACCGTCGTCCGGGTTGTAACCAATTGTCGGCAGACTGTTAAAAGCGTTGTATTTTGGTTTTTTGTAATCGTAGGAGTTGATTTCGTAATCGTCGGTCAGGAATTTACGGGTCTTGCTATCGAGCGAATAGGTGTTTTCTTTCGATTTAAAATCGTAAACAATGACTTTTTTTCCATTTTCAACAGTATAGGTATCGTGATTCTGACCACCTAACAATCGGATTTTGATCCTGGATTTTCCGTTGCCTTTTACTTCAAACTGATCATCGTCATTTAGTCCGTAAATCCAGATTTCTTTGGTTTCACTATCCGGATAGGTTTTGGAACTTACCAACTCTTCACCGCTATTTTTTAAGCGGATGTTGGAAACCGTTACAGATCCGTTTTGACTTCGGTCGATTATAAATTTGTCTTTTTTGTCCGTACCAACAACCAATACGGTTTTGTGAAGTACTTTATAATATTCGGAGGCATACTGTTCCAAATGTGTTTTTCGGACTTTTAATTTCTTTTTGATGTCTTCGATAGTCGCACCTTTTACTTCGTCCGGTAAATTGGAAAAGGCGTTGTCGATGATCGTATCGGTCAGATTGTCGTGAATATACCGTGCCTGTGCTATCCAGTCGCTTTCGGAGGCATTGGCCGCAAAAGCAAGATCCATCGGATACGGCTCCATATTAAACCATTTCACACTGCGGATGTTCTCGCTATAGCCTTGCATATGACGTAAAGCCGGAACGCGCATCAATGGGGATAATAAAGCACCATCGTATTTGCTAAAAGCCTGGTCGCGATCTCTTGGAATCGGTCGGTAAACAATGTTGTTGCCTTCTTTGTTTTCGGCCCATCGCCATTGATCACTGTGACGATCCCAATCGCCGATTAACATATCAAATAAGCGCGCTTTGATATATTCCGTTTCGTTGATTTTGTATTTCTCGTCTTTTTTTAGATTTTTCAGAACATCATCGGTGCCTACAATGGCATCTGCCTGACCAAAACTTTCCAGGTCCGTATGGCCGTCGCTCGGGCGTTCTTCCACCATATACAGTTCGTCGCCAAAACGATCGTTAAATGCACCCAATGCAGCTTGCTTCGGGATATAATACAATTTCGGATTGGTATAGCTAACGCCTACGGGCTGGGCTAGGTTGCCAACCATAAATGGGATATACGGATGGGAGGAGGTGTAGAAGTCCAAAAGGAAATTTTCAGCAAAGGTGTCCTCGAATTCGTTTTCGATAAATTGATCTTTAAAAGCTACGGATTGCAAGAACCGCGAAGCACTCTTTTTTAGGGCTCGCATGACGAACTCTTTTCCGTTTTTGTCTTTTAAACGCAAGGATTTGGATTGATGACCACCGCCGGCACGTACCGGTTGTAATCCTCCCATAAGTGTGTCGAGTGTTGCTGTTGGAGCAGCAATTGGCATACTGTAGTATTTGCGGTAGTGTTCGCCCCATAAAAAACGATAAAAGCCATTTTTGTCGGTCATCTTTTCCGAATAAATGGAGGCTTTGGTTACAGCCGGAAATGTATCCGGGTAGGAAGCCGGGTGTGCTTCTGTTTCCGGTTTGATGATGGTTTGACGGTATAAAATCGTATTGTTTTTGTCGAAAAAAGTTAGGGCTACCGAACCGTCGGTGTCAAAATCCAGTCGGGCAAAACCATTGTCACCATAGGAAAAGTCGTTAGGGAAGATGCTTCGTGCCGCTTCTCTTTTAGACCCGGAACCGCTGATAATTTGTTTGATGTTGTCGTGTTCGATATATTGTAAGTTGTGATCGTGACCGGAAACGACTACAATATTGTCTTCGCCTTGAATCAGGGTTTTGATTCTTTTGGTCAAAGCGGTATATTGTTTGTTCTGAATGTCTTGCGGACTAATACCGGAGGTTTTTCGGATTAGGTTGATCAGCGAACCGACAAAAGGGAGCGGAATGTCTTTTTCCAGCGGAAACAGTTCTTTTCGAAGGGAAAATTGCCCGCCGTGGGAACCATTGCTCATCAGTGGATGGTGAATCGCTAAAACGATGGTTTTATCCTGGTTTTTATTGATAAGACTTTCGAGTTCTTCGAAAAAATCTTCCCGGGTTTTGATGTTGCAGTTGTCGTTTATCGTGGGGTGTTGATCCCAATCTTCCAGATACCATTCGCTGTCGATCGTGATCATCGTGATACGATCATTCAATTTAATAGCGTCTATAGCGCAGCCTTTTCGGGGTAGAAAGGCTTTTTTGTCTTTTAATTGATCCACGACGTATTTTTCCTGACGCTCCAGTCCTTTTACACCGCTGTACCAATCGTGGTTCCCCGGAATAAAAATAGTTTTACCGGGAAATAATCTCCCCATTTGGATCTGATTGTCGAGCTTTTGTCGGGCCAGTTGTTGGGCGGCTTCATTTTTCGAATCGGGAAAACCGTACGGATAAATATTGTCTCCCAAAAATAATAAGGTGCTGTTCTTTCCGGCACTTTTTAATTGGGCTTCCAGGGTTCTAAGCGTTTGCTGACCATTACTTTCATCGGAATTTCCGGCATCACCCACCAAATACAACTGATAGTCGCTCTTGGTGTTTGTTGCCTGACTGTCAATAGGATTTGATCTATTTTTACCCGTCTGAATGGTGTGGGTGGCACAGGATTGGAATAATAAAATAAACAATACATACTGAAACAGTATATAATTACGTTTCTTATCAATACTTAACCAAAACAATTTCATAATTTAGAGGGATAAAAATTGGCTTATGAATATTATAGAACAAGCTGAAAATTATGTTTTCGCCTTACTCAAAGATAAACTTTCTATTTCATATACTTACCATAATTTTAATCATACTGTACGGGTGGTGTTAGCCGCTAAACAACTTGTTGAAAATGAAAAAGTTGATGCCGGTACAGCGGAGAAAATTATGGTGGCCGCCTGGTTTCACGATGCCGGTTATACCGAAGGTTGTACCGAACACGAAGAATGCGGAACACATATCGTGGAAAGATTCCTTCGGGAACAAGCGAAATCGGAAGCATATATCGAAGACGTAAAGGAGATTATCCGGGCAACGAAAATCGATCGGGAACCGATAAATCTGGCTCAAAAAATCATTAAAGATGCCGATTATTTCCATTTTGCAGCCGATAATTATTGGGAGTTGAGCGAGCTTTTGCGCGAAGAATGGAAACTGACCCAGCAAAAAAATTACACCGATCTGGAATGGGCTATGGGGAACCGGGCGATGATGGTGCAATGCCACCGTTATTATACCGATTTTGCGAAAGCAAACTGGCAGCCGAAAAAAGAAAAAAATGTTATCGAATGCCAACGTATCATTCAGAAATTAACGGAAGATAAAGCGGATTCGAAATCGAATATTAAAAAAAAGAAACTGGAAAAACTGGAGCGCCCGGAGCGCGGTATCGATACGATGTTCCGTGTGACGTTGAGCAATCACACGCGATTGAGCGATATTGCCGATAGTAAGGCGAATATACTGTTGTCGGTTAATGCGATTATCATTTCAATTGCATTGTCGACGTTGGTACCCAAATTGGACAGCCCAAGCAATTCGCATTTAATCATCCCTACATTTACGATGATTATGTTTAGCGTGTTGTCTATCATTTTTGCCATATTGTCAACCCGTCCAAAAGTAACCAGTGGAACGTTTACCCGTAAGGATATCGAAGATAAAAAGGTAAACCTGCTCTTTTTCGGGAATTTCTATAAAATGCCAATCGACGAATACCAGTGGGCGATGAACGTGATGATGAAGGATCGGGATTATTTGTATAATTCCATGATCAAGGATTTATATTACCTCGGATTGGTATTGGATCGCAAATACAAATTATTGCGCATCACGTACACGATCTTTATGATCGGAATTATCTTTTCGGTAATCGTGTTTGTAATCGCATTCCGTTCGCTGGGCGTCTGATCTTATTTCAGTTCGTCCAGTAATTCCTGATAGCTATAGGTACGGGTGCTGTCTTTTTGCGATTTGTAATTTACTTTTACACGAAGGGCTTTTAAGCCGGAAACACCTTGTAGGCTCTCAACATCAAAGCTTTCGATATTGGGCTCCAGTATTCCTTTGAATTGCAGGAATTGGATGTACTTCTTGTATTCGGTTTCCTCGGCAAGATGCGAATATACGATCGTAATCTTACCCTGTTCGGTAATACGCTCGTCCGTTCCGCGGATATGGGCTTTGTCAATTCGCTTTTTAACCACTTCATATCGGGCATTATAGGTGCCATCTATGTCAAAACGTTTTTCATCCATTCGGAAACGAATCGCAATAGGCGAACTAAAAACGAGTATCAACGAGGTCACTTCCAGTTGGAAAGGCAGTGATTTTTTGAGTTTTTCGTGCTCGATTTCCATTTCACATAAAGCCTGTAACTGCCATAACCGTAGGTTTTGTAAAAACATCAGGTCAAAGTTGCGTTGTGGCGCAATGGAGGCACCAATATACAGGTTGTGCTCCACACCATCGGTTTTGAAACGCTCGTAATAATGCGGAAAAATCGTTTGCGCTTCTAGCTGTTTGGCATCGAGTATCGAAGCCATTTTTTTATTGGTGAGCGATAAAGCAAGGTCGAATTTTTTACGGGACTCATAAAAAGTACCGGTTTTTTCGTCCAGTTTTTCAAAATAAGCATCAATCAAGCCTTCTTCCAAATGGTCGCTTTTGGCATTTTTCAGGATCGGGTGGATCTCATTCTGGATATAGGTCTGAATCTGTTGTTCGGTGTCGGCTTTTAAGGATGCGGCCAATTCTTTTAACAGCGATTCGATTTCAAATTTACGCTGCTCCAGTAACATCAGGTTGACACCGGATTTCATCTTTTCCAGAATGGAAATAATCATTTCCAATTGGTTTTTTAAATCGTCCTGTACCGTTTTGTTACGCGCACCCGATGATCCTTTAATGTCAATCTGTCCGTAAAGCGGATATACATTTTTAAAAACGATCTCTTTAAAAATATATTCCTTTTGCTGACTGCTTTCAGTTAAGTAGTTTTCGGCTTCGATCTTAAATTTCCAGTACACACTCGGATGTATGGCGGTGTATTCTTTTTGAATAACCGCTTCAATATGGTTTTGCCATTCGGAATGATAACGATCGACCGTATCGACCAGAAATGGCATGATCAATTCCAGTTTGTTGGCATTTAAACTGTTTAGTTTTTGCGGATAAGACGACGCGAGTTCGATAATTCCCAATATTTTGTCGTCTTTTACAACGGGCGCCAGTATACAACTGCGGATGTTTTGTTCCAACAGGTGTTTTGCTAAGGATTTGTCTTCCGAACATTCTACAAAACGCATGGTGTCGGATATCGTAAAATATTTCTGTTCCCGGATAAGGGTTTCAAACGAACTGCTACACAAGGCATTTTTGCATTCGTGTGTCAGAATAAAACTTTTAAAACTCCGAT
Organism: Bacteroidota bacterium; assembly: GCA_023446155.1. GTDB lineage: Bacteria > Bacteroidota > Bacteroidia > Flavobacteriales > Flavobacteriaceae > Flavobacterium. The sequence goes on from JAEXIT010000004.1 coordinate 90,419, forward strand.
TGGGAACCAGTTCAAATTTTTGTTCTTCGCTGTTATAAGGCGTAAAACCAATCCGTAAATCCGGAATTTTATAGATAGAACGGAAGATGGTTTCCGTGCTATTGTCGTGGTTGAGTTTCTGTTTGTCCGGTTTTAGTAAATTACTTTTTAGGTTGGAAACCGAATTTTCGATCGTTGCGTCAAATAGAATAACGATACCGAATCCTTTTAAAATCCAGCTTTCCTGTGGAAATTTCTCTTTCCATAACGCGATGTCATCGAAGTTGTCGATTAACAAGTCGATGTCTTCTTCGGTCAGTTTTACCGATTTTTCGGTCGGAATGATTTCCATAAAATCGGCATTGTACATAATCCGATAATGGCGGATAATACCGTCTTTGTCCGGTATATCGTAAAATAGCGGTCGGCTGAAATCAAAATCCCGGTTGTAAAAGGAGTTTAGAATCAGGCAACAGTTCAGAATATAAAACTGATGCTGATCAAAATCCCGAATCGTCATATCAAAGTCTTTACCGGCTTCTTTCAGGATCTTTTTAAAGCGTTCGGTATAATTAAACGTAATGTTCTGAAAAGGAACCGTAACGGCTTTAATTTCGTTATGCGTTAAGGCAGTAGGGAAAAGGTCGGCCAATAAATTGTGAATTAGCTTTTCCTGTTGCTGAATCTGATCATAGGAGGTGATTCCTTCCCGTAATTCCGGAACCGTACCGGCTTCTTTCAATAAGGCTTTGGCATAGTTGGAACGATAATCGGCATCATCCGAATGGGCAATGTGTTCCAGGGTCTCTAATACTTTATGAAAGGATACTTTGATTCTAAAGGGACTCTCGGGGTATTGATTCAGATTCATCTTCATTGCATTTGGTTCTGTAAAATTACTAATAAATATTGTAATGCTGTGCTCCGAAGAGGCCTAAAAAAAGTACAAAAAAACAGGTATAAACACGCTGTTATAACCGTTGATTAATCCGTAAAATTGCTCGGTTTATTTTGATTGCCGACCTTTTTATCCGGGTAAGTAGGGATAAAAAATAAAAGTGTTACGTATTTATACGTACAAAATTACGTGTTTACAGGTATTTTCATAAAAAGCAGCTATCCCTAATTTCGCGGAGAATTTTAATATAATCAAAATGGAATTTAGTAAAAGTTTAGGAGAAGAGATTAGTTTGGAACAGGCGATGACGTATGTGAAGGCGCATTGCGCAAGGTTTCCAAAAGGTGTGAAAGCATTTGCTTTTGGTACCGAACATGTACAGGATGTTCTAAACCAGGAGGGATGTGTAGGAATCAGAATCTATAACGGTTATAACGAAGAGGAAGATTGCCCGAATATCGTTGTGGTTGGTGTGAATGCCGAAGGAAAAGATATGGTAGATGGCAAAATATTCGACCGAGGGGTACGTTGCCCGGATATGTGCGATATTACAAGTCCGCTTTTTCAGGGATAGATGACTACTCTGTTTTAAAATCTAATTTTTAAACCTGTTGGGAAATCCAACAGGTTTTAGTTTATATATTTGCGTAATTTCAAAAACCTCAATCGGATTTATTTTGAGACTAGTATATGCTATAGCGCTAACATCAATATTTATAGGTTTTGTCCCCCTTGTTTTATTTCTTATCCGGAAACGACAACGGCAATTGCCCCCACAAGCATCCTATATTGCTCCTTTTGTCTGGCTCACTTTTATTGCCAGCGGGTATGAGCTCATTTGTACACTGGTCTTTAAAGTGAACTCCGATATCTGGTTCCGGGCCTATCTGTTGCCGGAGTTTTTTGTGCTTTTTTATTTCTTTTGGAAAGTTTTTGAAAAGCGATACCGACCACTTTTCTACTTTTTTGGCGCTGTTTTCCTGCTTACATTTATCGGTTTGCTCTTTGTTTGGAACGATTGGAGCCATTTAAAAGGCGATTCCTATTTGTCGCTCATCGAAGCGATATTCGTCTATACTTTTGTTATTCTGTGGTTTAAAGATGTCTTTCACAATCTGTCCGAACAATACCTGTGGAATTTTCCACTTTTTTACTTTATATCGGGTTTTATTTTCTACTTTTCCGGTACCTTATTTCTATTTTTGATGGGCGATATTATTGATCAAACTCCTGAGCTTGTATTCGAAGATTATTGGGTTTTTAATCTAATTTTGATGATCATCAAAAATATATTTTTAATGGTGGGGATATGGAGAATACAGAAGAAATAAAAATTGCTTTTTGGTTGGGAACGCTTGGAATGCTTTTCCTGGCTTTTGGATTATTGTCGTTGGTATTGTACTACCAAAATCATTTCTACAAAATGAAACGGAAAGAAACAGAGTTGTTACTAAAAACGGCTCTGGAAACAGAAAAAAATGAACGGAAACGCATCGCTGCCGATCTGCATGATAGTGTGTCGGGCGATCTGAATGCGATTCGAAATTATTTGACAATCTTACAACGAAACGGAAGTGTTGTCGGAAATCAGGAGATTTTTGACGAAATCCGATCCGGTGTCGAAATGGCACTGGAAAATACCCGAAAAGTATCCTACAATATTATGCCGCCATTATTGGAAACCTACGGACTCGTTACAGCGCTTACCGATTATCTGGACGGATTGAAAAAGAAAACGGAAATCGATTTTAAAGTGAGCAGCGAACAGGAGGAATTTAAAATTGCCGCTCCGGTTGCCTATGAACTGTTTCGGATTATTCAAGAGTTTACAACCAACATGATTAAATACGGAAAAGTGACGGAATCGATCGTAATAATCGCACTTTCGGACACTTTTTTTACAATTACGCTACAGGATAACGGAATTCCGTTTAACTTTACACAACTTTTGGCTACATCAAAAGGAACCGGGGTTAAAAATATTAATTCCCGGCTTAAAATTGTCGGCGCCGATTTTGTTCAGAACGAAACCGAAACCGGAAATAGTTTCACCATTACATTAAAAAAAGAAAAGTGCTTAGAGTAGGTATCGTGGACGATCATAAACTTTTTAGAAAAAGTTTGTCCTTTTTGATCAATTCTTTTGAAAATACAACGGTCGTTCTGGAAGCCCAGAACGGTATCGATCTATTGGATCAGATTCAGGATCATACGCTGGACTTGTTGTTATTGGATATTCAGATGCCGGGTATGGATGGTTTTGAAACCTGTGAGCATATCCGAAAGCATTATCCGGAAATGAAAGTGCTGATCGTATCGCAACTTACTACCAAAGAGAGTATTCATAAGGTGATGGAATTGGGAGCACATGGGTTCTTTACCAAAAACTCCGAACCCGAACAACTCGAAAATGCGATAAGAAGTATCCGCGATAAGGATTTCTATTTCGGACAGGAATTGGGAATGGTATTGCGGGAGGCGATTTTATGGGAGAAAAATAACAAACCTAAAATTACCGCGTCATCAATTACGATTTCCGACAGGGAAATGGATGTGATCCGTATGGCTTGTAAGGAGCTGAGTAGTATCGAAATTGCCGACAGGCTGCATATTAATGTGCGTACCGTGGAAACACACCGTAAACGCATCATGGAGAAAACCAACTCCAAAAACTTCATTGGCGTGATCCTTTTTGCACTTCGCCACCAGTTGATTTCTGTTGAGGAATTAACCGAATTGTAACTTCATTAACGGTAAAACCCCTCTGTTTGCAAGAAAACACGTGTTTTACCGGATACAAAATCAGTATTTTTACGTATTGCATTTTAGCTCAGGAATATGGAATTTTGTCTCAATAGAGTTTTTCATTTAGTAAGTTTAAAAAAGACCATATTGCCCTTTATTGATTTATTAACTGTGTGTTCCTAAACTTTTTAAGTTGATAATAAATATGGTCTCTTTTACATCATTAATGGTGTATTTTAGTTAGTGAAGTTCTTTTAATTTTGGGTTAAAATGCTGAGCGGCTAACAGTTCAGCATTTTTATTTTTTTTAGTCGTAGAAAACCTTATTTATTATACATAAGTTTTTATTTGCATATCTTTAGTTTTTTTGAAAAAAAAAAGCAGCTCATAGGGGGGCTGCTTTTTTCATTTTATACTAGTACCAACGTTTTTTATTCTTCTTGGATTCCGGTGATTTGCGCGATTTTGACTGGTTTTTGTTTTTATTGCGGAAATCTTTTTTCGCACCGGGTTGCTCTTCTTGTTTCTCGCCCTCTTTCCATGGAAACGGATGATCTTCCACAACTTTTAGTTTCAGACGGGTCAGTTTTTCAATATCCTGTAAATACGGTTTCTCGTCTTTTCCGCAGAAGGATAACGCTAATCCGGTATTTCCGGCACGCCCGGTACGTCCGATACGGTGTACGTAGGTTTCGGGAATATTGGGTAGATCAAAGTTGATCACAAATGGTAATTGCTCAATGTCGATTCCTCTCGCGGCAATATCGGTGGCTACCAAAACAGAAACTTCTTTGTTTTTAAAGCCGTCTAATACGCGTTGTCGCGCCGACTGGGATTTATCTCCGTGGATGGCTTCGGCGTTGATTCCGTTCTTTTTTAAGGCCTTTACGACGTTGTCGGCACCGTGTTTGGTTCGGGCAAATACCAAAACGTTCGAAAGTTTGTCGTTTCGGATGATATGATAGAGCAATTTACGCTTGTCTTCTTTTTCAACAAAGTATACTTTTTGCTGTACGGTTTCAGCAGTACTGGAAATCGGGGCTACCGACACATATTTTGGTTGTGTCAGGAAGGTATCGGCCAATTCGCGAATGGCCAATGGCATCGTCGCCGAAAATAATAAGGTCTGACGGTTGTCTGGGGTTAATTTGATAATCTTCTTAACATCGTTGATAAAACCCATGTCCAACATCTGATCGGCTTCGTCCAAAACCAAATGGTGCATATGATTCAGGTCGATAAAACCTTGTTTGTGTAAGTCCAGTAAACGCCCCGGAGTGGCTACCAATACATCAACGCCTTTTTTAAGCTGATCAACTTGTGGTGTCTGGTTTACGCCACCAAAAATAACCAGTGTGCGGATGTTGGTGTATTTTCCGTAGGTATTAAAACTTTCGCCGATTTGTATGGCCAACTCGCGGGTTGGTGTTACAATTAGCGTACGAATGTGTTTTACTTTTTTGGACGATCCGACAATGCGGTGTAATAAATTCAGGATTGGAATGGCAAAAGCAGCCGTTTTCCCTGTCCCGGTCTGAGCGCAACCTACCAGGTCGGTGCCTTCCAAAATGATCGGAATAGCTTGTTCCTGAATGGGTGTCGGGTTTTCATACCCTTCTTCGGTAAGCGCCTGTTGTATATTGCGGAGTAAATCTAAATCTTCAAATTGCATAAAAAAACGATAGCTGTTAGTAGCTATCGTTTGCAAAAATACTTTAAAATATTGGTTTTGTTTATATATTATGTTTGGCCTTCATAAAATCGGTGATCAAATAGGCAATTAATTTTCCAACAAGATGGTTGTTTTTGTCTTGATCCAAGTCCGGAGCGCCTTCACAAATATGCAGGTAGGAGGCATTACTACTCTGACCGAAGTAATGAATAAACTGACGTAATTCGGCTACCGAAAAACCACTCAGTGTCATCGCGCTACTGGCAATTCCGGGTAGTGCGTCCAAGTCGACTTCAATACCAAAGGCATCGGTGGCGATATGTTTTAAGGCGACTTCCATTTCGTCGTCAAAGTCTTTTTCCCGGCGAACGGCAATTTGTTCGTAGGTGTTGTAACGGATTTTTTCGGTTACTTTTTTAATCGAATCGAGTACGCTTTTTGGCGTATAACTTTCGTGTAATCCGAAAATAAAATATTTTTTTAGAAAGCCTTCTTCAAAAGCATAGGAAAATCCGTTGCCGCTGTGACGGCCTTCCAAAGCCCGGAAATCGGTGTGTGCGTCAAAATTAATGGCGTTGACCGCCTTTCCCTTGGCCAGTGCGAGGCCTTTTATATTCCCGTACGCATTGTTATGTCCGCCGCCAATTACGATTGGTGTTTTTCCCGCTTTGATGATCTGACAGACAATATGAGACACTTCTTTGTCAATTTTTTCAACCATTTTAAAAAAATGCCTGCGATCTTCCTTGTCTGTAATGTCCAAGGTTTTGATGGCGTCCATTTGTTCGGATACGTCAATGCTACCCAATATGAGTAGCTGACTCCCTTTGCAGAAACGGTTGTTCTGGATGTTTACAATGCTTTTTAAAGTGCTCTCCCAGGCCGACGCCGTTCCGGCTCTTCCAAGGTTGGCACGTACGCCGATGTCTTCCGGAATTCCCAGTAAAACAAATTCGGCATCGCTGGTCTGGAGAAATTCCAACGTATCCATTTCTTTGGGTACGGTTTGGATCCTTTCTCCGAATTTTATCTCACCACTTCGGTGATTTGTAATTTTCGTTAAGTCGTTTAGTGTAAATCGGATAAGCTTTTCCATATAAAAAATGTTGCATCCAAAAATACTATTTTCTATAAAACTTTCGTTATTTTACGGAAATGAATAATTTTATAGCTAATTGTATTTGAAAAAAATGTGACTATGGAAAATCAAAAAAGTAATTCGAGCTTAAAAGCCATTATTGTTGTTTTGTCGTTATTGTTAATCGGGAGTTTGGCCTATATGTACAAGATGAGTACTGATAATCAGACTTCTGAAAACAAAATTATGTCGGAGAAAGATAAGTTAAATGAAGAGCTTCAAGCTGCGATTGCTAAATATGATGCTGCGATAGCGGATAACACTTCACTTTCGTCTGAATTGACGGCAGAAAGAGAAAAACTGATCCAATTGCAGAAAGACCTGGAAAAATCAAAAGGCGACGCGGCTTCATTGGCAAAATTCAAAAACGATTACCTGCGTTTAAAACGTGAAATGGATAATCTGATGCGCGAAAATGAAGGTCTGAAAAAACAAAATGCAGCATTAACTACGCAACGCGACAGTACGCAAACCGTATTAAACGATGCCAGAAGAGTGAATGATACGTTGGTATCACAAAACGATCAGTTGGCCAAAACGGTAGAAAAAGCATCCAAATTAACAGTGTTGAATTTACAGACGACTGCGGTAAAACAAAGAAGTTCGGGGAAACAAATCGACACCGACAAAGCACGTAGAGCGGATGTATTGAAGGTGAGTTTCACCATCGCTGAAAATCAGGTGGCTAAATCGGGTGATAAAACATACTACATCCAGATCATCGATAGCAAAAACAATGTATTGGGTGAAAAACGTACCGAAACCTTTGGTGATAAAGTGTTGACGTACAGCTTTGTTAAAACGGTAAAATATGAGAACAAAACCGTTCAGGTAGCTCAGGATTTACCGGTAGAAAATATTGAAGGCGGGACTTTCTTCGTAAATATTTTCGACAAAGGAGAATTGGTATCCAAAACGAGTTTTACGTTGAAATAACGAAAGATAAACGACTATACAACAAAAAAAGAGGAACCGAATTGGTTCCTCTTTTTTTATACGATAAACTGACCTTCAATTATAACCTGATCAATCAGGTTGCTACCAAATGCATACGGCAATTGATAATAGGAGGTAAGCGGTTGCGTAATGATGATATTTGCTTTTTTTCCTTTGGTGATACTTCCGTGCGTATCGGAAATTCCCATCGCATAGGCACCGTTGATGGTCGCTGCATTAATCGCTTCCTCCGGTGTCATTTTCATTTTGATACAGGCGGTGGCCACTACGAAATTCATATTTCCCGAAGGTGTGGTTCCTGGATTAAAATCGGAGGCCAAAGCCAACGGTAATCCCGCTTGTAGCATTTTTCGCGCCGGCGTATACGGAATGCTGATAAAATAAGAACAGCTCGGTAAAGCCACCGGCATGGTGATGCTGTCTTTTAAAACAGCAATGTCTTCGTCGGTTACGATTTCCAAATGGTCTACCGATAAAGCGCCGTGTTTTACACAGGCTTCGATTCCATTAATAGCGGTAAATTGATTTACGTGGATTTTCGGAATCAATCCGTGTTGTTTTCCCGCTTCGATGATTCGTTCGGTTTCGGCTACCGAAAAATAACCGGTTTCCAGAAAAGCATCGACATATTCGGCGAGATTTTCGCGGGCAATGGCCGGTAGCATTTCATTAATGATCAAATCGATATAGCCTTCGTGGTTTTCTTTGTATTCTGAAGGGAAAGCGTGGGCGCCTAAAAAAGTGGCTTTGATGGCAATCGGGTAGTTCTCGGATAAGCGTTTGATCACCCGTAGCATTTTTAATTCGGCTTCAACCGTAAGTCCGTAACCGGATTTGATTTCCACCGCCCCGGTTCCCTGGCGCATGACTTCTTCCAGGCGTACTTTCGATTGGTTGTAAAGGGCTTCTTCGGAGGTTTCCTGTAATTTTTTAGCCGAGTTTAGAATACCACCACCGCGAAGGGCAATTTCTTCATAACTCAGTCCGTTAATCCGATCGACAAATTCCTGTTCGCGGTTGCCGGCATATACAATATGCGTATGGCTGTCGCACCAGGTCGGAAGTACCGTTTTTCCGGTAGCGTCAATCAGTTCGCAGCCCTCCGATGACGGACAGTTGGCCATCGGACCAAAATCGGCAATCCGATCGTCTTCAATCAATAGGAAGGCATGGTCAATTTTGGGTAAAACGGCCATTTCGGCGCCGGAAACTTTGGTTATCGAAGTCTCTCTTACCTGTAGTAGTTCTTTGATGTTCTGGATTAAAATTTTCATAGGATTCGATCTTGAAATACCCGCTTTTATAAGCGCTTAAATAATTTTTGTAAAAATAAACTGGAATTTTAAAAACTCCTATCTTTATATAAAATTATTACGCCGTGAGAAAAGTCAAGTATCGTAAAGTCCGCAAAGTTCAACCCAATTATTATGAATATACCGGTGTTCATACCAGTGAGCCGGTGGGAATGCAGTTATTTGTGTACAATGAAAAGCGTTTTGAAGAATACCCAAAAGTTAGCCTGAATAAGGTCGAAAAAGAGCTCAATGATAAATTGCAGGAAGAGGATGTAAAATGGCTTAATATTCACGGATTACATGATGTGGAACTCATCCAAAAGATAGGAGAACTGGTTGGAATACAAAATTTTATCGTCGGTGATATTCTCAATACCCAAAGACGAACCAAGCTCGAAGAACTGGACGATTTGTTGTTTTTTAATATCAAATCGATTTTACCGGGTGAAGATCTCGATAATATCAGTGTCGAGCAGATCAGTTTTATTCTAAAAGGAAATATGCTTGTCTCGTTTCAGGAAAAAAGGAGTGACTTTTTTACCCATATCCGCGAACGTATCCGAACCGCTACAGGAATCGTCCGTAAAAAGAAAAACGATTATCTGTTGTATCTGATGCTGGATGCAATTATCGAAAATTTTTATATCACCATCGAAAGTTACGAAGACCGGATTGAGGCGTTGATGATCGAATCCAAAACCAATTACCGACAGGATGTATTGATACGAATTGAAAAGAACCGGGAAAACCTGAATTTTCTAAAGCGTTCGATTATTCCGTTGCGCGATGCGTTGTATAGTCTGAAGAGTTTTCAGGACGATGATCAGTACGATGGAATCGAGCAATCCAATTACACATTTTTTGCCCGTTTGCATCAGAAATGCCTTGAGCTTTTGGAGCAGATAGATTATGATACGAACTCACTCGATAGTGCCTCACATTTTTATTTTTCGGCCCAAAGCCAGCGGATGAACGAAATTATGAAAGTCCTCACGGTGGTTTCTGTTATTTTTATGCCGTTGACGTTTATCGTTGGGGTTTACGGGATGAATTTTGAGAACATGCCGGAATTAAAAACCGACAACGGTTATTTTGCGGTTTTGGGTATTATGGCGATTCTCGCCATTCTGATGGTGACGTATTTTAAAAGAAAAAAGTGGTTTTAAAGCAGTGAACGATAGATTATGAAAACATTTATAAGTGCCATTTCAGGAAAAGAATTTCCGGCAGCCGAAAAAGTTTCCGGAAAAACCATCCGGGCTTCCATTATGAATTTTATCCTCAGAGAACATCCGGAGTTTACGCGTGAGCAGTATATGTCGGTTGGGGAGCTGAATTACTACCGTGAAAAATATATTTCGGAATTTTTAATTAAGGAAGTCGGTGAAATTTCCGAACTGGAAAAAACGGTCCTGCATGCTTTGAAAGACAAAAAATCGGTTGTTAATAAACCGGAAGAAGAGGGAAAAGGCTACACTTTTGGTCAACGGGTGGCCGATAAGGTCGCAGAATTTGGCGGTAGCTGGACGTTTATTATTTCGTTTATGTTTTTTCTGGTCGCCTGGATCGGATTGAATATGTTTTTCTTGGCAAATAAAGGTTTTGATCCCTATCCGTTTATTTTACTGAACCTGATTCTTTCGTGTATTGCAGCCTTACAAGCACCGGTGATTATGATGAGTCAGAACCGACAGGAGGAAAAGGATCGGGAACGCGCTAAAAGTGATTACATGATCAATTTAAAATCGGAATTGGAAATACGGATGTTACACGAAAAAATAGACCATCTTATTTTGCATCAGGAGCAATCGATGTTGGAAATCCAGAAGATTCAAATCGATATGATGAACGATATCATCCACAAGATGGAAAGTAAAAAGTAGCTTATTGCACTTCAATTTTATAGGCATCCAATAATCCCAAAACAGCCGGATAGGCAAATTTAGCCCGTGTAATAGTATTCCGACCCGGATCAATGGAATAATTAATCGCCGTACGGAAATCGGCTTTTTCCAGTGCCGTATGGTTAAATATCGCTTCGCGGAAATCACAGTTGGGGAAACGAATACCGGACAGATCGGCATCGGTAAAATCGACATCCTCGAGGATACAATCGGAAAAACGGGAATTTTTGAGTTTTAAACCGTAAAAAGAGCCCAGTTTTATATTGCAACGGTTAAGCGTTAGTTGCAGTAAAAACGGATTACAGTCGTTAAAGTGAACACCAACTAATTTACAATCGTTAAAGGTTACATCCTTAAACGAAGTGCCGCCTACGTTTGCCATACTGAAATCACAGCCGGTAAAGGTGCATTCCAAAAATGAAAAATTGTTTAAATAGGCATTCCCAAACTGACAGTTGATAAACTGGCAATTGTCGTATTCGGCTTTTTCCAATACGCTGACTTTTTCAAAAAGTTGATCTTCAAATAACATTTTATCTGGTGTTAAAATACAAAACCTGTAGTTGTAACAACTACAGGTTTTATTAAATATTGAGAAATAATTATTTTAAACTTCCAACCATATCTTCGGGTTTTACCCAAGCGTCGAAATCCTCCGGCGTAACATACCCCAAACGTACTGCTTCTTCTTTTAAAGTAGTTCCGTTTTTGTGAGCTGTTTGCGCGATTTCAGCAGCTTTGTAATATCCGATTTTGGTGTTTAAAGCCGTAACCAACATCAATGAATTGTCTACCAGTTCTTTAATGCGCTTGTGGTTTGGCTCGATTCCCTGTGCACAATGCTCGTCAAACGAAACGCAAGCGTCTCCTAATAAACGTGCCGATTGCAGGAAGTTGGCTGCCATTAACGGTTTGAAAACGTTTAACTCATAGTGTCCCTGAGTACCACCAATAGTGATGGCTACGTCGTTACCCATTACCTGGGCGCATACCATAGTTAACGCCTCACATTGTGTAGGGTTTACTTTTCCTGGCATGATAGACGATCCCGGTTCGTTTTCCGGAATGAAAATTTCACCAATTCCAGAACGCGGTCCTGAAGCCAACATACGAATATCGTTAGCAATTTTATTTAAAGACACTGCCAATTGTTTTAAAGCACCGTGTGTTTCTACAATTGCGTCGTGTGCTGCTAATGCTTCGAATTTATTTTCGGCGGTCACAAACGGATGACCGGTAAATTTAGCGATGTACTCGGCTACTTTTACATCATATCCTTCCGGAGTGTTCAATCCGGTTCCTACTGCGGTTCCGCCCAATGCTACTTCCGATAAGTGCGAAAGGGTATTTCTAAGTGCTTTTAAGCCGTGGTTTAATTGAGCAACATAACCGGAAATCTCCTGACCTAAGGTAAGCGGAGTAGCATCCATTAAGTGTGTACGACCAATTTTTACTACGGTTTTAAATTCCTGTGCTTTCGCGTGTAGCGTATCTCTTAGTTTCTCTACTCCCGGGATGGTTACTTCTACTACAGCTTTGTAGGCTGCGATATGCATTCCCGTTGGATACGTGTCGTTAGATGACTGTGATTTGTTTACGTCGTCGTTTGCTTTGATAACGGCTTCGCCTTCTCCGATCTTAAACCCGGCCAAAACCTGAGCGCGGTTTGCGATTACCTCGTTTACGTTCATGTTACTTTGCGTACCCGATCCGGTTTGCCAGATTACCAATGGGAATTCACCGTCTAATTTTCCGGCTAATATCTCGTCACAAACCGCTGCGATAGCGTCTCTTTTTTCTACTGCTAACACCCCTAAATCGTGATTGGCATAAGCTGCTGCTTTTTTAAGATAAGCAAAACCTTCCACGATTTCTTTTGGCATCGAACCCGAAGGACCGATTTTGAAGTTGTTTCTAGAACGTTCTGTCTGAGCTCCCCAGTATTTGTCTGCCGGAACTTTCACTTCACCCATGGTGTCTTTTTCTATTCTGTATTCCATTTTTATTGTTGTGTATAAGTTGTTACTGTCGATTTAAAACCACAAAAACGACCCTGTGTGTAAACCGTATACGCCGTTTTAAAATCCTTTCAAAAATAGACAATATCGACAGCTTAAAAAAATGAATTAAAATAAATTTCTGATAAATATTGGACAAGCCGATTATTAGGCTTATCTTTGGCAGGTATTCAAAATTCCGGAAAACATGTTTGAATTTCAACAGTATTTAGGCTTTTTACTTTTCTTATGTATCTTAACCATCGGTTTTTGGTTAATGATTTTCTTGGTAGGTTTCGTTCAATATTGGGTTGGCGGTGCTATCATCGAATTGATCAAAGAAAAGAGAAACAAAAAGAAAGCAGAATAATTAAATTTATTCAAGATATAAAGGGAACATTTGTTCCCTTTTATTTTATAACAAAGGGAGCCTAGGCTCCCTTTGTTATTAGTTGTAATACGTTATCGTGCGTTCGACTACATATTTCGGTTCGTTGTCTATGGTAATGGTCTTTTTAATCCAGTTTCCTTTTTTGTCGTATTCGTACCGTATCTTTCGGTCGATAGCTACTTTGCTGCCTTTTCCAATGGTTTTTTCATAAACTACGTTATTATGATCATCATAAGAAAAAAGTTGGTGCGATAGGATTTCCTGGTTTACAATTTCCTTGCGTTCGGTTAGGTTATTGTTGTGATCATATTTGAATTCTTCCAAAATTTTTCCCTCTACAAAACCATCGTAAATTCGATTGGCAATCATGTTGCCTTTTGCATCAAAGGTGTGTACTTCCGAATATTCCAGTTTGTTGTCTTTATTCAGGGTTTCGGTTTGCTGTAATTTGTTTTTATCGTTGTATTTGTTGTTGATCGTATACAGTCTTTTATAATCCGGATTTAAACGTTGTTCGGTTTGCAGATTGTTGTTACTGTCGTACGTATAGGTGGTGATATATTGTACGGAAGTTTCGCGAAGAAAAGATTTTTCCTCCCGGATTTTACCGTTGGAACCAAAAGTATAGGTGTTTCGGTCTACCAGATTGTCTTTGTCGTCAAAGCGACGCACTTCTACACGCTGGTTTTTAATAAAGGTGTTTAGTGTTTTTTCCAATTGCATCCCTTCCGGATTTCGACGGGTGATAATGGTATTGTTGCCATTGTCGTCCCAGGAATACTTTGTCGTAAAAGCTTTACCTGGACTGATGTATTGGGATACTAATAGTTTTTTGTCTTTATTGATAAAGGTGGTTTCTTCCAGTAAGCCGCCTTCGAATAGGATTTTCTTTTCGTGAATCAGGCTTCCGCTATCGCTAAATTCTAGTGCTGTATTATAACCATTTGGGTTTTCTGTTGCCGGTTTTGCCTTTTGTCCGTTTACAAGCAGAAAGGATTTTTCGGTCACGGTTTTTACATTATCGGTCAGTTTAAAGTCTTTCCAGTTGTTGACGATTTCGGCTTCTGCTTCGGTTTGATTTTCGTCTTTTTTACAGGCGATTAGTAAAAATGAAAGTAAAAATAGGGTAAAGGTTGATCTCATTTGTTGTCAATTAATTTTCAAAAATCCATTATTTTTTTGACAAAGCCAATTATTTGTCAAAATTAACAGTGTCATTTTGATCAGAAATAAAAAAAATCTGCCGAGACAGCAGATTTTTTTAAAATTATAACAGTGTAAAAAGTATGATAAAATTAATAGACACCGTTTTTCCGATTTGGTTGCTTTGGTTTGTGATAATTTTTTTTAAAAATATAAAAAAATACGGATCGGGTTATAGATTTACCACAGATGTATGATTTCGACTACTTGTAATTTGTTGTATAACAGTTTGTTGTTGTAGATTGAATTTTAAGTGAATGAGGATAACTTTTTTAAGACATCAAGAAAAAAATATGTTTTTATTTGTGTAGTTAAGTGGCTACATGTATATTTGTAGTCAAATGACTTCATAATGAATTTAAGACGAGATGTATTTCAGGCGATAGCCGATCCGACACGAAGGGGAATTTTAATGCTGGTCACAACACAGTCGATGACTGCCGGTGCCATAGCGTCGAATTTTGACTCGGCACGACCAACGATTTCCAAGCATTTACAGATATTAACGGAATGCGAACTCCTGCGACCAGAACAAAACGGAAGAGAGATTTATTACCATCTGAATGCTCAGAAAATGAAAGCGATAGCCGATTTTATCGAGCCGTTCCGACAAATGTGGGACGATAGATTTAACGCGTTAGAGGCACTAATGAAAAACTATAAAACCAAATAAAATGGAACTGAAAACGAAAATTAAGGCCGAACAGGGAAAACAGGAACTCCTGATTACGCGCGAATTCGAATTACCGCTGGAGTTGCTTTTTAAAGCGTATGAAGATCCTCAAATTGTCGCACAATGGATGGGGACAAATGTGGTCCGGCTGGAGAACAAAAAACACGGTAGCTGGCGGTTTGAAACAACCCGAAATGGAGAGGTGGTATTTGGTGCAAATGGGGTAATTCTCGATTTTGTTCCGAATGAAAGGATCACACGTACTTTCGAAATGGAAAATACAAACTTTCCGGTTCAGTTGGAGTTTTTGGAGTTTGAGGCATTGACCAAGGAAACAAGCCGACTAACAATGCAAATTGTTTTTAAATCGGAAGCGTTTCGGGATCAATTGCTGCAAATGCCATTTGCACAGGGATTGAACTGGGCACACGATCGATTACAGGAGGTGGTACTATCGCTACACTCATAACGAAATTATTATAGCATGAATCCAAAAGTTGATCAGTTTTTAGATAAGGCTACAAAGTGGAAAAAAGAAATGGCTTTGTTGCGGGAAATCGTATTGGAATCCAATGGTCTTGTGGAAGATTATAAATGGATGCATCCGTGTTATACGCTGTTGGGAAAGAATGTGGTGCTCATCCATGAGTTTAAGGAGTATTGTGCGTTATTGTTTCATAAAGGTGTATTGCTAAAGGATCCGGAAGGGATTTTAATTCAGCAAACCGAAAACGTACAGTCGGCAAGACAGTTGCGGTTTACGAATATTGAGGAAATCCGGGAGTTGGAGTCGGTGATTGTGGCTTATATTCACGAAGCAATTGCGATTGAAGCGTCGGGAGCAAAGGTGGTGTTAAAGGAAACGACAGATTATGCGATACCGGAAGAATTCCAGAAGCGACTGGACGAGGATCCGATTTTAAAAAATGCTTTTGCGGCTTTAACTCCGGGACGACAACGGGGGTATTTATTTTATTTTTCCCAGGCAAAACAATCCAAAACAAGAGAAGCGCGAATTGAAAAATACCTGCCAAACATTTATCGAGGAAAAGGGATTGACGATTAATCCGATGTGTTTGGTTTTACTGTAGTGCGGTATTGTGATGGTGTGATGTTTTCAAATCGTTTGAAAAACTTCGTAAAATTCGAAGGATCAAAGGTGAGGAGGGTGGCAATTTCGGCTATGGTTTTGTCCGAATGGGCCAACAACCGTTTGGATTCGTCCATAATGCGTTTTTCGAAGAAATAGCAGGGCGATTTACCGGTTTGCAGTTTTATAGTAGTGCTGAGATGAACCGGATGAATACACATAATGGATGCAATGTCCTTAATTTCGAACATAATGTCGCTATGACCTTCCAAAATACTAGCAATGTGGCGATCGACCTGATTGATAAACTCCAGTGTAATCTCTTCTTTCCGGTTACTGTATTTCAGCGGTAATTTTGTCATTCGAATGATTGCATTTAATAGAAAATTAAAAAATCCGCCATACAGCGGATTTTTAATTTATTTTTTGATTTTAGCTTGCGCGTCGTCGTATTTTTTTGAAACGGCATCCCAGTTTATCAGATTAAAGAACGCAGTGATATAATCGGCTCTTTTGTTTTGATAGTTCAGGTAGTAGGCATGTTCCCAAACATCCATTCCTAAAATCGGAGTTCCCGAAATACCTACATTTGGCATTAAAGGGTTGTCCTGATTTGGTGTACTACCAACGACAAGATTACCGGCTTTGTCTACAACCAACCACGCCCATCCGGAACCGAATTGTTTTGCTCCGGCATCGGAAAATTGTGTTTTAAAGTTTTCGAACGAACCGAATGTTTTGGTAATGGCATCGGCTATAGTTCCTTTCGGTTCGCCACCGGCTTTTGGCGCCATAATTTCCCAATACAGGTTGTGATTGTAATACCCACCGGCATTGTTACGTACGGCTTTGTTTTCCATGTCCAATTTCGTCAGAATGTCTTCAATGGTTTGTTTTTCCAGTGTGGTACCAGCAATAGCCTTGTTTAGGTTGTTGGCATAACCGACATGGTGTTTGGAGTAATGAATTTCAACGGTTTTAGCGTCGATATAAGGTGCTAAAGCATCATAGGCATACGGAAGTCCTTTCATTTGGAAGGTTCCGGGATCGGCTTTTACATCGGCAGGATTTCCTACTGGTGTTGCTGTTTTCGTCTGTTCTACCGGATCTGGGATTTCAACGACCTCTTCAAGCTTGTTTTTGTCTTTACAAGAAAAAAGCAAGGTTGAAAAAAGGAAACCGGCAATAAGGATTTTAGAATTTTTCATGGCTTATTAATTATTGAATTTACGGTTTCTATATATAATTTCTTAGCCTCATCGGGCGATAGATGACGTACCTGCATCCAGGCATTCATTTTAAAAGCATCCCTTAAATCCTGAGGCTCCTGAAGTTGTTTGAGTCTGTTGGTTCCGGACAGTGCCTGTTTGTAATAGGCGTAGAGGCGCAACATGACATCCTGAGGTAAGCTCTCCGTCATATTGGAAGCTTTCTCGAAGGCTTCCTGAAATTGCGTATCTAAATTAGAATCGGACATTATTATTTTTTTGCAATGATCGTTTTGCCGCCTACAGCTTTCTCATTTAATTTTACATTCACTTCGGTACCTAAAGGTAAGTATAAATCTACCCTTGATCCAAATTTAATAAATCCGGCATCGGTTCCTTGTACTACGCGCATTCCTTCCTGAGCATAGTTTACAATACGTCGTGCCAAAGCACCGGCAATCTGACGGTACAGGATTTCTCCGAAAATACGATTTTCCACTACAACGGTAGTTCGTTCGTTTTCTTCACTGGCTTTCGGATGCCACGCTACCAGGTATTTACCCGGATGGTATTTGCTGTATTTTACTTCCCCGTTTACGGCATAACGCGTTACGTGTACGTTAATCGGAGACATAAAAATCGATACCATAAGACGCTTGTCTTTAAAGTATTCCGGCTCGTATACTTCCTCGATAACCACTACTTTTCCGTCTACCGGAGCAATGATGTGATTGTCGTTGATGTCTACAATTCTTTTCGGATTTCTGAAAAATTGCAGTACAAGTATCAATACAACCAATCCTAGCAGTTGCACTGCTTTTTGTAACCATAGGATACTGATAAATTCATCAGCCAAAATAGCTGTCAAAGCAACCGAAAAGGTTGTGATTAAAATGATTTTTGAGCCTTCTTTATGAAACATAATTTAAAATTTGATAAAACAAATAAAGAAACGGTATTGCAAATATAACACTATCCAGTCGATCTAGGATGCCACCGTGTCCCGGCATTATTTTTCCACTGTCTTTTACTCCGGCTGTTCGTTTAAATTTGGATTCGACCAAATCGCCTATAGTGCCAAAGAACCCTACGATTAAACCGGTCATAATCCAGATAAAAGGGGAAAAGAAAGTGAAAAACTGACTGATGATATAACTGCCGATCATGGTGAACACCAATCCACCAACAAAGCCTTCAATTGTCTTTTTAGGGGATATGCGTTCGAATAGTTTGGTTTTTCCAAAAGATTTGCCCACGATATAAGCGAAAGTATCATTGGTCCAGATCAGGATAAAAATTCCAATAATGATATTGGGTGTAAAAGTACCGGTAATAAAGGGCGCTTTCATCAATAGGATAAAAGGCAATATAATATAGCCAAAAAGTTTGACATACTTGGCCGATTTATCAGTGCGAACCGGTTGTGCCGATCCGAATAAATCGATCGTTAAATTTATCGAAACAAACAGTGTTGCCAGACAAATGGCAATATCGGTATAGAATGCGTTGATTCGGAATACAATAAAGAGAATGTAGGCGCCAAGTCCTAATAGAATCGGTAAACCGCTTTTAAGATGGATCAGCTTGCAGAATTCGACTACGGCAATTAATAGGAATATGCCGAAGAGTAACGTAAAACTAACTTCAGAAAACAGCGTGGCTGTTAGTAATAAGATGATATAGATAAACCCCGAAAGGGCCCTGATACTACTTTCCCGCATACTACAAATCTTCTAAAAGCAATAAATACAGGTTTTTAGGACAACTGCCATACTGTAGAAAATCCTCTTCTTTTGCTTTTTCGAAATATTTAAAAGTGGTGATATTGGTTGGGTATTCTTTATCGTATTTGCGTTTGATTTCCCGAAGACCATCGCTTTTATTAGCCAGAATCTGACTGGTAGTAGCCAGAATGATGATATTCGATGGTAAATCATTGGGTTTGTTTTGTCGCAACTGATTCGATGAAAAAAGGATGGATCCTTCATCGGCAATCAGGTTTTCGCAGGAAGCAAATAAAAATTTGGGATTTTGCGGATGGTTGTAATTCAGTTTATTCTCGTCAAGCAAACTGTAGAGTTTTGGTTCTAAACAAATGACATCGCTTTCAAACCAGTCGTTTTCGACTAAAATATTTTCAAACTGTTCGTGTACTTCCGTTAAATTTTCACAATACAAAAACTTACCTCCATTTTTTTTGAAATTGAAAGTAAATTGCTCGTCTATCGGCATCTCAATCTCTGGATGATATTGGCTCAATTCGGGTTCTCTCTCCTCTTTTGAAGCATCATTCGCACTGCCGAAAAGTTTTTTAAAAAGACTCATAAAAGTAGGTCAGATCTTTGTTTTTTGCACTTGAAATCAATCAAAGATAAAAAAATCTTAATTCAATTTTACAATCGAATTAAGATTTTTGTTTAAAATGTTATAATTATTTTTCTTAAGATTCAGTAACTACTTCATTTTCTGTTTTTTCATGCGGACGCTGCCCAAATATGGCCTCCAGGTCGTCTTTGAAAATTACTTCCTTTTCGATCAGAATGTCGGCAAGTTGGTTCAGTTTCTCCTTGTTTTCATTCAGAATCTGAATCGCTCTGTCGTACTGGGATTCGATCAAATCAGAGATCTCTTTGTCTATGATTTTGGCCGTTTCTTCCGAGTATGGTTTGGAGAAATTATACTCACTCTGACCCGATGAATCGTAGTAGGTGATGTTTCCTAATTTGTCGTTCAAACCGTATACGGTTACCATAGCACGAGCTTGTTTGGTTACCTTTTCAAGGTCGCTTAAGGCTCCGGTAGAAATTTTGTTGAAAATTACTTTTTCAGCTGCACGTCCACCCATAGTGGCACACATCTCGTCCAGCATTTGCTCCGGGCGTACGATTAGACGTTCTTCCGGTAAATACCAGGCTGCTCCAAGGCTTTGTCCCCGTGGTACAATGGTTACTTTTACCAGTGGTGCTGCGTGTTCTAACATCCAGCTTACCGTAGCGTGACCCGCTTCGTGAATCGCAATAGCGCGTTTTTCTTCCGGGGTAACGATTTTGTTTTTCTTTTCAAGGCCACCTACAATTCGGTCTACTGCATCCAGAAAGTCCTGTTTGTCAACGGCTTTTTTACCTTTACGAGCAGCAATTAATGCTGATTCGTTACATACGTTGGCAATATCGGCACCGGAGAATCCAGGGGTTTGTTTGGCCAGGAATTCAGTATCCAGTTCTTCCGATTTTTTCAACGGTTTTAAGTGTACTTCAAATATTTCTTTACGCTCACGGATGTCCGGAAGGTCTACATAAATCTGTCTGTCAAAACGCCCGGCACGCATTAACGCTTTGTCCAATACGTCGGCACGGTTGGTTGCGGCCAATACGATTACGTGTGTATTCGTACCAAAACCGTCCATTTCGGTTAACAATTGGTTTAATGTATTTTCACGTTCGTCGTTCGATCCGGAGAAATTGTTTTTACCACGGGCTCTACCTACGGCATCAATCTCGTCGATAAAGATAATCGAAGGTGATTTTTCTTTAGCCTGTTTAAACAAATCCCGTACACGTGAGGCTCCAACTCCTACAAACATTTCTACGAAATCCGAACCGGATAACGAGAAGAACGGTACTTGGGCTTCACCGGCTACGGCTTTTGCTAAAAGGGTTTTACCGGTTCCCGGAGGTCCTACTAGTAAAGCTCCTTTCGGGATTTTACCACCAATACTGGTGTATTTTTCAGGGTTTTTAAGGAATTCTACGATTTCCTGAATTTCTTCTTTGGCACCTTCCAGACCGGCTACGTCTTTAAACGTAACTTTAATATCGTTTTTCTCATCAAAAAGACGTGCTTTGGATTTGCCAATCGAGAAAATCTGTCCGCCACCTCCTCCGGATCCGCCACCCGACATTCTTCGGAACATAAATAACCAGAAGGCAATAATCAGGATAATCGGTAAGAAGTTGATCAATATATCACCCCAGTTGCTTTCCGGCTCTGAGGAATAATCCTTTAATTTTCCTTCCAGGCGGGCTTCTTCCAGTTTCTTTTGGAACAGCTCGCTGTTGGTACCAATGTCCAGTGTATAATGAGGACCTGTGTTGTCTTTTCCTAACAGGTTTTTCTTCTCAATTTTTTCGTGGGTTTTGCTGTTAAGTGCTGCTTTGTTCAAGTATACCTGAGCCGTACTTTTGTTGAAAACGACTTTTTCAACCTGACCGGAATCAAGGTATTGGTAAAAACGGGATAAGGAGGTAGGTTTTACTTCCTGAAAATTCGTCCCGCTTGAAACAAGTTGTATCGCAATTAAAATCAAAAGTACGGCCCCATAAATAACCCATGGGCTAATTCTGATCTTAGAAGGATTTGGTTTTTTATCTTTTGACATGTGAAATGTGGATGTTTAGTATTTGTTTTGGATAGAAGTGATCTTAGCATCACCCCAAAGGCTTTCGATGTTGTAGTACTCACGGATGTGTTTCTGGAATACATGCACCACGATTGTTACGTAGTCCATTAGTATCCATTCTCCGTTTTCGGCACCTTCAACATGCCAAGGTTTGTCTTTTAGTTCCTTGGAAACAATTTTTTGTACGGAATTGGCAATGGCGTTAACCTGTGTGTTGGAATTACCGTTACAAATTACAAAATAATCACATACGGTATTTTCGATTGCTCTTAGATCCAGAATATCTATATCATTACCTTTTACTTCTTCAACTCCCTTAATGATGTTAGCTAACAGATCATCATTGTTAATATCTTTTTTTGCCATTTATTATTTTATATATTTTCGCAAAGTTATCAAATTTTGTCTTTATTTTTGAACCTTAACACAAGATTAGCGATAGTAAAGTTATTTATTTTTATGAATATTATCAAACTCGGTGCCACAAGTTCCACAAATGATTTTTTAAAAGATTTACTGACAAAACAATTTGTAGAAAACTTTACCGTGGTTGTGGCGGAACATCAGACAAAAGGGAAGGGGCAAATGGGCGCCGAATGGAATGTGGAGTCGGGTAAGAATTTGACTTTTAGTGTTTTAGTTCGGGATTTGTTATTGGATATTCAAGCTATTTTTCATTTGAATGTGGCGGTGGCGGTGAGTATAATCGAAGGGCTGGAAGAATTTGGCATTGGCGGATTGGCGATTAAATGGCCGAACGACATTTTGGCAGAGAGTAAAAAGATTAGTGGCATACTTATCGAAAACAGCATCAAACGAAATGGGGAGATTTTTTCGATAGTAGGTATCGGACTCAATGTAAATCAGGAGCATTTTGAGAACCTGCCGAAGGCTTCGTCGCTCTATGCGATCTATGGGAGGGTGTTTGACAAAGAGGCAGTCATGTTGGCCATATTGGGGAATTTAAAACGAAACCTATCGCTTTTGCAAGCAAAAGAATATACGCTATTATGGCAGTCGTACGACAGTAGGTTGTTTAAAAAGGGAATACCCATGCCTTTTGAGGCGAATAACGGTTCGCATTTTATGGGAATTATCCAGGGAGTAACTTCAAACGGGAAGCTTGAAGTACTCCTCGAGGACGATTCTATTTCTACTTTTGATATTAAAGAGGTAAAATTATTGTATTGATTTTACCGGACAATGATTTCGTATTTTTGTAATAATCCTTTTAATCCTCCTTTTGAAAATTGTGCTTTGCGCAGTTTGGTTTTTTCCGGATCGATGGTAAAATTGTAGCTCGTCAGGAAATCGGCTTTTTCGGCTGTGGCGTCGGTAAAAATGGCCTGATGCAGATTACAGTTGTCAAATAAAACTTCCGTTAAATCGGTTGCCATAAAATCAACAGCGATCATACTGCAATTGGTGAACGTCATTCTTTTGAGCTTTAAAGCGTAGAATTTGGCATAATCCAAAACACAATCATTAAAGTGAAATTCGAACAACAACTGATCGGTCATCGCAAAGTTGACATCGGTAAAGTCACAATGGTTAAAAACCGCATTCCGCAAACCGACATAATTGATCTGGGCTTCCTTGAAATTGCAGTTGTAAAAAATACAGTCGGTAAAAACCACACCCGAGAAATTGCAATTGCTAAAATCACAATCGGTAAAAGTGCATTCTTCGAATTCCTTGTATTTGATTTCGCTTTCGGAAAAAAGCTGGTTGTTAAAAGGGGTATTAAATATAAAATCGCTGTGGGTCATTCAAAAATGGGTATTTGGGTAGGTTTTTGTTCATAGGCTAGTCTTTTGGGTTTTCTAAGTGAATTCGTTCGAGTATATCCCGGTCGATCGGTTTGCATAAATAACCTACAATCTCGGGAAAACTGTTTGCTTTTTCACGATCTTCGTTAGCAATGGAGGAACTGGCGATGTAGATAGCGGGCTTTTTTTCAAACCCGAAATCCGTCCGTTGTAACTCATTCATAAAAGCCCAGCCGTCCATTTCGGGCATGTCGATGTCGAGTAGGATAACATCGGGAAATTCCGCGGCGCTTTGAATGGCTTTTAGTGAGTCGATAGCAACTTTTCCATTTTTGTAACTCAGAATCTGACTAAATAATTGACTTTTCTCAATTATTTTCTTTGTAATTAATTGATAAATGGGGTCATCATCAATTATACAGATACTTTTTGGGGCGTTCATCTGAAATATATTTTAAAAGTTGTTCCTTGGTCTAATGTACTTTTAACGACTATTTTTCCTCCCATGGCGTCGATCTGATTTTTCGAAATAAATAAACCTATTCCTCTTGCATCGGCATGGTTGGTGAATGTTTTGTACATTCCGAATAGCTTTTCTCCATTTTTCTCCAGATCAATGCCAATTCCGTTGTCGGAAATTTCCAATACGGTTTTACCGTCTTCCTGGTAGGATTTCAGATCAATTTCGGTTTGCCTGTCGGCATGTCCGTATCGAATCGCATTCGATATAAAGTTAAGTAATATACTTTCTAAATAAGCAGGATTGTATTTAACTTCGATGTCTTTGTTGACGTCATTGTGTATAATCACATCGTTTTTCAGTAGCTGCTCCCGAAGTACGTCCAGCGTCTTGTTAATGTATTTTTTTAAATTTAAAGGTTCTATAATCAGGTTAATGTTGGTCTGTATGGTAACCACTTCGTTCAAATTGTTCATCGTTTCGTTGAGTACCGAAGAAACCGATTTTAACAACTGAATCATTTCGTCTCTTTCTTCGTCGGTATCAGCCGATTCGATCAGGTTTGAAATCGATTGAATGTTGCTGGTGTGCGAACGCAGGTTGTGGGATACGATGTAGGAGAAATTCAATAAGCGTTTGTTTTGCTCGGTTACCAGATGTAGGGTGTTGTTGAGTTCGATCTCTGCCATTTTGGCTTTTGTGATGTCGATCATAATACCACGCAGGTTTACGGCAACGTCGTTTTCAACAACCACGCTTACGATATCCCGTAGCCATACAATCTCGCCGTCTTTGCGGATCATACGGTATTCGAAATCGTGCTGTCTTTTTTCGTAGGTGTAACGTGACATAAAGGCAACAACCCATTCTTTGTCGTCCGGATGTACGTGGTTGATCCAGAAGGAAGGTGTTTCCAGCCATTCTTCCGGGGTGTAACCAAGTATGTTTTCTACTTTACGGCTGATAAAGGTAAAATCAAAGGTGTTCGGATCGCCTTCCCAAACAATACCATCGATAGTGTTGATCAAAGATTCGATCTTTTGTTGTGATTTTAGAATCATTTCTTCGGAGTTTTTACGTTCCGTAATGTCCTCGGTCGAAACCAAAACACGTTCCAGTGTTTTTTCGTATTCCGGAACCACGCTCCAGCGGAAATGAATGTGTTTGTACTGGTTGTCCATGAATTTGATCTGGGAATCGCCAGTAATATGGTTTTGCCTTTGGGTGATGGCAATCAATTGTTTCGAAAAAATCGGAATGGACTCGTCGTCGAAAATGGTACTCAGTTTGCCTTTTAGAATGTTTTTGTCTTTTACCGAATGCAACGCGAGACACATGTTGTTAACATCAATAACTTTAACTAATGACAAACATTTGCGGATGACGTCGATGTTGTTTTTCAGATAGCTTTCTACTTCTTCTTTCGACATGTCCATCAGGCCTAATTCCGTTAGGTATTTTTTTACTTCCGAAAAATCTTCTTCCCATAACGGAATCGGCGAGTTGTTGAATAAACTTTTAAAACGTTTTTCACTTCGCTTGATACGATCCTGAGCTTCTTTTTTGTCGGTGATGTCTTCGATGATACCAATGTGTGAAGTCGGTTTTTCACCTACCGACCATAACGGGGTAATGGTGACACTGGCCCATACGATATTGCCGTCTTTGTGGAAAAAACGCTTCTCAAGTCCGAATTCACGGATAACACCTCTTTTGAGTAGTCGCATTTTTTTGAAATCGTTTTCCAGATCGTTCGGATGGGTGATCATCATATAATCCATCTTGCTGATTTCGTTGGTCTCGTAGCCAAGCATCTGGCAAAAGCGTTCGTTGGCTTCTATAAAAGTACCGGAATTGGAGTCGATATGTGCAATCCCAATGGCAGCCTGTTCAAAAATGGATTTGAATTTAATTTCGCTCTTCATCAAACGAAGCGCCTGCGAATGAACCAAACGTTGTAATTCGGATGGTCGTTTTAATAAACTGGTGGTGAACAACCCGCAGATCAGTGATAATACAATCGCCAGAATAGCAATCGGAATTAATTGTTTGATCAGGTAATAGTTGTTGCTGGTTATCAGATAGAGTTTCCAGTCGCCGTCGGGAAATGAGACGGTCAGATGGGTTTTGTTGGTGAAGTTCTTTTTGTTGGGAAGGAAAAATTCTTCTTTTCCGGTTACCGGATCGGTTTTGGAAAATTGAAAATAATACTTGTCGGTAGAGAAGGTTTTAATTCCGGAAGTTTCTAAAAAGGTATTGAATTTGATGACAACGGAGCAGAATCCCCAAAATTTATTGGATTTGAATACCGGATACCAACCTACAATTCCTTTGCCGCCTTGTTTTAATTCCAGTGGACCAACATAGTATATTTTTCGGTTTTTGATGGCTTTCATCGCCCATTGGCTTGCCTTTTTAGAATCCAGAATATTGTAATTAATTACCGGTTCGTTACCTTTTAGTGGATATACGTATTTGATTACGCCGTTTGGAACCAGTTCTACTGCATCGATATTCGGATTGGAATCGACCAGTTGTTTGCCGATTTCATCAAAATTACTCGGGTTACCATTGTCGTCAATGGTCATCGCGAGCGTGAGTGTGCTGATGTGGCTGTTTTTTAGCGATTGTTCGATGTTTTGATGCACCACATTAAGGATGCTGCTCATTTC
Source organism: Bacteroidota bacterium (assembly GCA_023446155.1). Lineage (GTDB taxonomy): Bacteria > Bacteroidota > Bacteroidia > Flavobacteriales > Flavobacteriaceae > Flavobacterium. Next base: position 116,869 of record JAEXIT010000004.1, read on the forward strand.
ACGTTGCTCGCTTTCTTTTATAATCTGATAACGTAAAAAAAGAATTAAATTCGAAACTAAAAATAGGAGTGTAAAGACCAATATCCCAGTCGTTTTTGGTCTTGATAAAAACCAACTGATGAGAATTGTAATTTTTTTATCCAGATTCATTGGAGTTGCCTTTGGGATGGGTGTTAAAACTTTATAAATTTATAAAAAATGTGAATAAATGAATTATAAAAATTGCAAAATACTCATTATTTCACAACAAAAGTTTGATTTGAATAAAAAAAAAGCTCATCATAAAGATGAGCTGATGTTGTGACCTCGACAGGATTCAAACCTGTAACCTTCTGAGCCGTAATCAGATGCGCTATTCAGTTGCGCCACGAGGCCTTAGTTGTTTTTACGGGTGCAAATATAGGGGTAAATGTGTAACTTGCAAACAAAATCGAAATAAAATTTAAAAAAAAATGAGACTAAAAGAGTATGTGCGTGATATTCAGGATTTTCCTAAAGAAGGAATTTTGTTTAAAGATATCACTCCTTTATTGATGAGCCCGGAAGCGACGAACGAATGCCTCCAGATTTTGATCGAAAACCTGAAAAATAAAAAAATCGACAAGGTAATCGGGGTGGAAAGCCGTGGTTTTTTCTTTGCAACCTTATTGGCGCACGAATTACAAGCGGGTTTTGTGCCGGTTCGTAAAGCGGGGAAGTTGCCGTTCGATACAATTTCGGCTTCGTATGCATTAGAATATGGCACCGATACACTGGAAATCCATGCCGATGCGATCCAAAAAGGGGATAAGGTTCTAATTCACGACGATGTGCTGGCAACCGGCGGAACGATTAAAGCGGTTTGTGAGCTGGTAGAAAAACTGGGCGGTGAAATTGTACAGGTGAATTTCCTGATGGAATTGTCTTTTCTAAACGGAGGCGATAAAATTGCCGGCTACGAGCGATTTTCAGCGCTTCAGTACTAGTTTATTGCTCGGATGGTTACATAATACCGCCAGGCGATAATTAGCTTCTGTAAAGCGCTTGCTTTGGATAGGTCAAGGTTTTGTTTGCTGTAACTCGGTAAAAGCAGTTTGTTGAGTCGGGCGAGGGTTTTAAACATATTCCATTGGTTTTGATAAAGATACAAAAAAAAGAGCCACATTTAGTGGCTCTTTTTTTATTCACTGTCACGAGATTCCCGTTCCATTTCTTTGGCGCGTTCTTTCATGGCTTTTTCACGTTCTTTCATTGCTTTTTCACGATCCTTTCGTGCCGATTCCAGGGCTTTAGCGCGGTCTTTCATAGCAGCTTCACGGGCTTTCATGGCTTTTTCGCGTTCTTTTTGAGCGATCTCCTGTGATTTCATGGCTTTTTCCAAACCTTTCATCGCTTCTTCATGTGCTTTCATGGCGATTTCATGATCTTTCATGGCTAGCTCCTGACTTTTTAGTGCTTCTATACGAGCACGGTCAATTTCCGGTCGGGCTTTTTCGATGGCTATACGAGCGTCTTCTAATGCCTTACGGGTGATTTCTTTGGTGTCAATTTTAAGATCATCGGTATTAAGTACTTCATTGCCGTTTACATAAATAACGTTTCCATTTCGGGATGTTGTTGTTACTTTTCCATTTTTAATGATCACCGACGATGAGGATGTTTTTACACTTGGTGCTACAGGTGCTACTGGAGCAACAGGTGCTACTGGAGCAACCGGAGCCGACAGTGCATTTGGTGGTGTCGGTGGACTAGGCGGTGATGGTGGTGATGGCGGACTTAACAGGTTACTGATGTAATCGCCAAACGAACTGTCTTCCGAATTATCATCGGTGCTTTCGTCTTTGATGGTTGTGCTAACACGGGTTTTTCCGTTTCTCGGATTGCGATGCTCTTTGGTATCGGAGTTAAAACCGATTTTAACTTTACCGTTACGATCCGTTTTTTTGATAAAATGGATGGTGCTTATTGGTTCGTCGCTTTCTGTTTGTGTGGTTCCGGTATTGCCTTCTTTGTCTTTGTATTCGATTTTAATACGAACGATTTCACCGGCTTTGTTGCGTTTTACTTTGGAATACTTTAGCGTAACACCGTATTCGTTTTTAAGTAACTCGACATTCTTTTTTAATTGTTCATCACTGGTGTTTTTGTCTACGATTACAGTAATATCGTCTCCGGGAGCATAAGGAGTGTTGTTTTGCTGTAAAGTGGCTGATGCGTGTTTTTTTTCCTGTGCCAGGACTTTTACCTGGAATTGCAGGATAAAAAAGGCCAGTAGCGGAAGGATGATTAGGTACTTCCACAGGTTCCTTTTTCGGGACTGATTGGTGTTTAACATAACGATTCGTTTTTTGATTAATGATTGATAAAAATGATTGGTGATGGCAATGCATTGGGTTTGCATTGTTACTTTTACTAAAGTTTTCTGATAGGCTTTGACATCGCCGACAACCTTAGTGGCTTCGGCATCGGCAATGAATTCCAGGTTTTGAGCAATGGCTTTTTTGTAGATCCACATGATCGGATTGAACCAGAAAAAGATGCAAAAGGCCTGGGCAATCATCATGTCGAGTGAGTGTTTCTGGCGGCTGTGAATCTTTTCATGTTCGATAATGTCGGACAATTCGTCCTGTTGCAATAATTTGGAATTGTAAACAATATAGTTAAAGAACGAAAAAGGGGATTGGACTTTTTCGGTATCGATAAAATGAAAATTATTATGGGTTACCGCTTTCGGTTTTTCCAGTATTTTTCGAAGCGATCGGTATTCGGATAGAAAACGGATACAAAACAAAACGATACCGATACTGTACAAAATACTAAACAGATAGTGGTAGTCGATTTCAAAACCGGAATCGACAGGAACCGGTACTGCCATTTGAATTTGCGACGTACCATCGGCATAGGCAATTGAAGCAATTGGAGTCCGTTCTACCCAAACAATTTTGGTATATGAGATCAGTGGAAGTAACACGGATGTAAACAAACCGGCCATCAGATAACCGCGATTGGCATTAAAAAACGTTTCTTTTCGTAAAAAGAAATGATATGCCAGGAAAAATACGGTGATCAATACCGTAACTTTTAGAATGTATATACCAAATGCTTCCATAAAGGCCTATTTTTTTTCGATCATGTCTAATATTTCGCGAAGTTCATCCGCACTGATTTTTTCTTCTTTGGCAAAAAAGGAAACCATACTTTTATACGAATTGTTAAAGTAGTTTTCGATGGCATTGTTCATAAAACTTTTGCGGTAATCCTCTTTTTTTACGATCGGAAAGTACTGGTGTGTGTTGCCAAATGCCTTGTGCGACACATAGCCTTTTTCTTCCAGATTCCGGATAATAGTCGACAGGGTGTTGTAATGCGGTTGGTCGTCTTTGATTTCGGCCAAGACTTCTTTTACAAACGCTTTTTCCAGCGTCCATAAAATTTGCATTACTTCTTCTTCTTTGTTTGTTAATTTCTGCATGATACTCATTTTCTATAGCAATCGGACAGGACTTCCGATTTGTTGAAACAAAGATATAACTATAAATTTAGTTTTGCAACTAAAAATATAGTTGAATAACTAAAAATATAGTTTTTTTACTTCATACAGCAATATAGGTAACGCTAAAAGTCTTGTTTTTAGTGTGTTAGTTGTTTTCTGATTTTACAATTTTTAAAAGCCAAATTGCGGCAAAAGCAGCCGTTGCGGCAAAAGTTCCCATAAAAGTCCAGTTCACGGTGTAGTTATAACGGGAAATAATTTCCATTCCGGTTTTCGAACTCATCACATGCGCGAGACTAAAGCTCATCGTATACAATGCCATATAACGACCTTCGTGTCCTTTTGGAGCGCGACTCATGGCGAAGGAATTGGAAAACGGGAACGCAAACATTTCGCCAAAAGTGATCAAAACCAGATTGATCACTAGTATACCAACCCAGCCGTTTAATAATAGGGCATAGAATCCCAAGGTGATAAATACGGCTCCGAAAAAGATAAGTTTGATTTTATCCACTTTTTTCCGTTCAAAATAACCTACAATAGGCATTTCAAAAAGGAAAATCAAAAGACCGTTTATCGACATCAGCAAACCGGTTTGAAATTCCGTGAGGCCGTATTGTTCGTTATGATATAAAGGTAGCGTACTGAAAAACTGGAAGAATACCATAGCGGTCGCAAAACTGATAAACAAAAACAGCCAAAAGGGTTTGTCGCTAAATACGGATTTTACCGGTTCGGTATCTTCGAAATGACTGGCGGTTTTTTCTCTTTTTTTCTCTTTTACCAACAGGCGAAACAAAACAATCGCGGTAATACAGGAAATACCGTCAACCCAAAAAAGACCTTTGTAACCCATTCCCATAATGATCAACCCACCCATGGCTGGTCCGGCTGCAAATCCAAGATTAACAGCGAGTCGTACAAGTGTCAGGGCACGGGTTCGGTTTTCCGGGCGTGCATAGGTATTTAAAGATACAAACATCGCCGGTCGAAACATATCGGCAATGATCATAATTGAAAACATCGCGAGACACAATCCGGTAAAACTAGTTACAAATTGGAGGCTGATAAACAGGATGCCACTGGTAAACAGACTGAAAACCATGATGCGGTAAAAGCCGATTTTGTCCGATAGTTTTCCACCCAACCAAGAACCGATCATCGAACCGCAACCAAAGCTCACCATGACCCAGCCCACCTGATGGTAGTCGAAATGGAGGTCTTCTTTTAGGTATTTCGATAAAAAGGGTAAGACCATCGTTCCCGCTCTGTTGATAAAGGTGATTAAGGTCAGGATCCATATTTCACGCGAAAATCCTCTGAAATTATTGATGTAGTTGGAAAAAACTCTTTGTAGCATATACGGTTCTAAATGTCAAATTTACAAACTATTTGATGTCGGAAATGGGAAATGATGTAAATTAATAATGAAATAATAGCAGTAGTTTCGGGCGTGGGATTTTTGCTTATTTTTGCAGCAGCTGTTTCATACGCAGTCTGATACCGATTATCATGAAAAAAATACTATATCTATTACTAGTAATGGCATTTCCGCTAACAGGCTTTTCGCAATGCGATAAGGAATCTGTTGCTGCTTTTCAGAAAAAGATCAATTCCGAATATGCCAATGCGGACGAATCGCCGTTAAAAGAGAAAGACCGCAAAAAATTTAAAACGCTGGACTTTTTTCCGGTGGATATGAAGTATTGTGTGAGCGCCCGTTTGGTAAAAGCAACAGACGAAAAGCCTTTTGCGATGCCAACTACCGGGACGCGAAAACCCTTGTATGTAAAATACGGAGAGTTGTCTTTTAAAATTGAGGATAAAGCGTATAAACTAAATGTGTACCGCAATCTGGAACTGGCCAAAATGGAAAAGTATAAAAACTACCTGTTTTTACCTTTTACCGATCTCACGAGTGGTGTGGATAGTTATGGCGGTGGTCGTTATATCGATCTGGAAATCCCGAATGGCGATAGCGTAACGATCGATTTTAACAAAGCCTATAATCCGTATTGCGCGTATAATGAAGGTTATTCTTGTCCGATACCACCACAGGCAAACGATCTGAAAGTGGAAATCCGTGCCGGTGTTAAAGCGTTTCACAAATAATGTTGTACAATCTGCACACGCATAAAGCATCTGGTGATTCGGGTGTTTTGGAAATTGTAAATCAGTATCCTGACGAATTCGATTCTTCTGCGGCGTTTTATTCCATAGGGATACATCCGTGGTATGCCAAAGCGGAACGATTGGAAGAGGACTTGCGAATCATTTCGGAGAAACTAAAAGAGACCAATTGTTTGGCGTTGGGCGAATGCGGACTGGATAAGCGGATTGAAACGGATATCAACAAACAACTTTCGGTTTTTGAACGCCAATTGGAATTGTTGGAACAAAATCCCAAACCGGTTATTCTACATTGCGTGGCGGCCTATCAGGAAGTTATCGCGGTTAAAAAACAAATGAAAGTGGAAGTGCCAATGATCATCCATGGTTTTTCTAAGAATTATCAGGTGGCGCGATCGCTGTTGGATAACGGGTTTTACCTTTCTTTCGGGAAATACCTGTTGCGAAACCCGGAATTGGAAGCGGTGTTTAAAGCCGTGCCGGACGATCGCTTTTTTCTGGAAACGGATATGGTGGAAGAGACGATTTTTCAGGTATATGAAAAAGCCGCTTCGATTAAGAGTGGCGCCATTGAAGCAATGGTGACCCGAAATTTTAAAAATGTATTTGATAACAATAAATAAAAAATAAATGGCTGAATGGACAGAGCGAGCAGAATTGCTGTTTAAAAAAGAAGGACTCGAAAAATTAAAAAATGCAAACGTATTGATTGTTGGAATGGGAGGTGTCGGATCGTTTGCGGCAGAATTTATAGCACGGGCAGGTGTCGGGAAAATGACGATAGTGGATGGTGATACCGTGGATATTACGAATATCAACCGACAGTTACCGGCTTTGCATTCGACTGTAGGACAGCCAAAGGTAAAAATTGTAGGGGATCGATTACTGGATATTAACCCGGAATTGGAGTTAACCCGTATCGAAGAATTCCTATCGCCGGAAAGAGCTTTTGAATTGATCACACCGGAGTTTGATTATGTATTGGACTGTATCGATAGTATTACACCAAAATTAAACCTGATTCTGGCGGCTAAACGCAAAAAAGTGAAGATCATCAGTAATATGGGAGCCGGAGGGAAATTACTGGCGAGTAAGATTGTGGTAAAAGATATCAGTAAAACCGATGTGTGTCCGTTGGCAAAAACGATTCGTAAGCGTTTGAAAAAAGAAGGAATCTCAACCGGTGTTAAAGCGGTGTTTTCTACGGAGAAACCGGATGAAAGCAGTTTGAAAATGACAGACGGACAGAACTTTAAAAAATCATTTTTTGGAACCAATAGCTGGATGCCGGCTTTGTTTGGTTTGCATGCCGCCGAAACCGTGGTACGTTATTTATTAGCAAAAGAGTAATAATGGAGCAAACATATATAAATAAAAAGTCCCTTTCAAAAAAGGGACTTTTTTATGTTTTATTCGATTGGTTTTGCTGTTGGTGGCGGTGGTACCGGTTTATCTGCTGTTGTTGTAGCTGCAGGGGCTACCGGTTTTGGTTTTGCCGTAATCGGGATAAAGATTTCGGTTACCCACTCAGACGGTTTACGACTTTGTAGTGGTCCTGTTTTGTAAACTTCCAGGTATTTTCCATTAGGATCTTCCAGCCATTTGTTCTTTGCAATCTCGGCGTAGGCTTTGTCCCAGGCTTCTTTGCTGTGAGAGTAATCTCCGGTCAAGGTTGTTTTTAAAGCGAGATAAGGTACCAGTTCACCCGCGGCAATGTCGCTTCCTTGTGCGGTGAATATTTCTTCTTTTACCGGAATACAAACCGAAAAGTCTACAATGTTGGAAGCAGTGTCGTATTTGCTGTAAATAGCAAAGGCGCTTCCACTTACCGATATGTTATTGTCTTTGGTGAATTTGTGTAATTTGGCAAACATAGATCCCATTAGTCCGGGTAATTCCGGGATTTTACAGGTAGCCGATTGTTTGATATAATACGTTCCGGCCTTTTTCACCAGCCCGTTGATCTTAATATTGTATACTTTTAATTCTTTAACCAATAGGTTGTCGATGTTTTCCAATCCTTTTTCGAACATCGGACCTAGCATTCTGTCGGAACCACCACTAAGAATAGAGAAGGCTTTCATCATAAAATTCATGTTGCCTTTCATACCCCAGGTAACTTTGGTGCCGCCTTTTACCGGTGTGAAAATCCAGTAAACATCGGAAGGGGTTTCGCTTTGATCAAAGTATATTTTTTGCTGAATACTATCGGTGTCAACGGTTTTAATGGTTTCCATTTTACCATTTCCATCTTTACCGGTCCAGGAGAAAGAAGCGCCAACTCCCTGTGTTTTGTCGGTATAACTATTGCGTATTGTAGGATCGTCTTCTTTCCAGGGACCCCAATCGTCCCAGTTTTTGTAGTCGTCTACATAATTGAATAAAGCTGCCGGTGTTGCATGCATTACTTTGCTTCGTTGTACATCGAACGAGCCGGTTTGAGTAGCAATGTAAACCGTTAGTGCAACAGCTGCTAATAGTAATAAAAGAAATATGTATTTAACTACGCGCATAGTATTAAAAAAATTTCATTTAGTTGTCCAAAGTTATAACAATTATTCTTTCAAAAAGAGTTTAATTATAAATAAAATTCCTATAAAAGCAAAAAAGGCCAGTAGTATCCAAAGGGATCCTTTGTAATGTAATTTGTGGAGCGACAGGTCCTTTCGGTATACATAAATCATTGCGGTTACAAATACGATAACAAAGAATAAAGCGAAATAAAGTTGACCTGATGTAAACATGAATTTTAATTTTAGGCAAAATTAGCGTTTTGCCGGGAGATTTTCTATTTTAGACCGTAAAATTAAAGGATATGAAAAAACAATTACAGGCCGTTCAGGAATTCCATGAATCCTTCGGACTGGGAGTTAGCGCGCTTCCCAAAGCCGACTTAGGCGAGCAGGTTAATCTACTGCGATATAATCTGATGAAAGAAGAAAATGAAGAATATCTGGAAGCGGTTCAAAATAATGATCTGGTCGAAATTGCCGATGCTTTAGGAGATATGCTTTATATTTTATGCGGAACGATTCTGGAACACGGATTACAGCATAAAATCGAGGAAGTTTTTGATGAAATCCAACGCAGTAATATGAGTAAATTGGGCGAAGACGGAAAACCGATTTACCGTGAAGATGGAAAGGTGATGAAAGGACCGAACTATTTTAAACCGAATTTCGAAACCATACTAAAATAAAAAAATCCCGAAGTTGCTTCGGGATTTTTTATATCAATTGTTTTGGATTAGATTTTTACAGTCCATCCAAAAGTGTCTTCAATTTGCTTGTGCTGAATTCCGGTTAACTGTTGTTTGATAAAAGTAGCAAACGAATTTTCCGGTTTCGGAAGTTCGTAATACGTTTCTTTATACGAAAATCCTACGATAGGGTTGACTACCGCTGCTGTTCCGGCTCCGAAAATTTCCTGTAGGGTTCCGTTTTGAGCGGCTGCTACGATCTCGTCAACCAATACCGGACGAACTTGTACGTCGATACCTTCTTTGGTTGCCAGTTCGATAATACTCTTACGGGTTACACCGTCCAAAATACGCTCACTGGTTGGTGCAGTATATAAGGTATCGTTGATTCTGAAAAATACGTTCATTGTTCCGGCTTCTTCCAGTTTGGTATGCGTCGCATCGTCGGTCCAGATAATCTGCTGGAAACCTTGCTCGTTGGCCAATTTGGTTGGGTAGAATTGCCCTGAATAGTTACCGGCTGCTTTTGCTGCTCCGATTCCTCCGTTTGCCGCGCGGCTAAAATGCTCGGCGATCACCACTTTTACTTCGCCGGAATAATACGATTTTGCCGGTGAAAGGATAATGGTAAAACGATATTGTGAAGAAGGAGCCGCGACTACACCCGATCCGGTTGCAATCATAAATGGACGGATATACAATGCATTTCCAAATCCTTTTTTAACCCATTCTTTTTCGATTTCAAGTAACTTGTGTAAACCGCCCAGGAAAACGTCTTCCGGAACTTCCGGCATGGCAAGACGTACGGCCGATTTGTTAAAACGATCAAAGTTCTGATCCGGACGGAACAACCAAACGTCGTCCTGTTCGTCTTTGTAGGCTTTCATACCTTCGAAAATTGCCTGTCCGTAATGGAAAACTTTTGCCGATGGATCTAACGTAAACGGTTCGTACGGCATGATAACCGGCTGTTCCCATTTTCCGTTGTTATAATCGCAAATCAGCATATGGTCGGTGAAAATATTTCCGAAAGTCAGGTTCTCAAAATCAACACTGTTGATTTTGCTGCTGTCGGCTTTGATAATTCTAATGTCAGTTGATGTTTTTAATTCCATTTAAGCTGTTAATTTTAAAAACCGGCTAATTTGTTGGTAGCCAACAATAAAACATAATTTTTAAATTGATAAAAAAATTGTTGTGTCGTTGCAAATTTAATTAAAAAAAGCACTTTTAATAATGTGCGATTAAAAATAATGTAATTAAATAAGGAACTATTAATTTTTTTTTGAATTGTTACTTTTTGAATGCAATTCCTCCGAATTAATCGGGAATAGCGAAAAAATAAATTAGAATTATGCATATTCAATATAAATTTGTTTCTTTGGAAGGTCTTAAAACAGGGCAAATTATCCTAAAAGCGGTTAGCTGTTTAAGATCTTGATAATCAAAATAACGAATCCAAACGAGATATGAAAAGAAGTATTTTTTTAGCAGCAGTGCTGATCACATTAGCAAGCTGTAATTCTAAAAAACAAGACGCGGCCAAATTGGCCGAAAACAAAACCGAATACGCTGTTTTTGGGGATAGCATTACTACCGATGGGGTGATTACAAAAGAAGCGATGTTGGCCAAATTCAAAGATATGAAAGAAGGGGATACGATAAACCTGAAGTTCAAATCCAATATTAAAGATGTTTGCCAGAAAAAAGGATGTTGGATGACATTGGATCTGACCGATGGTAAAGAGACTTTTGTAAAGTTTAAAGATTACGCCTTTTTTGTCCCAATGAATGCAACGAATCAGGAGGCTATTGTAAATGGTAAAGCTTTTGTGAATGTGGAAAGCGTAGAACAACTGAAGCATTATGCCAAAGACGGTGGTAAGTCGCAGGCGGAAATCGACAGTATCAAGCAACCGAAAGTGACGTATGCTTTTATGGCCGATGGCGTTTTAATTAGTAAATAATGAAGAGAATGTTGTTTTTAGCATGGGTTTCCGGAGCCATGCTATTGGTAATCTCCTGTAACCGGAAAGAAGCGGATGTAAAGTCGGCACCGGCTGTAGAATCGGAAAAAAAAGATTTCAAAATGTATGAAATGTCCGAAATGGCCGCTTTGATGGAACAGATGTATGTGGATAACCAACGTTTAAAAGACCGGATTAAAAACGGGGAGGATGTCGGAAATTTTCCGGAACATTTCCTGAAAATTCACCAGGCGGTAATGACCGACGAAAGTGAAAATGACGCTTTCTTTAAAGAGCAGGCTAAAAAATTTATCGAGGCACAAAAACAGATCTATGCCGATCCGGATAATGCCAAAACACATTTTAATAACGGTGTGGATGCCTGTGTTCGCTGTCACGAGTCAAAGTGCGGCGGACCTATCCCGAGAATTAAAAAACTGTATATTAAATAATTTGAATCGGAAAGTAATACAAACAGCAGACGGATCAACGACGATCTATATCGAAGGTTGGAATGAAACGTATCATTCGAAATTCGGAGCGATACAGGAAGCAAAGCATGTATTTATAAGTAACGGACTGTCTCTTTTTGAAGGGCAGTCCGTTGCTGTTTTAGAGATCGGCTTCGGAACGGGGTTAAATGCATTTATAACCTATCTCGAGGCGGAAAAGAAACAGCAGTCTATCGATTATGTGGGCGTGGAAGCTTTTCCGATAAGTCCGGAAGAACGGGAGCATATGAATTATGTTACGGCTTTGAATGCCACCGAACGGAAATCGGTTTTCGAAAGAATGCATAATTGTCCCTGGGAGGCGCCAACAGTGCTATCACCGCATTTCACTTTAACAAAAAGGCAACAATACTTTAACGAAATAGATTACAAAAATCGATTTAATTTGATTTACTTTGATGCATTCGGATTTAACGTGCAACCGGAACTCTGGACGACGGAGATTTTTAAAATCATGTATGATGCGCTACAGGAACAAGGAACGCTGGTAACCTACGCCTGCAGAGGTTCTATCAAAAGAGCGCTTCAGGAAGCAGGTTTTAAAACTGAAAAATTACCAGGGCCACCGGGAAAACGCGAAATGTTGAGAGCTACAAAATGTTAAATTTTTAAATTTGTTATACTAAAATAACAATTTATGCGTTAGCCTTATAAACCGGCTTTCGTTTGTAGATTTACGAGAGTAGTTACGTTCTTACCCTTGAATTAACCCATTAATGCTTGTAGATTATGCCAAGAGCTATGTTTACTTACACCAAATCTATTTTAGAAAGAGTAAGCTTTGACCCAAAGTTATTTTGTAAAGAGTTAGAAAAAGCCTTAAAAAACTTATTACCTTACGAAGTCGACCAATTACGTGATTGGTTATTACATTATACCGTAGGCAAGCCCGAGTTAAAACAATGTCTTATATACGTTAATCAATGAAAAAAAGGAGTCAATTAGTTGACTCCTTTTTTGTTTTTCAGCGGACTGATAATCTCGACGTTGTGAAAGGCAATAGCACCTTTGATCACACCGGCAATCGTAGTACGCAATGCTTCTATAATATGGCTTTTCAGCTCGCTTTTCGGAAAAATAAGACTTACTTCACGTGCGGGACGCGGTTCCTTAAAATGGCGTAATTTTAATTTGTCTTTTTCTTTTAAATCCAAAGTGTGTAAATACGGAAGCAGCGTAGTGCCCAATCCTTCATCGGCGAGTTTGATCAGTGTTTCAAAACTGCCGCTTTCAATATGGAATTTCGTATCGGTAAAATTGCCTTTGTTTTTGCACAGGTTCAGAATGCCGTCGCGGAAACAATGGCCGTCTTGTAATAGTAAAATGGAATCAAGATCCAGATCGTTGATGTCGATTTCCGTTTTGTCAAAGTTTCGGTTGTTTTCCGGAATATACGCCACAAACGGTTCGTAATACAAGACGATTTCTTTTAAACTGTCTTCTTCCAGTGGTGTAGCGGCTATCGCAACGTCCAGATGACCGTTTTTTAGGCGTTTGATGATTTCTTCCGTATTGTGTTCTTCGATGATCAGATTTACTTTCGGATAGCGGTTTACAAAATTGGTCAGGAACATCGGTAATAGGGTAGGCATAACCGTTGGAATAATCCCTACTTTAAATTCACCACCAATAAATCCTTTTTGCTGATCGACGATGTCTTTAATCCGATCGGATTCGTTGACAATGTTTTTGGCCTGAGAAACAATCTTCTGACCTATTTCGGTGAGTTGTATCGGCTTTTTACTACGGTCGAATATCTGCACTTCCAATTCGTCTTCCAGTTTCTGGATTTGCATGCTCAGTGTCGGTTGGGTGACAAAACATTTTTCGGCGGCAAGGGTGAAATTTTTGTGTTCAGCTACGGCTAATACGTAATATAATTGGGTGATGGTCATTTTTATAGAAATTTTCGATAAAATTATAAAAAGTATCAATATTAATTATAGTTCTGGCGGCTTATTTTTGGTTAAATTTGTAGTATAATCTTTAAACATAAGTAATATGAAAATGAACAGCCTTGGATTACCCGTTAAAGAAACAAAAGTTTTAGTAGCCGAATTAAACATTTTATTAGCCAATTTTCAGGTGTATTACCAAAATCTGAGAGGTTTGCATTGGAACATCAGAGGAAAGCGCTTTTTTGATTTGCATGTGAAGTTTGAAGAATTATACAACGACGCACAGTTAAAAGTGGATTTGATCGCCGAACGTGTATTGACATTGGGTGCGGTTCCGTTACATACTTTCGACGATTATATCAAAAACAATAAACTGCCAATTGGTAGAAATATTTCCAACGACGAAGAAGCAGTTCACCTGATCATCGCTTCTTTAACCGACTTGTTAAAAATTGAAAGAGTGATTTTAAGTCAATCGGCCGAAATCGATGATGAAGGTACCAACTCCATGATGAGTGACTTTATCAAAGAGCAGGAAAAAACCATGTGGATGATGAAAGCCTGGTTGGAAGAAGAAATTTAAAACCTGAAAATTCATAAAAATTCAAAAGTTAAGTGAAAAAGTATTAAAGAAATATTAATTGTTTTTCACTTAACTTTTTTTACATCATTTTTTTTGTAAGTTCGCGGCATGAAAGTATTGGTAAAAATAGTATTACTTCTGTTTATCACTTTTCTGGCAACTCCTACCATCGTTGGGTTCCTGAAGAGCGATACCGATACGTCTATGGTATACAGTCTTTCTGAAGAGGAAACGGTAAAAGAAATCAAAGAAACCAAAGCGCAGCTGAAGTTCGAATTTCAGGATCCGATTTTCCTTGCCCCAAAACAAACCAATACGGTTATTACTTTTGAGAATACCCTGAAACACGACAATCGTTTCAGAGAGATCTTTTCTCCTCCTCCCGAACAGGTATAATTCAATTACAGGAACATTGCGTTCACCATTTAAGCGTTCTTCTACACGCTTACAATCTAATTGTATTATACTTTATCGGTTATGACAAAAAAAATCAATCTTTTTGCTAACCTGAAGGCTGACTTTGCTTCGGGTTTAGTAGTATTTTTGGTTGCGTTACCGTTGTGTCTTGGTATTGCCATGGCATCGGGTGCACCATTATTTTCAGGAATTATCGCCGGAGTTGTCGGGGGTATCATTGTGGGTTATTTAAGCCAATCGCATATTAGTGTTTCGGGTCCGGCTGCCGGTTTAACAGCTATTGTACTGACAGCCATTACCGACCTGAACGCGTTCGACGTATTTTTACTGGCCGTTTTTCTAGCCGGATTAATCCAAATCACTTTAGGGTTTATTAAAGCCGGAAGTATTTCCAACTATTTTCCAACCAATGTTATTGAAGGAATGTTGGCCGGTATCGGAGTAATCATCATATTAAAACAAATTCCGCACGCTGTTGGATACGACAGGGATTTTGAAGGCGATCAGGCATTCGTGCAAATGGAAGGCGGAAATACGTTTTCGTCGCTTTTAGGTGCGTTGGATTATATTAATATGGGATCGGTGATCATCACCCTGATTTCGATGGCAATTTTGATCTCCTGGGATAAAATCGGTTTCCTAAAACGAATCAAATTGGTTCCGGGGGCTTTAGTAGCCGTTATTCTTGGAATATTGATCAACGAAATATTTATCCAAACAGGTAGCCCGTTGGCCATCGCAAAAGAACATCTGGTAGCTTTGCCGGTAATGGCGTCTTTTGACGATGTAAAAGAAATTATCGTAGTACCGGATTTTGCGTCTATCACAAATCCGAAAGTATGGATGGTAGCCTTTACAATCGCTATTGTAGCGTCTATCGAAACCCTGTTGTGTATCGAAGCAGCCGACCGTATGGATGTGCACAAACGATTCACCAACACCAATGTGGAATTAAAAGCGCAAGGAGTAGGGAATATGGTAAGTTCGTTATTAGGTGGTTTACCAATGACATCGGTAGTAGTGCGTTCGTCTGCGAATGCCAATGCCGGAGCACAATCTAAAATGTCGGCGATTATCCACGGTCTTTTATTACTGATCAGTGTGGTAAGTATTCCGTTTATACTAAACAAAATTCCATTGGCAACTTTAGCGGCGGTTCTATTATTGGTAGGATATAAATTAGCGAAACCGGCAGTAATCATGCATTTCTGGCACAAAGGAAAATACCAGTTCGTTCCGTTTATCGCAACTTTATTAGGGGTTGTTTTTACCGACCTTCTAAAAGGGGTGTTATTAGGAATTGTGATCAGTGTATTTGCCGTATTGCGTGGAAATCACAAAAGAGCCTACAATTTCCGTAAAGAAGAATACCACGATGGGGATATCATTCATATCGACCTGGCACAGGAGGTCTCATTCCTGAATAAAGCGGCTATCAAAAATACATTAAACGAAATTCCGGAGAACTCGAAAGTAATTATCAATGCTTCCGATACGGTTTATATCGCGCATGATGTTCAGGATTTGATCAAAGAATTTAAAGCCATCCGCGCCGTAGAAGATAATATCGAGGTTCATTTAGTAGGATTTAAAGACGAATATGAACTGGAAAATACCCATTCGGATAAGAAGAACGTATTTATAGAACATTCAAAATAAGTAAATTAAAAAAATAACTAATAATAAATAAGTGAAATTGTAAAGCCATTTCTGGATTAATGAGTAATTTTAAAGCAATTTAAAAGCTTACTTTTTAGGAGGGCCTAATCAATACGCTTCCAAAAATTATAAAAATGAAAGCACATACAGCAGAAACACAAGCAACCGTAACACCAGCAAAAGCACTTCAGTTTTTAAAAGAAGGTAACGCACGTTTTGTAAACAATTTAAAAGTAAACCGAAATTTATTGGAACAGGTAAACGACACAAAAGATGGTCAGTTTCCTTTTGCAATTGTTTTAAGTTGTATCGACAGCCGTACTTCAGCCGAATTAATCTTTGATCAGGGATTAGGGGATATTTTCAGTGCGCGAATTGCCGGGAATATTTTAAATGACGATATCCTGGGAAGTATGGAGTTCGCCTGTAAATTGGCTGGAACAAAATTAATCGTTGTTTTAGGTCATAGTAAATGTGGTGCGATTAAAGGAGCGTGTCAAGGTGCCGAATTAGGACATTTGACGAATCTTTTAAGTAAAGTACAGGTTTCGGTTAACGAAGTAAAAGCCGAAATGCCAGGTGTTGATCCTACCGATCCGACTTTGGTAAGTGCTGTAGCACAGCATAACGTAATCCATACAATGGATGAAATTCTGGATAGAAGTGATGTATTACGCGAACTTTTCGAATCAGGACAAATTGGAATTGCCGGTGCATACTATGATATCGAAACCGGTGAAGTTCAGTTTATGAAAGAAATTTTACACGACTAGAAAAGAATTCGTTTCCGGAAAAAATCAAACATAATGAGTGCGTTTTATAAAAAGTTAATCGAAAATAATGAGAAATGGGTCGAATCGAAGTTAAGCGACGATCCGGAGTATTTTATCAGGTTATCTAAAAGTCAGAAACCGCCCTTATTGTGGATCGGTTGTTCCGACAGCCGTGTTCCGGCAAATGAAATCATTGGTGCACAACCGGGTGAAGTGTTTGTGCACCGCAATATTGCCAATATGGTCGTACATTCCGATATGAATATGTTGAGCGTACTCGATTATGCCGTAAACGCTCTTAAAGTCAAACATATTATCGTGTGCGGACATTATGGTTGTGGCGGTATTAAAACCGCAATGACCAACAGTTCGATTGGAATTATCGATAATTGGATCCGACATATTAAAGATGTGTACCGTTTCCATAAAAAAGAACTCGATGCGATTCCGGACGAAAATGAAAGATTTAACCGCTTTGTCGAATTAAATGTAACCGAACAGGTGTATGACCTGGCCAAAACCTCCATCGTGCAGGCGGCCTGGAAAGAGGAACAGGAGTTGCATTTGCACGGTTGGGTATACGGGTTACGGTCCGGTTATATTACCGATTTAAAAGTCAATTTGAGTTCGAATAAGGACTTGGATGAAATATATCAATTAGATTTATAAAAAAGGCTGTCGGAAGACAGCCTTTTTTTAACCTGTCAGATATCAAAGATCTGACAGGTTTTATTCAATATCCAGATTCTCGTTAAATGCAGAAGGTAATAATTTCGGGATAAATTTAATCAGTATCGGCAACAGCAAACTCCCGCCAGGTAAAAGAAAGATGGTAAGCGAAGGGATGGTCTTACAGATGTCTAATAATTGCTTTTTCATCTTTTTCTTTTCCTTCTGATCGAGGTCTTTGTGCGTCGATTTGGCCAGTAATAACATCAGTTCTCCACTTTCACTAATCTCTTTTAATAGCCGGTTTTTATTGCGGGTGATCAGTACAATTACGTTTTGTGTCGCCTGATCATAAAAATGCTTTACTGGATTCGAATAGCGGAAATACGGAATTTCTTTCTGGTATTTCATGATGAATTCATCGATGGCACAAATGCTTTCGACAGCATATTCCCGTTCGATTTGTAATTGTTCTGCAAGGTTGTACATAAACCGGGTTTCCGATTCCTCGAGAACGGCATCACTCCACAAAGCCATACCTGTAATATCCAACAGGTAGTTTTTTTCTAAAGGAGAACTGAAATAGTCCAGTTCAAGCATTTGAATGTCCTGAATACTCAGGGTGTTAAACTTGGTAAACCGCACAGACGATTCGAAAAGCTTAATCAGTAAATCATCGTAATTCGATTTGTTGGTCTTGGTATTTAACGCCAACGCTACCAGGTTTACAATGGTTTCCTCCAGTTTTTTCAGATAATTATTTGGAATTTCACCATGTAATAGGTACTGACGGAATGCCAATACATCCATAAAGAGTAGGGCATTGGTCAGGATATGCGAGAAATTCTTACTGATGATGTTGTCGTTGGTACGCACCCGCTCGCTGATCATTTTTTCCAGCTCGTTGCTTGGCATGGCACTTGGCAGCATCTTTTTAAGCAGGTTAAACCCTTCGGGGTTCATCTGATTGTAGAAAACAATGGCTTTTTGAATGAATGTTTTGGGATCGGAGTCGTGAGTAATCAGCCCAAAAACGCCATAAAGACTGTTTAATAGTGCTACTTTAGTAAGTTCTTCCGAAGTCCAGCCTTTGGTTTCAATGGGTTTGTCGGTCACAAAATTGACCACATGTCCGTAAATAAATCCGGTTTTACGAACGCTATTGTAAAATTCTTTGGGGTATACCACAACAGGTAACGGCAAAGGACTTTGCTTAATAAAAAACTTATCTATCCAACCGTTAATTGAAGGGTTAATCATTGTCGAAAATTATTCCACAAAGCTACTTTTTTTATTTATCGGATAACAATGATGTCGATAAGTTTTTAAAAAATAGTATCCGGAAGTATTTTCGAATTTCGAGAAGCTTCCGGATACTATTTTTTTAACGGATAATGGCGGTACAAGCGACACGTCCACCGGCATTACCGGTTGGTTGCGTTACAAAATCATCCGCACCCTGGTGAACGATGATTGCTTTTCCAAGAACGTCTTTGGTAGCGTCTCCACATCCGATACACCATTCGTCTGTTGTGAGTGTAATTTTTCCATTCCCTTTGGCATCGGCGGTAAAGTTACCGATATCGCCTTTATGATATTCTCCCTGACCCCATTTACCGTGTTTTTTAAACGTCGGATTCCAATGTCCGCCGGCAGAAGTGGCATCGGCAGAAGAACAATCCGCTTTTTCATGGATATGGATGGCATGTACGCCCGGTGTCAGCCCGGAAATAGTTGCCGCAAACGTTACTTTGCCGTCTTTTTCGGTAAAGGTTACCGTTCCTTCGGTTTTGGTATTGCTTTTGGGTTCTAATGCGATTTTTAACTCGTTTATTTTCGATTCGGTTTTGGTTTTACATCCGGTAAGGAGCACGCCCAATCCCATAGCGAGCAGTAGTATTTTTTTCATGGCTTATGTTTTTATCAAAGTTAGGTATTTTTAAAACCGGATGGTCGTAAAATAGATAAAAAAACCACCTAACATTGCTGTTAAGTGGTCTTTTTTAAACAAACTAAACCAAAAATAGTTATTGCTAATTAATAACAGTAATGATTCTCTTTTATCAATTTGTCAGCAATAATTTCTCGTAATGCTACTACGTTAGGTACATTCGTGTATTTTGTAAAGCGACGTAGTCCCATTAGCATCATACGTTGTTCATCACCTTCGGCAAAAGAAGCGATTCCTTCTTTTCCTTTTAGGGTAACGATATCTACCGCATGGTACAGGTATAACTGGGCCATTGCAATTTGCTCTTTTACATTTTCGGCGCCGTTGGCTTTGGCTGTTTTTTCAGTGCGTAAGATGGCACTTTCCGCAACATAAATTTCAATCAGCATATCGGCAGCAGCCATTAACAACTGTTGGTGTTTGTCCAAATCCGGTCCGTATTTTTGTACGGCACTTCCGGCGACCATCAGGAACGCTTTTTTCAGTTTTCCGATTAGTTCTTTTTCTTCGGCAAATAATTCGGAATAATCCGGTGTGTCGAATGATGGAATACCCATTAGTTCTTCGGCGACTTTCATAGCAGGTCCTAACAGATCCACATGACCTTTCATAGCTTTTTTGATTAGCATTCCTACCGATAACATACGGTTGATCTCGTTGGTTCCTTCGTAAATACGGGCAATACGAGCATCACGCCAAGCACTTTCCATAGGGGTGTCTTCCGAGAATCCCATACCTCCGAAGATCTGAATTCCTTCGTCGGAACAGTTTTGCATATCTTCCGATACGGCTACTTTCAGGATGGAACATTCGATAGCGAATTCTTCCACACCTTTTAATTCGGCTTCCTGATGGGAAACTCCATCGGCGATACGTGCATTGATACGATCTTCGATGCTTTTAGCTGCACGATACGAAGCACTCTCTCCGGCATAACATGAAGCGGCCATTTCGGCTAATTTGGATCGGATCGCTCCAAAGTTGGCGATTGGTGTATTAAACTGAATGCGTTCGTTGGCATATTTTACCGCTCCGGAAATCGTTCTGCGTTGTGCATCCAAACATGCGGCAGCCAATTTGATACGACCAACGTTTAGGGCATTCATTGCGATTTTAAATCCTTCGCCACGTCCGGCCAACATATTTTCTACCGGTACTACGGTATCGTTAAAGAATACCTGACGGGTAGAAGAGGAGCGAATTCCCAATTTGTGTTCTTCTTCTCCAAGGGTGATTCCGTTATTCGGTACGTTTTCTACGATAAATCCGGTGATGTTTTTATCGTCTTCAATTCGGGCGAATACAATAAAAACGCTACAAAAACCGGCATTGGAAATCCACATTTTTTGTCCGGTGATTTTATAACTTTTTCCATCTTCCGATAAAACGGCTTTGGTTTTTCCGGAATTAGCATCCGATCCGGCTCCAGGCTCTGTTAAACAGTAGGCACCAAACCATTCACCCGACGCTAGTTTTGGTACGTATTTTTTCTTTTGTTCCTCTGTTCCGTATAGGGTGATAGGCATGGTTCCGATTCCGGTATGTGCTCCAAATGCGGTAGAAAACGATCCGGTGGCTCCCGAAATATAATCACATACCAACATAGTCGATACGAATCCCATTTCCAATCCACCATAGGCTTCCGGAACGGCAACTCCTAAAAGTCCCAGTTCTCCGGCTTTACGCATGCATTCTTCGGTAAAAGCATAGTCTTTCTTTTCAAAACGGTCCTTGTTTGGCCATAATTCTTTATCGACAAACTCCTTAACCGAGTCACGCATCATTAACTGCTCTTCTGAGAAATCCTCAGGTGTGAAGATGTCTTCACATTTTGTTTCTTTTACAAGGAATTGACCTCCTCTGGTTATATTTTCCATTTTTATAGTTTTTAGATCGAAGATGAAAGAGCAAAGAAGAAAGACTACATATCTAGCTTACTTATAAATCCCGATATCATCCTTTGAAATTCGATGATTTTATTTTCAATTGTTATTGTTGTTTCCTCTTTTATGTATCCGTTTTGGAAAGCAATCAAGAGTTGTGTTTGTAATTCGTAAGAAGAACCTAAACTGATATTCAGAAAATATTGGAACTGCTTATTACTTCTACTGGAACCTTCTGCAATATTTGAAGGCATGGAAACGGAGCATCGGTTCATCTGACTTATAAGGCCGTAAACTTCAGTTTTTGGAAAAGTTTGACCAATGCGATGGATGTCGGATGCGATTTCCATTGCTAAAGTCCAAATTTTCAAATTCTTGAAGTTATGCCTCATAATTCCTCACACATCAATCTTTTCTCTTGTCTCTCGTTTCTTTTTTCTAGGGTTTATAATAATTCATAAATCCCCGCTGCGCCTTGTCCGGTTCCGACACACATGGTGACCATTCCGTATTTGTTGCCGCGGCGTTTCATTTCGTCGAATAACTGAACGGATAACTTCGCTCCGGTACACCCTAGTGGGTGACCTAGTGCAATCGCACCTCCGTTGACGTTGATGATCTCCGGATTCAAATCCAATTCGCGGATTACCGCCAAACTCTGCGCGGCAAAAGCTTCGTTTAATTCGATCAACTCGATATCCGATTGTTTTAATCCGGCCTGTTTTAAAGCTTTTGGAATGGCTTTTACCGGTCCGATTCCCATGATTCTAGGTTCTACTCCGGCGGCAGCATAGTTTACCAGTCGGGCGATTGGCTCCAGATTTAATTCTTTTACCATTTCTTCCGACATCACCAATACGAATGCCGCACCATCACTCATTTGTGAAGAGTTACCAGCGGTTACACTTCCGTCGGCAGCAAAAACCGGTCGTAGTTTTCCTAAAGCTTCTTTAGACGTATCGGCTCTTGGTCCTTCGTCTTTGTTTACGATATAGGATTTACTGGCTTTTTTACCTTTTTCATCGATATACACCTGTTCCACCGTGATTGGAACAATCTGTTTGTCAAATTTTCCTTCCGCTTGTGCTTTTAACGCTTTTTGGTGTGACTGGTACGAAAACTCATCCTGATCCTCACGGGAAACGTTGAATTGTTTGGCCACCGCTTCGGCAGTCAATCCCATTCCCCAGTAATAATCCTCGTGTCCGGCCGCAGCCGCTTTATAATCCGGAGTGGGTTTATAACCTCCCATTGGAATATAACTCATACTTTCGGCACCACCGGCAATAATACAGTCGGCCATACCGGCTTGAATTTTGGCAGTTGCCATTCCGATGGTTTCGATTCCTGAAGCACAGTAACGGTTTACGGTTACACCGGGTACATCTTCAATTTTTAATCCCATAAGAGAGATCAATCGCCCTACGTTTAATCCCTGCTCGGCTTCCGGCATGGCATTTCCTACCATTACGTCGTCGATACGGGTTTTGTCGAAGTTTGGCAACTCATTCATCATATATTCGATGGTTTCGGCGGCCAGTTCGTCGGGTCTTTTAAAACGGAACACTCCTTTTGGTGCTTTACCAACGGCTGTCCGGTATGCTTTTACTATATAGGCTGTTTTCATAGTCTTGTTTTGAATGATGGATTCCAATCCATGGATTAATTACGAAGCGGTTTTCCTTTGGTTAACATAAACTGAATACGCTCCAGTGTTTTTCTTTCGGTACAAAGCGATAGGAAAGCCTCGCGCTCTAAATCCAACAGGTATTGTTCGTTTACCAATGTTGGTTCGGATAAATCACCTCCGGCCATTACATAGGCTAGTTTGTTGGCAATTTTCTTATCGTGTTCGGAGATATACTTTCCGGCTTCCATACTGTCGGTTCCCACTAAGAACATTCCCAGCGCTTGTTTTCCAAGTACTTTAATGTCTTTGCGTTTTACAGGTTGTGTATAACCGGCTTCGGCTAGTAATAAGGCATGTTTTTTAGCCTCGGCAATCTGACGGTCTTTGTTGACCACCACGACGTCTTTTCCTTTTTGAAGGATACCAAGATCATAGGCTTCATAGGCCGATGTCGCTACTTTTGCCATACCGATGGTTAAGAAATACTCCTGTAATACGTTTAACTCCACGTCGTTTTTGTGGAATGTATCGGCAGCACGCAACGCCATTTCTTTCGATCCACCTCCGCCGGGAATTACCCCAACACCAAACTCTACCAGTCCGATATAGGTTTCGGCAGCAGCAACCACTTTGTCGGCATGCATACTCATTTCGCATCCGCCGCCTAAAGTCATTCCATGTGGCGCCGCGACAACCGGAATTCCGGAATAGCGTACGCGCATCATCGTATCCTGGAAGGCTTTGATCGCCATATTTAATTCGTCATATTCCTGTTCTACGGCCATCATAAAGATCATCGCCAGGTTGGCGCCTACAGAGAAGTTGGCCGCCTGATTTCCGATCACCAGACCGTTATAGTCTTTTTCGGCCAGTTCGATGGCTTTGTTGATTCCCTGAATCACACCACCGCCAATCGAGTTCATTTTCGATTGGAATTCGATATTGATAATACCGTCGCCCAAATCCTGAATCACCGACTCGCTGTTGCTCCATATTTTTTTGCTTTCGCGGATGTTGTTCAGAATGATAAAGGCATCTTGTCCCGGTACTTTTACCTGAGATTTGGATGCAATATTGTAGTAATGTGTGATGCCGTCTTTAACGGTGTAGAAACTCTCGTTTCCAGATGCCAGCATTTCGGTTACCCAAGCTGCCGGAGCTAATCCTTCGGCTTGCATCAGTTCGATACCTTTGGCCACGCCGATAGCATCCCAGATCTCAAACGGACCGTTTTCCCATCCGAAACCGGCTTTCATCGCATCGTCAATTTTATAAAGATCGTCTGAAATTTCAGGGATTCTGTTGGAAACATAAGCAAACATCGCCGTAAAGTTTTTACGGTAGAATTCACCGGCTTTGTCCTTTCCTTTTACAAGGACTTTAAAGCGGTCGATCGGTTTGTCGATTGTTTTGGTTAATTCCAATGTTGCAAACGAGGCTTTTTTGGCCGCGCGGTATTCTAATGTATCTAAATCTAAAGATAGAATGTCTTTGTCGACTTTTTTATAGAAACCTTGTCCGGTTTTGCTTCCCAACCAGTTGTTGGTCATCATGGTATTGATAAAATCCGGAAGTTTGAATAAATCGTGTGCTTCGTCCTGCGGACAGTTTTCGTATAAACCATTGGCTACGTGTACCAAGGTGTCCAAACCAACTACGTCTACCGTACGGAAAGTCGCCGATTTTGGACGACCAATCACCGGTCCGGTTAGTTTGTCGACTTCTTCGATGGTTAGGCCCATGTCTTTTACCAAATGGAAAAGGCTCATGATTCCGAAGATTCCGATACGATTACCGATAAAAGCAGGGGTGTCTTTGGCGACTACTGAGGTTTTACCTAAGAATTTTTCGCCGTAATTGTTTAAGAAATCCAGTACTTCCGAGGAGGTTTGTGGTCCCGGGATGATTTCGAATAATTTTAAGTAACGAGCCGGATTAAAGAAGTGGGTTCCGCAAAAGTGTTTTTGAAAGTCTTCACTACGTCCTTCGCTCATAAATTTGATTGGAATTCCGGACGTATTGGAAGTGATAAGCGTTCCCGGTTTGCGGAATTGTTCGATTTGCTCGAATACTTTTTGTTTGATATCCAAACGTTCTACCACAACCTCAATGATCCAGTCGACGTCTTTGATTTTTGCTAAATCGTCTTCCGTATTACCGGTTGTAATGCGGCTGGCAAACTTTTGATCATAAATAGGAGCCGGTTTCGATTTCAGAGCATTTGCAAGGTGATCGTTTACCACTCGGTTTCGAACCACTTTGCTTTCTAATGTCAATCCTTTTTTTTGTTCAGCATCGGTTAATTCTCTCGGAACAATATCCAGAAGTAATACTTCCACACCGATATTGGCAAAATGGCAGGCAATACCCGATCCCATAATTCCCGAACCAATAACCGCAACTTTTTTGATTAGTCGTTTCATTTGTAATTACTGTTTTCTTTGTTTGGATGATTTCAGGCGATAGCTCACCCGAAATCAATTAATATTATGATTATTTTGTATCCTCTTCCGGATTGAAAATGTTTTTATCCAAAATCAATTCGTTGATGATCTCGGCAACCTCCATGAAGTGGTTGAGCTTTTCATCGCTGATGTTTTGTTTTACGGTTTCATTGAATTTTAAAACGGTGGCTTTGGAAAGTTCCCGTTTTTCTTTTCCGAGTTTGGTCAGATAAATTAAAACACCGCGGCCATCAACAGGATTCTTTTTCCGGATTATCAGTCCTTTATCTTCCATCGATTTCAAGGTACGCGTTAAACTCGTTGCTTCCATTCCCATTTTGGGACCTAATGCGGTCGATGGCGTTCCGTTTTCCCGATCGATACTCAATAAAGCAAATCCTGTAGCCATAGTGGCCCCGTATTTGGTTGCCTCTTCGTTGTACATGCGTGCAACAGCCTGCCAGGTTGCGCGTAAAACATAATCTATTGTTTTATCTTTCATTTTTCTTCAGTGATTTCAAATATACAAAAAAATACTATGCATGCATAATATAATAAAATTAATTTTAAGTTAAATAAAAAAAAACTCCTCGGGGATGAGGAGTATCTTTATTTTTTTAAGAGTTCTGGTAGATTTTATCGTAGAGATTCTGGTATTTCTCTTTGATGATCTTTCTTTTGAGTTTTAGCGTTGGAGTGAGTTCTCCGCCATCAATTGACCAGACATTTGCGGTGAGTTCAAATTTTTTGATCTGTTCCCAATGTCCAAATTTTTTATTGATATGATCCACTTCCTCTTTGATGCGATCGATAACCTGTTCGTTGGCTACAATTTCTTCGTTGGTGGTTCCGATGTTAAGGTGTTTTCGGCTTGCCCATTCTTTTAGGAAATCAAAACTTGGCTGAATAAAAGCAGCCGGCATTTTTTCGCCATCACCAATTACCATGATCTGCTCGATAAAACGGGATTGCTTCATGGTGTTTTCGATACTCTGCGGCGCGATATATTTTCCGCCGGATGTTTTAAACATCTCTTTTTTCCGGTCGGTTATTTTAAGAAAACCTTCGCTGTCGATTTCTCCAATGTCACCGGTATGGAAATAACCATCCTGTAAGGCCTCGGCTGTTTTTTCGTCATCCTTATAATAGCCCATCATAATGCTTGGGCCTTTGCACAGGATTTCTCCGTCTTCGGCAATCTTTACTTCCAGGTTATCCAGTGGTTTTCCAACGGTACCAATTTTGAATCCGCGGTTGCGTTGATCGTTTACAGCAATTACCGGAGAGGTTTCGGTTAATCCGTAGCCTTCCATAATCGGAATTCCGGCTGCGGCAAAAACGCGGGTTAGTCGTGGTTGTAAAGCGGCACTACCGGAAACCATCAGTTCCAATTGTCCGCCCAAACCTTCCTGCCATTTGCTAAAGATCAGTTTGCGGGCAATGGATAGTTTCTTTTCATACCACCAGCCATTTTCGCCATAGGGTTTGTAATGTAGTCCCAAATCGATGGCCCAGAAAAATAGTTTTTTCTTGATGCCGCTTAAATCGGCTCCTTTGGCGTAGATTTTATCGTATACTTTTTCCAACAAACGCGGAACGGCTGTCATTACATGAGGTTTTACCTCTTTTAGGTTGTCGCTCATCTTGTCGATACTTTCGGCAAAATAAATTGAGATACCATAATATTGGTATAGGTATAAAATCATTCTTTCGAAAATATGACAAACGGGTAAGAAACTTAATCCGCGGGTGCTTCCGGCGCGTAACGGTACGCGTACCGAACTGGCCAATACATTCGAAACAATATTCTGGTGACTTAGCATAACGCCTTTTGGTCGTCCTGTTGTTCCGGACGTATAGATTAAAGTCGCTAAATCGGTGGTGACAATACTCTTTTTTCGGTCTTCAACTTCCTGTTGGTTGCTTTCGTCTTTTCCTAATTCCAGTACTTCGGTCCAGTTTTTACAACCGTCAATTACATTATAGGAGTAAACTTCTTTTAAAAGCGGAAGGTTGTGACGGACGGCTTTTATTTTATTGAAAACCTCAACATCGGAAACAAAGCAATATTGCGCTTCGGAATGACCTAATATATATTGGTAATCTTCTTCGGAAATGGTCGGATATACCGGAACCGTCTGAGCACCGGTTTGTAAAACGCCGATATCGGTAATGTTCCATTCCGTTCTGTTATTGGAAGAGATAATTGCAATTTTATCGTTTTTTTGGATTCCCATACGCAGCAATGCTCTGGAAAGTGCATTGGCCTTATCCAGATATTCTTTGGTGGAAGTCTTAATCCATTCTCCATTGTATTTTGTTACCAAGGCATCCGGCAGGTTGTATTTTTCCAGTTGATAGTATGGAAAATCAAATAAACGTGTAACGTCAGTCATGTTTTGCTCATTTAGTTACTGCAAATTATAAAAAAAACTCAAATCAAAAAATTTAAAATTCATAATTATGGAAGTGGTATCGGTAATTTTGTAATTTTGATTCTTTTATAATTTTGATTTTGTAACTTTTATATGAATTCCAATTATCGTATCCAGGAATACAAGGCTTTATTCTACCGGTTGTTTTTAGCGTATCTGTTTTATTTCGTAGCCCGCGTATTGTTCTTTGTTTATAATTATAAAATGCTGAAAGTGGATTCGGTTTCCGATTTCCTGGCTTTGGCCTATCATGGAATGGTGTTCGATACGGCGGCGATTTTGTATCTCAACGCTTTATTTGTGGTTTGTTCGATCCTTCCGCTATGGATTACAACCAAAAAAGGATATCAGAAATTTTTATTCTACCTGTACTTTGTTTGTAACCTGATTGGGTATGCTACCAATTTTATCGACTTTATCTATTATCGTTTTACCTATGCCCGAACGACTATCGCGATTATGGATATCGTGAAAAATGAGTCGAATAAAGGAAATATGTTTTCCCGCTTTATTGTGAGCTACTGGCATGTGTATGCGTTGTTTTTCCTATGTGCAATTCTTTGGATTTACTTGTATAAAAAGGTAAAAGTAAAAGAACTGTTACCCGAAAATAAACCAAAGTATTTTGTGTCGTCTATTTTGGGCTTGCTGATTATTGTGGTAATGGCAGTTGGTGGCATCCGTGGTGACTTTAAAAAGAGTACGCGTCCGATTAATATTGTAGACGCCAATCGTTTTGTAACGAAGCCGGAACATGCCGATATTGTTCTGAATACGCCTTTTGCGATTATCCGAACGATGGGAACAACCAGTTTTAAAAAGGTCAATCTGGTAGGGTCGGAAGTAGTACAGCGCGAACTGGAGCCGATTAAACACTATCATAATAATCCGAAAACAAAACCGAATATTGTCATCTTTATAACCGAAAGTTATGGAAGGGAATATATCGGAGCGTTTAATAAGGATACGAAGATACCGGGGTATGTGAGTTATACGCCGTTTATCGATTCACTGGCACAGCACAGTCTTATTTTTCCAAATGCTTTTGCAAACGGAAGTAAGTCGATTCATGGGATGTCATCGGTTTTGGCCGGGATTCCTTCTTTCCAGGATGCGTTTACCTCATCGCCTTATCCAAAACAGAAAATCCAGTCGTTGGTTTCGACTTTAAAAGAGGAAGGATATGATACGTCGTTTTTCCACGGCGCGCCAAACGGTTCGATGGGATTCCTTGGATTTGGAAATATATTAGGTTTTGATCACTATTACGGTAAAACGGAATATAACAACGATGCTGATTTTGATGGTTCGTGGGGGATATGGGATGAGCCGTTTTTTCAGTATATGAAGCAGACGTTTGATAAGAAAAAACAACCGTTTATGGGGACTATTTTTACCGTTTCGTCGCATGAGCCTTTTGTGGTTCCCGAAAAATACAAAGGAAAATTCCCAATGGGTACCGTGCCAATGCATCAGGTGGTAGGGTATACGGATTATGCGTTTAAAAAATTCTTCGAAGCAGCTAAAAAAGAGCCGTGGTTCCAGAATACGATTTTTGTAATTACAGCCGATCATTGTAATCAGGTGGCGTATGATGAGTATGCGAAGGTGGTGAATCGCTCGGCGGTGCCTATTCTGATCTACAAACCGGACGGTAGTCTGAAAGGGGAGAATAAGGAGTTGGCACAGCAAATCGATATTTATCCGACGTTATTGGATATGATCGGATACGACAAACCGTTCCGTAGCTGGGGAAGAAGTTTAGTAGGGGAGAAAACGATTAAACCATTTGTGATGAATTATAATGGAACACAGTATCAATTCCATCGCGGTAATTATATCTGTTTGTTCGATGGTAAAAAAGCGGCTGGTTTTTATGCGATTTCCGATAAAGGTCTGGAGAAAAATCTGATCGCCAACCGCAATAAGGAAATGGATGATCTTGAAGTGGCTTGTAAGGCCTTTGTACAGGATTATTACGATCGTATTATCGATAAGAAATTATACGCCGAATAAAAGGCTTAAAATAGATGACAAGAACTCCGGTAAAAGCCGGAGTTTTTTTATGCGGAAAAATAAATACGATCCACCGGAAGTTTGTAATAGTAAGAATTCCACAACTGACGACTATTATATAATTTTGTAAAGCAAGAAGTAACAAACTATGAGTACTATATTTTCGAACAACCGACAAATTGGAGTTGTGACTACCTTTTCCGAACTCGTGCATACCGATTTTGAAGGGGATAGGAATGCGCTTTGCTGGTATAGAAACTTGGAGGGCGATTTTAACGAAATTGTAGCCCGCTTATCTTTAAAAGAAAATATAACGGAAGTGTCTCCCGAAGATCTGATGGCGCTCGAACTATCGGAAAAAGGGTGTATTGCCAGGGAGATAATCGTAAAGGATTTGCAGTTATTGACGGAATTTGGCGCTTCGCCTTCGCTGAATTTGCTTAAGTGTTATGAGCGCGATGATGAATTTGATTTTATAGCGACGGATGTGTATTCGTTTCATGTCGATCGTTCGCCCATTGCAACCGATACTTTTTTGTGTACCTATCACGGAGCGGCAAGTGATATTGTTTCGAATGCGCAAGCCGTGCAAAAAATTCTGATTCCGGAAATTAGAACAAAGCTAATGGAACTCTATGACGGACCGTCGGAGGGATTTGAGGGCTTTTTGACAGAGAACTTTTTTGATTTGCATTATCAGCTACAGGCGAATGCTGAACCGGTTAATGTTGGGGTGGGGCATCTTTGGCGACTAGCAGTGGATCATCCGAAACAGCAAGTGTTGCCCTGTATTCATAGAGCGCCCATAGAAAACGAAGGGGAATATCGGTTGTTGTTGATTTGTTGAAGTAGTTGAAGACGGAATTTCGATTTGTCATAGATATATGGAATTACAAAACTTATATAAAATATAAAACCCGGATGGAACTCCGGGTTTGTAGGAAGAGCAGGTGTTGAGTCCTGCATATATCCTATATTTTAAAAAACAACATATTACAATTTTGTACTGAACATTGCAAAAGTTTAAGTGAACTTGTATATCTATCAGATAGTCTTAACTGTTGTGTTCCTCCAATGTTGTAAAAAACCTAATCGGAAACACGACCCAATTTCTTTTTCGTGATTATTCGTTCAAAAAGGCTTTCCACCCAACCCCGCAATCGCTGAAACCGTGAAAAGGGAAGGCTGTTTAGAATGGAGCCCAGGAAAATGAGTAATATTCCTACATACATGCCTGTTTGTAACTCCAGCCATAGACCGAAGACAAGTAGCGACACTACGCCGAGGCTGCTGATCTGAAATGGTGTCAATCCATTCCGTTTGTTCCGAACCCGGTAAAGTGACCAGAGGTTGACTCCAATCCCAAGTGCGAACAGTGGAACCAGCCAGGGAGAATAAGGAATATCTTTTATGCTGGCAATTCCAAAGGCGCTCATATAAGCAGCCCAGCAGACGGGGCACTTTGGAAATACGGCAATGAGCAAAGGAAAGATAAAGGTTCTGAGATTTTCGGAAACTGCTTTTGCAATCTGGCTCCCCTTGTTGTTCGGGGTCTCTTTTATCAATCGGGTTATTTTATCCTTGATTTCATCCTCGCTCCATTGAATCCGGATCAGGGTATTCCGGATTCGGCCCTTATAATCCAGAAGATAGGTCTCCACCTGGTGCTGGTTTACAATTGAGGTGGAATAACCGACTTCCAGGCTAAAATGTTCTTTTAGTAATTCATAATCTTCCGGGGATACACGAAAGGCTTTGAATGAATCTGAAAATTCACAACGGCGGGTTTCCGCATAAACCTTGATTCGTTTAGGAAGGTCATAGATCGGATCGTAAGTGATGAGAGCTATGTTCACTTTGTCTTGTAGATTTAGCTCACAGAGCGTTTTTGCGAGTCTCCCTGTATTGCCTACCGTTAGAGAACATTTGTTAATCGCTATGCAACGGGTATAGAAAAAACTAACCACCGTTGGCTTGCCCTGAAAGAAGGAAGCGAACGGAACCTTGGCTCCGTTTTGATCTTCTAAGACAATGTTTTGTAACAATGGGTTTATCTTGCCGCTTCCCGGTACGGTTTCTTTTCTCCCTGCCAGTTTTGGTGAAGGTCCACAACAGGAGAAATCAACTTCCCGCGGGTCGCTTTCAATCGCTTCGATTGCCCGTTTTATTTCTGCAAGCACTTCATGCTGAAAGCCGGAGCCCTCGGTATATTTTTTTAATTGCGGAATCGCTTCCTGTGCATAAGCACCCAACCAAGCAAAGGTTTTAAATACTTCGCACAGACCGGTAGTGAAATTGCCGACAGGCCAGGTTGGTTTGTAGGTGTCAAACGTAACGGCATCATCCATATTGCGAATGTTTACCACTGCTTCGAGGAGATAAGGTACCACTTCCGGATGGGGCTGGGCCATCCCGCGGATTGCTTTGGCGGCACCGGCTATAAGATAGGCACTGCGGGTATTGTACAGGTCTTCCAGAGCGAATATCAATGCTGCGGGTGGTAGACCTGTAATTTCAAAAGCGGCCAGAATGTATCCTCTCAGGCGTATGCATTCCTGTGTACCCCGTCCTTTATAGAGCGCATGGCCTTCACGAAGTAGTGGGAGCAATTCATTTCTGAGTTCCGGATTTGCCCGAACTTCATCTACAAATGCGGCGATGTTTTCCTCAGAACTGTGCTGATCAAATGTGGTGAATGCTTTGTTGTTTTTCCTTTTCCAAAACATGGGCAATGCATTTTTGTTGGGATTGGATTATAAAAGTGAGTTCAGTCTTTTTAGTAGAATCGCAAAGTCATCTTCTCTGACTTCAATACTTTTGCGATTATCACTAGTTATCTTAAATAGTTTTGGACCTTTAGCATGCTGTCTGATTTTGTCCAGAAGTTCTTCGTCTCCGCGGATTTTGTTTAGGCCATCTTCGTCTTGTAGGGTAAGTTTGGATAGCAGCACGGTTAGCAGGTGGTGATCCTGCTCTTGATCATCCTTAAAGACTTGAACTGATTTTTCAAGGAAAAGATCGGGATTTTGAGCGTCCAGCGCCTGAGCAGAGGCTTCCCGAACTTCCGATGATTGTGTTTTATTCTCGAAAAGAGAAAGCAGAAAATCGGTGCTATTTGTATCGGAAGACAAAGCTTGAATGGCCATGATTTTTGCTTTTTTATCCGAGGATTTTTCAGCAACCTCTCTGAACAGCTCCAGGAAATCATGGGGGTCGAGAGATAGATAATAGATCGCAGATTCGGCTGAAATAATAGCTTTGGCTGTATTTTCCAGCCCTTCTTTTAGTTCCCTTTGCAGCCACTCGTCTTTTTGGTAGGCCAGTAAATCAATGGCTTCAAGGGCAATGTGTTGGTCTTTGTCTCTGATAAGTTTTCGAAGGCCTTCTATCACTATGGGACGGAACTTTGTAAATGCAGATCCTTCAAGGCTTAAGGCCCGGATTTGGAGCATCACGGTCTTTCTTAGTTCTACAGGCTCGGAAAGGTCTGTTAGAATGTTCATAAGAATTCTTATGGATTCTTCAGTATGTCCAAGGTGACTACTCAGCAGTTGTAGAACTCCGCTTCTGACTGCTGCGGGTTCCTGTTTGTCGAGAATAATTCGGGTCAGGTTGTCTATATCTGGTCCTGTAATAGGTTCGGCAAAGGAGTCCAGTGCTGCAAGTCGCAACGGACTGTCTAAATTCTTGTTTAGAATTTCTCGAATATGCTGCTTTTCGGTCATAGCTTTTAGTAAAGGTAAATCAGGTGGGGCGGTGAAATGAAAAGGAATGTTGTCGTAATCAAATCCGATAGAATTACTTGGAGTAAGCCTACCTTTGTAATCAATCACCTCCTCAATGTTGGGTTGCGAAGTGGGTTTGGGCAATACTTTATATCCTTTTTTAACGGTGGGATATTCCCCATAAGGTGCTTGTTTCGGTCGGGGTGTTTGTGTGTCTCCGTTCCATGGCCATTGTGTTTGTTGAGAATATGCTCCGAATCCCTCTTCTCGGTTTGGACTTAATCCTTGTGGGGAATAACTATTCGCAGCTTCTGGGTCAAAGCGATCCCAGTGATTCTGCCATAGTGCCCACAGACGGTCCACATTGGAATGTAACATAAAGAAGACCGGATCCTGAGGAGCGGTTGGAATCTCTGAAATTTGCCCTCTAAAACTCATGTGACCACCTCCATGTGGCGCACTAAATACATATCCGGGAGCGCCTTCGCCTCGTTTCCTGTTCTGATCCCAAAATAGGTCAAGGTATATCCCTTTCCCCATGTTAATCGCATAGGCTTCCGGGGCATTTCTTCTTATCAGTACATCCCAGCCTCCATTGAGAGTAAGATCCCAATTGAAGGCCGATCTTAAAAGTTTAGCAGATCCAGGTGGTTTCCAATTTCGCCAGGGATTCGTGATAGCGAAAGTAGGAGCAGATCCTATACCTGCCGTGGTAATTGTCATTTTTCCGGCAAAATCTTCACTAAATAGATTGGGTGCTGGAAAATCCCAGCGCCAATAATGGAGGGATACGCTGGAATCAATGTCCTGAAGATCCCGTTCCAGATTCAAAAGATATAAGCGGTGCCAGGGAAGAAAATTTTCAAAAAAGTGAATTTCATTGTCGGTTTTCTTTACATGCATGTCTGTGAACTGCGAGTAAAATGCATATCCGTCCTTTTGGTTTAATAGGGAGAATGCTCTGATGTATCGCATTTTCTCTTCCTCTGTGAGGGTTTCTACATCCTTTCTCACCCGTACCATTAAAGCTTCCGTAGCGACAGGTCGCGCATTCGGATCTTGGCTCGGGTCGTTCTGAAAAATAAGAATTTCAATATCCTTGTCACGGGTGCTGGCATTTCCAAAATCCCCGGTCAGGTAAAAAGTCGTCCAGGTTTCATCCGTACAAGTTAATGTTGCGGTTGGATAAACGGTCTTTCGGGCTGCATCGGTAAAAACGGCTCGACCCATACCGAGATTCCGTGTTCTTAGATACAGTATTTTGTTGCCTTTGTTGTCTCTAACGCGAATATGGCAAATAGATGGTCCCCATGTCAAATAGGGAAGGTGAAGATCCTCTGTAGGATTAGGGCAATTAATTTTAATTTCTATATTCATTGCTGTCAAGTTTTTAATGACTAAATAATAGGGTAAGCTGCTGTATAACTTTTATATAATAAGAAACCGCATATTCGGTTAAAGTAGACGGATATGATTTATATCGTTTTATATATTCTCAAAAATAACCAAAAATGAAAGCGGACGACCACGTGTATCTACTTGTTTTTCAGTATTTAAAATGGAAAATGAATGAAATTTAAGTTACGTTCTAAATGCTAAACGAAAAATAAAGACGTTTTTTAGCGTATTTTGAAGGATGAAACGCTTCAATGGGTTACAGAAGTAGTGCATTTGCGACAGTTGTAGGTGGGTAAGGTATTGTTTGAATGCTGTAGCAGTTTTTACAGCAGCGACAAACTGTTGCGATTAGTTTTTGTACCGTTTTATAAAATTTAAAAAGTGTCGTAAAACAAAAAACCTGCAAATCGTAAGATTTGCAGGTTTTACCCTTTTGTGGGGAGAGCAGGATTCGAACCTGCGAAGACTTAGTCAGCAGATTTACAGTCTGCCCTCGTTGGCCGCTTGAGTATCTCCCCATTGGGCTAACCAAGTGTTTCCTTGATTAATTCGAGTGCAAATATAGGACTGTTTTTTTAGTATGCAAACTTATTTCTAATATAATTTCTGACTTTTTTTTAAGCCGTTGTTGTTGAGGTAAATAAAAAAATCCCCATACGGGGATTTTTGTGTCAGGGCTTTATTTTGCTGCTAAAAGCTCCAATATTTTTGCTTTTAATTCGGCACCTCTAAGGTCTTTTGCTACAATTTTCCCGGAAGCATCCAGAATAAATGTTTGCGGAATCGATTTTACATTATATTTTTCTGCAATCGGATCCTGCCAGAATTTTAAATTAGAAACCTGTGTCCATGCTAATTTGTCTTTTGCAATTGCTTCTTTCCACTTGTCGGCATCTTTATCCAACGAAACACCAATAATGTTTAATCCTTGTGCGTGTAATTCGTTATACAAAGCCACTACGTTAGGGTTTTCCGCACGACACGGACCACACCAGGAAGCCCAGAAATCAATGATGGTTACTTTTCCTAAAGATTCTTTTAGCGATACCGTTTTTCCTTCCGGATTTGGAGCCGAAAAATCAGGAGCCGCTTTACCAACCTGTACCGCAGTTTGTTTGTCTAAAAAGTCTTTGATGGTTTTTCCATGTTTGTTGTCTTTTGTTTCCGGTTTAAGTAGGTTGTAATACTTCTCGATTTTGTCAACCGGTAAGGATTGATACATGGTAAAGTTTTCCAATAACATAACCGATAAGAAAGAATCCGGATGTTGTTGGATAAAATCTTCCGATTTTTTGTTTAAAGCATCCTGGAATACCATAAACTCTTTTCTCAGATTGTTTACCGTTACGGTATCCTGAGTTTGTTGTGCGGTAGCCATTTTTTGGTTGTTAGCTATTTGGAAGGCCTGCATTTTTTTGAAAATCGGTTTCGATTCGTCGTTATATTTTTGGAACTGATCATTAGTAACGGTTCCGGTAACGCGTGAATTACGGATAGAATCTTTTACAAAATCTACTTTAATTGTTCCGTTTTCCAATATAAAAGGTACCATGTCTCCTATATCCTGAATTCTAAGGAAACAAAATTCCGGCTTGTCGGCGATTCCTTTAAATTCGAATTTTCCGTCTTTAATTTTTACGGTGTCTTTAGAGATTGGTCCTAATTCACTTTGTGTTGCAATAATAACCATTTTGTCATTATCAACACCTTTTGCTTCTCCGGAAATGGTAAAACCATTGTCTTTTTTACAAGAAGCAAATACGGCAGCAATTGACAGTACTAAAAAAAGTTTCTTCATTGTTATTTTTAATTTGTTATGTTACAAATGTATTTAAAAACGGATTAAAAGCCGTAGCGAAATAGATTATTTTTAACAATTGGATACACAAAGCCCCAAAACCGTTTTGTTTCGACTTTGGGGCTTTTGTAATTAGTTTTGTGTGGAAGGGCAGACAAATTTGGTCAATGCTACCGGTGTATTCCGGATTCCGGACATTCCTTTTTCAACATTGATGATATTGTGATACCCTCTGGCTTTTAAAATGGAGGCCATAATGACCGATCGGTAACCGCCGGCACAATGCAGATAAAAGTCATTTTCTGTAGGTACTTCCGCTAATTGATTGTTTACAAAATCCAACGGAATATTGATCGCACCTTCAACGTGTTCGGCACTGAATTCTCCCGGTTTTCGGGCGTCAACGATGGTCAGTTTGGAAACGTCCTTATCGGATGCAAACTGTTCCGGACTAATCGAAGCAATGCTGTCGGTTTCAAAACCGGCCGCTTTCCAGGCTTCAAGTCCACCTTCCAGGTAACCGTGACAATGGTCAAAACCAACACGCGACAGTCGGGTGATCGCTTCTTTTTCTTTGCCTTCTGTTACGACTAATAAGATCGGTTGCTGTACATCCATGATCAAAGCGCCTACCCATGGGGCAAAATTACCTTGTAAACCAATAAAAATAGATCCTGGGATATGTTCTTTCACAAATTCGCTTTCATGGCGTACATCCAATACTAACGCTTCCAACTGACCTACCATGGCTTTGAATGCTGCCGGTGCAAGTGCAGTATTGGCTTTGGCCATTACCGTGTCGAGGCTGTCGTAACCCTGAATGTTCATCAATACATTTTGTGGAAAATAAGCCGGAGGCGCTCCCAAACCATCCAATAATTCCGAAATAAATTCGTCTTTGGTCATATCGGCGCGCAATGCGTAATTTACATTTTTCTGATTCCCCAACGTATCGGTGGTTTCTTTACTCATATTTTTTCCACAGGCACTTCCGGCTCCGTGATTCGGATATACAATCAGATGATCCGGCAACGGCATGATTTTGTTGCGCAACGAATCGTATAACATCGATGCCAGTTTTTCCTGTGTTAAATCGGATACCAGTTTCTGAGCCAGATCCGGACGTCCCACATCGCCAATAAATAAGGTGTCACCGGTTATAATCCCGTGCATTTCTCCGTTTTCGTTCAACAACAAATAACAGCTGCTTTCCAGCGTATGTCCCGGGGTGTGGATGGCTTTTACCGTATAGTTTCCGATTTTAAATTCCTGACCGTCGGTAGCGATGGTTGCCTCAAAATTCGGTTGAGCCGTCGGACCGTATACAATTGTAGCACCGGTTTTTTTAGCCAGATCCAAATGTCCGGAAACAAAATCGGCATGGAAATGGGTTTCAAAAATATACTTAATCGTCGCGTTGTCTTTGATGGCTTTATCGATATAAGGCTGTACTTCACGTAGCGGATCAAAAATGGCCGCTTCGCCATTGCTTTCCAAATAATAGGCAGCATGAGCAATACATCCGGTATAAATCTGTTCTATTTTCATAATTGTATTTTTTTATTTTGTGTAAAGATAAGGGCTTGCTTTTTTTCGAAAAGTGACATTTGTCACAAATGAAAACTTTCCTTAAGTAGTATATACACTGCCATCAGTAGTACAAACCAGCCAAAACCTTTTTTTAATTGTGTTTCGTTAACAAACCTGTTTAGGTAAATCCCTGCAAAGATACCGAAAACCGATACCAAAGAAAAAGTTAAAAGAAAGAACCAGTCGGCATTTAAATTTTCCAGATCTCCGGTAAAACCGATTAAGGAGTTTATAGCGATGATCAATAAAGAAGTTCCAACGGCTTTTTTCATCGGAAGTTTTGCAAAGAAAACCAAAGATGGGATGATCAAAAAACCACCACCGGCACCAATCAGTCCGATAACCACTCCAATCAGGAAAACTTGCGGAATCAGTAGGAGGAAATTACCATTTTGGGTATCCGTTTCGGATTCATCGCAGTTTGCTTTTTTTCGAAGCATTGCCAATGCCGCCAGAAACATAATAATAGCAAAAAAGCCCATTAAAAAAGTATCTTTCGACAACGTGAGAAAGTCTGTTTTTAGAATGGTTTCCGGTAAGGCCGGGACTAAAAAACGCCGGGTAAGGAAAACCGCTATAAACGATGGAATGGCAAATAAAAAAGCGGTTTTTACTGCAACCATTCCTTTAAAATAATTGCGAATGGCTCCAAAGCCGGAAGTTGTGCCTACAATAAACAGGGAATAGGCTGTAGCTGTAACCGGCGGAATTCCCAACAGATAAACCAATACCGGGACAGTCAGGATGGAACCGCCACCACCGGTAAGCCCTAAAATCAA
The DNA here is from genome assembly GCA_023446155.1 of Bacteroidota bacterium. Classification (GTDB taxonomy): domain Bacteria; phylum Bacteroidota; class Bacteroidia; order Flavobacteriales; family Flavobacteriaceae; genus Flavobacterium. The sequence continues at coordinate 155,797 of JAEXIT010000004.1, forward strand.
TCCGATGCAAAGCGCACCGATATATCCGAAAAACGATTCCATTTTAAAAAACAAGAATTTCGATTTTGTTACGGTGCAATTTAATTTTCTGCTCGTCTTCCAAGTGCTTTAGTAAACGGGAGATTACCACCCGGGAGGTGTGCATTTCGGAAGCAATTTCCTGATGGGTTGTACTGATTTCGGTAGTGCCCAGTACTTTTGCCTTATCGGTAATAAATTTATACAGCCGTTCGTCCAGATTCATAAAAGCAAGCGTGTCGATGGCTTCCAGCATTTCCATCAAACGGGCGTTATAACTTTCGAATACAAAATTTCGCCAGGAAGCGTATTTTACGACCCATTCTTCCATTTTGGCGATGGGAATCAGGACCATCTCTCCATCGGTCTCGGCAATAGCGCGGATTTTACTTTTGTTTTTTCCCATACAACAACTCAAAGTCATCGCGCAGGTATCACCCCGTTCTAAAAAATAAAGCAACAGCTCGTCTCCGTTGGAATCTTCGCGCATGATTTTAATCGCTCCTTGTAACAAGAGTGGCATCCATTCTATATTTTCTCCTATTTCTATAAGATAGTCGTCGGCTTTAAATTTCTTATAGCTGGAAATGGCATTGATTTCCTCCAGCAGGGCCTCTTCAAAAATGAAGTCGTACGATTCGAATAAGAGTGTTTTCATGTAGTATTTTTTGTAAAGGTATCTTTTTGAAATGAAACTTGATGTAACATTTGTTTCAAAAGAATCGGGTCTAATGGGTTTCAATACGGATTTATTAGTATCTTTATAGAGATTGAATACCAGAATTTTCAATTAAAACTTACAATTCGGCCCGCCTTATTCTTTTCAGTGGCCCGTTATCCAAAATAAATACGATGAAATTCCGGATGCGTTATCGATAGTATAACGTGTTCAATTCCCCATTGTGATACGTTTTTGTATCTCCGATTTCCCCCAATGCTTTCATTTTATGACGACGTGATTCGTCAATGTATGTACCATCATTAAAAACAATAATTTATGAGTAAAACATTACTGATTGCATTGATTATGATGCTTCCTTTTGAGAGTATGGCTCAGGTAGCAAATTCAAAAGCGACTAACGATTCGTTAGCAACTGCTTTTTTTCAGTTGGGAGAAGTACGGATAACGACTTTTCGAAAAAGTGTGATCAAAGACAGAATAACCCAGCACGCGATGGAAATGCAGAACAAGACTGAAGTCTCGCGTGCTTTACAGCTGTTGCCCGGCGTTACTCTTACGGCGTCCGGACCGAGAAACGAATCCATGGTTTCGGTTAGAGGTTTTGACCTTCGCGCCGTACCGGTATATATGGATGGTATTCCGGTTTATGTTCCGTATGACGGTTATGTGGATCTCGCCCGGTTTACCACTTTCGACCTTTCGGCTATTGATGTTTCCCGTGGGTTTTCGTCCCTGCTCTATGGACCCAATTCATTGGGAGGTGCCATTAATCTGATTTCAAGAAAACCTATGAAAAAAATAGAATACGACGGTGCTTTGGGAATGATCAATACTAATGGTTATCGCGGAAATCTGAATCTTGGTTCCAATTTAGGGCACTACTACTTTCAGGCCGGATATTCGTATTTGCACCGGGATAGTTATCGGATGGCCAGCGGTTTTATAGCTCGATCCACAGAAGATGGAGGCGAACGGGATAATTCGTATCGGACAGATCAGTTGATTCATTTTAAAGCCGGATGGACACCAAATGCGCGACATGAATATGTATTGGGCTATCGCTATCAGAAAGGCGAAAAGGGAACGCCGGTCTACGCTGGCGATGATCAAATGAATCCGCTTTGGGCAAAACCCCGTTTTTGGCAATGGCCCGTTTGGGATAAGGAGACCTATTATTTTTTGTCGGATACAAAGCTAAATGATACGGATTATATCCGGAGCAGGATTTACTATGATACTTTTAAAAATACACTGAACAGTTTTGACGATGCTTCCTATACGACGCAAACCAAGCCTTATGCTTTTCAAAGTCTGTATGACGATTATACCTATGGCGGTAGTTTTGTGTTTGGAACGGCTGTTCTTCCTAAAAATGTAATGAAATTTTCAGTTCATTATAAAAGTGACGTACATCGGGAAAACAATCGAAACGAACCCGTTCGGCATTTTAAAGACAATACGGCGGATTTTGCCATCGAAAATGTTTACACGATCAATCGGAAACTGACACTTATTCCGGGAATGGGATATAGCATCCGAAAAAACGATACTGCCGAAGATTTTAACAGTGCGACACAAATTAGCTCCGATTTTGAAAAAACTGCGGCCAGTACTGCATGGAACGGACAGTTGGGTGTTTTTTATTATGGCACGGAAAATCAAAAAGCTAGCTTTACGATAGCACATAGAACGCGTTTTGCAACGATCAAAGACCGGTATTCCTACAGAATGGGTACGGCAATTCCGAACCCGGGGCTAAAACCGGAAAAAGCGGTTAATTGCGATTTGTCTTATTCCGGAGTGTTTTTTAAAGCTTTGTCCACTCAGTTTTCGATTTATTACAGTCGTCTTACCGATGCCATCCTCAGTGTGAATAATGTGGCGCCGGGTAAATCGCAAATGCAAAATACCGGAACATCCGAATTTAAGGGAGTGGAAGTCTGTTTTAAATACGATGTCCGGGAAAAGCTGGCCGTAGGAGGTAACTATTCGTATATCGAAAGGCGTAATATTTCAAATCCGACCGTTTTGTTTACGGATATTCCCAATACTAAAGTCTTTTTGTATTCACAGTACAAACCGATTCAGCCGATACAATTGTTGCTAAGTTCCGAATTTAACTCGTCTCGGAACAGTACCAGTTACGGAACGAAAGCAGCCGGTTTTACCCTGGTTAATGCTACGGTCTCCGGTCGGGTATGGCGCTATACGAGTGTTGAAGCCGGAATCAATAATATATTTGATAAAAATTACATGCTCGTCGAAGGCTACCCGGAAGAAGGCCGGAATTTTTTTATCACGCTCCGACTTACTACAAATTAAAAAAAGACCGGTTGCTGAAACCGGTCTTTCGTTTTAATAAAACCTGATAAATAAAAAAAAATGAAAGTATAAAGAGTTGTTTATTGACAAATCGGATTCACTTGTATAAAAGGGCGTTTGCCACTGGAACTTTGTATTGTTGCTCGTTACAAAAAAACGACTTATTCTAAAAAAGGATAATTCTTTGCCCGAAAAGGGGAGTAATTTGCACTAAAAATACCGGGTGATTTTAAAGGCGTGAGAGAACTAAAGAAAGGAAGAACAACACCGCATTATGAAAGGAATAAATTAGACATTTTATAGACAAAAAACGACACTGTTTTCAGAGGGTTTGGGTCACTTTTTATAGAGAGAGGGCTTTCCATTGCGCCGAATTGTAAAAGTTGCCATTTGAGGAGGTGGAAAACAAGGCGGAAAGCCGTTTAAATTATGTTAATTTATTGGGTAATTCGTTTTTGCTTCAATTTTAAAACTATATATTTGTATGCTTTTTTACAGAGCAATTTAACAAACAAACAAAAGTAAGTTGTAAATTATTAAATAGTATGGCAACAGCACAAAAGCCGAAGGCTAGCATGTATGAAAATGTTAAGAATCAGTTTGAAAAAGCTGCTTCTGTGATGGGACTGGATGAGACTGTAAAAAAAATCCTTTCTGTTACAAATAACGAAATTGTTGTTCATTTTCCAGTGAAAATGGATAACGGAACAGTCGAAATGTTCACAGGGTACAGAGTACAACACAATAATGTTTTAGGTCCTTACAAAGGAGGTTTGCGTTACCACGCAACGGTTGACATCGATGCTGCAAGAGCATTGGCTACCTGGATGACATGGAAAACATCTTTGGCCGGACTTCCGTATGGTGGTGGTAAAGGTGGTATCCAATTGGATCCGAAAAAATATTCTCAAGGTGAATTAGAGCGTATTACGCGTCGTTTTGCCTATGCATTAGGAGATAATATCGGACCGGAACACGATATCCCGGCTCCGGATGTGAATACCAATGCACAAATGATGGCTTGGATTGCCGACACGTATATGTCGACAAAAGCACCGGCTGAGCGTTCTAAAAACCAACACGTTGTTACAGGTAAACCTGTAGGATCAGGAGGTTTGGAAGGTAGAGACCGTGCTACTGGTTTTGGTGTAGTTGTTACATTGGAATCATGGGCTAAATTAAGAGGAACTTCTTTAGAAGGTAAAAAATATATCGTTCAGGGATTTGGTAACGTAGGATACTGGGCAGCGCACTTTATGAACAAAAACGGAGCAATCCTTGTTGGTGTTCAGGATGCAACCGGAACGATCTACAACCCTGAAGGAATTGATCCGGAAGCTTTATTGCGTTTCCAGGCTGATAACAATACTATTTCCGGATACAAAGGTACTCAGGATTATAAAGCAGATGAATTCTTCGGAATTGACTGTGATGTGGTAATCCCGGCTGCTTTAGGAAATCAGATCACTGCTGAAAATGCAGATTCTATCAAGGCTCAGATTATTGCCGAAGGTGCTAATGGCCCTATCGATACCGATGGTGAAGCAATCTTATTGGCAAAAGGAATCGAAATTATTCCGGACATCTTGTGTAACTCAGGAGGTGTAATCGGAAGTTATTTCGAGTGGTTACAAAACCGTAACGGAGAAATCTGGACTATGGATGACGTAATCATCAAATTAAGAAAGAAATTGGAAGATGCATTCAGCAAAGTAGTTTTAACGGGAAGTCAGTATAAAACCGACTGGAGAACGGCTGCTTATGTTCAGGCATTAGCCCGAATTGAAATGGCTTACAAACAAAGAGGTATTTTCCCTTAATCGGGTAGATCATATTCGAAAAAGGACTGCAATTGCAGTCCTTTTTTATTTATACGATATGGCTAAGTGCCATGCAAAACCATCCTAAAAATAATAGTAAGCCGCCAATTGGTGTAATCGGACCAAGAAATTTTAATTTTTTGCCGCCAATACTACTCAGACACAAACCGTAAATACTAAACGAGAATAAAAAAGTTCCGATGATAAAAAACCAGGCCGTTAAGGTTTCACTTGTTTTTAAAAAAGTAAATTGATTGCTGATAAACACCAATGCCAAAGCGTGATACATCTGGTATTTAACTCCGGTTTCAAAACTGCTAAGTGATTTGGTACTCAGTTTTTTCTGCAATATATGGGCTCCAAAAGCTCCGAAAATAACGGCTAAACCGCCATAGCAGGCACCAATAGTGAGTAGGGTCTCTTTCATAATTATTCGTTGTTTGAGTGGAAAAGTAGTTTTAGTATTACAAATATAAGCGGGAGAAGTCAAAACACCAATTAAAATTCTTAAATCCGCATTTAGTATCTTTGCGCCATGGAACGGAAAGTGTACAATAAAACCAATTTTTTTAAGCATACCTTTTGTATTTTTAATGAGGTTGCTCCCGATACGGTTCAAGGGAAAGATTTCCATTATAACAGCAAATCGGGTAGTAGCTATTATTTTACTAATGAAGGTGTATACCGAAATTCCAACCATTGGGGAAGAGCAGCCAATTGTCGTTGGCGTTTAATGCCTTTGGAAGATGGAAAAACGAATAATAGTGTCGCCAAAACCGGCTATGCAAAATGGACGGATTTTTATCCGAATAATGAAACTGAAAATTTGTTTTATATCGAATGGGATTCCGAAACCGATGCTATTCATTTTCAGCATAAATCCAATCCGGAATACGATGGTAAAGCGGTTTTGCGGAATGCTGCGGAAACCACCAAACGAATTCAATTGATCAAAAAACTTTTTGAAACGGATAGTTGGGCGGATTATCTGAATTATGACGATCTTGAAAGCTTACGAAGCGTAATAACGGAAGCCTTGATCACCACCAATAAAACCCTGCAACAAATCAAACAACCCTTTCTGTAATGAGTCGGCAAAATCAAGAAAATAGAAAAAAACACAGTAAGAAAATCAACGAAAAGCGTTTGCGGGAACAGCGTTCGGAATCCGATCGCAAAGCCAAATTGAAATTGATTCTGCAAAAATTTAATTCCGATACCAATGTTGACTAATTGTTATTGTGGGAATTCAATCCCGTTTTCCGATTGTTGCGAACCGTATATCAAAGGAATTAAAGCAGCTCCAACTGCCGAAACGCTAATGCGTTCCCGGTATTCGGCCTACGCGGTTCATGCGATTGAGTACCTACTCAAAACCACGCATATTTCCCAACGTAAATACTATTCAAAAAAAGAAGTAGAACAATGGGCGGTATCGAATCAGTGGTTAAAACTGGAAGTACTTCAAGCTACCGAAAAAACAGTGGAGTTTAAAGCATACTTTCTGGATGCGACGTTACAGCCACAGGTGCATCATGAAAAATCCACTTTTAAACAACAAAATGGCCATTGGTTTTATGTAGACGGAAAGTTCTACTAAAACTATTTTTTGATCGAATAATGATCAAATACAGCCTTCGATACGCGGGCGATGATCGCATTGTTGGCCGTATCGTCTTCCATAGAATCTTTTACGAATACGGCTATGGCATACGTTTGTCCGCCGGGAAGAAATACAATTCCGATATCGTTTTCGGCTGCTTTTAAACCTGCGTCACTGCGAAAGGAACTTCCGGTTTTATGCGCCACAAGTATGTCTTTGGGTAACAATCCTTTTATTTTATCCGGACCGGTTTTGGTGCTCAACATCACATTCAGCAAATAATCATAGGAAGTAGGGGAAAGGATTTTCATCTGATAAAACTTTTGTAGCAGTTGTACGGCTGCTAGAGGCGAGGTTGTATTGAGATACTGATTGTCCCATTTCTGGTGCATTTCTTCTTCCGTAGCGGCGATTCGCGTGTCTTTTATCTTTAGGTTTTTGATGTAACGATCTACTTTTTTGGTGCCACCAGCGAGTCGGAATAGGATATCGCAGGCATTATTATCACTTAGCGAAACCATATAACTTAAAAGTTCACTCAGCTTAATGTTGATGTTGCCATACGGGTAGTTTTCGCGAAGCGGACTATGGGTGTTTTCGAGTAATTCGGATTTTTTTACAAAAATGTCCTGATCCAGTTTTAACGTGCCTTTATCAACCAAATGCAAAACGGCCAATGCGACATGAAATTTATACACACTCAGCGTTGGATACTCCGGATTGTTATTAAAGGTCAACGTGTCGCCGGTAGTAAAGTTATATATGGCAATACCAACGGTCGCTTTTTTATCTTTTACGATTTCCTGAAATTGCGCTTTTAATCGGCTGGTTTGCGCTAATAAATTAGCTCCGAAAAGTAAAGTCAGTATTAGGATGATTTGTCTGGGTTTATTCATGGCGTTTTTGCTGAGTCAACCAAATTTACGATAAATTCAATTTCGATGTCATAAAAAAAGCCTTTTAGTTTTGGACTAAAAGGCTTGATATTATGGTTTGTTTTTGACTATAGTTTGTTCATGTTTCCGGCTAAGGTTTCGATAAATTTACCGATAGGTCCTTTCACCATCATCGCCATCATCGGGTTAAATTCGCCTGCAAATAACAATTGAACTTCCGATGTGTTTGCTGTTAACGTATTGATGTTTGCTGTTAGTGTAAAAGGTAATTTGTCGCTTGCCGCTCCTAAAACCACTTTGTTTGGAGCCACTTTGTCTTTCATTTTTAATTTGATTTCCGGCATACCTTTTAATCCGAAAATAAAAGCATTTTCGTCCAATACTTCGAATTTAGCAATGTTTTCGGGCATTAATTTCTCAAAGTTTTTTACATCGGTAAGCGCATCAAATAAATACTGAGCGGATTTTTCTACGTTAACTTTTGGGCTTTCTAAATTCATATTCTGTATTGATTTTTGCTAAATTAGGTTTATTACACTTCGATTCCCCAGGTTGAAGGGTTCTGACGCCATTCTTTTAGGGTTTCGTGTTCTTCTTCGGTGATGTATTTTTTTTCAACAGCCGCTTCCAAAAGCGTGTCGTAATTTCCAAGGGTATAAAGGTCGACATTGGCGGCTTTAAAATTATCCTGAGCCAAATCAAAGCCATAGGTAAAGATGGCTACCATCCCTTTTACATTCGCACCGGCTTCTTTTAAGGCTTCAACCGCCATTAAACTACTTTTTCCGGTACTAATAAGGTCTTCGATGACCACTACGTTTTGTCCTTTTTGTAAAAAACCTTCCACCTGATTCTGGCGACCGTGTTTTTTAGGTTCCGGGCGTACATAAACAAAAGGAAGTCCAAGGTATTCTGCTACCAGTATTCCAATACCAATAGCTCCGGTTGCCACTCCGGCAATCACATCGGGCTTGCCAAATTCTTTTTCAATATGCTTGGCAAATTCGTCGCGGATATAATTCCGGATCGGTGGAAATGAAAGGGTTATACGGTTATCGCAATAAATTGGCGATTTCCATCCAGAAGCCCATGTAAAAGGATTTTTTGGATTTAATTTAATTGCGTTTATTTGTAAAAGCAATTCGGCAGTTTTTTTAGCTGTGTCTGTATTAAAAATCATAGTACAAATGTATAAAGTTTTTGTGAACGACAAACCACTTTTCTTGACAAATCAAATTGTTAAAGAAACCGATTTTCAGCTTTTTCTTTTAGAAAGTGTGGATATCAAGCAAGTTATTGTAAAAATGTTTCAGAATAAGATTCCAAAAGCTTTTTTGTATTATCCTGATGAAAAGGAAATTATGAAAAAACTAAAAGCCAAAATTCCGGTGGTAAAAGCCGGTGGTGGATTGGTTTACAATAAAAAAGGCGAGGTACTTTTTATCTTCCGGAATGGGAAATGGGACCTGCCAAAAGGAGGCATTGAAAAACGCGAGGAAATCGACGAAACCGCCATCCGTGAAGTGGAGGAGGAAACCGGCGTGACGGGTTTAAAGATTGTACAGAAATTACAAAAAACCTATCATGTTTTCAAGCGAAATGGCCGTTATAAATTAAAAGTAACGCATTGGTTTGAAATGAAAACGGATTTTGACGGTGTCCCTCACGGTCAGATTGAAGAAGGAATCGAAAAAGTAGCCTGGTTAAAACCGGATGAAATTAAAGAAGCACTGACCAACTCGTATGAAAACATCAAATTATTGTTCGAAACCGAAAAGGTAACCGAATAAAAAAGGCCGGAATCTCCGGCTTTTTTTAATGTATAATGCGATATACAGGATATTGCATATGTGATTTTTCGTAGTATTTCGAATTGCGATAGACCCAATCCAGTTGGGCGTCGCCGCTACTTTCGAATTTAGGATCGCTTTTTCGCTTTTCGTCCAGCGCTTTTTTTAGCTCCGGATTTTCAAGTAACAATTGCTTGGCCACATCTTCAAAAACATAAGGCGAATAGTATTCTTTTTGTTGTAAAATCGCATCAAAGAAATTCCAGTTAAAATACGAATCCACCGCTTCGGGTTCCAAAGTTTCCAATAGGAATTTGACATTCTTTTGTTGGGTCGGAATCAGATAATCTCCTTTTTTAAAAGTCTGTTTTACTGTTGTTTTCAGGACGTTGGTATTCGAATGGGGATAATGTCCTTCGAAAGCCGAATTTCCGGTTTTATAATCGGCAATTCGGTAACTTTCCACGGTGATGATGCTATCCTGTTGCAGGCGCTTCATTGTGATGTTGTTTAGCTTAAGCAAATCGGTTACATTCCACCATTGTTTTGGGATGACATAATAGTCTGGGATTGTGACCTGTTTCTTCGGTTTATAAAGTGCATAATGCGGAATCATTTTTTGGAACGGTTTAGTGCGGTCGTAATACAAACGCGGCTTGCCGGAAACGTCACTCGGTTTGTATTTTCCTTCATATCCCAAAAATGGAATTTGCGTCACTTTGGCCGAATCGATTTCCCATTCTACCGTATATTTTTCTTTTGGTTTATACGCTTCCAATGTTTCCTGTCGGATTTTTTTTATCGTCTGATAATGTGTGTCCGTATAGCGAAGTGTACTCAACATATATTCGTAGGTCACTTTTACCCGGTCGCTGTATTTTTTAAGCATATGGGTTTCGACCATTGCACCAAACGAATTGAATAAAGACGCATAACCTGTCGAAAAACGAGCGGTTTCCATGTTTTTGGCAAAACCGTTTTCCGGCGTTTTATTGTAAATGTTCACATAAGGTACCGGTTCGATTTTTTTGGATTGCAGGTCTTTTAAAATGGCGGGATACATTTCGCTGTTAAAATAGGTTCCGGCTTTTCCACCTAATTTCTGATAGTGTGTCGCGATATAGGTTAGCGTATACTGATAATCGGCACCATTACTTACGTGGTTGTCGATAAAAACATCGGGATAAACCAATTGGAATATTTCGGCAAAACTACGGGCATTTCGGGTATCCGATTTGATAAAATCCCGGTTCAGATCATAATTACGGGCATTACCACGGAAACCAAAAGACTCCGGTCCGTTTTGATTGACACGCGAGGTGGAATTCCGGTTTAGCGCACCACCGATATTGTAAATAGGAATCGTTACCACCACCACATTTTTAGGAAGTGCAATTTTTCCGGTAGCCAGGTCGCGGAAAAGCATCATGGTCGCGTCAATACCGTCGGGTTCACCGGGATGGATTCCATTGTTGATCAAAAGAATGGCTTTGTCTTTTTGCAGGGTTGGAAAGTCAAACGATTTTCCGGGATTAAAAGTTACAATATGTAATGGCTCGCCACTATCGGTTAATCCCATCGTTCGCATGGAAATGCTTTCAAAGTTTTTGTCCAGTATTTCGTAATAGGCTATCGTTTCTTCATAGGTAGCCGTCTGATTTCCATTACCTTTTTCGTAAGGTGTTGCATACTTCTGCTGCGCCAGTAATGGGAGGCATTGCAGTAAAAAAAGAAATGCTATTTTGTGCGTTTTTTTCATTAGAATAATGCAGTTTGTAATTTTTGTGTTTGTTCGCGGTAAATGTAAGATTTATTGCGTTGTGAATTATTCGATTTCCGAATAAAACTAGTTTGTATTGTTACTGAAATTGTAAGTCGAAATCGAAGTTTAGGATTGTAATTTCTACTTTATTTAATTATTTTTTTACGAATATAATTTTTAAATAATCAATTTTATAAGATATTTCGTTAAATTAATTACTTTTTGTAGGGAATTATTTTTTTTATGATTAAATTCGCGCTTATAACTCAAAAAACATTTAAATATGAAAAAAATTACTCTTTTAGTATTATTTTGTTTAACATCAATTGCGTTGAATGCGCAAACTGTACTAACTCATTCGAGTTCACAGGCCATTAATGGTAATACGGTAGCTTGTGGAAACAGCAGTACGGCTACATCAAGTGATAACCGTTATTACAGAGCTTTTAACCTGGCTTCAATGGGGGTAACTTCAAGTTTTGACTTATCAGCTATTCAGTTCGGGGTGAATTCATTAACAGCTCCAAATGGTTATGTTGTAACGGTTAAGGCGTATACAACTACGGCTTCTTTCCCTACAGGATTCCCTACAACAGGATATACGTTATTAGGACAGGCTGACTATACTGTTCAGGCGGCTAATGTTGGAACTATTGTTTCTGTTCCATTAACAGGTACAGTTCCTGCGAATTCAACATTGGTTGTTGAAGTAGGATATGCTGCTGGAGCAACTGGAGTGCGAATCATCTTAGGATCGAATACAGCACCACAAACAGGACCAAGTTATATCGCTTCTACATCTTGTAGTATTACTACTCCGACTGACGTAGCGGCAATTAACTTCCCGGATGTACACATGGTGATCAACGCTGTTGGAACAACACTTGGCGTGAATGAATTCGCTTCAAAATTAGTATCTGTTTTCCCGAACCCAACTTCAGGTTCTCTTACAGTACAAATGCCTAACGAATTGGAAATTAACAAAGCGGCTTTAGTAGACGTTTCCGGAAAACAATTTGCAGTTTCTGTAAGCAATGGAAATACAATTGATATTTCTGGATTTGCAACTGGAATTTATATGTTGAATTTAGAAACAGCAGAAGGTACTTTGGTTAAGAAAATTGTAAAACAATAGTAACCGTCCCTATAAAAAATAAAAGTCGCCATATGGCGACTTTTTTTATTTTAGAACTACCGATTCGGGCACCAGGACACGATAATCGCCATTATTCCGAATGACATCGCGGACAATACTAGAACTAATATAGGATGTACTGGCAGCGGTTAATAGAAACACGGTTTCGATCTGAGATAGTTTACGATTGGTATGTGCAATGGCTTTTTCGAATTCGAAATCGGCCGGATTGCGAAGTCCGCGTAAAATAAATTGAGCATTTAACTTTTGGCATAAGTCAATCGTCAAACCGGTATAGGTAACCACACTTATCTTAGGTTCGTTTTGAAAAGCATCGGTGATAAATTTTAAACGGTCTTCTAAAGAAAACATATATTTTTTCTCGGCGTTTACACCAATGGCAATGACGATCTCATCAAATAACGGCAAAGCCCGATTAATGATGTCGTAATGTCCCAGAGTAATCGGATCGAATGATCCGGGAAAGATGGCTTTTCTCATATTATTTCAGGGCTAGCGCAATCGCGTTGTCAAATAAATCCGTAAGCGAAATTCCGGCTTCACGGGCTTGTTGTGGTAAAATACTTTCGGTGGTTAATCCCGGAATTGTATTCATTTCGAGCATATGTGGTTCACCATTTACGATAATAAACTCACTACGCGAAAAACCTTTCATTTTTAGCACTTCATAGGCGCGTTTGGCCACTGCATTTACTTTTTCGGTTAACTCCGGACTGATTCGTGCCGGCGTGATTTCCTGTGATTTGCCAAGATATTTGGCTTCATAATCAAAGAAATCGTTCTCGGAAACGATCTCCGTTATCGGTAAAACGGTTATCGTTCCTTTATAGTTGATCACACCAACGGAAACTTCTGTTCCGTCAAGGAAACTTTCAATAATGATTTCGTTATCTTCTTTATACGCATTTTCGATTGCCGGTAACAATTCGGCTTCGGTTTTTACTTTGGAAATACCAAAACTGGAACCTGATTTATTCGGTTTTACAAAACACGGTAAACCTACGGTTTCGATGATTGTTGTCGCATCGATCGCATCACCCAGATTCAGGTAATAGGAGGTAGCGGTTTTGATACCATAGGGTTTTAAAACCGATAAGAGGTCACGTTTGTTAAATGTTAACGCCGCCTGATAATAGTCGCAGGACGTTTGCGGAATTCCCAATAACTCAAAATAAGCCTGCATAAGTCCGTCTTCACCTGGAGTGCCGTGAATCGCATTAAAAACAACATCAAACGACAGGGTGTTGCCTTGATAAACCACGGTGAAATCATGACGGTTAACCGGATATTCGGTAGCATTGTCGTCGACCATTACCCATTTGTCTCTGAAAATATGGATACGGTAGGCGTTGTATTTTGATTTGTCTAAAAAAGAATAGACCACATTTCCACTGGTAAGGGAGATTTGGTACTCGCTGGAATAGCCTCCCATGATAATGGCAACATTTTTCATTTTGTTCCGTTTGAATAATGAGTTAGTATACTACAAAAGTATTATTATTTGTTGAATCATTCTGGTTTGCTGTATAAAATATAAGGGCTTATGAAAGTAAAACCTTCAGTATTTTATATATTTGCCAAAATTCGAATATCTATGAGCTGGAAAAAGTTTTTAACTAGTTTTACATTCTTTAAACATTTAGCATTAGCATTAATTATCGTGATCATTTTTGTGGTTTTAGTAATGCAATGGCTGGGGTATGCCACCAATCACGGGGAAGAAATTCCAGTACCAAATCTGGGCAAAATGAGCGTTGAAAAAGCCGAAGAGAAATTAAACGATATCGACCTGGAAATCCATTTATTGGACACGGTTGATTTTAGAGCGGATTTCCCACCGTATTCCATTGTGGAACAGGATCCATTACCGGGTGTAACGGTGAAAGACGGTCGTAAGGTGTATGTAAAAGTAAACTCAGGCGGATATTCGCAGGTAACCGTTCCCGATCTGATCCAGAAAACCTACCGTCAGTCGTTATCAACCTTACGCGCTTTAGGTTTGGACGAAGGGACAATCAAATACGTACCGTATATGGCTAAAGATGTGGTTTTGGAAATGAAACAAAACGGAAAACCATTAAAAGCCGGTGATAAAGTATTAAAAGCATCTAAAATCGATTTGGTTTTAGGAGACGGTAAAACCGGATATGTAGAGGAAACAACAACGGACAGTATTCCGGCAAAAGAACAGACAACAGAAAGTAATGCAGAATAATAATAATATTGAAGATGCCGATTTAGAAGGCGAATTGTTCGAACATTATCGCTTTGAAGCAGCCAAAGGACAGGCGCCTTTGCGGGTGGATAAGTTTTTAATGAACCTTGTTGAAAATGCAACAAGAAATAAAATTCAACAGGCAGCGACCAATGGGAATATCTTTGTAAACGATGTTCCGGTAAAATCCAATTATAAAGTAAAAGCATTCGATGTGGTGCGTGTCCTGATGGAGCAACCGCCATTCGAAAATATAATCATTCCGGAGAATATTCCATTGGATATTGTCTATGAAGATGATCAGTTGCTTGTGATCAACAAACCAGCCGGATTGGTTGTACATCCGGGCCACGGAAATTATACCGGAACGCTGGTGAACGCATTGGCCTATCATTTTGAAGGACTTCCGATGAATAGCAGTGAGCGTCCGGGATTGGTACACCGTATCGATAAAGATACCACCGGTTTATTGGTGGTGGCCAAAACCGATCATGCAATGGCGTATCTGACCAAGCAGTTTGCCGACAAAACTTCCGAAAGGGAATATGTGGCTTTGGTTTGGGGAAATATCGAAGAAGAAAGCGGTACAATCGAAGGGTATATCGGACGTCATATGAAAGATCGTATGCAGATGTCGGTTTACGATAGTGAAGATTATGGAAAACACGCGGTGACGCACTATAAGGTGCTGGAGCGTTTTGGATATGTGACCCTGGTTTCCTGTATTCTAGAAACCGGACGTACGCATCAGATTCGTGCCCATATGAAGCATATCGGACATACGTTATTTAACGACGAGCGTTATGGTGGAAATCTGATTTTAAAAGGAACGACGTTTACGAAATACAAACAGTTTATCGATAATTGTTTTAAAACCTTACCACGTCAGGCATTACACGCGAAAACACTCGGTTTTGAGCATCCAACGACGAAAGAGTTTATGCGCTTTGATACCGAATTGCCTCAGGATATGAAAGAATGTATCGAAAAATGGCGTACGTATTCCAAGTCCCATACAATGGAGGAAGAGGAATAAAGAGAAAAGAGAAAAGAACAACGATTTGTTCGGTTTGATATAAAAAACGCCCCGATTATAGGGGCGTTTTTTACTCCAAATCCCATGCGAGGAAAGAGGAAATGTAAGCAGTTAAAAAGAGCCTGATTTCTTCAGACTCGTTTAATTAGTTAGGATAGTAAATAGTAGTGTTGTGAATAACAAGCTCGTTTTTAGGATAAGTATACCAATCGACAAATTCATTGTATAGTTCCTCGTTTTGTTCTTTCCATTTCTTAAATTCCTCAGGATTTCCCATTTGTAATAAATAATGCGTGTAAGCATCCATTAAATTGCGATCCATCAATTGTTTTTGATAAGCAAAAAGCGCGTTCGGATATTCTTTGTAATCTTCCATAAAATAGTTCTGTATGAATCGGATTCTCATTTCTGATAAAGATTTTAAATTAAGTTCTTTTTGTCCTGCCAATCCTAACATAAAGTTTTTTCCGAACATACCACAAAAGGGCATTTTGAATTTTCCATCTTTTATTTCATCAATACTCATCACAATTTTACAAAAGTCAACTCTTGTGCTGTCGTTGTTTATGGTAATGGAGTTTTGATACGTTTTATACAGTAACTCGCTCATTTCGCTAGCGCGTTTTGTTGTTCGTTCCAGATTCATAAAAATTTCGCCATAAATAAGTCCCGGAAGTTTTTGATCGGAGCTCATAAAAAGTTTGGCTAAACGATAATAATTGGAAGGAAACATTGGATCGGCTTCCAATCCTTTTATATAATTGGAACACGCTTCGTCATATTTTTCCTGCATGAAAAATACATTACCTTTTTCCAAGTGTAAATTACCTGCGTTTGGAAATATTTTTATGCCAGCTTCATACTCTTTTATAGCTTTTTCAGGTTGACCAAGATAGCTATAGCAATTCCCGGACATTTGGTAAACCTGACTATTACAGTTTTTATATTTTTTAGTTTTATTTAGAATACTGATTGCTTTTGGATACTCTTTTTTAAGCATATATGCATAGGCAATTTCGTAGGGATAGGTATAATCTTTAGGATCCATTTTCTGGCATTCTTCTAACATGGAAATACTTGCGTCTATTTCGCCTTTATCCATTAATTTAATCGCCTCTCTAGCCTTTGTATTCGCTAGTTCGTTTTGTGTTTGGGAAAACAGGGTAAGAGAAAGTAGTGTGCAAAGAATAATAAAATAATGCTTCATTTTGGAGGGGATTGGTGGATGAATAATACTAGCTGGTATTGCTGTTTTAAAGGAAAGCAAACATAACCATTCTTTTTATTATTTCAGAAGGGGAATATGAATTTAGAAGTATAAAAAACGCCCCGATTATCGGGGCGTTTTTTGTTTTATTTATTTTTAGTGTCAATCCATTTTCTGGCGTTAACAAAAGCTTCATGCCAAGGCGATACCTGATCCTGATGACTGGCTGGATAATGCGCCCAGTTCCATGGAAATGTCGAACGTTCAATATGCGGCATCATCACCAAATGACGACCGGTAGTGTCGCATAGCATCGCAGTGTTATAATCCGAACCGTTTGGATTGGCCGGATAGCCTTCGTAAGCATATTTGGAGACAATCTGATATTGATCCTCGGCATACGGTAGTTTGAATTTACCTTCGCCATGAGATACCCAAACGCCTAATGTGCTTCCGGCTAAAGACGATAGCATTACGGAGTTGTTCGGTTGTACGGTCACGGATGTAAAGATACTTTCGTGTTTACCGCTGGTGTTATGGTGCATTTTTCCGTGTACGTCGTGTTCCGGATTGATCAGCTCCAATTCCATAAACAACTGACAACCGTTGCAAATACCAACGGATAGGGTGTCTTCGCGTTTAAAGAAGTTTTTCAGTGCGGTATTGGCTTTTTCGTTGTATAAGAAAGCGCCAGCCCAACCTTTAGCAGATCCCAGAACGTCTGAATTTGAGAAACCACCTACGGCGCCGATAAACTGGATGTCTTCTAATGTTTCACGACCCGAGATCAAGTCGGTCATGTGAACGTCTTTTACGTCAAATCCGGCTAAATACATAGCGTTGGCCATTTCACGCTCGGAGTTACTTCCTTTTTCGCGGATGATGGCGGCTTTTGGACGTGGTTGTGAAGCATCGATAACCGGTTTTTTTCCGTCGAAATGGGACGGGAACGTATAGTGTAAAGGCTGATTTTTATAGTTGTTGTAACGCTCTTGTGCCATTCCGTTTTTAGACTGTTTCTGATCCAAAAGGAAAGAGGTTTTGTACCATGTATCGCGTAATTCGGCTACGTTAAACGTAAAAGTATCCGCGTTGTTGGTAAGCGTTACCGTGTTCCCGGCTACCACTTGTCCGATTTTGAAGAAGGAAACGCCATTGTTATTTAAGATCGCTTCTGCTTCTGTATCAGCCTGGAATACCAATCCGATGTTTTCATTAAAGAATGCTTTTACCGTATCGGCTTCTCCTAAAACGGATAAATCAAACGAAGCGCCAAGGTTTACATCGGCAAAACACATTTCCATAAGGGTAGTGATCAAACCACCACTGCCGATATCGTGTCCGGCTTGGATATGTCCTTTTACGATTAATTCCTGAATGGTATTGAATGCTTTTTTAAAGTAAGCCGCATCCGTAATCGTTGGAGCAGTATCACCAATGGTATTTAAAATCTGAGCAAAGGAAGAACCGCCTAATTTGAAGGCATCCTGCGACAGGTTGATATAGTAAATCGCGCCGCCATTGTGTTGTAACACCGGTTCTACGACTTTAGTGATATCGGTACAGTTACCCGCTGCCGAAATGATCACCGTTCCCGGTGCGATTACTTCGTCATTCGGATATTTTTGTTTCATCGATAGGGAATCTTTTCCGGTTGGAATATTGATGCCTAATTCGATAGCAAAATCGGAACAACCTTTTACCGCTTCGTATAAACGGGCATCTTCGCCTTCGTTTTTACAAGCCCACATCCAGTTGGCCGATAAGGATACTCCGGCTAAATTGTCTTTTAACGGTACCCAAACAATATTGGATAAAGCCTCACCAATGGCAGTACGGCTTCCGGCTACCGGATCGATCAAAGCCGAAACCGGAGAGTGTCCGATTGTAGTAGCGATACCTTCTTTGCCCTGGAAATCCAAAGCCATAACACCCGCATTGTTTAGTGGTAATTGTAATGGTCCGGCACATTGCTGTTTAGCCACACGTCCGCCCACACAACGGTCTACTTTATTCGTAAGCCAGTCTTTACAGGCTACAGCTTCCAATTGTACTACCTGGTTCAGATAGTCCGGAATCGAAGCAGTAGTATAGTTTAAATCTTTATAGTTGCGAACTATGGTTTTGTCGCTCATAATCATTTTCGGCGAACTACCAAACATGTCTTCCAAGGCAAAATCCATTGGTTTGGAACCGGTTGTAGCCGATTCGAATGTAAAACGATGATCACCGGTAACATCTCCTACGGCATACATAGGCGAACGTTCACGGTCGGCGATACGTTGTAAGGTGTCCAAATCTTTTTCACCGATTACCAACCCCATACGTTCCTGAGATTCGTTTCCGATGATTTCTTTAGCCGATAGGGTAGGATCGCCAACAGGAAGTTTGTCCAGGTCGATTTTACCTCCGGTTTCTTCCACCAATTCCGACAAACAGTTTAAGTGGCCTCCGGCACCGTGATCGTGAATGGATACGATAGGATTATGGTCACTTTCGACTAAACCACGTACTGCATTGGCCGCACGTTTTTGCATTTCGGGATTCGAACGCTGGATCGCGTTTAATTCGATTCCGGAACCAAAAGCGCCGGTATCGGCCGATGAAACGGCAGCACCACCCATACCGATTCGGTAGTTTTCTCCTCCAAGGATGACTACTTTATCGCCCACGGATGGTTTTAATTTTTTCGCCTGACTTTCTTTTCCGTATCCGATTCCTCCGGCAAGCATAATCACTTTGTCAAAACCTAATTTACGGGCTTCTTCTTCGTGTTCGAAGGTTAATACTGAACCGGTAATCAATGGCTGACCGAATTTGTTTCCGAAATCGGATGCTCCGTTAGAAGCTTTGATCAGAATATCCATTGGAGTTTGGTACAACCACTTACGCTCGTCCATAGCCTGCTCCCACGGACGGTTTTCTTCCAATCGGGAATAAGAGGTCATATATACGGCAGTTCCGGCCAATGGTAGGGAACCTTGTCCTCCGGCTAATCGGTCGCGGATTTCGCCTCCCGAACCGGTTGCAGCTCCGTTAAACGGTTCTACGGTGGTGGGGAAGTTATGCGTTTCGGCTTTTATCGAGATCACGGAATCAAAGTCCTTTACATCGTAAAAATCCGGTTTGTCTGCGGTTTTAGGCGCAAACTGTTGTACTCTTGGGCCTTTGATAAAGGCTACGTTATCTTTATACGCGGAAACAATATCGTTGGGATGGGTTTCCGATGTTTTTTTGATCAGCTTGAAAAGAGAAGTCGGTTTTTCTTCGCCGTCGATCACAAAGGTTCCATTAAAGATCTTGTGACGACAGTGTTCCGAGTTCACCTGTGAAAAACCAAACACCTCCGAATCGGTCAATTTACGACCTAATTTAGCCGATAATTTATTTAGATAATCTACTTCTTCCTCGCTCAACGCTAAACCTTCTTTTTGGTTATAGGCCGCAATATCGTCGATTTCCAATATCGGTTCCGGTTGGATATTAATGGTGTAGATATCCTGGTTTAGGCTGCTGTATTTCTGGAAAAGCATCGGGTCGAAATCGTTAAAATCGTCCGTTGCTTTTTCAAACTCTTCGATACGGATAATACCGGAAATCCCCATATTCTGAGTGATTTCAACAGCATTGGTACTCCATGGTGTGATCATGGCGGCACGAGGACCAACAAAAAAAGCATCCAGAGATGCCTTTGTATCGTTAAGAACTGTGCAAGGGTTTTCAGAAGTACTTGCAAACAGCCAGTTTAATTTCGTAATGTCCTGAGCCGAAAGCTCGTTTTGCGATTGTACTGCAAAAACCGTGTTGGTCTGGTTTCCGAAGAAATGAATCATTGTGTGTGTTGTTAGTGTGTTGTTTTTAAAAATGCAAAATTAATCTAATTCGGTCAATTAGACAATTTAAGCGGCTATATTTTTTAGCGGTTAATTCTCGAATACCACGTGGTTATAAGCACCCAAATCGGAACCTCCGTTTGGACGTACATTTCCAAGGATGTCTTCTAAAAACGGATTGCTCATAACGGTTCCAAAAGCTTTTGCATCGGAATGATCACCAATGATCAGTTGGTTTTTATTCGGATTTTTAAAATCCGGTTTAAACGAGTTGGAATTGACAGCAATACGACAGTTGCTATAATCGGTCGTGTTGGCGATCGGGTATAGGTTGTTGTTGGTAAATTGCTGGGCAACGTCGAAAAACTTGATCAGACAGTTATTGAATCGGAAATTGAAGGTCTGCGAATTGTTTCGCGTCATCGAAAGCGGAATATTGCTCGATCCAAACAGAATACAGTTGTCAAATTGCGCCATTTCCAATGGAATCAATTGCTGATCAGAACCATTATCGATCGTCACAGCAACCTGATTCGGACGCGACCAATAATTCACAAAAGTTGACTGTCGGAACAGGTATTTTCCACCAAACGTACAAGCCAGAGCGGCTTGTCCCGCTTTATTAATCACGATGTTATCCCCTTTGATATGGGCATTACGAGCCAATAATCCGACATTGGCGCTATTGTAAATCTGTACGTTGGTCAATTTTAGGGTTTCGTCGGTTCCGTCGTTACCTTCGGTTAGAATTCCGACAACCGCATTTTTAATCGTCAGGTTTTTTAGATCGTGTGCCGTACTACCGTTGCGTAACCAGATGGTTCCCCATTGTCCTGGAACTTCCGAGAAATCATGCTCCAATCGGTCGCCTTCAAAAATGACTTCGTTTTCCAAGGCTTCGGTAACCGATTTGGTTCCGGCTACTTTTAAAGAAGCACCCTGTTGTACGATTAAACCGGATTCGGCATGAAAATGAATTCGGGCGCCCGCTTGTACGTTGAGCGTTTCGCCACTCGGAACCGCGGCATAGCCATATATTACGTAGGGTTTGTCTTTTTTCCAGAGGTATTCGTCGCCGTTGGTAGGGTGACTGTGGTTTAAATTCCGACCACGGGTAGTAAGGGTGTTGCCGTTTTCATCAACGCCCACTTCAACCTGTTCGTATACGCCATTGGTACGTCCTGGATAGATAAAATAGGCATCTTTTACCAAGGTCACCAGGTCGACTTTCTGGTAGTTGGTACCATAATCGAATTCGATTTTATCGGTGTATAAATACTGCGCATCCGGAGCAGAAAAATCGTTGTAGTTAATGGTGGTTTCCACAAAAATAAACATACTGTCTTTGGCCAGTAATTCTACATTGTTAAAGACTTTACCCGGAATTCCATCGACCATTAGTCGGTACTTCGATGCGTCGCCCTGTCCCAATCGGACACTTGGGATTTTAATATCTTTATTACTGCGGTTGTACACTTTTAACGTATAGGTACTGGAGCCGATATTCGTAAAAACGGTATCCAGATAGATGGTGTCTTTCGAAAATTCCAGATTTCCGGTACTCGGTTCGAAAGAAAAATCATTTCGACAAGAACTCAGAGCAATAAGTAATAGGGTGACAAGGACGTAGAAATAATGACGCATGTTTCTGATTTTTGGTAAAAATACTAATTTTTGGATGTTAAATTATACTTAAATTATAATTTATATATAACGTTCGATGGTTGAGTTTATTCTTACTTCAGTTTTGATTTTGTATTTTTACCATTCAAAATTTAGTTTATGTCATTTGATAAAGAAAAAGTACTGCAGCTTTGCAATCATTTGTCGAAAAATACATTGATGCAAACCCTAGAAATTGAATATATAGATGCCGGAGAAGATTTTTTAGTAGCCAAAATGCCTGTAAATCCAAGAGTACACCAACCGATGGGATTGTTGCACGGTGGTGCTTCGGTAGCATTGGCAGAAAGCGTGGGAAGTGCCGCTTCTATTATGTTTGTCGACCCGGAAAAACAGGAAGTACGGGGTATTGAAATTTCGGCCAATCACCTGAAAAGTAAAAGAGAAGGAATTGTCTACGGAACGGCCCGGATTATCCATAAAGGACGTAGCCTTCATTTGTGGGAAATCAAGATTACCGATGAGGAAGGCAACCTGATCTCCCTTTGTAAACTCACCAATATGGTTTTACCAAAAAGAACGTCATGACCGATTTATTCCTGAAAGTAAAAGTACACCAGGGACAAAACCTACCGTTTGTTATTTATTCAAAACCTGGATCCGACGAAATCATTGGCCTTTTTCAGGTGAATGATCATGTATATCTGACCGAAAGTTTTTCCGAAACCGGATTTGTAATGGCGCCTTTCGATGGTGAAAATTATGTATTGATCCCGGAAGAGCATTCGGAGATTATAACGGAAAAATATGAGTTACCCGTTATTTCGGATGAAGGAGTTGTTTCACAAGACTATGATGAAACGGCAAAACAGCATTTTGAAGAGTTGGTGGTAAAAGGTGTCGCTGCGATACATGCTGGACATTTTAAAAAGGTAGTGCTTTCGCGAAAGGAAAAAGTAGGAGGTACCACCAAAGATGTGGAGCATTTGTTTCCGCGGTTACTGGCAAATTATCCGAATGCCTTTAAATATTGCTTTTACCATCCGAAAGTCGGAATGTGGATGGGGGCTACACCGGAGCAATTGCTAAAAGTAAAAGATTATCAGTTGCAAACCGTGGCGCTGGCCGGAACGCAACTTTATGAAGGAACCGAAGCAGTACATTGGGAACCAAAGGAAATCGAGGAACAACAGTATGTAACGGAGTTTATTTTGGACAATCTTAAAGATTGGGCATCGGAAGAAAAAATATCCAATCCGTATACGGCTCGAGCAGGTAATTTGTTACACATTAAAACGGATATTTCGGCGCGTTTAAATGACAAAGAGAGTCTGAAACAGGTGCTTGAAATTTTACATCCGACACCGGCAGTTTGTGGATTGCCAAAAGAAGCCGCTCGCAATTTTATATTGGAAAATGAAGATTACGACCGGGAATTTTATTCGGGATTTTTGGGCGAACTCAACAAAAATTTTTCGACGGGTAGGAGTGAGCATTCCGATTTATATGTGAACCTGCGTTGTATGAAAATAAAAAAAGAAAATATCCATCTTTATATTGGTTGTGGAATTACAAAAGACAGTGTGCCGGAAAAAGAGTTTTTCGAGACACTCAACAAATCGATGACCATGAAAAAGATAGTAACATAATTTGATATAAAAAAAGAAAATGAAATTAGATATACTAGCCTTTGGAGCGCATCCCGACGATGTAGAACTGGGATGTGGCGCAACCTTGGCAAAAGAAATTAGTTTGGGTAAAAAAGCGGGAATAGTCGATTTAACACGTGGTGAATTAGGAACCCGTGGATCGGCCGAAATCCGCGATGAAGAAGCGCGTAAAGCGGCCGAAGTACTGGGAATCGCCGTACGGGAAAATCTCCGATTCCGCGATGGCTTTTTTGTCAATGATGAAGCGCATCAATTAGAGGTGATTAAAATGATCCGAAAATACCGTCCGGAGATTGTGTTGTGCAATGCGATCGACGACCGACATATTGATCATGGAAAAGGAAGCAAATTGGTTTCTGATGCTTGTTTCCTTTCGGGTTTACGCCGTATCGAAACGGAAGTGGATGGAGTGGCTCAGGAAGCCTGGCGACCAAAAGTGGTGTACCACTATATTCAGTGGAAAAATATCACGCCGGATTTTGTAGTAGACGTGACGGGTTTTATCGATAAAAAAGTGGAGGCGATTTTAGCGTATGGTTCGCAGTTTTACGAGCCGAATTCGAACGAACCGACGACGCCAATTGCGACAAAAAACTTTTTGGATAGCCTGCATTATCGCTCGCAGGACCTGGGACGACTCATTGGAACGGATTATGCGGAAGGTTTTACGGCGGAAAGATATTTGGCTGTCAGTAGTTTAGAAAATTTGATGTAAATTTTTTTAAAAAATGCTTGCGTGATACGGAAATTGCCGTATATTTGCACCCGTAATCAAATGGTGATTGTAGCTCAGTTGGTTAGAGCGTCGGATTGTGGTTCCGAAGGTCGTGGGTTCGAGACCCATCATTCACCCTTAATACTTTAAGCGGCTTTAGAAATAAAGCCGCTTTTTTTATGTTTAAAATTGCCCCCCTTTTTTGGATTAATAAAAAAATAGATTCTACTGACTTTTATATTTTTTTATCACTTTTACATTTCTGTATCCGATTTAATATTTACGTCAATACTATTTCGATTTTTATTCATCTGATAAGATAAAGTTTGTTATGTTTGTTAAAATAATGACAAATGAGCGAATTAATTTCTTTTTTTCGAGAGATGCTCGAAACATCAAGAGAAAGAATCAAAACACCTATAACGGGTGCTTTTATTTTTTCATTTATTGCATACAATTGGAAGCCAATTGTTGTTTTCATTTATTCCAAACGGTCAATTGAAAATACTGTAGAGCTTATAAGTAGTGAATATTGTAGTTATTGGGCAATAATTATTCCTCTTTTTATATCAATAGCATACACTATAATACTTCCTTATGGAATTATGCACATTGAGAAGTTCCATACAGCCGCAAAAAAGAAAAGGAAAGATATATATAATGAGATTAAGCGGCATGAACTAACGGAAAAAGCAACTATACTTCAATTAGAAAGAGATAATGAAGATGTTAGGTCTGGAAATGTTGAAAAATCAGATTTAAACAACAAAATATCATTCCTAGAAAATCAGATGGAAACAGCCGTAAAAAAAGAAAAATCCTTAAGTGACAAGATCACAGAACTCGAGGGTTATAATTTAGAATTAAATTCTACAAATGAATTTATATCAACGCAAGAGAAAAAAATAAAAAGAGATTATGATAGGTTATTTATAAAAAATGAACGGCTATTTGCTGAGTACAATGAACTATCTGAGAAAAACAAGCAGTTGTCTTTAGAAAACGAGCGCTTGTCTTTAGAAAACGAAAACTTAATTATAGATAAAGAACAATCAATGAGCGTAGACTATATAGGAAATAAAATAAGAGACAGTGTTACCGGGACTATGCTTAAACTTTCTCTCTCACCGAAAGATATTTATCAATTGAATCTATTAAATGAGGATATAGCGATAAATGATAAAGAGTATTTAAAGACCAGTCCTCTTACGACGGCTCTTATATACGATTCAACCAAAATTAGTCTTGATTCAAGGGAAAAATTAGTAAAAAACAACTTAATTGAATACCTTAATGAACATAAGAATAAATTCAAATTTACTTCAAAAGGCCTGTATTTTTTAAAGGAAATATTAAAGTAACTAAAAAAACCTCGGATTTCCGAGGTTTTATTTTTTAACTACTTTAACAACGCCGCCCCCTTTAACGTATCGATGTCCTTTTTTAAATGTTTCATTCGTTCGGGTTCCGGCAGCTTAGGAAACTTTAAGGGTTTTCGTTGCTGATGTCGATCCGTTTAATTGGATATTAAAATTTACTGTTTCGCTTGTCCTATCAAATAATAGATTAGTAAATAAATCAAAAACAAAATTCCATTTATGATGATATAAAGGGCGTCTTTAAAAATTGCGAATGAAAAAATAAGATTGCTGGCAAGTGCTGTTAAAAAGAAAATGGCGGAAAGGGTTTTAGCCATGGTCGTAGTCCTCGGAAGTGTAAAACGTGCTCCTATGGTTAAAATTAACGTAGTTGTCAGGAAAATGAAACTGCCAACGGTTACTAAATTTTTATTTACGCTTGTATTTAGGGTATAGAAGCCGTAAGCGATTAAAGCGCTTACAGCTATTGCGATGCTGGTTTTTATAGGATCTAATTTCATTTGATTCGATTGTTTTTAAATTGTTGTGGGCGGTGGTGGTGGAATGGAATGGAATAACATAGCAATTTCAGGAACATTCGTGGATAATTCCCAACCGGCCATTCCTTCTTTCCAAACATGATGATTTTGGGTAAACTGTCCGTTTTGGACAAATTGCTTTAGTTGTTCAAGGTTAAAAGAACCGGATTGCTGACCGTTTAATGCTACGTGATACATTACGACAGGTGGTGGCGGTGGCATACTACTCATGTTGTTCATCATTTGTCCCATTTGTCCACCTATGGCGCTACCAATTCCCATTCCTACCATTAAACCGGAAGGATTAAAACCACCGTCTCCGCCGCCTAAATCGACATTTCCCATGGTTCCTAGATTTTGAGCCGCTGTTTTTAAAACATCAGTCTGCTGATTGAGTTGATGAACCGCAAAATTTTTACCTTCAACACCCAATTCCATATCTTTTCTCTGGATTCGAGTAATTTCCGAAAGATTCTCAATTTCTATACCGGTTTTGGCTTCGGCAAATTTGGTTTGCTGGTCGGCGGTCATTTTTTTCAATTGTAGATAATGGGAGTGTGTTTTGTCTAATTCAATTGTTCCTATATCCAAACGTTTCAGATTTACGCCAAAATGATCTTCTAATTCGGAGGCCAATTTAGATTGAATATGGTCGCTTATTTCATCGATTTTTCGTTCAATTTGCATTACGGGTAAATTATTATCCTGTGATGCATTAATGATTACGGACTTTGCTTTCCGCTGGAAAAAATCTTTGATTTGATTTTTAAAATCGTTTAAATCAAAATTGATTAAACGGTTCAGTTTGATGAAGGCTTTGTAATCGGTCACATTAAAAGTCAACGTTCCTCTAACAGCACATGGAATACCTAAATCTGCAAATCTGGGGTCATAAAGGTCGAAATAGGGAATGCCAAATTTGATTTGTACATTCCCGGAAAGATTGATATAATAGATTTCTGCCTGAAACGGAGAATTCCCGTTAAAAGCGGCTCCTACAATGTTGGTAAGAATCGGGAAGTTGGCAGATTGTATTGTTTGGTCGTGTGGACCATGTATAAAGTCCTGTATAGTTCCGTTGTTTTGCTTGTAAAAAAATACAGCAAGTTCACCGTCTTTTACCCGCAAGCTACTGCCGTAACGTATTGCGTTTTCTTTATTTGTAGAATTGACGGCACCTGATGGTCGCCATTTCCAAACTAAATATTCCTGTTCGTCGCAGCGGATTACATCCATTAATCCGCCTTCTTTTTTATTGCCAAATAATGCCATTGGTTTGTTTTTATAATGAATATTCACTTTCAAGGGTTATCCTTCTGTGTTCCGGTAATTGATTATTGAGAGCTTCTTTTCTCTCCAAAAAGATTTTATACGATTCTCGTTCTATTTCTTTTGAGTCATACTCATAATCGGAGCTGTTTCTAACCCATCTCAATTTTTCCAATTCTAATTTCAATTTTTTATATTCTTTCCTTGGAATAAGCCTTTCTAATTCGTCCAGTTTTTTTGTAAGCTTAGAAAGTTGAATTTTACTTTTAATTGCAACTTTGTGTTTCTGATCCACCTCATCCAATAGCTTTTCCGCTTCGTTATATTGTTCGTTTTCAATTAACTTTTCTGCAGAGTTTACTACCGACGCATAGGTGTTGTTTCTACTTTCATTAATGCTATTTGAAATAACCGCCCAAAGAATTAATCCAAAAACAAGGATAGCACCTGTACCCAATACTCGGAAAACTTTTTTGTTGTTCTCCTTTGTAATGTTCCGGGCATTTTCAACAATAGTCTGTACTTCGGCATATGTGTTGGTATCGCCTTTCATCGAAATGGATGCTTTAGAATTGATCTGTTCAATTTTTTTGAACCATATTTTATTCCACGCATTTTTGTATTTGGTATCTTCGGAGAAGATTGTCAGATAGGATGACGAATTAATTTTACTGGCAGAGAGTGTAAGGAATTCCAATATATTTTCTTTGGAAACAGGAACCGGATAATTGAGTACCAATTCTTCTTTTCGGGCATCGGTGGTCGACCATCTTGCGGGTTTTGATGTGGCTAGAATGAGCTGAATCCCTTTTATAAAAATCAAAATATACCAAAAGAAAAACCATAATAAAAAGGTTCCTAAACTAAGACTCTTCCCGGTATTTTGAGAATAAAATCCGGCACTTCTGGTCGCTTCTATTTCATCGAGTTTTTCAAAAAATCGAATGATACTGCCAGATACTTCGATGTTCCTGAATTCAGCGCCACAATCGGAGCACTTTGTTGCAAAGCTCTCTGCAATGGCACCACAGGCGGGACATTTTTTTACATCCCCCAACTTATCAGATTTTGGAGCGGCAATAGGTTCCGGTGTTTTGTGATTTGTTTTTTCAAAAAGGCGCGCTTCTAAAACCATCTCAAATTCGTCGAGGTCAATTCCGTCGATTTCGGCTTTTTTAAAGAGGATTTGTTTTTCTTTTTCGGTTAGTTCACCATCAGCTAATGCTAATGCTATGAGTTTTTCTATTTTGTCGTTATACATCATTTATTTTTTGAATTTGGTTAGTAACGTTTTATTTCGTCTGTTTCAGAAACGGGAGTTTCGTATTTGGTTGTGATTTCATCACGAGCAGTTTCTTTCTCGGCTTTATGGTGTTATTGTAAGGGTTGTAATGAGTGATAAATGTGAATTCTTGATATTCATTTTTGATGATTTAAGGTTTAATAAAAATGTATTTTGAGTAATGACTCAATATCTTCGGTTGCCTATTGAAAAATTAAGGCGGGATTTTAATTGGCATTGATTTTTTTATTGTTTCTACGGTGAGGCAATTTATACGCGCTTTATTTGATTTCCTTACGAGTTTCCGTAATGGGAAAAATTATGCGAACGCGTTGTCTTTGTCGGTATAGCGGTTCAACAGGGAATGGTAACAGGAAATACAGAATGGATTGAAATACGGCCGGATTATTTATTAGACAAAATCTAATTTTTGGAGTATCTTAGGGGCAATATGTAATAGTTATAACCCCAAAATCTATTTTCTTATGCGATTTAAGTACATACTAACACTATTTTTGATGAGTGGCGGTTTGATTCTGGCACAAACGAAGCAGGTTCTGATTGAAAATGTCAGACTTTTGGACCATAAAGCCACTAAATTGACAGCACCGATGAATGTTCTGGTTTCCGGTTCGGTAATTCAAAAAATTAGTCCTTCGGCGATTACGGTCGATAAGGATGCTGTGAGAATCAATGGTGGTGGAAAAACGTTAATGCCTGGTTTAATCGATGTTCACGTACACATGACCTTTGGTACGTTTACGATGGCACAATTGATGGGCGAAGATTTAACGGAAGAATTTCTGGTTCGTAAAATAGGGGAATCGGCGCAACAAATGTTGCTTCGCGGATTTACCAGTGTCCGTGATGCCGGTGGGCCTATTTTTCCATTAAAAGCGGCCATCGATGCCGGTAAACTTGTCGGACCGCGTATCTGGCCTTCGGGTGCTGTGGTGAGTCAGACTGCCGGTCATGGTGATTTTAGAGCGCCTAACGAACGTTCCCGTCGCTTTTTCGGAAAACCATCCCGCGCCGAGCAAGTGGGGGCCACTTTTATAGCCGATGGTCGGGATGATGTATTAACAGGTGTACGGGAAAATCTGCGTTTTGGTGCGAGTCAGATTAAACTAATGGCCGGTGGTGGAACCTCGTCAGCCTATGATCCCATTGATGTGACACAATACACACTCGACGAAATGAAGGCTGCCGTGGAAGCGGCTTCCGACTGGGGGACGTATGTTATGGTGCATGCCTATACGCCTAAAGCGGTGCAACGTGCTGTTGAAGCGGGTGTAAAATGTATCGAACACGGTCAGATGCTGGATGAGGAAACCTTAAAATTATTGGCGGAGAAAGACGTTTGGTTGAGTCTTCAGAATTTAATGGATAACAACGACAATATGGACGCACAACGCAAGCAAAAGCGGATACCTGTATTGGAAGGGCAAAATAAAGTATGGCCTTTGGCGAAAAAGTTAGGGGTGAAATTGGCTTGGGGAACCGACTTCCTTTTTGAGCCGGAATTAAACGGAGAACAAAATAGTTATATTTTACGACTGCAAAAATGGTTTAGCAATGCCGAAATTTTAAAGATGATCACTCAAGATAACGGAGCGTTGTTGCAGTTATCCGGTTTGCGCAATCCGTATCCCGGTAAACTGGGGGTTCTGGAAGAGCAGGCTTTGGCCGATTTACTATTGGTTGATGGTGATCCGTTAAAAGAGTTGGCTTTGATCGCAAATCCGGAAAAGAATTTTTTACTGATTATGAAAAACGGACAGATTTATAAGAATACTGTAAAAGCTAAAAAGTAAGGTGTCTTAAATTGGTAGTATTGTTGCTTTTTTTTGATTCAATAAGATTGAATTGATAAAAAATTATGACTTAAATTGATTTTTTGTTAATTTGGTATTGTGTTTTATCTAAAAATAAAAAAACAAATGGCTAAAATCAAGATTGAAATCAAATGGGGTTTTATATTTATTATAGTGTCCCTGTTATGGATGGTACTGGAAAAACTATGTGGGTTGCATAGCAAGCATATTGATAAGCACCAATACCTGACGATGCTTTTTATGATTCCGGCTATTTGGGTATATGTTCTGGCGTTAAAAGACAAGAAAAAGCACTATTATAACGGTGTTATGAGCTATAAACAAGGTTTTATAAGCGGATTGATTATTACGTTAATTGTCGCTCTTTTTAGTCCACTAACGCAGTGGATCATCTCCAGTGTCATTACGCCGGAATATTTTCCAAATGTTATCGAATACTCGTTACAATCCGGTTACCACAAAACCCGGGAAGAAGCAGAGGCTTATTTTAATCTTGAAAATTATATGAAGCAGAGTGTCATTGGAGCATTGATGATGGGTATTGTGACAACTGCTATTGTGGCTCTATTTGTACGGAGTAAAAATTCCAAAAGCGAATCCTAAAACCATAATACTATGAAAATAATAAAACTGATTGTCTGCTTGCTTTTCGGGCTGATGTTCATCAACGCCGGGCTTAATAAGTTTTTGAACTATATGCCTATGGAGGAAATGAGCGAAGAGCAAATGAAAATTATCGAGGCGTTTATGACTATTAAATGGTTGATGCCTTTGGCCGGTGCTATTGAAGTTATCGGTGGATTGCTATTTATCATTCCCAAAACACGCGCTCTAGGAGCGGTTATTATACTGCCGGTTATGGTCGGAATTGTATGCCATAATTTTACTTTTGAACCATCCGGACTTCCTCTGGTGTTGGTACTTTTCCTAATCAATATTCTAATCATTGCCGACAATTGGAAAAAATACAAACCGATGTTTTCATAATATTGAGCATCATAATATAAAACGCCTCGCTGTTTACCACTTTAAACAGCGAGGCGTTTCCTTTTTTGGGGGGCTATTATTATTTTTTGTCTTCCGGGCGATCTTTAATTTGTGATTCTTTTAAATAAACCTTTTTACCCGTTTTGTTTACATAGTATTTTTGATTTTTATTGTTAATGTAAACATCCGTTCCGTCCGGAGCCATCTTACCTTTCCAGACTTTGTCCGAAATTTTTGAAGTTCCCTTCACGGCTACTTCGGCAGTTTTATCGCCTACCTTTTTAGCGGTTTTTTCAATTTTGTCGCCTACGCTTTCTTTTTTTTCCTGTGCTTGTGCCGAAATTGAAAAGGCTGTAAACAATCCCAGGAATACTACGGTTAAAATGCTGCTTCTTTTCATACTGTAATTATTTTGAAATTATTCGGTTAAAGACTTTTTAGCTGTAGTAGGTGAGGTGCTTTTCTTTGTAAAAATGCTTTATTATTATAAAGATAATGATAAAACGCGATTGATACTGTTTAATGTGTTGATAATTAACTTTTTTTTAAAATAAATTAAAATGGTGCTTTTTGGACTAAAAAACAAATATATTGAAAAAAACAGGT
Organism: Bacteroidota bacterium; assembly: GCA_023446155.1. GTDB lineage: Bacteria > Bacteroidota > Bacteroidia > Flavobacteriales > Flavobacteriaceae > Flavobacterium. Next base: position 188,021 of record JAEXIT010000004.1, read on the forward strand.
ATAAAAAGTCCAATTTTAAAGATTAATAGATCAGATTTGAGGACCTAAAAGGTAAAAAGTTCTAACATTGTACCACGTTCTTAATTAATCTCACTTGTAATTATTTTGGTAAGTTTTTTGTATTGACGGGGAAGGAATGCCTAAATGGGGGATATATGAAATAATGGTTTGTATTTATGAGATTTTACAAATTGTTATTCATTAATAAGGCTGTTTTCCTTCCCCTCATCAATACATATCGCTGAAATTACAAACGAAGCTTAAAATTCCAATAGCTAAGTAGTAAAGACTGAGCCTTAAATTGGTCGATTATAATAGGAGATAGTTATCTGATCCTGAAATGATTTGGATTGTGTTGGATTCGGATAACCAATAGTGATTTTATATATTACTCTAAAAAAAGATGAAAAATATGGATTTAAACTAAAATAAACATTCAATGTAACGGATTTCTGCGTAATAGCGGAAAACACTTACTCTAAGTTGAAAAATGCCACCTGATATCAGATGGCATTTTTTTTATTCAGACAGTATACAGGCCAATGCTTACTGATTATTGAGCTGCTTGCTAAAACAATAAAGCGTATAAAAAATCCCTGACCTTCTAACAGATCAGGGAAAGAAAATGGCAATTACGAATCCGCTTTTTGAACAATTCAATTAATGAAGCTTCGCAAAACAATAACGGATTTAGTTATAAGAAGAAAATGATTTTTTATATTCAGATGGCGTAACGCCATGGTGTTTTTTAAACGATTTAATAAAGTTCTCATTGGTATTAAATCCTAAATAATCATAAACTTTTATATGTTCTTTACTTTTTGTTTGAAGTAGGATGGTCGCTTTATTCATTTTTTGCATTAAAAAATATTTTTTGGGCGACATACCATAGATTTGGATAAAATGTCTTTTAAAAGTTGATAAACTCAGATTGCACAACGATGCCATTTCGGCGATACTGGTATTTTTATAAACATTACTATCTACAATTTGTTGTATTGTTGATTCCTGATGGCATATTAAATTAATAAACCAGTTAATTTTATCCGGGTCATTACTGAATAGGTCTAACATAAATTCTTCGAATTTTACCAGACATATATTTTCAGGAGCGTCTTCCTTATGGGTAATATATTCTAAAGAAGGCAGAAAATAATCCCGAATAAAGTTACTTTTTTCGCATTCCATATAGTTTTCTAAATAGTGTGAACTGCGGTTCTTTTTTATTTTTTGAAAATCAGGATACTTTAGTAAAAAATCATTCAAGACTTTATTATTAAACATTATACAAACACCTTCGATATAGTCTTCTTCTTTTAAGGTCGTCTCAAAAACAAATTGAGCGCCTGCAGAAAAGATCATAAAATTATGAGGATTCAGGGCAATAGTAGCGCGTTTTATCGCTACTTTTTTCATGCCTTTTATTGGAAAAACAATCAGGTTATAATTAAGGGATACTTTTATTTTTGAAATGGAACGTTTGGTTTGGAAATGTACGATGCGAATATCATTTACCAGATCATTCGTTAAACAACAAGCGGTTTCTTTTGAATTAAATACACGGTCTTCCATCATAAAGGATATTTTTAAATTAAACATGATTTTACTCTCATTGACATTGCCTGGATTTATTTTTCCATGCTTTTGGAATAGCTTGAAAGAAATAGACCTGGCGATCAAAAAGTATTCAGTTTTTTGCGGTAATATCATAGATGTGACAATACTGTAAAAATGGAATGATAGAAATGAGGCATCATGTCATTCGCATTATGACAATATAGTTATTCAATAGTAGTGATAGTTGGGAGCAGACGGATGGGTTTTATAGGTAATTCATACATTTAATTTTTTAGATTAATACTATTTTTTGCAATCGGTGTGGGGGGTATATAAAGGGAGGGGAAATAGATGGTCTTCCTGAAAATTAAGATAAAAGTTTATGGGATACTTTTAGCCCATAAAAATAATTCTGGAAGACATTATTGTGGGAGGATTGTAACATCAAATTTGACAAAACAAGTCATCTTGATTTTTTACGTAAACAAAAATAGTTAAAATTTATTTAAAAAAAAGCTTTTTAGTTATAAAAAAAGCTAAAAGTTGTCAAAAATTAATTTTTGTGAGATTAAATAGAGAAAAGTGTTGTTTTTATCCACATTAATAGAACTATCAGTTAAACTGATAAAAAATGCTGGAATTAAATTAAAATAACAAAGCTTAATTAAGGAAAAAGCGTTTGTTTTTCTGCAATAAGAAGTTATTCCTTTTGAAAAAGGATTGAGGTGCTTTTACTTTGTTGATGAATTTTTGGTGGTACAATAGCAACGCAAATACCCGCTAAAACAAATTAGATAATTCAAAATTTATAAATCTGGATTTACAGTTTCGTTTTTTAAAGGATGCATATAAAAAATGGAGGCTACCGCTGTTAAAATTATATACGACCGACCAATAGCATTTAAAGGTCAATCTGATATGAAAAAAGTTTTGAGTTAGTTAAGTTTTCCATATCAGGAAATTTATTTTTTTCATATTTAATCCAAAAAAAATGGATTTATATCATTTTTTTGCCGGTCTGGTTAACCGGCTTTTTTTATTTATATAAGAGGCTTTTTGCTAGTTGGAATTAAGAACAATTTAACAGGATTTTATAACTTCAAATCAGACGGGTTCGACTTAGAATCCTTAAATTTAAGGAATTCTAAACATAGCCTGAATAGCCCGAATTCAGGCTGATTAACTCAAAATCTGCCTATAATTATGAAGACGATTATTCTCGCAACTGATTTTTCAGCTGAAGCCACAAATGCTGTTACCTATATTGCAAAAGCCGTTACCGGAAAAGACTACCGACTGGTACTTTACAATCTGTATAACACTTCCATTCATGCCCAAAATGCCCGCTTGTCGGCAATGGAAATCGACAAAATGTTTCAGACACAAAAAAACAAAGTAGCCGAAAAAGCACTAGCCTTAAACGAAAAATATCATGTTGAAGTGATAGCACATGTGGTGTCGGGTAATTTCTATCAGGAATTGATAAATTGCATTCAACAGTTTGAGGCCGAATTAGTGGTGATGGGAATGGCCGAAAGATCGATTGAACAGGACTTGCTGGGGAATACAACTACTGCGGCAATTAGTATGTTGAAATTCCCGGTGCTAAGTATTCCTTTAGGAGCCGAATATAACGGTATCAAACATATCCTGTTTGCCTGTGATGTGGTAAGAGGTGTCCATAAAACGGTACTCGACAGGGTACGGGAAGTTGCCGCCGACTATCACGCAACGGTTGAGGTGTTCCACATTCGGGAGAAATCGGAGGAATTAACACAGCAACAAGACGAAAATCACCCGATGGAAGAAACACTATCCGGAGTAAACCATACCTATAAAAACGTACAGTCGTCCGAAATAATTAAAGCCATTCGCGATGAAATCGTAGCGTCTGAAACCGATTTGTTGATCATGGTACCGTATAAGTATGGCTTCTGGGATTCCATGCTTCACAAAAGCAAAACCAGAGCAATGGCGTCCGGAAGTAAGGTGCCGTTATTGTCATTGCCGCTCTGATGCAATTTAAACTCTTTTTAAACTATAGGTTAAATTTAGGAATTGACTTGTTTTCCGTAACAGGACTTTCTAATTTTGTGTTGTGAAAAAACTGGCTGTATACATACTCGTATTGCTGATTAGCCTGAACAATTGCTTCTTTGTGCAGTTGTTCAAAATGCCCGTTTTGTTTCAACATTTCGAAGAACACCAGACTGATAACGGTAGCCTTGGCTTTGTCGATTTTCTGGCCATGCATTATTGGGGTGACGATATTAACGATGCTGACGACGATCGCGATATGCAGTTGCCTTTTAAAAAAGTGGATCACCATGTCCCACATTTGGTGTTTATTCCGAACCGTATTGTCTATACAACGACCATAAATAGTATTCCGGATACTTCCCGGTTAAAAATTACCTATAACACGAGTCTGCACCCGAATCCACATTTGGGTGCTTTGTTTCGTCCTCCTATCGCATAACTTCTTTATCGGATTTAAAAAAAAACCAAAGGCGCAATGCTGCCTGTTGGGGCATTTACTATAAAATCAAATGAAGTTATGCTTACTAAAATCATTCAATTTTCAGTTAAAAATAAACTGGCAATTGGGATCTTCATGCTAGTATGGGTAGTCTATGGTACCTATGAAGTAACCCGTTTGCCTATCGATGCCGTACCGGACATCACAAATAATCAGGTGCAAATTATTACAACGGCACCCGCCTTGGGAGCCGAAGATGTGGAACGGTTAATTACGTTCCCGATCGAACAGGCGATTAGTAATATCCCGAAACTAAAAGAAAGCCGGAGTATTTCCCGATTTGGCTTATCGGTTGTTACGGTCGTTTTCGATGAAAAAGCCGATGTGTACTGGGCCCGTCAACAGGTAACCGAACGTTTGCAACAAGTGGCGATCAACGAAAATGCCAACCGACCGGAAATGGCACCGGTAACGACCGGATTGGGCGAAATTTATCAGTATGTCCTCAAACCACAAAAAGGATTTGAAAGTAAGTATTCGCTCGCTGAATTGCGGACAATACAGGATTGGACGGTGAGAAGACAGTTACTCGGAACACCGGGAATAGCCGATGTGGCAACCTTTGGCGGAAAACTAAAGCAATATGAAGTGGCTGTTAATCCTACACGGCTAAAAGCGCATAATCTGACCATTAGTGATGTTTTTACAGCGCTAAATCGAAGTAATCAAAATACCGGTGGGGCCTATATCGAAAAGGGACCTACCGTTTCGTATATCCGTAGCGTAGGACTGGCCCGGAATATAAGCGATATCGAAAATATTGTGATCAAAACAACTCAGACCGGAACGCCGGTACTGGTAAAAAACATAGCGGAAGTAAAAATGGCAGCAGCCATCCGGTATGGAGCATTGACAACAGACGATCGCGGGGAAGCCGTTGGCGGAATCGTGATGATGTTAAAAGGTGAAAATGCCAGCAATGTAATCGAAAATGTCAAAAATAAAGTCGCCGAAATTGAAAAAATCCTTCCGGAAGGTCTTGCAATAGAACCGTTTCTGGATCGAACCAAAATGGTCGATAATGCGATCGGTACGGTGGAAAAAAACCTGATCGAAGGGGCGTTGATTGTCGTTTTGGTGCTGGTACTCTTTTTAGGAAATCTGAGAGCCGGATTTATAGTGGCCTCGGTAATACCATTGTCGATGCTTTTTGCAATTAGTATGATGAATGCTTTTGGTGTTAGTGGTAACCTGATGAGTCTCGGTGCTCTGGATTTCGGATTGATTGTCGATGGTGCAGTGATCATCGTAGAAGCCATTTTGCATCATTTGCATTCGGAAAAAAAATACCAGCTACATAACACAATTTCACAACAGGAAATGGATACGGAAGTAACCGGATCGGCTTCCCGTATGATGAATGCAGCTGTCTTCGGTCAGATTATTATCCTTATCGTTTACCTGCCAATCTTGTCATTACAAGGGATTGAAGGGAAAATGTTTAAACCGATGGCGCAAACGGTGGCTTTTGCAATTCTCGGTGCTTTTATCCTGTCATTAACCTATGTGCCAATGGTTAGCGCGCTGTTTATCAGTAAAAAAATAAGCCACCAACCGAATCTTTCCGACCGGGTAATGGCGTGTTTGGAAACCGCTTATGAGAGGCTGCTTTCCAGGGCGTTAACGTTCCGAAAAGGAATCATAGCGATTGCAATCGTATTGTTTTCGCTGGCGGTATTGTTGTTTACCCGAATGGGAGGCGAATTTATTCCGCAATTGGAGGAAGGCGATTTTGCCGTTGAAACCCGATTGTTACTCGGAACCAATCTGACCACAACTACCGAAACCATTCAGAAAATATCCGTAGCACTTAAGGAACAGTATCCCGAAGTAAATCGCGTGGTATCGCGAATTGGTAGTGCCGAAATCCCGACGGATCCGATGCCGATTGAAGGAGGTGATATGATCATTGTACTCAAAAATAAATCGGAGTGGACAAGTGCTTCCTCTTTTTCCGAATTGGCCGAAAAAATGGCCGCCACAGTTCAGGAAGTGGCTCCGGGGGTAACTACAGGTTTTCAGTTTCCGGTGCAAATGCGTTTTAACGAATTGATGACGGGTGCCAAGCAGGATGTGGTTTGTAAAATTTATGGAGAAGATCTGGATAAATTGGCGCAATATGCCGATCAGTTGGGGGCAATTAGCCGTACTGTAAAGGGTACAGCCGATTTATATGTGGAAAAAGTAACCGGTATGCCGCAAATCGTAATCGATTATAATTGGGCCGAAATGGCAAAATACGGTCTGTATGTACAGGATATCAATCGTACGGTGAATGCTGCATTTGCGGGTGCTGTGGCCGGAAATATTTACGAAGGGGAAAAACGTTTTGATCTGGTGGTACGCGTAGAGGATGCCGGTCGGAAAGATATTAATGATGTTCGGAATCTTTTGGTGGCTACAGCTTCTGGTATGCAGCTTCCATTATATCAGGTGGCGTCGGTTCAGGAGGTGGAAGGGCCTAATCAGATTCAGCGGGAGGATGCCAAACGCCGGATTATTGTTGGGTTTAATGTCCGTGGTCGCGATGTGCAGAGTATTGTAAACGAATTACAGCAAAAGGTAAGTACCCAAATGAAATTCGATCCCGGGTATTATGTTACCTATGGCGGTGCTTTCGAAAACCTGCAACAAGCAAAAAGCCGACTAGGAGTGGCGGTTCCGGTGGCCTTGCTATTAATTTTCGGACTATTGTATTTCGCTTTTCGATCGTTTAAAGAAGGGATCATCATTTTTACAGCCATACCGTTATCGGCTATTGGTGGGGTATTAGCACTGACGTTACGGGATATGCCGTTTAGTATTTCGGCCGGAGTTGGTTTTATCGCGCTTTTCGGTGTGGCGGTTCTGAATGGAATCGTGCTGATCTCAGAATTTAACCGGATCCGAAAACAGGGCGAAATCACCGATCCGTTACAACTGATCATCACCGGTACCAAAAATAGGTTGCGACCGGTATTGATGACAGCGGCGGTCGCGTCTTTAGGATTTCTGCCAATGGCATTGAGCAATGGCGCCGGTGCCGAAGTACAACGTCCACTGGCGACGGTAGTTATCGGCGGCTTGTTAACAGCTACTTTACTAACCTTATTTGTGTTGCCGGCTATTTACCTAATGGCTTATGATACGAATCTATTTCAAAAGAAAATGAAAAAAAATAAAAACAATAATATGCTGCTCTTCTTAATCGGATTTTTGATTTCCGGAGGGTTGTGGGCACAGGAAACGGTTCCGGTGTCGTTGGATAAATCGGTTGCCATTGCAATCAAAAACAACAAACGAACTCAGGCGGCGCGACATAACGAGCAATCGAAAGAATGGTTGCGCCAGTCGGCTTATGATATTCCAAAAACCAATGTGGATGTCGATTACGGACAGTTTAATAGTCAGTTTAAGGATACCCGTTTTGGAGTGAGCCAGACGTTTAATTTTCCAACGGTATATTCCCGTCAGAAGAAGGCGTTTACCGAAGGGTATCGAATGGCTCAGGCGCAAACACAACTGACGGAGCTGGAGCTAAAAGCACAGGTACGCCAATGGTATTATGAGTTGCTCTGGCTTGAGCATAAAAAAGAGTTATTGCAGTATGCCGATAGTATTTACCGTCTGATGGAGGAGAAGTCGAAACTGCGGTTTAAAGTCGGTGAAACTAATGTATTGGAGAAAAGTGCCTCACAGTCGGCACGGCAGTTTTATACGAATCAGTTCAATATGATCACTCAGGATATTGCCATCGCACAACGATCATTTAATACGGTTTTACAGGATAGTATTCCCTATGTTCCGGAAAAAGTATCCATAAAAATGAACGAAAAAGGAGTGTTCGAAAAAACATCTGCTGAAATTCTTCCGGCCGTAAAAGTAGCACAACACGAAGCCGAAAGTGCCCGTTGGCGTTGGAAAACCGAACGCGCCAGAATGTTACCGGATATCACGTTGGGGTATAATAACCTTAGTATTACTGGGTTTCAAACCAATACATCGGGACAGGAGGTGTATTACGATAGCAAACAACGGTTTAGTTATATAAATGCCGGGATAAGTCTGCCGTTGTTTTTCGGAAGCCAGTCGGCGCGGAGTAAAGCCGCCAAAGCCGAATGGGAGTATTATAAAATTCAGGCCGAAGCCATAAAAACGGAACTTTCGGCACAACAACTAAATGCTGTAAAAGAACTGGAAAAATTCCGGGAAAGTCTGTACTACTATGAATCTCAGGGACTGGAAAATGCCAAGACCATCATCGACGCGGCAAACAGTCAGTTAAATAACGGGGATATCGATTACCTGCAATGGGTAATGGTAGTCAATCAGGCGATCACGATCAAAAACGAATACCTCGATACGGTCAATAATTTTAATAAGGCTGTGATTCGGGTTCAATCTTTAAACAACCTCTAACATGAAAAAGTATAGTAGTTCCATAGTAGTAGTAGTGCTGATGTTGGTTTCCTGTGGTAAAAAGGAAAGCGAAATGGCAAAAGATGCGACAACAGCAACACCGGGTATTGTAAATCTGAGTGCTGCACAGGTTCAAAATGCCGGAATAACCGTAGGACAACCTTCGGAAAAAGAACTTATCGGCGTGTTGACGTTACAGGGGACTGTAATCGTGCCACCACAAAGTCGCGTGGATGTAACGTTTCCATTGGGTGGGTATATCCGAAAAACAAATGTAATGCCGGGTATGCACGTCAAAAAAGGACAACTACTGGCGCAAATTGAAGACATGCAGTTTATACAGTTGCAACAGGATTACCTCACGGCTAAAGAAAAATGCAATCTGACCGAAATGGAATTCAACCGCCAGAAAGAGCTGAACGCCAAAAAAGCCAGTAGCGATAAGCTGTTGGAACAAATCACTACCGAACGCGAAACGCAGCGAATTGCCATGACTTCCCTGGGACAAAAGTTGTCGTTATTGGGGATCAATATCCAACGGTTGTCTACAGCTACGATTAGTAAGTCGATTGCAATTGTCTCGCCAGTAAACGGATTGGTGTCGAAAGTAAATATCAATATCGGGAAATATGTTGGACCAACAGAAATGTTATTTGAGTTGGTCGACATGCAGGATGTGGTACTGTCTTTTAGCGCTTTTGAAAAAGACATCGCCGCTTTGCAAACAGGACAAAAACTGGATGTATACACGAATGATCAACCGGATCGGAAATACCGGGCGACAGTTGCTTATATTAATCAGTCCCTTAATGAGGATCGCGCCGCTGAGGTGATCTGTAAACTGGAATCGTACCAACCGGCGTTACTTCCAGGTCTTTTTGTAAATGGTACCATTCAGGTGCGCTATAAAAAAGCACTTACCGTTCCGGAAAGTAGTGTGGTCGATTGGAAAGGCAAAAAATACGTTTTCGAAGCACAACCTGAAAATCGCTTTGCTATGATACCGGTCGTTACCGGAATTGCACAAGATGGATTGCAACAAATTGTATCGGATAAAATCAATTCGGATTCCAAACTAGTCATCCAAAATGCCTATACTTTACTAATGAAAACGATGAATAGCGGGGACGAATAGAGAAAGAAAGAGGAAAGAGGAAAGACTGGGCAAGTAGAAACCATTTGCCGGAAATAGAAAACCTGTCAGGATTGTTCCGCCCGACAGGTTTTTTGTTTATTCTCCGAATTTAGAAAGTGGCGCCGTAAGCCGTTCCAGAAAATAACGGGCGGCTTTTTTCTGATAGGCATCCTGATGTGTGATGATCATCGCACGTCGGGTCATATTGATTTTGTTAATCGGAATGATCGCCAGCTCTTTGTCGATCGCAACGGTGGTTTTTGCCAGAATGGTATACCATTTTCCGGATTTTACCAGATCGAGTAAAGTGGGAATATCGTTGATTTCGGCCGATATTTTCGGGTGTATGTTGTGTTTGACAAAGATATCGCCTACAAATTTACGGGTGCTGTAACCGGCTGCGGGTAATACGATAGGCAGCTGACTTATAGCCGTTAAATCGATTTCTTTTTGATTCGCCAGCGGACTGTCTAAGGCGGCAACCAAACACAATGGCGATTCGAATAGCAGTGTATACGTCAGATTTTCGTCGGCTACAATTTCTTCAAAAGCCAGAACCAGATCCAAATGCAAACCGATTAGTTTGTCGTGTAATTCTTCCGAAGTGCCAAAGGACACTTTTACGGTAACACCGGGATAATCGCTTAGGAAAGCAATTAATGCCGGTGTTAGCAGGTGGCGTAATCCATAGGTGACGCCAATAGACAGGTCGCCGGTTTTGAGTTCGCCAAGGTCTTTTAATAAGGTTAGCCCGCTATTGGCTTTGTTAACGGTTTGGAGGGCATAACTGTAAAAAAGAGCACCGGCTTCGGTGAGGGTGATCCGTTTGCCAATCCGGTTAAATAACGGTGTGTCGAGTTCAATTTCCAGTTGCTTGATCTGTTGCGACAACGTACTCTGACTAATGTTTAGCGCTTCGGCTGCCGCGGTAAAGTTGAGCAGTTCCTTTGCTTTTATAAAATATTTAAGCTGGCGTAGTTCCATTTGTAAATCGGTTTTATCGATTGATGATATAGAAAAATAGCGTTTTACAAATTTAAAAATTATGGGGAACTTTGCAGTGTAAAATGATGTAAAAATGAATATGTTCCGGTCACTTAAGTATAGAAATTTCCAGCTTTTCTTTTATGGACAATCTATTTCTTTAATGGGAACCTGGATGCAAAAAACGGCTGTAAGCTGGTTGGTATACCGACTTACGGGATCGGCTTTTTTATTGGGGCTGGTCACTTTTGCCAGTCTGATTCCTTCTTTGGTGCTATCGCCTTTTGCCGGTAGTTATATCGAAAAACACAATCGCTTTAAAATTATGATGAAAAGTCAGGTGATCTCGATGCTACAGGCGGGGGCGCTGGCGGTAATGATCTATTTTAAATTTTATAGTATTCCGGCACTGATTTCATTAAGTTTGCTTCAGGGGATGATCAATTCATTCGACGTGATTTGTCGGCAAACCCTGATGATGGATATGGTGGGGAATAAAGAAGATCTGCCCAATGCCATTGCATTAAATTCGACGATGACCAATCTGGCGCGGATCATTGGTCCGGCTTTAGCGGGTTTGGTACTGGGAACCCTTGGCGAGGATTTCTGTTTTATCGGAAACTTTTTAAGTTATATTCCGGTATTGTATTGTTTGTACCGGATGGATATCCGTATTTCTGAAAACACCGAACCGGTCAATAATGTATGGGTTGAACTAAAAGAAGGCTTTCATTATCTGATTCACGAAAAAGAATTGATCAGCCTAATTTTGTTACTATCGATGAATAGTCTGATTGTGATTCCGTTTAACACGCTGATGCCTATTTTTGCCAAAGATATTTTTAGCGGAACGGCCAGTACTTTTAGTTTGTTCGAAAGTGCCATCGGTCTTGGCGCGGTGATCAGTGCTGTTTATCTGGCGAATCTTAAAAAATACGATCACATTATAAAAATCATTATCATAGCCGGTTTTATGCTCGGAAGTAGCGTGATGTTACTGGCGGGTTCCAATATGATTTCGCTTTCGGTAATATTATTAGTAGTAGCGGGTATCGGAATGATGGCGCAAACATCGGCGATCAATACCTATATTCAAACCCACGCACATCCGAGTATGCGTTCGCGTGCAATCAGTTATTTTATCATGGGGTACCAGGGATTAATTCCGGTAGGAAGTCTTTTGGCGGGTGTTGTGGCCGAATCAATCGGGGTGCGTTTAACTGTGGTTTTCCAGGGCGCGATTGGAATTGTAGCGATACTGGTTTTCTACCTCTATTGGAAACGTATGAAAACGAATAGCATTATAAAAGAAGAAGTATATATTAAAGAACGATCGTAATTATGAAAATCATACCCCTAAAAGAAGGTCTTTTTTGGGCCAGTAAAGCAAAAGAATTTACCTTGGCCGATACGGTTTCGATGGGTGAACCGGGCGCGCTAAAAATGACAATAACTCCTTTTCTGATCGAACTTCCGGACGATTTGGTTTTGGTTGATGCCGGACTGGGTTTCGAGCGTAACGGAAAACCGGTTTTGGTTTCGTTATTGCAAGACGCCGGATACGAACCGGAACAAGTCACAAAGGTTTTGTTGAGTCATTTGCATAAGGATCATACCGACGGGTTGGGCTTTTTTAAAGCCGATCATTTTGAGACCTATTTTCCGAAAGCGACGCTATTCCTGCAACAACGGGAAATGGATTATGCTTTGTCGCAACCGGAAAATCCGTCGTTTAATTTACAAACGATAAAAGCCTTACAACAATTGTCAAATGTGCACTATATGAATGCCGATCAGGGGAAAATAGGCAACTATATTACTTTTGAAGTTACCGGTGGACATTCACCGTTTCATCAGGTGTTTTGGTTTCGGGAGGGCGGCGAAACCGCACTTTATGGTGGCGATAATCTGCCTCAGGAATCTTATCTGAAATACCATATCGTCTATAAAACGGATTATGATGGAAAAAAAGCGATGGAGTCACGCCAAAAATGGGAACAAGAGGCCCGGACGGAAAATTGGAAAATATTGCTCTACCATGATCTGGAAAAACCAATCGTGGAATTATAAAAAAGAAAAAGGATTTCGGTTTAAAAAGGACTTTATGGAAACGTAAAGTCCTTTTTTGTATTTTAGGTTTTGAAAAATAAAGGGTTGTGATCAAGATGATTATGGCATCCAATACTAAAAACCATCCGATGATAAAAAAAATAAGCATTTTGCTTCTTTTGAGTAGCTCTTTTTTGAGTAGTTGCAGCAAGTTTGATCAGCAAACCACAAGGGAAGTGGTGCAAAATTACTATAAGGACGGTAAATTAAACGGTGCTGTTTTAATCGTACAAAACGACAGCGTTATTTGTGATACGGTTTTGGGCTATGCCGATTTGAATAGTCAGCGACCGTTACAAATGAACACTCCGTTTTATATTGCTTCACTGGCCAAGCCCATCACGGCCATCGGTATCATGTTGCTGGAACAAAAAAAGTTATTGTCGTACGACGATCGGGTAAGTCGCTATCTGAATGATTTGCCGGATGATGTCAAAGAAGTCACGATCCGACAATTGCTCACGCATACTTCGGGTGTGTGCGATTATGAGAACGTGCTAACCGGAAAACGTGAGCTGACGAATAAAGACGTTATGCACTGGTTACAAAATCAGAAACTACAATTTGTACCCGGTACGCAGTATCAATATAGTAATACCGGTTATATCATTTTAGCATGGATCATCGAGAAGGTTTCCGGAACATCGGTAAAACAGTTTTTGAAGGAAAATATATTTCAACCTTTGCAACTGCAACATACGGAGGTGTACGACGAAGTAAAACCGGATAGTGCCAATAAAGCCATCGGTTATAATAAGGATAAAGTAAAAGACGATTATGCACAATTGACTACAGGAGATGGTGGTATTTATGCGACAACCGGCGATTTATATAAATTAGATAAGGCGTTGCGAACCGGTTTCTTGCTCAATAAACAAAACACGGAAATAATGTACCAGTTGCCGGTTTTTCCGGATGGAAAGTCGGGACCGTATGGTTTTGGCTGGTTTGTCGAAAATAAAGAAACCGGAAAAATAGCGATGCATACCGGCGGATTGGCCGGTTTTCGAAGTTTATTCTGGCGCGATTTAAAAAATAATACAACCATTATTGTGCTGACCAATCAGGGGGATGCGTTTCCGGTTTATAACTTTTTAGACGAGATAAAAGAAACCCTAGTAAAATAGGGCATTTTGCGTTTTTTGAAGTGAAATAGGCGCATTTTTATTTTGTCAATAAAATAGTGATTTTGAGTAAAATACAGCGGTTTTAAATGGTTATTTTTAATAGATAACATTAAACGCATTAAATATGATTTCAAAATTGAAAAGTTTGTTCCTGGTTGCCGTTGTAGCCGGGTTCTCTCAAAGTATGAGTGCACAGGATATCAGAGTGGGCGTACATGCCGGTTTTCCGATTGGCGATGCCGCTGATGTTTCTTCGTTTAATTTAGGAATAGATGGCGCCGTTTACTTTTATAAAGTAAAAGACTTCCTGGATTTGGGTATCGCAACCGGATATTCCCGTTTTTTTGGTAAAACACAATCGGTGGCGGGGATGGATTTTACCTACGACGATTTCGGCTATATTCCAGTGGCGGCTTCGGGACGTGGAAAATTTGATCACAATATTTTCTACACGGCCGATATCGGTTATGGAATTGGTCTGAATAACGCCGACGGTGGTTTGTATTATCAGGGTAAAGTGGGATGGAATAAAGATAATTTCGATCTATTCGCCTTTTACCGTGGCATATCCGACAACTTTACAGTGTCAGCTATTGGAGTAGGCGTGGCCTATAAATTACACTAATTACGTTTACTTTTTTGTAACTGCTATACGCTACCGCGAAAACGGTAGCGTTTTTTAATTCAATTTGACTACCTTCGATCGAATTGTAGTAGTAGTTATGTCTGATTTACCTTTAAAGCAACTGGAAAAAGCCCTGGATTTTATCGAAAATCATCTCGATGAACCGTTGTCGGTAGAAAAAATTGCTGCGGTTGCGCATTATTCGTCCTATCATTTTCAGCGGTTGTTTAAAGCCTATACCGGCGAATCGTTATTGGAGTTTTATAATAGAAAGCGGATCGAAAAAGTGGCGGCGTTATTGCTCCGGGATACAAAGGAGACCATGGCAACTTTAGCGTTCCAATATGGGTTTTCAGATAATGCAGCCCTGACGAAGGCATTTAAAAAACGCTATTTGGTGAGTCCTACGGAATTCCGAAAACAACGTAGTAGTCGGTACGACAAAATTAAAGATAGCACAAATGGACAAATTTTTCAGGGATTTGAAAGTTATATTTGGCGTATCGAAAATCTTAAAAACTGGATAAAAATGAATGCAGTAATAACGGTACAGGAAATGGATTCGTTTCCAATGATCTATCACAATCATATCGGGGTGAAAAATCTGGATGCGGCTTTTATGAAAGTGATTGCAGTGGCTTTGGAAAATGGACTGACAAATCCCGACAAAATCGAGGTGATCCGGATGTACCACGATAGTTTTAAAATTACAGCTCCGGATAAAGTCCGAATGGAAATTGGCGTAGTGGTCGATCGGGAAGCGCAAACCGAACCGGGTATTTTCTTTAAAAACCTGTCTCCCGGAAAATGTATAACCGCCAATTTTGAGATTGACCTTTCCGATCTTGAAAAAGCCTGGTCATCGCTTTATATCTGGATGAACGAAAACGGATACCGCCCGGCGGAGCAATTGCCGTTTGAAATTATCCGAAATAATTACAACGACCATCCGGAGCAAAAATGCATTCTTACCTTATGTATTCCGGTAGTCCGAAAAGAATAATTTTAGAAGGATTCACCTACTTCAAAGCGAAGTGTTTTCCGGGTTTTGGGATGTACAAATTCGAGATAAGCCGCATGAAGATGCAAACGGTCGGCTCCGGTTCCGTATAAATCGTCTCCAACAATCGGGGCATTTAAACCTTGTTCATGAGCGGCATGCATGCGTAACTGATGTGTTCGACCGGTTAGTGGCCAGAAATGAACCCGTGTTGTCTCCGTTTGTCGCCCTACGACTTTCCAAAGGGTAACGGCTTTTTTACCATGTGTATCACAAACCAATTGCCGCGGTCTGTTGTCCAGATCACCTCGTAGCGGAAGTCGGATTTCGCCTTCGTCCTCTTTTACCAATCCGGATAAAAGAGCGGTATAACGTTTGACAACCGTACGTTTTAAAAACTGACGTTGAATGTGTTTGTGGGCTTCTTTGGTTTTGGCGACAACCAAAAGTCCCGAAGTGGCCATATCCAAACGATGAATGATCAACGGTTCGATGGTACCCCAGGTTGTTTTGAGTCGGGTGTAAACGGAATCGTGGATTTGTATGCCGGGAACCGAAAGGAGTTCGGCCGGTTTGTCTACAACCACCAGACTGTCGTCTTCATATATGATTTTCAGGGTGGTATTTTCCCCGTGGTTTTTTAATAACGGATTAGCATCCATCGGAATGCCTTCCAACATATGCTTTAATATAGGCTGACATTTACCGGTGCAAGCCGGATAAAACTGCCGGTGTTTCCGGATTTCCGATTTGGGGGAGGCACCCCACCAGAATTCGGCCATGGCCAAAGGTTCTAAACCGTGGATAAAAGCATATTGCAATAATTTCGGAGTGGCGCATTCGCCAGCCGCCGCAGGCGGTTTCCCAAAAACCGTTTCCCCAAAAATGGATTGCAGACTTCGGGTTTTTCCGTCTTTATTTAAAAACGAATACTGTTCGAAAAGTTGTTGCTGTAAAGCGGCCGATTTTTCTTTGCGTTCTTTTTTTAACGCTTCTATCTGATCGTCAAATTGGGCTAACTGTAAGCGGGTTGCATTCAAACGTTCGTTCCATTTGTGAGTTAACACCTGTAATTCCCATTTGTCGCGTAAACTTTGTTTGATCAAATCGGCTTCGAAAACAGCATATTCCGATGCCGTGAGATTGTTTTTTTTGACTTCACGGCTTTTTTTTCGCTCGTCTTTGTTGGCTTTTAGCTGTTTTTTAAAAGCGGTAATTTCTTCCTGCGATTGTGTCGTGTACTGTTCCAGTTCGGTTTTTAAACGAGGATATAACGGATCGGTTGTTAGTGTTTCGATTTGACTGTTAATGTTGTTTAGAATGGTTTCTTCTTTTAGAAAAAAACTGTTTTCAAGCAACATATCAAAAACGGGTGGCACAAAACGCGGATGTTGGTTTGTACCGGCCAGTTTACCGGAAAAAGCAGCTAGATAACCGGTCTTGCCATTAGTATCCCGAACAACAAGTACACCAAACATTTTTCCGATAACGATTCCTTCCTGATTTTCATTAAGTCCGAAATTATGGTCCATAGCCGTCTGACTTTCGAGGTATTGCTGTAATTCGGATGCGGCAATTTGCGTCAGCGGATGCGGCTCATAGAAAAATGGAAATGTAAAACGCTCCGGTAGCGAAATCGTTTCCAGTATGGTATCGTCGAAGTAGGTGATTCTATTTTGGGTGTCGTGGCCCACAGTTATTCATTTTAGCGTTGCGAAATTAGGATATTTCATTTTAAAAGCCGCTAAAACAATTCAAATTTAGCTATTCGGATTGCTTTTCAGGTGGAAAATAACAACCGCTATTTTTTAAAGAATCGAACCAATAAAGCGTGTAAGGCATCAGAAACCGGATATTTGATAGTTCGGTATCAAAGGTGAAAACAGGTGATTATACGTTTACGGGACTGCATTCGATCGGTTAATTTTAGGAACTTGTTTTTAAATCAAGAGCAACCAAATCAACACTAATAAACTAAAGTTATGGCTAAAGTAGTTATTTTAACAGTAGACGGCGGTGGTATAAAAGGGGTTATACCAGCCTATTTTCTTAACGAATTGGAAAGCAAACTCAATAAAAGTTGTTACGAACTTTTCGATATCATCGGCGGAACCTCAACCGGGGGGATTATCGCCACAGGATTAACATCACCGATAAACGGAAACAAACCTTTTACGGCGCAAGAGGTTTTGAATATCTATCAGAACGACGGAAGTAAAATTTTTGTACCACAAGAATCATTAATACCAGACTGTTATGCACAGTATTATGGTGACGATGGTAATGGTAACGGTATCGAACCGTATTTGCAGCAACAATTCGGAATGGGGACTTTAAGTGCGGCGCAATCCAATATGAAGGCGCTTAACGGACGAACCAAACACGTGTTTACAACCAGTTATACGATTAACAGTAGTGGCAATACAATACCGAATCCGATACTGGGACAGGATTACGGGCCGTATTTATTTAATTGGATGGATGCGGCCAACGCTCCTGCCGACGATTACAAGGCATGGGAAGCAGCTCGGGCAACGAGTGCAGCGCCAACTTATTTTCCGGTAGGTAATGTGGGCGGTGGACAAAATTCGAATTCGAATGCGCAGGAACGTTGGGTACTCGATGGAGGTGTAATGTCGAACAACCCTGCCATATGGGCGGTAACGGAAGCGTTTCGCACCGGATTGGCAACCAATCTGAGTGATATTGTGTTGATATCTCTGGGAACAGGAACATATGCTTGTGGCGCCGGACTAGTGACTGTTGATCAGGGCGATCCGGATCCGGATAATGGGAACTGGGGTTATATGCCGTGGATTACCAGTGATCTGGAGGATTTGTCCGGGAACGACAATGGACGGGGTGCTGTTGTGAATATCATTACAGAGTCGGTACAGTTGGTATCAGGACAACAATTACAGGCGTTAACGGCTTCGGGACTTACGTATTACCGATTGGAACCGCCTATTCTTCAGGATCAAACGCAAATGGACAATATCGATCCGGGGAATATTGATTCGTTAATCCAAACGGCTTATAATTATTTGAACGATAATGATAAAGGACAAAAAACGTTTAGTAAGATAGTAAACGAATTGACTGTTGCACAACTGGATTCTGTCCCCGTTTAATGCAGTTTTTGATCAATATAAAACCGGTCTTCGAATTACAAGACCGGTTTCTTTTTGGCTTGTAAAGCCGAATATAATTTTTCGTAAACCGGAGTCATGACACCATAGGTAAGCCCTTCGGAAACAACATAGCCGGTTAAAGATTCCAATTCGGTTTGGTCTTTTCCGTTTTTAAAATCGCTATGTAACGATGAGGTTGCGGCAAACGGAAGCATTTCTATTTTTGCTAAAGTACTAACAACACTATTCTCCGGTATGGCTATTTCTTTGGCTTTTGCTAAAGAGTAGACTTCGGTTAGTAATTGGATTAATGTATCGCGTTTTTCTGGATTTTCAAGGATTTCACCAATTGACTGATCATAAAAAGAAGTGGCTGTAGCTATGGACGATACGAATATAAATTTTTCCCAAAGTACTGATACAATTTCCTGTGTTTGGGTCGCTTGAATTCCGGCTTGTTTTAAAAGGGATTCCAGTCGCAAAAGGCGCTCGTCAGTTACGGTATCGGAACCAAAAAACAAACTTTCGATGTTACCGCTATTGGTTACGATTCCGGGAGCAGACAAGCGGGAAACCAAATACACACAGCCTTCCAACACCATTGCGTTTGGATAAAGGGGTTTGATTTTGGCGGTACTGTCCAGTCCGTTAAGCAATGGAAGGATAACGGTTTTGTTGGAGATACAATCTTTTAGTTGCAATAGTGTTGCTTCCAGGTCGTAGGTTTTTGTACACAGAAGGATATAGTCGGCTTTGTCAAGATCGGAAGCCGTATCGCTTGCTTTTTGCGGAAAAACGGTAACGTTATCCGAACCGTTTACAATCGTAAGCCCCTCGTTACGAATAACTTTTAGGTTTTTGCCACGAGCCAGAAATTGAACGGCTACATTAGGATCGCTTTGGAATTCTTTTGCCAATAGTCCGCCGAAATAGCCGCCAACACCACCGATTCCAGCAATTAGTATCGTTGTCATCACTTTTTATTTTTGTAGAAAGTTAAGCGAAAAATACGTGACTTTCAAGAGGTTTTTATCGGTGTACTGAAAATTCCGAATACGATTTTTAAGTATCGGGATATAAGGAATCGCCCAAATAGGCCTTAAAAAAATCTTTTTTGTACACTTCACCCAAAGGGATTTCGTTATCACGCAGATAAAGGCTATGGTGATCAAAAGCGTCAATCTGTTTTATATTCACCACATACGATTTGCTCACGCGTAAAAAAAGATCCTGAGGCATTTTCTGATGGATTGTTTTGAGGTTCATCGCGGTAATTAATTTTTGTGTGCCGGTATATAGAACGACATAATCTTTGAGTCCTTCGACATATAAAATATCCGTAAAATGGATCTTATAAAACCGACGGTCAGATTTAATGATCATAAAATCTTCTGTATTGGATTCCCATGTGGTGGTATTGGCGGTATCGGTCAATAGTTTGGCATAGGTTTCGGCTTTCTGAATGGCTTTTTGCAACCTCGATTTATCAATTGGTTTTAACAGATAATCAATTGCGTCCAAATCGTAACTTTTTAAGGCATATTGCGGATAAGCCGTGGTAAAAATAACCAGCGTGTTTTTTGGTAGTTGTGCTGCAAATTCCAGTCCGGAGACCATTGGCATTTCGATATCCAAAAAGATAAGGTCGACTTTTGTGGTGCTTAAAAATTGCTGTGCGGCGGGCGCATTGGCAAACTTTCCGAGTATGGTGAGATTCGACACTTCCTGAATAAGCACTTCCATTTCGGCTCGTGCCAAGGGTTCATCATCTAATAGAATACAGTTCATAGGGGATTTTTAGAGTAACGTTATAGGCCGATTTTGTATGAGTGATGGTTAAGCTATGGGCTTTTCCATATAAAAGATCCAATCGACGTTTGATATTTACCAAGCCTAAGCCGCCTTTCTTTTTATCGTTGGATGGGATATAGTCGGGATCAATCGAATTATAACAGTAAAAACAAAGTAGGGTTTCGTCAGTTTCAATTCGGATGGCAATATTAGACTGGGCGCCACTTATATTGATGCTGTGTTTGACGGCGTTTTCTACAAAAATGGTAAAAAGACTCGGGGGTAATAGCATATTGTTTATAACCGAGGGATCAATTGTGGTGGATAAAGTCACGGAAAGATTATCGCGTCTTATTTTTTCCAATTCGAGGAAGTTGGATAAAAAGTCAATTTCCGACTTTAAGGGGATTTTTATCTCATTATTTTCGTACAACTGGTAGCGCAAAAACTCAGACAGTTGCAGGATTACCGTTGTGGCTTTATCGACATCGGTTCGCACCAGGGCCTTAATTCCATTGAGCATATTAAACAAGAAATGCGGATTAATCTGGTTCCGAAGTTCGTTTAGCTCCATGGTTAGCGTAATATTATTTAATTCATTGATGCGTTCCGTATCGATGGTCCACCGTTGAAATAATTTGATCATTGTCGTAACCAGGATAATCGGCAGTAAAATGACGGTACCTTCATAATAACCGCGCATATGATCCTCATGTTGATGCCGTATCACAATATATTCGGGACTGTAAGCACTGAGTAATCCTCCAATGATCATCAACCAGGCGATAACCAATAGTACTAATAGAAAAAGATACAACAGGTAGCGCCCTTTAAAGAAAAATTGAGGGACAAGAAAGTACATGTTGATATAACTCATCGTAATAATTGAACCGCATATACAAGCCAGTCGGTAATAATGGTACGGGCTTGGGTATTCCGTTATTTCACGGGAAAATGCGATAACGGCCAGAATTCCCGATAAAAGTACGAAATGCCGTAAAATCCGGTAATCGGTATCAATAATAAATCGGATAATCCAACTGTTGCGGACTTCCTGTGTATTGTATTCCATGTTTTAAAAAAATAACAGGATCAAATGTAGGTTGAAAGTGCTATGCTATAAAAAAAATATACGAAACGCCATTCGTTTTATACAAAACGCAACAAAGTACCCTTTACGTATAAATTGCAGGGCGGTTGGTATAAAAAATAAAATGCAAAAGGCCTAATCTTTTCCTTTGCCGGAATTATTACGCGAATTGTGGTTGTTTATTCTTTTCCAAAAGACTATTTGGGACAATTCGGTTTTACAATCTTAGAACGAATGATAACAATGAAAAATGTGTTTTTTACAGTGGGTCTTTTTTGTTTTACAACGCCGTTACTTTCTCAGGAAAACGACACCAAAAAACAGGATAGTGTGAGTGTGGCACGACGAGCAATGGCGTATACTGCGGCTAAATTTGCATTGGTACGGCCTTTTAATGTCGAATATACTACGATAGCGCCCTACACCTACACATCCAAACTGGAAAATACAGCAGTACCGGAAAGTAAAGTTACCGACTTTTCGCAACTGAAGGTGAGTAGCACTTTTAATTTTATTAAAAAGCAAAAATGGATGCTCGGAATGACCTTAGCCTATAATTACACCCGTACAGGAACCGATCTGACTTTGCCAGCGGCTGGTATAGATGGCCTTCAAAAGGACTACCATTATCATTATGAAACACTGAATCTTTCGTATTTCTCAAAATTGTTTGGCAAAACGGCGGTGTTTACCTCGAGTTTGGTTGTCGATGGAAGTGAGCAACATTTCGAACGGGTAAAAGGATTGATTTCGGGAACCTTAATTTTAAAAGCAAATGCCAAAACCAAACTTATGGCCGGGATTTTAGTCAATATCGATCCGAGTTCGGAAGTACCTGTGATTCCGATTTTTACATTCGAACATAAATTTAATTCGGGTTTTATGATCGATATGATTGTTCCCAAACAGATGTTGCTACGAAAGCAAATGGCGACCAATTGGCGTTTATCGGTTGGAACCGAATTAGATCGAACCAACTTCTATTTATATGGTGTAAATCCGCAAGAGACATCGCAAAAATACGAATACCGCCAACTCGATCTTAACAATGGTATTGTATACGAACAGTTGTTGGGGGAACACTTGGTACTCACAGCACGAACCGGCCTAAAATGGATGGCAATCAGTCGCGTTTTTGAAAAGGAAAATACCTTTAATAATGCAGTTTTCGAACTAACTGCGGATCCGACTTTCTATTTTAATGTTGGACTATCGTTTAATCCTTTTCTGAAAAAAACAAAGACGAAGTAAATTGAAATTATTATGATCAAGATTTTCAAGACCAGTATCAAAAGTCATTCGGAAGCTCGGGAGGTGGTACGTATACTTTCCGGTCAGTTTCCGGAATATAAAATCAATTTCGATTTGGAGGATTGTGATCGAATCTTGCGGATCGAAAACAATATACTTCATTCCAATGCAATTGTGCAATTACTCGAAAGCAGGCAACACGTTTGTGAAGAACTCGAATAATTTTTAAGACGTAAGGCACTATATTTTTCTCAGAATAATGAAATTTTAGTTTATTTTGGTTCCCGCAATTAAGCAACCAAAAAACAAATTAAAATTGAAACGTATTCTATTACTACTGGTATTCGTCGCAAATGCCGCCTGGGCGCAACAAACCGTAAAACTAACCAATACTTACGGTAGCGAAAATGCTGAAATTCAGGATCTGATGGATTTTGAAAATAGTTATATCGAAACCTTACATTTTGAAGGTAATGCGCTAAAAGGGAAATATTATCAAGTGGAATTACAGGAATTTAAAAATGGAAAAATGATTCGGAAAGCGAGCCTTTTTGACGGAAGTGAATCGGATTATTTTAAAGTGAAATCGGAAAAGGTATCCCTGAAGTTTTTCTTTAGTATGGCCCATGGACAATTAAAAACCTACCTTAAAGGTCCGGGATTCGGAAGTAAAAAATCCTATTTTAAATTAGAAGACCAAGCGGATCAGTATGCTTTAAAAGATTTTTTCGGGCGTAAAGAAGCTTTGGACATTACGATTGATTCCGGAAATGAAGTTGCTGTTTTTGCGATTATAACGCCTACCATGCATAAGGATGGTTCCGGTTCGTATTGCGAAGTAGTACAATCGGACATAAAACCCGAAAATTTAGGATCACATTTTAAAATACCGCACTATTTTTTAGTGAGTATACGCTTTAAATAATATTTTTGAGATGTAATTAGAAACTAAAAAATGGATAATTGTAAAAACTGTACCACAGCTATAACCGGTAAGTATTGCTCCAATTGCGGTCAGCCGGCACAACTTAAACGTATCGATGCACATTATATTCTGCATGAAATCGAGCATGTTTTGCATTTTGAAAGAGGTATTTTATATACGATGCGGGAGTTGCTTTTACACCCCGGGAAAAATATCCGCGCCTATTTGTCGGAAAATCGTAGCCGATTGGTAAAACCGATTTTATTTATTGTGATGAGTTCCGTGATTTATACTTTGGTAAGTCATTTTTTTCATATTGAAGATGGCTATATCAACTATACGGAGGTCAAAGAATCGTCTATTACCGTAATGTTTGGCTGGATACAGAGCCATTACGGTTATGCCAATATTATTATGGGTGTTTTTATCGCGGGATGGCTCAAATTGTTTTTCCGAAAATACAATTACAATTTATTTGAAATCGTAATCCTGTTGTGTTTTTTAATCGGAATGGGAATGTTGATGTTAACATTGGGCGCACTCATCGAAGGAATAACCAAAATTTCGATGATGAAATCCTTTACAGTTGTCATCATAGCGTACACCGTTTGGGCAATCGGTCAGTTTTTCGATAAAAAGAAACCACTTAGTTATATCAAAGCATTTTTCTCTTATATGTTAGGTTTGTTAACTTTCGGAATAGCAATCGTATTCCTTGGTATTGCGATCGATCTGATTTTTAAAAAGTAATACGGGCAAAGCAGTTTTCGTATCAATATTGAATAAAGTCAAAACCCATTATCAGTAAATAAGAGTACTGATAATGGGTTTTTTTTAAGGGATTACTCGGTCATCCATTTCACCAGACTACCTTGTTCTACGATATTCCAGGAATGTGGATGTCGTTCGCCATTTGCGCGGTAGCCACGGTTTTGAGTAGCAATATACTCGGTTTGCGTACTACCCAATTCTCGTAAGGTTTTAGAAGCTTGTTCAAGCTTGTAGGCATTTAAGTCTTCGTAAGTTCTACTTTTTTGCTGCTTTTGCCATTCCAGATCCGGTTCGGAATAAAAACGGGTTTTAATGTCTTTTAAATATGCAATATTGTTGGTCGCCTTACAGGAAACCAGATAAGGTGAGGCTTTTTTGTAGTTTTCGAAATGATCCGTAGGTTTTCCCAAGGTGTTTTCAAACAATTCCATTAAATAGCGACCTTCCGCTACGGCTATTGTATCGGCATTTCTCGCAACATCTTTTTGGGAGTCGTTATACAACGCTTCCAGGTCGATTGGAGAATCGATTACCATAATACCTTTGGGCTGAATTGCATTTTTGCTTTTGATCAGATAATTAGACAATAGCATGGTCACATTCCCACCACCGGAAAAACCACCGATGTAGAGATTGTTTGTAGCAACATGGTGTTGATTCAATATGGTGTTGAGTGTTTTTGCGTATTCCGTTTTTTCAGCGTCACTTAAAAAAAGCTTTAGATTGTAATTTAAAAGTAGGGTGGTGATCCCTTGCTTTTCGATATCTTTTAGGAATTTAGCCTCGGTTTTGGTATTGGCAATATCGCAGGGATAGCATGGAAATAATACTAAAACAGCTTTTTGCGGACTGGCAATTTTTAGTTCGTACTCTTTTCCTGTGATCACTTTTACAGGTTCTTTTTTGGGAGTACAAGCAACGAAGAGAATTGCAGTGAAGAGAAAGAGGATGCCTTTTTTCATCTTGATGAAATATTGAGTTGGATTACGAATGTAAGAAAATTTCCTTTTAAAGCGAAAATGCTTATTTTACTTTTTAAAGTACTTATTCGATACTATTTCTATGGCGATTCGGTTTATTGGAACGGACTGTTTTTGTAAATTTGTAAGCTTCCGGACGACAAAAAACGCGGGGCTTATCATATGATTATACGAAAAAGAGAACACTGGTTTAGAATGCTTTTTGTATGGCATGGTTCGGTATTACCGGGATTATTACCCCGTTTGTTGTTAATGTTGCTTTTGTCGATAGCGGTGGTTTATTTCCACGGAACAATATTGTCGTTTAAAGTGCCGCTCAACACCGCTCCGTTGACCTTATTTGGTTTTGTATTGGCGTTGTTTTTGGGGTTTCGGAATAGTGCCAGTTACGATCGCTTCTGGGAAGGTCGAAAACTTTGGGGCGCTTTATTAAATGTGACGCGCGCACTAACACGTCAGGCGTTAACACTTGGGACACCAGCCGATAACAATTCGGTTTATCAATTTGTTCAACTGCTGAGTGCTTTTACATATGCTTTAAAACATCAGTTACGCCATACCGATCCCTATGCGGATCTTGAAAAGCGTTTGAATACAGCACAACTGCAAGTAGTAGCGAAGGCAAATTACAAACCGGCTATTATTTTGAATCTTTTAGGAGAGTGGATACAAAAGGCTAAAAATTCCAACCGGATCGATTCCATTCAGCAAAGCCGTTTTGATGAGAATCTGGACAAACTGGCAGATATTTTAGGTGGATGCGAACGAATTCATGCAACTCCTATTCCATATAGTTATCGGGTATTGCTACATCGTACGGTATATTTATATTGTTTTTTACTGCCTTTTGCCCTGGTCGATAGTTTGGGATGGTTTACACCGATTATCGTAGTATTTATTGCTTATACATTTGTTGCCTTTGAAGCCATTGCCGATGAAATCGAAGAACCTTTTGGAATGGAAGCCAACGATTTGGCACTTAATACTATGTGTCAGATGATCGATACTACCATTTTCGAACAGATTGGTGTGACGATCGAAACGCCACCCCAAACGGCAAAAAATATAATCGATTAGAAAAACGTTTGTTCACGGTTCGTCTTGATACTATCCCTTTTATTGGGACAATCAAAAGGAGCATGAAATTGTCGTTCGCAATAGTAAGCGAAAATTATGCTGTCTTTTCACCAATAGCGTTTTGCCGTTTCAATGGCTTTTTTATACGTTTTACCTATAAAGCCTGTACGAGATGTATGCCAAGATGTACCTTGCGTTCAAAAAACGATAATAGTATGCGCGATAGTGATAATATATTCGAGACCGTATCGTATTTAGTATCTTTGCAAACCAAGCGTCAAATCCGATATAACCATGATAACCAGTAAAGGAAAAAGAGTATTACTGATCCTGTTTGCTTTTATAGGCTCGTATCTGATTTCCTATATGATGGATCCCTATTCGTCGTATTGGACGGATTATTTTAAAAGACCGACGTCGGAAATTGTGGAGGAATTTGTGATTTCTATTCTTTTCTGTGCTGTTATTTCGGAACTAAGTTTGTTTCTCGACCGTTGGTTTAACCGGAAAATGCCCTGGACAGTCGATCCGATAAAAAGACTGGTTGTACAGAGTTTGGTACAGATTCTCGGCGTACTGCTGGTGACGTTGCTCACCCATTTTCTATTCGAGTTGATTCTGGAAGAAAACAATGTGGAAGCTTCCATAAATGAAGTCAAAGGATATTGGCAATGGATCATCGCGACCGTATTGACAGCATTGATGATCAGTGCCATAAATACCGGTAATTTTTTGATTACCAATTGGAAAATAACTGCTATGGATGCGGTTGAACATAAAATTAAAGCGGCCGAACATCGACAAGCGGCAGCCGAAGCCGAATTGCAGGCACTTAAATTACAATTGGATCCGCATTTTGTATTTAATAACCTCAGCGTACTTTCGGAGCTGATCCTCGAAAACCAGCAATTGGGATATGAATATGCCGAAAACCTGTCGAAAGTGTACCGCTATTTACTAGTCAATTCCCGAAAAAAGCTCATCTCATTAGGAGAAGAATTAAAATTTCTAAATGCCTATTTGTTTCTCATCGAAAAGAGAATGGGACAAGGCGTATCGTTTGAAATTACCGTGCATCAGGAACACCTGCGCTTGCAGATTCCACCGTTGACCTTGCAATTACTAATTGAAAATGCCCTGAAGCACAATCGGACAACAAAAGAGAGTCCGCTGCAAATAACGATACAATCCGACGAAGCCTATCTGACGGTTTCCAATACGCTATTACCGCTCGTGTCTAAAGCCGATTCGGCTGGTATAGGACTTACGAATATCCTGAGTCGTTATGCTTTGTTATCCGTCAAAAAACCGATTATTAAAGAAGATGAATCGTTATTCACCGTTAAAGTACCCTTGCTATCATGAAAATAAAAAAAATAGTAATCATTGAAGATGAAAAACCAAATGCAGATCGGTTAAAAAGGCTATTACTGGATATACGCCCCGGTGTGGAAATCCTGGCGATTCTGGATAGCGTAAAAGAATCGGTAGCCTGGTTGGCATTACATGAGAAACCGGATATTATCATGATGGACGTACGCCTGGCAGATGGATTGAGTTTTGAAATATTCAATCATATTGAAGTAAAATGCCCGGTAATTTTTACAACGGCCTACGATGAATACGCGGTACGTGCCTTTAAATATAATAGTATCGATTACCTGCTAAAACCAATCGAAAAAGAAGAACTGGAAACCGCTCTAAACCGCTACGAACTACTCATGCGGGAAGTACAGACACTAAACCCTATCATCGAAAATCTGCTCACTCAAATACAACCAAAAGAATTCCGAAACCGTTTCTTATTGCCGTATCGGGATGGCTACAAAACCGTAATGGTGAGCGAGATTGCTTTCTTTTTTTCGGAATTGAATACCACTCAGGCGCATCTTTTTAACGGCGATTTTGAAATCGTAACCCAACCGCTGGAAAAATTGGAACAGCAACTGGATCCGAAACACTTTTTTAGAGCCAACAGACAGTATATTATCAATATGGATTCGGTGGCACAGGTTCAAAACTATTTTAACGGAAAACTAAAAATTGTCCTTAAAAAATACCCGGATCGCGAAGTAATCATCAGCCGTGAAAAGGCCCCGCAATTTAAAAACTGGATGGACTACTAGTCGATCAAAACAAGTAATATAACAAGCTGCATCTGCTTTTTTTTAAAACAGGCATTCGATTCAATTCCCTTTAAAAACGGTTCACCGGCAAATTTTTCCGCTTCGTTCACATTAAAAAAAATCTTCTTTAGAACTGGTTTTTCTTTGTGTCAAATTCTCAAAATAATTTCGATACAATATGGAAAAACAAATAACAAAATGGCTTCCAACCGGAAAGGTTGTGTCTCTTTTTTCAGTACTGCTGCTGTTGGCGTCCTGTGGTGGAAAAGGTGAAGAAGGTATGGACGGAATGGCTCCGCTGGAAACCGATTTTATCCAACTAACAGCCGGAGAAGCGAACGTTACCAATACCTATCCCGGTAGTATAGAGGGAAGTGTAAACGTTGATATAAAAGCGCAGGTAAGCGGCTACCTGGAGGCTGTCTATGTTAAGGAAGGCGATTATGTTCAAAAGGGACAAAATTTATTCCGGATAAAAGATGAGGTATTTCAGGAGCAGGTTGCCAATAGCGATGCCGGACTTAAAGCGGCATTGGCGGCTCAGACATCGGCTAAAATCGAAATGGAAAAACTAAAACCGCTGGTTGACGAAAAAGTGGTTTCGGAGATTCAGCTTAAAGAAGCACAAGCCCGGTATAGTGCTGCAACTGCTCAGGTAGCTCAGGCAAAAGCGGCTTTGGGTTCTTCAAAAATCAATGCCGATTTTACACTGATCAAAGCACCGGTAAGCGGTTTTATAAGCCGTATTCCAAACCGAATCGGAAATCTGGTGACACCATCCGATGCGACACCATTAACTACCTTGTCGGAAATCAATACCGTTAGTGTTTACTTTTCGATGAGTGAATCCGATTATATCGCCTATAAAAAAGAGGCGCATGCCAAGGAAAGTGTGACACTGATATTGGCTGATGGATCGACTTACGAACACAAAGGGAAACTGGAAACCGCCAGTGGTAACATCGACCGTACTACCGGTAGTATGCCAATGAAAGCCCTGTTTGTCAATCCGGATAAACTTTTGCGTTCCGGCGGAACAGGACGTGTGGTTATTGATCATGCACAAAACAAGGTGATACAGATTCCCCGTACCAGTGTAAAAGATATTCAAGACAAATTTTTTGTATTCAAACTGGCCGACAGTAATAAGGTTGCGATGGTGCCAATCCGGATTTCGGGTAATTCCGTTGACTCTTTTTTGGTGAAATCGGGAGTAGAACAGGGCGATAAAATTGCCATCAACCGGATTGATGTCTTAACTGAGGGGATGATGGTTGTTCCTAAAATCAAAAAATCAAGCAACACGAGTAAATAATCGGATTTAAAAAATAGATCATGTTACAAAAAATAATAGACAGACCGGTACTGGCTACGGTAATTTCCATCGTTATTGTCATATTAGGTGTCATGGGGCTTTCGCGACTTTCGGTGACGCGATTCCCGGATATTTCGCCACCAACTGTTACGGTTTCCGGTTCTTATCCGGGAGGTAACAGCCAAACGGTAATCCGTTCGGTAGTTACGCCGTTGGAAGAACAAATCAATGGCGTAGAAGACATGCAGTATATCAAATCGACTGCCAGTAACGACGGAAGTTTTTCGATTTCGATAATCTTTAAACAAGGGACAAATCCCGATCAGGCAGCTGTAAATGTTCAAAATCGGGTACAACAGGCGACACCCATTCTGCCCGCTGAAGTGGTGCGAATGGGACTGACGACTTCCAAACAGCAGAATAGTATGATCATGATCTTCAACCTCTTTGCGGAAGACAATGAAAAATACGACGAAACCTTTTTGCAGAATTATGCGAACATCAACCTGATTCCGCAAATGAAAAGGGTTCCGGGTGTGGGGCAAACTCAGATATTCGGAAGTAAGGAATATTCCATGCGGGTTTGGTTGGATCCGCGTAAAATGGCCGGATACGGATTGGAACCTGCCGATGTAACGGCTGCAATTGCCGATCAGAGTCTCGAATCGGCTCCCGGAAAGTTGGGTGAAGAATCCGATGCCGTACTGGAATATGTAATGCGTTATAAAGGAAAGAAAAACGTGCCGGAAGATTACGACAATATCGTTGTTAAAAATAACGGAACGAACCTGATACGCCTCAAAGATATTGCCCGTGTCGAATTCGGCTCCATATCGTATGGCGGAAATAATAGCTCCAACAGCCGAAATGCCGTAACGATTGCGATCATTCAAACCACAGGATCGAATGCCAATGCCATCGAAATAGGGATTGATAAAGAACTGGAGAAACTGTCCAAATCGTTTCCGCCGGGTATTAAATATGCGAAGATAATGAGTACCAAAGAAAAACTGGATGCCGCCACCGGTCAGGTGAAATCAACCCTGATCGAAGCGTTCTTATTGGTTTTTGTGGTTGTATTTCTTTTCCTGCAGGATTTTCGTTCCACTTTAATACCGGCGATTGCAGTTCCGGTAGCAATTATAGGGACCTTTTTCTTCCTGTTGGTTTTTGGTTTTACGATTAATGTATTGACGCTTTTTGCTTTGGTATTAGCAATTGGTATTGTAGTCGATGATGCGATTGTGGTGGTCGAAGCGGTGCATAGTAAGATGGAAGGAAGTTCGATGACCGGAAAAGAGGCGACGCACAGTGCGATGAGCGAAATCACTGGAGCTGTTATTTCGATTACCCTTGTGATGTCGGCCGTATTTATTCCGATTGGATTTATGCAGGGATCGGCGGGGATTTTCTACAAGCAGTTCGCCTATACACTGGCGATCGCGATTATTATTTCGGCTGTCAATGCCTTAACACTAACGCCGGCACTTTGTGCACTTTTATTAAAAAATACGCATGCCGGAACACATGAAGGCGAAGAAGAACATAAAAAAGACGGATTCGGACCACGTTTCTTTACCGCCTTTAATGCCGGATTTTCGAATCTAACCGGACGTTATATAAAAACGATCAGCTTTTTGGCGCGTCGGAAATGGTTGGCAGCGGGTGCTATTATCGCCTTGTTTGCCGTAGCAACCTGGTCGATTACCAGTACGCCCAAAAGTTTTGTACCGATGGAAGACGATGGGATGTTTATGTATTCCCTTGCCATGCCACCGGGTACGGGATTAGGGCCAACAACAGAAGTGATCAAAAAAATTGACACCCTGCTTTCGCAGATAGAAGCCGTAGAAGACAATACCGCGATTACCGGTTTTAATATATTAAGTAATAGTTCCGGACCGTCTTATGGAGTAGGGTTTGTAAAGTTTAAACCCGTTGAACAACGCGGGGCCGTTAAGGATATCGATGCCCTGATGGGGATTGTCAACGAAAAACTAAGCCATGTCAAAGAAGGGACATTAATGGCCATGCGATTACCGCCGGTAGATGGTTATGGAATGACGAGTGGGGCGGAAATCGTACTTCAGGACCGAATGGCCAGAGGACCGGAGGCATTAAAAGCCAAGACTGATGAAGTAATCGGACAGTTGATGCAGGTTCCCGGTGTTCAGTTTGCGTATACGACCTTCCGTGCCGATTATCCGCAGTTGGAATTAAAAGTCGATGAAGATAAAGCCAAACAACTGGGCGTAAGCGTAAGCGGTATGTTAAATGTAATCCAATCGTATTTTTCCGGAGATCAGTCGCTGAATTTCTCCCGATTTGGAAAGTTTTATCGTGTAAACATCAAAGCCGACGGGGTGTTCCGAATGGACGAGCAGGCTTTTAATGAGATTTTCGTCCGTAATAATCAGGGACAAATGGTACCGGTAAAAACGATGGTAACACTGGAAAAAGTTTACGGACCGGAATCGGTGAGTCGCTATAATCTTTACAATGCCGTAACGATTAACGTGAATGCCGTACCGGGTGTGAGTAACGGGGAACTGATGACACGTATGGAGCATGTACTCAATAAATTGCCATCGGATTACAGTTATGAATGGACCGGTTTAAGTTTGGAAGAAAATGAAGCCGGAAATCAAACGATGATGATTCTGGGACTTTGTTTGTTGTTTGTGTATTTCCTTTTGGCGGCACAATATGAAAGTTACCTGTTGCCATTGGCGGTATTGTTATCGATTCCTACCGGTATTCTGGGGGCTTATCTGGGAATTAAAGCCATCGGACTGGATAATAATATTTACGTACAGGTTGGACTTATTATGCTTATCGGATTATTGGCCAAAAATGCAATTCTTATCGTGGAGTTTGCCGTACAACGCAGAAGAAGCGGATTGTCCATCCGGGAATCGGCTTTTGAAGGCGCCCGTGCCCGACTACGACCTATTATTATGACCTCGCTGGCATTTATTGTGGGGATGATACCGCTAATGTTGGCTACCGGTGGTACGGCTACCGGAAATCGTTCGATTAGTACCAGTGCCGCGATGGGAATGCTAAGTGGAGTGGTGCTGGGTGTTTTTGTGATCCCGTTATTATACATGCTGTTTCAATATCTGCAGGAACAAATCTCCGGACCAAAACAGGATTTCGATAGAATTAAATAAAAAAGAAAAATGACAAACGTATTTAATATAAAAAAACTGATTCCGGGAGTTCTGGTACTGTTGCTGGTTTCCTCCTGTGTGGTTGGAAAGAAATACAAACAGCCAGCGCTCGATTTGCCCGAAAAATACCGTACGGAATTACAGCTCACCGCCGATACGGTTCAGCTTCCCTGGAGAACCTTTTTTAAGGACAAACAATTGATCACACTGATCGAAAAGGCCTTGCAAAAAAACAATGAAATAGCAGTTGCTTTAAAGACTGTCGAACAATTGAATCTGGCTTTTAAACAGGCAAAACTGGAATGGTTGCCTACACTCGAGTTAAGCGGAAGCGCCAACCGAGCGTGGCAGTCTAAAAACAGTATGAATGGCTCGCTGATGGGACAGTTTGTAAGTACGCCTTATATCGATGATTATACTTCCAGCCTACGTTTGAATTGGGAAATGGACATCTGGGGCAAAACGTCGATGATGAAAGCCGCAACCCGTGCCGATTATTTTGCGCAAAAGGAAAACGTAGCGGCTTTAAAAACCCGGATCATTGTTCAGGTGGCTCAGGCCTATTATAACCTGGTGGCTTTAGACGAGCAGGTAAAGATCGCAACAGCGAATATCGAATTGAGCGACCGAACGTTACAAATCATGCGACTGCAATATAATGCGGGACAAATTAATTCGCTGGGTGTACAACAAGCCGAAGCACAAAAGAAAACGGCCGAAATGTTGCTACCATTGGCATTGCAAAATAGCGCCGTACAGGAAAATGCCCTGAGTATATTATGTGGTGCATATCCGGATCGTATTGCCAGAGCCGAAAGCTTGAAAAAAGTACTTCCGGAAGATCTTGCCACAACCGGAGTTCCGGCCGCCTTGTTAAGTCGGAGACCGGATGTAAAGGCCGCCGAATATGCCGTGATGGTAGCAAATGCCAAAGCTGGTCTTGCCAATGCAGCCATGTATCCCAGTTTGAGTCTTGTACCGCAAATAGGAACGAATGCGATGCAATTTAAAGATTGGTTTGACTTACCGGGATCGGTTACTAAAAATATTGCGGCGAATCTTACGCAGCCGTTGTTTCAGAAAAAGATGCTGCGAACGGCCTATAAAACGGCACTGATCGAACACGATAAGGCGGCGATTCAATTCAAACAAACGGTTCTCCAGGCTGTAGGTGAGGTTTCCGATGCAATGGCCCGATCGAAAGGAGCATCACAACGATTGGTATTAGCGGAAGAAAAAGGAATGGCATTAAACAAAGCGACTAATGACGCAATGAAGTTGTACGCAAATGGTATGGCGAATTATCTGGAAGTGATTACCGCGCAAAATAACAAGTTGCAAAATGATCTGGAAACGATTGCCATCCATCTGGAAAAATACAATGCCACAACCGATCTGTATCGGGCTTTAGGCGGTGGTGTGGAATAATCAATTCAAGAGCAATAAAAAATACATAGGGGATGGAAAAATAAGTTTGTTTTTTTGATTGATTTTTATTGGGAATGAAGTGATGATTATTCCCGTCTGAAAGTGGTAAAGGAACCGAAATGTCCTTTGCCACTTTTATTTTTTTGGGATGCTGAAAAGTAAAAACAGCAGCGGGTTTTGTCTGTAAAATGATTACATTCACAATATATTGGTGATTTCATGCGACAATTAAAACAGGTGGTTTTACGCAACGGTACGCCAATGGTTGCCACTACTTTTAGAAACTTAAAATTCAGAAAATACAATGACTACTTTGCCTATCAATACTGCGGGAATGGTTTTAATAAATGCCTATTTTCCGATGTTTTTGGAACGATTAGGACTTATCGAAAATAAAGTGTTCACTTGTGAGGCGCATCGCGAAAAAGCAGCATTGTACCTAAACTATCTGGTGACGGGACATCAAGCTACTGATGATCATCAATTGTTTTTGAATAAAGTCCTTTGTGGTATGGCTCCGGATGCGGTTATAACGCAAACCATTGCAATATCGGAGCAGGAGCGAATACTCATCAAAGAATTGTTTAACGCAGCTATCAGTTATTGGCCGGCCATCGGTTCGAGTTCGATTGAAGGGTTTCGCGGCAATTGGCTGATCCGAAATGGAATACTTACCGAAAACAGTGAAAAATATGAAGTAAAGGTCGAAAAAAGAGCGTATGATTTACTCATCTATAAATCGCCTTTTTCTTTTTCAGTTATCAAATTTCCCTGGATGATCAAACCGTTATATGTAGAGTGGAGGTATTAGTATTCGTCTATTTTTTTAAGTCGTACGTTTTAATGTCTTGTTCCACGTCAGTAGCAACAGTATAAAGACAACGAAGCAAATTATAGCAGCCATATTGGTTTGAATTATAAAAGCATGGATGGTTGCGGCAACCAATATCGACTGAGTGCGTTTTACGGCAAATGTCAGAATAAAAGCAAAAACAATACAGAAAGCCAGAAAAATCCAAAATCCGCCATACTGATCAAAATTATTAAAAATTAACAAGTGCCAGATGGCCCAAAAAATACCGGAAATAAGACTTTTTAAGACATAATGGGTAGCTCCCAAACTTTCAATCAGGTAACCACGCCAGGCATATTCTTCCATCAAATTATAGATAAGTGCAAACGAACAAATTAATAAACCCCATAGATGGTTGTTGATGTCGTTATCATTGGTAATTCCAAATCCGGTATAACATAGTAATAAGATAAAAGGAAATAGCAGACTTTTAATTTGTTGGTTTCCCAAAAGGGTGATTTCCTGTTTTACACCACTAAATTTATAGAACAACAGCGCCGTTACCAACGTAACGATCCCATGATTGTAATTAAACGTAAAAGGGATGTCGGTGATACGGGTTAACAGCAGATTCAGAACATTTGGAAGTTTCCGCGCAAAATAAGTACCAACCAGTATAATTCCGTAGAACAATAAAATTCGAAGCCAGTTTACTTTTTTGAGTTTTTCCAGTGCTGTCATAAGTAATGTCGTTTTTTACAAATATATCCCTTACTAGAGAAAAAACAAGTTTTTAGTGAAAGATATTAGTACCCGATTTACCAACTATGGGAATCGGGCACTATGATCATAAAATCTGTTGTAATTCCGATCTGGAAAATTAAAAACAAAGGTTTATCGCTGCGTTTTTTGGAGAGGAATTGCCAGTAATCCATTCGTTTACACTGGATTTTGGAAGAAAGGACATTGGTCTAGCCATACCATCTAACATAGTTGAAGATAGGTTATAAATAGCATAAGAAAAATTATAATCCTGATTGCCTTTTATTTGAGGCTGGTTTGCATTAATTTCCATATCAAAAGAAACGCTGTAAATACAGATGTCGGCACTCTGGTTGTTTTTATTTCGGATTAGTAATAAGTAAAATGTGTTTTGATAGGTATTGGTTCCGGCATCAAACGATTGTGTTTGAATGGCTTCACGGGCAGCATTCCGGATTTTTGTTTTATCCTCATTACTATAATCCGAAAAGAGTGTCATAAAATCATCCATAATTTTTGGATAGTTTTTATTGGAAAATTTTTTCTGGATGGAGTTATTTTCCATTAGTCTTAGGAAAGGAGTATTATTTAATTGGTTATAGAATTGGTGGAGCGTATAGGGTATGATTTTGGCATTCTGTGTATTCGGATAAAAATCGGATCTCTTTTGAAGAAATTTTAGAATCGTAGCAACGGCAATTGGAAGATTTTTGCGGCTAAATATTGCTTCTCCGGAAGCATTTGGATCACTGTCGTCTGTTCCCAGGAAAAGGGCTTTACAACACGCCCGGTCGGTTGTTGTGGCTTGTGCTTTTAACATTGAAGGAGCCGAAAGGTTCGCATCGATCCATTCTGTAATGTTTGTCTCGGTTAGGGTAAGTTCTGTTTGATCGTTCATATTTTGGGGTATTACGTTATAGTATAGATAGTACAAAGGATTGTTTTTTCTCAGAATCAGGATAGGATATAATTACCTGTTTTAAAATGGATATAACGTAAAAAAGACCATCGTTACGATGATCTTTTTAGATTTTTAGAAGTAAAAGGGTTATTTTTTCAGATTTTTTAAGGCCAATGCGGCGATGTCCCTCGTGATTTGGGTAGGGGAATTACAATCGCAATTGCTTAATCCTACGATATAAAGATCTTCCGCAGGGAAATAAACACCCATCGCTTTAAAACCAAAAATACTACCACCGTGTTCCCGTGTGGCGACTCCATTTATGTTTTTTAAATGCCAGCCATAGCCATATTCGATTTCCTGCCCGTCATTTAGTTTGTATTTTTGAAATGCTTTTGCCGCATTACCGGCTTTTAACAGTAGATGCTGATGTAAGGCATTTTGCCATTTCAATAGATCTTCCGATGTCGACATCAATGCGCCGGAAGCTGCTGGAACACTAAAATTGATACTGGTTTTGTTGACATACCCCTGACTTTTTTTATGATAACCGTAGGCTCTTTTCGGGATTACTTTCCGATCGCTGGCGAAATAAGAATGCGTCATTCCCAACGGAGTAAAAATAGCATCCTGTATATAGTTTTCATAAGTTTTACCGGAAGTGAGTTCGATCAGGTAGCCTAAAAGTACATAACCGGAATTATTATAATCGAATTTTTCTCCCGGTTGAAACGTAACGGGTTCGTTTTTAAAAAAATCGACAACCATTTTGGTGGTCATTTCTTTTTGAGCAATCTCCGATAAGGTTTTCATTTTGGTGAAATCTTTGATTCCGGACGTATGCGTTAGCAACTGATGAATCGTGATATTTTTTCCATTCGGATACTCCGGAATGTACTTAGAAATGGGATCGGTCACTTTTAACTTGCCTTGTTGTTCTAGCAGTAATATCGAAATGGCGGTAAATTGTTTGGTCATCGAGCCGATCTGAAATACATTTTCCGGACAGAGGTCTGTTTCCAGTTCCAGGTTCGATTTGCCAATGGCTTTCCGATAGACGGGTTTGCCCTTATGGGCAATTAAAAAAACACCGCCGGGACCTTGTGTTTCTTTAAATTCGGTTTGAATAATACTGTCGACCTTTCGTTCAAATTCCTGAGCCAAAAGGAGATTGGAGAGTAGTACCCAAAGTACTAGCATTAGATTGTTTTTCATGATTAAATGGATGGATTGATGATGATTGTAAAGCAATTTGCTTTTGGCTAAAATATAAAAAATAGCACTATAGTAAATGAAAGTTGTTTTGAATAATACGGAATTGCTTTGTGTTGTATGCAGATGGATGTAACATTTTTAGGTGACCGGATACTGATATTATAAACAAGAATTATGAAACATAAATCAAGTGCGCTCATTCCGATCGGTTTGCTTTTTCTGATTCTGGAAATTAATACCGACACGAATAATTTCTATCTGAAATACGGATTACTCGTTCTGGCGATTGCTTTTTTTATAGCCGGTTTTGTAGCGATTGCAAAACGAAAACAAGATCAATTGTAAACCAATTCGGAACGATATAAGCGGGATATTTTGAGGAAATAATAAAGTTTAGGAAGTTAATTAGCTTGATATAAGCACTTTTCGGTCTGTCGACAGACAATGATTGTCATTTATAGAGAAATTTTGAATATTTCTTTGAATATGCCTAAGTTTGCCGGCTAAAATTATTAGGCTAGTAGGTGATGAAAAAATTGTATTTTACGATTAGTATGCTTTTATTTTCCGGAGTGGTATTGCATCCGGTATTTGCACAACCCAATAAAGGGAAATCTATTAACGCTTCCGTCGGACTTGGTATTGTTACGTCATATGATGAGGGACCTCAGATGACCGGTTCGGGATTTTATGCTCAGGGCGAATATGTTTGGTGCCCGCGTAGCTGGTTTGGGGTGATTCCTTATGCCGGTATGGTAGTTGCTTCGGCTGCATCGGATGACAAAGACCCGAATCAGGAAGTATATAGTCTTAAAGCAAACGCTGCTATATTAGGAACTAAGGTTCGACTTGCAGCACCTGTTCCTTATGTTGCTCCTTTTATCGAAGTTGGAGTAGGTATGTCTGTAGGATCTTTTTATACGCATACCAAAGAAAGTCAGATCAGTAAAAACGGAGTGTTAATGCACATTCCTTTTACATTAGGAGTGGCATTGGGACGTAAACATAATGTTGATGTAAAATTTGCCTATTATTTCCATGAATCGGTAAGACAAATTTCCGGTGCGGCAGCATTTGGAATTTCCTTTCCACTTGAAGACTAATCGATATCTCAGGACTTTTTACAGGAAATAAACCATCGTATAAAGTCCTGAATATTTATAGGAATTACATCTTTTTATAAAGACTCCGCGGTAGTATTTTTAGCAATAGTGCGATCAATCGCCATCTTTTTGTGATATAAACCACCTCTTTTTTCCGATCGATCGCCTGATATATTTGTTTAGCGGCTTTTTCAGAACTGGGAACCCAAAACTGACCGTCGCCTTTGGCCATGGCGGTAGCTACAAAGCCTGGACGGATATCTGTAATGGTAATCCCGTGTTTACTTTTGTTCACTTTCTGCCGTAAGCCTTCCAAATAGTTTAGCTGATAGGCCTTCGAGGCATTATAAGCCGGTGCAAGACCGCTTCCCCGTAATCCGGCTATGGATGTAATGGTCACCAGATGTCCCGATTGTTGTTGTTCGAAATACCGAAAAGCCCAAGCTACGATTTGGGTAAAACCGAGGGTATTGGTCATAATGGTGTTGTGTTCTAAAGCGAAATCCAATTCGGGATTGAGTTCACCGGTTCCGGAGCTGAGTACTAACAGATCAAGTCCGCCGAGCTGGTTGGTGAGCATTTCTAATTGTTGGCAAAGCGTGTCAGTTTGTGTAATGTCCATTGGGAGGGTTTGAAACGCTTGCGGATGTTCTGCCTTCAGATCGTTCAATAACGCTACTCGTCGGCCGGTAATGCCAATTTTATAGTCGTTTGCGGCATAAAGCAGGGCGAGTTGTTTTCCTATTCCTGAGGTGGCTCCTACGATAATAACTTTTTTCATCAATCGGTTTTATAGCTTTACTATTCTGTGATTACAGATGGTAAAAGCAATTCCTCCATCATCCGGCGTACTTGCGGATGGGCGTACGGTTTGTTATAAGCTGTTGCGGTTATAACGATCACAAGGGGACTATTCTGGAAAATATAAACTTTATTACCGCCGTTTCCGCTACAGGCAAAAGCGTCGTAGTTTTTTCCCTTTACCGTAAATGTTTCTTTCCAAAACAAATACCCGTAGCCCGGAGTGTTGGCATCTTCAGGGAAATAATTGGTAAAACTTTTTTGAACCCATTCTGTTGGAAGCAATTGCTTTCCATTCCACGAACCTTTATTGGCATATAATTGTCCGTAGCGGGCCAGATCGAGGGAGCGCAATTGTAAACCTCCCGCCGTATTGGCTACGTTTTGTGGCGTATATTGCCATTGGTAGTTTTTAATTCCCAGCGGATGAAATAGTTTGGTTTCGGCATAGGATTCCAATCCTTTCGGTACGCGTTGGTTTAGAATATCACCCAAAAGGACAACTCCGGCGGTAAAATAATCCCAATTTTTACCGATTTGTTTTTCGGCATCCATCGGAAGATCCAATCCGAATTGTACCCAATTGTCCGTAGGATACATGTTTTCTTCATTACCAGGCGAATCCGGATTCTGATCCGATCCGTCAAAACCGGAGCTCATCGTAAGCAGACTTTTTAAGGTAACGTTTTCTTTCGAAGTAGAATAGTGCGCAAAGTTTTTCAGCTTGTAGAACTGCTTCAGGGTTTGGTTTTCATCTTTAATATGACCGTCGCGTATTGCCATTCCCATAAGGGTGGAAGCGAAGGACTTGCCAACTGAGCGCGTGTTGTGGAGTGTACTGCGGCTACTGCCATTAAAGTATTCTTCGAGTAGTAATTTCCCGTTTTGGATAACGACAATACTGGTGATGTCTTTAAAGCGTTTTTCCTGAATTTTCCGGTTTAACACACGGATCGTCGTCGTGTCGTATGTTGTGGTTGCCAATGACCAATCGCTTTCGGGCGCTATTTTCTGAATCGCAATCTGATTTTCGGATAACGCAATTATCGGGGCGGTTATGATAAGGCTCCCCTGTGCGATTAGTGCTCCGGTTTTGATGGTCGTACCGGATTTCAGATACGGACGGATCTCGACGGTAAGTTTGTGTTTTCCGGAAAAGAAAGCCTCTTCACCACCACCGTTAAAAAAGAATCGCGACCATAAAAAACGCCCCCAGGAATCTTCTCCCGATTTGCTGATGAGGGGAATTTGAAACGTGATGCCTTTGGTTTTGCTTTCGAACGTTCCCGCACCGGTATTCAGATTTTCGGTATAAAGCAGTTTGTCGTCGGCATAAAACGAAAATTGAAAATTTCCACTTTGGACTAATGTTTCGACCGGTAGATTCGTGTCTACAGCATGTAGAAAATTGACCAGTGAATTGTCCATAAAAACGCGGAGATACAAATCATTTCCATCGCTATTTTGAAAGGATTTAAGAAAATCTACTTCCGATAGTTGTTCTAAAGGAATGGATTTCGACAGGAAAACGATTTTTCCAAGGTTCTTTTGATGCACGGGACTTGTATTTACTTCGGGCGTTGTGCTGTTGTGTTGTGCCGCAACGCTGAAAGATAGTCCTAAAAGGACGATGATTGACCAAAAGCGTGTTTTCATACTGTATTTGTTTTTCGATTTGATGCGGTAAAAATAGGCAATAGGTTTTTTTAAAAATAGGATGAAATTAACATCAGAAGTGTATCCGTTTACGAAAGGCGAAAGGTGTCATTCCCATGTTTTCTTTAAAACAGCGGATAAAGTGACTTTGATCGGAAAAACCGGAATCCAGAGCAATGTCAGTAAGGGGTTTGTGTATTTCGGGTAACAGAGCAAGCGATTTTTGGACTTTCAGCTTGCGGATGTAGGTTCCGAGTGAACAACCAAAATATTTTGGAAAATACCGGGAAATATGAACCGGATGTATGCCTAAAAGTGCTGCCAGTTGCGCAAGAGAAAGATCCTGAAGTGTATCCTCATGTAGTATTTCAAGCAGTGACTTTATCCAGGCAGGACGGGAGGCATAAGCGATTTTATTTTGACCTTTGATGTTTTCCAATACGTCAATAAGTAGCGCATCGGTTGCCAGATGACTGGCGGTGTCGTGTATTTTACTTTCGTAAAAAAGTTTATAGAACATCAATTTTATATCCGGATTTTTTACAGCGATACTTCCCTGTAGCGTGTCGAGCGACAAATCGAAACGATCGAGCCAGTCTTGTGCGATTTCAATATGAAAGCCACGTGTAAATCCGGGTGGTTTGGTATTGTAATGTGCATCATCCCAATTATGAAAAAGTAAGGAACCCGCGCTACATTCATAAACTTCTTTCCGGTTGCCTTCCAGAACTTTTCCTTCTATGATAAAGGTGAAATAGGGTTTTTCGTGGTAATGCCAGTCTACTTTTTCGTGCGTATATTCGGTATCGGTAATGATCAGGCCTCCCCATTCCAGGCGATTGTTGGTTTCACCGAAAAACTGTCCTGTTTTTAATTGTTTCATCAGTTTAGGGATTGAAAAGATCTTTTAGTTCTGCTTCGGTTTGCTTTATAATCTGAGCGACAACGATATCGAGTTCTTCAGCGGAATGGTTCAGGTAGAATAGAAGTTCTTCCAGTTCGGCTCCTTCAACGGGATCGGATTTGATCAACTCGGTAATGCCCATGATTCGGGATAGTGGATTGCGGATGACATGGGATTGCAGATGGGCGATTTCCCGGAGTTTTTCATTCTTTTTTTCAATGGCAGAGATATAGGCCGATTCGGAAGTGATGTCTCTCACAATGGCCAGACGCACCCAGGTTCCGTTGAGTCGGATATTACTGGCATTGATGTCGACTTGTATGCAGTTTCCGTTTTTACAATAATGCTCGTCCCGCTGGTGTACATAATCCTGACGTATTTTATTTCGGAAAACAGCATCATCACATCGAATCAGATCATTAATTTTCATGTTGAGAAGCTCTTTGGTACTATACCCGTAACAGTCGACCGCACTTTTGTTTACATGGAGCATCCGCAGGGTTTGCGGATCGTAAATCAGCATGGGTAACGGATTAAAAATAAACAGGCTTTTATAATGGGTTACGGCATCTTCCAAAAGGTTTTCCCGGTTAATCTTTTCCTGCACTTCCTGTTGAAGTTTCTGATATAAGGTTTCCGATTTTAAAATAGTTTTTTCGAAACCACGGATGATATATAAAATGACGGCTACCATCACCAGATTCGAGAATATAAAATTAAAGGTGTAAAGTACCCATCGGTCGGGAATATTGTCGTTCATTAATTCTAACCGATATATTGGAAATCCTTCGTATAAGGCAATACCAAAAGCGATGCAGATTACCGAATTGACAGCAACCGATAAATACGCCATTTTTTTAGAAAACAACAGCGTAACAAATACGCTGAGTAAAAGAAGGAAGACCGTTCCAAACATGAGCGAATGTAAGGTTACGATTTTTACAATCGAAAAGGTCAGCATTACCGTAACACCGAAAAATTTTTTAAACCGGATATCCAGTTTTTTATGTAACACGACAATCACTATGGAGACAAATGCTGATACATCGGTTATGGCAGTCAGATAACTGTGATGATAGCATTCGAGGATCACATTTGGAATCAGGGCAAGGATACCGGTTGGTAC
Organism: Bacteroidota bacterium; assembly: GCA_023446155.1. GTDB lineage: Bacteria > Bacteroidota > Bacteroidia > Flavobacteriales > Flavobacteriaceae > Flavobacterium. Next base: position 231,814 of record JAEXIT010000004.1, read on the forward strand.
CGCAAACTTTATAATTTGTGTGAAAAAGCGGTCTTTCCACATTTCATTTTTGTTGGGATACTTCTTTCCGGTATGCGTTCCCCTGTTTATAAAAATGGAGTAACGCCTCCATAATTTTTCGAGGTGCTTGATTATAGGGGAAGCGCTTGTTATCATATTGGGTTTGTATGTTCAATTTTACGAATAAATTCTGTATCTCATCATTGCGGTAAGAATCATTTATCCTAAAAATATTAAGATATAAAAAATAATGAATATTGTATTGATTAACAGGTTTTTATTGTTAAATTGTAGCGTGAGAACAGCTAACGACCAACTTTAAAGCATAAAATAAAATAAGGCGCAGATTAAAAAATAGATTTTTAAAATGCCGACAAATGTCCGGAATATTGGAAAGTTTATCGGAAATAGTTGACAGGATCAAATGTCTTAAGCAATTAAAAATGTATCTTTCGCCTATCGGAGAAGCATCCGGCCTGGATTCAGGCGACTTGAATCTTTTACATTAAACGGACAGAATAAAATAAAAACGATAACAGTATTCACAATATTTGTCTTCAACAGGAGACTTCCTTCATTTAAACTGTTAGTAGTTTGTTAATTAAGAAAAGAGATATGCATTCAGCAGAACTTCAGAATACATGGGATGATGCGATATTTAGCAAGGAGCAGAGTATCGGTAAGGAAGGTGTATTTATTGTAGATTTTGAAGGGAACATCGTTCGGGCGAATAAAAATGCCATTGTTGCTTTTAACCTTAACGCGGAACAGTATCACGGCAGAAGTTGTTTTGAATTGTTTCGGCTTTCTTACAACGAAGACAGAATGCCGTTGGATAAAAAAGAACTACCGTTTTCAATTACCTTACAAGACGAAAGAGCAATCGAAGATCAGCTATTGGGAGTGGCAATCGAAATGAAATCACTAATCTGGTTGTCTGTTAGCGCACGGGTTCTTGCGATTTCGGATACAAAATATGTCATGATCAGTTTTTTTGATGTGACCGGAATTGTAACGAAAAGTCAGAAATTGGAAAAACGGAAAAATCAATTGGACGAACTTCTGGCTTCAATAGACGATATGATCTTTGAAGTGAGTGTCGACGGGGTGATTTTAAATTGCTGGACGAATGATAAAGACCAGCTTTTTTACGAACCCTCGATGTTTTTGGGGAAAAATCTGGAAAGCCTTTTTCCGGGTGAACTCGGACATTCTTTTGTGATATTGATCAAAGATTCTTTAAGTCAGAATATGTCCCTCAGTATGGACTATCAATCCCCGGTTCAGATCAATAGCGGACTGTGGTACCGGATGCAGGCAAGGCCTATTTATTCCTCAAAAGACAAAGCGGCGGTGATCATTACCGATATCACAAATCGAATGAAAATAGAAGAAGAAGTCCGGATTAACGAACAAAAGTTCAATCAGGCCTTTCTACATTCGGGATTGGGTATGGCTTTGGTCGATATTGATGGTCGTTGTATCGATGTCAATAAAACCCTGACGAAGATGTTGGGGTACGATTTGTCTGAAATGGCGCGGATGAGTTGTAAGGAGTATACCCATCCGGACGATTTGTTGCTTGTTGAGGAAAATATAAGAAAGTTAAAATCCCGCGAAAATGAAAGTTATACGATCAAGAAACGGTATATCCATAAAGAAGGGCATTATATCTGGTGTTTGCTTACCATGTCGACGGTTTGCAACCAACAGGGTGATCCGGTGTTTTTTATTGCCCAGGTTCAGGATATCACCTTGTACAGTAAATATGTACAAACATTACAGCGTAATAACCGACAATTGGAGATTGCGACGATCGATCTGGAAACGAAACTGCGACAATTGGAAGAGTTCAATCAGATTGTCGCACATAACCTTCGTGGACCAGCGGGGAATATTCAGATGCTGGTAGCCGAGATTGAACATGCCGATAATGAAACCGATCGAAAAGAATGCTTGCAACTCCTGCAATCGTCCAGTGACGGTCTTATCGCAATTATGGAAGAGCTGATCGAAATCCTTGAGGTGCGAGGAAGTAAATCGCTTCCTTTTGAAGAATGTAATTTTGAACGACTTTATAAAAAGACGATTCAGCAGTTTTCGGCAGAAATCTATGCCAAAGGCGCGATAATCGAAACAAATTTTGAAATCAATACAATTTCCTATTCGAGGATCTATCTGGAAAGTATCATGCACAATCTGATCGGTAATGCGCTAAAATACACCCTGCCGGGTAGAAAACCTCATATTTTTATCAGATCCTATGTCGAAGAAGCAAAAAGCTGTCTGAGTATTAGTGATAATGGAGTAGGGATTGATCTTGAAAGACATGGAGCTCATATATTCAAATTCAGAAAAACCTTTCATACCGGCTACGACAGTAAAGGTATCGGGCTTTTTATGACAAGACATCAGATCGAGTCGTTGGGAGGACGAATATATGTGGAAAGCGAACCGGATAAAGGTAGTACCTTTTATATCCAGTTTAACTAATGCGTAAGCCCTAAATATCCATAATATATGACAAAATTACGTATTGCTATTATCGATGACGATTCGATATTCCGTTTTATATTCAGTAAGATGGTAACGAAGTTTCCCGATGCCCACACGGAAGTTATCGGTTTCGAAGACGGCCTCAAGGCCATCAATTATTTTCAGTCGAACGAAAAAAAGAGTGAAACCTGGCCGGATATGTTGTTTGTAGACATTAACATGCCTCAGATGACCGGTTGGGAGTTCATGGATGAGGTATGCCGGTTGGAACTGGATTTTGTAAAAAATATTCCCGTTTTTATTCTGAGTTCTTCGACGAGTCTTACCGATATTGAAAAGATAAACGAATACCCCTTTATCGATGATTATTTGGTAAAACCATTAAAAAAGACAGCCTTTATGGAGCTATTGTATCAATACCACCCTAAAACTGTTGGTACTACCGGAAAACCGGAATAGGTACTTTTACTGACTTTCACAACCGTAAAACACCTGATAGGATTTCAACCTGTCAGGTGTTTTTGTGTTTACAGGGGTATCAGTGCGACCATTTTATCCAATGAGACAATCTACCGCAACTACAGAATTGTCCCGCTCAAAAACTATTAATTGCAATAAAAATGACTGAATTTTGATTCCGAAAGAAATGACATACGAGGGGTAAAACAACAATTTAAGCATTCAGGACATCCTTGTCTGATAGAGAAATAAGGTCGGTTTTAGTAGATTATCCGAACCTAAAGGAGGGGAGCTAATGTAATCGGAGTTGTATTCTGTATGATAAAAGAACCACTAAGACCATTAAAATTGACGGCATGAAAGAGACAACACCTTTTGATAAAGAAAGTAATCCACAGCAGACTGAACAAAAGAAAAAGCAGACGGAGTCTACACCGTTGCATACTTCCGAAACCGGGAATGTCAATTCCCCATGGCAAAATTCAGGAGCTTTTGGAAAGTCAAATGAAAGCGGTAGTAAAGGACCGCGAAATACCGGAGCACCAGCCGCTCATGGGGCGAATCCTGCCTATACGGATGGAGCGACAAAAATGCATACCCAGCTTCAGGAAAGTTTGCAGCAAACGGGAAATCTAAACCATCCGGATACGAAAAAAAAGGAGCGGGAATATAAAGATACCCTGACGATTGATGAAGTGCGAAAGTATGATGAGATGAAATGGGAGGAAGGGAATGCAAAATCAACAAGGGGACAAACGACCCAAAATAATACGAAACAGCAACAGCAAACACCTCAGTTTGTACCGCAAGCTCCGCCTCCTGGTGGGAAATTCCGATTCCCGATCGTATATAAAAATCGAGGTAATTATACCGTAGACTTCCATGAAAATCAAACCGATTATGATGGTTCGTTGATCACAAGTAAAGAGCAGTTTAATGCCTTTATGACGCGGGTTCTTAATGAATCGGAGGTAGTATTACCCGAAGATAAACCTAATTATGCAAGGCTTACGGGAGTTTTCGATGAAAGTATGGTCAAATTACTAAAAGAAGGTAAAACCATTAATTATACTCCGAAATCCGATAAAAGTGAGCTGGAAAAAGAAACAAAGACCGAAAAAAGCGGTACCGGAAGAGAAGCCGGTACAGGCCACGAAAATGGCACGGGTACGGCACAACCTAAAAAATCAGCAGCGGAAATACAGAAAGAGTATGATGCTTTCCCGGAAACGGTAAGAAATCTTATCCGTACCTCCGAAGAAGGAGGTTGGGTGACTCCGGAAGAAAAACTGGCTGTTGCACAATATATATTTGACAATCTTACGGTTCTTGAAATGCTGGATTATGCCAGCAAAACCAGTAAAAGTACAATGAGTCTAAGCGAATTTAAGGCCACGATACAAAACTATAAGGAAAGTAAAGCGAAGCGGGAATCGGATCAAAAAATAAGAGCCGATCTGGAAAAACAACTTTCCACACCTAGTTTTAAAGAATTGTATAAGCTTTATAAAGACTATGCGAAGAGGGTTGGTTTAGCCAGTACAAGTCCAGATTTTGTGACCATTAAAATTATGAATGATAAGGCAGAGGAACTTCGAAAAGCTCTGGAAAATGCAGGTTATAAAGGTGGTATTAAAGGATTTGAAGATCTGATTCATGAATACGAAGCAGCCTTTGAACGGGAAGCGCTTCATACGGCTATCGATCAGTTGCAACAGTACAAGCACATTTTGTTTGAAGAGAAAAACAAACTGGAAAGTCAAGCCTATTTAGAGCAATTACTCAATCAGCTCAAAGGTACGGGAGCCAAGCAAATATATAAAGAAGGTAATTCGCAAATTGCTGGTGCCACAACTTACCGAAGAAATGGAGAAGCTTTTGATGTAGATGTAGATTACGAAGCAAAGGAGCAAGGGGAACAAAAATTAAGAACCGCCGACTCGCTGGTTGGAACGATACCAAACGATTTGGTTAAAGAAAAACAGTTTGATAAACCGGCTTTTGCCGAAATTTCGGATACCGCCAGACTCAAAGAATTTTTAAGAAACTATATTCAGGAGAAGGAAGCGAGTATCGATACGATACAGCAGAAAATAATCCAGAATCCGGAGGCAATTTATGGAATGGATTTGCTGTACAACAGTTGTAAGAAATCGCAGGGTATCGCTCCGGGTTCTACTCTTGATGCGATTCTGACGGATAAAAAAGCCAAGGTGGAACAATTTGAATTTATAAAAAATCTTGCTATTGTCTTTGGTGCGATCGTGCTTACAATCGCTTCTGCGGGTACCGGTTCCTTGGCATTGGTAGCTTTAGGAGCTAATTTTGCGCTGAGTGCCTATACCGTATATGAAACGATAGAAACCTACAAAACCGAAAAAGCCGCGTATAATGTAGGCGCATTGAGTGATGACCCAAGTTTGGTATGGGTGATGATCGCGATAGTGGGTGCGGCGGTCGATGCTGCAGCTCTTAAAAGTGCCTTTAAAGCCGCCGGACCTATTGCCGATGCAACGAAAGAGTTTAATGCCGCTAAAAATATAGATATACTAAAAGGAAAGCTGTCTCAAATTGAAAAACTAGATCCTAAAATAAAAGCCAATATCCTAAAACAGGCGGAAGTACAAGCCCAGTATGAACGCGTATTACAAGGTATTGCACAAGCCAAAAGACTTACCAATGTCACAATACCTTTCCTTTTGCAAACGGGTGAGCTCATGACGCATCTTGTGTTTGCTGTTAGAAAAGGAATACTTACATTTGAAGGAATCCTGTTGGAATTAAAAACCGCTCGTCTGATCGAAGATTTAGGGACATTAAGCAAAGCGGATATTACGATTCTGGAACAAACCTTTGCCAAAGCCAAAACGTTAGCCAAAAATGATAACCTGGCTATAGAACTGGAAAAAGCATTGGCTAATCAGGATTATACGAAATTAAAAAGCTTGCTGGATGAATTTAATGTGTCTTATGGCAAAAATATGCTTGAGAAATTTAAAAAACATTCCGCACAAATGAGAAAAATTGCGAGAAAGTTTGACATCGAAATTCCAACAAGTCCAACGAAAATTGAAACCCAAAAAGCGATGCAGAGTTTTGTAGAAAAGGTTGTGGTTGAAGGCGAAAAAAGACAAGGAGAATATATGACTTTAGGAACATGTAAATGGAGTAAGCTGGATGATGGTATTGTTATACAAAAATTAGACGGGGAGTTTGTTACATTTTTAGATTATTCTCTGGGCGGTGTATCAAAACAATGGGATAACATAAAATAATAAAATATGATGGAAAAATTATTAGGTGTAAATATTGCGAATCTAAAGAAAATAATAGTTGTTGAGCAGGATGATAAAACAGAATTGATCGATTCTATTTTAATAAATAATGATTTGGTTTCGTATCAAATATATACGAATCATACTGGAGTATATGTGAATACCATTTACAATACACAAGATATCGTTGTTGATGGAGAATATGATGTTTCAGCTATTTTATATGAAACTATTTTAACGGTTGAGAATTTTAATATTGATAGTATAGAATTGTTTTGGGATGAATATAAAACCTATTTATTAGGATTTATATTAAAATCGAATTCAGAAGGCTTGTATTTTATTAATTTGGGTGATGAACTTATTCTGGAATCCGAAGAAGACTTTTTTACTAAACTAAAGAACGCGACTAATTTTCAGACCGAAAAAATATAATTCGATTTCAAATTTTAGATGTAGTGTTTGCTACTTTTACAAACGAAAAACACCTGACCCATTTTAAAACAGGTCAGGTGTTTTTTGTATGAATGAGAAGGTATTATTTACCGTCTACATAATCCTGAAGATAGCTAAAACGCTCGGTTAGTTTTCCACCTTCGGTTATTTTAGCGCGTTGTAAAATTCCGTCTTTATCGTTGTTATAAAAAGCCGGAATCACGTGTTGCAGGAACATTTCTCCAAAACCTTCACTGGCATCTTTGGGTAGTTCGCATGGCAAATTGTCAACCGCCATTACTACAATCGCACCCGGATGGTTCACATCCACTTCCTTGTCTTCACTTGGGTAATACCCGTAAATTGGCTCGGCTATTGTAGAAGCGCGTAGCGTACAGGCAATTGGTCCTTCCACATCACAAGAGATATCGGCTACCACTTTGATTTTGTTATCCGCTGCATTTAACATCTCGCGGGTTAAAATCACCGGAGCACCGTTTCCATAAAAATGACCCGCCATAAAAATGTCGGATACTTTTGTAAAACGTTCGAAATCGGAAACATAATCCTGCGGATTACGGTAAAAATCCTGATTGTCCAGTTTTTGTCCGTCTTTACGTTTGTTATAATCCAACACATCGATTTGCGTATAAACCGGTGTAGCAAAGTTTTTGGTCAGATAATCTTCAATCGAAACCTGTTTGATTTTCATCGCATCCAGGATTTCTTTTGCACCCATACCCACTTTTCCATGTCCCGTTAAAACGATTTTAATAGGAGGTAAAAGTGGTCTTTTCAGGCGTTCCACCAAAGCCGCTTTGTCGGCCAAGGTTTCGGCTTTTGGAAGATTAAAAAGCTCGAATTTAATCCCGAAAGCTCTAAAACCGTTGTACGCACCTACAATTCCGGCATAACGACCAAAACCGATTAATCGGTGGTTGGTTTCGTTTACAATCGTTTCGTGATCAATTAGTCGGATGTTTTTTTCAAGACAAGCCACCAACAGCTTTCGGTTATAGGGTTGCTTTTTGATGGTATGCGAAAAGAAAAAATACTTTTTGTCCGGGATCAGGGCATCAACCGGTACTTCTTTTACACCTAATAACACGTCGCAATCGCTCATGTCTTCGGTTACTTCAAAACCTAAGGCTTTGTATTCTTCGTCTTTAAAAATCCGGATATCGGATGCTTCAACTTTAATTTCCGTCTGCGGGTAGTGTTCCTTTAATGTAACGAGTTCTGTAGGAGAAAAAACCACGCGTCTGTCTGGCGGATTTTTTCGTTCCTTAATAATTCCAATTTTCATTTTACAGTAAGAGCTTTGAGAAATTAGCATCAAAACAGTAAGAAAACTGTTATTAATGTAACTCTCGATGGGTTGTTTAGTTTGTTTTTAATAAATAGTTCCCAAATGTAACATTTAAAGAATAGTGGTGCAATTATTTTTAATTGAAAATTTAATCATTTATATTTGCGGTCTGGTTTTTGCTGAGTATAGTAAGAACAACTGTTTGGGGTCGACTGGTTTTGACAGCGAGTGGAATTGGACAGTAAGCACGTCGAGCGCTGGGACACAGCTCGTAAATATCATGTTTCAAACTTATAAACGGCGAAAATAATTACGCTTTAGCTGCTTAATCCGAATTATAGTACGATTTGCCTAGTTCCGACAAGGTCGGAAAGCTAGATTCTCCTCAAAAGCCTTGGTTTATGGCGTTTGGAATAGGGGAACCGTAAAAGTAAACCTAGGAACGGTAATGCTTTAAATCCGTTCTGACACTGATAAAGCTAAGCAAAAAGTGGCGGTTTCCGGCCTTGCTTTTTGTCGAAAATTCAATCGGAAACTAAGCGTGTAGAAAGCTCTTCGATTGCTTGTTTGGACGAGAGTTCGATTCTCTCCGACTCCACTGAAAGCCTTGTAAATTAATTGCTTACAAGGCTTTTTTGTTTTTCATAACTCCCAAAGGAAGTACTGATTTCGGTAAATAGATAAGGATGCATAAAATGCCTATCAAACAAGATAAATGTAGCAATAAACCGTATTGAAACGCCTTATAGAAATGGGTAAAATCACTATTGTCATCTAGTATAGAATAGAATACACCGCCTGTGAGTGCTATTCCTATGGCACCAAACAATTGCTGCAGCGTGGAATAAACACCTGATGCATTTCCAATCATGTTTTCGGGTATACCCTTAAGGGCAATATTAGCAAAAGATGGTAGTACTAAAGCCACACCGAAGCCATGTATTGTCATTATGATATAGCCCGTAAATCCGATCTGTTGTTGATAGAAAAGGACAAGTTGTGAAATCAGTGCGACAATAAGTAAGAATACTCCAAAAAGCAAAACGTTTTTTCCGAAACGCAGCACCCATTTCGCAGCAAAGAGGGACGAAAGAATAAAACCGCCTCCCTGAAATACAACGAAGTATCCAGCATCCATAGGAGCTAATTTTAGTCCATCCTGTAAAAATAGGGCAAGCACAAAAAAATAAGCATCAAGCATCAACATAAATAAGGCGACCAATACCACCGCCATATTGAAATTTTTAAAAGTAAAAAGTGTAAGATTGAGCAGCGTTTGTTTTTGTATTTTCATCCTTCTTTTTTGTCTCAAAACAAAGCCGGTAATAAACAGCATTGAGACGGGTAGGCCGTAGTTGTAAAGATTGCTGTCTTGCTCCAAACCAATGGTAAGCGAAAAAATAAGAAACACAAGTCCTATACATAAGATAGCGGCACTTGCATAATCCATTTTTCCGGAGTTTTGATCTTTTGAAGGCTTGAGATAACTATTTGCAAGTCCTATGGTTACTATACAAATAGGAACGTTGATAAGGAATATATAGCGCCAGGACTGATCAATAATATAAGGTTTTAGTTCAATAAGAAAACCGCCAAGAAATTGTCCCAACATGGTTCCGATCCCGATAGCGATACCATACCAGCCAATAGCATAGGTCCTTTCCTGGTGGTTGGTAAAAAGAACCTGTATATAGGACAACACCTGTGGTGACATCAAACCGGCACTAACTCCCTGAAAAAAACGCAAGGCAATAAGTTGTTCGGATGTGGCCGCAAAACCGCAGCATGCAGAGCTGATCATAAAAATAATTGTACCCAAAAGGAATACGTTTTTTCTGCCGTAATGGTCTCCAGCTTTGCCTCCGATGATGAGAAATGAAGCAAATCCAATCATATACATTGCGATTACCAATTGGATTTCCGAATGGGTAGTGCCAAGTCCCTGTTCAATGCTTGGAATAGCAATATTTACAATAAATATATCAACTATGGTCATCAGATGCGCCAATAGTAGGACAAGTAGTGCAATCTTTTTTTTATTTTTTGCCTTCATTTCATATAGAGTGATCTATCTATTTTTATTTAAAAAAAATTAGAATAGTTGATTAATAGTTTTTTTAACTGCTTTTAAATCGTTGGTATTTCCATGAATACTGGAGGAAACAATAGCGCCCTCGATCATCAAAAAAAGTGTATTTGCCAGATTGTGTTTTTCCATAGGAAGAGTATGTACGGAAGCGATTTCAGAAATTAGCTCATTTAGAAAGTCCCGTTGTCGTTGTTTATGGTCCATAACCAATTGGGCAACCTGATTATCTTGTCGCCCGATTTCGGCATTTATTTTGATAAAATGACAACCCGAACAATCGGCTTCATTTTGGATTTTGATCCGGTAATCGACCAGTTTAAGAAGTTTTTGTAACGGTTTTTTTTCTTCTTTTAAATAGTCGGTAAGATTGGCAAAATAGAAAGCATCCTGTTGTTTCAGATACTGATACAATAAATCGTTTTTTGAACTATAATGTTTGTATAAAGAGCCAATTGCGACTCCGGCTTCAGCAATAATCTGATTAATACCTGTACTGTTAAACCCCTGATAATAGAAGAGACGGGATGCCGTGTCAAGTATCCGTTCTTTTACCGTTATCGTTCTACCCATGACTAACGAAAATTTTTGGTAAAGGTATAAATAAATAGATAGAGTTCTCTATTTTTAACTTAAATAAAAATGAGAATAGCAAAAGCATTAAAAGATAAAAAGCCTTTACATATGTATACGTTTTCAAAAATTATAGCGGTTATTTTTGCTTACTAATTAAAGCAGCAATGACTCAAATTTTTCAAATACAGTAATTCTTTGTCAACCATGATTAATGCCAAAAACAATTTACAGAATAGGGGGTATTTCCCAATTGTAGCAATCCTTATTTTAGTATTTTCAGGCTGTTCCCAAACCGAAAATCGTAAAACGAATACTCAAGAAAACATGAAACACATCACCCATAAAAACCCAAAAACACTTTTCGACCCGACACCTTTTGCTTTTTCGCATGCTACGAGCGCCTCGGGTAACGGAAAATATATATTCATCTCCGGTCAAAGTGGCGGAGAGGATTTAAAACATACGCTTTCGAATGATTTTAGAACACAGGTTCGATTTGCGTTACAAAATCTGGAAACAGTGCTTAAAGAATACGATCTAAAAGCGGACGATGTTCTTAAAATTACCGTACTCATTGTAGACCATGATCAGGAGAAACTAAAGATATGGACGGAGGAAATGCATAAAGTATGGACAAATAATGAATTTCCTGCCAGTACTTTAATTCCGGTTCCGCGACTCGCCTTGGATGGTATGTTGATAGAAGTGGATGCTGTTGCCTTCCGGCCGTCATAATTATTATTGAAAGTAGAAAACCGGTTCAATGCTCTTAAATCACTAGATAAAGCTGTGTTCGGATTCGAAATGAAAAGCCTGTAATGTTTTGGATTACAGGCTTTTTTTTATTTATTCCCGGAAAAGGCGGTACACGATAGAGCAATCAAAAACGTTTATATTTTAAAAAGATTATATTGCTAAACTTTTTAATAAAGACTTAAATGCCAATTTAAAGAATATCAATAGATTTTTACTAAATTGTGGCAAAGTCCAAAATTAGTATTTAGAGTGGTGAATTCTGAGGAATCCGATGGGATTAGTGTGAAGAAAAATTAAAAGCGAACGGATGAGGGATGGAAACGTTAAGGTACTATATGGTGCAACGCCAATAACACCTAATGAACTGAAAGGTTTAAAGGAGGTGGTATGTCTGGCTGCGGAATTAATGGCGAGTGATATAACATGGCTTCATTTTTTTGATGATCATTTGAAAGAACTGAACTTAGAATGGGGGAAAACGATACCACTGGGGATATTGGACAATATCTTTAGTAATCTGGTCGTAAAAAATAATGAAATGCTGATCATCCAGAATACCCTAAAGCACTTCAATTGTATTGACATTCTTCCGGAATTATCCAACGCTGAACTTCGTTTTTTTGTTGGTATACCGATTTTTATGAGTGACGGAAGACCAATTGGCAGCCTTTGTTTATTCGCCAAAAAAACAAAGACCGTTACCGAATTTGAAAAAAAAATACTGAATACATTTTCCCGTCAGATAGGGCTTATTCTGGAAAATGAAATAAGCCGAAGGAAACTCGTGGATGAAATAGAAGAAAAAGAGGCGCGAACTGACTCGCTGTTGAAAATAGCCCAGCTCCAATCCCATCAAATAAGGCGGCCTTTGACAACCCTGATGGGACTTGTCAATCTAATTAAAGAAGGGATTCAACCGGTTGATAAAGAGTGGATGAACATGTTCGAGACATCAACCAAGGACTTCGACAAAACGATTCATACGATTGTAGAAGGGTCTATGGCGAGTAAAGACCTGAAGGCGATTCGTTTTAATAAGATGGTGGAAGAGATCGATGATTATGCGATTCTTATTCTCGATGGTGACGGATATGTGGAAAATTGGAATAAAGGTGCAGAACGAATAAAAGGGTACCGATACGACGAAATCGTAAGACAGCATTTTAGTGTATTTTATACTGACGAAGACAGGCAAAACAAACGGCCACAAAAGTTGATCATTGAAGCTGAGAAACATGGCGTAGCAAGGGATTTGGGCTGGCGACTTCGAAAAGACGGAACCTTGTTTTGGGGAAGTATCATCATCACTTCGATACATGATAATAATGGGGCGGTGATCGGATTTACCAAAGTTACCCGGGATCTTACAGAAATCACGGAGGTACGGGATTCCTTAATAGCATCGGAAGAATTGTATAAAATGATGGTCGAAAAAACAGGAGCGTTGGCGCGTATTGGTGGTTGGGAGCTTGATGTAGTTCATCGTTTACTGTCCTGGACATCGGTTACAAGAGAGATTCATGGCGTGGATAACGATTATATCCCGGAATTAACGAGTGCCATTAATTTCTATAAAGAAGGCACGAGTAGGGATAAGATCAAAGAGGCGGTAAAACTTGCGATCGAAACGGGGAAGTCCTGGGATATGGAACTACAGATCGTAACCGCGCAAGGAAAGGAAATCTGGGTAAGAGCAACAGGGAAGTCCAATTATAAAGATGGAATCTGCACCAAAGTCTACGGTACTTTCCAGGATATCAATACGTTCCGGTTATAAGCTACAGTTCCGGTTGTGCTTCTATTTTACTTTTTAAGCCATTTAATCGCTTCTATTACCGATGGATCGTCTGCTAGCTTATAAAAGTTCTCATATCCTTTTACATAAACCTGTGGCTTTACGATTTCGGAATACAATTTTTTGTCTTTGTTGGCAATCTTGGCTACCGAAATAAGAAAGTAAAATTCCTTGTTATAAAAAACAAAACCATTAGTCGAATTCGCCAGACCAGCGGTGTTCGTCCCAAAAGATTTTACATTGTTTTTCTGCGAAAAAACCAGCGCAACGCCTTCGCCCGAACTCGCCGTACCCGGACCTATAAGTAGGGCTACCCTGGCATCGGACAGCAAATTCATTTTTGTTTTGATAGTAGCCTGTGGCTGGTCATCAATAACGAAATCACCATTTAAAAATCCCGCTTTATCGGTTGCATTTCCGTCTTTGTCGATATAATAGGTATACGTGCCATTGTCGAAAAACATAGCCAAACCGGCAAGCATCGGTCGGATATTCCCGCCTCCATTCATTCGAAGATCAATAATCCATCCCTTCGGATTTTTAGCGCTAAGGCTATTCACGGCATCGTAAATCCAGTTGGCGTATTTATCAATATCCTGTTGTTTGCCTACGCCTATCGTAGGAATACTGATATAGGCAATATCGCCAATCATCTTGTTTTCTATTCGAAGACCTCGTTTCCATCCCGCTTTTAAAGAATCGGTATACCGCGACATGAGTTCACTATTGTCCAATCGGTATGAGTTTCCTTCCGGTGAAAAATAATTCGCATGTTTATCGCCCAATGCAGTAAAGGCAATCTTTAAAACTTCAAAGGCCTTTGCCTTAGATTTGACTTCGCTGGCTTGCGTATAGATTTGCTTTTCTACTTTTTTCCAATTGACGTTGTTGGCATATAATGAATTTTCCCGGAGCACAATAAGAGCACTGTCAATATAGGTTCTAACCGAATCCGATTGTGCAAAAACCATCGATGAGATAAAAAAGAACAGGATAGCAAGTATATTTTTCTTTATAGCCATAACATTACTTATTAATAAACCTACGTGTTACCTATCCTGAAAAGAGGATAGCGTTACAAAGATATAGATACGTTTTTCGTAAGCAAGTTTTTGTTTTAAATATTGTCGGGCTATTCGATTTGTATGATATTTTATTTCAGCTAGTTATAAAGGTCCGGACGATGACCGAACGTTGGATCCAGGAAACGCGTTGTCGGGTTACAGACCTGATTGTCTAAAAAAGCGAACATCTGATATATGTTCGCTTTTCCAATTAATCTTTATAAATATTCAGACTTTCATCATAAACCGGACTCTGTATGCCTAAGAAATGTAGAACACTGTGAAAAACATGGTTTTGGGATACTGTTTTGTTAGGCTTAAGCTGTTTGGAACCCTCCGATACCCAAACAATAAACGGAATATCATATTGTTCCTTTGGAGCAAGACGCATCGGTAGGCCATGCATATATAAATTCTTTTCGCCCAACGATTCACCATGATCCGAAACAAATAGCATCGTACTGTTATAGTCCTTTAACTCTTTTAAATTTTCGATCACCTTATGAAGGATATAATCGGTGTAAACAATCGTATTGTCGTAGGCGTTGATCAATTCCTCTTTGGAGCAATTTCCTAATTCAACGCTATTACAAACCGGTTTAAACGTTTCAAATTGAGCCGGGTATTTTTGACTATAGGTTGGCCCGTGACTCGTACTCGTGTGCAACACAATAAAAACTTTATTACTTGTACTGGCTTGTATTCGTTCTTTTAATCCGGTTAGGAGCATCTCGTCATAATTGCATGCTTCGCCCTGGCAATTTGGGTTGATTTGTTCCCGTTTTTGATACTCTTTAATATGAACGGGTGGTTCGCCCCAATTGGAAGTGCGCCACACGACATCGACATGATTTCGGAATAAATAATTGGGTAAGATCTCATACAAATCGTCGGTATTGGTATGTTCCAGAATACACTTTACCCCGGCGGTGGTATAGGTCGCGCAGGAAGTAGCATTAAAATGAAAAACATTCGGTGTTTGTGATAGCAACGGATTGGTGTTTTTACCATACCCATACAAAGAAAAATTCTGACTTCTGGCCGATTCGCCAATAACCAAAACGACAACTGATTTTTTGGTGTCTTTTATCGTAGCATCGGGTAGCAGGATTTCCTGTTTATTCTTTTGATGCTTATGGATATAAAAAAGAGACGTATTTACACTATACGACCACGGCATGGCAAGTCCGCCTAATGTTTTAGAGTTTTTATCAATCCACAGCCAATTACTCGCGTTAGCAAAAGCTAAAATCAGAATAAATGCGAAACCAAGTCCCGCCGTGATTAAAAATTTCTTTAAAGGAACGCTGGTTAGCTTTACTTTAATGATATAAATACTCGGAAGAATCCCCAGAAAAAGCAAATAGAGTACCAGTTTGAACGAAAAATAACTGCTGGACTCGTCATAGTTGGTATTGAGTACGTTACCAATCATGCTCTCGTCTATTATAACATTGTAAGTGTTGATAAAATAAACCGCAATGGCATTACAGATAAAAGTCAGTACCAATAAAAATTTCCCGACATAACGGGAAAGGGAAAAGATGAGGTAGTACACAAAAGCATTGGCAACCAGCATTATAATTATCAGGCTGATAATGAGTAGTATGCCGTTCAGACTTTTATATTCCACATTATTACATACAAAAGCAAAAAAGGGGTAATGAAAAAATAAAAAAGTTATACAACTCATCAGTAAAACAAAACGAGTCAGGGTTACACTATTTCTGAACATAAACTTTAATGATTTTATATGTGGAAAAAAGTAAACAGATCAAGGTCAAATAGAATATGATCAAGTTTTCATGTATGATTCGGTTGATCAGTATAGCTGCACAAATCAGAAACAATACGATAAAAATAGGATAATATTTTTTATCATTCACCCATGACCATATTTTATATTTTCGGCTTATAAAAATACCGAGAAGTCCCGAAATATAACCAATAATACTACCCACAATCACATCTATCGGGTAATGCGCACCTACACCAACACGGGTAAAAACAAGTAACAATCCGATACTAATGGCCAGAAAAAACCACAGAATTTTATGACTTAACTTTTTAGGCATAAAGGCAAACATTAAAATGGTATGCGCGGTAAAAATAGTGATGGCGTGTCCTGAGGGAAGACTATTATTTCCGGATAGGGTTTCTCCGGTGATGATAAATTTAGAATGATCAAGCATTGCAGCGGGTCTTGGTACGGCAAATAAACTTTTTAAGACACGGGTGAACAAGCAGGAAATAAGCGATGCCGACAAAAAGGCTTCCCATATTTTTGGAGCATACACAATAAAAAGGCTTAAAAGCGATAATGAAATCAGGCAATCTCCAAATTGTGTAAGATTAAATTGAAGATTGGGATAGACGCCCAAATTATGATTAATAAAAATAAAGCTATCTTTTTGAATTTGAGTATAGCTACTAATCGATAGTGCATTCTGTTCATATAGAAATACAACAATGGTAACTAAAAGAGATAGCGGTAAAAGAAACAGGAATATCCGAAGTTTGGAATAATTCGTAATAATTTTGGTGTTCATGCTATATTTTTATTTAAACGTTTTGTTGTTCAGTTACGACAAAGGTTATTTAGGCAGGGGACTAAGTTTTATCGGAGTATAGGGTTTGAATAAAAGGTTCGAACTTGGGATTTTCATGGCGTAAAAGTAGAAATACAAAGCTGAATAAATTTGGAAGACATAATTGTTTACTATTTCTTCATGTAGAATGGTATCGTCTTTAATAACAATAGTTTATAAAGGCCCGATTTTCCATAGCTACCGATAAAATCAGTGGAATGTTTTGGTAATAATTTGTTTACATTTGAGCTCGGTATACCGATAAATTTACATGGCATACTTCAGAAATTTAGTCAAATGGAAAGATCCCGGAAGGGAACTAAAAAATGTTGATCAATAAAATCAGGCTGTTTTCTATCTGATGACTATCACAAAGACAAAACAGCCCAATTTTAAGCAGCTTAACCTTTAACCGCTTTTAAAAACGTACCGGAACGATCAAATAGTAAGTCGGTACCGTCGACTTCCGCTTCATAAGTGATCATACCTTTGGAATCGGTAATTTTTGCGGCTTCTTTAATCTTTTTCCCCGGAAAGTTTTGTGCAACATAGGTTAGGATGTTTGCCGGTAGAGTCGTTGCATTTATTTCAATTTCAGTTTCAACGATCTTGCCGGAAGCATCAAATAGCACGGAATAATCTTCTTTGATCATTTCAAATCCCGCCTCATAATTATCCTTTTCTTTTTCCCATTTCACATGTGTCGCATTGGGATAGTTTTTTTGTAAAGCCGATTTAACTACTGAAGGAACATCTTTGTTCGCTATTTTCTGCGCATTGGCCAGGGAAATACTTGCCGCTGTAGCCAATAAAAAAAACAACATTTTTTTCATGTCTTTAAATTTTAAAAGTTGAAGAGCAAATGTCCAACTCAATTTAGAAGAAATTTAGCATGGCAATTTTCGAAAAGTAGACTTTTTAAAACGGCAACAATAAAAAGCAGGTTTTTGTACGTAAGAAATTATCCAACGGTATTGTTTGTAAAGTGTTTTTTGATTGTAAAATATTTAAAATCAGGTATTTATACCCTGTTTAACTACTGTGTGTTATTGTAATTTTGATTGGAAATACAATACCAGCGGAAGTCGAAAAACTGGAAAAATGAGTAGACAAAACTTTAAATTTTATCAAAATGGATGCAGAATTAAAAAACGCACAGGAGTTAGACGCGGCATTAAGTAATGTCGCCTTGATTACCAACATTCAGGTAATTATTGACACGGATAAGATCATAAATGATTATCCGAAAGGTGGAAGTACTGATTCGACAAAACCAACCGGTATTGGTCATCAATATCAGTATATGGTAGCTTCAAATTTAACAGGAAGCAAAGGAAGTGGAACCGCAGATTTAGAGATCAATGCAGTTTCCGGCGATGTGGTTCGATTTAATGCCGTATCGGAATATGATAACTTTAACAATGCGGTTATCATCTATAACATACAGAAATTTGGCGGTACGGATGTATTTGGCCCTTTCACCTCGAAAGTATTTACTGCTGCCGGAGTTCAGCCTTCTGCAGGCGCGTCGCCGCTTCCGATTCAACAGGTTAGTGGAATGAGTTATTGGTTCTATCAGGCTGATGTGATCAAGCCCGGAACCGAAAACTATAATATTAGTTTTGCCCTATATACGATGGACAGAGCATCGGGCAATATGAAATTATTCGGTTACTTCGTTTGGGATCCAACAATTGTTGTAAAATAATACATGATTACAAAATTCAGCCCCAAACTGAAGAAATTAAAATGGCTATCTAAAACTCGATTTCAGATAGCCATTTACAATTAATATAAAAAGCAATGTTCTATTTTACAGGAGTGGATGTATTGCCTAGATTGAGCCCCCAATTGATCCCGAATATAGCCAAAAGGTTGTCGGTTACCTGAAAGTCTTTTCCAAAACCTCCGGTCAGACTAATGTTTTTATCCAATGCAAAACTGATATTACCAACGGATCTTTCACTGTTAATGCTACCATTGCGTTTTACATATTCGTATCCGAATGTAAATTTTCCAAACTCAAAATTAACTTTACCACCAAAATCCCGATAATAACTGGTCGTATAGGTATCGGCAACTTCCATATTAAAACCGTCTTCGATATAACGGGCAATGGCCAAAACACTCATATAGTTATTCGTGGCACTTTTCTCGTCATCTTCGTTTAAAATCAAATTGAATTCTCCGGTTAGCCAGGAACCAAAACGACTCACGGTGCCACCGTCGGTAGAATTCTCTTTAAACAGATTGCTGTAGGCCAATGCTCCGTCGAGTTTAAAAATGGGCTTGACTGTTTTTTGTAAAGGTTTAAATATTTCCTCCAATTTTTTTAACTTTTCTTGTTTTTCAGGACCATCATCCATATTTGCGATTTCAAGTATTTGCACAAAGTTTTCAGCCATAACTTTAGTAATATTATCAACTGTCGTTTTTATCTTTTCTTTGTCAAAAAAACGTAGTAGTGTAGTTCGTGCGCCTATAGAAAAGGTTTTATGCTCCTTGTCACCGGTAATATTCTCAAAATCTTTTTTTAAATAGGCAAATGAAAGTGTCGTAGTGTTGAGTCCGCTAAACGGATTTTGTTTTTGAACGCCATTTTCTGTAGAAACACCGATATACCGGTAATAGGTCCGGTTTTTACTTTTGGTATTAATAAAAAAATAAGGAGCTACCTCAATCGCCAGACTTTCACCAAAATTATTTTGTACATGTAATGCCAAAGCTTTAACGTTTTCCGGTGTATAAACATCAGTTACGGTTTCTTCCAGTAATTGAAAAGCAGGACTGGTGGTGTTGGACATCTGAAAATCTTTCAGATTTATATTTTGTGCATTTATACCTAAGAAACCGCTTATAATTAGCACTGTAATAAGGTAATTTGTTTTCATATGAACTTAACTTTCGTGGAAGAGACAAAAAGACTACTTAGCATTTTTTCTTTTTTTACATCCAACTCGTAAGTCTCATTGTTATATACTATAAAGTAGGCTACCTGAGTCGTATTAAATATCTGATCGATGTTGGTTCCGTCTGGTAAAAAAAAGGTAGTACCAATATTCACGATCTTATTTTTTAAAATTGTAATATCGTCCAAATCGAAACTGAATTTGTAAAGTTGACTTTGTCTAATTATTTTGCCTTCTACAACAATACCTGTTAAGACAACGGCATCGGAACTGATGACGGCCTGTAGTTTTACTTTCGTGCCATCGGGAATACTAATTGTTTTCATAATTATTTGATTTGTAGTTGATTGGTGAAGTTAAAGCATTTAAAACAACTAGAGATTAGTGTTTTTACGTAATCTTTGATGTTTTTTTACTGTATTGAAATCGTATAATTCCGGATGGTGATTTGTAAGGGAAACAGCAAGGTATGTAATCAAGGGTTTGCTCCTCAATGGCATTCATCGTATCTTTACCCCATGGATTCATTAACACAAATTGTACTTGGCGCGGCCGTTGGCGAAAAAATCCTCGGTCGGAAAATAGGGAACCGTGCCATGCTGTACGGCGCTATTGCTGGTACAATTCCAGATTTGGACGTGGTGTTAGGACTGTTTTTGGATCCGTTAACCGCTGTGGAAATACACCGCGGATTTAGTCATTCGCTCCTGTTTTTTATCCTGATAGCACCGCTTCTGGGCTGGTTTATTGCCCGAAAGGAAACAGAAAGCAAAGTGTCGATGATGAATGGCGCGAGTCTGGTTTTCTGGGCTTTATTCACACACGCCTTATTGGATGCGTTTACCACCTGGGGAACGCAATTGTTGTGGCCAATGGGGTATAAATTTGCGTTTCGTTCGATCTTTGTAGTCGATCCGTTGTATACAATTCCGTTTCTGTTTTGTTTGATCATGGCAATGCGGAAAGCGCGTACCGATTATAGTCGGACGCTATGGAACAACCGCGGACTTAAAATCAGTTCGGCTTATCTCGCCCTGACTTTGGTGTTAAAAGGGATTACGTATTATAAATTCCAACAGGCGCTAACGCTTTCGGGAATGGAAGTGCTACAGCTCGAAACCAAACCAACTCCTTTAAATACGATTCTTTGGACGGCAACGGCCGAAACAAAAAACGATTATTGGATTGGTGACTATTCCTTTTTGGATACAAAAACGATCACTTTTAAACGGTATCCGAAACAGTGGGAGTTGTTAGCTGGTTTTGAAAAGGATAGGACGATCCAACGTCTGATTGCTTTGTCGGAAGGGAATTATACCGTTACAAAAAAAGATCAAAAGTGCTATTTTAACGACTTGCGCTTCGGATTACTGGACCGTAATGAAACCAATCCGCAATTTGCGTTCAGCTATGAACTAATACCTTCCGAAAAGGGATTTCAAGCTTTGGAGGTTCCGAAAACCAAAAAGGAAGGCGTGTTGTTACTACACCAACTCTGGAAAAGAATCCTTGGGAATTAAACGCAGCGATTTCCCTTTTTTAACTATAGATTTAACGCCTATTTTGCTATACAAATAAGTCAATGAGGGTGTTCTTTAGTATTTTTAAAGCACCTTTACATTTCCCCTTTATCGTTTAACGGTTTTTAAAACATAAAAAGAAAGGAGGGGAAGCAATGCGACAAAATGTGTTAAAAATGCTAAACCTACTATTGGTTTTAGTCATAGTGGTCACAAATTTACAGGATGCTTATTGGTTTTTAAATGAACCGACACAATTGGGGAATACCATTATTTCCGACGATTATTGTGTGATTTTAGGATGGTTGTCATTGATGGCTACGGTGTTTATTTTAGTACCGGCAGTCCATGCTACCGGATATTTGCTTACTATTTATAAAATAATAAATCTGATTGCGTTTTATATAATTGATAAAAAAACCATAGCGTTACTTTTGGAGATTCCGCTATTGGTGATCGCTATTTTACTCATCCGATATGGGCATTGTTTTTCAAAACGGTACCTGTGGAACGATGGTATGTTGGAGAAGGACTCTGAATAAATAAATCCGATACCGGTATCGAAACTATCCATTTTGGCGTAGGGTATTTTAAAAGCGGAATTTGTATTTTTGAGTTCCTTAAATAAAATGCCATGAAAATTGTAATATCGCCAGCCAAATCGTTGGATTTTGAAACAACCCTGCCTACGGATGTCTATACGGAATCGTCTTTTTTAAAAGAAGCCAATACCGTACATCGGGTATTGAAAAAAAAGAAACCGAAAGAGCTTTCGGAATTAATGGATATTTCAGAAAAACTGGCCGATCTCAACTGGCAACGTAATCAGGAATGGGCGACTCCATTTACCCCTGAAAATGCACGACCTGCCGTATATGCCTTTAATGGTGATGTGTATGTGGGACTCGATGCGTATTCGTTGCCGACGGAAAAATTACCGGTATTGGAATCAAAATTGCGAATTCTGTCCGGTTTATACGGACTATTAAAACCATTGGATCTGATTCAACCATACCGATTGGAAATGGGAACCAAACTTCCGGTGGGGAAAAGTAAAGATTTGTATGAATTCTGGAAACCAAAAATAACAAAAACGCTAAACAGCGAATTGAAAAAAGACGAATTGTTTATCAACCTGGCCAGTAATGAATATTTTTCGGCGGTGGATAAAAAAGCGTTGAAAGTACCCGTTATCACTCCGGAGTTTAAAGATTATAAGGATGGAAAATTAAAAATGATCAGCTTCTTTGCGAAAAAGGCAAGAGGTATGATGGTACGTTATATTATCGATACCGATGCGCAGACAATCGACGATCTGAAAGGCTTTAATTACGAAGGCTATCAATATGATGCGAATCTGAGTAAAGGAAATACCTTGGTGTTTACACGCTAAATCAAATCAGTATAAATAAGGCGGTTACGGTTGTTTTAAACAGAATTTTCGTAATTTTAAAGAACCAAAACGCTGTATTTATGAAAAAAGTATCCTTTATTTTAGGGCTAACACTGCTTCTGGTGCTAGCCGGCTGTAAATGCACAAAAAATACTGCAGCCCATGATAAACTGACGGCCAATGGCTGGGAACTCGAATACATCACAGGAGTACGAATCGCGTTTGAGGGATTATATCCCGACACCAAACCACAATTGTCGTTTGCCAAAACCGGAGAGGCGAATGGAAACAGCAGTTGTAATCCGTTTTCAACTCGTTATTCGACAAAAGAGCCAAACAGTATTGCGATTGAAGCTCCGAAAGCCATGACCATGCGCTTTTGTGAGGGAGAAGGGGAGCGTCGTTTTCTGGATATGATGCAGAAAATAAATAAATATGATGTAACGCCCGATGGAAAACTCGTATTGCTAATGGATGATATTGTAGCGATGCGTTTTAAAAAGAAATCGTAAAACGACTTTAAAAAGAAAGAGATGAGAAAAATAGCATTTATTTTTGCGCTTCTGGCTTTGACTGTGGCGTGTAAGAAAAATTCGGATAAAGAAACAATATCGGATCGTGATATCGACATGGTGCCTACGGTGCAGGAAGAATGTTATGAATACCGTAAAGATGGAAATACGATTTATATGTACCTTAAAAAGGAATCCGATGCTGTTACCGGTAAGCTGGATTATGCCTACAGCGAAAAAGATTCCAACTCCGGAACGTTTGCCGGAACGATTAAAGGGGATGTATTGATTGCAACCTATAGCTTTACTTCGGAAGGAATGCAAAGCAAACGGGAAATCGCTTTTCAGATTAAAAACAACACTTTAATTGAAGGCTATGGTGAAGTGGAGGAAAAAAACGGCGCCGTAATCTTTAAAAACCCGGACAAGTTGGTGTTTAATTCCGGTATGCCACTCGCTAAGGTGGACTGTAAGAAATAAAAAAATCCCGACTACTAGTCGGGATTTTTATGTTAATGCATATAGAAATATTCTTCGTAATCGCGTAAGGTTTCGCGGGTCATTTTTTTCTGATCGCGGGAGATTTCGCGTAAAGCTTCAACCCCTTTTTTAGCACATCGTTTTATTCGGCCCAAACGCAATGAAAAATCCATTAACCGGTTGAGGTCTTCCGGACTTAATTTATCACTGAGTTCCGAAACGTAATCTTTGAATTCATATAAGACGCCCCGGTTTTCTTCGTATTCGGATTTTAAATCCTCTAACAGTTCATTTATTTCTTTTTCGATATCATTGCAGCGGTCTTCACTTTTCCGGCTGAATTCTTCAATGATTTTCTTCTCGGAGTTGCTGAATAATCCCATGGTAATTTTTTTTAGGGTTAATAACTATTTTAAAATCAAATAGTTGCTATACTGTAAAAGTACGTATTTTTTAATACAATTAAAAGCGCGAAACGTTTTTATAACGCAAGCATAATACCATAAAAAAACTCCGGAAAGACTTCCGGAGTTTTATAACAAATTAAATAATCGTATTTAAAATTAATGCACATTCGACATGTCGACTTTACCGCCGGAGCCTTTCTTGATCAAGAGTACAAACGGTACACAGATCAGGAAGAGGATTCCCAGGTACATAAAAACGTCCATATACGATAATACCGTACTCTGTTTCATAACCGACAGTTCGATGGCTTTATGCGCTTTGTCTAAGGCTTCGCTACTGCTAAATCCTTTCGACATAAATCCCATTTGCAATTGCTGAATGCGTTGTTGCACTTCGAATTTCGAACCGTCTAAATTGGCGATCAGGTCCACACGGTGCGATTGTGTAAAACGAGCAATAAAGGTTGTGATGATCGCAATCCCGAACGAACCGCCCAATTGACGCATCATTCCGGTAAAAGCGGCGCCTTCACCAATATTTTTCCCTTTTAAGGTCGATAGCGCCAACGTGGTAATTGGTACGAATAATAATCCCAAACCGACACCTCTAAGAATCAACGGCCAGAACATATGTTCGGTTCCGGTATCCGGTGTGATCACATTATGCATCCAGAAGGTGAAAATAAAGAACAACAGGAATCCGGTGGCAACCATATACGATTGCGGTACCCCTTTCTGGATTAGTCGGCCGATGATTGGCATCATAAATCCGGTCATAATCGAACTCGGAATTAATAATAAACCGGCATCCGTTGCCGTCCATCCTAAAATAGACTGCGTATAGATCGGAATAATAAACGTCGAACCGTATAAGCCGAATCCAAGGATAAAACACATAATGGTTCCTACCCGAAGGTTTCGGTCTTGTAATACGCGTAAGTTTACAATCGGATATTTATACGTTAGCTGTCGCCAGATAAACAGTAATAATCCGAAGAACGATACCACACTAAGCGTAACAATGATCGGATCGGCAAACCAATCGTCTTGTTGTCCGTGTTCCAAAACAAACTGTAGGGAACCAATAAAGGACGAAAGGAATACAATGCCCCACCAATCGACCTGATTGGCTTTTAATTTTTCACCATATTTCGGACTCTTTACAAATGAAAGGGTCAATACCGTTGCAATAATTCCCAATGGGATATTGATATAGAAAATATACGGCCATGAAAAATTATCAACCAGATAACCTCCCAATGGCGGACCTAAAGTAGGTCCCACAATAACACCCATACCATAAATTGCCTGCGCCATTCCCCGTTTGGCTGCGGGATAACTTTCCGTAATGATGGTCTGAGCTGTTACTAATAAGGCACCACCACCCATACCCTGAATAAAACGAAAGGCTACCAGTTCCCATATATTCGAGGCGTTACCACAAAGAAAAGAGGAAACGGTAAAGATAATAATGGAGGCTGCAAAATAGTTTCTTCGACCGAATTGTTGCGATAACCAGCTGGTCATCGGGATTACGATTACGTTTGCAATCGCATAGGCCGTGATCACCCAGGCAACATCGGTAAGTGTAGCCCCTAAACTACCTCTCATGTCGTTTAGGGCTACGTTTACGATAGTAGTATCGACAATCTCCAGCAAGGCACAAAGTACCGCAGTGATTGTGATGATGACTCTTCGAAAGCCATATTCTACTAAATTATCTTCTCCGGTTGCTTCCATATTATTTTACGTGTACGTCAACTTCTACGTTCATTCCCGGACGTAATAATTTTACTTTTTCCGGATCGTTGCTTGGCGTTAATTTGATTTTTACCGGTAAACGTTGAATCGTTTTTACGAAGTTACCTGTTGCATTGTCTGGAGGAAGGATGGAAAAACGTGCTCCCGTTGCCGGTGAAAAGGAATTTACTTCTCCTTCGAATTTGGTATCCGGATAGGCATCAACTACGATGATCACTTTCTGACCTTCACGCATTTTGTTTAACTGCGTTTCTTTAAAGTTCGCTACAACCCAGGTTTCCTGGTTGTTGATGATATAGAACAACGATTGTCCCGGTTGTACCATTTGTCCCGGTTGAATGTCGATATTGGACACCTGACCGTCAATTGCAGCGGTAACCACAGTATATCCTAAATTCAATTCAGCAGCTTCTAAGGAAGCTTGTGCTTTTTTGATATTAGCCGCCGCAACCGAGGTTTGTTTGTTGGCTACATTTGTTTTAGAAACCACTGCCTCACGTTGGTGTGCGCTCGCATTACGTTGTTGTTGCAATACTTCAACCTGTTTTTCAGCTTCTTGTTTCGCTGCTAAAGCCTGCTCGTATTGTTGTTTTGTAATCGAGTGGTTTTTATAAAGGTTTTCATAACGCTCGAAGTCATTTTTAGCACGACCCAAACGGATTTTTGCCGCGTCGATATTTCCTACATTCGACTGAATTGTCGCATCGGAAATTGAAATATTCGCCGCAGAGGCGCTAACATCGGCTTTGCTTACTTCAAAAGCGCTTTCGGCACTAATTAAAGCGGCTTTGGCTTCTTCTACACGTACCATATAATCTTTGTTGTCGATTACAAAAAGCGTGTCGCCTTTTTTAACGAAATCATTATCTTTTACATATACTTTCGCAATATACCCCGATACACGTGGTATAATTGGGTTCATATTTTTCTCAATCTGTGCATCGTCGGTCTCCTCGTGCGCCTGAGCGTGCATATATTTGAATATTCCGTATACAGAACCCAGAATAACGAGTGTTCCCAGAACAATGATGAATTTTTTATTTGATGGTTTCTTTTCCATGATCTTTACAGCTATTAATATTAGTTTTTGGTGAGTGTTACGGTTGAGGTTAATTTACCACCGGCAGCCAACGCAGTATAGTATTTCTCGATACTATTGGCTTTGGAGTAGGCAAGGTTGATTTTTGACTGAAGTTGTTCTACATCGGCTTCCAGTAAATCGTTGGTGTCCGACAAGCCGTTGTCGTATTTGTCTTTTACGATACGGTAGTTTTCGGTAGCCTGTTCCACCGCTTCCTGATATACTTTGTTTTGTTTTAAAGCCAGTTGGTAGTTTTCGTTTGCCTGTTGGTTTTCCACTTTCACGCGGTCGGTCATCATTTCAACAGCTTGTTCCGCTTCGTGGGCTTTGCTTTTCGCTGCTTTGACTTCTTTTCCGTTTTTGAAAATGGAAGTCAGATCATAGGAAAGACCCACCCCGAAGTTCATCGCATTGGTAACGGTCATCACATTCTGAAGATCCAACGCGATATATCCTCCCATCAAGGTAATGGATGGATAGTAATTGGCCTGTGCGATTTTTACATTCGCATCGGCGGCTTTTTGTTGAGAACGGATCGCTTCAAGGTCGTTTCGTCCGCTAATCGCATCTTCTGCGGTAGCATTCAAAGCGTTGTTTTTATCAAACACACCGGTATTCGGAACGATTTGTGTGCTTTCCGGTAATTTTAATAAAGTCACCAATTGGAAGTTAATTGTGCTTACATTTTTCTTCGCGTCTTCCAAAGCAATTTTATAATTGGATACCTGTAATTGCGCTTTTAATAAATCGTTTCGAGCGATAAGGCCATTGGTTTCCATCGCTTTAAAATCCTTAACGCGTTGTTCGGCACTCTTAATGTTTTCGGCAATTAATTGTGTGCTTTCCTGTGCTTTGTAAAGGTTTACATAAAGTTTTACTACATCAAGGGCTAATTGCTCTTTGGTGTTTTTAGCCGTGTATTGTTCGGCTTGATACAGGTTTTCGGCTACCTTGATGTTGTTCTGGATTTTAAATCCTGCAAACAAGGGTACCGACGCGCTGGCTTGTCCAAGCATAAGCTGGTTTACCTTTGGTGCCGCACTGGATCCTTCTTCACCACCACCGCCAATTTTCAGGTTCACATCGGCGTTGGTCAGGCGCTGATATTGTCCGCTGACTTTTAAGTCGGGGTATTGACGGTTTTTTACCGATTGCATTTCGAATGCTTTGGTGGCCACTTTGGTATCGGCCATTTTTGCCTCGGTACTTTGTGTCATAGCCAGTTGGATTGCTTCTTCTAATGCCATTTTCTTCTCCTGAGCTTCAGTAGTGAAAACGCCAAATAGAAAGAAGGCGCCCAACCAGAGGGAACTATTCTTCATAGGTTAAAAGTGCTTTAATGGTTTTTTGTATGTGTTTTGTTAAATCGTTTTTGATGTAGTGATCGTATTTTTCCTCGGTATCCAGTTCTAAAAACTCCTTATAAAAGCTAAGGTTCATCTGGAAATGGAAAAAAGTACCCATTACGGTTGGCGGAATCAGGGTGATGTTAATGTTGGGTTTAAACACACCTTTTTCTTGTCCTTCCTTGATAATATCCCGTAGGGCTTCCAGGTTATAACGTTTCACTTCGTTGAAGGACTCACAGTTGATTTCTCTCTTTTTGGAGCTGATCTCAAAGTGAATGATCTGATACATCCCTTTGTTTTTGTTGATACGGGTGATGTACAGTTCGATAAGTTTGTCGATCTTTTCAAAAGGAGTAAGGGCTTCTTTTTGTAAGTTTTCAATCTGAAGGCGTAAACCGGATATACGTGCTATAATAAGGGCTTCCAGTAATTTTTCTTTTGAGCCAAAATAGTAGGAGATCATCGCTACATTGATGTTGGCCGCTTTGGCTATGTCTCTGACAGAAGTTCCATCAAAACCATGTTCGGAAAACAACCGTTCTGCAACCAGCAGAATCTCGTGTTGTTTATCATTAAATTCAGACATCACATAATTGGTTTGAAATGTGGGTACAAAATTAAACACTTGTTTAAATTAAACGTTTGTTTAGTTTTATTTTAACGTTATTTTAACTAAAATAAAAAAGACAAAAGAGGCTAGAAAAAAGAGAAAAGAAGTGGGTATTTTGAATGTTGAATTTTAAATTTTAAATGTTGAATGAAGGAAGCAGGATAGGGGGATATAAATTGCTATAAAAATGCTAAAAAATTTAATTTCTTTTCCTATTTTTACCCACTTCAAATTCAATAAAAAAAGGCAACACTATAGTTGCCCATTCTGTACGTTAAAATCGAAATTTATTGCAATAGATAAAATCTATGTTTTGACAATAACTATTTTTAAATGAGTTTTTTATAGTTATTTATTTAAACTATAGTTTTGATAAAATTCGGAATATTTTCAATCGGGTTCTTTTTCAGATAATTGACAAATGCACTACCAATTATCGCCCCTTTTTGATGTTGTGTGGCTTGTAAAAAGGTTTCCCGATTGCTAATGCCAAAGCCTACGATCTGTGGGTTTTTTAAGTCCATTCCGGCAATCTTTTTAAAGTAGTCCTCCTGTTCGTTTCCAAAGGAATTTTGACTTCCGGTGACACTCGCACTGCTCACCATATAAATAAATCCACTTGAGATTTTATCGATATGTCGGATACGTTCTTCGGAGGTTTGCGGCGTGATGAGGAAAATGTTTACCAATCCGTTATGTTCAAAAATAGGCTGATACTCATTTTCATAAACGGCAATTGGAAGATCCGGAATGATCAATCCGTCGATTCCGATTTCGGCACATTTCCGACAAAAATTAGCGATGCCATATTGCAATATCGGATTAAAATAACCCATGATCAATAACGGAATTTTCACCGTTTTCCGAATGTCTTTTAACTGTTCGAGCAAACGTTCGGTGGTCATTCCGTTTTCCAAGGCCTCGGTCGAACTGGCTTGAATGGTGGGGCCGTCGGCCAACGGGTCGCTAAACGGTAAGCCGATTTCGATCATATCCACGCCACTTTTTTCAAGGGTTTGGATAATCGGAACGGTGTCGTTCAAATTCGGATAACCGGCGGTAAAATATAAGGAAAGGATTTTCTTGTCTTCCTGTAGTTGTTGTGTGATGCGATTCATAATTTGATGTTTAACTAATACAATTTAAAATCCGAAATAGGAGGTATACGTGCTCAAGTCTTTATCGCCACGACCGGAAAGATTGATCACAACAATGTCATCAGGTTCAAATGTTCGTTGTTTCAGTACGGCCAGGGCGTGGGCGCTTTCGATAGCCGGAATGATACCTTCGGTTTTACAGAGTTCCAATCCGGCTTGCATGGCTTCGTCGTCTGTAGCTGCGGCAAATTCGGCACGACCACAGGTAAACAAATGCGCGTGTAGCGGACCCACACCGGGATAATCCAATCCGGCCGAAATAGAATAGGGTTCGGTAATTTGTCCGTCTTCCGATTGCATCAGTAAGGTTTTGCTGCCGTGGATGACGCCGGTTTTTCCTAAAACGGAAGTGGCGGCACTTTCTCCGGAATCGATTCCTTTTCCGGCGGCTTCCACAGCGATAAGTTGTACGTTTGGATCGTCCAGAAAATGATAAAAAGCACCGGCTGCATTGCTACCGCCGCCTACGCAGGCGATTACATAATCCGGGTTTTTACGCCCTTCTTTTTCAAATAATTGGGTTTGAATTTCGGCTGAAATAACACTTTGAAAACGCGCCACCATATCCGGATACGGATGTGGACCAACTACCGAACCGATAATGTAATAGGTGTCAACCGGGTTGTTGATCCAATCGCGTATGGCTTCATTCGTGGCGTCTTTTAGGGTTTTCGAACCGGAAGTGGCGGGGCGTACTTCGGCACCGAGCATTTTCATCCGGGCTACATTTGGCGCCTGACGTTCGATGTCGATTTCGCCCATATAAACAATACATTCCAAGCCCATTAAGGCGCAAACCGTAGCGGTGGCAACGCCATGCTGACCCGCGCCGGTTTCGGCAATAATTCGTTTTTTACCCAAACGTTTGGCTAATAAGACCTGACCAATGGTGTTGTTGATCTTATGCGCACCGGTATGACACAGGTCTTCGCGTTTCAGATAGATTCGGGTATTGTATTTTTTAGAAAGGCGCTCGGCGTAATATAAGGGTGTGGGACGTCCCACATAATCGGTTAATAATTCCAGGAATTCCGACTGAAATGCGGGTTCTTCCAGGATCGCTAAATAACGTTGGCGCAGCTCTTCCACATTCGGATAGAGCATTTCCGGGATAAACGCTCCGCCGAATTCGCCGTAATAGCCTTGTTCGTTGGCGCGATAGGTTGTTTTCATTGTTCTGGTTTTTAGGCTTGCAACAGCCTGTTTGCATAAGGTGATGTCTTTTAGACCAGGTGCTGTTTCAAATTTGCTGTTAATGTCTATTGCATAAGGTGTTAAGCCTGCTGCTTGTATCGTATTGAGGTGATCAATAGTAATGCCGCCACTTAAAAAATAGGGCTTCGCAGACGGATAGTTTTTTAAAACAGTCCAGTCAAAAGGGAAACCGTTGCCGCCGGGAAGTTTCCCTTTGGTGTCGAACAAATAATAATCACAAACGGTTTCATAAGCCTGTAATTTCCGGAAATCGAAAGTCGTGTCGATCGAAAAAGTCTTGATAATTTCCACACCTGACTTACTTCGGATAGCGGCACAGATTTCTGGTGTTTCCGATCCGTGTAATTGTATAGCTTGTAATTCGTAGCGTTCGATGGTTTCCAGTATCGTCCTTAAATCGGCATCGACAAAAACACCGGTTTTTTTTATCGTTTTTGGAATTTCAGGAAGTGGATCGTTACAAAATCGTGCCGATTTTTCATAGAAAATAAACCCCATATAATCCGGCTCTAAAGCAGCGATTGCAGTAATATTTTCTGAATATTTCAAGCCACATATTTTTAATAAAAATGCTTTTTTCATAATCATTCAGCTAACTGATTTATAAAATTTTTAATGCTATTACCTAAATTATTACTTTTCATAAAATTTTCACCAATCAGGAAACCTTGATAACCATAATTTCGGAGGTCTTTTACGGCGGTTGTCGTGCTGATTCCACTTTCTGAAATCTTAACAAAATCATCCGGAATCCGATCGGCCAATACCTTACTGTAATCCAGATTTACTTCAAACGTTTTTAGGTTGCGATTGTTAACACCGATCATATTCAAACTAGGCATCAGACTTTTTTCAAGTTCCGCTTCGTTATGGACTTCTAATAGTACTTCCAAACCGATTTGTTGGGCGAACTCGGATAACATTTTGATTTCGGCACGCGATAAAACGGCTGCAATTAATAGGATAACATCGGCGCCGTAGGCTTTGGCTTCCAGAATTTGATAGGTGTCGATAATAAACTCTTTTCGCAATAACGGAAGGCTAACCGTGGCTCTGGCGAGTAGCAAATCGTCCAGTGAACCGCCAAAATACTTCCCGTCGGTTAATACCGAAATACCACTAGCTCCGGCTATTTCGTAGCTTTTTACAACGTCTTCCACAGCATAACTTGTATTGATTATTGCTTTTGACGGAGAACGCCGTTTGTGTTCTGCAATGATTCCCGTCTTACTATTTTTAAGTTGCTGACTTAAAGAATAAACGTTTCGGTCGAAAAGTACCGAAGCTTCGAGTTGTTGGGTCGGAATAAGACTCTTTTTTAAAGCGACTTCTCTGTGTTTGTCGGCTATGATTTGATCTAAAATGGTCATCTTAACGGGAACTTAATTGTTGTAACTTGTTTAATTTTTCAAAGGCTTTACCGGATTGCAAACTTTCGGAAGCCATCGCTAATCCGTCCGATATCGGAATCTGATGTACCGTTGCAAGAGCGATCGCGGCGTTGGCACAGACCACATTGTTTTGCGCTTTGGTTCCTTTTCCGGAAATAATATCTAGGAAAAGTTGTGCCGATTCGGTTACGGTTGTTCCGCCTTTTATGGCATCCGGATCCAAACGACTTACGTTAAAATCGTCCGGTTTTAGTATTTGTTCACTGCGATTGGAAATTAGTTTGGTATTCCCGGTTAGCGATACTTCATCATAACCGTCGAGACTGTTTAAAATGGTGAAATTTATCGGTGTATTTTGATACAAATACGCATACATCCGGGCGAGTTCCAGGCTAAAAACGCCAACCATCTGGTTTTTGGGAAACGATGGATTTACCATGGGCCCCAACATATTAAAAAAGGTTTTAACCGCCAGTTCCTTCCGGATGCCTCCAACATTTTTCATCGCCGGATGGAATAAAGGGGCATGTAAAATGCAGATATTGGCTTCTTCGATACATTGCTGCAGAAACCCGGTATCACTGCTAAAACGGATGCCGAGGTTTTCCATCACATTACTCGAACCGGATATGGAAGAAACACCATAGTTTCCGTGTTTGGCCACTTTTGTCCCCGAACCGGCCACGATAAAGGAAGCCAAGGTCGATATATTAAAAGTGTCTTTTCCATCGCCACCGGTTCCGCATAGGTCGATGGTGTTGTAGGCCGATAAATCTACTGGAATACAAAGGTTTAATAGGGCATCCCGAAATCCGGCGAGCTCATCGATGGTGATGTTTCGCATCATATAGACCGTTAAAAAGCTGGCGATCTGACTCGGATTGTACGCGCCGTTGGAAATATTGACCAAAACATCCCGGGCCTCCACACGGCTCAGTACTTCCTGATTGATCAGTCTGTTTAATATTGTTTTCATGATTTTTAGATATAATAAGGGCTGTATCCTAAAGCAAATGGCCTTAAGAAAGGGTTACTATTGTAGTGATATGGTGATGTAAATTAGCTGTTTAGCCAGTTTTGAAGGATGTGTTTCCCGTCTGGAGTGAGTACGCTTTCCGGATGGTATTGCACCCCTTTAACATCATATGTTTTATGGCGAAGAGACATGATCTGACCATTTTCGTCAACCGAAGTGATTTCCAGTTCGGCCGGGAAATTTTCCGGGTTGATCACCCAGGAATGATAACGTCCCACATGTAAATTTTTGCTTAATCCGTTAAAAAGCGGTTCATCTTCAACCGTGATGGTAACCGGTGTCGCAACCCCGTGATATACTTTTTCAAGGTTGATCAAACTTCCACCAAATACCTCACCAATAGCCTGTTGGCCCAGGCATACGCCTAGAATACTTTTAGTCGGGGCATAGGTTCGGATGACTTCTTTTAGTAAGCCTGCTTCTTCCGGAATTCCGGGACCGGGTGACAATACAATTTTGTCGAAGCTTTTCAATTCGTCGATCCGGAATTCATCATTGCGGAAAACCGTTACGGTGCAGTCGAGGTCTTCCAGGTAATGAACCAGGTTATAGGTAAAACTGTCGTAATTGTCTATGACTACTATCTTTTTCATCGGATGCTTTATTTTGGGTTCTGTTTTTATTTTATTTCGGTTTAAATAGTGGTGGCCAATTCCAATGCCTTGGTAAGCGCTCCTAACTTATTATAAACCTCCTGCATTTCGTTTTCTTCAGACGAATCGGATACAATTCCGGCACCGGCCTGATAATGTAATTGATGGTCTTTACTTAAAAAAGTTCGGATCATAATTGCGTGATTAAAGTTACCGTCAAAATCCATAAATCCAATAGCACCACCATAAAAATTCCGGGAGGTGTTTTCAATGCTTTCAATCAGCTGCATGGCTTTATGCTTGGGCGCACCGCTCAAAGTGCCAGCTGGAAAGGTTGCCGCTACGGTCTGCATTGTCGTAGATTTGTCGTGTAATTTCCCTGTTACTTTGGAAACCAGGTGGATAACATGGGAGAAAAATTGCACTTCTCGGTATTTTTCGACTTGTACATCATGGCCATTTCGGCTTAAATCGTTCCGCGCCAGGTCGACTAGCATTACATGTTCGCTGTTTTCTTTTGGATCTTCCGATAATTGTCGGGCGAGAATGCTGTCGGTTTCATCGTTTCCGGTTCGTTTAAATGTTCCGGCTATCGGATGGATTTCGGCTTTTCGGTTCTGTACAACCAGTTGAGCTTCCGGTGAGGAACCCATGATTTTAAAGTTGCCGTAATCGAAAAAGAAAAGATAAGGTGACGGATTGATACTGCGTAAAGCCCGGTAAACGTTGAATTCGTCTCCTTTAAAGGCTTGCGAAAAACGACGGGATAGCACGAGTTGAAACACGTCTCCACGATGACAATGTTGTTTGGCCAATGCGACTTGCTGTTTAAATTCGGTATCGGTCAGGTTGGAAAGGACATCACCTTCGGTATCAAAAGCATAACTGGCAAAATTCTTAGCCAATAGCAATTGTTCAATTTCCGAAATATTGTTCTGATTGTCGGTACTATGACAAAAAATGTAGGCCTCGTTTTTAAAGTGATTGATCGCAATAATGTTTTGATATACCGCATAATACAGATCCGGAATATGCAGATCTCCCTGTTTTTTGGTTAGGGTCAGTTTTTCAAAATAACGCACAGTATCATAGGAAATATAACCGAACAAACCGTTATTGATAAACTTAAATCCATGATTTTCAGCTTCGAATCGCGCTGCAAAATCCTGTACGGCGTTAACAACATCCGTTGGATGTGCAATCGCATTTTGGCTCGAGGTGCCGTCGGGAAAACTTTGTACGATCGTTTCATTTTCAACCTTAATTGTGGCAATCGGATTGCAACAGATATACGAAAAACTGTTGTTATTGGCGTGGTAGTCGCTGCTTTCCAGTAACAGACTGTTTGGAAATTTATCGCGGATTTTCAGATAGATGCTTACCGGAGTGATCGTGTCGGCAAGGATCTGTTTGTATTGGGTATGTAAGTGAAATTTTTTCATAGTATTGGAATTTTGGAATAACAAAAAAGGCCTGTCGTGATGACAGGCCTTTATCTATTTTTCGATTTTAAAAATACAGATAGGAGGTATCGCTCACGACGTTTGACGTAAGAAATTCCACCACCAAGTATTGTTATAAAATGTGTTCATTTTTGTGAATTATGTTACAAAGGTATAAAAATCATTTTCATTTAAACAAGTGTTTTTTCAAAAAAAAATATTTTATTTGGTTTAAAATGTTGATTTTTAGCTTTTTGTTATTTGTTTTTATTGATGCCTGATAATGACTTTCCTTTTAGATATCCATAAAAAGCATGTTTCGGACTACCGATGATTTGCGCGGAATAAATACCGGTATGACCAGAAAACAGATACGCCGTTACGCAGGCAATTGCAATATAAATCCCGCTTTCGACTCCAAAAAGTTCAATACCCATTAATGTACAGGCGATAGGGGTATTGGTAGCGCCCGAAAAAACGGCTACAAACCCCATTCCGGCAAGTAATGCTATGGGCAGTGGAACAAACCAGAATAAGGCATTTCCCAGTGTGGCTCCGATAAAAAACAAGGGAGTAACTTCGCCACCTTTAAAACCGGCACCAAGGGTAAACGCGGTGAACAACAGTTTTAGAATAAAGTCATATGAGGCTAAATTGGAGTCAAATGCAGCTTGAATAGTTGGGATTCCCAAACCGATATATTGCGTGGTGCCAAGGACATAAACTGCCATTGCGATAACAATCCCGCCAACAAAAGGGCGTAAGGGCGGAAATTGGATTCGGGTTGTAAACAACTTACTCCAAAAATGAGTAGTTTTAGAAAAGAGTAGGGCGGTAAGACCAAAGATAATCCCGGTAAAGAGAGTCCATGCTAAGGTTAGCGGACTCAATTCCGGAACATACGGAATCGTATATTGTGTATGGGTTACGTGCCAGGCCAGACAAGTATAATCTGCAATCGCGGCGACTAAAAATGCGGGTAAAATTGCTTCATAACGGATACGCCCTAAAATCATGACTTCCAGAGCGAAAACCGCACCGGCCAATGGCGTTCCGAATACCGAAGCAAAACCAGCACTGATTCCCATGATCAATAGAATTTTACGATCTTCTTTTGTAAACTCAAACCAATGGGAAAAGCGATCGGCTATGGCGCCGCCCATTTGTACGGCAGTGCCTTCGCGCCCGGCTGATCCACCAAATAAATGGGTGAGCAATGTTCCGGCTAAGACCAATGGTACCATACGAAACGGAATCACTTTTTTGGGTGAATGGAATTCTTCGAGTAATAGATTATTGCCTTTTACGACGCTTTCGCCCCAATAATGATAGCTTAATCCGATAAGTAATCCGGCTAATGGCAATAGCGTGATAATCCAGGAATGTTGTTCGCGGTAATTCGTAACCCAATCGAGTGTTGTTAGGAAAAAAGCCGATAAGGAACCGGTAAGCACGCCAATAATGATGGCCAATACCGACCAACGAAATAGAAATAAAAGCAGGCTAAATTGCGGAAGAGGAGCAATGTGTCGTTTAAAAAAGTTGTTGTCCATAATTGTCTTGATTACATACATCTATACCGGCAGTAGCCGTGTTACAGACGTCATCAGCTTTTTAAAGCGGTTCAAGGCAGACATCATTGCCATTATTATCGGAACAAAGATAACGATAAATTTTTATCCGATAGTAAACCGGAGAGATTTTCGAACACAAACAGCAACCAATTTTGTGTTTTATTTCTGATAAAAATTGTGTGAATAGTTGTGTTTGTTGCGTTTTTATCAGTTGTGATTCGCTTTTTTAGGTTTCGGTTGCGAAAAATTAATTTCAAAAAATATTTTTTTATTTGGTGAATATTTAAAAAATGTTATAAGTTTGCAACATCAAAACAAATGATTTCGATGACTAATTCGGTTTTATGTATGGCGATGTGTATGTGCTGCTCAGATAATGAGGAGGGCTTTGCTATTCGTTAATGTCGGTAAAACATTTTCAATATCAGTAAACTCTCCAAGCAATTGGGGAGTTTTTTTTTGATCCCAATACAAAAAAATAAAAACTTACAAAAATAATTCAGATAAAAATGACCAAAACAACAAACCTATTCACTAAAAAAACAACATCTGCAGTTTGTATGATGATGATGTGTTGTTGTATGCGAAACTTCGCAAGAGGCCGTCTGTCGTATTAGTTGCTGTAAAATAATAGTACCTGTTGATAAGCCTCTTGTTCTCAAGGGGCTTTTTTTATGCCCGATTTTTAAAAAACAAACAATATAAACATGGAAGAAACCATAATCAATTCTCTAAAACAAGGGAAAAACCTTCGGGAAAACCTGACGTTTTTATCCGAAAATACGACGGGAAAAATCGTGTTTTCAACCAGTTTTGGTATTGAAGACCAGTTGATTACCGATGCCATTTTTGCTCAGAATCTGGACAATGTGGAAGTATTTACCCTCGATACCGGGCGCTTATTTCCGGAAACCTACACAACCTGGGACAAGACCTTGTTGCAATACGGAAAAAAAATAAAAACCTATTACCCGGAGCAAAATCAACTGGAAGCATTTGTGGAAGAGCAGGGAATTAATGCATTCTACGGAAGTCCGGAGTTGCGCAAACAATGTTGTCATATCCGAAAAGTAGAACCGCTACAACGGGCGCTAAACGGCGCAACGGTTTGGATTACCGGACTTCGTGCGGAACACTCAGCCAACCGGAACAATCTGGACATCGTGCAATGGGATCCGCACTACCAGTTGTACAAATACAATCCGCTATTGCATTGGACGACTCAGGAAGTAAAAACCTACGCCAAACAAAATGGTATACCGTATAACATTTTACATGATAAAGGCTTTGTAAGTATCGGCTGCGCGCCGTGTACCCGAGCGATAAATGGAGGCGACGATTTCCGGGCCGGACGTTGGTGGTGGGAAGAAACTTCCAAAAAAGAATGTGGACTACATCAATAAACAACCCTAAAATAAACGATATGAGTACGACAAAAGAATATTTAAAACAATTGGAAGACGAAGCAATATACATTCTGAGGGAAACCGCGGCCCAGTTCGAAAAACCGGCTTTGCTGTTTTCGGGAGGAAAGGATTCGATTGTCCTGGTTCACCTGGCATTAAAAGCGTTCCGACCGGCGAGGTTTCCGTTTCCGTTGGTACACATCGATACGGGACATAATTTCCCGGAAGCCATTGCTTTTCGGGATTATCTGGTCGATCGGATTGGCGAAAAACTAATTGTCGGTTCGGTCGAAGACAGTATCCGAAAGTACAATCTAAAAGAAACACCGGGGCGCTTTCCGTCGCGTAATGCCTTGCAAACCTACACCTTATTGGATGTTATTCAGGAAAATGAATTTGACGCCTGTATCGGCGGTGCGCGTCGTGACGAAGAAAAAGCGCGGGCAAAGGAACGTATCTTTTCGGTTCGGGACGATTTCGGACAATGGGATCCCAAATTACAACGCCCGGAGTTGTGGGATATCCTAAACGGTAAAATCCAAAAGGGACATAATGTCCGCGTTTTCCCGATTAGTAACTGGACCGAATTGGACGTGTGGAATTATATCCAGCAAGAGGGGATCGAATTGCCGGAACTCTATTTTGCCCATAATCGGGAATGTATTGTACATCAGGACAAACTGGTGGCGACGTCCGAATTTATTCAGCCGCTTCCCACCGATACGGTGGTGGTCGAAAAAGTGCGCTACCGAACGGTGGGCGATATGACCTGTACGGCGGCGGTTCCGTCGGATGCCGAAACGATTCAGGATATTATCGATGATATTATTCAGACGCGAATCAGCGAAAGAGGCCAAACCCGATTGGACGATCAGTTGTCGGAGGCCGCGATGGAAGACCGTAAAAAACAAGGTTATTTTTAAAAAAGCAACACCTCTAAAAACTAAAAAATGAACACATTAAAATTTATAACAGCCGGAAATGTAGACGATGGAAAAAGTACGTTGATCGGGCGCCTGCTTTACGATTCCGATAGTATTCATACCGATCAGTTGGGCGTTTTGCAAAAGCAAACCAAACAGGAAAATGTGGCAATTGACTTGTCGTTGATCACCGATGGACTCCGCGCCGAACGGGAACAGGGAATTACGATCGATGTGGCGTATAAATATTTTGCCACGTCCAAACGGAAATTCATCATTGCCGATGCACCTGGCCACGAGCAATATACCCGGAATATGATTACCGGAGCGTCAAATTCCGATTTGATCATTGTTCTGGTGGATGCGCGCAAAGGAATTACCACACAAACGAAACGCCATGCAAGTGTGGGGTCGTTAATGGGAATCAAAAAGGCCATTATCGCGATCAATAAAATTGATTTGGTGGATTATTCCGAAGCGGTTTTTAATACGATTAAAGCCGACTTTGAGGCGATTCGTTCGGAATTGGCTTATGATGAAATCGCCTATATCCCGGTTAGCGCGCTGATTGGGGACAATATTGTTGCGAAATCGGAAAAGACACCCTGGTTTGAGGGAGATGCGTTGTTGAGTACGCTGGAGCATATTGAAATTCCGACAAAAGAAAATCTTGTAGCCCGTTTTCAGGTGCAATGGGTCATTCGGCCAAAAGATGAGGAGAATCACGATTATCGCGGATACGCCGGACAAATTTTAAGCGGAACTTATACGACAGGCGATTCGGTGGTGATTTTGCCTTCGGGAATTGAAACACAGATTGTAAAAATCGAAAGACACCAGGAAGTGGTCAATCAGGCTACGGCTGGAGACAATGTGGTGCTTCACTTGGCGAATACTATCGACATCAGCCGGGGTGATACGATTGTAAAAACGAATGCTTTACCGCTTACGTCGAATGAATTGAAAGCCTGGATCTGTTGGTTGGATACGGCGCCATTGCAAATCGGAAAAACGTATTTGTTACAGCACCGTTTTAAAACGGTACGGGTCAAAATTCAGGCAGTCGACCGGAAATGGGATGTCAACCAATGGCAATTCGATCTGACGCATGAACTGGGAATCAACGATATCGGTCAGATTGCATTACGCTCGAGTCAGCCGTTGTTTTTCGATCCGTTTGCCGAAAATTCCCGAAACGGAAGTGCCATTCTGGTGGATGAAACAACCTTTAATACGGTTGGTGCTTTAATGTTTTTACCCTAAAATCATGGAACATCCGCTATACCGAAAAAATAAGGGAAACTCCGAACGAATTCCCGATAAAGCGAAAACCGGAATCTGGATCGAAGCCCTGTTCAATTGGCTTTTTGCCATCGATGCCGAACTGGACGCGTACGCTGTTTTTTTGGAAAGAGAACAAGAATTGCGATCGGAACTAGTCGAATTATTGGAATACGTACTGATACAAGAACAAGCCACAACCATAGCGAATGCCTTTTTTGGATCATTGGAAACCGTTCATCGTTTGCTGGAAGAAGACCTGGAAACCATTTTTAATTTCGATCCGGCGGCAAAATCCAAAAATGAAGTACTGGCGGCCTATCCCGGTTTTTTTGCCATTGCCGTCTATCGCCTG
The DNA here is from genome assembly GCA_023446155.1 of Bacteroidota bacterium. Classification (GTDB taxonomy): domain Bacteria; phylum Bacteroidota; class Bacteroidia; order Flavobacteriales; family Flavobacteriaceae; genus Flavobacterium. Next base: position 273,048 of record JAEXIT010000004.1, read on the forward strand.
GCACATGAACTTTGGAAAAGCAATGTACCGGTAGTTCCAAGATTGCTCTCGGAATATGTACATGGAAAAACAGGAATCGACATTCATCCGGGAGCAAAAATCGGTGCTCGTTTTTTTATTGATCACGGAACAGGTGTGGTCATCGGGGAAACGACAGTTATTGGAAACGATGTGAAAATGTATCAGGGCGTTACGCTCGGAGCCTTAAATGTAAGCAAGGACAAAGCCGAAGAAAAAAGGCATCCGACCATTGGAAACAATGTGATCATCTATGCTAATGCTACCATTTTGGGCGGCGAAACGCATATTGGCGACGATGCGATAATCGGCGGAAATGTATGGATCACGCAATCGGTTCCTAAAAAATCACTGGTTTATCACAAAAGTGAGATCATCATCAAAAATAAAGCTCCTTTTCCGGAGCCTATCAATTTTGTCATATAAAACAATTAAAAAAATAGAATCATGAAAGCTAATAACATTTTAGAAACTATAGGAAATACACCGGTTGTCCGACTTCAGAAGCTTTTTGGAGAACCGAAAAAAGTATGGATCAAACTCGAAAAAAACAATCCGGGAAACAGTATTAAAGACCGTATTGCTTTGGCGATGATTGAAGATGCGGAACAAAAAGGCATCTTACAACCGGGTAGCGTGATTATCGAACCAACTTCAGGTAATACCGGAATCGGACTGGCCTTGGTTGGCGCTGTTAAAGGCTATCGGGTGATTTTGGTCATGCCGGAATCGATGAGTGTCGAACGCCGGAAATTAATGGAAATCTACGGTGCCGAATTCGAATTGACACCACGCGAAAAGGGGATGAAAGGGGCGATTGAAAAAGCCAATGAACTGGTTGCGCAAATCCCGAATGCCTGGTCGCCACAGCAGTTTGATAACCCGGCGAACGTAGCGATCCACGAAAAAACAACGGCACAGGAATTAATTCAGGATTTTCCGGAAGGTATCGATTACCTGATTACCGGAGTGGGTACCGGCGGACATATTACCGGAGTGGCAAAAGTTTTAAAAGCAAAATTCCCAAAACTAAAAGTCATCGCTGTCGAACCGGAATTATCGCCGGTGTTAAGTGGCGGTGAACCGGGACCACATCCGTTACAGGGAATCGGAGCGGGGTTTGTGCCTTCGGTTTTACAACCGGAATTATTAGACGAAATTATACAGGTCGGTAAAGAGGAGGCTTTTGATTATGCCCGTAAGGTGGCCACAGAAGAAGGAATTTTGGTCGGAATTTCAACAGGAGCATCGCTGGCGGCAGTTGCCCGAAAAATTCCGCAAGTCCCGGATGGGGCTACAATTGTCACCTTCAATTATGATACGGGCGAACGTTACCTTTCCGTCGAAGGGTTGTATTAATCCTGAAATAAACTAAGAAAACTAAAAAAACAATGAGTGTAGAAAATAAAGGGAAAGTCATTTTAGCCGGAGCCGGTCCGGGTGATCCCGATTTGATAAGTGTGAAAGCGATCCGGTACCTTCAAGCGGCAGATGTAATCCTGACCGATCGCCTGGTGGCGCCACAATTAATTGCGGATAATGCGCGTAAAGAGGCCATTACGATTTATGTTGGTAAGCAATGTTCGAAAGGAATCCATACGCCACAAAGCGATATCAACACGTTGATGGTTGAATTTGCCCTACAGGGAAAGCTGGTGGTACGACTAAAAGGCGGCGATGCTTCGTTGTTTTCGAATATACTGGACGAACTGGAAGTGCTCAAAGCGAATGCGATTCCGTATGAAATCGTACCCGGAATCTCAGCCGCTTTTGGTGCTGCGGCTTATACCGGTATACCGTTAACCGCCCGGGGATTGGCACGTGGTGTACGCTTTCTGACCTTATTTGATCTGACATCCGTAACGCCTGAACAATGGGCCGATTGGGGTAAAACAGACGATACCCTTGTTTTCTATATGAGTGGCCAACGGTTGCAACAACTGGCCGGTTATCTACTGGCTAACAATGTTGATCAAACTAAAGGGCTGGCGGTAATTCAACAGGCGACGACACCGTATCAAAAAACCAGGGTGTTTTCGTTTACCGAATTAAAAACCAAAGAATTACCGGAGTTTGGTTATGTACCTACCTTATTAATAGTGGGAAAAGTGGTGCAACTGCACGAACAGTTTGCCTGGTTCCGCGAGCAGGCTAAAAACACCTCGTATTTCGATAATCATATTATAAACTTCCAACATGCTAGCTAAAAATAAATTAGACGTATTAAAAGACCTGGTACGACAGTATTCCCGCGATGAAATTATCTGGACGAATGGGTATCTGGCCGGACTTCTGGCGCAAAACGAAACTCAGGAATCGAAAGAAACGATAGCGCTAATTACCGTAAAACCGACCATTATTTACGGAACGGAAACGGGGAATTCCAAAAAACTGGCCACGCAGTTACAAACGGTTTTTAAGAAAAATAAAATCCAGTCGAAAGTGATCGATGCATTTCAATATCCGGTGGAAAAATTGGAAAAAGAAGATTTCCTGATTGTGATCATGAGTACGCAGGGCGAGGGCGATCCGCCGCAAAATGCAGTTAAATTTTTTGACAATGTTAGTAACAGCAGTGCGAATCTTTCCAAAATCCGATTTGCGGTTTTGGGCTTGGGCGATTCGTCTTATCCGTTGTTTTGTAAGGCGGGTGAAGTAATCGATGAGCAACTCGCCCGACTTGGTGCAAAACGGGCTGTCCCTTTTCAGAAAGCTGATGTGGATTTTACTCCGGTTGCTGAAAAATGGTTCGCCGATATATTGGAAAGCATTCCGCAAACAACGGATGGGAAAGCTACGGCAAAATCGTCGGTTGCAGCAGTAGTTACAGAAAAGAAAACGTATACCGGTATCGTGCGTCATAAAGTGATTTTAAACGATCGCGGTTCGAATAAGGAAACGCACCATATTGAAATTGAAACCGACGAACCGGTAGCATACGAACCGGGGGATGCGATTGGTTTTTATCCGGAAAATTCGGATGCGGAAACGCTCGAAATTGCGACACTATTACAAGCCACTTACCGCAGTGGCGAACTGAAAACCAAAAACATCCGAGGGCTTTCGAAAAAATCATTGGGTGCTCTTTCGAATGTATTAAATGTGACGATCACGGAAGCCAAAGCCGATTTACTGGATATTCTAAAAAAATATCCGATTGATGCAGAGGTTACCTTCGATGCGGTAATCGGGTTGTTATTACCGATCGCACCGCGTTTGTATTCGATTGCATCCGCTGCCGAAGCACACGACGGGGAAATTCATATAACGGTGAATCGCAATGTGTTTACGGTAGCCGGTGTTGCGAAATCAGGTTTATGCTCGCAGTTTTTGGCCGATTTTCCAAAGGAGGGAAGTCTGTCGTTTTATATTCATAAAAACCACAATTTCCGATTGCCCGATCCGGATAAAGATATCATTATGATTGGTCCCGGAACCGGAATCGCCCCGTTCCGCAGCTTTCTGGCACACCGCGATGCGACCGGTGCCGAAGGAAAAAACTGGTTGTTTTTTGGCGAACAGCATTTTGTCTCCGATTTCTATTATCAGACCGAAATACAGGAATGGCTCGCAACTGGAGTGTTAACCCGCTTGGATACCGCTTTTTCAAGGGATCAGAAACATAAAATTTATGTACAGGATCGTTTAAAGCAAAATGCAAAAACGGTTTACGAATGGATTGAAAACGGCGCGTATCTCTATATCTGTGGTCAAAAAGAGCCGATGAGTGCGGATGTCGAAAATACCCTTTTGGAAATTATAGCGACTGAAAAAAAGATCAGTAGTACGGATGCAAAGACAATTTTAGACAACCTTGAGTCAGAAGGTCGCTATCTGAAAGACGTATACTAAACAAATATTAAATTGAATGCTACTATGAGTAACGATAAATTATCCCCGATTGAAACGATAAAAGTGAATAGTGACGGACTTCGTGGGACTTTAAAAGAGAGTTTGACGGATAACCATACCGGAAATGTACGTCCCGACGATGAAGCCCTGGTTAAATTCCACGGGATGTATGTTCAGGACGACCGGGACAGAAGAGCGGAACGCGCCGAAAAAAAGCTGGACAAACTCTATTCGTTTATGATCCGTTTGCGTATTCCGGGTGGTGTTATTTCGGCCGATCAATGGTTGGCGACACATGCGATTTCCGAAGAATACGGAACCGGAACGATTAAGATCACCACGCGTCAGACGATACAATTACACGGTTTGCTAAAACACCAGTTGCAACCCACAATTCAGGATTTTCTATTGGCAAAACTCGATTCAATTGCCGCTTGTGGCGATGTGAACCGAAATGTAATCTGTAGTTCGCATCCGCAGGTTTCACCTTTATATCAGCAGATTTACGATTATGCCGATCGGATTTCCACCTTGTTATTGCCTAAAACACAATCGTATTATGAAGTGTGGATCGATGGTGAAAAGACCTACGAACGCTCTTCGGAAGCCGATCCGTTATACGAAGACCGCTATCTGCCGAGAAAATTTAAAATCGCAATCGCTATTCCGCCAACCAACGATGTGGATGTATTTGCCAATGATATCGGATTGATTGCGATTATCAAAAACGGAGAATTAAAAGGATTTAATATCGCAATTGGCGGCGGATTGGCCACCACACACGGCAATCCGAATACCTATTCGCGACTGGCAACGATTATTGGTTTTACCGATACTGAAGAAAAAACACTCAAGGCTGTATATGAGATACTGACGATCCAGCGGGATTTTGGGAATCGCAGTGACCGTAAGCTTTCCCGCTTAAAATATACCGTGGATAAACTTGGCGTGGAGACCTTTAAAAGCGAGTTGGAAAAACGAATTGGTTTCGAATTATTACCGGAAGAATCCTATACTTTTACCGAAAGAAACGATCGCTACGGATGGCAGCAAAACCATGAAAAGAAGTGGTTTTATACTTTGTTTGTCGAGCATGGTGTGATCAAACCCTATCAGAAGCAATTTCTTTTTGAACTGGCACAATTGCAGCTTTCCGATTTCCGGTTTACCTGTAATCAAAACCTGATTTTGGGGAATATCGAGGCAACCACTAAGGCTAAAATCGAGGCCCTGATTGCCAAATATCAGATCGAAGAACGCGATAGTGCGATGCGGAAAAGTTCGATGGCTTGTGTGGCATTGCCCACCTGTCCGCTGGCTTTGGCTGAAGCGCAACGGTATTTGCCGGAATTGGTTACGAAAATCGAGCCGTTTCTAAAAAAATACGAACTGGATCAGGACGAAATCAGTATCCGGATGACGGGCTGCCCGAATGGTTGTGGTCGACCGTATCTGTCGGAAATCGGATTGGTTGGCACCGGACCGGGTCAGTATAACCTGATGTTAGGTGGCGACCGTCTCGGGAATCGTCTGAATCAGATTTATAAAAAGCAATTAAACGAAAACGAAATACTAACGGAACTGGATATACTTTTTGATCAGTATATAAAAGAACGCCTACAGGATGAGACATTTGGGGATTTTACATTTCGGAAATATTTTTCCATTAATTAACAGGAACAGCTTATGGATACTGCTCATTACACTATTATTTTCCATATCACTTGTAGCTCAGAAAAAGGTAACGAACCAGCAATTGCTGTGGTTTGCCTACCATAACACGATTCGGTTTAACGAAAACTGGGCGTTATTGAGTGAAGTTCAGGAGCGGCGTTTTTTCAATCCTGGAGCGCAACATCAGTTGGTATTCCGCAGTAACATTCAGCGGAAAGTAATCGAAAACTGGAATGTATCGGTTGGGATGACCTATTTTTTACAAAGTCCGCAGGACCCGGAATCCGAAAGCAACCTGATCGTTCCCGAATTACGTCCGGATATCGGTTTTGACAACAAGCAGAAATTGGCCTTTATGACGATCTCACACCGCTATAAAATGGAAGCCCGATTTATGCACGATTTTGCGAATGACGAACTAACCGGAGGCTATCGTTTTTCGAGTTTTCGTTTTCGGTACCAATTGGGATTGGACATCCCGTTATGGCGACAACATGATACCCGGGAGGAACGACTATCGTTGCGATTAAAAGACGAAATACTGTTGAATGCTGGAAGTAAGATTGTAAAAAACACTTTTGATCAAAACAGAATGTATGCGGGCTTGCAGTATCGGATCAATCCGGATTTTGCGGTTGAAGCCGGTTATCTCAACTGGTACCAGCAGCGGCCTTCCGGAACGGACTATTACGACCGGGATATCATCCGTTTTTCGGTTTTCCATACGCTATCATTAAAAACTAAAAAGCATGAAAAATAATTTATTCCCCATATTTTTAAAAAGTGATTCCTACCGGTTTTTGATTGTGGGCGGCGGAAATGTGGGATTGGAAAAGGCCGAAACCTTATTACGGCAAAATCCGTTTACCACGCTGACCGTTGTGGCGCAAAAGATTACTTCCGGGTTGCATAAATTACAGAAAAAACATCCGCAACTCATCGTTGAAGAACGGTCTTTCGAGGAAAACGATTTGAATTCGACCGATTTTCTGATTATCGCGACTAATGATTCGGAATTAAATAGAAACATCAAACAAAAAGCGAACGAAAAAGGGATATTGGTCAATGCCGCCGATCAGCCGGACTTATGTGATTTCTATCTTGGCTCGATCGTAAATAAAGGCTATCTTAAAATTGCGATTTCGACCAATGGGAAATCACCGGTGCTGGCACGTCGTTTACGGGAGCATTTGGAAGAGGCCATACCAGAAAATATTAGCGATAGTATTGAAAATCTAAATGCTTTTCGCGAACAGCATAAAGGGGATATTCAGGCAAAACTGGTTTCGTTAAACAAAGCAACCAAGGCACTGGCAAAAGAAACCGATAAAAGGGAAGGAAAGAAATATAAGGAACTGACATTTGAAATCACCGTGGTGTTTCTGGCGGTCTTTTTTGGATATGGTTTGTCGTCGATCATTTCGGTTGACGAACTAAATGGCTATATCAGAGAGATTCCGCCGGCATTTTACGGCATGGTACTGGTTGGCTTTTTTGCCCAATTGGTCGATGGTGCGGTTGGTTTGGGATATGGTGTGACCTGTGCGACGAGTATGATGTTGTTCGGGATTAAGTTACCGGCGATTAGCGGAAGTATCCATACGGCAGAGATGTTTTCGAGCGGAATCAGTGGTTTTTCGCACTACAAATTCGGAAACGTCAATAAAAAATTATTGCTATGGTTGGCGATTCCGGGTGTGGTTGGAGCGGTAAGTGGCGCATTGCTATTGATTTACCTCGGAAATAAATACGAAACCATTACGTATGGTGTTTTGGCAACTTATACGATGATCATTGGTATACGTTTGGTACTGATCGCTTTTCGGAAGAAAATCGTTCGCAAAAAAATCAAAAACACCGGATTACTAGGGTTTTCAGGAGGTCTTTTTGATGCTTTCGGCGGTGGTGGATGGGGCCCCATTGTTACCTCGACCTTATTAGCGAAAGGAAGAAAATCCAGTTATGTGGTTGGAACGGTGAGTTTGGCAGAATTTTTTGTGACCCTGGCAGCCTCAGCTACATTTTTTGCTTCGTTGGGCGTAAGTCACTGGTATATTGTAATCGGACTGATCGTAGGTGGTTCCATTGCGGCACCATTAGCGGCACGATTGGCCGGGAAATTACCGCAAAAAACAGCCATATTGGCGGTTGCGTTTTTGGTAATCGTATTCAGTATCCGAATGCTGTTTAAAATATTCTAAGACCTATACTAAGAACATAAAAAAAGGTGCCGCAATAGCGGCACCTTTTTCTTTTTCATAGCAATTATAGGGAATATTAGAACTGTAAGCTAACAGTTAAATCGAATTCATCGTTGATCGCTTTGTCACCGATTGAACTGAAGATAGAACCAGAGTTGTACTCGATACCAAATTTAGTTCTGTCAACTTTAAAGCTTGTTGTAGCCGCGTTACCTTTAACAGTGATGTCGAAAGTTACAGGGTTCGTTTTGTCTTTAATCGTTAAATCAGCAGTAACAGTATATACATCGTTACCTTTGTCAGCGATAGTTTTGAAAACTAATTTAGATGTTGGGAATTTTTCAACACCAAAGAAATCGTCAGCTTTTAAGTGACCGTCTAATCCAGCTTTTGATTTACCAGAAACGTCAGTCGCGCTGATTGTAGTCATGTCTACAGTGAAGTTACCACCTTTTAATTTTTTCCCTTTGAAAACTAAAGCACCTTCTTTTAAGTTGATTGTACCTTCGTGTTGTCCGGTTACTTTTTTACCAACCCAGTTGATTGTACTTTTAGAAACATCTACTTTTTTAGTCTGAGCTGATGCAGATAAAGTACCTAAAGCTACTACTAAAGCTAACGCAATTGATTTTAAATTTTTCATTTGATTTTAAAATGGTTTAATTAATTGATTATAAATTGATAAATAATTCTTCGTTTGATTTGCGCACTTTGGCATAATGCTGCGTCGCATCTTCTTCATGGCGGTACCCTAAAGTAGCAATTAAGGATGCATTTAATCCAAGTTCATTTAATCCCAGGATTTCGTTTACCTTTTCAGCTTCAAAACCTTCCATTGGCGTCGCATCGATTTTTAACTCAGCCGCAGCACTTAAAAGATTTCCTAATGCGATATAGGTTTGTTTGGAAGTCCAGTTACTTAGTTTGTCAGCAGGCAAGGTAGTCAGCTTACTTTTCATAAAATCACCATATCCGGCAATTGATTCCATTGGGATCTGACGTGTTTCCACAATATTGTTTAGGAAAGCATCAATTTGTTCCCCTCCGAAATCGGTCATATTTGCAAAAACAAGCAGGTGAGAAGCATCCACAATTTGTGATTGCCCCCATGAAACCGGCTGTAATTTTGCACGTAATTCCGGATTTTCGATGATCAATACTTTATACGGCTGAAGTCCGTAAGAAGAAGCACTTAAACGGATTACTTCTTTAAGGGTATCCAAATCTTCGTTGGAAATTTTTTTGGTAGCATCAAATTTCTTTGTTGCATAACGCCAATTTAGCGTTTCTATTAAATTACTCATGTATATTTCTGATTATATTGTTCGATAGCGTTCTAGTAAATCATTTAAAAGTTCCTGTTCTTCCTGACTCAGGTTTTGTGCAAACAGTTGTTCGTGATGATCCACTTTTGGATCCAGTTCTTCGAGTAGTTCCAAACCTTTATCGGTGATGGTTACTTCCATTTTCCGACGGTTGTCCGGGCAAACTTCGCGAGTTACCAGATCTTTTAATAATAATTTGTCAACCAATCGGGTGGTGTTACTGGTTTTGGCCAGCATTCGTTCCTGAATTACACACATATTGGTTGGCTTTGCCTTTTGACCTCTCAAAATCCGCAATACGTTGTACTGTTCACTTGATAATTCATAAGGCTTTAATACCTCAGCGAATTTCTCGGAAACCAAATTTTGAGTGTACAAAATGTTTAACACTGTACGTTTGCCCAGTGATAATGTTTTTGTAGATTTGATGATGTCTTCGATTTTCATTGTGTTATTAAATTTGTAGGTACAAATGTAGTAATGTTTTTAATTGTATATACAAATGTTTGTTTAATTTTTTGTTAAATTTATTTTCGAGGCTGTCAGAATGCTTAATTTTAGTGACCTAAACCCGATTTATACCATGAGAAAAATTATAGTAATGCTGGCTGTTTGCAGCTTTATGTCCTGTAAAAAAGAAACAACACCACCCGAAACAACTGCTCCGGAACCGGAAAAGGCAGTGGTAGCCGATCAGCCAAAACCGATTAAAGTATATGAAAAAGACGGAATCAAAGTCCCGTCTTATGATTTTAATGCCTTCGAACCGTTTTTAAAAAAGGATAACGACACGACCTATGTGGTTAACTTTTGGGCCACCTGGTGTGTGCCATGTGTGGAAGAGTTACCACATTTCGAAAAATTAAATGCGACGTATAAGGATCAAAAAGTAAAAGTGTTATTGGTGAGTTTGGATATGCCACAAAAAGTGGAATCCAATTTGTTACCGTTTGTAAAAAAGAAAAACATGCAGTCGGAGGTGATCTATTTAAATGATCCGGATGCCAACGCCTGGATTAGCAAAGTCGACACGGCCTGGTCGGGTGCGATTCCGGCAACGGTAATCTATAAAGGAAACAAACGCAAGTTTTTCGAACAGTCGTTTACCTACGACGCTTTGGAAAAAGAGTTAAAATCTGTAATGAATTAAATCAACCTAAAAAACAACTATATAATATGAAAGCAATTAAATTTTTAGCACTGACACTGATAGTAGGAGTTATGAGTGCATTTACATTGATCAAACCAGCAGCCGGCTATAAGGTAGGCGATGTGGCAACCGATTTCAGTTTAAAAAATGTGGACAATAAAAAAGTGTCGTTAGCCGATTTCAAAGCTGCCAAAGGTTTTATCGTAGTATTCACCTGTAATCACTGTCCGTATGCACAGGCGTATGAAGATCGTATCATCGCTTTGGACAAAAAATATAAAAAACTGGGATACCCGGTAATTGCGATCAACCCGAACAATCCGGCCAAACAAAAAGACGATAGTTTCGAATTGATGCAGGTACGTGCCAAAGAGAAAAACTTTACGTTCCCGTATTTATTGGATGAAGGTCAGAAAATCTATCCACAATATGGAGCGACTAAAACGCCTCACGTGTATATTTTACAAAAAACAAAAGCTGGAAATGTGGTAAAATACATCGGAGCGATCGACGATAATTATAGCGACGCAGCTGCCGTAAAAGAAAAATATGCCGAAAATGCATTGGATGCTTTATTAAAAAACAAAGAAGTAGCGGTAAAAGAAACCAAAGCGATCGGTTGTTCGATTAAAGCGTAATAATTTCAAAAAAAAATTTTAATAGGGAAGGAGTCGGATAGTATACCGGCTCCTTTTTATTTGGGATAAGACCATCAGGTTGAATTCGGTTTTTTCCGACAGAAAAACGATACGCTAAAATAAATTGGAAAACCGATTAAAAGTAGCCGATTCGTTTAATTATGTGATTATATATTTTATTTTTGCGAAGTTTTAAATCATAATAATTAAAAACAATAAAACTCTTAAAAATTACAAATATGTTTAAACTTAAAAGTCTGTCTTTATTGGCAACGGTAGTATTCGTTGGTTTGTCTTCTTGTAGTAGTAGCAGTGATTCCTCTCCGGAAGTAGCGCCACAAGTTGAAGGAACCTGGCAATTTACTAAAGAAGGAACGATTGTCAATAATCAGGAAATTATAAATGATTACGAGCATACTGCCGGTTGTACAAAAGATTATCTTGAAATATTTGCTGCTAACATAATCAAAGACCATTATTTCGACAATCCAAACTGTCAGGAAACTATTGATACCGGAGCCTGGACTAAAAATAATAATGCGTTGACATTTGTATATCAAAACGGAACAACTGTGAACGCTGAGATTATGCAATTAACGAATACCACAATGAAATTAAAATTTGTACTTTCCGGAACTACAAATTTGCTGGTTTTAACCCGACTGTAATTCTGTCTTAAAATAAGAAACCCCGTTGTATATATACAACGGGGTTTCTTATTTTAAGACAGAATTTTTAGAATTGTAAGTAATCAGAAAATCTGATTTTAGATATTAGTTTGTTTTTTTTTGATGTGCTTTAACTAGCGCAGGAGGTGGAGCTGCAACTCTTTTTTTAGGAGTAATAGGAGCAGTTCTAGCTTGACCATTTTTTTGACTAGTAATTATTTTCATTTTTGATTTGACTTAGTGTTAGCTTGTTCTATTATTATATTTTCATTTTTTAAACATAAATATATTGATTCAACGTCATATAGCTTTTCACTTTCAGGATAATTATAAATAGTAACTTCATTTAAAACAATTTCTTTAAAATTGTCTTTTTCTGAATATAAAGAGACGGAACCGAGGTAGGTTAATTTATTTTCGATGTCTCTTATATAAATCCATTCTATTTCAGAACTATTCAAATATAAAGAAAATAAATTTTCGTCACTCTTTTTAGTTGAAACTTTTAGATCGCATGCTAAGCGATTAATTAAATTGTAGGTGTCTATATATGTAAATAAATAAGCAATAACCACACCGCAAATGGAAGCATATATGACTTCATTGTAGGGTATGCTAGACTCTTTTGAAATCGATTTGAAAGTGTTTAATACGGGAGAATCTGAATTTATATCGGAACATACACTTTTAATGCAATAAAGAATTAAATAAATTATTTGTAGGCTTACATAAGATAAAATCCCTAATAATATTGACACGGCTATAAACATTAAATCACTTCTGTTATTGGCTCTTGATGTAATTCTCTTATAAATAAAATAGGAAATGAACCCAGGGATTAGAAGGATAATTATTTTTATTGTCAAACTAGATATTTCCATTTGATAGTGTTTATTCAAGTGTATTAAATAAAGTTACTATTATTTCATTTTGATCTATAGGCAGCATTAGCCATTTAATCTTTTTTGTCTACATTTGACTTTTAAACGCAAATCAACAATGGACATTACTCAAGAACAATGGTGGCAGGAAGCGCAACAGGACAGCAACGCTGTAATTCTGGATGTGCGTACCGAAGACGAATGGAATCAGGGAATCATTCCGGGAGCCATCAACATCGATATTTATAAAGGTCAGGGATTCATTTATCAGGTAGACGAACTGGATAAATCCAAAACCTACTATATTTATTGCCGATCGGGAGGAAGAAGCGGTCAGGCGTGTAACCTGATGCAACAAATGGGGTTTGCCAAAACCTATAACCTTGTGGGCGGAATTATGGAATGGAACGGGCCGGTCGAAATGCCGGAAGAAAAATAAAAAAAGGGACTTTTAAAGTCCCTTTTTTCGTATATATCCCTATTAGAAATTAGGGCTTAAGTTGTATTTCTTGTAGAAGTTATCCAAAGCTTCCAATACCTCATCTTCGTTGTCTACCACTCGGAACAGATCTAAATCGGCTGGATTGGCATTGGCGTGTTTTTCAATGATCACGGTTTTGATCCATTCCAATAAACCGGACCAGAAATCACGACCTACCAAAATAATTGGGAATTTCCCGATTTTTTTAGTCTGAATCAAGGTAATCGCTTCAAACAATTCGTCTAGCGTTCCGAAACCACCCGGCATTACCACAAATCCCTGAGAATATTTTACAAACATTACTTTGCGTACAAAGAAATAGTCAAACTGAAGGTTTTTATCGCGGTCGATATACGGATTAAAATGTTGTTCGAACGGTAATTCAATGTTTAAACCTACCGAAGTTCCACCTCCAAAATGGGCACCTTTATTTCCGGCTTCCATAATCCCGGGACCACCACCGGTAATCACACCGTAACCCGCCTTACTGATTTTATAAGCAATTTTTTCTGCCAACAGGTAGTATTTGTCTTCTGGTTTGGTTCGGGCCGATCCGAAAATCGAAACACATGGACCAATACGTCCCATCGTCTCATAACCGTTTACAAATTCGGACATGATTTTAAAAATCGCCCAGGAATCGTTTGTTCGTATCTCGTTCCAGGTTTTTTGCTTGAATTTATCCTGTATTCTGTCGTCTTCGTTTTCAAATTGTTCTTTCATCATCTAAACTCTTTTCTATTAATTATTATTATGTTTTTGTATTGTAATTCGTAGATCGTATGCCATACTTATCCCGCAGTGATGCTAAATGCTACTGCTATATCGGTATAATAATGTGAATTAGGAGTGTTGTTGTTTGTTGACATTTATCCGGAAACCGGACAAACATAGTCTAAAACTATTATCTTTTTTGACGTTATGCAAATTTAGCACTCCCTTTTTTTAAAATAAATGAACGAATTCAGATGACTTTGTTGTAACCTATTGTACAACAGTGTCTTGTTTGCTAAAAAAATAAAAGGCAATACGATATTGCCTTTTGTGTTTTATAAATGTAATTCCTTTTTTAAGAACTTAGCGGTATAACTTTTTTGGTTTTTAATAACCTCTTCCGGTGTGCCTTTGGTAACCAGTTGTCCACCACCTTTTCCACCTTCATAACCGATATCGATTATATAATCGGCCAATTTGATCACATCTAAATTATGTTCGATGATCACGACGGTATTTCCTTTGTCAACCAGCTTATTGATCACTTCCATTAAAACACGGATGTCCTCAAAATGCAATCCAGTCGTCGGTTCGTCCAATATATAGAAGGTATTACCAGTGTCTTTTTTAGACAATTCCGTGGCCAATTTAATCCGTTGGGCTTCACCACCCGAAAGGGTTGTACTTTGCTGACCAAGGGTGATATAGCCTAAGCCGACGTCCTGTATGGTTTTTATTTTACGGTAGATTTTCGGAATGTTTTCAAAAAATGGAACGGCTTCGTCTACGGTCATTTCCAATATGTCGGAAATGGATTTTCCTTTATAACGAATTTCAAGGGTTTCGCGGTTAAAACGTTTCCCCTGACAGGTTTCACATTCTACATATACGTCCGGTAGGAAACTCATTTCGATCGTACGAACGCCCGATCCTTCACAGGTTTCGCAACGTCCGCCGGAAACATTAAAGCTAAAACGTCCCGGTTTATAACCACGAATCATCGCTTCCGGAGTTTGGGTAAATAAGGTTCTGATTTCCGAAAATACATCGGTATACGTCGCCGGATTGGAACGCGGTGTTCGCCCAATCGGACTTTGATCAATATCGATTACTTTGTCGATATGTTCCAGTCCTTCGATCTTTTTATACGGTTGCGGTTTTTTAACAGCATTAAAAAAGTGTGCGTTCAGAATCGGATAAAGCGTCTCGTTGATCAACGTAGATTTCCCGCTTCCGGATACGCCGGTTACGCAGATTAGTTTTCCTAATGGGAATTCGACACTGACGTTTTTAAGGTTGTTTCCGGTGGCGCCACTCAGTTTTAAAACTTTTCCGTTTCCTTCGCGGCGTACTTCCGGAATGGCAATTTCCATTGTTCCGTTTAGATACGAGGCAGTTAAGGTTTTTTCGGATAATAATTCCTGTGGCGTTCCTTTACTGATGATTTCTCCACCAAAACGTCCGGCTTTTGGACCAATGTCGATTACATAATCGGCACGTTCAATCATGTCTTTGTCGTGTTCGACCACAATAACCGAATTTCCGATGTCCCGCAATTGTTCCAAAGAACGGATCAGACGTTCGTTGTCGCGTTGGTGTAAGCCGATACTCGGTTCATCCAGAATATACAAAACACCAACCAGTTGGGAACCAATTTGCGTGGCCAGTCGGATTCGCTGTGCTTCACCACCCGAAAGGGATTTGGAACTGCGGTTTAACGACAGATAGTTCAGTCCTACATCGACCAGGAAACTCAAACGCGCGCGTATTTCTTTTACAATTTCCGTCGCAATCGCTTTTTGTTTTTCCGATAAATGCGGTTCTAGGTCCTGAAACCATAAACTCAATTCATCAATATCCATGGACGAAAGTTCGCCAATATTTTTTTCGTTGATTTTAAAGTATAACGCTTCTTTTCGCAAACGGGTTCCTTCGCAAACCGGACAATCCACTTCGTCCATAAATTCTTTTGCCCATCGTTTGATGGTCGCCGAATCACTTTCGTCATGTTGGTTTTTGATAAAATTGGAAATCCCTTCAAAATCGATTTTATATTCTTTAGTAATTCCCATGACTTTCGAAACCACGGAGAATTTTTCATTTCCACCGTTAAGGATCATATCGATCGCTTCCGGCGATATTTTTTCAATCGGATCGGTTAGTTTAAAACCAAACTTTTCCCCAATGATTTCCAACTGTTTGAAAATCCAGGAGTTTTTTTGCTCTCCTAATGGGGCAAAACCACCATTTTTAATGGATAGTTTCGGATTTGGAATAATTTTATTCAGATTTACTTCGCTCACCAAACCCAATCCGTTACAATGTTCGCAAGCGCCTTTTGGCGAGTTAAACGAAAAGTTGTTCGGCTCCGGATTCGGATACGAAATCCCGGTTGAGGGACACATCAGGTTTCGGCTAAAAAAGCGTACTTCCTGGCTTTCCTGTTCGATAACCATCATAATATCTTCACCGTGATACATGGCGGTTTTAATACTTTCGGTTAGTCTTTTGTCATTTTCTTCCGTATTCTCAATTTGCATACGGTCGATTACAATTTCGATATCGTGGGTTTTATAACGGTCGACTTTCATGCCGTATTCCAGATCGCGGATTTCGCCGTCTACGCGTACTTTAACAAAGCCTTGTTTGGAGATTTGTTCGAATAGTTCGCGGTAGTGTCCTTTTCGGGAACGGATAACCGGCGCCAGAATATTGATGCGCTTTCCGTTGAAGTCTTCATAAATCAGTTCTTTAATTTGATCATCGCTATAACTCACCATTTTTTCACCGGTGTTGTAACTGTAGGCTTCACCGGCACGGGCATAAAACAAACGAAGGAAATCGTAAATCTCGGTAATGGTTCCTACGGTAGAACGCGGACTTTTACTGGTCGTTTTCTGCTCAATGGCAATAACAGGAGAAAGCCCGTCGATTTTATCCACATCCGGACGCTCGAGTCCGCCCAGGAATTGGCGGGCATACGCAGAAAAAGTCTCAATGTAACGACGTTGTCCTTCGGCATAAATGGTATCGAAAGCCAGCGATGATTTCCCGGAGCCGGAAAGACCGGTTATCACAACCAGTTTTTCCCGCGGAATCACAACGTCAATATTCTTTAAATTATGCGCTCTTGCGCCTAATACTTCAATGGTTTCTTCTGAGTTTAGCATAAAAAATCGAGCAAAACGCAAAGGTACTATTTTGACAGCGATTTGAGACGTCCCGAAGAAAGAAATTTTTGTTATTTTTTAGAGTGAATCACCGACTCAAAATCGGAAAATCGAAACGAAAAGTATTTGATTCCCAATCGGTAGCTACCGTTTTAAAGCACTGGGTAACATTCCGTATTTCTTTTTAAAAGCGGTCGTAAAATGGGTAGCATTTTTATAGCCAATATATTCGGCAACCTGCGAAACCGTTGCGTTTTTTTCGATCAGCATTTTTTGCGCTTTTTCCATTTTTAAATCGTTGAGATAACCGAAGACAGTTGTTCCGAAAACGATTTTAAATCCTTTTTTTAAGGTAAATTCATTGGTTCCGACTTTATAGGCGAGTTCGGATAGGGTAAATGGGTAGTGGATGTTTTCCAATAGTAAATCGCGAACCTGATACATTTTGTTGACATCCGAATCTTTCAGGCTACAATGAAGTGGGCAATTTTTACAGCTCATTTGCTCGAGTTGTAATAATAGCAGCTGAATAATCTGCGATTCGACATACAAACGTTTGTATACACCTTGTCGTTTACAATTGACAATGTTTTCAATTAACGTTTGAATTTCCGGAGTGATGGTTAGATTTTGACGCGCCAGAGTACAATTTTGTTTTTGTTTGATGGCCGATAGGAAACGTTTGATATGCGGTTCGTCTTCACAGACGTATTTTTTAAAGAAATCGGGGCGTATATGTACTTCAAAAAGCTTGAACCCATCAGGCGTATGCCATTTCCATTTTCCGTTTTTGCTATTGCTGTAAATCAGATTGTGTTGTAAGGTTTCAAAACGACGCACGGAACCATCGGGTTGATTCACCTGACTGTGACCGTAGAGTAGAAAATGCATTTTGATGGTATCGGTATCGTTTTCGAAATGAATAGCAGTCGTATCATTAAAACGTAAATCGGCATAGCTCACATAAATATTCTTAAAAAAATAATCTTTAAAAACACCGGTACATTTGGTCTCATCGAGCGCGAGTGGATGGGAATAGTAGTCATTTTTATTGTTCCGTCCAAAAGTGGGGGAATACTTTTTCTTAAAAATGTCCGTACCATACGCGATTTTAATCTGCATATAAATTATTCCGTTTGGCGTTATAAATATTCCTTTTTACGTCCGTTTTGTGATTTTTCCAGCAGTTAACTTTGTACAAAAGTAATCTTATTTAGAATAAATACAAATAATAAAGCGCTTTAAATAAACAAAAAACAACATGAATAAAAACGTACTTACGGCGTTGACGGTAGCCGTAATTTCGGGAAGTTTTTCCCTACAGGCGCAATCGGTAAAAGATTCGCTACAATCAAAAGCACTGGAGGAAGTTATCATTGTTTCTTCCCGTTCTCCAAAACAAATCAGTGAAATTCCCGGAACGGTTTGGATCATCGACAGTAAACAGATTCAACAACAAATTCGCGGCGGAGCAGGTTTAAAAGAGGTTCTGGGAGCCTTGATTCCGAGTTTGGATTTCGGAAATCAGGGCAGAACGAATTATGCGCAGAACATGAGAGGACGTAATGTACTAGTCCTTTTAAATGGTGTTTCGTTAAATAGCGCCCGGGCTGTGAGCCGCCAGTTTGACGCCATTGATCCTTTTAATATCGAACGCATCGAGGTACTGTCGGGAGCAAGTGCTGTTTATGGTGGCGATGCGACTGGTGGTGCGATTAACATCGTAACGAAAAAAGCGGCATCGGATAAATTGGCTTTTGAAACCAGTTTGGGTGTTAAAAGCGGTTTGCGACATAGTGATGATCATGATAGTAGAATTGCCCAATCGATCGAAGGTGGAAATCATTTTATGAAGTTTCGTCTGGGAGCGGCCTATACACATAATGCGGGCGCTTTCGATGCGAATGGAAAACGGGTGATTACCGATGTCAAACAATCAGATCTTCAATACAACCAATCGGTAGATGTATTGGGTAGTCTGGATTTTAAACTGGCCGAAAATCAGTCATTAAGTTTTGATTTTCAACATTATATTTCGAAAGTGCGCAACGATCGTTGGTTGTCGTTCGGAAAAGATTATTCTGGCATTACGCAAAACGACCCGGATCTCATTCAGGTATTGGATGGTGCGCATAGCGATATTGTGCCGAGTACGGTTCGGAGAATGCTCAATCTGCAATACAACCTGAAAAACATATTGGGCGGTCAGCAGCTATTATTTCAGGCTTTTGTGCGGAATGAAGCCATCGATTTCGGGGCTTCATTTGCCGAAGTGCCCAAAGCACCAACGGGAATCAATATTCCACGTTTTTTGTCGTCTGCACGGAGTAATACCGAGGTTTATGGTCTAAAAGCGGTGTTGCACAAGCAATGGGATAACCTATCGCTGACCTATGGTGTGGATGCCGATCGCGATAATTTTAACGGGGATCAATCTATTTTTAATCCGCAAACGAGTAGTGCCAGTGGTGGATTGATCAATACAACCGATGCCATGGTGGGACGGTATCCGCATACGGTGATTACCGGAATTTCGGGATTTGCTCAGGCGGAATGGAAGCTATTGGAAAAGTTAACCCTTTCCGGAGGGATTCGCCAGCAACACACCAATGTACGCGTAGATGATTTTATCGGTTTTAAAGAGCAGATTTATATGCATTTTGGTTACGGATCCAGCGCCGATGCAGTAAAAGGTGGGAAAAACGATTATAATGTGACGCTTTTAAACGGTAGTTTGCTTTATAAAATCAATATAAAACAACAGGCTTGGTTTACCTATTCACAGGGATTTGCCGTACCGGATGCGGCTAAATCGTACGGATTTGGTAAATACGAACTGGTAAATGATCATTGGAACTTGTTAAACAGTATAGCAGTTAGTGAAAAACCGTTGAGCGGTATCAAAACCGACCAGTTTGAATTGGGATGGCGTCATAATTCCGCTTCCGGTTTCTATGCACAGGGATCGTTGTTTTACGCCTTGTCCAATAAGACACTGAAAATAGACAATACGGCTTTTACGATTTCATTATTGGATCAGAAGTTACGCAATTATGGATTGGAAGCGGCTTTAGGGTATCGTTTTGTACAAGGCCTGGAAGTGGGTGGAAATGTATTGCTAATGGCGTCTGAAACCGAAACGGCCAATGACGGCTGGCAAAATCAATCGGTTTATACAACCAATCCGTCGAAATTTATGGCTTTTGCCGGATGGAATCACAAACGTTTTTCGGTACGTTTACAAGGACAGCATTCGATGAATTACACCGATCTTACGTCGGCTACAATCAACGGATATACCCTTTTTGACCTGATCGGGGATGTGAAGTTCCTAAAAGGTACCGTGAATTTCGGAGTACAAAACCTGTTAAACCGCGATTATACTACAATATGGGGACAACGTTCGGTATTTTTCTACCAGTCGCCTAGAAAAGCCTTTGAATACTTCGGAAGAGGAAGAACCTTTTCTTTAGGATATACATTCAGATTTTAAACACCTACAGTCGGGCCCTAGCGTCCGACTGTTTTTTATTAACCCTAATTCAACTAAAACTATGAAATCTCTTGCTCAGTCTGAGGCCTCCTTACAACAGGCTTCCGCATTTTATTGCGAACAGTTGTTTTGCGAAGAAAATGCAAAAGAATACCAGATTGCCATGGAACGAGCCAGAGATGCGGTGCTGGAATTTCTGGAGGAAAACAACAAACCTTTCAGCGGTTGCACACCCGATGCTTTGCGCCCTCAATTTGCAAATCTGGATTTTCAGAATGTACTACCGGATTATAAAGCGGCTTTTAAGGAAATTAAAACGCTTTATACCCAACATGCCATTGCGTTTCACCATCCCGGATACCTGGCACATCTCAATTGTCCGGTGGTTATTCCGGCCTTGGCGGCAGAAATGCTGATCAGTGCTATTAATTCGTCTTTGGATACCTGGGATCAAAGTGCCGGTGGAACGCTGATCGAACAAAAGTTAATCCAATGGACGGCGACCGAAATTGGTTTCGGGACAAAATCCGATGGTGTTTTTACCAGTGGTGGATCGCAAAGTAATTTAATGGGATTGCTTTTGGCTCGCGATCATTATGCGGCGCAGTTTCTGGGGCATACGATTAAAAAAGACGGATTGCCGATCGAGGCAAAGCGGTTCCGGATTTTTGTTTCGGAAATGGCCCATTTTAGCATACAAAAAAGCGCTTCTTTATTGGGTTTAGGCGAACAATCGGTAGTGAAAATAAAAACCGATCGTTCGTATAAAATGAACGCGGTTTTATTGGAAGATGCCATTAAACGCGAAAAAGAACTGGGGAATATTCCGATTGCGATTGTCGCGACAGCCGGTACAACCGATTTTGGGAGTATCGATCCGATTCCGGAAATCGCAGTACTGGCAAGCCGACACCAGCTTTGGTTACATGTAGATGCGGCCTATGGTTGTGGCTTACTGCTTACCGGCACGTACCGACACCGGATTGCCGGCATTGAAAAGGCCAATTCCGTAACGGTCGACTATCATAAATCGTTTTTCCAACCGGTGAGTAGTAGTGCGTTTCTGGTTAACGATCGGCGTTATTTTGGGTTGATCACGCATTATGCGGATTATCTGAATCCAAAGGATCACGAGGAAGACGGTATTCCGAATCAGGTTAATAAATCCATTCAAACCACTCGTCGTTTCGACGCTTTAAAACTCTGGTTTACCTTGCGATTGATGGGGAAAAAGGGATTGGGCAATTATATCGATCGGATTATCGAAACAACCCGTGAAGCGGTTACCGTTCTGGAAAATGATCCGCATTTCGAACTGCTCAACCATTCGGATATTTCGGCACTCGTGTTCCGCTATTCGGCTTGTCCTTTTCAATCGTTCGATCTGGACAATGTGAACCGTTATATCAAAGCGCAATTATACAAAAATGGTCAGGCATTGGTTGCCGGAACAAAAGTCAACGGGCAGTTTTACCTGAAGTTTACCATCTTAAATCCACGAACGACTATTACGACTATACAAGACACTTTAACGCTAATCAAACAACATGGAAAAGAATATATCGACCTTAACTGATACGGCAACACAGTTTGCACTGGAAGTAAATTATACCGCTTTGATCAACTGCTATTGCAGGGAATTTACCAACTGGAGTCGCTATTGGGGAATCCCGCGCTATGATGCGGCTATAGGGGATTATTTTAAAAAATCGGGATACGAAATGCATATCCGTATCGATTTTACGGCGATTGGATATGATGTTTATATTCCGCTAAAATATTATTCGGAAAGCAACCGGCATCTTTTTGAATTTCCGGTGATCAAACGCGAATTAACAACCGATAGCATTCAGGAAATCTCCATCGTCGATTTTATGAATCTGACGGTGCAATATGCGCAGACTTTATATCATAATATTGACGCTGCGACGGTTTTACAACGATTGGACAATAGTATCGATAACCTGTCGAAATACTTGCAGTTTATCGAAGAAAATGAAAAATTGGTGAATCATCCGGTGTTGTCTTTTATTGAGGCGGAACAATCTTTGATTTTAGGGCATATCGTACATCCGGTTCCGAAATCCAAACAGGGTTTCACTGCGGAGGATTTGATGCAGTATTCACCCGAAACGGAAGGAAAATTCCAGTTGCATTATTTTTTAGTACATCCGGATTGTTGTATCGAAAAAAATGCGGACGGACCTTTGGTGAGTCAGCAATTAAAAGTGCAATTGATACAAAATGCTACCGCCGATGATCTGGATTTATTACACCTGATCAACCAATATCCAGACTATGTGGTGGTGCCCATGCATCCGTGGGAAGCCTTTTATTTATTGCGGCAAACGGAAGTTATAGCCATGCAAGAGGCGGAACTTGTCTTGAGTTTGGGATTATATGGCGACTATTTTTCGGCTACTTCGTCGGTTCGGACGGTGTACAATGAGGATTCGGATTGGATGTTTAAGTTTTCACTACATGTGAAAATAACCAATTCCGAACGGATCAATCTGTTTCCGGAATTATACCGGGGCTACGATATTAGTCGGTTGTTGCAAACCGAATGGGGACGTAGTTTGCAACAGGATTTCCCGGAAATTGATTTTGTCGTCGATCCGGCGTTTATCGCAGTGACGTATAAGGATAAAGTGATCAATGGGTTTAATATCAGTATCAGGAGAAACCCGTTTAAAGGCGCCGATAAGGATAAAAATGTGACGCTGTTGGCGGCTTTGTGTCAGGATGGTATTTTAGGGCAGCCTTCCCGATTGGCGAATTGTATTGTGGAGGCTTCGGTTAAAAAAGGCAAATCGATCGAACAAACGGCATACGATTGGTTTAAGCAATACCTGCATATCTGTATCCGTCCGATCGTTGGGATTCTCAACCAATACGGATTGGCTTGCGAATTTCACCAGCAAAATGTGATGGTCGAACTCGATGCCAATGGTTTTCCGGCGAAGCTTTATTTTAGGGATAATCAGGGCTTCTTTTTCCGCGAAGGACGTAAAAAACGCGTAACGGATGCGCTTCCGGGTATTGCCGATTTGAGTCAGTCGTTTATCGATGAGGTTACGTTGGCGCCAAAATATACCTATTATCTGGTGACCAATAATATAATGGGAGTGATCAATGCGTTTGGTTGTAACGGACTGATTAAGGAAGAAAAACTGATCAACCTTGTATATAAAGAGTTTAAAAGTCTGGAGAAAGAAGACGAAACCGGATTGGTGGATTATATCATTAACAGTCGTACCTGGTCTACAAAAGCGAATCTGATTACGAGTTTGCAAAATATCAATGAAGCGGATGAGTCGCTGGACTATCCGGCGGTGTTTTTGGAATGTCCGAATCCGTTAAACCGATACTTCTTTTGTCCGAATCTGATTCAGCCTAAAACGAAAGAGGTGGTCTATTCCCGTTATTTCGAAGCAGAAGACATTACGATTAACATTCGCCCGTTTGATTTTGACCGCGATTTCGAAATGATTCACGAATGGTTCAACCGTGATCATGCCCGACCGATTTGGAAGATGGATGGCCCGGAGCGAAATCTGGAATTGTGGTTCCGTACGATTCTACCGAGTGATGAAACACACAGTTTTATTGGAGAAATCAATGGTGTGCCGAATTTCTGTTTTGAACCGTATTGGCCCATGCGAGACCTTGTTGGGGCATATTATACCGCATTGCCTACGGATTATGGGACGCATTTTTTTGTAGCGGCTACCGATAAAGATAAAAAATACTCCTTCCAGTCTTTCCAGGTGGCGTTGGATTGGATTTTTGCACAACCGGAAGTCGGAAAATGTATTGGTGAAGCGTCTGTTGATGCTATCGCGATGGATAAGCTTATCGCAAAGCTAGGTTATCAGCGGGAAGGGATTATCGAAATGCCGCATAAAACGGCTTTTTTGACTTTCTGTACGCGCGAATCCTATTGGGATAAATGTCCGGATGGGAAAAATATTTCGGTGAAACTATAAAAGGATTGTAAAATTATTGGTGTTGCCCGATAAAGGCAACGCTTTTTAAAAAAGCGAAAATTGAAAGAACAAAAAATATACGATATTATTGGTATTGGAATCGGTCCGTTTAATCTTGGACTGGCCGCACTTTTAGAACCGATTACGGAAATATCTGCCTTGTTTTTGGATCAGTCGGAAGGTTTTGACTGGCATCCGGGATTGATGTTGGACAATGCAACCCTTCAGGTGCCTTTTATGGCCGATTTGGTTACGATGGCCGATCCAAAAAGCCGTTTTTCCTTTCTGAATTTCTTAAAAGAAACCGACCGACTGTACAAGTTTTTTATCCGTGAGGATTTCTTTATCCTGCGAAAAGAATACAATGTGTATTGCCAATGGGTGGTGCGTCAACTGGAATCCTGTCAATTTGGAAAGCAGGTTCGGACTATCGCATTCGACGAAGAAAGGGAGGTGTATCAATTGGACGTTCTGGATGATGTATCCGGGAAAAGAGCCGTTTTTTTGGCGCGGAAAATTGTACTTGGAACGGGAACACAACCCAATGTGCCGGAGTTTATAAAGGAAAGGAATTTATCCAATGTGATTCATACCTCGGAATATCTGGATCACAAACCGGACATTCTGAATAGTCAGACCATTGCGATCATCGGTTCCGGACAAAGTGCTGCGGAGATTTTTCAGGATTTGTTACCCGCTACCGAAGACGGTTTACAGCTGAGTTGGTTTACCCGCCCGGATCGCTTTTTTCCGATGGAATATTCAAAGTTAACGCTGGAGTTGACTTCCCCGGAGTATGTGGATTATTTCCACGCGATGGAAGCCCAGCAACGACAACGGTTATTAGCGAAACAACCACCGCTATACAAAGGAATTAACTTCGATTTGATCAATGATATTTTTGACAGTTTATACCAGATGAGTGTTGGCGACCGACCGTTGCATGTGGAATTACGACCAAATTGTCAGTTGGATGCGGTATCGGAAATCGAAGAATCGTCTTTTTACAATCTGGAATTTACACACGTTCAAAAAGAGGAAACCTTTACTCATGTGGCCGATTTTATCATTTTGGCAACCGGCTATAAATATAACGAACCGGATTTTCTAAAAGGTATCGAACACCGAATCCGGAGAACTACCGACGGTTTGTTTGATGTAAATCGGAAGTACACGATTGATATTGAGGATCGAAGTATTTTTGTTCAGAATGCCGAGTTGCATACGCATGGTTTTGTGACCCCGGATTTAGGAATGGGGGCCTATCGCAATGCCATTATCATCAATGCAATAGCCGGATCCGAAGTTTATAAAGTGGAAAAAAGAATTGCTTTTCAACAGTTTGATTTGTAAAAACAATGAAAACACAAAAAGAGTTTATTCTTCATGGCGATTTAAAAAAAGTGATGTGGCAAACCTCGTGGCCGGCCGTGGTTGCGATCGTTTTATATGGCGTGAATAATTTTCTGGATGCCGTTTTTGTGGGGTATCTTGTGAGTACCGAAGCATTGGCTGCTGTTGGTATTGCCTATCCGTTGTCGCAAATCGTATTGGGTTTCGGGCGATTGATCGGTGTGGGGGCCAGTGCCGCCTTAAGTATTTGGATCGGCGCCGAAGATAAAGAAAAACTGTACCATTTATTCGGAAGTTTTAATTGCCTTTGTATTCTTTTCTCGCTGATGTTTATGATTCCGGCTTGTATTTTTGCGGATGAGTTGCTGCGTTTAATGGGAGCGACCGGTGGCATACTGCCATTGGCGGTGGTGTATTTTCGAACCACGTTAATCGGGACTTTTTTCTGGGTACATGGTTTGGCGGTTAATATGTTGATTCGCGGTGAAGGGAAAATGAAAACCGCCGCCGGAATGATAGCCATAGGATTGCTGATCGATATTCTGTTAAAACCGGTTTTTATTAGCATCTTCAATATGGGAGTTGCCGGAGCGGCCTGGGCAACCAATATCGGAATGCTGGTTTATTCGGCACTCGGATGGTATTATTTTGCAAGTCGGAAAAGTTCGTTTCATACCAATTGGAAATCACTTTCGTATACATCCGGAATCGGGAATAAGATACTGAAAATGGGTTTTCCGGAGCTGATACTTTCGGTGTTGAGTGTTTTACAAAGCATGGTCATTTTTAATGCATTGGCACATTACGGAACCGAAAATGATATTTCGTTTTTTACGGTTGTCAATCGTTTTTTTCTGTTTTTACTCACGCCGCTTTTCGGATTGATGCGCGGTTTGCAACCGGTAGTTGGAATGAATTATGGCGCCGGGAAGTATGCACGGGCACGTCGCACTTTTATTTTGTATACGATAACCGGAATCCTGATTGTGAGTCCGTTTTTTGTGGTTTCGATGCTTTTTCCCAATGCGGTACTGATGTTGCTATTGCCAAATGTGACGATAACCGGGGAACAATTATTCTTTTTTCGGATTTATGTTTCGGCTTTGCCCATTTTGCCGGTAACGGTATTGGCCTTGTCGTATTTTCCAGCGGTGAACAACAGTAAAAAAGCGAGTTCACTGGCGTTATTACGACAATTACTGTTTTACATTCCCATCATGACGGTGTTGCCGATGTATTTTGGAATTGGCAGTATTTATTGGGGAAGTGCTGCAATCGAACTCACAATGGTAGCGATTACTTTGGTACTGATTTACCTCGATTTTAAACAAAATAAAAAGAAATGGATCTAGTTTAGTTTTGTTTTTTATTTGGAAAACGCCGACCTCGTTTGTTGGCGTTTTCTATTTTGTACTATTCGATCCGCATGTCTTTTAGCTTTTCGCGATAGGTTTCCAATACTTCAATTTTAGAAATATAACCCAGGTATTTTTTGTCTTTCAAAACAAAAAGTATATCGGTATGATAGGTTTCGAATTTTTCCATTACCGTTTCCATGATTTCGTCATAACAGATAACCGCTTCTGCTTTTTCGGCCACATCCTGTAACGAGGTGTATTTGATCTGAAAAGGTTTAAAAATAATATTTCGGATCGAATCGAAATTAATCACACCGGTTAGTTCTTCTTTTTCGTTTAGTATCGGAAATAGTGTCTGCCGCGTATTCGAAAGTAAATCAACAATATTTTCCAGTTTCGAATCGGAAGTAATCGTTGTAAAATCATTGCGGATATGTTTCGATAAATCGATCGAAGAAAGGATGTTTTTGTCTTTATCGCTGGTAAACACCTGGCCTTTATCGGCGAGATTTTTAATATCCATCGAATGAATTTCCATCTTTTTGGTAATCGCAAAACTGATGGACGAAACGATCAATAACGGAACCATTAATCCATAACCACCGGTGATTTCGGCAATAAGGAAAATTGCGGTTAACGGTGCGTGGAATAAACCACTTAACACACCCGCCATTCCCACAATGGTAAAATTGCTAACCGGAAGGTTGTCGGACAATCCGATCAGACTGAAAAATTTCGCCACACAAAAACCGAGATACGATCCTACAAACAGGGAAGGAGCAAAGTTACCACCGTTTCCGCCGCTACCCAGAGTAAGTCCGGTGGCAAAAACTTTTAGCATCATTGTGGCACCTACAAAAACCAGGAGGATAATGTCGTTGTCTTTAAACGGATTTAAAAGGGTGTTTTCGAGTATTTTGCTCGGATTTCCATTCGATAGTATTTTAATGCTTTCATATCCTTCACCGAAGAGTGTTGGAAAAAAGAAAATCAGTATCGCCAGTGCCGAAGCGCCGACGAGTGCTTTTTTATAGGTTTTGTTTTTATAACGGTCGAAAAAATGCTCAACCTTTCGGAACGTCCGGGCATGGTAGACCGATACCAATCCGGCAAAAATCCCGATGGCGATATAATACGGGATATTGTGATAATCGAAAGTGAGTTGTTGGTGGAAGGATAACAGGATATCTTCTTTTAACAGGACATTAGTAACCAACGATCCGGTGGCAGCCGAAATCATAATCGGGATAAAAGCGGTGACACTCATATCGGCCAGAATTACTTCAATGGCAAACAACACCCCCGCAATTGGGGCGTTAAAGGCAGCGGCAATACCGGCGGCGACACCACAGGCCAATAGTAGCGTCCGGTCTTTGTAATTCAGACGGTATTTTTGTGCATAATTCGATCCGAATGCCGCTCCGGTAATCGTAATGGGCGACTCCAATCCGGCCGATCCTCCCAAGCCTACGGTAAGGGAACTGGTGATGATTTGTGCATACATCTGTTTCCGAGGCATGATACCCGATTTTTTAGCCACGGCAATCATGATCTGGGAGGTTCCTTTTTCGATACTTCCGTCCAGAAATTTCTTGATTACAAATGCAGTCAGTAAAATCCCGACGATCGGAAGGATACTGTTACTGTAAGGAAGATGAAGTATATTGTCGATATAATTCGCAAAACGGAATACCGAATGCGCAAATGTTTTTAGAACGATTACTGCCAAAGCCGAGGATAAACCTACTAAAATACAAGATAGATAGATAAATTGCCGGTTATTTAAAATGGCTTTTAGAAAAAATAACGTGGCTTCTAAGCGCTTTAAGTTTTTTCGCAAAAAGAGGGTTATAGGCGATACGTTTTTATTCGGCATTGCAGATAGGTTTTGGTGATCCGGTTCCGGAAACTTTAAACTGCTAAATTACGCCTTTTGAATCAGTATCATTTTAAAAATGTTATAAATTTTTTAAAGCTTCCCGACTGCTTAACGGTTTTAAAGTGGTTTGTGAAACAAATTGCATAACTGTTTTTGGATCGGTTTTGGCATATTCCCGTAATGCCCAACCGATTGCTTTTTGGATAAAAAATTCGCTGGAATTAGAATGTTTTTCGCATAACGCAAACAATAAGGCAACGTCTGTTTTACTTTTATAACCCAATTGAAAAAGGATAGCCGATCGGTTTAACCACATGTTTTCGGAATCGGAAAACCTGGAAATTACGGTTTCGGTTTCTTCGGGAAATTGGGTGAGGTAATTGCCCAAAAGGTATTTGGCGAGAAAATCGACAGTGTCCCACCACGAATTAGTGGTGATAGTCACTTCGATCAGTTTGATATCGCTTTTTTCAAATTTTCCGCGCAGTTCTTTTTCCAGTATTTCCATAGCGGCATACTGGTATTCCCGCTGTTTTTGGTGTAATAAAGTCAGGCCGATTTCACGGGCATTGTTTGTAACTTCGGCTTTATGCAATGACCAGATTTGCTTGGTGATACTTTTTCGCAAAGGCGCTTTGATTCCGTAAAATGGAAAATGATGTTTCATATAGGCTTCCATTGGCCCGGCATTGTCAGCAGAAGCCTTTTCGCGGAAAGCCTGTGTGAGTTCAGTTAGAAAGGTCATGCGTGATTTCGGTTAATTTATTTGCCGCAAATTCTCTTAATTCATCAAAGAAAAGGGAAAATTCGATTTCAAAGTTGATATAATATTCTTGTAATTCTTTCACGGAATATTGCATCCGCGAACGGTTTTTTGTCCGCTGATCCATTTGGAACAGTATGGTTGCAATACCGTCTATGGAGGCATAACTCACCAGCCAGTTGCGTTCGATCATATAGGGCATAAGCCCTTTGGTTTTATCGGTCAGCAAATCATAATGATCCTGTAAAGACGTATAAAAGGCCGCAACATAAGCTTCCAGCGGCGTATCCGAATAACGTTCCCAGTTCTTAGCAAGGAAATGATCATAAAATACGTCCATAATCACACCCGAATAATGACCGTAGGGTTCATGTAGTCGGTGTTTACTTTTTCTGAAAATCGGATGCGCATCGGTAAAGGTATCGATCGCCCGGTGCAGGAGTATTCCTTTTTGAATATCCGGGTTAAAGTTTCGGTAATCGTTACCACGGATACCATCGGCCATAAAGTTGCCAATTTTAATCAGATCGTCATCACCGGATAAATAGATATGGGCTAAAAAATTCATTTGTAAAATATATTTTGATCAAAGTTTCCTTTGTTTTGTAAATGTAATAATTACTTTTGGAAAAAGACATTTTATGAAAGTGAAGGTATTGCCTAATCTCACTGGTTTGCGTTTCTTTTTGGCAGTATTGGTGGTATTCTATCATGTGCCGCAATTTTGTAAGAATAGGGGATTGCCTTTTTTCGACGGTCTTCCTGTTTTTCACAAGGGAAGTGAAGCCGTATGGTTTTTCTTTGCGTTGAGCGGCTATCTTATTATACGACAATTGTATATCGAAAAGAACCATACGGATACGATATCGCTCGGGCGATTTTACCGGAAAAGAATGTTACGGATTTTTCCGCTGTATTATTTAGTACTCACTTTTGGTTTTCTGTATTATCAGCTTATCCTACCCAATCTTGGATTTGAATTTGAAAATGATTATAACCTGATTAAAGGAATTTTACTTTCTGTTTTCTTTTTGCCAAATGTATTTAGCGTGTTATACCGACCGGGAGGAATCATTGAAATTTTATGGTCCATTGGAATTGAGGAACAGTTTTATCTGTTTGTCGCACCCTTGTTTCTGATGGTGCCCAAAAAGTATCTTATAAAAGGTTTACTGGGTTTTACGATTGGCTATTTTATGTTGTTTTTTTCGGATCTGATGCCACAATTACAAACATTTAGTGTGTATTTTTTCTATTTTGCAGCGGCGGGTTTCTGTTCGATTGTAACCTATAAATATCAGGATAAAATCCCTAATAAAAAGGCAATTGCGATCGTTTTAATGATTCTCTTGGGTGTGTATTTTACGACGAATGTATTTTCCGATTCTCTTTCCGAAATGGGATACCATCTGTATAGTATGATTTTGTTTTCGGTGTCATTGTCGGCACTTAGTCTGGTGCCATTTTCTTTTTTTCAAAATAGAATAGTAACTTTTTTAGGGACGATTTCGTACGGAATTTATATGTTCCATGCTTTTGCAATGCAGCTAACGGGATTTCTTTTTCTTCGTTTTATAAATGATAAAAAACTTTCGGAACCTGTACAGATTCTACTGTTTTCCGGATTAGTAATTGGAATAACAATACTGATAGCGGCACTGTCCTTTCGGTATTATGAGTCCTTTTTTCTAAAACTCAAAAAACGAACAGAATA
Source organism: Bacteroidota bacterium (assembly GCA_023446155.1). GTDB lineage: Bacteria > Bacteroidota > Bacteroidia > Flavobacteriales > Flavobacteriaceae > Flavobacterium. Next base: position 304,369 of record JAEXIT010000004.1, read on the forward strand.
AAAAAGGATTCGAATTGGGTACAACGCCGACAACTTTTTATATTTGTGATGAATTTGAATTTTTAATCCCCAATAGCATATATGACACTGATAAAATCGATTTCCGGTATTCGAGGAACAATAGGAGGAAAAACGGGTGATAACCTAACACCTGTGGATGCAGTAAAATTCGCTTCCGCCTATGGAACGTTTTTAAAACAAAATAGCAATAAGGAAAAATTAACCGTTGTGATTGGTCGCGATGCCCGAATTTCAGGCCCGATGATTCACAATCTCGTTGTGAATACATTGATAGGACTGGGGATCGATGTGATCGATTTGGGATTATCGACAACACCTACGGTAGAAGTAGCCGTTCCGTTGGAAAAAGCCGATGGAGGTATCATTCTGACGGCTTCACATAACCCAAAACAATGGAATGCGCTAAAGCTGTTAAATGATAAAGGGGAGTTTTTAAATGGTGCCGATGGTGCTAAAATTCTGGAAATTGCCGAAAGTGAAGCCTTCGATTTTTCGGATGTGGATCACTTGGGTACGATTACCGAAAACGATGCTTATATGGATATCCATATTGATGAGGTATTGAACTTAGCATTGGTGGATGCCGAAGCGGTAAAAAAGAAAAAATACAAAGTGGTGGTCGATGGAGTAAACTCCTCAGGAGGAATCATCATTCCGAAATTATTGGAGCAAATGGGCGTGGAAGTGGTGCGTTTGTATTGCGAACCAAATGGGCATTTTCCGCATAACCCGGAGCCATTAAAAGAACATTTGGGTGATATCTGCGAATTGGTGGTAAAAGAACAGGCCGATTTCGGTATTGTAGTCGATCCGGATGTTGACCGATTGGCGTTTATTTCCAACGACGGAGAAATGTTTGGCGAAGAATATACATTGGTAGCCGTGGCTGATTACGTATTGAGTCGTACGCCCGGAAATACCGTTTCGAACATGTCGTCGTCAAGAGCCTTGCGCGACATTACCAACAAACACAACGGTACTTACGAAGCCAGTGCGGTGGGCGAGGTGAATGTGGTGGAATTGATGAAAAAGAATAACGCGATTATTGGTGGTGAAGGAAACGGAGGTATTATCTATCCGGAAGCGCACTACGGACGTGATGCTTTGGTTGGTGTGGCGCTATTCTTAACGTATTTGGCCGGACAGGACCAATCGGTAGCGGAATTACGAGCCGGTTATCCGCAGTATTTTATGAGCAAAAATAAAATCGAATTAACGCCACAAATCGATGTGGATGCGATTTTAAAAGCCATGACGGCGAAATACCAACACGAGAATATTTCGACTGTTGATGGTGTGAAAATCGATTTCGCAGCAGATTGGGTACATTTGAGAAAATCGAATACGGAACCAATTATCCGAATCTATACCGAAGCACCTACTCAGGAACAAGCCGATACACTGGCACTGCGTATTATTGATGAAATCAAGGAAATCGCCGGAATCTAATCACCGGGATTACAGATAAAAAAACCTGTCCGTTAAAATCGGACAGGTTTTTTGTTTTTTAGGAGTAGGTATCTTTATATTATAACATCATTCCTCCGGAAACTTCAATGCGCTGTGCGTTAATCCAACGCGCGTCATCGGTACAAAGGAAAGCGACCACACCGCCAATATCGTCCGGTAATCCAACGCGACCTAATGCAGTAGCGGCAGCAATATTTTTGTTCATTTCGGCATTATCCCGAACGACACCGCCACCAAAATCGGTTTCGATAGCACCCGGAGCGACTACATTCACGCGGATTCCTCTGGCACCTAATTCTTTTGCCTGATATTTCGTCAGGGTTTCAATGGCACCTTTCATCGACGCATAGGCAGCATAACCCGGAAATGAAAAACGAGCCAGTCCGGTAGAAATATTCACAATACCACCGCCATTAGCCATAAGTGGTAAGGCTTTTTGAGTCAGGAAAAAAGGGCCTTTAAACTGAATGCCCATTAAGGTGTCAAACTGCTCTTCGGTGGTTCCTTCAAAAGAAGCGTGGATTCCAATCCCGGCATTGTTGACCAGATAATCAAAATGATCGGCCTGGAAATGCGATTTTAAAGTCTGCTGAACATTTGTCCAAAATGCATTAAATGAGGCGATATCGGATACATTTAACTGAACCGCAGCGGCTTTCCGACCGTATTGTTCGATTTCTTTTACCACTTCGAGTGCTTCTTCTTTTTTGCTGTTATAGGTTAGTACGACATCCAGTCCTTTTTGAGCCAGTTGTAACACCATATTTTTGCCAAGTCCGCGGCTTCCGCCGGTTACGACTACTATTTTTTGAGCCATTGCTTTGATTTTTAAAGTTTTACTATGCAAAGGTAAGCGGTTCCTAAAAGATGACTATGGTGATAGTTTAAGTATTTTACAGTAAAATTTTAGCAATATCCGACCAACTGTCTACACGGGTATGGTTCTTGATATTTCCGGCGCTATTGTGTGGCTGGGCAAACAAAATGGTTTTGCCGTCAAAATAGTCCAGGTTTTTAAAGTGATCATCAATCATAATATCGCCCTTTACAACTGTTTTCGAACCGCACATGACGATCTGTTTCCAATGTAGAAACGGGAAATGTTCTTCAAGCCAATAGTATTTGTCGGACAGGCTTTTCGGAAATTCCATAGCAGCACTCACAATAAACAGTTCGTATTTTTCATTGAGTTGGCGCATCACGTCGACACTTCCTTCCATTACCGGGAGGTTTCTAAAAAAACCGTCACTGTGAATATACGTTAAGGCATTTTTAAAAACATCGGCTTCCGATGTGCCATTCAATTTTTCATACGACTGACGGATGCCAAGATCCTGGTATTCCAATTCGATCAATTGTGCATATATATCGGCCAGGACGCCGTCCATATCCACTAATAAGCGTTGTTTCATTTCCTATAATGATTTAAGCGATTTTACTAAATATTTAGGCACTTCGGTATAACCTTGTCGGTTATAAAACCGATGTGCTTCTGTTCTTCTGGAGTGGGAGTGTAATTCGATCCGATCGCAATTTCGTTCCTGTGCCAATGCCACACAGTAGGCTTCCATCTCTTTTCCGATGCCTTTGCTCCGCGCGGTTTCGTCTACGGCAAAATAGCTGATCCGAGCAAAATCGCCTTCAAGAGCGAGCTGCGGAATAAAATGAATCGAGATAAAAGCAAGTACTTCGCCGGATGCTTCATAAACAAATAAAGCTTCGTCGGGATGCAACAATAAGATTTCCATTTTTTTCTGAATGAAATTTCCGGTATCGGGGTACTCCATTTGTTGTAGTAAATCCTGTATTTTGGAGCTGTCGGCTAAAGTGGCTTTTCGGATAGGCATACTTGAAGTTTACAAATCGGTTGTCTTTCAAATTTAGCTTTTTGCAAAAGAAATGGAATGTCCAAAGGTGTTAATTTATGTATAAATTTCGACGAAAATAATGCTACAATGATACGCGATTATTGCGGGCTGACTTTTGGGACATTTCGCGTATGACAATGGATACCACCACCACATAAATTCAGCGCAATACTGTCGATTGCCACAACCTTGCGATTTGGAAATACGTTTTTTAAAATGGCCAAAGCGGCTTCGTCTTTTTCTTTGACACTATACGGCATACCTTCGCGGTAATATTTTTGAGCGATAATCAGATTGTTTGTAATCAGGAAATTACAATAGCTCAGTGCCGGAAGTACTTTCATACGCTCCTGTGGAAACGGACTACCGTCTTTGAGCTTACCGTGCAGTAAATCGTAGGGAAACTGATAATTTTCATAAACATCGTCGCCTTCTTTTACCGTAATATAAATCGGTTCCGGAACCGGCATTTGTATAATGTTAAACGGATTTCCGTTTTGATCGGTTTCTTTTTGTAGTATCGTATAGGCCAGATCCAGTCGTTCTTTATTTAAAGCATGAATCGGACTTTGTAGCGCTTCTTCTGTAGTGATATGTGCCAATACGATGGTATCCCGGTTTACAAACCGACACATCTCGTCGATATGTCCGTTTGCCGAAGCCGAACGATAAGCAAGGAATGCACCATCTTCATCAGGAATGGGGCCGGCATGCATATCTTCGTCGTCGTAAGTCGCATACGGTAACCAGATGACCTTATCGAGATTAAAGATCCGTTTAAATTCGTCTTCCACCTGTTCTTTGGTCCAGCCTTTGTTGCGCTTGGTAACTTCGGTGTCTTCAATGGTCATCATGATGCCATTACCATTAAATTCCCGATCGCCACCTTCGCTGGTTAACCGTGTAAAAATCAAACCTTCTACATCGATAAATTTGGCATGTATCCGGTCGAATTCTTCCATCTTTTTGGAAATCGGATGGCTGTTCGGAAAAAAACCGTAGGAGTCAAAATTAAAGTCAACCACAGCGCGTTCGCCTTTTTCATTAATCAATATTTCGGCTCCGAAATCCCTTGGGAAAATAAAATCGGCCGGGAAAATCATAAAACTGATGCGTTCGGTATCGATTGCGTGATTTTTCAATTGTTGTATTGCACGTTCTTTTGCCGCTTCGTCATAACAGGAAACGATAATGGCTACATGGTCCACCAAATGCGAAATAATGGAAAGGGTTACGGCTTCAATGTCATATTCTTTTGAAGCAGTTGCATATTGCACCAATGGCCATATGAGTAAAACGGATTCCTGTGGTTCGAATTCACCAACGGTTTTAAAGTTATGTGCGCGCATCAGAAATAAATTTTGGCTTATAAAGTTACAAAAATTATACGGGCTTTTTTAGGCGCCGGAGTAGGTAACGATATCGATTCCAATTCCATTTGGATCTTGAATAGCAAAATGACGGTCGCCCCAGGGTTCGTCCCGTAATTCGATTTCGATAGGAATGTTTTTGTGACGTATGGTTTTATAAACGCTGTCCACATCATCAACCTCAAGGGTGAGATACACGCCATTTCCGGTAAAGGCCGGCTGAAATAGCGGTTGCTGTGAAGCATGATTGGGAATTAAAAAACTGACTTCAAACAATCTATCCGGACTATGCAACAATAGATAGAAATCGTTTTCGAAAGTGATACCAAATCCTAATACGGAAGTATAAAAGGCTTTGCTCTCCGTTAGTTTTGTCGTGATAATGCCAAAATTGAATTTCATAATGGTTCGTTTTAAATTGAGAATACAAACTTCTGTTGTATGCCGTGGAAAAAATTGTAAAAAACGGACAATCACAACATGGAAAACAACGGTTTATTTTTGCGATGCTGTTTTCGGCGTAAGGCCATACATACGTTTGAATTCCCGGATAAAATGAGCCTGATCATAATAGCCGTAATCCAAAAAAGAGTAGTTGTCTCGGTTATCCGAATGAGAATGCTGTTGTAAGGCGTTTTGAAAACGGACGACCTTACAGAACGTTTTGGCAGAATCGCCTAAATAGTATTCGGACAAGCGACGCAATTGCCGCGGACTAATACCTGTATCCAGGTCGGTTTCGACAATCAGATTGCCGGATTTTTTAAAAATCCTGTCCAGTGCATTAAAAAGACGAAAATCGGGTTGTAGGCTAGTGCGATTAATCCGGTTTAGGTAATAATGATTGAGTTGTTGCGCAATGGTTTCGATATCCTGATCGGGATGAAAATACATTTTCAGATAGTTGGCTTTTTCGGGTACTACGAGTTGTAATAATTCGTACCGATCGGTTAGCTCGGAAGCATCGATCCGGAAAAGAAGCGGAAACATGGCGGGGTAAAATCGAATACCAATATAATGGAATGTTGTCCCTATTGGAAATTCGGTGTGATTGGCACTAAATCCAGAGACATACGCTTCCGATGGATCATCGAGTTCAAAATAAACATCCATACAACCGTCTGCTACCACCCGATAGCTAAATGCATCCTCGAGTTTACGATGGGTTTTTAATTCCCAGTAACAGTAGATATAGGACGAAAGGCGTATATCAGGCGGGAATTCCCGATAGCTTATGGAGCCATCTGCCTGTCTAACAGTTGGCTGTAAAGGGGTATAGGTGTTTTGTAGAAAATTATTTTTAGCCATAGGTATTGTAATTTTACAGAATCCGACTAATTTTAGACCGGATAACTTACCCGCTCCGTAAAAATAATGTCTTAATTTTAGAAATGAAAAAAATATACCTATTGTTGTTTACTTTTGTTGGTATGACTTCTATGGCACAACATTTTACAAAAGAAGAAAAAACGCGTATCCACTCCGGTGACCCTAAACAGAAGATGAAGGTCATTCAGATTACGGAACCTTCGGAGTTACTCATTTTACAATCGGTATCAAAAGACATAAATCCCAACGAAAACGATTTAACGGTACTACTGGAACGGATGTATCTGGCTGTTACCGATCCGGAAGAGGGTGGGGTAGGAATCGCAGCGCCTCAGGTTGGAATTAACCGAAATGTGATCTGGGTACAGCGATTTGATAAAAGCGGAGAACCCTTTGAGGCCTATATCAATCCGGTGATTACCTGGCGTTCCAAATTACTGAGAAAAGGAAATGAAGGCTGTTTGTCGATTCCGGACCGAAGTGGGGAGGTGTACCGCAATTATACGATCCGATTAACCTATCAGGATGTAAAAGGAGTAAAGCAGGAAGAAATTATCGAAGGTTTTACAGCGGTGATTTTTCAGCACGAAACCGATCACCTGAACGGTATTTTGTTTACCGACCGACTGGAAGAACAAAAAAAGAATACCTATCACAGCATAAATAATGAGACCTCGTTATATTTAGAAGACCGTTTAAAACGCCAGTAATTATGAAAGTCAGTTTGGGAAGGGTAATTCTTTTAGTGGAAGATTACGACAAAGCATTTGATTTCTATCGCAGGAATTTTTTCTGTAAAAAACTTTACGATGCGACGATGCCAGACGGGCAACGCTATGTTCATATCGGTTTCTCCGATAATAGTACTGTTGGGTTGTGGCTGCTCAAAGCTGATGACCCCGCTCAGTCGGCACTCATAGGACACCAAACCGGCGGTCAGCCTACCATTGTGATTTATACCGATAATTGTGAAGATCTGTATTATTATGTGAAAACAAATATGGTCGAGATTATCGAAGAACTGACGCTGACAGCCGAAAGTAAATTTTTCCATTGTAAAGATTTATACGGAAACCGACTTACCGTTGTGGAAGTACTTCATTAGGCTGTTACTTTTTTTGCGTATCGAACGTTTTATCAGCTTATGGTTAGTGAAATGTTGTATTTTTAACAGCTAACCCTTAAAATTGAAAAAAATATTTTGTAAGGTATTTTTTTATAATTTTTTTGTTAATTTTATAGTGATAACAATTTCCCTTGTACGATAAATACCTAATATCGGTAAGGCTCTAAATTCTTCACTATGAATCGCAAAATTGTTAACGTATTACTAGCCAAAGTTTTATTCCTTTTTTTGCTGCCTTATAATTTGTTGGGCCAAAACGCCGACAGTCTTAAAATCGCATCAGTACCAACTCCGGTCGCTATCCCGGTAAAATACCCGCAACTTCAATTTAAAGGCCTTTTTCAGGCGCGTTATCTGGTTGGACTTACCGATAATGTCGATTTAAACGGTTTGCATCATTCCGATGGGGATGTCACGCAAAATTCCTTCGATATTAAACGAATGCGCGCACAGGTCAGAGCCAAAATATCCGAACGAACGGAAGTCGTCGCTTTGGTTAATCTGGCCGACTTTAAATCGGATCCTAAAAACAAAGTACTCGAAAATGCCTATCTGAAATATACGTTTAATAACTACTTCGCAATTACGGTTGGCCAGTTTCGTCCTTGGTTTGGTATCGAAGAGACTTATCCGGTCGATATTATCAAATCAATGGATTTTTCGAATCAGTATTATGAATTTGGAAAAAATGGTTGGACCAGTTTTCAGATCGGTGCCTCATTAACGGGAGCTTTTGATGTTGGTAAATTACCCATTACCTATGCTTTTTCGGTGGTTAACGGAAACGGTCGGAATCAGGAAATGGATAAAGACAACGGCAAACAATATTCGACGCGGATTGTGATGGGATTGTCGAAAAAGAACAATGTCAACTTCGGATTAAATGCGGGACTTGGCGAGGTTTTTAAAAAAGAAGTCTACGCGTTCGGTGCCGATATCACCGCTGATTTTCAGCTAACCGACCGTTTGTTTTTCGAAACCCAGATGGAGGCCAAACAAGCCATTAATCACAATCTCTATTTTTCACTGCCAGTAGACGAACGCACACCATATATCAGTAATTACCAGATACGGGGTTTCTATTTTCTGCCCAATCTGCGGTATGAAATCAAATATAAAAAACTCAGTGCTATCGAATTTTCCTGCCGCTATGAATATATGGACTCCAATTTCCGAATCAATTCCAATATACGCCAGACACTCGTGCCCATGCTCGGATTTGAATTCCTGAAAGATTATGGCGCCCGGATTCAGTTGGGATTGCAAATCGACCGTTACAAGCATACGATAGACGATACGACTACGCATAACAATAACCTGTTATTGCTACAAGTACAAAGCCGTCTTTAAAAAATACTAACCAAAAACTGTTCCGTATGAAAGAAGTTAACATTACCAGAGTAGCGATTACTTTGGTTGTTGGAATCGCGTTATGGCTTATTCCACAACCGGAAGGGGTAAGCCCGGAAGCCTGGCACCTGTTTGCCATTTTCGTAGCCACAATTTTAGGAATCATCCTAAAAGCGGCTCCTATGGGAACGATGTGTATGATTGCTATCGGAATCACGGCCGCGTCGCAGGTATTGGCACCGGGCGAAGCCGGTAAATCGGTCACATTGGCACTGCGAGGATTTGGAGATAAAGTAATCTGGCTGATCGGGATTTCGTTTTTTATTGCCCGCGGGTTTATTAAAACCGGATTGGGTAACCGAATCGCCTTTTTGTTTATCCGCATATTCGGAAAAAGTTCCCTCGGACTGGCCTATGGATTGGGATTGGCCGATTTGTGTCTGGCACCGGCAATTCCAAGTAATACGGCACGTGGTGGTGGGATCATCTATCCGATTATGAAATCGATGGCGATTAGTTTTGGTTCCGAACCCGATAAACCGGAAACGCATCGCAAACTGGGATCTTACCTAACGCTGAACAGTTATAATATGAACCTGATCGCGTCGTCGATGTTTCTAACCGGGACGGCGAGTAATCCGATGTGTCAGAAGTTTGCGGCCGATTTAGGGATTAAAATTTCCTGGATGTCGTGGGCTATTGCGGCGATTATCCCCGGATTGGTTTCGTTTTTCGTAATTCCGTTTGTACTGTATAAATTATATCCGCCGGAAGTAAAGAAAACAGGCGATGCACCACAAATGGCAACCCAAAAACTCAAGGAAATGGGACCGGTTACCCGTAATGAATGGCTGATGTTACTGGCCTTTTTTATCCTGTTGTTTTTATGGATCACCGGAGATTTGTTTTCAATTGATGCGACAACAACGGCTTTTATAGGTTTGATCATGTTATTGCTAACGTCGGTGTTGACCTGGGAGGATATTAAATCCGAAAAAGGAGCCTGGGATACGATTGTCTGGTTTTCGGTTTTGGTGATGATGGCCAGTTCGCTAAATGAGTTGGGTTTTATCGGATGGTTTAGTAATCTGGTAAAAGTGCAGATTGGCGATTTAAGCTGGCAGATAGCCTTTCCGGTAATCATTCTGGTCTATTTCTTTAGTCATTACCTGTTCGCCAGTGCTACGGCGCATGTGGCGGCGATGTATGCCGCATTGTTGGGTGTTGGCGTTTCACTGGGAATTCCAGGGCTTTTACTGGCTTTTATGTTGGGTTTTATCGGTTCGTTATACGGTACCCTAACGCATTATGGTCACGGGCCGGCACCGGTATTCTTCGGAAGCGGTTATGTCGATTTAAAAAACTGGTGGCTCCGCGGACTGGAAACCGGTTTGATTTTACTACTCATCTATATGACTATAGGCGGATTATGGATGAAAATTATCGGTTACTATTAATTAAAATAATATAGCATGCAATCACTTACAAGAAAAATTTTTATGTGCCTGACGGGGCTGTTTTTGTGTTTCTTCCTGATCATCCATCTTTTGGGAAACCTGCAATTGTTCCTGCCGGCAGAAAAAGCACAATTACAGTTTAACGCCTATTCGCATTTTTTATCGGGAAATCTGTTTATCAAAATGGTTTCGTATGTTTTGTACGCCTCGATTATACTCCATGCGCTGTACGCGCTGCTGATTACGATGAAAAACAAACAGTCGGGCGGAACGTACCAAGCCGATAACCGCGGAAGAGCGAGTAAATGGTACAGCCGGAATATGGGGGTGTTGGGAACGGTTTTATTGCTTTTTCTGATCATTCATTTTAAAAATTTTTGGTACGAATACAAATTCGGAGCCTTACCCATGGATGCCAATGGAAATAAAGATTTGTATACGCTAGTGGTAACGACCTATCAGGAAGGATGGTATGTCGTGATTTATGTCGTATCGATGATTGCATTGGGTTACCATTTGTTACATGGTTTTTTCAGTGCCATCCGAACGTTGGGTGTGTTTCATCCGAAGTTTGTGCGATGGGTTCGCTATTTCGGAATTGGCTATTCGCTGATGATCAGTCTTGGATTTGCCATTATTCCGGTGTATGTCTACTTTCTAAATGCTAAATAAAATCGATGGGATATGAATATGGATGCTAAAATACCGGGAGGGCCACTCGAAGAAAAATGGTCCAATTATAAAAAGAATGCCAAACTCGTCAATCCAGCGAACCGAAAAAAGATCGATGTAATTGTGGTTGGAACCGGATTGGCGGGAAGTTCTATCGCCGCTTCGTTAGGTGAAATGGGGTATAACGTTAAATCATTTTGTTTTCAGGATAGTGCCCGACGTGCGCATTCTGTCGCAGCGCAGGGCGGTGTTAATGCGGCTAAAAATTATAAAAACGATGGCGACAGTGTATATCGGATGTTTGTCGATACCTTAAAAGGAGGCGATTTCCGGGCGAGAGAAGCCAATGTATACCGGATGGCGGAGTGTTCGTTAAATCTGATTGATCAGGCGGTGGCACAAGGCGTACCGTTTGGTCGGGAATATGGCGGTTACCTGAACAATCGTTCGTTTGGCGGCGTACAAGTGAGTCGGACGTTTTATGCCCGCGGTCAAACCGGGCAGCAGTTACTAATTGGAGCCTATCAGGCGTTGATGCGCCAGGTGCATAAAAAAACGGTGCAATTGTTTACGCGACATGAAATGCTCGATTTGGTGGTAATCGACGGAAAGGCGAGGGGGATTATTGTACGAAACCTCGACACCGGTGAAATCGAAAGACATGCGGCACATGCGGTGGTGCTGGCTACCGGCGGATTTGGTAAGATTTATTATTTGTCGACCCTGGCAATGGGATGTAACGGTTCGGCGATTTGGAGGGCGCATAAAAAAGGTGCTTTGATGGCGAGTCCGAGTTGGACGCAAATTCATCCGACCTCATTACCGCAATCGGGCGATTACCAATCGAAGCTTACGTTAATGTCGGAATCCCTGCGAAACGACGGTCGGATTTGGGTGCCGTTACAAGAAAACGAACAACGCGAGGCCAATGCTATTCCCGAGGAAGAACGCGATTACTATCTGGAACGCCGTTATCCGGCTTTTGGAAATCTGGCGCCAAGGGATATTTCGTCCCGCGCGGCCAAAGAGCGGATCGATGCCGGATTTGGCGTAGGCGCGCTTAAAAATGCCGTTTATCTGGATTTTTCCAAGGCAATCCGGGAACAAGGTGTGGCTAAGATCAAAGAAAAATACGGTAACCTATTCGATATGTATCGGAAAATTACGGGGATTGATGCCTATAAAGAACCGATGATGATTTCGCCGGCAGCACATTTTTCTATGGGCGGATTATGGGTCGATTATGAACTGATGACGACCATTCCGGGACTTTTTGCATTGGGCGAAGCCAATTTTGCCGATCACGGTGCCAACCGATTGGGGGCGAATTCCTTATTACAAGCTTCAGTCGACGGGTATTTTATTGCGCCGTATACGATGGCCAATTATCTTTCGGGTGAAATTCATACCGGGAAAATTCCAACGGAGCATCCGGCTTTTGACGAAGCCGAAAAGCAGGTAAAAGAACAATTGGATCGCTTTATCCATTCCAAAGGAACGAAAACAGTGGATTATTATCATAAGACATTAGGGAAACTGTTGTATGACTATTGCGGACTTTCACGTAATGAGCCCGGTTTACAATTTGCTATTGCCGAAATCAAAAAATTGCGGAAAGAGTTCTACGAAAATGTCCACATTCCGGGAACAGTTGACTCGATGAATGCCGAACTGGAAAAAGCCGGCCGCGTAGCCGATTATCTGGAAATTGGCGAATTGATGTGTTACGACGCTTTAACGCGTAACGAATCCTGTGGGGCGCATTTCCGCGAAGAATACCAGACACCCGACGGTGAAGCCATGCGGAATGATGCCGAATTTCAGTTTATTTCCGCTTGGGAATGGACCGGAAAAGATAACAAACCCACGTTGCACAAAGAGCCTTTGGTATTCGAAAATGTAAAACCGATAGTGAGAAGCTACAAATAATTAAAGGGAAAAATTATGAAATTACACCTGAAAATTTGGAGACAAAAAGATAAAAATACACAGGGAAAACTAGTGGATTATTGGTTGGATGACGTCAATCCGCATATGTCGTTCCTGGAAATGCTGGATACGCTTAACGAAAAACTGGTACTTTCGGATGAAATACCCGTTGAGTTTGATCACGATTGTCGGGAAGGAATCTGCGGGCAATGTGGTGTGATGATAAACGGACTGGCACATGGTCCGCTAAAAAATACGACGACTTGTCAGTTGCATTTGCGGGAGTTTAAGGATGGGGAAACGATTGTTATCGAACCGTTTCGTTCCAAAGCTTTTCCGGTTAAAAAGGATCTGAAGGTCGATCGTGCTGCTTTCGACCGGATTATCGCCTCCGGAGGATTTGTATCGGTCAATACCGGACAAGCTCCGGAAGCGAATAGTATTCCGGTAAACCACGAAACGGCAGAATCCGCTTTCGATTCGGCCGCCTGTATCGGTTGTGGCGCTTGTGTGGCGACCTGTAAAAATGGAAGTGCCGCTTTGTTTACGTCGGCTAAGATCTCGCATATGGCGAAATTGCCACAGGGAAAAGAAGAAAGGCAACATCGGGTACTGAACATGATTCACCAAATGGATAGTGAAGATTTCGGACATTGTTCGAATACGGAAGCTTGCGAAGTGGAATGTCCGCAAAGTATATCGGTACTCAATATCGCGCAGATGAATTACGAATACAACCGGGCAAAAGTCCTGAAAAAGTAGACGCACACTGTTATATATTTCTAAAAAGGGGAAAGATGGAGGTTACGGCTTCCATCTTTTTTTAGGGTTATGATGTAGTTATGATTATTTCAAAGCTTTTTTTAACAGTTTTAGTGTTTATAAATTATAAATTTGCACTTCAATAGTTTTTATAATGATAACAACAGCGACGGAACCCACAACATTAGAACAGTACTTCCAACAATTCCGAAAAAATATTATCGGTATTGATCAGGAATTCGAATCTCCTTTCGGAAAACAAAAAATTATTTATACCGACTGGACGGCCAGCGGACGTTTGTATCGTCCGATCGAAGAAAAACTGATTAACGATTTTGGTCCTTTTGTCGCCAATACGCATACCGAAACAACGGTTTCCGGAACTGCGATGACCATGGCTTATCATGAAGCCCGTCATATTATCAAAAAACATGTAAACAGTAATCAGGATGATGTGCTGATTGTGGATGGCTCGGGAATGACCGGTGTGATTAATAAGTTTCAACGTATTTTAGGATTAAAAGTTCCTGAAAACCTACAGAAATATACACAGATACCGGACGAGAAAAAACCGGTTGTCTTTATTTCGCATATGGAACACCATTCCAACCAAACGTCCTGGCTGGAAACCATCGCAAAAGTGGAAGTGATTCCGGCTTGTGAACAGGGTTTAATTTGCTTGGAAAGTTTCCGTGAACTATTGGAAGAATACAAAGACCGAACGTTGAAAATCGCTTCGGTTACGGCGTGCTCTAACGTAACGGGAATCCGTACACCATACCACGAAATCGCAAAAATGATCCACGAATACAACGGAGTTTGTTTTGTCGATTTTGCCTGTTCGGCACCTTATGTGAAAATTGACATGCATCCGACTGATAATCCGGAAGGCTATCTGGACGCGATCTTTATGTCGCCACATAAATTCCTTGGCGGACCGGGGACGTCAGGGGTATTGGTATTTAATAAAAAATTATACAAAAATATGATCCCGGATTGTCCGGGTGGAGGCACCGTAAGTTGGACAAACCCATGGGGCGAACACAAATATCTGGATAATATCGAAGAACGCGAAGATGGTGGAACACCAGGCTTTTTACAGGTGATCAAAACCGCTTTGGCGGTTAAGTTAAAAGAGCAAATGGGAATTGATAATATCCTGAAACGCGAACACGAAATTATCGAACAGGTTTTTGCACGATTAAAGAATGTAGCGAATATCAATATTTTGGCCGGTCAGCACGAAGATCGCCTTGGAGTGGTTTCGTTTTATATCAACGAGTTGCATTTTAACCTGGGCGTAAAAATACTTAACGATAAATTTGGTATTCAAACCCGTGGCGGTTGCAGTTGTGCCGGTACATACGGGCATTATTTGTTACACGTGGATCAGGAGACGTCGCATTATCTTACTGATAAAATTACTTCGGGTGACTTGATCGAAAAACCGGGATGGATCCGAATGTCCATTCACCCGACAACGACGACCGATGAGGTGGATTATGTTTGTAACAGCATTCAGGCTTTGGCCGAAAATCATAAAGAATGGAGCAAGGATTATGAATACAACAAAACATCAAATGAGTTTGTGCATAAACAAGCGTTGCATTCTGAAAAAGAAATGGTCGAAAACTGGTTTCAACTATAAAAAACAAGCCCTGATTAACTCAGGGCTTTTTTTATGCGTGGTGATCGTTCCGATTGTTTGTCGCGGTGTTTCCAGCGCTTATGTGTCCATAAATAAAATTCCGGTGCTTCGTAAATTTGCGCTTCAACCATTCGCAAATAGGTTGAAGTAATTTCATAATTCGGAATTTCTTTTGGGTTTTCGGATAAAGGCACAAAAGTCGCCTGATAATGACCTCGTTTTACTTTTTGTACTTTGACAAATACTAACGATAAATCCAGTTTTTTTGCCAACATTTCCGCACCGGTAAACACCGGGACATTGATTCCCATAAACGTGTCGAAATAATTGGTACGGTGTAATTGCGGCGACTGGTCGCTGGCGAAGCCATAAAATCCTTTTATATTATTGATTTCGTTACGACGGATGGCATCAACGGTTTCTTTGGCTTCGATTACCGTCGAATTAAAACGGGAACGAATATCGCGGATTAGTTTGTCAAAATATTTGTTCTGTATTTTTTTGTAAACGGCAAAGGTTCTGAAATTAATATATTTATCAATAATGATCAACCATTCCCAGCTAGCATAATGGGCGCACATCATAATGATGCTTTTGTTCTTTTTCTCCATTTCCTGCACCAGTTCGATATTGGTAAAAACAAAGCGTTTTTTCATTTCGGCTTCCGAGATGGTCATGGTTTTGACCATTTCTAAAAACATATCACACATATGCTGGAAAAACTTCCGTTCAATACGAAGGCGTTCTTTGTCCGATAAATGTGGTAATGTATCGGCTAAGTTTTTCCGCACTGTTTTTTTCCGGTATCCGATAACATGGTACACCATAAAATAAATACAGTCCGAGAGCAGGTAGAAAATAGGGAAGGGAAGTATAGAGACACACCATAAAAGCGGGTATGCTATTATATAGAGTATAAACTGCATTTGAAATTATTTTTTACAAATATACCTTTTAAAAATATTTTTACCATTCCAAATTAACATTACCTAAACAAACAATGTGTATTTTTACACAAAGAAAATAATTGAAACAGCATGGATCCTGTATTGTTAGTGATTATTGCGATTAACGTAATTGTAAGTTTTAAAGGATTTAACGATCCTACTTTTTTTAGAAAATACGAATTTCATATCGGTAGTATTCGCGCCGGAGAACAAATCAGGATGTTTTCGTCTTCTTTTTTACATGCCGATATTGCCCATTTGGCTTTTAATATGATTACCCTTTACTTTTTTGCACCGGTGGTACTACACGATTTGGGAACGCTTTCGTTTTTGATTATCTATATCGGTAGTTTGTTGTGCGGAAGTTTATTAACGTTATATTTTCATAAGGACGATTATTATTACCGGGCGATTGGTGCCTCGGGTGCGGTAACCGGAATACTCTATTCGGCTATCTTATTACGTCCGGATATGACGTTGGGATTGTATTTTATTATCCCGGTTCCGGCTTATTTGTTCGGAATTGGTTATTTGTTATATTCGATTTATGGAATGAAAGCCAAAAATGACAATATTGGTCACGTAGCGCATTTTGGCGGGGCAATTGGTGGTTATGTGATCACAATTGCCAAAGTACCAGCTATGTTGACCGAAAATACACTTATGATAATCCTGTTGGCGATCCCTATTATTATCCTGTTTTTCCTGGCCAAAACCGGAAAGTTGTAAATTTTGGCATCACATTTGATTGATACAGTTTAACCTTAAAAGCACAAAAATGAAAAAATTAGTAGTATTCGCAGTAGCCTTATTTATGGCAACCGTGTCAAACGCACAGGAAATGAAAACACAACCGCAGATAATTGTTTCCGGAGAAGGAAAAATTAAAGTAACGCCAGACTATGTGATTATTAATGTAGGGGTTGAAAATACTGGCGATCAGGCCGCAGATGTAAAAAAGAAAAACGATGTCGCAATTGATGCGGTAATCAAATACCTGAAAAAAGCAAAATTGCCGGAATCAGATTATCAGACCAAACAGGTTCAATTAAATAAAACCTACGATTACGAAAAGAAAAAACATTATTTTGTAGCCAGTCAGACGATTTCGATTACATTAAAAGATTTGTCGAAATACGATACAATGATGTTGGGATTAGTGGATTCGGGTATCAATGTGATCAACGGAGTAGATTTCAGATCGACAAAAGTAGCCGAATACGAATCACAGGCACGAGTTAGAGCAGTTCAAAATGCCAAAGCCAAAGCGCAGGATTATGTAAATGCCTTGAACCAGAAAATGGGGAAAGCGGTTTTAGTAACCGATAATTCATCAACGTATTATCCAAGACCGTATATGACAGCCATGAAAATGTCGGCCGATACTGAAATGTCAAGAGAGACATTGGCTATCGGTGAAATCGAAGTAACGGCAAACGTAACGATCAACTACGCTTTAGACTAACAAAGCGTCTTACATAAGAACAAAAAAACGGCTTCATTGAAGCCGTTTTTTTTATTTATAAATCTGAAAGAGTTATTGTTTTCGATTTGTTTGGATCTAATTCATAAGTCAAGTCTTCAATCAATCGATTTTTTCGATGTTGGTATTGACCTAGCATCATAGCGCCATCGTTATGATTCAGGTGTAACTGGATCATTTCGTTTACGGCACGTATTTCGTCTAGCAAATCGATGATTTTATATAGTTTCGCTTTATTCATACCACTAAGTTACCTTTTTTTTCTGGATTAAAAGTGTATTTCCAGAAATCCTTTAGGACATTTTCGGCCATAATTATCCCGTTTTGTTTTACTGAAAAGGGTCATCCAATAGGCTTTATCGCTTTTATAAAGAAATAAATTAGCGTGATCCTCTGGAATTACAGTTAGGATATAGGCGTCTACTCCATACTTTTTAAGAGCTGTTTCTCTTTCGAAATCTTGTAGTTCATTCGCAAATTCAATCTTTTTGTTAAGCTCAATAAAAGTGACCAAATCAATATCTTTTGGATTGTTGATGTTGGTCGCAAAAGATCCGTCAATCCATTGTTTTAATGATGTGGCTTTTATTGTTTTCTTTAAAGCATTGGAATAGTTAACGTATTTTCTAAAAATACTTTGCCGGGTTTGAGAAGGAATTCTATGAACAAAGTAATGTTGGAAATCTTCCAATGAGGTTATGATGTTGGTGTCGGGAATTAATAGACCGCTTGGATTGAACTGTATCATATGGCTTATAACTAATGGTATATAATATATTGAAAATAAAAATGCTAGTAATAAAGTGGCGGTTTTTGACACTAATGAGGTTCAAAATGGGATCTAGGTTCGAATTATTAAAGGTGTTTCAAGGTGTTTCCAAACCCGACACGTTTCGAAAACCTGTTGGGTTTAGCAGCGAAAACGGCTTGTCTTGTGTGAAAATGATTCCGTAATCATTTGAATACGATTTCTTTACATTTTTTCGATCGTTTAAATTTTTCAATTTTCAAGAATTGTCTATTTTTGCACATGCAACACAACGTACTTATTTTAGATTTCGGGTCGCAATACACACAGCTTATTGCGAGAAGAGTTCGCGAATTAAATATTTTCTGCGAAATTTTTCCTTACAATCACTTTCCGAGTGATTTATCAAGTTATAAAGCGGTTATCCTTTCTGGTAGCCCATATTCCGTAAGATCAGAAGACGCGCCACATCCTGATTTATCTCAGATCAGAGGTAAAATGCCGTTATTGGCCGTTTGCTACGGTGCGCAATACCTGGCACATTTTAGTGGTGGTGAAGTAGCGCCTTCCAATATCCGCGAATATGGTCGCGCCAACCTGTCGTTTGTTAAAGACGACGAATTGTTCTTTGATGAAGTAGCATTAAACAGTCAGGTTTGGATGAGCCATAGTGATACGATTAAACAGTTACCAACAAACGGTGTACGTTTGGCCAGTACCAAAGATGTCGAAAACGCAGCCTACCGTATTGATGGTGAAACGACATATGCCATTCAGTTCCACCCGGAAGTATACCATTCGACCGATGGAAAACAAATGTTGGAAAACTTCCTGGTAAAAATTGCCGAAGTACCACAAACATTTACACCAAAAGCCTTTGTGGAGGAAATCGTGGAAGAAATGCGCGAGAAAATCCAGGGTGACAAAGTGGTTTTAGGACTTTCTGGCGGTGTCGACTCAACCGTGGCAGCCGTATTGTTAAATAAAGCAATCGGTGAAAACCTATACTGTATCTTCGTGAATAACGGACTTTTACGTAAAAATGAATTCGAAAATGTATTGGAACAATACAAAGGAATGGGATTAAATGTAAAGGGAGTAGATGCCTCGGCACGTTTTTTGAATGAATTGGCAGGAATTGAAGATCCGGAGTTAAAACGAAAAACGATCGGACGTGTGTTCATTGAAGTATTTGACGATGAAGCCAATCTGATCGAAGATGTAAAATGGCTTGCTCAGGGTACGATTTACCCGGATGTAATCGAATCGGTATCGGTTAAAGGTCCGTCGGCAACCATTAAATCACACCATAATGTGGGTGGTTTACCGGATTATATGAAATTACAAATCGTAGAACCGCTTCGAATGTTGTTTAAAGACGAAGTCCGACGAGTAGGGGCTACTTTGGGAATCAGTCCGGATTTATTAGGACGACACCCATTCCCGGGACCAGGTTTATCGATCCGTATTTTGGGTGATATTACTCCGGAGAAAGTTCAGATTCTACAAGATGTGGATGCGATCTTTATCGAAGGTTTAAAATCACACGGATTGTATGACAAAGTTTGGCAGGCGGGAGCGATTCTCCTTCCGGTGAATAGTGTTGGAGTTATGGGCGACGAGCGTACCTATGAAAAAGTGGTGGCATTACGTGCGGTGGAATCGACCGACGGAATGACAGCCGACTGGGTGCATTTGCCGTATGATTTCCTGATGAAGATATCAAACGAAATTATCAATAAAGTGAAAGGGGTGAACCGGGTTGTTTACGATATCAGCTCCAAACCACCGGCCACTATTGAGTGGGAATAAAAAGAAAAGTAAATTCTGTATAAGTCGTTATAAAATTCTAACTTTATAACGACTTATTCGCGTAAAAAAAGTAGTATGAAACATTTTGTAACTGTTGTAATTTCAGGACTATTCCTGTCGAATGTTGCCTTTGCGCAAACCAAAAATTACATCGAACATAAGGTAGAAAAAGGAGAAACGGTAGTTCAGATTGCCAAGAAGTACAGTGTAACACCTTATGATATTTATCGCATGAATCCCGATTCGCAAAACGGATTAAAGGAAAATACGAAAATACTGGTTCCGACAGGTGCCGGCAAAATGATTGCTGCTAAAACAGACGATAAAAAAGCCCCGGTGAAAGAGGTGGTGAAAGAAAAGGTAAAAGAAGCGGTTGCGACTAAAACCATCACACACACTGTTGAACCAAAAGAAGGGGTGTATGGTATTGCAAAAAAATACGGTACCACGATTGAAGCGATTTATAAAAGCAATCCGTCGGTGGAAAAAGAAGGATTGAAAATCGGTCAGGTGCTAACCATTACGGCGCCAAAAACGGACAAAGAACCGGTTAAAAGTACCGTTAAAAATACGGCTCAGGAAGTAAAACAAAGACTTGTGCCAGCCAATGGAAACCCATCCTATCATATCGTAGAAGCTAAGGAAACAAAATTTGGCATTGCTAAAAAATACGGACTATCGGTTTCGGAATTGGAGGATTTGAATCCGGCGATTAAAGAAAACCTGGAAATCGGGTACAACCTTCGATTGAGTAAAAATGTTCCGGCAGTTCAGAAAACAGTCGAAAAAGAAATCGAAAAAGTAGCAGAAAACAACAAATACATGACCTATGAGGTAAAACCAAAGGAAACCATGTATCGTTTAACAAAATCGTCCGGTTTATCGGAAGAGCAGCTTATCGCCTTAAACCCGGAATTAAAAGACGGTGTGAAAGCGGGTATGCATTTAAAAATGCCAAACACGTCGAAATTTGACGAGGTTAAAGGAAATAAAGCATCTGTCGACATCGTAAAAACGCTGAAAAAAGACAGCGAAAAGGAATTGGTGCTGTTTATGCCGTTTAATCTGGATCGTATTGCATCCGACTCGGTACGTAGTACTCAGGAGCGTTTGCGTTCGGATAAATTCCTGAATATGACACTCGATTTTTATGCCGGTGCTTTAATGGCAATCGACTCGGCACGTGCGTTGGGATTACCGGTTAAAGTCCGAATTTTTGATTCGAAGGAAACGAAAAACAACTCGGCTGTAGCGGCGGTTATCGATAAAAATAACTTTTCGAATACCGATGCGGTTATCGGACCATTTTTCCAATCGAATGTGGAGAATACCGCAAATTTATTAAGTCAGTACAATACGCCGGTGATTTCACCATTGTCGAACGAAAGAGGAAAACCGTATTCGAATTTGTTTCAATCGATGCCCAATTCGGATGATGTGAAGCGTAAGATGTTCGACTATATGCACTCTAAAAACGGAAATATTATTGCGATTGTCGATCCGAAAAAAGGATCTTCACGTCAATTCCTAAAAGAGAATTACCCATCGGTACGATTGGCCGAATTAAACGAAAAAGGTGCTGTGACATTGGAAAATATCAAAAGTTTGATGGAAGCCGATAAAGTCAATTTTGTCATTTTGGAAACCGAAAGTAAAACACTGGTGCTGAATTCACTGAATATATTGGTGAGTGCCTTGTCACAATTCCAGGTGCAATTGGTAACACTGGAGAAAAATGAAACTTTGGATTTTGATGAAATTCCATTGAGTCGCTTAACCAAACTACGCTTATTGTATCCGTCGGTTACCAAAGATAACGAAACACCGGAGGCTTTGGTTTTTGCGAATACGTTTAAAAAGAAAAACAACATTTTCCCGAACCGTTTTGCAACCCGTGGTTTCGATGTGACATTCGACGTAATTGTGCGGATGTTCCAGGAAAACGGATTTAAAGAATCGGTAAATGAAAATGCCTCCGAACAGGTGGAAAACAAATTTGACTATACCAGTTTGGGTGGCGGCTATTACAATACCGGTGTATACATTATGAATTATAACGACGATTTAACGGTTAAAGAAGCAAAATAATGACCTCGAAAGTAACTTATCTGGGCGATTTAAGAACATCGTCCATACACGTACAATCCGGAAGTGAAATTATTTCCGATGCTCCGGTAGATAACAACGGAAAAGGAGAAGCATTCTCACCAACCGATACGGTAGCTAATGCTTTGGCTAGTTGTATGTTTACCGTTATGGGAATTAAAGCCAATACAATGGATGTGGATTTTTCCGGATCGACGGCCGAAGTGACTAAAATCATGCAGGCCGAACCGCGTAAAATTGCCGAAATTCAGGTGATTTTCCATATGGATATCCAAGCCGATGCTAAGACCAGAACAATTCTGGAGCGAACCGCATTAACCTGTCCGGTGTATTTGAGTTTAAATCCGGATATCAAAAAAGTAATAACCTTTAACTGGAAATAATGATTAAAAAGGAACAGGATTACAACATGTTAGACTGGTGGAAAAAAGTAATGATCGATAATTATGCTACCTTTTCCGGTCGTGCCAGACGTTCTGAATATTGGTATTTTATGCTGTTTCACATTATCATTATGTTTGGTTTATGGATGGGATTCTTTGTGGTACTTGGCATGGAATCTGAAATAATGAGTGGACTGGTAGCTGTTTTACTGTTACTGTATATTGCAGGATCCATTCTTCCATCGTTGGCCGTTACGGCACGAAGACTACATGATGTGAATAAAAGCGGATGGATGTATCTGGTTTGTCTGATTCCGTTTGGATCGTTAGTGCTATTATACTATATGGTGTTGGACGGTGATCGGGGTAGAAACGATTATGGGGAAGATCCGAAAATGCCGGTTGGAAGAAGTTCGATTTCCCAAATAGGAATGGAATAATGGTTCCGGATAAACAAAAAGAATTACTGATAAAATTAGCACATACAAAAATGCCCTTTGGAAAATACGAAGGGCGTTTTCTTATTGACCTGCCCGAATATTATGTCGTATGGTACCACAATAAAGGTTTTCCAAAAGGACAATTGGGCGAACAACTACAGTTGGTATACGAATTAAAGCTTAACGGACTGGAAGAATTGGTGCGGAATATAAAAAGGAATTTCCCTAAACCGTAACCGATTTATTAACGAATAATTGTCAAGATACCGTTATTAATTCTCAATTTATAATTGTACTTTTGCCAAGTTTTTTACACAACTACAACAAACAACAACACAATGAATCAGACAAAATATATTTTTGTTACAGGAGGTGTGACTTCTTCCTTAGGAAAAGGAATTATAGCAGCTTCTTTAGCTAAATTATTACAGGCAAGAGGTTACCGAACGACGATCCAGAAATTCGATCCCTATATTAATGTGGATCCGGGGACATTAAATCCCTACGAACATGGCGAGTGTTATGTAACAGATGATGGAGCAGAAACAGACCTGGATTTAGGACATTACGAACGTTTTCTAAATGTACCGACATCGCAGGCCAATAACGTGACTACCGGTAGAGTATATCTTTCGGTAATCGAAAAAGAACGTCGTGGTGAATTTTTAGGAAAAACGGTACAGGTTGTGCCGCATATCACGAACGAAATTAAAGAACGCATGCAATTGCTGGGGAAATCCGGCGATTATGATATCGTAATCACAGAAATCGGTGGTACCGTAGGGGATATCGAATCCTTACCGTATATCGAATCGGTTCGTCAGTTATTATGGGAATTGGGTGATGACAACGGAATTGTAATTCACCTGACCTTGGTGCCGTATCTGGCTGCTGCAGGGGAATTAAAAACAAAACCAACGCAACACTCGGTGAAAACCCTGATGGAAAGCGGAATCAAAGCTGATATCCTGGTTTGTAGAACCGAACATGAAATATCGTCCGATCTACGTCAGAAACTGGCCTTATTCTGTAACGTTAAAAAAGAAGCCGTGATCCAATCGATCGATGCTTCTACGATTTATGACGTACCGAATTTAATGCTGGAAGAAGGTTTGGATCGCGTAGCGTTGAAAAAACTGGACTTACCGGAAAAAAACACCCCGGATTTGTCACAATGGAATGAGTTCTTACACAAACTGAAAAACCCGAAACACACCGTTAACATCGGTTTGGTAGGGAAATATGTAGAATTGCAGGATTCGTATAAATCGATCTTGGAAGCCTTTATTCACGCAGGTGCGGCCAATGAAACAAAAGTGAACGTGATCAGCATTCACTCGGAACATTTGGACGAAAGAACGGTAGCCGACAAACTAAAAGGACTGGATGGTATTTTAGTAGCACCGGGATTTGGTGGACGAGGAATCGAAGGAAAAATTGAAACCGTACGTTATGCCCGTGAAAACAATATTCCGTTTTTTGGAATCTGTTTGGGAATGCAAATGGCGGTGATCGAATATTCCAGAAATGTACTGGGATATGCCGATGCTAACTCGACCGAAATGAATGAAAGCACAGCCTATCCGGTGATCAGTATCATGGAAGAGCAAAAAAATATTACCGATAAAGGAGGAACCATGCGTTTGGGTGCCTGGAAGTGTACCTTAAAAGAGGATACATTAGCGCACTCCATTTATGGGAAAACCAATATTTTGGAACGCCACCGTCACCGTTACGAATTTAACGGCGATTACAGGGAGGTTCTGGAAAATGCAGGATTAAAAGCATCGGGAATCAACCCGGATACCGGACTGGTTGAGATTATCGAACTGGAAAATCATCCGTTCTTTATCGGAGTTCAGTACCATCCGGAATATAAGAGTACTGTTGCGAATCCGCATCCGTTATTCGTACATTTTGTACAGGCGGCGGTTAAGAATAAAGTTTGTTGCTAAAATAGCAACACCGTAAATAGTAAACATTAGAATGGAAGAAAAGAAATTAGACGTAAAATCTATCGTAGGATTTGTTTTGATTGCCGGATTGATGATCTGGATGATGTTTAACAACATCGAGAAAGAGAAAGAATCCATGGCTGCTGACGCTGAAAAAGCGAAAACCGAAAAAGTGGAAAAAGCCCGCGAAGCTGCGGTTAGCAAAGTAATAGCAGATACCACTAAAACCGATTCCCTTCGTGTAAAAGCGTTACAGGGATCATTAGGTGCTTTTGCCTATAGCGCGTCGTTACCGTCGGCTAAAGAAAACGTTACGGAAGTATCCAATGGCGTTTTAACGTTAAAAATAGCGAACAAAGGTGGTTATATCACCGAAGCTACTGTTGATGGTTTTGAGCAATTCAGCAAAGATTCTAAAAAACAGGTGGCTTTAATTAAAGAAAATAATGCCAACCTGAATTTACAAATCCATACGCAGGACAATCGTATTTTAAATACGAAAGACTTGTATTTCGAACCAACCGTTACTAAAGAAGGAGGAAACGATGTCGTGACCATGCGTTTAAAAGCAGGTGCGAATCAATTCCTGGAATACCGTTATGTATTAAAACCAAAAGAATACATGATGGATTTCGCCATCCGTTCGCAAGGATTGAGTTCCGTTGTAAATACGGCGAAACCATTGGATATGGAATGGCAGTTAAAATCGTTCCGTAACGAGAAAAGTGTAAGCTACGAAAACCGTTATACCGATTTGGTTTACGAATACGAAAACGGAAAAGACAACTCGCTAAGTGCGACGAGTAAACTGGACGAAAAATCAGCGGAAGCGGTAACCTATGTGGCGTTTAAACAACACTTCTTTACGTCAATTTTATTAACGGATACTCCGTTTAAAACAGCTCAGTTAAAATCGGAAAACCTGGTTCACGACGAAAAAATCGACACGGTTTATACCAAGAACTTTGTAGCAAAATTACCGTTGGAATTTAAAAATGGCGAATTAAACTATAATATGAACTGGTATTATGGTCCATCGGATTATAATATTTTAAATTCATACAACAAGAATTTAGACGAAGTAATGCCTTTGGGATGGGGAATTTTCGGTTGGATCAACCGTTATGTATTTATTCCGGTTTACAACGTGTTAAGTGATTACATTCCACATGGAATTGCGATTATTATCTTTACAATTTTAGTGCGTTTGGTGATGTCGCCGGTAACGTATAAATCGTACCTGTCGCAGGCAAAAATGAAAGTATTGCGTCCGGAGATTGCCGAATTAAACGAAAAATACGGTAAAGATCCGATGAAGAAACAACAGGAAACCATGAAACTGTACAACAAAGCAGGCGTAAACCCAATGGCGGGTTGTTTGCCCGCGCTGATGCAGATTCCGGTCTTCTACGCCCTCTTCCAGTTCTTCCCGTCTTATTTTGACTTAAGACAGAAGAGTTTCCTTTGGGCAGATGATTTATCGTCATACGATTCGGTATTACATTTACCATTCTATATTCCTTTCTACGGAAACCACGTGAGTTTATTCCCGATTCTGGCTTCTGTTGCGATTTTTTTCTATATGAAAATGACAACTGGCGATCAGGCAATGAGTACACCTCCGCAAGAAGGGATGCCGGATATGAGCAAAATCATGAAAATCATGATCTATGTTTCGCCAATTATGATGTTGTTCTTCTTTAATAACTATGCTTCCGGGTTGAGTTTGTACTATTTTATTTCAAACACAATCACCATTGGTATTATGTTAGTTATCAAGAATTATATTGTTAACGAAGAGAAGATCCATGCTCAGATTCAGGAAAATAAGGCGAAGCCTAAGAAACAGAGTAAGTTTCAACGAAAGATGCAAGAAATGATGGAGCAGGCCGAGGCACAAAAAAATGCCAAGGATAACAAAAAATAAAAAAAAGCATCCATCACGGATGCTTTTTTTGTACAATCTTTTGATAAATTAGCAAATCGACATTTATAAAATTATTTTCAGAATTATACGTTTTAATTCTGAATAAGCCCGATACTATGAAAACAACGTTTTTAGCTTTATGCTCTTTGTTCTGTGCTGTTGCTTTTGCGCAGGAAACCAATAAAACCGACGATAAAGGTCAACGTCACGGATTGTGGAAAGGTGTTTATGAAGATACCAAATACCCACGCTATGAAGGAACGTTTGATCATGGTAAAGAAACGGGTATTTTTAAATATTTCGACAATACCAAAGCCGGACCGGTTATTGGAACACGCGACTTTTCGGCGAATGATGGTTCGAATTACAGTATTTTCTTCGATCAGAAAGGCAATAAAGTAAGCGAAGGGAAGATCGTGAACAAAGAACACGAAGGGGAATGGAAAATTTACCACAAAGGTGGAAAACCGGTGATGACACTGGAAAATTATAAAAATGGAAAATTAGACGGAACGCGTAAGACGTATTATCCAACCGGTGCGATTGCAGAAGAAGTGACCTATGTAAACGGTGTAAAACAAGGAATCTATAAAAAGTATTCCGATAAAGGAGTGGTGATTGAAGAGACGGGTTATGTTAATGATCAGTTCGACGGACCGTCCATTTATCGCAATGCAGCCAACGAAGTAACGGTACGCGGTCAGTTTAAAAACGGTAAAAAATCGGGAATCTGGAAATTCTACGAAAAAAACAAACTGGTTAAGGAAGTCAATGCAAAAAAGGTAAACGACATGACGTTTAAAATCGTTACCGATTCGGACGGAAAGAAGAAACCAACCGAATTAAAAAGCAAAACGAATTAATGTCGTACTTTTGCACAAAAAATAACTGAAAATCAATATATAACAGCGAAATATAAAAATGAAACGAGTAGTCGTAGGACTTTCCGGTGGTGTGGATTCGAGTGTAGCAGCCTATCTTTTACAAGAACAAGGCTATGAAGTGATTGGCCTTTTTATGAAAAACTGGCACGACGATTCGGTAACCATATCGAACGAATGCCCATGGTTGGAAGACAGTAATGACGCGCTTTTGGTCGCCGAAAAATTAGGAATTCCGTTTCAGACCGTCGATCTGAGCGAACAATATAAAGAACGTATTGTTGACTATATGTTTAACGAATACGAAAAGGGACGAACCCCAAATCCGGATGTACTTTGCAACCGCGAAATCAAGTTTGATGTTTTTATGAAAATTGCCTTAAGCCTGGGTGCCGATTATGTGGCTACCGGGCATTATTGCCGTAAAGGAATCCTTGAAAAAGACGGAGAAGAAGTATACCAGCTGTTGGCAGGTGTCGACGGAAATAAGGACCAGTCGTATTTCTTATGTCAGTTGTCACAGGAACAATTGGCGAAATCGCTATTTCCGATCGGTGAATTGACCAAACCACAGGTACGCGAAATTGCAGCGCGTATGGAATTGGTTACAGCCGAAAAGAAGGATTCACAAGGACTTTGTTTTATCGGAAAAGTACGCTTACCGGAGTTTTTACAACAGCAATTACAACCCAAAGAAGGCCTGATCTTTGAAGTGGCCGCCGACAGCCCGGTTTACCATCAGGAGCAACCGGTATTTGCATCACAGGAAGAAGAGTTGGCTTATTTATCTAAAAACATAGGCTATACGCCCGAAATGGGTAAAGTGGTAGGGAAACATCAGGGTGCCCACTATTTTACTATCGGTCAGCGTAAAGGTCTGAATGTAGGAGGAACAAAAGAACCGTTGTTTATCATCGCTACAGATGTTACAACAAATACGATTTATACCGGACAGGGAAACAACCATCCGGGTTTGTTTAAAAAAGCCTTGTTTATTCAACAGCCGGAAGTACACTGGATTCGGGAGGATCTGAAGTTAAAAACCGGTGAAAAAATGGAGGTGATGGCACGTATTCGCTACCGTCAACCCTTGCAAAAAGCAACTTTATTCCAGTTCGAAAACGGAATGTATGTCTTTTTTGACGAGCCACAATCGGCTATAACGGAAGGACAATTTGTTTCATGGCATGTCGGAGAAGAATTAGTAGGTTCGGGAGTAATTTCTTAAATTGCGTTTTCAAATCCCCCGAAAACATGAGAACGTACTTTACGCTACTTATACTTTTATTATATAATGTATCCTTTTCACAGGAAGACGCATGGGTTTATTTTTCCGATAAACCCAATGCGCAAACGTTTCTGAATAATCCGTTGTCGATGCTTTCGCAACGCGCTTTAGACCGAAGAACAGCACAGGGAATTGCACTTGATATAAAGGATGCCCCCATTTATCAACCCTATATTGATCAGGTAACAGCTACAGCGGGTATCACGGTTATGGCCAAATCCAAATGGATGAACGTGTTGCATGTTCGCGGAACACAACAGGCTATTAACAGTTTAGCTGCACTGCCTTTTGTGAGTGGTGTTGACTTTGCAAATAAAACGTTGAATGCCGGAAAGACGATACAAAATCCGGTTTCGGGTTTGTTTCAGAAAGCTTTAAGCGTACAGGTTGATTTCCCGTATGGACAGTCGGCGGCACAGATACAAATGCTGAACGGACATTTACTGCACCAACAGAATTATACCGGAAACGGAAAGATTATTGCCGTACTCGATGCCGGTTTCCCCGGAGTAAATACCACCGAACCGTTTGCAAGAATCCGAAATAACAATCAGATTAAAGGCGGGTATAATTTTGTATCCCGCAGCGCCGATTTTTATACCGGCTACCAACACGGAACTCAGGTATTATCGAATATGGCGGCTTATGTCGAAAACCAATTGGTTGGAACCGCACCGGATGCTTCCTATTATTTATTTGTAACGGAAGATTACAATACCGAAAATCCGTTGGAAGAAAGCCTTTGGGTGGAAGCCGCAGAAATGGCCGATAGCCTGGGCGTGGATGTGATTAATTCGTCTTTGGGATATAGCAGGTTCACCAATACCAGTTATAATTATACTTATCAGGATATGGACGGAAATACAACTTTTGTAACCAGAGGTGCAAATGTTGCCTTTACCCGGGGAATGATTCTGGTAGTGTCGGCGGGTAATGAAGGCGCTAATTCCTGGCAATATATCACGGCTCCGGCTGATTCGCCTAATGCTTTAACGGTGGGTTCGGTAAATGCATCCGAAGTCCGCTCGTCTTTTAGTTCGCAGGGACCCACTTCAGACGGAAGAATTAAACCCGATGTCATGGCAATGGGAACTGGTTCGGTAGTGACTACCGAAACCGGAGAATTAGGCTTTAATAGCGGAACTTCTTTTTCGTCGCCAACCCTTGCCGGATTGGTCGCTTGTTTGTGGCAGGCATTACCTGATAAAACGAATGCGGAGATCGTTCAGCGAATCAAACAATCGGCCGACCGTTATACTAATCCAAACGAATTTTATGGCTATGGAATTCCGGATTTTTATTCGGCCATCAACCTGGCTCTGGCTACGGATTCTTTTACACAAAACGGATTTACACTATATCCGAATCCTACGGAAGCAAACCTGTCTATTGCCACAAATGGACAACAGGGCGCTGTTTTTGTTTTGTACAACAGTATCGGACAAGAAGTAATCCGTAAAAACTTAAATGCTATTCCGCAAACTACCGTTTCGATGGAAAATCTGCAATCCGGAATTTATCTGTATTCCATAGTGTCGGGTACCGCGACATTCTCCGGAAAAATCATTAAAAAGTAATCTAACCCCTCTTTTATGCCGCTTTGCCGGTTATCTAGAAAAGTAGGTTCCAATTGGGACAATTAGCTACAGTAAAGAGAAAATAGCTTACAATTATTTCAATTGTAAACAGGACGTAGTAAATTTCATTCTTTACAATCGTAATGAAGATATTTATGAAGAAGATTTCTACGCTACTCATTTTGTTTTTGCAAACTATGGTATTGGCTCAGGATGAATATGCCTGGGTATATTTTAATGATAAACCGAACCAACAGGTTTTTTTAGACAATCCTTTGTCCATGCTTACGCAAAAAGCATTGGATAGGAGGATAAAACAGCAGCTACCACTCGATATTAAGGATGTTCCGATACATGGTCCATACGTTAAGCAGGTTAAAGAAACGCCCGGTATTACTATAGTAACGCAATCCAAATGGCTAAATACACTCTATGTAAAAGGTGTACAGGATGCTATTAAGAGGTTGAAAGAATTACCTTTTGTGGCCCGTATCGATTTTGCGGATAAGCTCTTAAATAATATCGAAGAAGCAGATATTGACAGGGTCGGACAAGTGAAGGCCTTTAAAAATACCAAAGACGATTTCGAGTATGGGGAATCGGCGACACAAATTGAAATGTTAAACGGTCAGGTGTTGCATCAGCAGGACTATATCGGTAAAGGAATGATTATTGGAGTAATCGACAGTGGGTTCTCAGGGGTTAATACTGCAAGTCCATTCCGGAGAATACGGGAAAATAATCAGATTTTGGGTACGTATAATGTAGCCTATCGAAATAAAGAGGTTTATGCGGGAAGTGATCATGGAACCAAGGTATTGTCTATTATAGCCGCTTACGAAAAAGGAAAATTGATTGGAACGGCACCGGATGCTTCGTTTTATTTATTTCGGGTGTCACATCCCAAAATGGTGATTTCATCAATGGAAAGTTATTTGGTGGCCGCTATTGAAATGGCCGATAGCTTAGGGGTGAACGTGATTAATTTATCGCAGGGGATAAGCCAGCAGCGGGGCAGACCAAATTATGGCTATACCTAT
Organism: Bacteroidota bacterium; assembly: GCA_023446155.1. Lineage (GTDB taxonomy): Bacteria > Bacteroidota > Bacteroidia > Flavobacteriales > Flavobacteriaceae > Flavobacterium. Next base: position 335,958 of record JAEXIT010000004.1, read on the forward strand.
AAAGACATGGATGGAAAAACCACTTTTATATCCCGTGGCGCCGAAATCGCTTTTAGCAGAGGTATGCTTGTTGTCACTTCAGCCGGTAATGAGGGATCAAAATCATGGAAATATATTACCGCTCCCGCCGATGCAGCTCATGTACTGTCAGTGGGAGCAGTTTCAACAGAAAGGATCAGGGCGCCTTTTAGTTCGCAGGGACCAACAGCCGATGGCAGAATAAAACCGGATGTCATGGCACTAGGTCACGAAGTAATGGCCTCAGATAAAAATGGATCTATAAATTATGAAATGGGAACCTCGTTTTCTTCGCCGATTATTGCGGGATTAGTAGCGTGTTTATGGCAGGCATTACCCGATAAAACCAATGAGGCGATTCGGAAATTGATACTACAGGCGTCCGACCACTATACCAATCCGGATGGTCGCTATGGCTACGGTATACCTAATTTCCAGCTGGCATTTCATAATGCGACCCTGACAACCGATTCTTTTACTGTAAACGGATTTGCAATCTATCCGAATCCTACCGAAACGAATCTGACTATTGCCGCATCCGGGCAACACGATGCCCGTTTTATAATGTATAATAGTCTCGGACAGGAGGTAATACGCCAAAAAGTAAATGAGCTACAGGAGACTATTGTCCCAATGGAAAACCTGAAATCAGGGATGTATTTGTATACAATTGTCTCGGGTAAAGCGACCCGCACCGGGAAAATAATTAAAAGATAGGTTTCCTTTTGTAGGACAGCTAATTTTTATTGGAGAAGCTAACCGGATAGCTTATCTTTGAAAGCAGGTGTTGAAAACCGAACAAAAGAAGTACTGTTTTCGACTAAGAAATAAAAATTAATGTACCTATTGTAATGAACAGAATAACGCAACTTTTCAATATTCAGTATCCGATTGTTCAGGGAGGAATGATCTGGAACAGCGGATATAAATTAGCCAGTGCAGTAAGTAATGCCGGTGGCCTCGGATTAATCGGAGCGGGATCGATGTATCCCGATGTATTGCGCGAACATATTCAGAAATGTAAAAAAGCAACCGATAAACCTTTTGGTGTAAATGTCCCGATGTTATACCCCAACATTGAGGAAATAATAAATATTATTGTCGAAGAAGGTGTGAAAATAGTTTTTACCTCTGCCGGGAATCCTAAAACCTGGACTGCCTTTTTAAAAGAACACGGGATTACCGTGGTACATGTAGTGAGTAGTTCCAAGTTTGCGTTAAAAGCACAGGAAGCCGGAGTAGATGCCGTTGTAGCCGAAGGTTTTGAAGCGGGTGGACATAACGGTCGCGAAGAAACGACTACATTAACCCTTATCCCGATGGTTAAGGAACAAATCAATATTCCGTTAATTGCAGCCGGAGGAATTGCTACCGGAAGAGGAATGTTGGCTGCGATGGTTCTGGGAGCCGATGGTGTGCAAATGGGATCCCGTTTTGCAGCTTCCGAAGAAAGCTCGTCTCACGATAATTTTAAACAGACGATACTAAATGTAAAAGAAGGGGATACCCAGTTAACCTTAAAAGAACTGGCTCCTGTTCGATTGATCAAAAATAAATTTTTCGAAGAAGTACAAACGCTATATGCCAAATGTCCCACACCGGACGAATTAAAAGCCTTATTAGGCCGAGCCAGAGCCAAACGCGGGATGTTCGAAGGGGATTTGGAAGATGGAGAATTGGAAATCGGACAAATAGCAGGTTTAATTCACGATATTAAACCGGTTTCGGAAATTGTGACCAATGTAATAGCCGAATTTGAAGCCGCTAAAAAACAAGTGGCAACATTCTAATAAAAAAACCGGTTGTACAACCGGTTTTTTTATTATTCTGCCATTTTACGCAGTTGATTTTTATCTTTTAAACTGATCTTTTTCCCCGATAAGGTAATTAAGCCACTTTTATTAAAGTCGGATAATAAACGAATACAACTTTCGGTTGCCGTTCCAATAATACTACTCAACTCTTCACGGGAAAGCTGAATTTTTAAAGTACCGTCAGCATTCACACCAAAAGTATCGTGCAGGTATAGTAAGGTCTCGGCCAGACGTTCCTTTACACTTTTCTGAGCCATCGAAACCATATGGTCGTCCGCTTCCTTTAAATCGCTGCAGATCGTCCGCATCACATTCATCGAAAACTGATTGTTATTGTTGAAAAAGGCCAGAATTTCACTTTTTGGAATAAAACAAACCTGCATGTCCTCAAGCGCAATCGCACTTAAGTTGGCCGGCTCGTCACTAATCATCGAACGTTGCCCCAAAAGCTCACCCGGTTTGACCAATTTTACAATATGATCTTTACCGTTCTGACTGAGTTTGGATAATTTGCAAACGCCGTCTTTTACACAATAAATACCATTGGTAACTTCTCCTTCTTCAAAAAGGGGTTCTCCTTTTTTTATAGTATACGAAGTCTTACAACTGGCAATTTTCAGTAACTCCTCCTTATTCAAGGCTTTGAGCGAACTGAATTCCCTAACGATACATTGTTCACATTTCCCCATATAATTATCCTTAGCGTTCCATACAAATATAGCAAAAGTATGACAAATATCATATTTTATCTTTAAGCGAATTACAACCTTTGTCATAGGTAAAATGAGCAAATTATGAATACGCAAAATTGTTTCCATTGTGGTAACGATATTGTAAAAACGGAAGAAATCCTTTTTGAGGATAAAGCTTTTTGTTGTCTGGGTTGTAAAACGGTGTATGAAATTTTCAGCCAAAACGACCTGACCAGTTATTACGATTTCGAAAAGGCGCCGGGTGCGACGCCACAGGAAGTTCACGGAAAATACGATTTTCTCGATAATCGGGAAATCATTTCCAGATTGTTGGAATTTGAAGAGGAAACGATACATATTGTGTCGCTTTATATTCCACATATACATTGCAGTTCCTGTATCTGGATATTGGAAAATCTGCAAAAATTACAAAAAGGTATCAGTCAGTCACAGGTAAACTTTTCGCAAAAAAAAGTACGGATTACCTATGACCCACAAATTACCGATCTGAAGACCATCGTACTCCTTTTAAACGCTATCGGGTACGAACCGTATATAAGTCTTGAAAATTATGAAGGTATCAGGAAAACCGTCGACAGGAGTTTGATTTACAAAATAGGGGTAGCGTTTTTTTGTTTTGGAAACATAATGCTCCTGTCTTTTCCTGAATATTTCGAAGTTGGTGAATATTGGATTGATCAATATAAAGATTTCTTCCGCTGGCTGATTTTCGCACTCTCACTTCCCGCATTTTTCTATTCCGGATGGGGTTACTATGTATCGGCCTGGAAAAGTATTCAATCGCGCATGTTGAGCATTGATATTCCCATCGCTTTGGGAATCATTGTAATGTTTGTCAGAAGTACCGTCGATATCGTATTCGATTACGGTCAGGGCTTTTTCGACAGTATGTGTGGGCTTATCTTTTTTATGCTACTCGGAAAATTATTTCAGCAGAAAACCTATAATTTCCTGTCGTTTGAACGCGATTATAAATCCTATTTCCCGATAGCGGTTACAAAAATCAATCGCGACGGCAGGGAAGAGGCTACGCAGGTATATGAAGTTACAAAAGGGGATCGACTGTTGATCCGGAATCAGGAATTGATCCCGGTCGATGGGATTCTAATCTCCGAAAATGCCTATATCGATTATAGTTTTGTAACCGGTGAAGAAATACCGATTGCCAAAAAATCGGGTGATAAAATTTTCGCCGGTGGAAAACAAATCGGGAAAGTGATCGAAATGGAAGTACTGCATTCGGTTTCACAAAGTTACCTGACACAGCTGTGGAGTAATGAAGTATTTCAGAAAAAAACCAATTTAAAATACAAAACCATCACCGATACTGTAAGTCGTTATTTTACTCCGGCATTGCTATTATTGGCCTTTATCTCGTTTGGCTACTGGATTTTTATCGACACCAATACCGCTTTTAATGTTTTTACCGCCATACTGATTGTTGCCTGCCCTTGTGCATTGGCACTGACAGCTCCTTTTACGTTGGGAAATGTACTGCGGATTATGGGGAGTCGGAAACTTTATCTGAAAAACGCTACGGTCATCGAACAAATGGCGAAAGTCGATACGATCGTTTTTGATAAAACCGGAACGATTACATCCAATAAAAAATCGGCTATCGCTTATGAAGGGATACCATTGCTGGAAAAAGAAATCGGTACACTAAAAAACGTACTCCGGGCGTCCAACCATCCTTTAAGCAGAAGATTATATGATTTTCTACCGGTTATGGAACTAATGGAGATCCTGGAATTTGAAGAAATAACCGGTAAAGGTATACGAGCCGTAGTGGGGAATCAGGAAATTCGTTTGGGATCGACAGCATTTGTAGGATCGGCAGCAACGGAAAAAACGAAGCAAACCAATGTCCACGTCAGTATAGATGGAGTATATAAGGGAAAATTCACCTTTGATAATCAATACCGCGAAGGATTGGAAAAATTGTTCGCACGGTTAAGTCGGAAATATAAACTGACCGTCCTTTCCGGAGATAATGAAGGAGAACGGGAAAATCTGACGCAATTATTACCAACAGGTACCACTTTGGTTTTTAATCAGAAACCCGAACAGAAACTCGCTTATATAAAGGAGTTACAGGAAAAAGGATGTAATGTGATGATGATTGGCGACGGACTAAATGATGCTGGAGCGTTGGCGCAGAGTAATGTTGGGATTTCGATTTCCGAAAACGTAAATGTCTTTTCACCGGCCTGTGATGGCATACTAGATGCCAGTAAGTTTGCGAAGATTGGCTACTTCCTGAAGTATTCTCATAATGCTATGAAAACGATTATGATGAGCTTTGGATTGTCGCTGCTGTATAATGTCGTGGGACTGAGTTTTGCCGTAACGGGAAACCTCTCTCCACTGGTGGCAGCGATCATTATGCCTTTGAGTACGATCACCATCGTAAGCTTTGTAACGGTGCTGAGTAACCTCTATGCCCGCAACGATCGCAATTAAAATAGAATTTATTTTTAAATTATTGAATATCAGTTATTTGTATTGTTTAAATATATGCGAAGACATGATAAATATCATGTTTTTTGAGGAACAGCTAGAGTAATTTTGTTTAACACAATTTTAAGGTATGAGTGTCATTTACATTTTAATCTCCATCAGTATTGTTGTCGCTGCAGTATTTCTGTATGTCTTTATAAAAGCAGTCAGAAGCGGACAGTTTGACGACGATTACACACCATCGGTACGAATGCTTTTCGACGATGAGTTACAAAAAGATAACGAGCAAAAATCAAAAACAAAAATAGAAAAACAAAACTAATTATGGAAGTGCAACAATTTTATTACGACAACAAAATTGTAAAGAAATTCCTGTATGCCTCAATCGTTTTTGGGGTTGTGGGAATGCTCGTCGGGCTCCTTATTGCTACGATGTACCTGTTTCCGAATTTAACCGATGGAATCTCCTGGTTGAGTTACGGACGTTTGAGACCGTTACATACAAATGCCGTTATTTTCGCGTTTGTCGGTAATGCGATCTTCGCGGGAGTCTACTATTCTTTACAGCGATTATTAAAAACCAGAATGTACAGCGATGTACTGAGTAATATCAATTTCTGGGGTTGGCAGTTGATCATCGTTGCCGCTGCCATATCATTACCGTTAGGATATACAACATCTAAAGAATATGCAGAGCTGGAATGGCCCATAGATATTGCCATTGCAATTATTTGGGTAGTATTTGGTATTAATATGATAATGACCATTTTGCGAAGAAGGGAGCGCCATTTATATGTCGCAATCTGGTTTTATCTGGCAACATTTGTGACCGTTGCAGTGCTGCATATCTTTAATAGTCTCGAATTGCCGGTAAGCGCGATGAAAAGTTACTCGGTTTATGCCGGAGTTCAGGATGCACTGGTACAATGGTGGTACGGGCATAATGCGGTGGCCTTTTTCTTAACCACACCGTTCCTTGGATTAATGTATTATTTCGTTCCGAAAGCGGCCAATCGTCCGGTATATTCCTACCGCTTGTCGATCATCCACTTCTGGTCTTTAATTTTCCTATATATCTGGGCGGGGCCACACCACTTGCTGTATACCGCATTACCGGATTGGGCACAAAACCTGGGGGTGGTTTTCTCCGTAATGCTGATCGCTCCTTCATGGGGAGGTATGATTAACGGATTGCTGACACTACGCGGTGTTTGGGATAAAGTACGAACCGAACCGGTTTTAAAATTCTTCGTCGTAGCCATCACCGGATATGGTATGGCAACATTCGAAGGTCCGATGTTATCACTTAAAAATGTAAATGCGATTGCACACTTTACCGACTGGATCGTAGCGCACGTACACGTTGGAGCGTTAGCCTGGAATGGATTCATGACTTTCGGGATGATTTACTGGTTGATTCCGCGAATGACAAAAACAAAATTGTATTCGACTAAACTGGCCAACTTCCACTTTTGGATTGGTACACTAGGGATTATCTTATATGCTTTACCTCTTTATGTAGCCGGATTTGTTCAGGCACAAATGTGGAAACAATTCAACCCGGACGGTTCATTGGTTTACGGTAACTTCCTGGAAACGGTAAAAGAAATCATGCCAATGTATGCTATGAGAGCGGTAGGGGGAACCCTGTTTGTAATCGGTTTACTGGTATTGGTATACAACATTATCATGACCATTAAAGTAGGTCAGAAAATCGAAGACGAATTGGCAGAAGCTCCGGAATTACAACGTATTTCAAGCGGTCGATTAAAAGGTGAAAAATTCCACGGATGGTTGGAAAGAAAACCAATTCAGCTGACAGTTTTAGCAACAATTGCGATCCTAATTGGAGGTATTGTTCAGATTGTCCCAACATTGGTGGTAAAATCGAATATCCCGACGATTACAAGTGTGAAACCGTACACACCGTTGGAACTCGAGGGACGTGACCTATATATCCGTGAGGGTTGTGTGGGATGTCACTCACAAATGGTACGACCTTTCCGTTCGGAAGTGGAGCGTTATGGCGAATATTCGAAATCCGGAGAATATGTTTACGATCACCCGTTCTTATGGGGATCCAAACGAACCGGTCCCGATTTAATGCGGGTAGGTGGAAAATATTCCGACAACTGGCACTTTAACCATATGTGGGATCCGCAAAGTACCTCAGCAGGATCGATTATGCCGGGTTATAAATGGTTGTTCGACAATAAGCCGATGGATTATTCCAAAACGGAAGATAAAATGAGAGCCATGGTAACATTAGGAGTTCCGTATACCGATCAGGAAATAACCAATGCTCAAAAGCTTATCAAAGATCAGGCACAAAAAATCGAAAAGAATTTACACGCCGATCCCGATTTTGTGAAAAGTTATGAAGAAAGTAAGAAGAATGCTGCCGCAAGAGGTGAAGCCTTTGTGCCAATGCATGATCGGGAAATTGTAGCCTTAATCGCTTATTTACAGCGTTTGGGAACCGATATTAAAGTAAAAGATGTAGCGGAAAATAAAAACTAATTTGTTATGCTAAAGTTCATCAAACACAATATGGAGACCATTTCAGGAATTGAAATCTATCCAATCATTTCACTGCTTATTTTCTTCCTGTTTTTTGTAGGATTGTACGTATGGGTTTTTACATACAAAAAAGAAAAAATAACCGAAATGAGCAATATCCCTTTTGAAGATCAGGACATGGCCAACAACCAATAATTGTAAAAAATATGAAAAAATATTTTCCAGTATATGTTCGAATTCCGGTTTTATTTGCCATCTTTTTTATGGCTATGGAATTCTTTATCGACTCCGGCGACAGACCCGCTTTTATTAAGTATCCTATCGTATCGTTAATCTTGTTATTGTTCCTTTTTGTATTGATAGCAATTGAAATTGTCCTTAAAGCAACCAACAATATCCTTGATGCTTTGTTAACGGATGCACAACGGAAACAAAAAGAAATCGACGAGAATCTTCCGCTAACCGAAACGCCGTTTGTAAAAAATCTGATGCAGAAGTTGACGCGTTCCCGTAAAATGGAAGAAGAAGGGGAATTGATGATGGATCACGATTATGACGGAATTAAAGAGTTGGACAACGTATTGCCGCCATGGTGGGTGTACCTTTTCTATGCCTGTATCGCGTTTGCGTTTATTTACCTGGTGAAATTCCATATCATGGGGTATGATGATCAGACGGCAGAATTCGAAAAAGAAATGGCTGAAGCCAAGATAGCTGTCGAAGAGTACAAAAAAACAGCTCCGGATTTAATGGATAAGGAAAAAGTAACGCTACTTACGGATGCCACTTCACTGGCCGCCGGTAAAACGATCTTCGAAACCAATTGTATTGCCTGTCATAGAAATGATGGAGGAGGAGGTATCGGACCGAATTTAACCGACGATCACTGGATCCTTGGCGGTGGAATCAAAAATGTGTTCAATACCATTATGGAAGGTGGACGTGACGGAAAAGGAATGGTGTCGTGGAAAGCGATTATCAAACCATCTGATATCCAAAAAGTGGCTAGTTATGTCTTAAGTCTGCAAGGTTCTAATCCAAAAGATGGAAAAGCACCGGAAGGTGATGTTTGGAAAGACGACAGTGCTCCGGCAACGGATGCAGCAGCAAAACCGGCCGACAGTCTTCAAACGGCTGCTGTAACCCTAAAATAAAATAACACCGCAGGGTTCATAACCCTGTGGTTAAATTAAAAATATCATGTCTAGTTTACCCGATGAAAGTTTTAGAGATAGTATCGGAACTATCGATAAAGAAGGTAAAAGAGCTTGGGTTTTCCCTAAAATTCCGAAAGGAAAATTCTACGAAAAAAGAAAGCTGGTCAGCTATTTCCTGTTAGCGTTCTTGTTTTCGGCCCCTTTTATTAAAATCAATGGGAATCAATTCCTGTTGTTCAATGTGCTGGATCGGAAGTTTAATTTTTTCGGATTTCCATTCTGGCCTCAGGATTTCCACCTGGTGGTGATTTCTATGATCGTTGGCGTTGTGTTTGTAACCCTCTTTACCGTTGCCTTCGGACGTATTTTTTGCGGATGGATTTGTCCACAAACCATTTTTATGGAAATGGTGTTCCGAAGAATAGAGTTCTGGATCGATGGCGACAGAGGTGCACAGATGCGTCTCGCAAAACAGGAGTGGAATGCCGAGAAAATACGAAAACGGGTCACCAAATGGATCGTGTTCTTTATCATATCGTTTTTAATTGCCAATGTGTTTCTGGCCTATCTGGTAGGAAGTGATCATGTGCTCGAGATGGTAAAAGAAGGGCCATTTCACAATACCAGTACGTTAATCGCTCTGTTGATTTTTACAGCAGTGTTCTATTTTGTTTTTGCATCGTTCCGGGAGCAGGTTTGTATTATCGCTTGTCCGTATGGTCGTTTACAAGGTGTGTTGTTGGACAATAAATCAATTGTTGTTGCTTATGATCATGTGAGAGGTGAAGGGGAAAGCGGAAGAGCTAAATTCCGTAAAAATGAAGATCGATCACAACTTGGAAAAGGCGATTGTATCGATTGCCGACAATGTGTCAATGTTTGCCCAACCGGTATTGATATTCGAAACGGAACGCAATTGGAATGTATCAATTGTACTGCTTGTATCGACGAATGTGATCATATGATGGAGAGTGTCAATCTGCCAAAAGGATTGATTCGCTATGCCTCTGAAGATGAGATTGTAAAAAAAGAAAAATTCGTCTTTACGGCACGAATGAAAGGTTATGTATCTGTTCTGATAATATTAACCGGTGTTTTCATTGGAATGTTGTTTCTTAGAAACGAAGTGGAAGCTACCGTATTGCGATTACCAGGACAATTGTACGAACGCAAAGGAGAAAATATCAGTAATGTGTTTACCTATAAAATCGTGAATAAAACAGTAAAAGATTTTAATAAGGTGCACTTTAAGTTAGTAGATCCTAAAGGAAAAATTATAGTAGTGGGAAAACCACAGTTCCAGATTAAAAAAGAAGGAATGGCTCAGGGAACCTTGTTTATTGAGATCCATCCGGCTTTTCTAAAAGGAGATAAAACCAAAATAACGATTGAAGTCTATGACGGAGACGTATTGATTGAAACCACGACGACCAACTTTTTAGGTCCGCGAAGTTTTAACTAAAGAATCGTTTATAACCCTTAAAAAAAACGCACCATGAAAGTAAATTGGGGAACCAGTATTGTAATCGCTTTCGGATTGTTCATCACGTTTATCATGTACTTCGTATTTAAAGTACAGTCCGATAAAAATTATGACCACGAAATGGTTACAGAAGAGTATTATAAAAAAGAAATGAGCTTTCAACAACAGCTCGATAAAGAACAGAATGCGGCCAATTTAACCGATAAGGTAACCGTTTCTGCAACACCACAAGGCATTATGATTACTTTTCCGGCAAGTTTCAATAAAGACAAAATCAAAGGAAAAGTGTCCCTTTACAGACCGTCCAACCAGAAGCTGGACTTCGAAGTTCCGATTTCATTGTCCGATTCAAATTTGCTCATACCTAAAACAAATTTGGTGGACGGTCGCTGGGACATTGCTATCGATTGGGAATACGAAGGAAAAGCCTATTTGAATAAGTTAGTAGTCAATTTGTAATTTTTTGGTTTGTAGTCAGGAGTTATTTTTAATAGTTTTTTGGTTGTTTCCTGGCTACAAACTAAATTAATCCGAAACGGTATGTTGCTTTCTGCATTTATATTCGGTCTGGTTAGTAGTTTGCACTGCATCGGTATGTGTGGTCCTATTGCCATGATGTTACCGGTGGACCAACACAATCCCGCAAAAAAAGTCATTCAGATATTGTTGTACCATAGTGGCCGCTTAACGGCCTATGCTACGTTGGGGCTGATTTTTGGAATCGTAGGGAAAGGACTTTATTTGGCTGGATTGCAACAACAAATGTCTATTATAGCCGGAATACTAATGATCATAATTGTTCTTGTTCCGGAGAAAATTCTCGCGCGTTATAATTTTTCAAAACCAGTTTATCGTCTGCTTTCGAAAATTAAAAGTAGTTTGGGAAATCAGTTTAAAAAGAAAAGTTATAAAGCCCTCTTTGCAATAGGGTTGCTCAATGGATTTCTGCCTTGCGGATTGGTATATGCTGCCTTGTTTGGCGCCATTGCCATGCAAAGCGAATCACTGGGAGTCGTATATATGCTGCTTTACGGATTGGGAACAATTCCAATGATGAGTACGGTAGTATATGCATCCAACTGGATAAGTCAGCCGATACGTAACAAAATAGGAAAAGTGATTCCTTATGTGGCTGTATGTATTGGGATGTTATTTATACTACGGGGACTGGGGCTTGGAATTCCATATATTTCCCCCGCCAATATGAACCTTTTTGTCAGAGGTGAAGCACATTGCGGTTAGTAAACCAGTGCTTGTCGGACTTGTTTCCGCAATTCCGGAATGACTTCCTCTTCAAACCAGGGATTTTTTTTCTGCCAGATCCGGTTTCGCGGTGAGGGATGAACCAAAGGAAAATAATCCGGTAAAAAATCACGGTAATGCGATACATTCTCGGTTAACGTCCGATAGGAACGTTCCTTAAGATAATACGATTGCGCGTACGAGCCAATCAATAAAATGAGTTTTATATCTCTAAGTGCTGTAAGGATTTGTGAATGCCAGGTTGGAGCGCATTCCGGCCTTGGTGGTAAATCCCCTGATTTTTCGGTACCCGGAAAATAAAATCCCATCGGAACGATGCCGAATAAGGAAGTGTCGTAAAATTCCGAAGATTCTACAGCCAACCAACGTCTTAATTCTTCTCCACTGGCATCATTCCAGGGAATTCCACTGGTATGCGCCTTTTGTCCCGGTGCCTGTCCAATAATTAAAATCCGGGAAGTACTGTCAAAAGAAAGTATGGGCCTCGGTGGATTAGGTAATACCGCCTGACATAGCGTACACATCTGGATGCTTTCTAATAACGGATTCATGTTTAGATCAAAAGGATTAAATAGTAAAAATAATACTTCTGACTGTATTTTGATGCTGTACAACGGTAGTATTGAAAAGGTTTTGATTTTAAATCGATCATACAATATGAAAAAAATGTCTTAATCTGCTAAAAGCGACATTTTAGGTAATGATCAGTCTATATAGAACAATTGGTTTGTTGATATCTGTAGATTCCTGTTTACACAACAAGAAAATCCTGATCAGCAAAACAAGGTTCAGCGGATCAGGATATCGATAAAATACTTATCAGATATAAAAAAGAAATATTGTTGGCTTGAAACAACACTAGAGCACTATCAAAAAAGAGGATATGGCCGCTTTGAAAGAAAACTGTCGGTTGTTTATCGCTATTTAAGTCAGATTGTCATAGAAAACAACTGGGTTTGTGGCGCTTTTCGTTTTAAACGCAAATCAAAAGCCATACAGATATTGCGTACAAATGGTTTTCCCTTTTCGGTAACGGTGATACCGGTATCGGTAATGTTTAACAATCCGTCCTTTTCGATCTCCCGTAAGGAAGCTATAATAGTCTCTTGTTCTGGAAATTGCTCTTTGATGTCCCATTTCGTCTTAAACCGGCACATCAGATTTAAAATATGACGACGGATGATCAAATCTTCATCGGTTAAGAGATGGCCTTTAAAAACGGGAAGTTCATTTTTTTCAAGACGATCATAATAGGCTTCCAGTGTTTTCTCGTTTTGAGCAAAAGCATACCAGCTATCGCTGATGGACGATACGCCCAATCCAATCATCAACTGTGTTTTGGATGAGGTATAACCCATAAAATTACGGTGTAGTTTTCCTTTTTGGAAGGCGTCATACATCGTATCATCTTCAATTGCAAAATGATCCATACCGATTTCATAAAAACCGTTTTTCTCCAGCAGCATCTTTCCGACTTCATAAAGTTGTCTTTTTTTCTGATCTTTCGGTACATCTTCATCTTTAAAACCGCGTTGTCCGTTGCCTTTGATCCACGGTACATGTGCATAGCTGTAGAATGCCAGTCGGTGTGGCGCCAACGATTTTGTTTTTTCGATAGTGTCGATCACATCTTCCAGTTTTTGGAAAGGTAACCCAAACACAAGGTCGTGTGAAATGGAGGTATAACCGATTTCTTTCGCCCAAAAGGTTACTTTGGCTACATTGTGGAACGGTTGCTCGCGGTGAATCGCTTTCTGAACGGCTGGACTGTAATCCTGAACTCCAAAACTGACCCTGCGAAACCCCAACTCATAAAGTTTTAACAGATGCGCCCGGGTTGTATTATTGGGATGACCTTCAAAACTAAATTCATAGTTATCCATCCGATTGGCGTGGCTTAAAATTCCATTGATCAAAAGTTCAAGGTTTTCAGGCGAAAAAAAAGTTGGTGTACCACCGCCCAAATGGATTTCCCGGATGTTGGGGGTTTCCGGAAAAGTAGCACAATACAAGTCCCACTCCTTTAAAACAGCTTGAATATAGGCCTCTTCAACATCATGACGTTTGGTAATCCGTTTATGACAGCCACAGAAAGTACACAGACTTTCGCAAAAGGGCAAATGAATATATAAACTGATGCCTTCGGACGCATTGCTTTCCCGAAACGACCGGATATAAGTATCGCGCCATGCTGCAACAGAAAACTGCGAATCGTCCCAATACGGAACCGTTGGATAGCTTGTATAGCGCGGTCCGGGAACATTATATTTTTGAACTAGTGAAATTGCCATAACCTAAAACTGAATTTTCAACAAACAAAATTAAATCAGGGCAATTCAAAAAAAAATGATATTTATCATACGAAAACATTGGCAGTTGGTTACAGACATTTTTTGTACTTTTAGGCCTTTAATATTGGAAGATTATGAAACTGAATTTTTTTAAACTACTGTTTGTTGTCTTGTTTTTTACCGCCTGTCAGGCACAGGTAAAACCAGGAACGCAATTGGTAGGCCCCGAAGTTTTTGAAAAAACGATTACAGCCAATAAAGGACAGCTAATCGATGTGCGTACTCCGAAAGAATACCAGTCAGGTCACCTGAAAGGGGCTAAAAACCTGCATCTCTACGAAAAAAACTTTGGCGAGGAAGTCGATAAACTGGATAAAACCAAACCGGTTTATGTGTATTGTAAAGCCGGAGGGAGAAGCGCTGAGGCCGTTGAAATCCTACAGGAAAAAGGATTTAAAAAAATCGTGGAACTGGATGGTGGCATTGACGCTTGGAACGATGATAAAAAACCGGTCGAAAAATAAGCCTTTGCATACATGACTAACCTGGATTATATATTTTTATTTTTATGTCTGCTGATTCTCTGTATCGCGGGATATCTCTTGTATCGACTGCAACAACTTGAAAAAGAAAAAAAATATATGCAGGTTAAATATGTGGATTTTGAAGAACGGTTCAATCATCTGCAATTGGAATCTCTCGAGTCCAAACTAAACCCGCACTTGTTTAAAAATATATTGAATTCGATACAGTCGCATGCCTATCAGACGTATTTTGCAATGGACAAGTTGTCGAATGTATTGGACTATATATTGTATGAAAGTAGGAGGCGTTTTGTGAGTCCAAAAGAAGAAATTGAATTTGCATTAAACCTGATTGAGATTAATAAGATTAAAATTAGTCCCCTTTTTGCACTTACGATAAAAAAGAAAATCGACGAAACGGACGCATCGTACCAACAGCAATTAATGGCACCATTAATTTCGATCGATCTGATTGAAAATGCATTTAAACATGCCGATCTGCAAAGTGCTGATGCTTTTATTACGGTGGTTATCGAATTAAAAAGTCAGGTTTTTTCAATGACGGTGACCAATAAAATTTCCAGTAAAGCGGCCTTTAAAAAAGAAAATAGCGGACTGGGATCGGAAACGTTGGAACAACGATTAAAGATTATTTATAAAAACCATTACAAACTGGACAAATTCATTGATGGAGATGTCTATGTCGCACAATTAAAAATTAATTTACGTGAGTACAAAACTCAAATGCTTGCTTCTTGATGACGAATTACCGGGATTAACCTATCTGAAAATGCTTTGTGAACAACTACCGGAATTGGAAGTGATCAAAGCATTTAATGATCCGGAAACGTTTCTTGCCGAATGTAATAAATATGATTTTGACCTGTTAATTTCTGATATTGAGATGCCGGGAATTAATGGGTTACAAGTGGCCAATCTTATGGAAGGTAAGGCGATTATCTTTACAACGGCGTATAAGGATTTTGCGGTCGAAGCCTATGATCTCGATGCGGTGGATTATGTCGTAAAACCAATTAAAAAAGAGCGTTTGCAACAAGCCATTCAAAAGGCACTAAAGCGTTTTGAGTCTACTAAAGTTGTTCGAAAACACCTGCAGTTAAATACCGATAAGGGTAAAACGATACTACCCATCGATCAGATTTTCTTTATCAAATCGGCCGAAACCGATAGTCGGGATAAAGTAATTTATCTTCAGGATCTTACCAATTTTGTGGCTAAAAATTATTCTTTTGAAAAGTTGTTAAAACAGCTGCCAACGGATGAATTTTGCCGTATCAATAAAAAAGAAGCACTGGCGATAAAAAACATCCAGTTTTATTCGCATGACGAGATTACTGCCAATGTGATAATGGCAAATGGTAAGCCGTTTAACTTCGGTTTAAGCGAAAGTTACCGCCCGGAATTTGTAGAGAAAGTGAAGCTGTAGCATTTTGTTACAGTTTTTACCGACTTCGTTACAAGAGGTGTTTTTAATATTACGAATTCATTTTTTTTCAAGGCTTTATATAGCATATTTGCACCAAAATTAGGATAAGCCAAAATGATAACTTATGAAAAATTTTAAAAATAGCTTCTTTTATGTCGGCGTATTAGGAGTCGCTTTCGCGGCCATGTATTGGACTGTCCAAAACGGAAAGGTGCTGGAAGCAGGTCGACATATTGTACTGCCTAACTCTGGAAATAGTCAATGGCAGGAATTTTTGTCATCACTAATTCATAATCTGACACATCCATTAGCCATTTTATTAGCACAAATTGTGACCATTGTTTTTGTGGCGCGTTTGTTTGGAGAGTTATGTAAAAAAATTGGACAACCAATGGTTATTGGTGAAATCCTAGCCGGTATCGTTTTGGGACCATCACTTGTAGGAACCTATTTTCCGGAGTTTTCCAATTTGTTATTCCCGGAAGCATCACTCGGAAATTTGCAGTTCCTGAGTCAAATCGGATTAATCCTTTTTATGTTTGTGGTCGGGATGGAGCTCGACCTGAAAGTACTACAAAATAAAGCTAAAGAAGCCGTTGTTATCAGTCATGCGAGTATCGTGATTCCGTTCACGCTCGGTATGGTACTGGCCTATTTTATTTACACCCAATTTGCCCCGGATGGTGTGGAATTCCTCTCTTTTGCATTGTTTACCGGTATCGCAATGAGTATTACTGCCTTCCCGGTATTGGCGCGTATTGTACAGGAAAGAGGATTACACCGAACCAAACTTGGTGCCATGGTAATTACTTGTGCTGCGGCCGATGATATCACAGCCTGGTGTATTCTGGCAGCGGTAATCGCAATTGTAAAGGCCGGCTCGTTTTTAAGTTCCTTATATATTATAGCACTTGCGATTATTTATGTGATTTTGATGCTTAAAGTGGTACGACCATTCCTAAAAAGAATCGGAGATTTGTACACGAGTAAAGAAAGTATTACGAAATCGGTTGTGGCTATATTTTTCCTGACGTTATTAATTTCGTCCTATGCTACAGAGGTAATCGGGATTCACGCTTTATTCGGAGCCTTTATGGCCGGAGCAATTATGCCGGACAATATGCGTTTTCGAAATATCTTTATCGAAAAAGTTGAGGACGTTTCGCAGGTAATGTTATTACCATTGTTCTTCGTTTTTACCGGATTACGAACACAAATCGGACTTTTGGATGATCCGTATTTATGGAAAATCTGTGGTTTGATTGTATTGGTAGCGGTGGTTGGAAAATTTGTCGGAAGTACCATTACGGCCAAATTTGTGGGTCAGAACTGGCGCGATAGTTTGATGATTGGTGCACTGATGAATACCAGGGGATTGATGGAATTGGTGGTGCTAAATATCGGGTATGATTTGGGAGTCCTGAAACCGGAAATCTTTGCAATGATGGTTATTATGGCTTTGGCTACAACTCTGATGACAGGGCCGGCTTTAGATTTGATCAATTATATATTCAAGACCAAAGATGAAATTGTCCCGGCTGAAATTAGTCAGGTAAGTAAATATAAGGTATTGGTGTCGTTCGATACGCCTGAAGAAGGAAAAGGTTTGTTGCGACTTGCGAATACTTTTGTTAAAAAAATGAAGAAGAATGCGATGGTTACAGCCATGCACATTCCGTCGAGTAATGAAGTACATCCGTTTAATGTGGAGGAGTTCGAAGAACAGTGTTTTAAACCGGTATTAGCCGAATCGAAAGAGTTAAAACAGAAAGTGACGACCTTGTTTAAAACCTCAACCGATGTGGATTCGGATATTATTGAAGTGTCCAATAAAGGTGAGTTTGACTTGGTTTTGGTCGCCTTGGGGCAATCTATTTTTGAAGGAACATTATTGGGTAAGATTCTTGGATTTACAACGCGTATCATCAATCCGGAGAACTTGTTGAATAAGTTTACCGGTAAGGAAAAGTTATTCGAAAATTCGCCGTTTGACGAGCGTACCGAACAAATTCTGGCAAAAACGGAAGTGCCGGTAGGGGTGTTGGTAAACAAGAATTTTGAAAAAGCCGATCGCGTTTTTGTAACCTTGTTTGACGATACCGATGCTTTTCTAATCGATTACGCGCAAAAGCTTATCGCAAATGTCGAATCACAGGTAACGGTTTTGGACGTGGTTGGGAATATTAAAAACAATGCGACAATCAAAGAAGGTATCCGTGCGATCGAACAACAGGCGCCGAATCATATTAAGTTGCTAAACGAACGTAAAATTGAAAAGGAATTTTTACAAGATCAGGATTTAATGATCATTAGTGTTGACAGCTGGAAAAAACTGGTGGAATCCCGAAGTACCTGGCTCAATAATACGCCTTCCTTATTAATTCTGAAACCTTAAAAAGAAGTTAAGAATTTAAATTACCGTTGGCAAATTGTATCTTTGACAGTAAATTTATACTATGAAAATAGCTGTTAAAAATATGGTTTGCCAACGTTGCGTTTTGGCGGTTACCCAAATCCTGGATCAAATGGAGCTTCCATACCAACAGGTTACAATGGGGGAGGTTACACTGGCCGATTCGGTTCCGGAGTCGCAGTTGCAACAGTTTTCGGACGCTTTGGTAGCAATCGGTTTCGAGATTATTGACGACAAACGCAAGCAGCTTATCGAAAAGGTGAAAACCACAATTATTAATTTTATTCACCACGATCAGGAAAAAACAAAACTGACCTTATCGGAGTTTCTATCCGATAAAGTACAATACGATTATAATTATCTAAGTAGTCTTTTTTCGGAAATGGAAGGAATAACAATCGAAAAATACCTGATCCACCAAAAGATCGAAAAGGTAAAAGAACTGATCGTTTACGATGAATTGTCGTTAAAGCAAATCGCCGATCTGTTAGGGTATAGCAGTGTGGCGTATCTGAGCAATCAGTTTAAAAAAGTAACGGGTCTCACACCGTCGCACTTTAAAAATATCCGTTCGGAAAAACGAATTCCGTTGGATAAAGTGTAAATCTTACAACTCCATTATAAAATTCTACAATAATTTTTTACGTATTCCGGTCTAACTTTGTTCTAACAAAACAAATACCGATATGGAAGCAATCACTAAAAACTTTCCGGTCACCGGGATGACTTGTGCCTCATGTGCAGTGAGTGTGGAGAGTATGTTGAAACATCAGAAAGGTGTTATCGACGCGGCGGTTAATTATGCGAATGCCTCCGCAAAAGTAGAATACGATTCAAGTGTCGCTTCACTCGACGATTTTAAAAAGGCCATGCAGGCTATTGGTTACGATATGATCATTGAAGATGATGTAAACGTAAACGAAGTGCTGGAAGCACAGCAACAAAATCACTACGACGAACTTAAAAAGAAAACGATAGGTGCCTCACTGTTAACGCTTCCGGTTTTTATAATCGGGATGTTTTTTATGGATATGCCTTATGGAAATGAAATCATGTGGTTTTTTGCCACTCCGGTTTTGTTTTGGTACGGAAAAGATTTCTTTATCAATGCCTGGAAACAGTTACGAAACCGTTCGGCCAATATGGATACATTGGTCGCATTGAGTACCGGTATAGCTTATATTTTTAGTGTTTTTAATACCCTTTTTGCCGATTTCTGGCACGAAAGAGGACTACATGCGCATGTTTATTTTGAAGCGGCTACTGTGGTAATTGCATTTATTTTGCTGGGAAAATTACTGGAAGAAAAAGCCAAAGGAAATACGGCTTCGGCGATAAAAAAATTGATGGGATTGCAACCGAAAACGGTAACGGTGGTAAAAGATAACGGTGAATTTATGGAAGCACCCATCGAATCAATTGTGTTTGATGATTTGATCTTGGTTAAACCCGGAGAAAAAATTGCGGTAGATGGGGAGGTGGTTTCCGGTAGTTCGTTTGTAGACGAAAGTATGATTTCCGGAGAACCAATCCCGGTCGAAAAGGGAATCGGAACGACAGTTTTTGCCGGAACACTTAATCAGAAAGGAAGTTTGCAATTCCGCGCCCGAAAAGTAGGTGGGGATACGTTACTCGCACATATTATTAAAATGGTGCAGAATGCACAGGGGAGTAAAGCGCCGGTTCAAAAACTGGTCGATAAAATCGCCGGGATATTTGTGCCGATTGTAGTCGGAATTTCTATCCTGACTTTAATCATATGGTTGATTTTTGGAGGTGAAAACGGATTTACTCAGGGATTAATGGCCATGGTTACGGTATTGGTAATTGCTTGTCCGTGTGCTTTGGGACTGGCCACGCCTACTGCCATTATGGTCGGTGTTGGAAAAGGTGCCGAACAAGGTATTCTGATTAAAGATGCTGAAAGTCTGGAATTGGCTCAGAAAGTGGATACGATCATTTTGGATAAAACGGGAACGATTACCGAAGGAAAACCAAAAGTGACGGCTACAAAATGGTTGCACGATAATACAGCCCAAGCATCAGTATTAAAATCGATTGAAAAACAATCCGAACATCCACTGGCACAGGCGGTGGTTGCAGAATTTACCTCACTGGCGACAGTTACTCTGGATCATTTTGAGAGTATAACCGGTTTTGGTGTAAAAGCAATTGCCGGTGGTGAAACGTATTTTATAGGAAATCAGAAACTGATGGAACATGAAAACATTCGCATTTCAAAGGAATTACAACAGTTTGCAGACGATTATTACCAAAAAGCGGCTACCGTATTGTTTTTTGGTTCGGCTCAGGAAGTACTGGCTATAATTGCAGTTCAGGATGCGATTAAACCAACTTCGGTACAGGCTATCGAAACATTACAACGCGACGGTATCGAAGTGATTATGCTAACCGGGGATAATGAAGCAACCGCGGCTTCCGTTTCCGGAGAACTCAATATTAAACGATACAAAGCGGGGGTATTACCACAGGATAAATCGGAATTTGTAAAACAATTGCAAAGTGAAGGCCGCGTGGTGGCTATGGTTGGTGACGGAATCAACGATAGCGCGGCGTTGGCTCAGGCGAATGTGAGTATTGCAATGGGAAAAGGATCGGATATTGCGATGGATGTGGCACATATGACGATCATTTCGTCCGATCTGAAAAAAATACCGGTGGCGATTCACCTGTCCAAACAAACTGTAAAAACGATCCGACAAAATCTGTTTTGGGCGTTTATCTATAACGTGATCGGAATTCCGATTGCCGCCGGCGTATTGTTCCCTATCAATGGATTTTTATTAAACCCGATGATTGCCGGAGCGGCTATGGCGATGAGTTCCGTAAGTGTGGTGAGCAACAGTTTACTTTTAAAATTTAAAAAATAAATACAATGAAAACAATGAAATTTAAAACCAATATTAAATGTGCCGGATGTATCGAAAAAGTAACTCCGGTGTTAAATCCGCTTGTCGGTTCGGATAACTGGAAAGTAGATACCGAAAATCCGCAAAAGATCCTGACGATTAACAGTGATACGGTTTCGGAGGCTACTTTAACGGAACAATTAAAAAATGTAGGCTATACCATTGAAAAAGTAACCGAATAAAAAAACACCTGTCAGTCTTTTATAGTCCAACAAGTGTCTTCTAATACTCTTTAATTTGTACACCTGATCTGTTTTAAAAGGGATCAGGTGTTTTTATTTTGAATTATTCACCGTTTTTATCTACTACGATACGGTTAGGGCGATTGGCCAGTTCCCAAGCGGTAGCAAAAGCCAATTTGGCTCTTTTTTCCAGTAAATCGTATTCGATTTTGTCCGGAGTGTCACCCGGCTGGTGGTAATCTTCGTGAACGCCATTAAAGAAAAAGATCGCCGGTACGCCGTGTTTGGCGAAGTTATAATGGTCGGAACGGAAATAAATTTGTTCCGGATCATTTCGGTCGTTGTATTTGTAATCCAATAACAGATTTACATATTTTTTATTGGCTTCTTCGTTGATGTTATGCAAATCGGTACTCAAACGGTCGGAACCGATCACATATACATAATTACCATTGTCTTTGTGCGCCGGATCACGTCGTCCGATCATATCGATATTGATATCGGCAATCGTATTTTTTAACGGAAATAGAGGATGCTCGGAATAGTATCGGGATCCGTGTAGTCCGTGTTCTTCTCCGGTGACATGTAGGAAAAGAATCGAACGTTTGGGTCCGTGGCCGGCTTTTTTAGCGTCTATAAATGCCTGAGCAATCTCCAGTAGGGCAACAGTTCCGGAACCATCATCGTCGGCACCATTGTAAATCTCTCCGTTTTTCATCCCTACGTGATCATAGTGTGCGGAAATCACCAATACCTCCTCCGGTTTTTCAGAACCTTCAATATAGGCCCAGATATTTTCGGAATCGTTCAGTTTCGGACTAAAAGGGCGTGCCATAAATTCGGATGGGACTTTCTGGTAAAAACCATCAGCTCCTTTCGGAAAGGAAATCCCCATTTTTTTATACTCGGCAATCAGGTATTCACCGGCTTTTTTCTGTCCCGGTGTCCCGGTATCTCGTCCCTGCATCTCGTCGGAAGCTACAATATAGAGGTGCTTTTTTAGCTCATCCTTATTAATTGTATTCATATACTTGGATACATAATCCTTGGAAGACGTATTCTTCTGAGGGGAACAGCTGCTTAAAAACAGAGAAAGTGCGAAGCCGCAAAGCAATATTTTTTTCATTGGTTTTGGAGTTGTAGGTTGTATGCTAATTTATATGTAGCCTAAAATACTATTTTGTTTCAATTAAAAATTAAAATTTATTTATTATTTATTTTTATGGTTAAAAAAATGAGTAATAAATATTAATCAAAACATTCCATTAGTAATAAGTCACCGGATTGATGTTCGATACAGACCAAACCGTCTTCATTGACGTGATTGCTGCTTCCGGTGCGATAGCCAATGGTTAGGGTATCGTTTTGTAACGGATAAAACAGGTTTTTCGACTGGATACCCTGTACGGTTCCGATTGGAATTAAGGAAAGTATCGTATCGGCCGGATACCATTTTTCAAACTTTTTTGGCAATAGGAATATTTTGGAATGATCATCTAGGATGACAATCTTAAGCAGGTTGCGGTAGCGGATAATATTGGTGATGTTGCTAATGGTATGGTCGGCTCTTTTTCCGGTGGCCCAAACCACGTTAACAGCCGGTATTTTTCGTTCGATCAGATAGTCGAAGGCTTTTTCAAGATCGGTTTTGTCCTGGTCGGGTGTATGAATGATCTCAATCGGATATTGGGTTTGTCGGTAAAATTCGGCATCAAAATCCCGATCGAAATCCCCTAAGAGTACATCTACTTTGATTCCGAGATCGAGTACGCGTTCCATAGCCGAATCGAGTACGATGACTAATGGGGACCATTCCAGCAACTGTCCGAGTAGTTCGTCGTTGCAGGGTGCTCCGTTGGCAATGATTAGTGCCGGTTCCTGATCGTCGCGGACAATATGGTGTGAAGACATTTTTTTGCTTTTGAGTTCTTTCAAAAGTAAGCAATGATTTTAAAACAAAAAAGACAACCGGTGAAAGTTGTCTTTTTGATTTTTATTGTACCGTATAGGTGGTTTCGTCGACTTCCGACAGGCTAAAATATCCGAGAGGATAATTGGCCTGGTTGTTTTGGTTGATCACATTTCCGCGTACGGTAGCCGGTGGTGTCTGGAACGGTCCGCCGCCGCCTTGTGCAACACTAATCAGGATGTTCATATAATTGTAATATTGTCTGGAAATCCCCATCAAACGGATGTTTACGTTGTCTGTAGCTTTCAGATCTTCGTGCGAATAAATATCGAACGTGGTATTACCCTGTACAAAACGGTCGTCGCTGGCACGAAAAACAGCCAGTGTATTATTACGCACATATCGGAATAAGTAATAATTGTCTTCATCGCCGGGATCGTTATAAAAAGTTTTCAGTTCAATCTGATCACCGGTAAAACCTCCGTCATTTTTCTGTTCGATGTTTAGAATATTGGCCACACTTTTTAAGGTTTCAGTGGCTTTATACGTCACACCATTGGTAACGATGGTCAGGGTGTAGGTCTCTCCTAAAACCGGTTCGAAATTAGTACAGATATATTCACCGGGTACGGCTTCCAAAAAGTTAAAATCGACATTGCTGCTGTTGGTTACGATCACGGTAGCTCCGGTAACTTTTGGAATTTCGGTACCAAAATAATCGGCTGTCGTCGTTAGATAAATCACCTGATTGTTACCCGTAGTTCCTTTAACCCAGTTAAGGGCGGCATCCACAACCAATCGGGGCGGAGCGGTATCCAGTTTAACATCAACAACTTCTTCACAACTATTGAGCATCAACAGGGCGAACAGGAATGTAAAATATTTTAATATCGTTTTCATAATGATAGAATCTTAATTGAAACTTTAGAATTTGAAGTTATACGTTACGGACGGTACTATCCCGAAAATAGATAGTTTGATCGCTTCATTTCTGGCGGTATCCTCATTTTGTCGGAAACTGATCGAGGCTGCATTTTTACGGCTGTACAGGTTGTAAATACTAAACACCCATTCGCCTTGCCATCCTTTTTTCTTTTCCGGTTTCGGCGTATAAGTTGCCGATACGTCCAGATGGTGGTATAACGGAAGGTTATTGTCGTTTCGGGCACCGTAGCTTGGTACTGAAATTCCCTGATAAATGTACTGTCCGTTTGGATAGGTTACCGGCTGTCCTGATTGTAACGCGAAGATGGCTCCAAAAGTCCATTTATCGGTATGGGTATACGATCCCGTTATCGAAAGATTATGGGTTTTGTCGTATCCGGTACGGTACCAATCGCCATTGTTAATTCCGGTTTCGTTCGGCGTTCTTCCCGGGGTTTGCTGTTCGGAACGAGACAAGGTATAGGATACCCAACCGGTTAGTTTTCCGGTGTTTTTACGTAACAATACTTCCAAACCATAGGCACGGGCTTTTCCGTTTAAGATTACCTGCTCGATGGCATTATTGGCAATCAGGTCGGCACCGTCAATATAATCGACGCGGTTTTTGATGTTTTTGTAAAAAGTTTCCACCTCAAGGGAATATTTGTCCTCATTAAAGTTGCGGAAATATCCGATGGCATATTGATCCAATGTCTGAGGTTTCAGGAAATTATCACTTGGCGCCCATACGTCCAATGGCGTTGGTGAAGCCGTATTGGAGATCAGATGCAAATACTGACTCATACGGTTGTAACTCGCCTTTATGGATTGGTCGTCATTTAAAGCATAGGAAACCGCTACCCGTGGTTCGAAATTGTCAAAGCTGGTGATGGTTTTGTTTCGCCCGAAATATTCACTTCCGGTTGGCGTGGCTTTTTCGTAGATTTTCAGATCATTGTTAAAAATAACCGCCTGATTATTTTCGTACGTATTGACTTTTTGTTGCCCCAAACGGTAGAACATCGAATAGCGCAAACCGTAATTAACAGAAAGATTCTCCGTTAGTTTTTGCTCGGCATCGATATAAAACGAAGGCTCGAAGGCGTATTTTTTATCCAATTGGTCCGCGTTGATACCCGAATTTGGTTTGTTCGGTTCGATTGTTCCCGGGTTAAAGTCATAATAGATTGCATTTACCCCGTAGCTCAACTGTAGTTTATTGGAGATATAGTGCTTCAGGTCGTATTTAAAATTATAATTTTTAATTCCCGAATCCCAGTTAAATCCAACAAAGTCCAGTGTAAGTCCATAATAGTAGTCACTATAAATCAGGGACATATTGGAAAAAAGCTTGTCGGAAAACAAATGGTTCCAACGTAGGTTTACCACGGTATTACCATAAGTATTCATAAAGCTATCGTTTAAGTCAAATACATCACGACCGAAGTAACCCGATAGATATAGGTTGTTATTATCGTTTAATTTGTAGCTTAATTTGGTGTTTAAATCATAGAAATAAGCGGAGTTTTTATTATCCGTCATTTTCAGGAATAGATGGGCATAAGAACTTCTTCCGGCTACCAGAAACGAACCGCGGTCTTTAGTGATGGGACCTTCGGCCAGTATACGGCTGGAAATTAATCCGATACCACCATTCATATGAAATTCTTTACTGTTTCCTTCCTTTTGATAAATGTCTAAAACGGATGATAATCGGCCTCCGAATCGCGCCGGTATACCACCTTTATAGAGTTTTAGATCTTTGATTGCATCGGAATTAAAAACCGAAAAGAAACCGAAAAGATGGGATGAATTGTAAACGGTAGCCTCATCGAGTAAAATCAGGTTTTGATCGGCTGCTCCACCACGTACGTTAAATCCAGAGGCGCCTTCACCGGCATTGGTCACCCCGGGAAGTGTCAGAATCGATTTTAAGACATCGGTTTCTCCTAAAACAACCGGCATTTTTTTGATCTCTTTGATGGACAGTTTATTCACACTCATCTCCGGTCGGCGGATGTCGACTTTTTTCTTGTTTTCGGTGATGACTACCTCCTGAAGATCCTGTGAATTTTCGCCTAATGCGAAGTTTTTACGGGTATTTTGGTTCAGATTAAGGGTTTCTTCAACACCCTGATACCCCATATAGTTTACCTGTACGGTATACGTTCCTTTTGGAACGGTGATCGAGTAGAAGCCATACTCGTTTGTTGTAGCGCCTGTTTGCAGGCTTTTAATGTAAACGGTTACCCCGATTAGGGTCTCGTTGTTCCGGTTATCCGAAATGGTACCGCTTAGTGTCACTTTCTCCTGGGCAACGATGCCGACTGAGCAAAAAAACAGGCAAATTAAAAGTTTGAAATTCATTTTTTGTGATAATTGTCGTTTTTTGATTGATGATTAAAAAATTACTGCAAAGATATCTTCTGCAAGAAAAATTAAGTTAAAATTTATATAAAATATTCGATTTATTATACTAGTGGCGTTCGTATAAAAAATAGGGCTAATGGGTTGAAAATAGTCCGTTTACTCTATTTTTGTAATTATGAAAATACGCCTGGCCTACGAAAACTTCTGGTTTCGGAATATCACCTTTTACCTGTTGCTTTTTTCCTTATTCCTTTATAATGAATATGCCGACAGAACGCAGGATAAAACACCGGAATACATTCTAATTGAACTAATATTGATTTTAACAGCCATTTATGGGGCGGTCATGTTTAGTAACGTAATTCTTGTAAGAAAATTTCTTTTGGAGAAAAAATATTTTACTTTTTTTAAATATTTTGCCCTTTTTTGGGTGTTTTATATCATCGTTCAGGTACAGGTTACCCAAAATTTTGGGGAATATATTTCGCTTTTTAACGAGATACTCGGAACACTTTTTATGCTTTTTGTTGGAACCGGGATTTATTTTATCAATTTATGGGTGCTGCAAAATGTCTTCCGAACCCATAAAAAACTCTTGAATTCTCAGGCAGAATTGACGTTTTTAAAACAACAACTCAATCCGCATTTCCTGCTTAATGCGATGAATAATCTGTATGGTGATGCCTTGGCCGAACCACAGACGGTGGCCGAGAAGATTCTAAAGCTATCCGGTTTGTTGCGGTATCAAATTGAAGCTACTAAAAAAGAATACGTCTGTTTGACGGAAGAGATCGATTTTGTACAAAAATATATCGGATACCATCAATATAAGAGCCATAATCTCAAGGTAACCGAACATTCTGAGGGCGATTTTGAAGATTTCTTTATACTGCCGTTGGTATTTATGACGTTAATTGAAAATGCCATTAAATTCTCTTCAGAATGCGAACAGCCTTATGTAGACATCCACTGGAAATTTATGGAAGACCATCTTATTTTTACGATTGAGAATAATTGTCTGGCAGAAGGGTCATTTTTGGAAAGTACGGGACTTGGACTGGAAAATTTGAGACGAAGATTGATTGTGTCGTTTGTAAAACATAAAATTACTATTGATAAAAATGTCATTGGTGTTTTTAAACTGGAATTACAATTATGGAAATTAAATATAAATGTCTGATCGTTGACGACGAAAAACCGGCACACCGGGTTATAAAATCGCATATAGAACAGTGTCCGGAATTGATATATGACGGAAGTGCTTATAATGGTAAAGATGCCCTGCAAATGATCGTAAATGAATGCTATGATATCGTGTTTTTGGATATCAATATGCCTATACTTACGGGGGTAGAGTTGATGGAACGTATGCCAAAACGCCCTGTTACAATCGTTACGACGGCTTATTCGGACTATGCTTTGAAATCGTTTCAGCATGACGCGGTGGATTATCTGTTAAAACCGGTTTCGTTCCCGCTTTTTGCAAAGGCAGTCGAAAAGGCAAAGTTGTTTTGTGATGCAAATAGTCAGAAAATACAAGTAAAGGATACGATACGCCTTAAAGTAAACGGCGATATAACCGATATTCTACTTACGGATATAGTGTGTATTGAAAGTGTAGGAAATTATCTGAAACTTTATATTGAGGCCACGATGGTTCCAATTGTGGTATATGGTAGTCTAATCGAAATCATGGACAATCTCGACAGCCGTTTTGTACAGGTACATCGTTCGCATATTGTAAATGCAGAACACCTCCGGGTGAATCATAAACACAATCTGTGCCTGACCGACGACCGGATTGTTCCGGTTGGAAGGAAGTACCAGATCCTCGTTGATAAGCTCAATTAATCCTTATCCGTTATAGTATATAAAGACAGGCATCCGGCTGTCTTTTTTTATGAATTGAATTTAGCTGTAAAATGGAATAAAGTATTGGATTTTTATTCAGTATTCTATATAGCCTTTTCGGATGATTGTCTTTCTTGTAGCAAGATAATTGTTCTAATCGAGACAATAAGTAGACAATAAATACTTGATATAAAGCTATCTTAATTTTTGATCTTAAGTTTATTATGTTTTTAAATATAGTAAGGTTTTTTAGGCTTTTCGGCATACAAAACCTCTAAAAAATAAAGTAACAAAATACTTGAGTCAGAATATGAAAAAGCTATTATTTGCAGTGCTATCCTTTGTTTTTTCCTGTATGATACAGGCACAGAGCGAACCCAATAATTGTGTTAATGCAATTAATGTGCGGGGGAATGGTATTTTTAGTTTGAGTGCCAGTAGTGTCGGAACAGTTTTTAATAAGGTAACCGAGTCCGATAATAGAAATGGAAAGACAGTTTGGTTAAAAGTCAAAGCAACAGCATCGGGTACGTTAGGATTTGATATGCTTCCGAAAAATCCCGAAGCAGGTCTTCCGTATAATTTTTGGGTTTACGGTCCGAACCGCGACTGCTCGAATCTTGGAAAACCCATCCGTTCCTGTACGGTCAAGGGAAATGAGATCAGCCGGAGTAACAATCGGATCGGGATGAATGGAAACGCTGCAATAACGCAAACGAATTCGGTAACAGGAAATGGCTATGTACAATGGTTGGATGTTACGGAAGGGGAGTTTTATTATATCCGGATCGATAGGCCGACAGCGGATGCCGGTTTTGATTTACAGTGGACCGGAAGTGCGGCCAATATAGAAAATACGGAGGCGAGCAGATTTTCTCCGCCGCCAGTTGGTGTAATTGATTTGGTGGCAACCATTAGTTCTAGTGCAGGAACGATTTGTTTAGGTGATACTGTAACCATTACAATCACCGGTACCCCGTATGCTACCGTAAAATACAATATAGATGGAGGTACAGAACAAACCATAATTTTGGATGATTCGGGAATATTTACGTTTTCGGATACCCCAACAGCAACGAGAGTATATGGTTTAACAAGTATAAAAGTATATGATAGTATTGGGGCACTGTTACAAGAGGAAGTGTTGGATGCTACGATAACGGTCACGGTACAAGCATTGCCTATAGCGACCATATCAGGTACCGCCGTCATCTGTTCGGGTGAAACGGCTCCTGTAACTTTTAGCGGTACACCGGAAAGTACTGTCACCTATAATTTCAACGATGGTTCCGATCAACAGATCGTTCTGGATGCTTCCGGAACGGCAACTATTTCGGCAACAACGGCTGGAACCTATACCTTGGTTCGCGTAGCAACTCCCGGAACATTTAATTGTTCGCAGGATTTGAGTGGTTCGGCTGTAATAACCGTATTACCGGCACCTACGGTTAAAATAACAGGTACTACAACCATTTGTTCGGGCGAAACGGCTACGATCACGCTTAATGGTACTCCCAATAGTACCGTTACCTATACCTTTAACGGCGGTGCGGAACAGGAAATTGTTTTGAACGCTCTGGGAACGGCTACGCTTTCGACCTCAACAGCGGGAACGTACGCTTTGGTTCAGGTAACGTCTTCGGGAGCATTAGTTTGTACCCGGGACCTGACCGATTCTGTAACAGTAACAGTAAACCCGCTACCAACGGCCATAATAGGAGGTACGACAACCATCTGCGAGGGGGAATCGGCTAACGTTATGTTTATCGGTACGCCAAATAGTATCGTTACGTATACTATTAATGGAGGATCGGAAGAACAGATTACTCTGAATGCTTTTGGTTCAGCGACAATTTCGGTAAGTGAAACCGGAACGTATAGCTTGGTTCGGGTGACCAGCCCTGGGCCCCCCGGTTGTTCACAGGCTTTGAGTGATTCGGCCACTATAACAGTAGTGCCCTTACCCACAGCTATCATAACAAGTACAGAAACAATATGTACGGGTGAATCGGGTATCATTACTTTTACCGGAACACCACTTGCTACAATAACATATACGGTTAATGGAGGTTTAAACCAACAGGTTGTATTAGATGCTTCCGGAATAGCTACGCTTCAAACAACAACTGCGGGTACTTATACCTTGGTTCGTGGGACGACTTCGGGAACACGTGCTTGTACTCAACCTTTAACCGGTTCTACAACAATAACGATAAAACCACGTCCAACCGCAGTAATAACCGGGACTACGACTATTTGTTCGGGTGAATCGGCCACGATTACGTTTACAGGTACACCAAATTGTACGGTTACCTATACTCTCAATGAGGGAGCAGAAACAGATATTGTTTTGAGTGCTACCGGGACAGCAACGCTCTCGGTAAATGAAACCGGAACGTATACCTTAGTTCGCGTAACGACACCGGGAATACCGGGTTGTCCGCAAGAATTGAATGGTTCGGCTACAGTAACGGTATTACCCTTACCCACAGCTACGATAACAAGTACGGAAACAATCTGTTCGGGCGAAACAGCAATAGTGACTTTTACCGGTACGCCACTGGCTACGGTTTTTTATAGAATTAACGGAGGTTCGGAACAACAGATTATTTTAAATGGTTCGGGAACGGGAACTCTTTCAACATCGACTACCAGTACCTACACTTTGGTTCGAATAACGACTTCGGGAGTAGCGGTCTGTTCTCAAAATCTGACCGGCGCTACTACGATAACGATAAAACCCAAACCTGTAGCGGTAATAACAGGAACAGCAACTATTTGCCCGGGCGAATCGGCCACCATTACTTTTGCCGGTACACCAAATTGCAGGGTTGTGTATACTATTGATGGAGGCTCGGAGCAGGAGATCGTTTTGAATGCTTCCGGAGCGGCAACGCTTTCGGTAAGCGAGACCGGAACATACACTTTGGTTCGTGCAACGACTTCGGGAACACCGGGTTGTTCACAAGATCTGAGCGGTTCGGTAACTGTAACGGTACTGCCCTCACTAACAGCTACTATATTAGGAACTGCGACTATTTGTTCGGGTGAAACGGCAACGATTACCTTTACGGGTACACCACGTGTCAGTGTTACATACACGGTTGACGGCGGTCAGGAACAAGAGATCATTTTGAATGATTCGGGAACCGGTACGGTTTCGACCACAACTGCCGGAACATATGCCTTGGTTCGTGCAACGACCTTAGGAGCTCCTGTTTGTTCCCAGAATATAACGGGTTCGGCTACCGTAACGCTAAAAGAATTACCAACAGCCACGATATCAGGAACTACGACTGTCTGTTCGGGTGAAGCGGCTCTTATTTCTTTTACCGGTACACCCGGTAGTACGATTACTTATACTTTTAATGGAGGTACAGAAACAGATATTGTTCTGAATGATTCGGGAACGGCAACGGTTTCGACCACAACTGCCGGAACGTATGCCTTAGTTCGCGCAACAGCTTCGGGAATACCAGCCTGTTCGCAAAATCTGACGGGCTCCGCCGTAATAACCGTAAAACCATTGCCCACAGCTACCGTAACCGGTACCGCTACAATCTGTTCGGGCGCTACGACCACCATAACTTTTAACGGTACAGCCAATGCGGTTGTAACTTATACTGTCGACGGAGGTGTACATCAGCAGATTGCATTGGATGCCTCCGGAACGGCGACGATTTCGACCGGAACGGCTGGAACCTATACTTTGGTTGGGGTATTGAATTCGGAAACACCGATTTGTTCACAAGAGCTTACCGATTCTGCAACGATAACGGTAATACCACGACCTACAGCTACAATATCAGGAACTACGACTATCTGTTCGGGAGAAGTAGCCACCGTGACTTTTACCGGTACACCAAACAGTACAGTCACTTATACTTTTACCGGAGGGGCTGAAGAACAGATTGTTTTGGATGCCTCCGGAACGGCGACGATTTCGACCGGAACGGCTGGAACCTATACCTTGGTTCGTATAACGACTTCGGGTATACCGGCCTGTTCTCAAAATCTGACCGGATCGGCTACGATAACGGTAAATTCGTTGCCAACAGCTACGATAACGGGTACTACAACGATCTGTTCGGGGAATACGACGACACTAACGTTTACTGGTACCGCCAATGCAGTCGTAACGTATACGATTAATGGCGGTGAAAATGAAACCATACAATTAGATGGGAGTGGGGTTGCGACCTTAACGACTTCGGTTTTAACCACCACTACGGTTTATACGTTGGTTAGTGTAACAGGGGTTACTACATGTTCGCAAAGTCTCACCGATGCTGCTACGGTAACCATTTTGCCGCTTCCAACAGCAACGATTTCCGGGACAAGGATGATTTGTTCGGGTACAGCAGTAACGATAACTTTTACGGGTACTCCAAATGCTATTGTAACGTATACCGTTGATGGAGGTTCCAATCAAACGATAACATTAGATGAAAACGGAACGGCCTCTTTGACCACTCCGGCTTTGACCGCCGATAGGGTGTATAATTTGGTCAGTATTGTAGGAGTCAATACATGTTCGCAAAACTTAACCGGTT
Organism: Bacteroidota bacterium; assembly: GCA_023446155.1. Classification (GTDB taxonomy): domain Bacteria; phylum Bacteroidota; class Bacteroidia; order Flavobacteriales; family Flavobacteriaceae; genus Flavobacterium. The sequence goes on from JAEXIT010000004.1 coordinate 368,780, forward strand.
CGGCGACTATTACCATAACTTTAGAATTAAATGCAGCAATTTCTGAGGTACCTCCGATTTGTTCAGGATCAACGGCGACGGTAAATTTTACAGGTACACCAAATGCGGTTGTAACCTATACGGTTGACGGAGGTGCTAATCAGACCATAACATTAGATGAGAACGGTATGACTTCTTTGATTACTCCGACTTTAACAACCAATAGTGTTTATAATTTGATCCGGGTAACTTTAGATAATAACTGTTCGCAAGAAGTGACCGGTTCGACCACAATAACGGTTATGCCGCTACCTACAGCTACAATTTCTGGAACAACAACGGTCTGCTCAGGAGCAACAGCTACGATAAATTTTACGGGTACAGCCAATGCGGTTGTAACCTATACAATTGATGGAGGTGCTAATCAGACGATAACATTAGATGGTAACGGAATGGCCTCTTTGATCACCCCGGTTTTAACCACGGATAAGGTGTATGCTTTGGTAAGCGTGACCGGTAGCAATACGTGTTTACAAAATTTGACCGGTTCGGTGATGCTAACAATATATCCCGTATTAAACGCGACGATTTCCGGTACGGCTACCATTTGTTCCGGAAAAACAGCTACAATCACTTTTAATGGTACGGCAAATGCCGTTGTAACATATTCCGTGAATAGTGGTACACCGCAAACCATAACACTCGATTCCAGCGGTACAGCTACAATTACCTCAGGAGCGACTAGTGTATACGAATTGTTAAGTGTCGCGGATCAAAATTGTAACCAGTCGGTAAATGGTATGGCAACGATAACGGTAGTACCGCTAACAGCGCCAACGATAACATTTAGTTATGATTCGGTTTGTGTCAATGCAGTAGCAAGTCCACAACCCATAACCGTTGAGGGATTTACAACAGGCGGAACATTTAGTTCGACTACGATTGCTGTTGATCCGCTAACGGGTGTGTTGGATCTTACTAATGCTGTGGTTGGGACTCACCTGATTACTTATAATGTTGCAGTGGATATGGACAACTGTATCGAGGCAGGGCATTCTGAAGCCTCAATAGCGTTGACAGCATCGCCAGTTATGGCAACTATGGAAAGCGGTTGTAAAAATGGATCGTTACTGTTAAAGGCCATTCCGGTTAATGGATCGTATGATCCGGAGGCTGTAGTATATACCTGGAAAGATCAGAATGGTATAACGGCAGGAACAAACGAAGATTCGTTTAATGTCGATGAATATATGGCTCAAAATCCAACTGCCACTTTACCACAAACCTTTAAAGTGATTATTGCTGATGATTGTGTAGGATCAGTAGCCATTACAGTAACATCGAATACGTGTCGGATGATACCAAAAGGTATTTCGCCAAATAATGACGGTTTGAACGATACTTTCGATTTGAGTGGCATGAACATACAGGAACTTAAAATCTTTAACCGCTATGGTAGGGAAGTATATAAATTCCAAGGCAAATATACCAATCAGTGGAGCGGAATGTCGGGCAATGGTAACGAATTACCGGATGGGACCTATTTCTATGTGATTGTAAAAGAGGACGGAACAAAAGTAACCGGTTGGGTTTATGTTAACAGACAACGATAAGTAACTAAGTAACGATATATGTAGTCTGTTTGTTTTAAACAAGTAGCATACTTCAAAGTAATAAATAATATTATGAAAAAAATATATTTGACAGCCCTGTTAATGGCAACATGTATTTTAGAGGCTAATGCACAGCAGGATCCACATTATACACAGTATATGTATAATATGAATGTGATGAATCCTGCATATGCCGGTTCAAGAGAAAGTTTGTCCGGAGGGATGTTGTACCGTAGGCAATGGGTCGATATTGAAGGGGCGCCCAAAACGGCTACTTTATCGGTACATAGTCCGGTTGGGAAAAATGTAGGCTTAGGTATCTCGGCAGTATCCGATAAAATAGGTCCGGTAGAAGAAAATAATGTGTATGCGGATTTCTCCTATACGTTAAACTTAGGTGGAGAACATCGTTTGGCACTCGGATTAAAAACCGGAATTACATTCCATAAAATCGGATTATTCTCTGAAATAGGAAACGGATTTGTACCGCATCTGGACGATATCGCTTTTGCGGAGAATACCAATGCTACTTATTTTAATATAGGAAGCGGACTTTTCTATTATACACAGAAATATTATATGGCCTTTTCGGTTCCAGCCTTGTTGAAAAAAACGTATTTGGATGTGACGCGAAACGGACAAGAATATAATTTTGGAAATGACGTACAACATTACTTTTTAACGGGAGGCTATGTGTTTGAGGTGTCAGAGAATACTAAGTTTAAACCATCTTTTATGTTGAAAACAGCATTTAACGCACCGATATCCTTGGATGTGTCAGCAAATATGTTGTTTTTTAATAAGTTTGAGATTGGAGCCACCTACCGTCTGGATGATTCTTTTGGAGGAATGGTCAATTATATGATTCTACCAGGGCTACGTATCGGATATGCTTATGACCATATCATATCAGATCTTAAAGTAACAACGCCGGCTTCACACGAGTTTATGTTGTTATTTGACTTGAATTTTGCCACAAAAGTATCCCAGTCACCGCGATATTTCTAATTTCAAATCAGACATATGAAAAAACAATATATAACATTAGGATTATTGTTGCTTTTAACAGCCAGTTATGGGCAAGATAGGTTTACAAAAAAAGCAGATAAATTATTTGAGAATTACCAATATGTAGAAGCGATAGACGAATATTTAAAACTAGCCGAAAGTAAAAAAGCGAATACTTATGTTTATACCAAGCTAGCCGATAGTTACTATAATATTTCCAAAATGGACGAGGCTGAAAAATGGTATGCCAAAGCAGTTGAGAATAATGTGGATGCAGAGGTTTATTATCGCTATGCTAAGACGCTGAAAGCTTTGGATAACTATTCGGAAGCAAATAAACAAATGGATGTTTTTGTTTCGCTGATGCCTAACGACATCCGATCCAAAGAGTATAAAGCAAATCCGAATTATATTCAGACATTAAAGCATCGTCCCAAAATGTTTGATATCACGACAATGGATATCAATAGTAAAGACCAAAGTGACTTTGGAGCTGTCTTAGCGGATGATAATACGCTTTATTTTGTCAGTACCCGGAATACTTCTCAAAAATTGGATAAATGGGTAAATGAACCTTATCTGGATATTTATGAGGCCATTCGAAATAGTAACGGCACCTTTTCGGAACCAAAACCGATAGATGAATTAAATACGCCTTTTCACGATGGGCCGGTAACGATTAGCAGTGATGGAAACACTATGTATTTTGCAAGAGACGGACATAGTGCCAAACAATACAAGCGTAATAGAGACAATGTGAAAATAGGACAACAAGGTCTTTATAAAGCGACAAAAATTGATGGCAAATGGACCAATATCGAAGCATTGCCATTTAATAGTACAGCCTATTCGGTAACGAATCCAAGTTTAAGTAAAGATGGAAAAACCTTGTACTTTGCCTCGAATATGCCAGGAGGAATAGGGGAATCCGATATTTGGAAAGTGCGTATTGATGCCAATGGATATGGAGAACCAGAAAATCTCGGATCGGCTGTAAATACGCCGGAAAAGGAAAACTTCCCTTTTATAGCCGAAGATGATATTTTGTATTATGCCTCTTCCGGAAAGGAAGGATTTGGCGGACTCGATATCTTTAAAATAGATTTAAAATCTTCAGAACCTGCGCTAAATCTGGGAAAACCAATAAATAGCGGAAGGGATGATTTTGCTTTAACAATCAATAAAAATAAAAATATCGGTTTTTTTGCTTCCAACCGAAATGGGAAAGATGCAATTTATATGGCTATTCCAATCTGCCCGGCTGAGGCTATAGCTATGGTGACGAATAAGGAAACAGGTGATTTGATAACAAATGCTTCGGTTGCGATACTGGATGCCAAAGGAACTATAATCGAAATAAAACAGTCGGATGCCGAAGGGAAAGCACATTATAAGACAGATTGTGAAACAGCTTATACCTTTCAGGTGTCAGCACCGGATTTCGAACCGGCTTCTTTTCCGGTACAGAAAGTGAAATCAGGTGAAATTCTGGTTAAAACACCTTTAGTGCCTATTGAGAAAATTGTAGTGTTCAATCCGATTTATTTTGATTTCGATAAAAAGAATATTACGGAAGAAGGAGCTAAAGAACTGGACAAATTAATAGCAATGATGAAAGAACATCCTGCCTGGATGGTTTTTGTGAAATCGCATACCGATTCCAGAGGTAATGCCTTGTATAATATGGAATTATCTAAAAAAAGAGCTCTGTCAACGATACAATACCTGATTTCGAGCGGGATCGAAAAAGAGCGTGTTTCGGGTAAAGGTTTTGGGAGTACTGAGCCTAAAATTAATTGTACTCATTGTACTAAAGAACAACATGCTCAAAACCGACGTTCCGAATTTATAATTATTAAAAAATAGATCTGAAATGTCTCCCTATAAAATAAGTATTCTGACTAGTCTCATAGCTTTTATAACTTAACAAACGTTATTACCTTTTTAGGGAGATATTAAGATCTTTTATAGAAGTTAAATCCATTTTATTTTGGATTTGACAGTTTATTAATGAAAATACAAATAAATGAATAAACTATTTGTAGTATTAGTTCTTATTTTTTCTAGTGCAATACTGGCACAAAATTCATCGAATGATTGTTTCAATTTTGTAACTGTTTCTACAAAAGATACTTTTACATCTAAGGGGAGTACTACTGAAACAGCTGTTAACAAGATAGCGAAACCCAGTAGTAGAGATGGCACTACAATCTGGTTGAAAGTTGAGGTGACAGCATCGGGTACCTTAGGATTTGATATTATTCCGAAAAAACTGGAAGTAGGGCTTCCGTATAGTTTTTGGGTATATGGCCCGAACCGCGACTGCTCGAATCTTGGAAAACCCATACGTTCTTGCACTGTCAAACGGAAAGGCGCCAATCGCAAAAGCAACAATCGCATTGGGATGAATGGGACCACCACCACCACCATGCAAACGGAAAACAGATATGTACGATGGTTGGATGTTACGGAAGGGGAATTTTATTATATCCGGATCGATAGGCCGACAGCGGATGCCGGTTTTGATTTGCAATGGCTCGGAAGTGCGGTCAATAGTGAAAATACGGAAGAGAGTAGAAGTGCTTTAGCATCTCCACCACCACCTGTGGGTATCATTGAATTGGAAGCAACCATTAGTTCCAGTGCAACAGCAATATGTTCAGGCAATGAAGTGACCATTACCATCACCGGTACGCCGCATACTACTGTAAAATATTATATAGATAGTGGTGCAGAACAAACCATAATTTTGGATGATTCAGGAACATTTTCGTTTTCGGAGACCCTAAATGTAACGAGAGTATATGGTTTAACAAGTATAAAAGTATATGATAGTATCGGAGCATTGGTCCAGGAGGAAGTATTGGATGCCAAAGTAACAGTTACGGTACAAGCATTGCCTACAGCGACCATATCAGGTACCGCCGTCATCTGTTCGGGCGAAACGACGCCTGTAACTTTTAGCGGTACACCGGAAAGTATTGTAACGTATAATTTTAACGATGGTTCCGATCAACAGATCGTTCTGGATGCTTCCGGAACGGCAACTATTTCGGCGACAACAGCTGGAACCTATACCTTGGTTCGTGTGAGGATTCCCGGAGCACTTAATTGTTCGGAGGATCTGAGTGGTTCTGCCGTAATAACCGTATTACCGGCACCTACGGTTAAAATAACAGGTGCTACAACCATTTGTTCAGGCGAAACGGCCACGATTACGCTTACTGGAGCTCCTAATAGTACCGTTACCTATACCTTTAATGACGGGGCGGAACAGGAAATTGTTTTGAATGCTCTGGGAACAGCTACGCTTTCGACCTCAACAGCGGGAACGTACGCTTTGGTTCGAATGATATCTAAAGGAGCGTTGATTTGTACCCGTGATCTGACCGATTCTGTAATAATAACAGTAAACCCGCTGCCAACGGCCGTAATAGGAGGTACAACAACCATTTGTGAGGGTGAATCGGCTGATGTTACGTTTATCGGTACCCCGAACTGCATTGTTACGTATACCATTAATGGAGGATCGGAAGAACAGATTACTTTGAATGCTTTTGGAGCAGCGACTATTTCGGTAAGTGAAACCGGAACGTATAACTTGGTTCGGGTGACCAGCCCTGGACCCCCCGGTTGTTCACAGGCTTTGAGTGATTCGGCCACTATAACAGTAGTGCCCTTACCCACAGCTATTATAACAAGTACAGAAACAATATGTACAGGTGAATCGGGTATCATTACTTTTACCGGAACACCACTTGCTACAATAACATATACGATTAATGGAGGTTTAAACCAACAGGTTGTATTAGATGCTTCCGGAATAGCTACGCTTCAAACAACAACTGCGGGGATCTACACCTTGGTTTGGGCAACAACTTCGGGAACGCATGCTTGTACTCAGCCTTTAACCGGAGCCACCAGGGTAACGATAAAACCACGTCCAACTGCTGTAATAACCGGGACTACGACTATTTGTTCGGGTGAAACGGCAATAGTGACCTTTACCGGTACACCAAATTGTACGGTTACCTACACTCTTAATGGGGAGGCAACCGAGGAAATTGTATTGAATGCTACCGGAATGGCAACGCTTTCGGTAAATGAAACCGGAACATATACCTTAGTTCGCGTAACGACACCGGGAATACCGGGTTGTCCGCAAGAGTTGAGTGGTTCGGCTACAGTAACGGTATTACCCTTACCTACAGCTACGATAACAAGTACGGAAACAATCTGTTCGGGTGAAACGGCAATAGTGACTTTTACCGGTACGCCACTGGCTACGGTTTTTTATAGAATTAACGGAGGTCCGGAACAACAGATTATTTTAAATAGTTCGGGAACAGGAACGGTTTCTACAACAACAGCCAGTACCTATACTTTGGTTCGTGTAACGGCTTCGGGAGCGGTTGTCTGTTCCCAAAACCTGACCGGCGCTACTACGATAACGATAAAATCAAGACCAGCGGCGATAATAACAGGAACAGCAACTATTTGTTCGGGCGAATCGGCCACCATTACTTTTGCCGGTACACCGAACTGCAGGGTTGTGTATACTATCGATGGTGGTACAGAGGAAGAAATCGTTTTGAATGATTCCGGAGCGGCAACGCTTTCGGTAAGCGAGACCGGAACATACACCTTGGTTCGTGTAACGACTCCGGGAACACCAGGTTGTTCGCAAAATCTAAGCGGCTCGGCCACGATTACAGTATTGCCATTACCAACAGCAACCATAGCGGGTAGCATTACAGTCTGTTCGGGTGAGACGGCGGAGATAACTTTTACCGGTACGCCACATGCCAGTGTTACGTATACGGTTGACGGAGGTCCGGAACAAGATATTACTTTGAATACTTCGGGAACCGGTATGGTCTCGACCACAACTGCCGGTACATATGCCTTGGTTCGTGTAACGACCTTGGGGACACCTGTTTGTTCTCAGGATCTAACGGGTTCGGCTACCGTAACGCTAAAAGAATTACCAACAGCCACGATATCAGGAACTACGACTGTCTGTTCGGGTGAAACGGCTCGTATTACTTTTACCGGTACACCACTTGCTACGGTAACGTATTCGATAAATGATCAGTCAAATGAGTCTATAGTGCTAGATGCCGCTGGAACAGCTACAATAACTTCTCCGATATTAACTGTTTCTACTATATATAAATTGATTAGTATTGTTTCGTCTAATGTACCGGTTTGTAGTCGACAGCTAATGGGGAGTCATTTGATAAATATAATTGCTTTACCGGAGCTTCCGGTACTTGCTCCCTATAAAGCCTGTAATAATGGTACCAATGGATATGCTGTTTTTGATTTGACAATCAAAGCAAACGAGATTAAAGCAGGTAATTCTGCACTAAAGGTGACTTTCCATACGTCTGAGATGGATGCTAATCTAGGACAAAATTCATTGCCGTCATCCTATACGTCCGATTCGACTACGATTTACGTCCGTGTACAGAATACTATTACCGGATGTTATGCTGTTACGACAATGGAGCTGAAAGCAGGACCATTACCGGTATTGATTATGCCAACTGCTCCGGTAGCAAGTTGTGACGGGAATGATGGTGACGGAATTGGAAGCTTTGATTTAAACGTTTTAATTCCGGACATGCTAAATGGTGTAACGGATGTTAGTGTCAGTTTTCACGAAACTCAGGAGAATGCCCAAAACGGATTGTTCCCGATCACAGCGCAACCGTATCTTAATAGTAATCCATGGAATCAGACAATGTGGGTACTGGCGATCAATACGGTAACCGGATGTCAAAAAGTGTATTCTTTTCCGTTATACGTTCAACGGGAACCCATTTTACCGTTGGCATTGGATATGGAAGAATGCGATACAGATGCTAGCCCATACGATAACCAGACAACATTCGATTTAGCAGTAAATACCGCTATCATCCTTGCTGCACAAACCAATTCACCTACAGCATATCAGGTAAATTACTACAACTCTGAAGACGATGCCGAAGCGGATGTAACTATGGTTTCTGATGAAAACGTTATCGGTACCAATGATCAGACGATCTGGGTACGGGTAACGCATAAAGAAACAGGATGTTATAGCGTTGGAAGTTTTAAGCTGGTTGTAAAGAAAGCATTACAATTGCAACAACCGGATGCGATTATCCATTGTGGACATACTCAGGCAAATTACGAACAACAACTCTTTGACATTACAATTCGTGAAAGTCAGATCACTGGCGGGACTACAGGTTACACTTTTAATTATTACAGCAGTGCCACTTTCCCGCCAAATGCGACACAGTTGATACCGAACCCAACAGCGTTTCTAAATACCGATGCCATGCAAACCTTGTTGATAGAAGTAATAAATAATAAAGGATGTAGGAGTTATACAACCTTAACGATTGGTGTGGAACCATTGGAAAAGCCAACACCAAACGCGGGTTTTGTGTGTATTGATAGCAACACAGGTGCTGTATTAAGTACACATACTATTAATAGCGGACTCGATGCTACGACGCATACATTTCAATGGTATAAAGATATAGAGGGAATGCCACAACCTATTATGGGGGCTACCGAAGCGACTTATGAAGTAAGCGAGCAAGGGGTTTATTCGGTTAGAGCAGTGAGTATAGCTACCGGTTGCCCATCGTTGCCGGCAAAAGTGGTGATTGGAAAATCGGAACCGGCCAAAGCAAAGGCTCACGCATGGAAAAGTTTTACTGATAACCAGTCGGTGACTGTAGAAGTAACCGGAATAGGAAACTATGTATATCAGTTGGATGACAATACTATTCAGCCCGATCCTGTATTTACGAATGTCAGTTCCGGAATGCACAGGGTAACGGTTTACGATACCAATGGATGTTCGGTCGTAACGATTTCTATAAGGGTAATTAACTACCCGCATTATTTTACACCAAATGGTGATGGTTACCACGATTTCTGGAATATTGGTGATTTAGTGAACGATCCAAATGCAAAAATTTATATATTCGATCGTTATGGGAAATTATTAAGACAAATAAAACCGTCGCGATCCAGCGGATGGAACGGAAAGCTTAATGGTAAGCCACTGCCATCAACGGATTATTGGTTCACAGCTACCTATACGGAAGAGGGCGTGATTAAAGAGTTTAAATCACATTTCTCATTAAAACGATAATTAAAAATGGGCAGGTGTTAAGAGTAAGAGAATAGTATAAAAATAAAGGCAACCTTAAGGTTGCCTTTATCATGTTATATAATCGGAATAATTAGGCTAATTTAGATAAAATAGCGTTTAATGTTTCACTTGGACGCATAGCGCTGTCGGTAAGTGATTGTGTTGGCTGATAGTAACCACCAATGTTTTGTGGTTTACCTTGTGCACCAATTAATTCAGCGTCGATTTTAGCTTCGTTGTCAGCAAGTTCTTTTGCGATAGGAGCAAACTTAGCCTGAAGTTCAGCATCTTTGGTTTGTGCTGCCAAAGCTTCCGCCCAATAAAGAGCCAAGTAGAAGTGTGAACCTCTGTTGTCAATCTGACCTACTTTACGTGCCGGTGATTTGTCGTTAGCCAGGAATTTCTCTGTGGCCTGATCCAATGTCTCAGCCAATACCAAAGCTTTATCACTGTTGAAAACATTTCCTAAATGTTCCAATGATACTGCTAAAGCCAGGAATTCACCTAAAGAGTCCCAACGTAAATAACCTTCTTCAAGGAATTGCTCAACGTGTTTTGGAGCTGATCCTCCGGCACCGGTTTCAAACAATCCGCCACCATTCATTAACGGAACGATAGAAAGCATTTTTGCCGAAGTACCCAATTCTAAAATAGGGAATAAGTCGGTTAAGTAATCACGCAATACGTTTCCGGTTACGGAAATTGTATCCAATCCGTTTTTGATTCGTTCCAAAGAGAAAAGTGTCGCCTCAATTGGAGAAAGAATTCGAATATCCAATCCAGTTGTATCGTAGTCTTTTAAATACGTATTTACTTTTTTGATCAATTCTCTATCGTGTGCTCTGTTTTCATCCAACCAGAAAATAGCAGGTGTGCTAGTCGCTTTTGCTCTGTTAACGGCTAGTTTTACCCAATCCTGAATCGGAGCATCTTTCGTCTGACACATTCTGAAAATATCACCGGTTTCTACGTTTTGTTCCATTAAAACCGTTCCGTTAGCGTCTACCACGCGGATTACTCCGTTAGCCGTGGCCTGGAAGGTTTTATCATGTGAACCGTATTCTTCGGCTTTTTGTGCCATCAAACCTACGTTTGGAACACTTCCCATTGTTTTAGGATCGAAAGCACCATTCTTTTTACAGAAATCAATAGTAGCCGTGTACAATCCGGAATAACATCTGTCCGGGATAAGTGCTTTAGTGTCTTGTTGTTTGCCTTCAGCATTCCACATTTGTCCGGAAGTACGGATCATAGCTGGCATCGAAGCATCTACGATCACATCGGATGGTACGTGAAGGTTGGTGATTCCTTTATCGGAATTTACCATAGCCAAAGCCGGTCCTTTTTTGTAGGTGTCTAAAATGGCAGCTTCTACTTCGGCTTGTTGCGGATGTCCGGCAATTTTAGCATATACATCGCCTAAGCCATTACGGGTGTCGACGTTTAATTCTTTAAATAAAGTCGCATATTTTTCAAATACGTCTTTAAAGTATACTTCAACGATGGCTCCAAAGATGATAGGATCGGAAACCTTCATCATGGTCGCTTTTAAGTGGATCGATAACAATACGTTTTTCGCACGTGCATCTTCGATTTCTTTCGAAACGTATTCTTTTAAGGCTTTTAAGCTCAATACCGAACTGTCGATGATTTCACCGGCTTTTAACGGCGTACTGGCTTTTAAAACCGTTGTTGCTCCGTCAGTACCAACAAATTCGATTTTAACGTCTGTCGCTTCGGTTACGGTCACCGATTTCTCACTACCGTAAAAATCACCGTGATCCATACTCGCAACGTGTGTCTGAGAATCGGCAGACCAGGCACCCATAGAATGAGGATTTGCTTTTGCATAATTTTTAACGGCTTTTGGCGCTCTACGATCGGAGTTTCCTTCACGTAATACCGGGTTTACAGCCGATCCTAATACTTTAGCATATTTGGCTTTGATTTCTTTTTCAGCATCGTTTTTTGGATCTTCCGGGTAATCCGGAATAGCAAAACCATGTGCTTGTAATTCTTTGATCGCCGCTTTTAATTGCGGAATCGAAGCCGAAATATTCGGTAACTTGATGATGTTCGCTTCTGGTGTTGTAGCCAGTTTTCCTAATTCGGCCAAATCATCATTAATGCGTTGTCCTTCTTGTAAAAATTCCGGGAAGTTGGCTAAAATTCTTCCGGCAAGTGAAATGTCTCTTGTTTCTATTTCAATTCCGGATGGAGCCGTGAATGCCTGTACAATTGGTAAAAAGGAATGTGTCGCCAACATCGGTGCCTCATCGGTGATGGTGTAGATAATCTTTGATTTTTGTGACATCGTTTGAATTTTTTAAATCGTATCGAAATAATGTTAGTAGTGTCGGGCTTTTAAAAAGCGTAGCAAAGATACGAAAATCAATAGAAAATGCAGTCGTAATAAGCGGGTTAACGATGGAATTAGGATTTTATTAATTTGAGGTTTAAAAAATGCTAAATTGATAATTTAGAACGTTGAATTTTAACGAAAAAAAAAGTCCCGACAGGGTCGGGACTTGTTCTATAAAACATCGAAATAGAATTATCTTCTTCTTTTTTCTTTGATTTTTGCTTTTTTACCAGTAAGTTCTCTGAAGTAGAAGATACGAGCTCTACGAACTTTACCTCTTTGGTTCACTTCAATTTTTTGTAAAGCAGGCATGTTGATAGGGAAGATACGCTCAACTCCTACAGAACCTGACATTTTACGGATAGTGAAAGTTTCAGTAACACCAGCACCTCTTTTTTGGATAACAACTCCTTTAAAGAACTGTGTTCTTGTTTTTTCACCCTCTTTAATTTCGTAATAAACAGTGATAGTATCACCAGCTCCAAATTCAGGGAAATCTTTTTTCGCTACGAATTCGTCTTGAACAAATTTTAATAAATTTGACATGATTGTTAATGTTAATTGTTTGAATCAGAGCAACATTCACGGATATCGTCAGAGGTTGGTCCAAATATGGGCGCAAAGATAATAATTTTACAGTATTTTGCAAGTGTTTTTGTAGTAAAAAACAATAAAAAACGGAAATACGATTAAAATGGTACCCGACTGATTATTAGTCTTCCAGTAAATCCGGACGACGGGTTTTAGTGTGTTCGTATGCTTTTTGTTCCCGCCACTTTTCAATTTCAGGGAAGTTTCCACTCAATAAAATATCCGGAACCTTCCATCCTTTGTATTCCGCCGGACGGGTATAGATAGGAGGGGACAACAAGTTATCCTGGAAACTGTCGGTTAATGCCGAAGTCTCGTTGCTCAGTACTCCCGGAATTAATCGAATGATACTGTCGGCTAAAACAGCGGCACCAAGTTCGCCACCGGATAATACATAATCGCCAATAGAAATTTCTTTTGTGATAAATTGATCACGTACTCTTTGGTCCACGCCTTTATAATGGCCACACAAAATGATGATGTTTTTTAATAACGACATCGAATTGGCCATTTTTTGGTTTAATGTGGCACCGTCCGGAGTCATGTAAATTACTTCGTCGTACTCGCGCTCGCTTTTTAATTTCGAAATACAGGCGTCGATCGGTTCAATGCTCATCACCATTCCGGCACCTCCGCCAAACTGATAGTCGTCTACATTTTTGTGTTTGTTGGTGCTATAATCGCGTAGGTTGTGAAAATGAACTTCTACCAAGCCTTTGCTGATCGCTCTTTTTAGAATAGAAGCTTCAAACGGGCTTTTGATTAATTCGGGTAAAACGGTGATGATATCAATGCGCATATTCAAAAATTTTGGCAAAAATAGGCTAAAAAATAAAAATGAGATTATTTCCCGACTTTTTTAAGGATAAAGGCAGTTCCGATGATTTTTTGTTCGCCTTTAATTTCCGGAATCGGATCGGAAACACGATATAGTTTGAGTGTTTGTTGCGGACCGAATTGCCAGCCGAATAAATCGACTGATCCGTCCGTACGACGTAGGCTAATAACATTAATCGTGTCGGTGAGCATTTGCATACAATCGCCGGAATAACAGAGATCGTAATCGGTATAATTTGGAAGTCCGGTAAGTTTTGATTGTGCAAAAGTAACCCGGGTGTTTTGTATGGTCTCCGGATACTGTATTTCGTATTCGGCGTCTATTAATTGTTTTGCTAATGCCGATTCAAACGGGATGTTCGATTTTGTAAAAACCGTAGGAGTGGCAGCGGTGGTGTATTCGGTGTCGTTCAGGATAAAAGTTGAATCGGAAGTCGCTTCCAGAATCCTATTTTGTAAATGACCGTTGTTTTGATAGGCCTCTTTTAAAATATACTGATTCCCTTTTTGTGTGTAGGCGAGTTTGCCGGTTTCAAATCCGTTTGAAAAAAGAATGCTGTCTTTTCCAAACGTTATTTCGGTACCATAAAAAGGAATGTCCCGCAATAATGTTGTTTTAGATTGCTCTAAATAGGAGGTGTTGATAAAAGTTCCCGACAGTTTATAAGCAGATTCACTTTTTGAACAGGAAAAAAGTGTCAGACAACCAACCGCCAGAAAGATTCTATTCAGAGCAATCATAATAAGTTGGGTTAAACACCAAATTGTCTTAAATGATGATCAAGGTGTTTCCATTGGGAAATATCCCATTCTTCTGCGGTCATAGGTCCGAAAAAGGGGTGTTTCAGGTTTTTAATCACCGAAGGGCCATTCTGGAAACGGTTTACATGTTCAATCAATGTTTTTTTTGCCGCATCGAAATCGGGTTCGTGTGTGATGATGAATTCTTTTGCTGTTGGAATATTCGGATCGAAAGGTTTGTCGCTAACCAACTTCTTTTTTGCCATTCGGCCAAATAAAAAGCCAATCAGGCTTTGTTGTATCGTTAATTCGCCAAAGGCTACTTTTAATGGCGCCTGACAGTGTTCCATCATTTGACTAACGGTCATTTTTCCCCAATGGGATAGGGAATGCGGCGACAGTTGGTTGATGCGATCAATGATTTCCTGATTGGAATGGGGATTATATAAACTTTTCATAGGTTATTTTTTTGTGGCGATAATAGCGTAAACCATAGGTATTTTGTTGTCCAGATGTTTGATACGGAATTTGTTTGGCGCAAATTCTTCTACTTCATTAAAACAACTGTATGGTGAATAATCGTACTCTTCAAAGGTATTAATTTCCAGTCTATTTTTGATAAGAGAATTTAAGACTTCAGTAAGGGGGTGATTCCAACTGACCGACTCGTTTTTTATAGGTGCTTCCTTATCGGCATAAGTGCCCGAAGTCGTTTCAATAATGGTTTCGGTATTAAAATAACTGTATTCGATTTTTGTAAAATCATAATCAAACATCCATACTACCGGGTGGAACTCGGCAAACACGAATTTTCCGCCGGGTTTGAGGAAATGATGAATCACTTTTGCCCATTTGTCCAGATCGGGTAACCAGCCAATGGTACCATAACTGGTAAAAACAATATCAAATTCGCCTGCCAACTGATTCGGTAAATCGTATACATCCGAACAAACAAAAGTGGCGTCGGCATTGAGCTGTGTGGCCAGTTCGCGAGCTTTGGAAATGGCTTTGTCCGATAAATCCATCCCGGTGGCTTGGGCTCCCATTCGCGCGAGCGAAATAGTATCCTGACCGAAATGGCATTGCAGGTGCAAGATTTTTTTTCCGGTCACATCGCCTAATAAACGGAGTTCAATATCGTTTAAGCTTGATTTTCCGTTTAAAAAAGCTTCCATATTATAGAAATCGGAATCCACATGGTGGTCTACTTTTTCGTTCCAGGTGGCTTTGTTGGTGGCTAAATAGTCTTTTGGAATTTCCATAGTGTGTTTTTTGATTGATGCTTTTCGGAAAAAGTCAGAAAAGTGCTTTACAAATATACTATTTGTCTGTTTTTCTTGTTAGGTGCCACGTATCTTTTCCCGTAATTTAAGATTTAATTAAGACTTATCGGTTTAATTTTGCCGCATGAACTTATCCAAAACAGATGTTGGCTTTATGGCCATTGCAACAGGTTTAATTGTCGCAAACCTGTATTATTGTCAACCCCTTATTATCCTTATCGCAAAAGAATTTGCCATTCCCGAAGATCAGGCGGGTACGATTACCTATCTGACGCAGGCGGGTTATGCTATCGGAATGTTTTTTATGGTTCCGTTAGGCGATAAGCTGGAGCGTAAAAAACAAATTCAAATTACAACTTTGGCTGCAGTTGTAGCGCTTATCATTGCCGCTACGGCTTCTAATTTCAGAATGCTGCAAATAGCCAGTTTCCTGATTGGTGCGGCTTCGATCGTTCCGCAGTTGATTCTACCACTATCGGCCAGTCTGGCTTCGCCCGAACAAAGAGGGAAGGTTATCGGAACGGTGATGAGTGGTTTATTGGTAGGGATTCTGATTTCGCGAACCGTGAGTGGTTTTATCGGAGCCTGGCTCGGATGGCGGGGGATGTTTTGGATCGCAGCGGTTTTGTGTTTGCTGATTGTATTGGTTATCCAGAAAAAATTCCCAGTCAATAAACCCGATTTTAAAGGAACTTATGGCGAATTACTACAGTCGTTGTTTTCGTTAATAAAAACACAACCGATGCTACGTGAAGCTACGTTGATCAATGCGCTAAGTTTTGCACAGTTCGGGGCTTTCTGGACTACGATGGTATTGTTGTTGTCCGGTGATCCGTTTCATTTTAATAGTGCTACCATAGGACTTTTCGGGATCGTAGGGGCTTCCGGTGCTTTGGCGGCTCCATTGGTTGGTAAACTGGGAGACAAAGGAAACCCAAGAGTGGTAATAGGCTACGGATGTTTGTTATTATTGATCAGCTTTATTGTGTTCTATTTCTCTTCCGAAAGTATGATCGGAATCATGATTGGAATCGTGTTTATCGATGTCGGTTTACAATCGGTACATATTTCAAACCAAACACGGGTGTATTCGTTATTACCCGAAGCACGTAATCGGATGAATACCGTATATATGTCGTTTAGCTTTTTAGGAACGGCACTGGGATCGGCTTTTGGACTTTGGCTGTGGAATTTCGGAAAATGGCATGCCTTTTCTATTGGCGGTGCAATGTTGTCGGTAGCTTCAATAGTTATTTATGCGCTAACCTATAAGCGGAAATAAAGAAAGTTACATTTTGTAAAATAAACTTATATTTGTTGCTCATTATATTTAAAATTAAAAAAAATGCAAGACGGAATTTACGCAAAATTTAATACGAACAAGGGCGTTATTTTAGTGAAATTAACGCATGATAAAACACCTGGAACAGTTGGAAACTTTGTAGGACTGGCTGAGGGAAGTTTAGAGAACGATGTTAAGCCTCAGGGAAAACCGTATTACGACGGATTGAAATTCCACAGAGTTATCGCCGATTTTATGATTCAGGGAGGTTGCCCACTTGGAAGTGGTGTTGGCGGACCAGGATATCAGTTTGACGATGAGTTTCACCCGGAATTAAAACACGATACACCGGGAGTGTTATCGATGGCAAATGCCGGACCTGGAACAAACGGTTCTCAGTTTTTTATCACTCACGTTGAAACCCCTTGGTTGGATAACAAACATACGGTTTTCGGACATGTAGTGGAAGGACAGGATATCGTGGATGCCATCGCTCAGGATGATGTTATCGAAAGCCTTGAAATCGTAAGAGTAGGTGAGGAAGCTCAAAAATGGAATGCTATTGAGGCGTTTCGTACGTTCGAAGGGTCACGTGAAAAACGTTTGGCCGAGCAAAAACGCCAGGCGGAAGAGGCATTGGAAAAACTAGCTGCCGGATTTGACAAAACAGAAAGCGGACTACGTTATAAAATGATTCAGAAAGGAAACGGAAAACAAGCTGAAAAAGGTAAAATGGTTTCGGTTCACTATTCCGGATCTTTAGAAAACGGAATGGTTTTCGACAGTTCGTACAAAAGAAAGCAACCTATTGAATTCGCATTAGGTAAAGGTCAGGTTATTGAAGGATGGGACGAAGGTATCGCCTTATTACAGGTTGGTGATAAAGCGCGTTTTGTGATTCCATCGTATTTAGGATACGGATCTCGTGGTGCAGGTGGTGTTATTCCACCGGATGCAACGCTTATTTTCGACGTAGAATTAATGGATGTGAAATAATTGATTTTTATTTATAGTAAAAACTGCCTTATACGGCAGTTTTTTTTATTTTGTATAATAGGCATTTTGAGTGTTTTTTGTCTGGAATAGTCATTTTAAAGTGTTAAAATGTCCTTTTTTAATATGCGTGCATATGATAATTGTGTTAAATTTAACACTTCTTTATTAAATTATCACTTTTGTTAAAAGGCGTAATATTCTTGTAGTCAGTTGTTTGTTTTTATTTTTTATATAAACCAATTTTTTTTATTCAAGCGATAAAAAAAATAGTATTTTGGGAATGTCAATTATTTGCAAATAACACTCGACAACTCAATTAACTTTAAAAATTTAGTAATTATGAAAAATAATAAAGACCTTAAAAAGCCTTTTTTTGCGAATTTCTTAGAGAACCAATTGTCTAACGAAGAAAAAAGTTCTGTACAAGGTGGTGATATCATCACATTGAAAACTGCGGATACGATCTACGTTACTTTAAAATATCCATCAGATAACGAAGACGGACCTGGACCAATCGTTACCTCAAAAAATTTGGATATGATGCAAACTATGAAATATCCATCGGATAACGACGAAACAGGAGGACCAATTTTATCTCCGGATACAGATCCAACTATGTTGTAATAAAATTTACGGGCAATGGCCTCAAAAGAGGTCATTGCCTGTTTTTATTGTATGCCATGATATTATGTATAAGCCACAGTAATGATTTCTATACAATCGATATTGTAATAGAACGTTTAAAAGAACTGGGAAAAGAGGTTTTCCGGTTAAATTCGGATACTTTTTCCGATCAATTGGAATTTGAATACAATGTGAATCAACATGGATTTTCCGTCCGGTTAAAACAAGATGATATTTCGTTTTCATTAGATACTATTGAGGCGGTGTATTATCGGAAGTTATGGCATATCAATGTGCCGGAGGACCTTGATGACGCTTTTAAAAATATTTATTTTCAAGAATATACTACCATGCGTAGTCTTTTTTTTGAATCCCTCCGACACCTTCCCTGGATGAATCCAATGGAACTTGATCACCGGATAGGGGAAAACAAACTGGAGCAACTGGTCTTTGCCCGTAAATCGGGTTTAAATATACCGGAAACGCTTATTACCAACGAGCCAGAAAAGGTGAAAACGTTTTTCCATATGGTTTGTAAAGGCAATATGATTGCTAAATTACACGGCTCTTTATCCCGAAGTATGAATGGGGATACTCCTTTTTTTCCAACGACCCGAATCGAGGAATCGGATCTGGAACGTTTGGAAACTTTAGTGTACTGTCCGATGATATTCCAGCAAAACATTGAAAAAATGTACGAGCTGCGAATCATTTATATCGATGGTACTTTTTTTACCGGTAAAATTAATGCCCAGGCTTCCGAAGCCGGAAAAACCGATTGGCGTGCTGCAAAAGATATCATGCCATCCTGGGAATTGTATACCTTACCGGAACCGATCTGTCTGGCGCTCGAAAATATGATGCGTGACATCGGTTTGTATTTCGGAGCAATCGACATGATCCGGCAAAATGATGGCCAATATATCTTTCTGGAAGTAAATCCACAAGGGGAGTGGGGCATGATTCAGCGGGATTTAGGTTACCCGATTGGGCAAACCATAGCCGAAAAAATGGTAGCAAGAATCTGCTAAGGCAGTGTTGCTTTGTAGTTGAAAAGTAGTACTAACTGTTATATTTAAAACACCCGATTCGGGGCTGTAGATAACACAAAAAAATAGTTATGGGAAAAGTACTGATTATTACGCATTCTCAGGATAATGAATGCATCGACATCGTATCGGGAAAAATTAGGGAACATGGTGGAGAACCGATCCGTTTTAATGTGGATGAATACCCGCTTAAATATAGTTTAAGCAGCTGTTTTGAAAACGGAGAATGGAAAATATATCTGGATTATGAAGGAACCCGAGTGACACTTCATGATTGTGTGGCTTTATGGTACAGACGTAGTATGAACTTAGGAGGTAACCTGAGTGAAGTGCTGGAACGAGAATACCTGAGTAGTACCTACGGCGAAATCCGTTCTACTTTGTTTGGATTCTTAGAAAGTTTGCCTTGTTTTCAGATCGGAAAATATAGTAAATACAGACGTCTGGATAGTAAAGAAGAGCAAATGCGTGTGGCCGATTTTCTGGGGATGAAAGTTCCGGAATCGTGTATCACCAATAGTCCGCTGGAAGCAAAACGTTTTGTAAAGGATCATCCGAATGGGGTGATTACCAAAATGCAAAGTTCTTTTGCTATCGAAAGAAATGGTGTGGAAAATGTAGTGTTTACCAACCTGATCAAGGAAGAGGATCTGGATGAGATTGAAACCTTACAATATTGCCCGATGCAATTTCAGGAAAAACTGGAGAAAAAAGTCGAATTGCGAATTACAATCGTAGGCGATGAAGTGTATGCTTTTGAAATCGATTCTCAAAGATTGGACAATGCCAAGTTAGATTGGCGTCGGGAAGGTGTTGAGTTGTTGCAGGAATGGAAACCGTATGAATTGCCATCCGATTTAAAAGAGAAGTTGCTACAGCTTATGGATATGTATGACGTGAACTACGGTGCTATCGATATTATTGTAACACCGGATGATGAATACTATTTCCTTGAAATCAATTCGGCCGGAGAATTTTTCTGGTTGGATCGCCTGATGGAAGGAAATCCAATTTCGGAACAAATTGCCAAGGTGCTTTTAGGTAAAGCAAACCGTAGGTATACACCGGTTTTCGAAAGAAATACGATGACTGTTTAAAGTAAAACGTTATAAATTATCTCATACAAAAATTAAAAGCGCTCTATTTAGAGTGCTTTTTTTATTTGCTTTTGTATTTTTACAATCCCTATTTAATAACTATGCGTTACCTATTTATATTACCGTTGTTTTTTAGTTTTTTTACTGCCAAAGCACAGGTCGCCGCACAACATTGTGGTTACGATTTTACGTCCTATCTGGTATTGGATGTCCATGAAAATGGTAAAAAAGAGGCTGTTAAGGAGTTGAAAATTACCATTGTAGATAGTGCTGGAAATGATGTGATCAACCTTAATAATGCTTATAGTTGGACGAATGCCAACAAGGCGATGGTTTTTTCGCTGAATTATAAGATTGATGATTCCGGTAAAAGAGTTACCGCCGAAACCGATAAAAATGCAAAGACGCGTTGGTTTTTTCCATTTGCAAAGGAAAATTACCTGCTTTCGGTGGCCAATACATTTCCGGCTGAAAATTTTTCAATTAAAGTAGAAGATATCGACGGAAAGGCTAATGGGGGTTTGTTTAAAACACAAGTTGTTCCGTTGAACAGTTATAATATGTATGTATTATGTTCGGCGCAAAATGAACGTCAGGCAATGCAATTCGGACCAAGAACCAACCGACCGGTGGAGATTATTTTAGAACGAAATTAAAAGACATAAAAAAAACACCGTCGTAAAGGAGGTGTTTTTTTTTGGAAATTAGCTTTCAACAGGATGGCTAACCGAAATAATGCGCAGTGATTTTACTCCGGCCGGCATCTCCCAATCGATTTCGTCATTTTCTTTAAATCCGATCAAAGCGATACTCAACGGTGCGATTACCGACACTTTTCCTTCTTTGATATTGGAAAGTTGTGGTAACACAATCTGAATCTTCATTCGTTGTTTGGCTTTGGTATCTTCAATCTCCACAAAAGAGTTGATACGGACAATAGTGTCTTCCAGCTCATCGTTTTTGTTTACAATGGCTCGGTCCAACTCTTGCGACAATTGCATTATTTCTTTTTTACTGGTACTGTTCTGACTGCTTTTTGTCAATTCACGAAGTAACTGATAATCGGTCAGCGTTAATACAGGTATTGGTTTCATAACTAGTATCTTTAAAAATTAGACATTTCCTTTTTACTATTCGTTTCTTTTTCTTTAAAATACAACTCGGCAAAACTCTGATTGCTGTTACCGGATGTTCTGCGGTAAAATACAGTCGGTGTGATGTCTTTCGGGTTTTCAAAACCACAGGCTCCGATAAATTCGCCCAAAGCTTTCATGGTATTTTTGTGGAAATTGGCAACACGTACACTTTTATCGGTAATGTCAATTCCCTTGTACAGCGCTTTATCCTGCGTCGCAATTCCAACCGGACATTTTCCGCTATCGCACTGTAGCGCCTGAATACATCCCAAAGAAAACATCATTCCACGCGCGCTATAACAGGCATCGGCACCCAATGCCATGGCTTTTGCCATATCGAATGCGGAAATTACTTTACCGGCGGCAAGCAATTTAATCTGCTCGCGGATTCCGTATTGACGTAGGGTGGAGCTCACAAATACCAGTGCGTCCGATAACGCCATGCCCATATAATCGATAAATTCCATTGGTGCAGCTCCGGTTCCGCCTTCGGCTCCGTCAACGGTGATAAAATCCGGGAAAATCCGCGTTTCCATCATGGCTTCTACAATGGTTACAAACTCATCTTGTCGACCGATACAGATTTTAAAGCCAACCGGTTTTCCATTGGATAACTGTCGCAATTGGTTGATAAAATACAGCAGTTCGATCGCATTGCTAAATGCGGTATGTGCCGAGGGGGAATGTACCGTAGTATAGGGTTCGATACTTCGAATCTTGGCAATTTCGGACGTGTTTTTTTCAGCCGGTAACAATCCTCCGTGGCCGGGTTTGGCGCCTTGCGACAGTTTTAGTTCGATCATTTTCACTTCCGGATAAGCGGCTCTTTCGGCAAATAATGCATTCGAAAACGTGCCGTCCTGATTCCGACAACCAAAATAGCCGGTTCCAATCTGCCAGATCAAATCGCCCCCCTGACGGTGGTAATCACTAATGCCACCTTCGCCGGTGTTGTGCGCAAATCCGCCCATTTTGGCTCCTTTATTCAGCGAGGTAACGGCCGTTTTACTCAACGCTCCGTAACTCATCGCGCTAATGTTTAGAATACTGGCACTATACGGTTGTAAACACTGTGTATTTCCAATGGTAATGCGGAACGTGGATTCGTCGGCTTTTTTAGGATATACCGAATGCGCGGCCCATTCGTATCCGATACGGTTCGGGTCGTCTTGCATTCCAAAGGATATCGTTTGTTTTTCGTTTTTGGCACGCTGGTAAACGATAGAACGTTGCCGACGATTAAAGGGTTTTCCATCCAGTTCACCTTCAAAAAAGTACTGTCGGAACTCCGGGCGAACCGATTCGAAAAGATAACGCATCCTACCAATTAACGGATAGTTACGGCGAATGGAATGACGTGGCTGAAAGGTGTCGACGGCAATGATAACCATCAGGGCTATCGGAAGTAAGAGGAGTTCCCACGCCAGACCGTGGAATTTTACAAAATACAAACCTGCGATTAAAGCGGTAATCGCTACAAACCAAATAATTTGACGTGCAACAAGGGATGCAAAAAACTTTTTAGATGTCATGATAAATATACAAAAGTGTCCGGCAGCGTTTATCGGCCGAAAAAATTAATTTACTGTATAAAGTGTGAGGATGTACCCGCGTATATATGCAAAAAGAAAAACGAACTATATACGGGGCCTAATTGATGAAGGCTTTGTTGTGCGAAAATAGAACAGCCGTACTGCGTTTCCTTACAGAAAGCAATGGCCTGGTAACCGTTAATAGAGTGCTATTAAACATGGTGTTCTTTTTGTTTTACACAAGGCAAAGGTAGGTATTTTTTTTATATCTGCATTATTTCCATTTAATATTGCAGCCCAGACTGGGTTTTTGATTTGGGTTGATCACCCGGTTGTAAACAACGCCGTCGATCGCACCACGCAAGTCACTTCCGCTTAATGGAATACCATTTCCAGGTCGGCTGTCATCCAACTGACCGCGATAAACGAGTTTGTTTAAATTGTCGAATAAATAGAAATCGGGCGTACAAGCCGCATCATAGTCGCGTGCAACTTGTTGGGTCGCATCATACAAATACGGGAATTCAAATTTGTTTTCAAAAGCAAATTCGGACATTAATTCCGGAGCATCCTGCGGATAATTAACAATATCGTTACTCGAAATGGCAATAAATCCAATGCCTTGTACGCGATAATCGTTAGCAATACGTACCACTTCTTCGATAACATGGTGTACAAACGGACAATGATTACAGATAAACAGGACGACGGTTCCCTTTTCGCCTTTTAAATCGGAAAAGGAATAAAACGTATCCGATGAATTGGTGTCTTTCAGGTGAAATTCAGGAGCAATTGTGCCCAACGGTAACATATTTGACGGAGTACGAGCCATTTTTATCGGATTGTTAAAAGTGCCTAAAGATAAGAATTTACCGAATGATTTGCTAATTTTGAAAAAACGAATCTAAAAAGAAAATGAACCAAGAGACTATATCGTGGGCCGATTTTGAAAAAGTAGAAATGAGAGTCGGAACCATCCTGGAGGTTAACGATTTCCCCGAAGCCCGTAAACCGGCCTATCAACTGACGATCGACTTTGGATCGGCTATTGGTATCCGAAAATCATCCGCACAAATCACCATGCATTATACAAAAGAGAACTTAGTTGGCCGACAAATCGTTGCGGTTGTGAATTTCCCTAAAAAACAAATCGGGAAGTTTATGAGTGAATGCCTGGTTTTGGGTGCCGTTGCCGGAGAAGGCGACATCATATTATTATCACCCGATTTTAAAGTGGAAAATGGATTGCGAATTGCCTGATCAGGAGTCTGCCCATTGTGAAAACGAATACCGTTCACTAGTGCGATATAACCGGGATTTTTCGCGAAATTGTATCGGTGTTAATCCGGTGTGCTTTTTAAAAAAGCGCCCAAAATAAGAGGGATCCTCAAATTGCAAATTATAAGCAATCGAACTGATGGGATGATCTTGTAACAATTGCTTTTTGATCTCCAACAGCAACTGTTGATCCAAATGCTGTTTTAAGGTTTTACCGGTAGCCGATTTTAATAGTGATCCCAGGTATTTTGGAGAACATTGTAATTTCGCAGCATAAAAATCGGGCTCGCGTTGCGTGGTACAATATGTCTTAATCAATTCAAAAACTGAAAACAGCCGATCGTTTAACTTTTTGTTGACGGTCGGTTTATAGTATTTATCCAGTGCCAGTAAAAGCGCTTGCAGATAATGTTTGATCAGATTAAAATTGATCGTTTCACTTTGTTGTTCCATTTGGATGAGTTCCAACAATTTCCCAAAAACCGGTCGGGATTCGGAGGTGCTATCCACAAATTTAACTTCCTGAAACGGAACAAACAATTGCAATTGTAAAGCCGCAATATCCAGAAAGTTTTTGTCAAAAAGCAGCGCCTTGGCACTAAGCGAAGTATCGTTTAGATAATGTATTTGTCCGGGTAGGAGCATATAAATCCGATCGGGACAAACCGGTTGGGCTTCAAAATCGATATAGTGGGTGCCGCTGCTATTTTCAAAGAAAAGAATTTCGTAAAAATCATGGCTATGTGGTGGCATCTCAAACAATATGGGATGTTGTTCGTAGTTGTAATCACAAAGAATCACCGGACGTTTATAGTCCGGAAATTCAAGGTTGTATAACATTATTGCATCGGATTTTGCCATTGCATTAAACATTCGATTTCCCCGGTACCGGCTTCAAAATTTTCTTCCAGAAGCAAAAATCCCTGGTTTTGATAAAAACGGAGACTGGGAGTATTTTTTTTATAAACTTTTAATTGTATAACCGACTGTTCCTGTTTTACAAAATCAATCAGTTGTTTTCCGATTCCTTTGCCTTGCAGGTCCACTGCTACAAATATAGCAGCCAAAAAGGAATCGACCATGGAAATAAATCCTCCTATGGTATTGTTTTCAATAAAAACATAAGTATCCGAATTGGGTAAATAGGTCGTAGCCATTTCGATTTTATGGGCAGCCCAATATGCAGCGGGAATAAAATCGTGTGCTTTTACGGAGGCGGTATACCATAGGGCAACGGTTTGTTCGATTTCAGTAGGGTGTATTTTTCGTATCATGTTGGTTTATTTTTCTGCAGACAAAAATACTACGGTCGGCCAGATGCCTTATCGGACAAAGGGAAGATAGTATCGGACTTTTGGACAATAACCAGAAGTTATCAAAATACCTTTTAGACGATGGTCGTCCAGATCACGATAAAAGATACTACCGAAATAAATAACCATAGTAATATTCCCTGAAGTAGTGGGCGTATTCCGGCTTTTTTGAGTGATTCCCGGGTTAATCCGGCTCCAATAAGAAATAAGGTGATCACCAGTCCTTTTTTAGCTATCAGTACTATGGTTTCGTTTAAAATACGGAAATCGGGAAAGTAGCTGTTCCAAAGCATGGCCAGTACAAAAAGGAAGATAAAATAGGGAATGGAAATCCGACTTTCTTTGTTTTTAAAGATAAAAGAAGTTGCCAGCGATAACGGAATAATCCAAAGGGCGCGTTGTAGTTTTACCGTCGTAGCAATTTGAAGTGCCGTATCGCCAAAACGTTGTGCCGCACCAACAACCGAACTGGTGTCGTGTATGGCAATGGCGCACCACATACCAAATTGCGATTCACTCATTCCAAATAGATGGCCTAAAAATGGAAAGAGGAACAACGCAATCGAATTCAGAATAAAAATCGTGGCCAATGCTACCGAAATTTCGGATTCCCGGGCTTTTATAATTGGGGTTAGCGCGGCAATGGCACTTCCGCCACAAATTGCCGTTCCCGCAGAAATCAGAAAGCCGGTTTTTCGCGGAATCCGTAAAAGTTTACCAAGTATAATACCGATGAGCAGCGTTGTTGTAATCGATCCAATTGTAAAAAGAAAGCCTTCCTTGCCGGTTTGTAACGCATCGGTCAGATTCATCCCAAATCCCAATCCAACTATGGAAAACTGCAATAGGATTTTAGTGAGTTTATGACTGGCTTTTTCAAAAGGATTGCCAATGAATTGCGTGAGGATAAAACCGGATAAAAGGGCTAACGGAGCGCTGATAAAAGGAAAAAGACATAAGGTAATAACCAAAAGGTAGATTCCTTTTTTGAGGGTAGGGGAAAACTGAGGAAATGTCATGATGTTTTGTTTTGTTTTGTTTGTCCAACAAAGTTCCGGCAATAAACGGAACGACACCAATGATAAAAAGTTATAAGCTATAACTATTGGTTATACTGTTTTGTGCAAATCGTAAAAAAAGTTCCGGTATTTTTTCCAGTTGTCCCTGTAAGTGTGTAAAGTAAAAGGTACGTTTAATAGCGATGTCGTCGATGTCAATAACTTTAAATTGTCCTTCCACAATTTCTTTGCTCACCGCCGAAATGGAAAGCAAAGCCATACAATTGGAATTGGCTAAAAACGATTTAATGCTTTCGGTACTACCAAGTTGCATAACGAGGTTTAGTCCGTTTAACGGGATATTGTGTTTTCGGAGTTCGTGCACAATGATTTCCAGACTACCGGAACCATTTTCCCGCAACACCAACGGAGTGCTAAGAAATTCTTCTTTACTAATCCGATCTTTGTTGGCCAATTCCTGAGAAGTATGTACTACGGCAACAATTTCGTCCTTTAAAAAAGGGACGTATTTCAAATCTTTGTTTTTGGATTTTCCCTCTACGATGCCCAACACTACTTTTTTTTCTAGTACGGCTGCTTCTATTTTTTCGGTATTGGCATCGAGTAACGAAATTCGGATGTCCGGAAAATGCTTATAAAAATTAGCCAGTATCGGAGGGAGGATATAATGACTCAATGTAGTGCTTGCGCCCAATAAAAGCTCCCCGGCCTGTTTTTCTTTGAGTAAACCAAGATCATATTGAATCTTCCGGTAAATCTCGAAAATGGACCCGGCATGAGTATACAGGATTTCTCCGGCTTCTGTGAGTGTGATTTTATTCCCCTTACGTTCAAATAGGCGGATGTTCAGTTCGGTTTCCAGTTCTTTAATATTTTTGGTCACCGCCGGTTGGGTGATACATAAGACGTCTGCGGCTTTGGTAAAGCTTAAGTGGCTGGCAACAGTATGGAATACTTTTAGGCGTATATCAGACATATCCGGAACAATTGTATTTTAAGTAAAGGTACGATTTATAATTCTTTTACCGCTGTACACTTCGTAAGGCGCGCTTGATTATATAGGCGGTTTCTTTACTTTGACTTTCCTTTTCCCATCTTTTGCACAAATTGACCACAAAATCCGGTCGGGTTTTGGAGGCATCATTAAGCCAGTTGGCTACACTGTCGCGGACATATTTGGAAGTGTCCGATTTTAAAGGTTCCAAAATTGAAATGGCCAGTTCGGGGTTTTCTTTTAAAACGTCAATATGTTTGCACCAAACCCCTCTGGGGCGGATGGATTCGCAGGCAAACCGACGAATATATTCGTTTTCGGATACGGTCCATGGCATAAATAAACGAATCGCAGGTTCCAGGTTTTCGGTAATATCGGCGCGTAGTGCAATCCAGCTTATTTCCCGTACGCCAAAATGTGAATCAGCCGCAAAAGGTTGCATACGCTCCAGTTTTTCAGACAACGGAAGTTCGCTTTTTCCAATAAAATAGGTAGCCCAGCAACGAACCGTATCCGACGGATGGGTAGCGAGTTGTTCAAACAGTGCCGTGTCGTTATAGATATAGCTCTGCGTAAGGAGGCTAACACCAATCATTTCGTTGACAACCATAACGGTTTGTTTTTTCAGATTGGAAATATCGGTTAGAATATCGTTGCGGTAGTGGTTGCGGTTTAATTGCGTGAGTACTCCTTCCAATAGTTTTTTAGGGTCGATCGCCAGCCATTCGTTTAAGTTGGCCGATTCGATACTGCCATTATTGAGCTGTTCCAGTATTTCCGGAGGGATCATAGCAATGGTTCGGGCGCCTTTTCGTACGGTCATAATTGGGCTGTTAATGTTGCGATTTCAATACGGTTTCTATAATCGGGATCAAGATATATATAGCGTACAATAGCATTACGGTCGATAACAAATATAGCGGGAATTGGCAACATACCATTGCTCTCGGCATTAAAATCCTTAAGTTGAATTCCTAATTGTTGGTAATGGGGACGCACAAAATCCTGTAAGCAAAAGCTAATACCTAATTGTTGTGCAAGAGTATTTCCGGAATCGGTTAGCAAGGGAAAAGACAATTGATGCGTTTGCTGTAAGTTATCGTTATAAACAGGTATTTGCGGACTAACGGCAATCAGTCGGGCTTTTTTGACGTTAAAAAGAGGGACTGCTTTTTCCAATGCCTGTAATTCGAGGTTGCAATACGGACACCAGGAGCCTCTGAAAAAAGCGATGATCAGTTTTTCTTCCGTATGGATATCCGCTAAACGAATCGTTTGTCCCGATGGATCTGTAAGTTCGAATTCCGGAAATTTGGCACCGATTGGAATCACTTCCTTTGCGGAATAGGAGGCTTGTAAATCGGTTATCGAATGCAGGAAGCTTTCCAGGGTTTCCTCCGGAATTTGTGTTGCAAGTTGATCATTCAGCAATTTGATTTGTTCTTGTAGTGTACACATGGTATTTTCTGTTATTTTTGTAAAGATCATCGCTTTAATTGAAGCACACAATACCGCACTTTTTTATCCCATAGGGCGAAAAAGGACACTTTTACTGGATTACAGTCAGTTCCGTAAAATAAAAATTCTGATAAAAAACATGAAAACCAAGATACGCATTACCGAAAATAAGATTTGTCCACTGGAAGAAGCGGTGAATACGATTAGCGGAAAGTGGAAAATTCCGATTTTATGGCAAATGAACGAAGGCGTGCGTCGACCAAGTGAATTTTTAAAAGGGATTGCTGTAGTCGACCGTCGTGTTTTAAATCAACAACTTCGGGAAATGGAAGCCGACGGATTGCTACAGAAAGAAGTGTTTGCAGAAGTGCCACCACGCGTGGAGTATACGCTCACGCCTTTAGGAGAAGATCTGGTTACGGTATTATGGTCGTTAAATAGTTGGGGCGAAACCCTGATAAAGCATCGGGAATCACAATATACAATTTGATTTTACGTTAGATTGTTGTAAAAATAAAACTACATGACAGCTCCCCAATGGCTCCTGCTTTTACTGTTTTTATCCGGAATTTCAACTGCTTTTGCACAGGTCGACAGTACGTATATCGGGAAATTTCCTCAGGAATATTCCGCCAGATTGTACTTGTCCCGTAAGTTTGTGACGTTAAACAGCGAGTATCCGGATGCCGATAATAAAGAGTATACGGCCAATAGTCCTTTTGCCATTGGAGCGGGGTTTACCTGGGGTAATTCCGGATTAAGTTATAGTTATGGGTTCGGTTTTCTGGCGGATAAATCGAAAGGAAAAACCCGGTATTTTGATTTGGAATACCATTATTACGGGCGAAAAATTGTGCTCGACTTTTTTGGATTGGATTATAAAGGATTGTATTTTGAGGATAAAGAAAATAAAATCTTAAATATGTATCCGGATGCACAACTGACGAATATTGGCGTTTTTGGCCAGTATGTGTTTAATGGAGAACGCTTTTCCTATCGGGCGGCTTTCGATCAGGTTCAGGTGCAATTAAAATCGGCTGGTAGTTTTTTACTCGGCGGAGGTGCCTATTACAACCGTGTTCGTGCCGATAATGTATTTGGATTCCGAAAAGAAATGTATCAGATCGGACCAAGTCTGGGGTATGCTTATACCTGGGTGATCAACCCACGTTTTTTTGTAACGGGGTCTTTAACGCCTGGCGTTACCATGGGGTTTAAAAACCTTGAAGATAAGATTGACTGGAATCCCAGTATATTTTTTCGCTTTGCTTCGGGCTATAATGCCAATGACTGGTCGGTAAATCTTTCTTTCCTGATGAACCGATTGTATGTATCCTATGAGCAAAGCAACCAGGTGGGTGTAAGTACGGCCACTTTACAACTAACACTGATTAAGCGTTTTGACAGTTCTTCCCGGTTGCTTAAAAAATTGCCTCGACTTTAGGAGCTATAAACCGACAACTATAGCCAGCTGCTAAATTTGCGGATAAAGCGTTCTTTTGCGAATTGTACCAGAAAACAATACCCTATTAATATACCGATTAACCATGGGAAATAGCCTAATGGTAACGGTTGTAGGTTTACCGAATGTGCAAATGGCGTAAACGGAAGTACCAATCCGATGAGCATAACCAATGTGGTTAGCGCAACTACCGGAGCGGTGGCCCAACTTTGCAGAAATGGTATTTTTCGGGTACGAATCATATGTACAATCAACACCTGAGATAATAGCCCTTCTACAAACCATCCGGTCTGAAACAGATGTTGGTGTTCGGGTGCATTGGCTTTAAAAACATAAAACAATACGGCAAAAGTGATATAATCAAATACCGAACTTACCGGGCCGATATACAACATAAACCGACTAATACTGTTGGCATCCCATTTTTGTGGTTTTTTCAGAAAGTCGTCGTCCATCCGATCCCATGGAATGGAGATTTGTGAAATGTCGTATAATAAATTCTGAATCAGTAATTGTATCGGTAACATCGGCAAAAACGGTAAAAAGATACTGGCGCCAAGCATACTGAACATATTGCCAAAGTTACTACTGGTGGTCATTTTGATATACTTGATGATATTTCCAAAAGTACGTCGCCCATAAATTACCCCTTTTCGCAAAACCATCAGGTCTTTTTCCAGTAAAATGATGTCGGCACTTTCTTTAGCAATGTCTACAGCCGTATCTACCGAAATACCTACATCGGCATTGCGCAATGCGGGTGCATCGTTAATTCCGTCGCCCATAAAACCTACCGTATGTCCCTGTTCCTGAAACAAGCTAACGATTCGGGATTTTTGTACCGGATTTAATTTGGCAAAAATACTGGTGGTTTCCAGATGTTGGCTTAATTCGGTATCGGTCATCTGGGCGATGTCATTTCCTAATAATACCTGATGGAACGGAATGCCCACATCCCGGCATATTTTTTTGGTTACAATATCGTTGTCACCGGTTAATACCTTAATCGAAACACCGAGTTGCTGCAGACTTTCGATTGCCGGTTTCGCCGATGGTTTTGCCGGATCGAGAAAGCCGATAAACCCGGTTAACACCATATTATTTTCGTCGGAAATGCTGTAATTGGCACTGCGACTGTCGTATTCTTTAATGGCAACTAATAAAACGCGTAAACCGTCTTCGTTGAGTTTCTTGGAGGTTTGCATAACTGTAGCGCGGATGGTAGCATCCAACGGTACGATGGCGTCATTTTCGATATGGATCTGTGCGTTTTCACCGGGATAAAAGGCATGGGAACAAAGTCCAAGCAGTTCTTCTACGGCACCTTTGCAGATGAGTAGCTGTTTTCCGTTTTTTTGTTCCAGAATAACACTCATCCGACGGCGTTGAAAATCGAACGGGATTTCGTCTACTTTACGGTAATTTTCTTCCACTTTCAGATAATCGTGCAGTTCAACGTGCTCGAGTACGGCTACATCCAACAGGTTTTTTAATCCGGTTTGATGGAAGCTGTTAAAATAAGCCCATTTTAAAACTTCGTCGTCTTCGTTTCCCAAAACGTTGAGGTGGCGTTCCAGGATGATTTTATCCATCGTAAGGGTACCGGTTTTATCGGTACACAAAATGTCCATAGCGCCAATGTTTTGGATGGCGTTGAGCCGCTTTACGATGACTTTTCGTTTGCTCATGTTTTTGGCACCTTTGGCCAGGTTGGCGGTTACAATCATCGGAAGCATTTCCGGAGTCAATCCAACTGCGATGGCGATGGCAAAAAGCAAGGCGTCCAACCAGTTGTTTTTGGTTACGCCGTTGATTACAAAAACCAGCGGAACCATAACCAGCATATAGCGAATCAATAGCCAGCTGACTTTATTTACGCCTTTGTCGAAACTGGTTTCCGGGCGTTTACCGCTAATGGCTTTGCCGATTTTACCCAGATAGGTGTCTTTTCCGGTAGCTACGACAATCGCGGTTGCGGTGCCACTAATAACATTGGTTCCCATAAAACAGCAGTTGTCAAATTCCAATGGCGATTGGGTAGCTGCTGCAAGTATCGGGTTTTCATTTTTTTCCAACGGAAGCGATTCGCCGGTTAAAATCGCCTGACTTACAAACAGGTCCTTGGATTGCAGAATACGGATGTCGGCAGGAATCATGTCGCCGGCACTTAGAGAAACGACATCACCCGGTACAATATCCTTAAAATTAACTTCCTGTTTTCCGGAAGTACCACGCAATACCGTAGCGGTTGTTTCGACCATATTTTTCAGTTCTTCGGCAGCCTTATTACTGCTGAATTCCTGCCAGAAGCGAAGAAAGGAGCTTAAAACAACCATAACGCTCACCACCACAATGGTTTTATAATCCCGCTGTCCGGGTTCGGCCAGAATGATGTCCATCACAACCGAAATCATCAATAAGACTAGTAATACAATGATAAACGGATTGATAAACGCACTTAATAATTGAAGATACCACGGATCGGGTTTTTCGTGCAGGATTTCGTTAGTCCCATACATCTTTCTTTTTTCGTCGGCTTGCCCTTCCGATAGGCCTTCCGGTGAGCTTTCCAAAAGGGTGTATATAGTCGTGGTATCGGCTTTTGCCGTTTCGTAGAATCGGTTGGTTTCAAAAACCGCAAATCCCTTTGGGGTGCTTTTTATTTTTTTGGTAAACATTCGGATACTTTTTTAGGTTGTTGGATTCTTTGACAAACGAATTGTGTTAGTGTACTGTCCGACTTAAGGTTCGGCAAGAAATGAATCCAGGTCAAGTCCCAGAAAGGTATCGTAATTTTTAACCGGCTGTTTTCTTTTAACCGGTTTAAAAAGGCTAATAATTGAAAAAAAGAATTTCATGACATCCATGTTTTTGTCGCTATAAGACAAACAACACCGGTTTGCCTTTATAGTGAAATGTTAGTACTTAATTCGGGATAATCGTCCATGATTATAATTATTTGTACTACAAAAGTAGGGCAAGTATTCGAACGAGGTTGTTAGAGACACTTTAGAATATTATTAGAAAAATATTAGAGTGTATTTTTTTTGAAAAAAAAGAATTAAGGAATGGGGTGTTTTTCAGTGAAATAAAGCTTAATTTTTTGTTGATACTTAAAATTAGGGTTTAAAAAGCTGGTAAAATGTCGTTTTTTTAGTAATTTAGGTAACACGATCCCCAAAAACCCAAATTCTTATGACCTCACTTTTTTATAGCTATGCCATTCATAGTGTAATCCGGCATTTCAAATCCGGTATTGATTCCGATAACCTATAATTTTCGTAGTATGAAAACTGCTTTGTTATCGTATCGGGACGGAGCTTTTACCAGTATCAGAAATGATGAGGCGCTCGTTTTTTCGGATGCACAACTGGTATTGGGTTTTGGTGCTCCGGAAATGGTGAGTGCCCCCGAATCTTTCGACTTCTTAAAAGAACAGTTCCCTGCAGCACATATTGTTTTGTGTTCGTCTTCCGGAGAAATTTACGACAAGGAAGTACACGACGGAACGATTACGATTAGTGCCACTGCGTTTGCATCCACAACAATGGCGACAGCTACAGTGGTGATCGATGATTTTCAATCGGCCTATGAAGCCGGAAAGGCGCTTATCCAACGGATGCCGGTTGCCGGTTTGCGATTGGTGTTGGTATTGTCCGATGGTGGAAAAGTGAACGGCAGCGAGTTGGTAAAAGGGATGAATGCGGTGAAACCCGATCATGTATTGATAACCGGCGGATTGGCAGGTGATGCGAATCGGTTTGAAAAGACGTTTGTCGGATTGAACGATTATCCCGAGCCGGGGAAAATTGTCGCCATTGGTTTTTATGGAGAAAAACTCGTGGTGTCACACGGCTCACTGGGAGGTTGGGAAGCATTCGGATTGGAGCGCACAGTAACCCGATCGGAACAGAATATTGTATATGAAATTGATCATAAAAATGCCCTGGAGTTGTATATCAATTATCTTGGAGAATATGCCGCCGAATTACCGGGATCGGCTTTGTTGTTTCCACTATCGCTAACCTTGGAGAGCGGTAAGGAAACAGTAGTACGAACCATACTCTCTATTGATACGACAGCCAAAACGATGACTTTTGCCGGGGATTTACCCGAAGGGAGTAAGGTGAAATTTATGAGGGCAAATTTTGATAAACTGATCGATGCGGCCAGTGATGCGGCTGCATCCTGTTTGACGATAGCACAGGCCAGTCCTAAACTTGCACTATTGATCAGTTGTGTGGGACGCAAAATCATATTAGGAAACAGAATAGACGAGGAAGTGGAAGCGGTTGCAGAACTGTTTGGTTCGCAAACTCTGCTAACAGGATTTTATTCCTATGGTGAAATATCACCGTTGCAGCCTTTTTCAAATTGTGAATTTCATAACCAGACTATGACTATCACAGGACTTAATGAAATGGAATGATTATGACGTATCATAAACTATTACAACGACAAATCAATAAGTATTTGCCCAAAGCACTACGGCAACAACATGATTTAACCGATTTTCTTACTGCTATCGATGCAACTTACGGAACGTATGAAAAGGAGAAAAATATTATGCACCACGCTTTTCAGGAAAGTGAGCGGGAATATAATGAAGTGCACGATAGCCTGAAGAAAGAATATGAACTTAAAAAACGGTCAATCGATAATTTATACGACAGTTTACAACAAATTAATGAGGCGCCTATAGCGATTAGCGATCAGGAGAAAAACGACCTGTTGTTTATTTCCGGTTATCTGAGTGAACAGATCAATAAAAGAAAGGCATCCGAAGAAAGTCTCAACCATACCATTCAGTTGCTTAAAACGCTCCTGGCGAATCTCCAGTCGGGGATTATGGTGGAGGATCAAAATCGGAATTTACTATTTGCGAATCAGTTGTTTTGCGACTTTTTTGCATTGGGAAAGACTCCCGACGATCTGATCGGAACGGATTGCAAAGCCATTGTGGCCGAACGTTGTCATTTATTTAAAGATCCGGTTCTGTTTAAAAAACGTTTTGAAACCATTTTTAAAAACAAAATGATGGTTACCAACGAAATTATGGAAACCGCCGACGGGCATTTTTTCGAACGGGATCATGTTCCGATTCTGGTTAATGGCGCTCTGATGGGACATCTGTGGAAATATACCGATGTGACCGAACGGGAGAATGCACTTTCCCTGATCGAACAAAGTGAAGCACGTAATCGTATGATTATGAATGCGGCACTAAATGCAATTATCACGATCGACAGTAAGGGACAAATCGCTTTTTGGAATCGTCAGGCGGAGAAAATGTTTGGCTGGTCACAGTTTGAGATTCGGGGTAAAAACCTGGCGGAAACGATTATCCCGGAGCGCTATGTGATCAAACACAGTGAAGGATTAAAACGCTATCTGGAAACCGGCGAAGGACCGGTGTTAAACAAACGGATCGAACTGAACGGGTTACACCGTTCCGGAAATGAATTTCCAATTGAGCTTTCGATTTTGCCGATCGAACACAATGGGGATAAGTTTTTTTGTGCTTTTATTCAGGATATATCCGAACGGAAAAAAGCCGAAAACAGTCTGAAGGCGCAGGAAGAAAAATACCGGAATATTATCGCCAATATGAACATGGGACTTATTGAAGTGGATCGCGATGAAAATATATTGTATGCAAATCAAGGATTTTTGACGATTTCGGGATATGAACTCGAGGAAATTCTGGGGAAATATGCTCCGGATTTATTTATGTTTGAAGAACACCTGGAACTGGTTAAAACCAAACGGAAATTGCGGGAAAATGGGATTTCGAATTTGTTTCAGTTACCGGTTAAAAATAAAAAAGGGGAAAAACGTTGGTGGGCGATTAGCGGCGGACCGAATTACGATGATAACGGACAATGGATCGGTTCCATCGGAATCCACCTGGATATTACCGAGCAGAAACGTCTGGAGATTGCGCTTAAAAATGAGAAAATAAAAGCACAACAGGCTTCCAAATCCAAGGAAGCATTTTTGGCCCAAATGAGTCACGAAATCCGAACGCCTTTAAACGCGATTGTAGGTTTTCTCCGGGAATTAGGAAAACAGCAACTTACGTCAACCCAACGGGATTATATCAACAATAGCGAAATTGCGTCCAAACACCTTTTGGCGATTATCAATAATGTACTGGATATCTCGAAAATCGAAGCCGGTGAAATGACGTTGGAAAATGCCGATTTCGTTTTGGAAAATACCATCGGAAATGTGATTACCGTTTTAAGTCCGAAAGCGCAGGAAAAAGGATTAACCGTTACTAAAAATGTAGCTCCGGAAGTGAGTAAGGTCTTAAAAGGGGATGAACTCCGACTGGAGCAGATCTTGTTTAACCTGCTGGGGAATGCGATTAAGTTTACTACTAACGGAGCAATTCGTATCGATTGTGTTTTGGAAAAAGAAGAAACCGGATGGCAAAAAATCCGGATTTCGGTACAAGACACCGGAATCGGAATGGATGCCGGTTATATGAAAAACATCTTTAAAAAGTTTTCACAGGAAGACAAAGCGGTGACGACCAAAAAATATGGCGGTACCGGATTGGGTATGTTTATCACCAAAGAATTGGTGGAACTCATGAAAGGCCGGATCGAAATTGAAAGTGAGAAAGGAAAAGGGACTACTTTTCACATTCATCTGAAACTTGAAGAAGGGAACCCTGAAAACATACAGACAGCCGGGCGAAAAATGGAGCCGGGAAGTCTGAAAGATATTTCGGTTTTGTTGGTGGAAGACAATATACTAAACCGGATGGTGGCTCAGAATTCACTCAAATATTACAATTGCCAGGTGGAAGAAGCCGAAAACGGTTTAAAAGCGCTGGAAATTTTAAAAGTCCGGAAATTCGATATTATTTTGATGGACATTCAGATGCCGGAAATGGATGGGATTGAAGCCACGCTGGCGATTCGGAATGAGTTAAAACTGGATACGCCAATTATTGCGCTAACGGCGAATGCTTTTAAAACCGAAATCGATCGTTGTTATGCGGCCGGAATGAACGATTATGTGACCAAACCGTTTGATGAAGCATTACTTATCGGCTTGATAGCCAAATATACGGTACACGATCGGATACCTGTAAAAGAAGCACCGGAACGGCGTTTATACGATTTGGATATGTTGCGGGAATTGTCGGGTAACAGTACCGATTTTGTCCGGGAGGTAGTCTCTGTTTTTATGGCACAGGTTTCCGAATTGATCGACTGCGGTGAACAGGCCTTGTACGACAAAGAATTTGCCGAACTGGGAAAACTGGTTCATAAAATCAGGCCTAGTGTGGAGAGTTTAAAAATCCATACCATAGCAGCGGATCTAAAATTG
This sequence comes from Bacteroidota bacterium, assembly GCA_023446155.1. Lineage (GTDB taxonomy): Bacteria > Bacteroidota > Bacteroidia > Flavobacteriales > Flavobacteriaceae > Flavobacterium. The sequence continues at coordinate 406,934 of JAEXIT010000004.1, forward strand.
TTGGAACAAAAGACCAAAGAAAATCCGGATGATCCGTCGCTTGTGCCGTTATATCATTTTGTAAAAGAACAGCTGCAAACGGTAGTGGCACAATTAAAAAAATACGAACTCGATTAAGAGAAGGCATTTCGATGGATATTGTTTTTAAAGGTTTCGTTGAGGTGATCGCCGAAACCCTTAAAAACGTTGCATCAAAAAAAGCTAGTAAATTCGTTTAAAATTCCAATTGCAGGTTCCACTGATGGGTGTGGTTATAGTAAAAAACCGGATTTGAATGTTCTTCGATTTTTCCGTTATGTAGTACAAACACCTGATCGGCATCTTTGATAGTTTCCGGATTACGGGTAATAATAATAACGGTTTTGTTTTTTATAAGTTCCTGTTTGGCTTTTTGTAGGTAGATCATATCTACCGGTCCGCAAGGCGTAACGGTTTCATCCAAAAGTAGGACAGGTGTATTTTTAAGTAGTGCCCGCGCCATCTGAATGCGCAGTTTTTCCTGATCGGAAAGATGGCATTCCGGATGTTGTAAATGCGTATGCATACCATCGGGTAATTCCCAGGCAAAATCAATAACCCGTGCGTTTTCGAGTGCTTCGAACACTTGTTCGGGGCTGGCTTTCGGATTAGCCGACCAGATGGCGTTGTACAAAGTATCGTCCGGTAATGGTGTTGCGGCCGAAATAAGCATAACATAATCCGCTAATTGGTGTTGTGGAATACGGGAAATAGGAATGCCTCCAATTGTAATACGTCCTTTTTTGGAATCCCACATTCGGGAGATCAAACCGGCAAGGGTGGTTTTCCCAGAACCGGAAGCACCTACCAAGGCTACCGTATTTTGGTCTTTTATCTGAAAAGAAACACGGTCTATAATGTTATGGTCTTTGATATAGCCAAAGCTGACATTCTCAAATCGGATGTCAAATCGGGTAGGGGTGGCAATGGCAGTTTTAAATAGTTTCATGATTGTTGGTTAGGGTAAATTCCTATACGGATTGGTGTTCTTCACGGCGTTCTATAGCCGATTGGTCTTCACTTGTTCCGAACTTCCAATAGGAATAGGCATATAATTCTTCTTTGGTCCAGTTTTGTTCTTTACGGAGGTAATTCCGTATCGCTTTAACGGCCGAAAATTCTGCAGCGACATAACCAAAACGGCGCGTTGTGGCTTCGGGTAAGACGATCTCCCGAATTCGGTCTTGTAGGATGGTATTTTGTAAATTGTCGCCGTAGAAATGCCAGTTCACAACCACTTTCGAGCGGGTTTGTATCGGTTGGATTTCCTGCGGATTTTCAACCAGAATATGCGCTACGCCAGGGGTATTTTCCGGAAGTTCTTCCAAGATAGCGCTGATCACCGGAATGGCGGTGGCATCACCAGCCAGTAAATACCAGTCGGCTTCCGGATAGAGTTCGGTTTTTAAACCATACATCGCTATTCCCAGTATATCGTCTTCTTTGGCATGCATCGCCCAGGCCGAAGCCGGTCCGTTATCGCCATGCGCCACAAAGTCAATATACATTTCGTTTTTTTCCAAATCGATGCCACGATGCGTATAGGTGCGCACTACCGGACTCACTTCGGGTAGTAATGGTGACCATTTGCCGTTTTCGAAGGTCGGAAAATGAATTTCCGTAATACCTGTCGGCGGAATAAAAATTTTATTGTTTTCCCCAATTGTCGCAGCAGCAAATCTTGGAACATCCGCGCCGGTTAGTGTAATTCTTAAATAATGGGGCGTTATATAGGTTTTATGCTTGACTTTTAACGTCGCATTAATAATGTGTTGTGCTTTATTTTCTTTCTTTGCCATGGGTCTCGCGGTTATTTAATTTATTATTTAGATTGTTTCTAAATAAATTATATCTTTGACAAAGTTCTGTTTTATCGGTTTTTAAGGTGTACTCAAAACGGATTATCAATTACTCAAAACGGATTATTTATGAAAATGACGATTACCAATACCGATCTGAACGATATACTGTTGGAACGGGAACTACCTCAGAATTTTAAAAGCGAAGAAGCGTATAACGAGCAACGAATCTCGATTGAACATCCGAAGTTCGGTTCTTCGGATATCCTGGATTTGTGGTTTGAAGGGATCCATATCACCAAAGGGCAGACGTATGTCAAAGAAGATCTTTCGCTAAAGGTAGAGAGTAATTATTCGGTTGTGGAAATGCATTTTGCCCTCAGCGGAAGTAGCATGGCTACGACAAAACAATCCCGGGAGTTGATTCATTTTAAACCGCAGGAGCACAATCTGATGTATGCAAAAGATTTCGAGGGTTTCTTTAATTTTAAAAAGCAAAATGAAGCCAACGATTTTTTTGAGGTTCATTTTACGGAAGAGTATTTTAAGCGTTTTGCGAGTATCGGAAATTCGGATATGGATGCTTTTTTTGCCGCTATGGATAAAGGTACGATGACGATGGTGCGTAAGCAGAATATGAGTATTACACCGCAAATGAATCGGATTATTTCGGAGATTATCAATAGTAAGCATTCCGGTTTGCTGAAAAGGTTGTTTATCGAGTCGAAGGCAATCGAGTTGTTTATGCTACAGGTGGCACAGTTGGAACAGCAATCGTCCGAAAAAAAGCAGTCGATGAAAGCACAGGATATCGAAAAAATACATTACGCCAAAACCTTGTTGGAGCAAAATATCAGTAACCCGTATACGTTGGTCGAATTGGCACACGAGGTGGGTTTAAACGATTTTAAGTTGAAAAAAGGGTTTAAGGAAGTTTTTAATACAACGGTTTTCGGTTATCTGCACGAGCTGCGGATGCAAAAAGCAAAATACCTTTTACTGGATCAAAAACGTACTATTACTGAGGTGGCGGATTATTGCGGATACGAATATGTGCAACATTTTATAACGGCTTTCCGGAAAAAATTTGGAATTACGCCGGGGAAGCTGGTATTAGAGTAAAGAAACAAGAAACAAGAAACAAGAAACAAGAGAAAAGAGGTTTGTGTTATTTTGAATGCTGAATTTTAAATTTTGAATGCGCTGTGCCGGATGATGCTTTGGGTTGTTTTTAAATTGGAGAGACAAGAATAAAGAAGCAAGAATAAAGAGGTTTGTGTTATTTTGAATGCTGAATTTTAAATTTTGAATGTCGTTGTACCGGATAATCCTTATGTATACAACCTGTTTTAAACATGCGGTAATTCGATCGTAAAAGTACTTCCTTCGTTGGGTTCGGAGACTACGGAAATCGTGCCGTTGTGGAGCGCAATGATCTTCTGAGTGAGCGAAAGTCCGATTCCGTTTCCGTTGGCAAATCCTTTGTTGTCGCCTCTAAAAAACGGGGTAAAAATATTCGGTAAATTGTCCGGAGCAATTCCGATACCATTATCCCGAAAACGGATAATTGTTTTGTCTTTAAAGTAGGTAATCGCGATCGTGCTTTCGCTTGGTTTCGAAAATTTACAGCCGTTTTCAATCAGGTTCATAAAAGCTACTTTTAGCAAATATTCGTTTCCTCTTACCGAAATAAAATCGTCGTCTTCAATTTCCTTTTCAAAGATGAGGTTTACTTTAAATTCAGGTTGGTTGTGTAATACATCGTTTCGGGCATCCAATAATACTTCGTCCAATCGGATCTCCTTCTGGACAATTTCGGTCTGATCGTAATTGGCTTTGGCCAAATCCAACAGACTATTGGACAGTCGGACCAGTTTTTGGGCATCGTTAATCGCATTGTCGATCGATTTCCGGTATTCTTCGTTGGTACGCAGGTTCCCGGTAGATAATTGTAATTCGGTCAACATAGCTGTTAAGGGCGTTCGCAGTTCGTGCGAAATATTCGATACAAAATCTTTTTGTGCGTCAAATGACTTCTCCAGTCGGTCGAGCATTTGATTAAAAGTAGTGGCCAGTTCGGCAATTTCGTCTTTGTTTTTAGGAAGTTGTACCCGCAAATCCAAATTGGTGGCGGATATTTCTTTTACATTGGCCACAATATTGGTCATAGGCGACAAGGCCTTACGCGAAAAAATGCGCCCCATGATATAAATAAAAATAATGGACGACAAGAATACAATCAGGATGTTCCTTTTGGCGATATAGGTTTTATGATACCCATTTAAATCGTAGGCCGCGGCCATGATAATATAATTTTTCCCCTCATGTTCGTATCGCATTCCAATGGCTTGCCATTTGTCGAGGTAAAAACGGATTTCTTTTTTCTTTAAAACCGAATTCAACATTTTGGTGTTCTCTTTAACCACGTCAATATTTGCATCATCATGGTACAAAAGACTGTAATGATCATCATATATAGCGACTTCCACCTCGTTGATGATCGACCGGTTGTTGGTATAAATCGCTTGTAGGGTTTTGGTGTCGATTTTGGCTTTAAAAAAGAGATTGGCTTTGGTGAGTGCTTCTTTATGAAGGGTTCTGTAAAAGGTATTCTCCCGGTTTTTTTCGCTGGTTACATAGATGATCACTGCAAATACCAATAATATGGATGCTGTCAGAAAGGTAAACAATAAACTCAGTCGGTTTTGTATCGTCATCTAGGTATCGCTTTCCAGTTTTAAAATAAAGCCCATTCCGGATTTGGTATGGATCAGTTTGTTGTCGAAATCCTTGTCTATTTTTTTGCGAAGGTAATTGATGTATACGTCAATAAAGTTCGTTCCGGTGTCAAAATGGGTATTCCATACTTTTTCGGCGATTTCGGTACGACTCAAAACCCGTTCGGCATGCTGCATCATATATTCCAGGAGTTTGAACTCTTTTGGCGTCAAACTGATTTCTTTTCCGGCACGTCGGATGGTTTTGGTGTTGTAATTCAGTTCGAGATCCTGATAGGTAAGTTTATCGGTATAATTGGCCGCCGAACTACTTCGTTTGAGCAACGCCCGGATGCGTACGAGTAATTCCCGGAAGTCAAATGGTTTTACCAGATAATCGTCGGCACCGGCATCAAATCCGTCTACTTTATCATCGGTAGTACCCAGTGCTGTGAGCATGATAATCGGAAGACCGGGATTGCTTTTGCGTATCGAAAGACACAAATCGATTCCGCTGATTTTCGGTAAAATAATATCGGTAATCACCAAATCGTAGGTGTTGTACAGGGAGAGTTTTTTCCCCATCTCGCCATCGTAGGCCAGTTGGGTATCAAAACCTTCTTCATCCAAACCTCTTTTGAGTAATTCGGCTACCCGGGTATCGTCTTCAACAATTAAAATTTTCGGCATGTTCGTCTGGACTTACAAGTTGACTATAACAAAAGTAAACTTTATAGCGATAGAAAACTAGGGTATTAAAAAAAGAAAAGCCTGAAAATAGGATTATTTTCAGGCCAGATAGCGTACTGTTTTATTCAATATTAAATGTCGTCAAAGTCAATATCAGTGAAACTTCCGGAAGACGTACCATCTTCTGTTTTTTCAGAAAAATACTCTTTTTTAAAGTCTTTCTGATGTCTTTCTGAAATTACTTCTTCTCCCTTATGATTTAATACATACGAAGTCATTTCGTTTAAGATGTCTTTGAAAGCGGCAAAATCTTCTTTATATAAATAAATTTTGTGTTTCTTGAAATGGAATGAGCCATCATCTTCGGTGAATTTTTTACTTTCTGTAATCGTAATGTAATAATCATCAGCCTTTGTCGCTCTCACATCGAAGAAATACGTTCTTCTTCCTGCGCGTAAAACTTTAGAAAAAATTTCTTCTTTTTCTAACATTTCATTTTCTCTCATAATCCTTCAGTCAATAATTTATGGTGTTAAGTAGAACTCAAAAATCTAAAAAAAAACCAAAAAAACCAACATTTATTGTAATTCTTTTTCCGAAAGTTGTTTAAAGTAGAGGTCTTTGTAGTAGCCGTCCTGGTTTACCAGTTGATTATGAGTTCCTTGCTGAATTATTTTTCCGTTATCCAGGATGATAATCTGATCGGCATTTTTAGCGGAAGACACCCGATGACTAACGATTATTGTAGTTTTATCTTTACAAAAATCCATTAAATTGCTTAAAATTGCCTCTTCGGTCTCGGTATCCACTGCCGACAAGCAATCGTCCAAAAGTAGGATGGGAGCATTTTTGATTAGTGCTCTGGCAATCGATACCCGTTGCTTTTGTCCACCCGATAAAGTGATCCCTCTTTCCCCTAAAACCGTGTCGTATTGGTTTTTAAATTTGACAATATTTTTATGAACTACCGCTTTTTTGGCCGCATCGATCACTTCCTCATCGGTTGCCGCTTCATTTCCAAATTTAATGTTGTTTTTAATCGTATCCGAAAACAGGAAAGCATCCTGAGGGACAAAACCGATATGATTTCGGACATCAAACAGGTTTAACGAACGAATATCGCTGCCGTCGATTTTTACAGCGCCTTCGTTTACATCGTATAAACGGCTGATCAATGAAAGCAATGTCGATTTCCCAGAACCGGTTTTTCCTAATATGGCTAATGTCTGACCTTTTTTGATCTGCAGGTTTACATTCTTAAGGGCGGTAATAGTTGTATCTTCGTAAGTGAAGGTTACATTTTCGAAAGTGATTTCACCATTAACCGGGGTAGGTTCCGGTACTGTATTCTGGATTTCCGGTTTGATCTTAAGGAATTCATTGATTCGTTTTTGCGAAGCTTCGGCTTCCTGAACCATTGAGGATACCCATCCTAATGATGCTACCGGCCATGTTAGCATATTAATATAAAGGATAAATTGTGCGATTACACCGATATCCGGAATACTACCGTTTATATACATCATCCCGCCAACATATACCACCACCAGGTTGCTGGCTCCGATTAACAGGATCATTAACGGACCAAACAACGCATTGGCTTTAGCCAGACGCATGTTTTTGTCTTTACTTTCCTGGGATAAGGCGGTAAAATCGTCCTGTTTTTCATTTTCAATGGAGTAGGCCTTAATCACGCGGATACCGGAAAACATTTCCTGAGTGAAGGTCGATAGTTTGGAAAGGTTTTGCTGATACGTAGTGCTTCGTTTGTTGATTTCGGAGCTGATTTTAAAAATGCTATACGCCAGAATCGGCAATGGCAAAAGGGAATAGAGGGTAAGTTCCGGTGAGATAATATACATCTGTACCGTTACTACGGCGAAACGTATAAAGGTATTGATCGAATACATAACGGCGGGACCTACATATTGGCGGACTTTACCCACATCTTCGCTGATACGGTTCATCAGGTCGCCGGTTCTGTTTTTTTTGTAGAAGTTTTGCGACAGATTTTCGTATTGTCGGAATACTTCGTTTTTAAGATCGAATTCAATATGACGCGACATTACAATGAGTGTCTGACGCATTAAAAAGGTTAGAAAACCGGCAATTAAAGTAGTAACGATAACGAGAATAATGTTTTCCATCAGGAGTTGACGTACCGTATCCGGATTCAGTTTGCTGTTTTCCAGCGCTTTGATCGAGTCTCCAACCAGTTTTGGGGTATATAAAGTGAAGAATTGCGCTACGATTGTGATAATAACACCGATTAAAAATCGGTATTTATATTTGATGAAGTATTTGTTTAAATATTGAAGTTCTTTCATTTTTTAATCCTGTAGGTTGTTTTATTGTTTTGTATTCTGTTAAAATGATGTTGTTTTTGATAATGATTTGCAAGGTTGTTTTTGAAAATAATTATTATTGAATAATTAAAAAAAACGATTTGTGTTGAATTATTCTGAATATAAGTGTAATTTAGCAGTCTATTTTTGAATAAATTTCAACCTCAAAATAAAAAAAACATGATAACAGAAGTTACAAGTGCTAATGAGCTTCATAAAATCGACCCGGTTTTTGGGCAGGTTTCATTTGACAATCATGAGCAAATCGTATTTTGTCACGACAAAGATACTGGTTTAAAAGCAATAATTGGTGTTCATAACACAGTTTTAGGACCTGCTTTAGGAGGAACCAGAATGTGGAAATATACAAATGAGTGGGAAGCTTTAAACGATGTTTTGCGTCTTTCCCGCGGTATGACTTTTAAATCAGCTATTTCCGGATTAAATCTTGGAGGTGGTAAAGCGGTTATCATCGGAGATTCCAAAGTGGATAAAACTCCTGAAATGATCACAAAATTCGGACAGTTTGTGAATTCCCTAAGCGGAAAATATATAACAGCTGAAGATGTAGGATCGACGACTGCTGATATGGATCTTATCCGTGACGTAACGCCTTATGTAACCGGTATTTCCGAATCAAGAGGTGGTTCTGGAAACCCATCGCCAGTAACGGCTTATGGTGTTTATATGGGGATGAAAGCAGCTGCAAAATATCAGTTTGGTACGGATAACCTGGAAGGAAAAAGAATTTTAGTTCAGGGTATTGGTCACGTTGGTGAAACTTTAGTAGAACTGATCAGTAAAGAAGGTGCATTAGTACAAATTACCGATATCAACGAAGGACGTCTACAGGAAGTAGGAGCAAAATATGGTGCTCAGGTTTTTAACGGCGGTGATTTATATAGCGCTGATGTCGATATTTATGCACCATGTGCATTAGGAGCTACCATCAACGATGACACTATCGAAAAAATCAAAGCTAAAGTTATTGCCGGAGCGGCCAACAACCAGTTAGCTGTTGAAAATATCCACGGAGCAAGACTTCAGGAAAGAGGCATTTTATATGCTCCGGATTTCTTGATCAACGCTGGTGGAATTATCAACGTATACGGTGAAATCGCTGGATACGGTAAAGAAGAAGCGATGCGCAGAACGGAAAATATCTTCAATACAACATTAGATATTTTCAACTATGCGAAAGAAAATAACATTACAACGCACCAGGCTGCTATGCGAATGGCACAGGAGCGTATTGATGCCCGTAAAAAAGAAAACGCGAAGTAGTAGTTTTCCAACAATATATTTTTTAATTTTGCGAAGCGAAAGATTGTTCTTTCGCTTCTTTAATTTTTAAAAGTTCTTATCAGCAGGATGTTAAACAGAAGACATATTCGTGTAAAGGTGATGCAATCCATTTATGCAATGCATCAAAACGGTTCCGATAATCTCGAAAAGGAAGAGAAATTCCTATTTCATAGTATCGAAAATATTCAGGATTTATATTTAATTATGCTCTCTTCTTTGGTGGAAATCAAAAAAGCAGAAGAAGATTTTATTGATAAATCGAGTAAAAAACACCTGGCTACTCAAGAAGAACGCAATCCGAATAAAAAATTTATCAATAATGCTGTGCTGGATATTCTTTCGGAGAATAATTCCTTAAGCATTGCGTTGGAAGATCGTAAAATCACCAACTGGAAAAACAACGACGACTATATTCTGATCCTTTTGGATGCGATCAAAAAGAGTAGGTTGTACGATACGTATATGCGTAACAACGTGAATACGTTTGAAGAAGACCAACAATTTGTGGTGGATGTTTTTACGGAGATCATCGCGCCAAACGAAAAGTTATACGATTATCTGGAAGACCACAAACTAACCTGGATTGACGATATTCCATTGGTAAATACAGCAATCCAAAAGCAGTTAAAACAGATTAAGAACAGTAGTGATCCGGATTCTTTTTATGTTTCGAAGTTATACAAAGATGCCGATGATAAGGAATTCGTACGTAATCTGTTCCGTAAAACGGTTCTGAACAATCCGGAGCTAACCAAAGAATTTATTGACAAAACGCCAAACTGGGATGCAGAGCGTATTGCTGAAATCGATGCGATTATCCTGAAAATGGCTATTTGTGAGTTTCTTAAATTTCCATCGATTCCGGTAAAAGTTACAATTAACGAATATTTAGAAATTGCAAAAGAGTATTCTACTCCAAAAAGTAGTATTTTTATCAACGGAATTTTAGATAATCTGGTAAAGGATTATCAAAAAGACAACAAACTGATAAAAACCGGAAGAGGTTTAATGTAAAATTGTAAAAAAATCGAATATGATTAACAAAACTCTTGGAATGTTAGCCATTGCAACTTTAGTGCTAACAACTTCTTGTAAAAAAGAAAATGCATCCGAAAAAATTGATGATGCCAGTGTAGCTGCAGCTGCTAAAAGTAATGAAGCATCTGGAAAATTACCGGTAATTAAATTCAACGAAGAAGAGCATAACTTCGGAACGATTAATGAAGGGGATAAAGCAGAAACCGTTTTTACAATTAGTAATGAAGGAGAAGCTGATTTGATCATCGTAAATGCACAGGGAAGCTGTGGATGTACGGTACCGGATTGGCCAAAAGAACCAATCAAACCAGGTGCTTCAGCTCCGATGAAAGTAACGTTCGATTCTTCAGGAAAACCAGGACAACAACAAAAAACAGTAACCTTAACGACGAATACAGCTAAAGGTAACGAAGTAGTAACTATTAAGGCGGATGTAACTCCAAAAGCAAAATAATTTATAGCATGGGACAAGTAGGACAATTTTTACCAATCATATTAATGTTTGTAGTGGTGTATTTTTTAATGATTCGCCCACAGCAAACCCGTCAGAAGAAAGAGAAAGAATTTGAAGGCAATATTAAAGTAGGTGATAAGATCGTTACCAAATCAGGTATCCACGGGAAAATCGCCGAATTATATGAGGATTCGATTGTGGTGGAAACCATGGCTGGAAAAATCAAAATGGAACGTTCGTCTATTTCAATGGAATTAAGTCAGAAAGTAAACGCTGCGAAATAATTCTTTTTTACGATATAAAAATAAAAAGGCAACTCACTGAGTTGCCTTTTTTGTTTTAAGAGAAACCCGACAGGTTTTTTAGCATTTCTAGCATGAAGTTAGCTTTATTGTTTTAAGAGAAACCCGACAGGTTTTTTCAGCGTTGTGTGTGGAAACCTGTCGGGTTTAAGGAACAGGTTTTTCAGCGTTGTGCGTAGAAAACCCGTCGGGTTTGGGAATATCTATAAAACAAAACATCCGCCGTTAGGCGGATGTTTCTTTTATAAAATCGAATCAGGAATTATTTATTCGTTTTGATTACTCTCTTCGTCGTTTTACCTTGATCGGTTACGATGTTAAAGATATAAACTCCTGCTTCAAGTTGATCAACATTGATGCTGTTCTCCTCATTATGTAAGTTTTGGCGAATCACCTGACGTCCGTTCATATCGAACACCATTACACTTGCATTAGAGTAGTTATTCATCATTTTAATGGTTACTGTTGTAACTGCCGGGTTAGGGAAGATACTTACAGAAGCTGCATTGAAATCAGCAACACCCATTGGAGGAGCAACTACAACAATTGCAGTAGCAGTGCTACAGTTTGTACTGTTGGCAACCTCACAGATTGAATATGTTAATGTATACGTTCCCTGAGCAGAAGCTGCCGGTACGTTTACATTTCCAGTAGCATCGATAGTAACTCCGGTTAATCCACCGTTGTTTACTAAAGTGATTGTAATATCATTGTCGTTAACTGGCGCACCACCTAAAAGGTCATTCGCGGTAACATCTCCAGCAACACCACCTGTAGCATTTACTACTGGATTCGCTGAGAAGTCATCGTTAACTGCAGTGATCACTAAGTTGTTTACTGTTAATGTTGCGGCGTTCGAATTTACCGGATTACAAGTACCAGTAGCAGCAACTACTCGGAACTGGTGTCCGTTGTAAGATGCCGGAACATTTGTTAGTGTCAACGTAGTAGTGGTAGCACCAGCAACTACTGGGTTAGTACCACCATTGTTAATATTATTCCAAGTTGTACCATTCGTACTCATTTGCCACTGATGAGAAGTAGCATTTGTAGTCGTTACTGTAAATGTAGCAGTTCCACCAGCAGTGATTGTACTGTTAGTTGGAGCTGTTACAGTAGTAGCACCTGGTTGATTGATTGTAAATACCTGAGTCGTAGAACATGCATTAGCATCAGTAATGGTAACAGTATAGGTACCAGCAGCTAAACCTGTAGCCGTTGCAGCTGTACCTCCTGAAGGAGCCCATGAATACGTGTATGTTCCAGTTCCACCTGTTACACCAACTGTAGCAGAACCATCTGTACCACCGTTACAAGTAACATTGGTATGTGAATTAGCATTAACTACTAAAGCAGTTGGTTGCGTGATTGTGAACGATTGCGTTGTAGCACATGCATTAGCATCAGTAACTGTTACAGTGTAAGTACCAGCAGCTAAACCAGTAGCGGTTGGAGCTGTACCTCCTGAAGGAGCCCATGAATACGTGTATGTTCCAGTTCCACCTGTTACAGAAACAGTAGCAGAACCATTAGAACCACCATTACAAGCAACGTTCGTTTGTGCAGCAGCTGTAGCCACTAAAGCAACCGGTTGTGTAATTGTGAACGATTGCGTTGTAGAACATGCGTTCGCATCAGTAACGGTTACAGTATAGGTACCAGCAGCTAAACCAGTAGCGGTAGCAGCAGCACCTCCTGTTGGAGCCCAAGCGTATGTATAAGTACCCGTTCCACCTGTTACCGCAACAGTTGCAGATCCATTAGAACCACCATTACAAGAAACGTTTGTTTGCGCAGAAGCTGTAGCTACTAAAGCAGCAGGTTGTGTAATTGTGAATGATTGTGTTGTAGCACATGCGTTAGCATCGGTAACCGTTACAGTATACGTACCTGCAGCTAAACCTGTAGCGGTTGCAGCAGTACCTCCTGTAGGAGCCCAAGCGTATGTATATGTACCTGTTCCCCCTGTTACCGCAACAGTTGCAGATCCATTAGAACCACCATTACAAGAAACGTTAGTTTGAGCCGAAGCTGAAGCAACTAAAGCAACTGGTTGTGTAATTGTGAATGATTGTGTAGTTGAACATGCGTTAGCATCGGTAACTGTTACAGTATAGGTACCAGCAGCTAAACCAGTAGCGGTTGCAGCCGTACCTCCTGATGGAGCCCAAGCGTATGTATAAGTACCAACTCCACCTGTTACAGCAACAGTAGCAGAACCGTTAGTACCACCATTACAAGCAACGTTTGTTTGCGCAGAAGCCGTAGCCACTAAAGCAGTAGGTTGTGTAATTGTGAATGAACGTGTAGTAGAACATGCGTTAGCATCGGTAACTGTTACTGTATAGGTACCAGCAGCTAAACCAGTAGCGGTAGCAGCAGTACCTCCAGAAGGAGCCCATGAATACGTGTAAGGAGCTGTTCCACCCGTTACAGCTACTGTAGCTGATCCGGTTGAACTTCCGTTACAAGCAATATTCGTTTGCGAAGAAGCCGAAGCAACTAAAGCAGTCGGTTGTGTAATAGTAACCGATCTAGTGATCGAACAAGCGTTCGCGTCCGTAATCGTAACTGTATATACACCCACAGCTAAACCAGTAGCCGTTGCAGCGGTACCTCCTGTAGGAGCCCATGAATAGGTTAAAGCACCTGTTCCTCCTGCAGCAACAACACTAGCAGTACCATTCGAACCACCGTTACAAGAAACGTTGGTAGATGATGTAGTAGCCGTTATTGCATTTGGAGCTGAGATGGTAACCGTTTGTGTTTTAGTACAAGCGTTAGCATCGGTTACAGTACAGGTATACGTACCAGCAGCTAAACCAGTAGCCGTTGCAGCAGTACCTCCTGTAGGAGCCCATGAATAGGTATAACCAGGAACACCTCCGGATACAGCTACAGTAGCCGAACCGTTTGTTCCACCGTTACAAGCAACATTCGTTTGTGAAGATGTAGTAACAACCAATGCCGTTGGCTGGTTGATTGTAAAGTTTCTAGTTGCTGTACAACCATTGTTATCGGTGATTGTACAAGTATATGTACCAGCAGCTAAACCTGAGGCCATAGAAGCAGTACCTCCAGATGGAGCCCATGAATAGGTATATGGAGGAGTTCCTCCTGTTACGTTAACACTAGCGATACCATTCGAACCTCCATTACAAGTAAGATCTGTTCTGGAAGTGGTAATAGCCATAGCAGTTGGTTGTGTGATGGTAACTGATCTTGTAGCTGTACAAGCGTTAGCATCTGTAACCGTAACTGTATATACACCTACAGCTAAACCAGTAGCGGTTGCAGCGGTACCTCCTGTTGGAGCCCATGAGTAGGTATAAGGTCCTGTTCCACCAGAAGCAACAACAGTAGCTGTACCATTCGCACCACCGTTACAAGAAACAGTTGTGGAAGAAGCAGTAGTTGTAATAGCAGTAGGCTGAGTGATAGTAACGGATCTTGTAGTAGTACAAGCGTTAGCATCTGTAATCGTACAAGTATATACACCTACAGCTAAACCAGTAGCGGTAGCAGCTGTACCTCCTGTAGGAGCCCATGAGTAGGTATAAGGTGCTGTTCCACCAGAAGCAACAACAGTAGCAGTACCATTCGATCCACCGTTACAAGAAACAGTTGTGAATGAAGCAGTAGCTGATACAGCAGTAGCAGGTTGGTTAATTGTGACTGATCTTGTGATCTGACAACCTAGATCGTCAGTAATTGTACACGTATAGGTACCAGCAGCTAAACCAGTAGCGGTAGCAGCAGTACCTCCTGATGGAGCCCATGAATACGTGTATGGAGGATTACCTCCGGAAACAGTAACTGAAGCGACACCATTCGAACCACCGTTACAAGCAACGCCAGTTGAAGAAGTAGTAGCAGTTATAGCCGTTGACTGATTAATAACGAATGTACGGGTTTGTGTACAAGCATTAGCATCTGTAATCGTACAAGTATACGTTCCGGCAGTAAGTCCAGTTGCAGATGCAGCAGTACCTCCTGATGGAGCCCATGAATAGGTATATGGAGGAGTTCCTCCAGCTGGAACTACAGTAGCAACACCAGTAGCACCTCCATTACAGAAAATATTGGTCTGAGCAGTACTAGATGTTAAAGCAGCTGGTTGTGTGATGGTAACCGATCTAGTGATGGAACAAGCGTTCGCATCTGTAATCGTACACGTATATACACCTACACCTAAACCGGTTGCTGTTGCAGCAGTACCTCCTGTAGGAGCCCATGAATAGGTTAAAGTACCTGTTCCTCCTGTAGCAGTAACAGAAGCTGTACCGTTAGAACCACCATTACAAGAAACGTTGGTAGAAGCAGTAGTCGCTGTTATTGCACTTGGTGCTACGATGGTAACTGTTTGTGTTTTAGTACAAGCGTTCGCATCGGTTACAGTACAGGTATAAGTACCAGCAGCAAGTCCTGTAGCGGTTGCAGCCGAGCCTCCTGTAGGAGCCCATGAATAGGTATAACCAGGAACACCTCCGGACACAGCTACAGTAGCCGATCCGTTAGTTCCACCGTTACAAGCAATATTTGTTTGTGAAGATATACTAACTGTCAATGCCGTTGGCTGGCTGATTGTAAAGTTTCTTATTGCTGTACAAGAATTTGAATCGGTGATGGTACAAGTATATGTACCAGCAGCTAAACCAGAGGCCATAGAAGCGGTACCTCCTGACGGAGCCCATGAATACGTATAAGGAGGAACACCTCCGGTTACGTTAACACTAGCGATACCGTTTGAACCTCCGTTACAGGTAAGATCTGTTCTGGAAGTGGTAACCGCCATAGCTGTTGGTTGTGTAATCGTGAAACCACGAGTGATCGTACATGCATTCGCATCGGTAACGGTAACCGTATAGTTTCCTACCGATAAACCGGTTGCTGTTGCAGCAGTACCTCCCGATGGAGCCCATGAATAGGTGTAAGGAGGAGTACCTCCAGATGTAACTATTGTAGTAGTACCATTTGCTCCACCATTACAGCTCACATTGGTTTTTGAAGTCACTGCCGACATAGCTGTTGGCTGTGTGATTGTTACACTACGAGTAATAAAAGTTCCTTCGTTATCAGTAATCGTACAAGTGTAAACGCCAACTGATAAACCAGTAGCAGTAGGATTTGTACCTCCTGAAGGAGCCCATGAATAGGTGTATGGTGTTACACCACCGGAAGCTACTACAGTAGCGGTTCCGTTACCACCACCGTTACAAGAAACAGTCGTGAATGATGATGTGGCACCTAAAGCAGTACCTGTCGTAAAGGAAAGGTCATTTCCGTAAGCCGTTCCATTCGAGTTGGTAGCGAAAGCTCTAAAGTGAATCGTACTTCCTGCTGGAAGTGCTGTTACAACAGAACTAAACGTTCCAGTACCGGATCCAATAGGCACTTTATTGTCGGAAGTAGTGGGGTTACCACCTAATGCCCAAACAATTCCTCTTTCGGTTACCGTAGCACCACCATCGGCAGTTACGTTTCCACCAAGAGTTGCTCTTGTAGAACCAATGTTTATTGCCGCAGTTGTAGTAACCGTTGGGTTTACAACTACAGTACAGTTAACGTTTGGCGCAGTATAACCAGATGGTGTGATACCAAGTGAAGCAGTACCACTATTTGACCAATTGGAAGCCGTATTGATACTGGCTCTTAGCGCTGCAGCTGTTCCGGTTAAGGTTCCTGTATATTTGCTGTTAGCAACTTCAGGACCCGGAGCCGGGTAAAGTGAAATACAGTTTACACCGTTGGTAAGTCCTGTAGGAACAATACTTTCGGCTGTACCTGCTACGTTTGAGGCGTTCCAGGTTGTAGCCGGATCGTAGTTCGAACTGTTGTAGTCACCATGAACACCAGCAATAAAGATAGGGTTCGCTGGCGCTACACCGCTAGTACTTTGGTAAGCCAAAATCTGGTCACCGCCCGATAAGTTAAAGTTCGAATTTAGAGCGATAGTTACCCCGGAAGTACCGGTTACGGTAAAAGAATCTGGCCCAGTTTCGATTATCGAAATAATCGTTCCGCAAGGCACCGTAGAAGGGATAACCCATCGTAAGTGGGTTTCCGTACTTGTGGCCCAGCCTGTTGCTGTCCAACCCTGTTCGGAAAAGTAAATCGTTTCTCCGGCAGGAAGGGGTTTGAGCGCAATAAATGAAAATCCATCGACTGTCCCGAAATCATAGCCGATAAAGGCGATGTCTCCAGGGCCGAGGGTTTGCGCTTTGGTACTCTGCTGTACAAAAAATGTACAGAGGAATACGAGGGTTGCGAGTAATCTCTGCTTCATGTGAATAAATAATTGAGGTTAAATTTTAATGACATAAATAGGCATTTTGCCATCCACCGATTTTTGGGGGCATCTCTTGTTGCGTTACTTCTTCGATAAAGTGGCCTTCGTTTACAAGTGTCTCTACACGGTCGAAAAATACCTGATCGTCGGAGTGACGTTCCAATCTGTATATGTAATGATCAAATTTTGTACGATTCGTTTCCGGATGGAATTGAATCATGCCTCGTGGGCCTTCTACTTGTATGGTGTTGATATGTTGTAAAAGGGTACGGGTATCGGTTTGATCAACTGTTTCTAGAAGTTTAGCCAATACGGCTCCGTTTTCATAACCTAACATCGCGAATACGCTTGCCGGTTCGTCATATTGTGCTTTAAACTGTTCGTGAAAAGTACAATCAGAAGTACGGGCAAAGTTTTCAAACCACGAAGCCACTACATAGAGTGGCAGGTTGTTGTTCTGGTATTCGTTTACGATGGTTTCGTTTATGGCGAATGGAGTGGTGTAAAAGGTGTATTTCTGGGAAACTTTGTTATGATTGATAAAAGAAGCATTTTCTTCGGCATACAAACCGCTGTAAAAGGCAAAAACAACTTCCGGATTATAATGTTCCAAGGTGAGTTGCATACATTCTGCTTCATTTTCACGCGGATAAAAAGGCGTGATATAATGTCCGGAAATGGTAATATCACTTTTGCTTAAAGCGTTTTCCATAGCCGATAGCATGCCGTAGCCCGAATCGTAATACGAAGTGGAACTGGCAATTTTATCGTATTGTTTGTCCGAAAAGTGTTGTCCTAACAGATAACAGGATTCGGTCAGACCGTACGAATTAATACAAATGCCTTTTTGCTTTTTCATTGCATAAGGGACTGTAGCACCAATATCGGATGCCAGTAACAGTATGTCGTTGTCGGAGGCATATTCATATACGCGTTGCATATTATGATGTCCGAAGAAACCGATAATAATGTTGATGCCTTCTTGGAAATAAAGCTTCTGGATTTTATCAATGATCAATTGTTCGTTGGCGCCGATTCCGATACTTTCAACATAATATTGAACGTTTAGGTTGTTCAGCTTGATACCACGAATAAAATCCCGGTCCAAAGTTTTATACTGCTTGGACTGCGGGATCAGGATTCCTATTTTTGTTGGTATACTCATGTATAAAAATAATAGGAGAGGATGAACGTATTCTTCCTCTCCTAGAAATTAACTGTTTGCTTTTCGTTAATTACGAGAAGGGAAAATACCGTATAATGCAATGCTGGTATAGATTCCTAAATAAGGACTACGAATTGAAAACGGTAAGCTACTTCCGGCAATACCTGTAGTTCCGCTAATAGACGTAGTGATGTTTCCTACTTTGTCAGTACCAGAAAATGGCGGCTCGCTATAAGCGTTTGCAGCTGCTCCACCAGTACCAAAACTGTTACCTCCGTTGTCGGATTCGTTGGTTGGATTTCCTGAGTTAGTGTGAATAACCGTTTGAACATTTACCTGACCTGCTCCGGTTCCCGGTACTAATTGGTGTACGTGAGCTGGAATGTTAGATGTTGTTAAAGTGATTGATTCAGCTCCTCCGGATTGTCCCCATTGGATGTTTGTTAAACCTGGTCCTGTTCCTGGGTGAACAATAGAACGCCCTCTTAAGTCAGGTAAAGCAAATGTAGTTTGCCCATTTCCTCCAAATGTAGTTCCGATTAGAGAAAATAAAGCTGTGTTTTGTGCGATTGACATGATCTGTCCATCACAAAATGCCCATTGCGCAGGTGCGAAACCAAATCCGAAAGCCTGGATTTGTCCAATAATCTGTTCCATAAATATAAATTTTGTGGTTAAGTTTATACAAAACTAGACAAACACAGAGGATGTATATTAGGTAAAATTACGTGTTTTTGTAAGACGATTGCATTAATTCAATAAAATTAATAATATTTTGATATTTTGTTAAACAAATAAAAAGGATATTATCTTTATTTTAAAGGTTTTAGGTTAATTTAAGAAATCTTAACGATATTTATCATTTAGCCCAATTCCAGCTAAAATGTAAGGTTTAATCTTCTCGAACCGACTTAATTTGGTCTTCTCCTGCTTGGCAGTAGCAATATATTCGATGAATTCTTTTTGCTTATAAGGGGTAAATTGAGAAAAAGCGTTTTGTAGATTCGAATCCTGTGCCAATTGTTGTTGGAGGTATTCCGATTGTAACGCTTCTTTTTTTTCCGGCTTAAAGTGAATACCGGCTTGTTCATTGGCAATGGCTTCCTGTACGTACTGTAAAATCAGTTTTTCGTCCATTTCGGCTTTCGATTGGAAGCGCCATTGGCGTAAAGCTTTGGTAACGCCTTCCTGGGCGTTAACCAAAACTTTATGCGGATCTTTTAGGAAGATTCCGTTGAAAAACCAAATGCCAACATAGGATTTAAAGCCGCCAATGCCCAATACGTTTTTGCCGTTATAGGTATAGGTCGGACCACCCCATTTGGTGGTTTCAACCAATTCGGTTTGAAGTAGGATGGTTTTTAAATAATCCAGTTCTTCTTCCCATTGGTTTACCTTGTCCCATTTGTGTTTTTCATCCATTCGGATTTATTTTTTTTCGGCCGTTAATTCGGCTATTTTTACGATAACTTCTACCGCTTTTTGCATACTTTCTACCGGTACGTATTCGTATTTTCCGTGGAAATTATGACCACCGGCAAAGATATTCGGACAAGGTAAGCCCATATACGATAGCTGACATCCATCGGTTCCACCGCGAATCGGTTTGATAATCGGTTTGATACCCAATTCTTTCATCGCCTTTTCAGCAACTTCTACAATGTGGATTACCGGCTCTACTTTTTCGCGCATATTGTAATAGCTGTCTTTGATCTCGCAGCTAACAATCGGTCCACCAAATTGTTTCCCAAATTTTTTATTGATCTTGGCTGCTATTTTTTCGACAACTTTTTTGCGTTTTTCGAATTTCTTACGATCGTGGTCACGAATAATCAGTTCTACTTTGGTTTCTTCAATACTACCGTTGATCCCCGTTACGTGGAAAAATCCTTCATAACCTTTGGTCTCTTGTGGCGTCTCGTGTTTCGGTAACTTGGAAATGAATTTGTTGGCCAGTAACATGGAGTTGATCATTTTCCCTTTGGCATAACCCGGGTGCACACTTTTTCCACTAAAAGTCAATTTGGCTCCGGCAGCGTTAAAGTTTTCATATTCCAACTCGCCAATCTGACTTCCGTCCATGGTATACGCCCAGTCGGCACCAAATTTTGCTACGTCAAATTTATGAGCACCGCGACCAATTTCTTCATCCGGTGTAAAACCAACGCGAATCTTTCCGTGTTTGATTTCCGGGTTGTTGATCAGGTATTCCATAGCGGTTACAATCTCGGTAATTCCGGCTTTATCATCGGCTCCTAAAAGCGTCGTTCCATCTGTAGTAATAAGCGTTTGTCCTTTGTATTGTAACAAATCTTTAAAATAGCTTGGCGACAATACGATGTTTTGCTCTTGGTTTAAAACGATGTCTTTACCGTCATAGTTTTCCACGATTTGTGGTTTGATATTGGCTCCGGTAAAATCGGGAGTCGTGTCAAAATGTGAAATAAAACCAATTGTTGGTACTTCGTGGTCTACATTGCTCGGAAGGGTAGCCATGATATACGCATTGGCGTCGATGGTTACCTCTTCCATGCCAATGGCTTTTAGCTCTTCGACTAATTGATTGGCCAAATCCCATTGTTTGGCTGTACTTGGAGTGGTATCGGAATTCGGATCTGATTCGGTGTCAACAGTTACATAACTGATAAAACGATCAATAATATGTTGCATTTTAAAATATTTAAGATACACAAAAGTACGACTATTTCATTAAAATGAAACGTCGTACTTTTTAGAATAAATTCAAATTAATGAAGGTATATGATTGTATAAATGATAAACAGCAATAAAACAACCGTGATCAGGAAGGTATTGACAAAAAACAGCACCAAACTCTTTAGATTAGAGACATAGCGTTTTTCGCCGTAAAAAAAACGGTGTGCTTTAAAAAAGTAGGTAAAGCCCCAACCCAAATAGATACACGTTAGTATAAACTCTAAAAAGTTTAGAAAACCATTATCGCCCAGTAATTTCAGGAACCATCCTAATGTTAGAAAGATGGTGGTGTTGAGCAACAGGAACGAAAAATAATGCAGTGTAAAAATACCATGTTCAAAATAGTACCATTTTTTCTTATTGTGGAACAGCCATAGCGAAAAAGCAAATAGGGGCAGATAGAGGAAAAGGACCTTTGGTAGGTTGTGGATAAACGACTCCTTGAATTTGCCGATAACTTCTTTTGTGGTATATTTTTCGTTTATTTCGGCCATTCTTCTTTCAAATTTTTCCAATAGTTTCGACCTCTCTCTTGAGGCGGGAAGCGTTTTTTGAATGGAATCGTATTCTTTTACCGAACTATAGTTGCCTATGGTAGGGATTTTCCTGCCGGAGTTCGCTTTTATAATCGAATCGGCTTCCTCGTAGTTGTGATCATATTTATGCGCTTCGGCCTCACGTACCGAGCGTTGGGTGTCTTTGTCGTGATCCATATCCGGAAGAATACCCGGAAGGAAAAAGGCTATAAAACTGATAAAAATATAGAGCTTAACCGGTGCTACATACAGCTTGCGTTTACCGGCCAAATATTCCCGTGTTAAACGCGACGGACGGAATAATAAGTATTTAATCGTTTTCCAGAAGGCATTGTCGTAATGTGTAAAATCTTCTACAAAATGGGTGAATAAATAGGAAAAAGACTTTCGGGATTCGGCATTTTCCTGACCGCAATGCGGGCAATAGGTTTCGGTTACAATTTTTCCACAGTTTAAACAATCAATGTGGTCGCGTATTTTATCGTGGCTCATTATAGGGCTTATTGGTGCGATAAAAATAATAAAAATTGATATTTATAGAATAAAATTCACGAATAAAACAAAATATTTGTTGTTTGTTTAACTTTAAAGTTCCTCGTAAGAATGATTCAAATGGGAAACCAGTGAAATAATCTCGGTGGCTTTTAAGTGTTCACTTTTGACACGTAGGATTTTATCACAATCTTCCAGATCAAAATTGAAATGGGCGATGCTTTCGCTCGCTTCGAAAATACGACTTATGGCTTTGACGTCTTTTTGACTTTTGACATTTGTTTTAAAGATATATAGCATGGCTTGTGACGGTTTAGTTTACGTTTTTCCACCATTGGGTGAAAGTAGTAGTGGTATCGAGTTCCATTTTTTCGCCTATCATTGGGGTACACAGGCGTAACGAAGGGTTGTCGTGTAACGCGTGCAGCCGTGAAATGGGCTCATCCCAGTTGTGATTGGCCAGTGAGAATTTACTCCAGTGAACCGGGATCAACTTTTCGGTATTCAAATCCTGAGTCACTTGTAACACTTCTTCGGGCATTAAATGGATGTATTTCCAGTTTTTATCATATTGTCCGCATTCGATTATAGCCAGGTCAAACGGGCCAAATTGTTCTCCTATAGCCTTAAAATGACTGTCGTAGCCGCCATCACCACCGATAAATAGTTTCTTATTAGGTGTTTCCAGTACAAACGACAACCATAACGACTTATTACGCGATAATCCCCTGCCGGAAAAATGACGGGCCGGTGTGGTGTGTAATTTTGTATTGTTGATCAGTTGTATTGTTTCGTGCCAGTCTTTTTCGATAATGCGATTTTTATCGTAGCTCCAATATTCCAGGTGTTCGCCTACACCCAATCCACAGATGACGGTTTTGACTTTACTTTTTAAATTGGTTACCGTCTCATAATCCAGATGATCCCAATGATCGTGTGTAATGATCAGATAGTCGATTTCCGGAATATCGGCTGTGGTGTAGCGATCGCTACCACCAAAACTTTTGGTTGTCATTCGGATAGGAGAGGCGGCTCCGCTAAAAACCGGATCGATGAGGAATTTAATACCGTTGGTTTGCAGAAAATAGGAGGAATGACCAAACCAGATAAAGACCTCTTCGTTGGGTGCGATTTTATGCAGGTTGGTTTTTACGGCCGGTAGTTCGGTGGTCGGTTTTACACGGGTATTCTCTTTAAATAGAAACTCTTTTAATACGGAATAATAACTGGCACCTTCAGTCAGATCGGGAGTTTCGCTATTATTTTGAAACTGACCGTCACGGAAGTTAGGCGACTTTTTAATGCGTTCCAGACGTTCTCCCGATGGGAGTTTTCCAAATTTAGGTTGCTGCATAAAGAAATAAACGCCAAGAGTAAGAGACAGGAGTACTATAATAAGGGGTATCATAATTTTTCGTAAAAGCATTGGTTTTTTAAAAGGTTTAGATTGACTAATCACTCTATTGTATTTAAAAAAAAGGATTAGCTAATCATAATCCAAAGGGTTTCGTAGGAGTTATAGATTACTTCTTTTTTTTCTTCCGGGCTTAGTTTCGATTGTCGTAAATATTGTTGTATTCCGAAAACATAATTGTTTACAATAGCGATCAGGTAATCGATCGGTTGCTTTTTGATATGGTTCTGTGCCATAGCCACTTCCAATTCTTCGCATCCTTTTTTGGATAACTTCTGAATCTCTTCGTAATCCATTAGTGACGCATAGGGCGAAAAGTAAAATTGCTGAATAAAACGGAACTCATAATCGTTTTCCAACGACCATAACATCAAACCGATAAATTGTTTTTTAAAGTGCTCTTTATATTCGGTATGAGCATCGCGATAGCTTTCAATATGTTGGGCAACACGTAACTTAATATCGATATAAAGTGCAATGATCAGTTCTTCTTTGGTCTTGTAATAATGGAATAAGGTACCATTGGCTACGCCGGCTTCTTTGGCAATCTTACTGGTTGCCGTTCCGTGAAAACCATTGTCTACAAATAGTCTTAAAGCTGTGGTAAGGATTTCTTTTTGTTTGTCCATAATTTTAGATCGACTAATCAGTCGGTAAAAGTACTGCTTTTTATGTAGCATTTTGGTATTTGGCAAAAAATTAACTTTTGATAGTAGACCAACATAAAAAAAGCACCCGATAAAGGTGCTTCTGTTTGCTGTATAAAGAACTAATATGAGACCGGAGTGACTTTTTGATTTTTTTGTGCCTGTTGTTCGGTAAAAATAAAAAAGACCGAAAGGAGGATACACAACGGAATCGTTAACAATACATAGTCGCTTTTTATTTTTTGAAACTCATTGATCAAGCCAAATGGTAATAGCAGGATGAACAACTGAATAAGAAACAAATTAATGGTTGCCAATATGGAGTTATGGGTATGCTGATTCGTTTTTTCACAACGCAATTGCAGTTCGTAATAATCGGCCAGATGTCCGAGTAAGGTCAGATGCTGACTGTTATCGATAATACCCTGATCAAATAATTCTTTTACCCGATGCGATTGTAAGGCCATAAGCTGTTTGGCACTGTTTTTTTGTTTGCTGATATAATCGATTTCATTTTGTGCAATCCAGGGTGTCAATTCGGCTTTTAAAGTGGCGGTTTCGGCGTCTCTTTGCAGGTTTAGCTGGTTGTGAAGCACAATTAACCACGCCTGGTGTCTGTTTTTTAATTCCTGATAGATTTCCGTTTTTATGGCAAAGCTGTTTTGTAAAAAAGTAGTCCAGGTAGTACTGGTGCGAATAATGGTATTCCAAAGCATATCCGTTTCGGAACGGTGTTTTTGAACCTGTATGTTTTTCAGACTAAAAACAATAAGCGATAACAGACCGATAATCGCAACCGGTATCCATGGCAATGCGATCCATTTTAAATCTAGATACAGGTATAATAGGGTTTGAATTACAGCCCAGAAAATTAATAGATAGCCAATGTTTTTAGGCCAAAATACGAACTTGTTACGCGTTGTTTTGTTTCTTTTTGTATACATAGCATTCGATTTTTAACAATAATAATTGCATAATGTACTATTCCGGTAAATTGTTGGGGGGGCTTTGTTATAAAATTATACTTTTTTCTTGATTCTAAAATTTTATGTCATTAAAAAAACAAACATATCGATAAAGTGTTGTATTTTATCGATGAAATACATTTTTTAATCAATATATAACAGAAGGATGACTATTAAATAAGCTTATTATAATATACGAACGTGTATCAGGAGGAAATAGCTGTACTACCTGATGCATGCTGCTTTTTGGAGACATATTAGACGGGTTGCAAGACTTGATACCGAGATTTAACCTTTTGTTTATATGAAATCGTTAACTTTATAGGAGTTAAAAAAATGTAATTATGAAATTAATCAGAAGAGCCAGTGCTAACTGGAAAGGTAGTGGTATGGAAGGGAAAGGTTCCGTATCGACACAAAGTACGACTTTAAATAATGCCAATTTATCGTTTAAAACCCGTTTTGAAGACGGTGTGGGAACCAATCCAGAGGAGCTGATTGGCGCCGCACACGCCGGATGTTTTTCGATGAAACTGAGTTTTGTTTTAAACGAAGCTGGATTTACGGCCGATAACATCGACACGAATGCCAAGGTAGTTTTCGAAGACGGTACGATTACTCAGGTACAATTGGATGTAAAAGCCAGCGTCCCGGGAATATCGGAAGAAGCGTTCCAAAAAGCCGCTTTGGATGCCAAAGAAAACTGCCCGATTTCGCAATTGCTAAAAGCCGAAATCGTTTTAGCAGCAGCCTTGGTATAATTCAATTCGATGAAAGCATAAAAAAACTACGGTAATTGCCGTAGTTTTTTTGTTTATACCTGATAGGTGTAATACGGTTATTAATTCGATTCGTTTTTCTGTAAAATGATTTCAAAGTAAAGCTTATCCGTGTTCGATTTGTAATCGGTTTGCTTTTTAAAGGAAGCATGCTGTATCGAACCGAATTTCGGACTGTTCTCGAGTTGGTTTAGCAATAAAAGACAACCGTTAAAAGAGCCTTCTACGGTAAATATATAGGAAGTGGTTCGGATTCCGTTTTCGGTTACCTGATGCGGTTCTTTAAAATCGGTAATCTTTAAGGCATAGCGCGAACAATAGGTGTTCACCGCTTTTAATAAATCGTTCTGAAAGGAAGCCGAAGTCGAAATCTTGTATTGGGTTAACAACGTATCCAATAGCTTTTCGCGAAGTTTTAATTCGCCGGCCAGTTTCGGATTGTAATGATTGTCTGCAATGCTTTGTTGTTGGGCTTTATATGTTTTGTAATAGGTAACGGTTTTTGAAATTGCCAACTGATAGCAGACGTAAAGAACTACCAGAAAAATACCGATTAAAAGTTTATTTTTTTTATCGAGTCTCATTTTCTTTCAGTGTTACTTTTAACGAAAATACGGTTTCGCCGTTTTCATCTTTTCCGAAATGGGTAATCACAACCCCATCGATCCATTTTAATTTTTCCAACATTTCTATCCAAATGGTTAATGCGGAATTATCGATAACTTTTCCCGAAACCAAAAGGGTTTTATCCTGCGTTTGAACGCTTTCTTCGGGTTTGATCTTTTTTTCAATCGGGTTAAATATCAATTCCGATAATAAAATAGAGGAGGGCATATGCTTTACCATTTCATTAATGTGCAAGGAACTTTTTGAGGTGGCCAGATCGACTATGCTTTTTACTGTTTGCTCTTTAATACGAATGCGTTCTTTTGTTTTTTGTACGGCTTCGAGTGTGCTTTTATTCATCTCGATTTCTTCGGAAATGGCTTGCGTTTTTTTATAGTAATGATTAAAAATAAAAAAATTGATCAACAGCAATACGAGTAAGCTTCCTACGGCGGTTTTTAAACTGTTTCTGAAAAAACTGGATTGATGGTACGCATCGGATAATTGTGCATTACGGTCGGAAAAATTGCTGGTCGTTCCGCTGGATGACAGGATCAGTTTTAAAATACCTGAAAAGGGTAACAGTTGACTGTTTTCTATTTCCAGTCCGTTAAGGCTATAGGTTACGGCCAATGGTTTTTCGTACAACGTAATGCAGTTGTCGCTTTCGCTAAAGGAAACGGTCTGGGTATTGGTTGTCAGTTGTTCGGTATCGGTATATTCCTGTAAACCGGATAATCCGGTTACGCCTAAACTAAATCCATTGATCAGAATGCCTTGCACTTGATATGATTCCAATAGGGTATCGACATAACTTTTCCGGCTGATCGCAATTACGGATTTGGTTTTTAGCCGCCAGATCTCATAATAAAATTCATTCCACGCGATATTCGGAAATGCTTTGTGCAATAATTTCCCGTCGGAAGTATCGGTTCCGGCAATTTCTTTTTGTATAACTTGCTTGTTGTTGATCGTGATAAAAAACGGAAGCTTTTTATCCCAGTTGTCCGGAAATTTATCGGTGTATCGAACTTTGTCTTTCTGACGGATCAGTAATTCTCCTTTTTTCTTTTCGACCAATAATAAGGCGCATTTCTCTTCGTCGCCAACAGTGAAATGTTCTACACCAATATATTTTGTACCCAATAACAGGGTTTGAAAAGAAAAGGAACGCATTAATAAATAACGGTTGGTTTAATTAAAACGGTTAATTTTTTCTTCGAGTCTTCTCTTTTTCGGGAGCTGAAAAACCATTTTATAACGGGAATACGGGATAAAAGCGGTACGCCCGATCCGGTATCGTTTTTTACTTTTTCTTCCAAACCGCCCAATACGATTAAATCCTGGTCTTTTACGCGGATAATCGAGGTAAATTCTCTCGAATTAATCCCCGGAGGGGCATTTTTGTCGACCTTCTGACCGTTAAAACTGGATTGAATCACTTTGATATCCATCGTAATCTGACCGTCGCCGGAAACCAATGGCTTGATCGTAACCGACAACTCGGCGTCAATCGGTTGGTAGTTTTTAATCTCAGATGTCTGCGGAATTTGTGATCCGTAAAAGTTTTGATTCGTTACGACATAATAGGTGGTTTCACCGATAGACAAATAGGCTTTATGTCCGTTTAAGGTCGAAAGGCGAGGGGCGGAACGGATTTTTAAATTGCCGTTGCTTTCCATCGCTTTGATGCTCAGGTAAAAATCGGGGACTACATTCCCGAGATTCAGCGAACCGAATCCGTCGAAACGGTTAATGATTTTATTGATCGTTTGTGCGCCCAAAGTGATATCGGCATTCGGAAAAACCGATCCTTTGGTGGTTACGGGTTTGTCTCCGATTCCGGCACTGATTCCGGTTTCAACCGTTGCCGATCGTCCGACTTCCAGTAACATTACTTCAATTAAAATTACCGGTATGGGTTTGTCGATATATTTGGTAAAAGCTTCAAATTTTTCAATATTCGCGGCCGGACCGTTTACAATAAAACTATTTAGTTCTTTGTCGACTTTAATGTCCAGGTCTTTTTTAATTTCGTCCGGAATGATGGTCAGGATGGAAGCCGATGCTTCGTTTGACGAACTGTTGTTGCTGTTTGTATTGTTGTAATTCGACGTATTGTTGCGGTTGTCAACGGGATTCATTCCGTTATACGAGGTGAAATTGTTTGTGTTTAAGCGTCCGGCACTTCGCCCTTCTCGCGATGGATCACTTAATAATTCGATCGAACGATGCATCAACAGAATGGTTTTGATGTTACGAACCACCAATTGACTTTTGATTCCGAAATAATAAATGTCTCCTTTTTTCATAAAGGTAAACGAATCCGTACCGGTTTGCGAATCGGCACCGTATTGGCTTTGCGGCATCGATGGATTGTTGTTGGCCGTTCCTTTGGTTTCGACTTTCGAATCGAATAATTTAACCAATAATTCGTCAAATGAAATATTCTTGGCTTTTACGGTTGCGGTTCCGGCATTTTCCAATGGAGCCGAAATAAACATCCCTACGCCCAGTTCGTTTCCGATGTCGTAAACGATACTGGCAATTGATGTGTTTTCGAAATCGACTTCCAGTAATTTT
This sequence comes from Bacteroidota bacterium, assembly GCA_023446155.1. Classification (GTDB taxonomy): domain Bacteria; phylum Bacteroidota; class Bacteroidia; order Flavobacteriales; family Flavobacteriaceae; genus Flavobacterium. The sequence continues at coordinate 435,793 of JAEXIT010000004.1, forward strand.
TTTTCCGGATCGATGATGTTAAAAAAGAAATTGGATTTACGGGAACGTTGCGGTCGGTTTTGACGAATAGTATTGCCTTTGTCACCGCTTTCCGGACTGTAATTACCGTCTAACTGGTCAAACAAATAGAAATTATCCCTCGATTTGGAAACCGATAGATTATTGGCGTAGGCCAATTTGTTTAAAGCGGCGTCAAAGGGCATATTGCGGATATAGGCCGTTAATAGTTTGTTTTCCAGGCCCGGTGCAAATACCAGATTTTTTCCGCTAATGTCCATTATTGTTTTAAAAGCATCGTATAATTTGTCGTCTTTTAAATCTAAGGTGAGGCCGTCGTTTGCCGCATCATATTGTACTTCGATCTTTTTTTGAACCGGAATTTCTTTGGGCTTTTCATATAATTTGATCGACAGGATATTACCGGTAAAATCGATCGTCAGGTTGTATTCTTTACAAAGGAAAACCAACAGATCGGCAACCGTTACATCGGAAAAATTATTGACAATTGAAATCTGATTCAGTCCCGGAGCAACACTGATATTGACTTTGTGTACTTCGGAAACCGCCAACAGAAAACTAGACAGTGTGGCTTCTTTGATGTTGATATTGACTTTTTCAGTAAGACCCGGCGCATCGGCCGCAATGGCTTCGATATTATTGCGAATCTGCTGAATTCGTTGGTCTTGTGAAAAAACGGTTTGTAGGGTAAACAGTAAAAGTATAGTAGCTATTGTTTTCATGAATTCAATTGAATCGGCAAATATAGTGGATATTACATTAGTAGAGAAAAAACTTCTTCTACCGATGTGGTTCCGTCCTGTATGAGCATAATGGCGTTTTTTTGTAACGTTATGATTTGTTTTTCTTCGATATAAGTGTCAATGGTTAATTGATTGGATTTGATCAACGACGATAGTGCTTCGTCTACCGGAAGGATTTCATAAATCGCCTTTCGGCCGCTGTAACCGGTATGGTAACAGTGTTCGCAACCGGTGGCTTCAAAATGGGTTTTCAGCGTTTCCGGAATTACAAAACCGGTGGGAAATATCGCTTTGGATATCGGTGTTTCGGTTTTGCAATGGTTGCACAGTTTCCGAACCAATCGTTGCGCAATACTAATATTTAAGGTGCTGGCAATAAGGAAGGCCGGAACACCCATGTCGATTAAACGTGAAACGGTAGCCCAGGCCGAATTGGTGTGAATGGTCGATAATACCAAATGCCCGGTTAAGGCAGCCCGGATCGCCATATTGGCGGTGTTAACGTCACGGATTTCTCCAACCATAATAATGTCCGGATCTTGTCGTAAAAAAGTACGCAAGGTAGCGGCAAAATCCAATCCGATATTTTCTTTTAATTGTACCTGATAGATCCCTTCTAATGTATATTCAATCGGATCTTCTACCGTTAAAATATTGGTGCTCGTCTGATTGAGTTTTTTTAAGGTTGCATATAAAGTGGTTGTTTTTCCGGATCCGGTTGGCCCGGAAATCAAAACGATACCGTTGGGTTTTTTGATGTTCTCCAGATAGATTTTTAAAGCCTGTTCGTTAAAGCCTAACGTGTTGATGTCGATATGACTGGTGTCTTTACTAAGAAGACGCAGTACGACCTTTTCGCCATGCAGGGTGGGCAATACCGAAACCCGGATATCAAAATCTTCATATTCGGTGATTACCGTGATACGACCGTCCTGTGGTAATCGCTTTTCGGAAATGTCCAGTCGTGAACGGATTTTAATCTTATTAACGATCACCGGATATTCTTCGGTGCTGATATGAAATTGTTCTGTTAATTTCCCGTCGATGCGGAAACGAACGCGCGCATTGTTTTCAGATGGTTCAAAATGAATATCACTACTCCCGATTTCTTTGGCATTGATGAGTACCTTTTCCAAGAAATCGGCGGTATAATGCATGTCGGTAACCGCTTTCGAATTGGATTTCCGGTAATTGGTCGATAGTAAACGGTTGATGTTTTCGGTGGTTTCGGCTTCCAGTTCGACTTCAATTCCCAATAAAATAGCCAATTCCGATTGAAGGGTGTTCCGGTCGTTATGATCGGTTTTTAATAGAATTCGGTTTTCTTTTCGCGTAAACGGAACAATCCGGTAATAATAGGCTTGTTCGGATTTGATCAGTTGCAGTATTTCTGTCGGAATGATAAAATCGGTCATAATTAATAGGAATAAAGCAGATTATGCGGAACAAAAAAAGTAACACCGTAAATGCCGGCGAAAAACAAAGCCATATAACCGGCTAAGGGTACTGTAGGATCGGTATAATAGGATTTAAGCGCCAGATGAAGCAGCAATGCAAACAGCAACGCAAAAACAAACAGTACTAAAAATGAAAGAGTCGAAAAACTACCGCAGATAAAAATAAAAAATAAGACGTCGCCAATACCTAAAACCTCTTTTAACATCGAACGTTTTAGTTTATAGGTTGCATATAAATAACAGACGGTAAGAATGATCAGAACAAAAAACAGATTAAAAAGCGTATTTATCAAACTCATTACGACACCGTTTTGCTGTAACTGAAGTGTGAATACCAGAATTCCGATAGCCGGATACAGAAACCAATACACCGATCGCTCTTTATAATCCTGATAAAATATAAAGATAAAAAGAAAAATCAGTATGCTTTCGATCAGCCACATTAATCGTTGGTTATTTGCTTTGGAGCACCGTTTTGGTCGATTTCCCAAACATTGTAAACACCGTTTCCGTTAAAATCGGTTATTGCGGTGGCACGCACTTTAAATTCGGTATTCGAGGCCTGAATAATTTCGTAGCTGTAATTGGCTGTACCGTTTTCTTTAACGGTTTTGGGTGCTTCAAAATCGATTTCTTTCATGTCGCCGCTGTATTTGGAATACATAAAGTAGTATTGCTTTTCGGCATTGTAAATCGCTTTTAATTGTGTTTGTGCTTCAACACTTTTAGCCTTGGTAATCAACGGCATCAGGTTCGGCAATGCAATCAGTAATAGAATCCCGATAATAGCGAGTACGATCAGCATTTCCTGAAGATTAAAGGAAGCTACTTTTTTATGGCGTTTGTTCTTCATTGTCGAATTAAAATGTCGCGCAAATATACTTATATTCTTTATAGGAATGAACAGAAGATGTGTTTTTAGGGCAATGTGATTTTATTTTCCGATAACCCTCTTTTTAATGTAAATACAAACCGTTCGGTCTTTCCGGATACCGATGCAATGGGCTCCTTTATAGTATAGTACAGCGCGGGTTTAACAAACTCGTTTTCTTTTTTATAAAGTATGGGGTAGCCCGAACATTTTACCTATTTTTGCCAAAATTTTTATAATGAGAAAATGGTCTTTTTTTATCGCGGCAGTAGCTTTTACAGCCTGTCAGACGGTAAAAGTAAAAAACGAGACATATAAGGTTTCGCCGGCAACGGTAGAGTTGGGAAGTCTCGGACAATCGAAATCGACGTTTAACCTCGATAATGATTTTGAAACCCGTTCGTTACCCAAACTGCAAAACAAAGTTCGGGTGGATGTTGCTGTTTTGCCATTTAACAAACAACTCAATAAAGTATATACCGGTAAAGGTAAATACGATCAGAATTTAACACCGATACAATATGTAGACAGTCTTCCGGTAAAACCCGAATTTGTCAACATCCGATTATTTGATACGCAAGGTTATCTTAATGAATTAAACGAATCCTACAATCAGGATGTATTTACTTTAATTCAGGACACAAAAAAAACAACGGTGGTAACGTCGGTTGCGGTGACGCTTTCGGCAGAAAATCTGGACAAAATCAAACAGGCCGATTCCTATTATTTGACGAACGAACAAGACCGTAAATACAACCTGTTGCTGTTTAAATCCGGGAAAAAAACCGAAGCGATCGATTTGCATTCCGGAAAAGTATTGGCGTATAAACTGAGTAAATTCTGTTGGTCGGTTACCGACAGAGGAAGATGGTATGTTGCCGATATTGTTGATGATAACAGCAGTTGCATTGGTAAAACCACCGAAAAAGTAAAAGAAAAAGACCGGGATAAGAGTCTTTTTAAAATGTAATCCCGATTGATTATGAAACGTATCCTGATAAAAAATATATTATTGGCCGGAGTGTTTTGCTCGCTTTTTGCCTGCGAAGAAATTCTGTTGGAAGATGATATCTCCGATAAAAATGTTACCCTTGTCGCGCCAATGAATAACGCGCAATTTTCGCATACCGGAATTACCTTAACCTGGGAACCGGTCGAAAATGCTAATAAATACCGTTTGCAGATAGTTACGCCCGATTTTACCAATCCGATGCAAATTGTTTTAGACACTTTGATTAGCAGAACAAATTTTACGAAGCAGTTAAACCTCGGAAATTACGAATGGCGTGTTAGAGCGCAAAACGGTTCGTATAATACGCCGTATAGCAATCGCTTTTTTTCGGTACTCAACAATGAGGATTTTCAAAATAATGTGGTCAATTTAGCCACTCCGGTGAATAATCTGATTACCCGAACGGCAACGCAAAATCTGGTTTGGCAATCAGTGCTTGGAGCAAACAGTTATCAGGTTCAGGTGTACGACAGTAACAATATTGCGATTCACGATCAAACGGTAACGACTACTTTTTATAATTATACGTTTCCGGAAGGAAATTACCAATGGCGTGTTCGAGCTGGCAACGGATCGCAATATACCTTGTATTCGTCCCGTTCGATATTGGTCGATACCACACCGCCCAATACACCGGTGTTAACGGCTCCGGCCAATAACAGTGCGGTTACGGGAACGACGGTTGCTTTTCAATGGAACCGGACGCCGGTTGCGGGAAGTGCCGAAAATGACAGTATTTATATTTTTACCAATGCGGCCTTAACCAACCTGCAATTTAAAAATGGTGCAACGGCTCCTTTTACCCATCTGTTAGATGCCGGTACCTATTACTGGTATGTTAAAGGTTTTGATCAGGCCGGAAACAGTGGTAATTCGAGTTCGGTTTTTAAGTTTACCGTGAATTAAAATTAATATTGTTATACCGTGAAAAATAAAAAAAACACCTATATATTATTAGCCGTTGTCCTGTTTATATGGGGTGCGGTGATCTATCAGTTTTTTTCTTTTTCGGGCGAAGCGGAAAATACGCTTGCAAATAACCTTGAATTTAATGTCAAACCGCTACAGGTTAAAGAAAGGGATACTTTTTCGATCGATGTACGGTATCGGGATCCTTTTTTAGGGAAAATGTATGTTGAAAACAAAACCAATACGGTAAAAAACTCGGCTGCCAAAGTTTCGAAAACAAAAGTAAAAGAAGAAGTGATCGATTGGCCGGATATTGTTTACAAAGGAATCGTCTCGGATACCAAAGATAAAATCAAAATATACATGCTGATCATATCCGGGAAAACCTGTTTGATGAGAAAAGGGGAAACTCAGGAAAGCATTTTCTTAAAAGACGGAACGAAAGAATCCGTATATGTGAAATACAAAGGAAATCTAAACATTATACTTTTACAGGAATGATGGGGAAGTGGATCTGTAAAATCAAATCCGGAGCCTTACAGTTTAGTGTATTCATCGCGGTTCTCATTGCGATACTGCTGGCCGGACTCATTTTATATGCCTATACCTTCGTTTACCTCAAAAAACAGTCGGAAGCGGCAGTAGCCAATGTAAGAATAGCCGATGTCGGTTTTGATTATCTGTTGGCGTCCGATGTAAAACCGGGACAGGACACGCTGACGATTCCATCGGAAGCCGAAGGCCAATCGGTTCGGGCGATCACTTCCCCCTGGGGCGTTTTCGAAAAAGCTTATGTTATCACAACACATCGGAAAAAACGATTCGATAAAGTCGGATTATTGGCAACAAAACTCGACCGTGTCGCATCGCCAACGCTATATTTGAGTGACGAAAATACGCCGTTGGTTGTCGTTGGAAATACAAAGATAACCGGAAAAGCGGTTTTACCGGAACAAGGAATACGACCGGGTTATATTGCCGGAAACAGTTTTTACGGAAAACAATTGGTCGCAGGAAGCATCGGGCGCAGTAAGGGCGAATTACCAAAATTATATTCAAGTTACCGCGACGCATTAAAAATGCTTACTGCGATGCGTTCGGAAAATAAAAGAGATGAAAATACCGGATTTCTAAATCAGAAGCATTCCGTTTGCTCTTTTAGAGAAAAAACGAAAGTAATTCGTTCGGCCGATCCGCTGCTACTGGCGGATGTGCGGCTTACCGGGAATTTTATCGTTCGTTCGGATTCGCTGATTGTCGTAAAAAATACTTCGGCATTAAAAGACATTATCCTGATTGCCCCAATTGTTGAAATTGAAGAAGGAACTACCGGTACGTTTCAGGTTATCGCTTCAGAACGGATTAAAGTGAATAAGAATTGTGTGTTGGCCTATCCGTCGGCTTTGTTATTAGTACAGGATCCGTTAAAAAACAGTACGCCGCAATATTTACACGATAAGCAGCTTTTTATTGATGAAAATGCACAGGTAAAGGGAGTGGTCGGATGTTTACTTGAAAAAGTACCAACCGATTTTTATCCGCAAATTGTAGTGGAAACCTCGGCAAAAATCGCAGGACAGGTATTTTGCGACGGGAATCTGGAATTAAAAGGTACCGTTTCGGGATCGGTATATACCCGGTATTTCCTCACCAATCAGGGCGGGTCGATTTATTTGAATCATTTGTTTAATGGTGTTGTTGAAAATCAAAATATACCGGATTTTTACGGCGGAATGCTTTTGGAAGATCAGGACAAAATTGTGGTGAAATGGTTGTACTAAAAAAAATAAGATCGGCTACATTGGTAGAAGTATTGGTTGCTACGGCACTGATTGTAATTGTTTTTATGATCGCCAGTCTTATTTTAAATAACTTGTTGTTAAATACGTTTTCTAAAAATACGCATCCGATTGAAAATAAACTGAATGAAGTGGAATACCTGTTTCAGAATAATATGTTGCGAATGCCCTATCGGGAAGAATGGCAATCGTGGACCATTAGTATCGAACCCGAAGTCGAAAAGGACAAATGGTACCGGATTAATGCGGTAAATACGACCAACAGTAAAGTAATAACCCGAAAAAGCTGTCATGTTGAATAAGAAACTCCATTCTTTTACCTTAGCCGAATTACTTATTGTAATGGTACTTACCGCCATTGTGGTCGGATTAGCATTTAGCATCTTGCGATTGGTACAAAAAGAGATCATTGGCTTTCAGAAACATTTGGACAATCAGGTTGCGTTGGCACTTTTTGAACAAAAGTTATGGCAGGATTTTTCCAAGCATCCGCATATCGAATACCATGCGGCGGAACAACTACTTTTTATGGTATCTGAAACCGATACAACCCGTTATTTCTTTGGCGAATCCCTGTTAAGAAATACCGATACGATACAACCGAAATTGTTGTTGCAAAAATTGTTTTTTCAAGGTAAAGAAGTCAGTGGCGGACCGGTTGATGCCATTTCATTATCGGGTGAAACGAATTTACCGAATCATAATGTTTTTGTTTCCAAAAGAAACGATGTAACTTTTTTTATGAATACCAATGGCTTTTAAGTTAGAAAATAAACAACAGAAAACAGTCGATAAAGGACAAAGCGACTTACAAGCGCTCTTAAAAAAAGAGATTGTGCTTTTTGGCGGCGGTTTTACTACCAAAAAGAAACAAGCTTTTTATCAGGAACTGGCTGTGTTGTTAAAAGCCGGAATTACCCTGAAAGAAGGGCTTACCCTGATTATTGAATCGCTTAAAAAACCGGCGGATAAAGAAATGATCGGGAAAATACTAACCGATGTGGTTAACGGGAAACCGTTTTCGGAAGCGATATATACTTCGAAAAACTTTTCCGAATATGAATTCTATTCCTTGAAAATAGGGGAGGAAACCGGAACGATTGCACAGGTTTGCCAGGAACTGGGCGTTTTTTACGAACGGAAAAACGAGCAGAAACGAATTGTAATCGGTGCGTTAACGTATCCTTCGATTGTGTTTTTTACGGCTCTTCTTGTGGTCTTTTTTATGCTGAGTTATGTTGTACCGATGTTTCAGGATATCTTTAAGCAAAACAATGTGGAATTACCTTTTTTAACTAAAATGATCATCCGTTTATCCGATCTTGTAAAATCCTATGGTTTTCTTTTTGTCCTGATAGTACTATCGGTTTTGTTTGCCGGAAGACTACTTCGGAAAAATGAAAATTATACAAAAGCGATCCATTATTTAGCGTTGCGAATTCCCGTTTTCGGACCTTTTATCAGTAAGATTTATTTGGCACAGTTTACGCAGGCGGTTGCATTATTAACCGCTTCGAAGGTTCCGATTCTGAATAGTATTCAGATGGTGAAAAAAATGATCGGTTTTGTACCGCTAAAAGAGGCGTTGGAAAATGTAGAAAAAAATATTCTTCAGGGACATAGTTTAAGCATCAGTATGAAAGAAAACCGAATGTTCGACAGTCGGATTATTTCACTGGTTAAAGTGGCAGAAGAGACCAGTCAGACCGAATATGTCTTTAAACAATTAAACGAACAATACAATCAGGAAGTTATCTTACAATCGAAAGTGATGTCGACCGTACTCGAACCGCTTATCATCGTTTTTGTGGGTGTATTGGTGGCCGTATTATTGGTGGCCATGTATTTACCGATGTTCCAGTTGAGTAGTGTTATCGGGTAATTGTTATACTATTATTTACAATATTATAAAATATGTAATACAAAAAGCCCATGGTAAAATATTTAAGTTTTTGTTTACTTCTGCTAACCATTTCGTGTAATGAAAAGCAGCAAAAAACAAAAGAACCCGAAAAAAGAGAATTGTGTGTAAGTAATATTAAATATACTGACTATGAAAACGATTTGGGACTTCCGGGAGTAGATGTTTACTTTTTGGGTGAAAGTGCCAAAATAAAAAACGGTGTTAAAGAAGGCTTACTGACAGACATTGTTTTTTATTCGGTTCCCGAAAACAAACGTAAAATGTTTGGTTTGAAATACGCTTATTATGAAGAAATTGGCGATACATTGCTGCTTGCAAACGGATCTAATTTTTTTGATGCCGACCAATCAAGAAACTGGACAGCCGATGAAATTGATTCTTATTTAAAAAAGGAAGGCGTCGGATTGGTAATCGGAAAGGATACGATTCGCGTTAAATGCTGTACAAATTAATTGCAAAGACCTATGATAATCAGAGGTCTTTTTTTGTTTTAAAAAGGAAATAACGAGCGTACCGGGAATATCGGAAGAAGCGTTCCAGAAAGCCATTTTGGATGCCAAAGAAAACTGTCTGATTTTGCAATTGCTAAAAGCCGAAATCGTTTTAGTAGCAGCCTTGGTATAATTCCATCCGATTAAAAGCATAAAAAAACTACGGCAACTACCGTAGTTTTTTTATGCTCAACTGTGGCACACCAGTACCCCTGATGGGTTTCCAAAACCTGACAGCTGTTTATAATTCGATTATGGTTTATTTCGTTTCGATGAGCTTTTCCAACCGCGCCATCATATCGTCCTTTTCTTTAAGCATCCGCTCGTATAACGCTATCTTCTCTTCGTGAAGTTCGACTAATTTGTCGATAGGATTGTAATTATTAATAACAAAACCGATACTGTGTTCATTATTAAATGTATTAGCAATAATATTCAAAGCTTGTTCTTCGTTAAAATTTTCGATTGCTTCTACCGGTATTTTAAGAATTGCAGCAACCTGCGCCAGTATGTCGGTTTCGATGGTCTCTTTGTGTTCCAGTAAGGATACTTTCTTCTGCGTCCAGTCGTCGCCCAATTCGTAGGCCATTGCTTCCTGTTTGATGCCCAGCATTTCGCGGAAACGTTTGATGTTTCTCCCTTGGTGTACTTTTTTGTCTGGCGTATCGAAGTGTGACATATTAGCTGGTTTTAGATAAATAGTAGGGTATAAATATAAGTAAAAATATGCTTCCAAAAATAGTGTTTCGAATCCTATTATAGTTGACAGAAAACTTATCTAGTCAACTTTATAAGGCGAATTTTATATTTTAAAACGCCAAATCATGAAAAATTCGACACCAACTAAAAAGAACCATCCTGAAAAAGAACTTCAAACACGACGGGTTACGGTATATGGGAAAATCTATCCGCGCGCTAACGGTCGGTATGTATACTATCCTGAGATCCGATTGGCCGGGAAATGGCTCCAAAATACCGGGTTTAAACCCGAGATGAAAGTAAAGATCACCTGCGCGAATCGGAAGCTAATCATAACCGTAGAAACTGAAAAAAACACCTATTCACGGCGCTAGTACTACCTAAATAGAGAGTTGCACACAGATGTAACACGTCTGTTGTACACGCGCTGTATACCGCAGCAACACCTGACAGGTTTCGAAAACCTGTCAGGTGTAACGCGCTACATCAACGCTACATCAACGCTACATCAACGCTACATCAACGCGCGAATGATGATCAAATGATCTGACTTAATTATAGTATTGTTTTTTTGTTTTGTAAGATGTTGTAAATGAATGGTTTTGTGGTTGTTTAAGACAGTAATAAGACAAAGAAAGACAATATAGGAAGTAGTATTACTTTTTCATATTTGTTTGTACAAAATGCGATTTTATTGATGTTACTTTGACATTATTCACCATAAAAACTTTATGATTATGGCAAAAAACAGTGGTATTATAAAGATTGAAGGGACACTCGACGAGTTAACCTTCTATAAAAAAGATGGGGTTAATTTTGTACGTCGCAAAGCGAGTGTAAGTAAAGCCCGTATTCAAAACGATCCGAATTATGCACGGACTCGCGAAAACAATCAGGAGTTTACGCATTGTAGTCAGATGAGTAAAACATTACGTCAGGCGATACATACGCTAATTTTTTCGGTACGCGACGGAAAACAGCACTACCGATTGCAACAAGTGATGTCCCAGCTTAAAAACCTGGATATGGATTCGGCTCGCGGGATGCGAAAGGTACATATCGGATTGGAAACGCCCGAAGGGAAGCAATTGCTATGCGGATTTGATTTTAATACACATGCGGTAATGGATCAGATTCTGGCGGCACCTTATGTGATCAATACCGAAACGGGAGCTGTTTCTTTTGCGAATATTGCGCCACTACAGCATATTCATTTTCCTGCAGGAGCTACTCATGTGACCTTCCAAAGTGCTGTATTGGCTTTAAACTTCGATACCGGGGCTTCCGATCTGGTGTTGAGCGGGGTAAAGAGTTTGGCATTGGAAGCAACTGCGGCAAACCTTAAACTAACAGTAGACCGGTTACCGGAAGTAGAACACGGTCGGTTATTGTACTTTTTACTGGTTGCTTTTAATCAGGAACTCAACGGGGAACATTATCCGCTTCGCAACGGCGCCTATAATGCCCTCCGGATTATTGCGGTAACGTAAAAATAAAACCCTCTGTGAAGAGGGTTTTTTGTATGGTAGGTGTACTTAATAGAGTAATAGAAATAAAAAAATGCCTTGATATGTTTTTATATCCGGCATTTTTCTGATTTTTTTGTTTTGTAATTTAACTCTAAACCCCAGTCTTTTCAAGTGTTTTAATGAGGTTGTAACGGTACTTGGTAAATCTACAAAAATTTGAAAGGAACTCACAACTTGCATTGTATCTGATGTTGTCCATCTGCTGTTGTAACGGTACTTGGTAAATCTACAAAAATTTGAAAGGAACTCACAACGTTTGTATTCCTTGTTTATTTCGTCTGTTTGTTGTAACGGTACTTGGTAAATCTACAAAAATTTGAAAGGAACTCACAACATTTCTCTGTGTATATTAGTTCTTTTCCCTGTTGTAACGGTACTTGGTAAATCTACAAAAATTTGAAAGGAACTCACAACATCTCGTCCCATCTTAGTGTTATTGTTGCTGTTGTAACGGTACTTGGTAAATCTACAAAAATTTGAAAGGAACTCACAACTACCTAGAATAAACAAAGAAAATCCTAGTTGTTGTAACGGTACTTGGTAAATCTACAAAAATTTGAAAGGAACTCACAACTAGATCGAACATTGAATTTAGCGGGATCAAGTTGTAACGGTACTTGGTAAATCTACAAAAATTTGAAAGGAACTCACAACCTTCTTCATATGTCTTAAATTCTTCGTCTGGTTGTAACGGTACTTGGTAAATCTACAAAAATTTGAAAGGAACTCACAACTAGCGGCAGTATATCCCTTAAGAGTAGGATGTTGTAACGGTACTTGGTAAATCTACAAAAATTTGAAAGGAACTCACAACTCTAAAGTTTGTATGGATAATTCACTGTACGTTGTAACGGTACTTGGTAAATCTACAAAAATTTGAAAGGAACTCACAACACAATCTAACAAGGAATCGTATATTGTTGGGTTGTAACGGTACTTGGTAAATCTACAAAAATTTGAAAGGAACTCACAACAGTGTATTTCAACTTCACCATCTTGAGGATGTTGTAACGGTACTTGGTAAATCTACAAAAATTTGAAAGGAACTCACAACATTTTTATAAACTGATCAAAATAAGATTCCGTTGTAACGGTACTTGGTAAATCTACAAAAATTTGAAAGGAACTCACAACCAACTGACCCATCATCTAATTTAACATCTCGTTGTAACGGTACTTGGTAAATCTACAAAAATTTGAAAGGAACTCACAACGAGCCCCCTATCATTAGAATGTTATATTTTGTTGTAACGGTACTTGGTAAATCTACAAAAATTTGAAAGGAACTCACAACACAAACTTAAGGCAAACAAAATTGCAAAAAGTTGTAACGGTACTTGGTAAATCTACAAAAATTTGAAAGGAACTCACAACTATCTTTGGCTTCAATTACCGGCTCCCTTAGTTGTAACGGTACTTGGTAAATCTACAAAAATTTGAAAGGAACTCACAACATAATTAGCCTCAATCAAAATGTTATTTAAGTTGTAACGGTACTTGGTAAATCTACAAAAATTTGAAAGGAACTCACAACGTTAATTTCTATTCTGTCGATGTCGAATTCGTTGTAACGGTACTTGGTAAATCTACAAAAATTTGAAAGGAACTCACAACTGTTTTCGATGGCTTTTGCTTTTTCTTCGTGTTGTAACGGTACTTGGTAAATCTACAAAAATTTGAAAGGAACTCACAACTTGTTTCCAGTTGTTGAGTAGGGTTGCCCAGTTGTAACAGTACTTGGTAAAACTACAAAAAATTGAAAGTAATAGAATAATAAAAATAATAATAATGAGGAATATAATTCTATTTGAGAGTTCTATAAAATAAAAAAGCCCCGAAGATAGTCGAGGCACTAAATGTTTTCACAACGGAATAATCCTTATTGTGAATTCCTTTCAAATACAAATTAAATACTTTTTATAAAATAAACATTACGTATAACCATAAAAATTGAAAGAATTATTTTCTTAATTTTCAAATCAAAAGTATCTTTTTATGGAAAAATATATATTAGGATTAGATTTAGGAACCAATTCTATTGCTTGGAGCTTGATACAGCAACATTTTAACAATAAAGATGGTCGTATTCTGGGAATGGGTACGCGTATTATACCTATGTCGCAAGATATAATCAGTGATTTTGGAAAAGGAAAGTCTATTTCTCAAACGGCAGAACGAACTGCCTACCACTCTACAAGAATAGTACGAGAACGCCATCTTTTAAGGAGAGAACGATTGCACAGGGTCTTACATATTTTAGGCTTTTTACCGGAACATTATGACCAACAAATTGATTTCAAAAAGTATTTCGGAAAGTTTATCAGTGGTAGTCAACCTAAGTTGGTATACAATAAAAAAGAGTTTTTATTTAAAGATTCTTTCCATGAAATGCTGGCTGATTTTAAACAAGCGCAACCTGATTTTTTAAAAGATAAAAAGGGTAATGACTGTTTGATTCCTTATGATTGGACAATTTATTTCTTAAGAAAAAAAGCGTTAACACAAAAAATAGAAAAAGAAGAACTGGCTTGGATTTTATTAAATTTTAATCAAAAACGTGGGTATTACCAGCTTCGAGGTGAAGAAGAAGAGGAAAATCCGAATAAATCGGTTGTCTTTTATTCCTTGCAGGTGTTGGATGTTGTGGCCGATGAAGAAAAAAATAAAAAAGGAGAAACATGGTATTCGCTTCATTTGGAAAATGGCTGGACTTACCGACGATCCAGTAAAACCGAATTGTATGATTGGAAAGATAAAGTACGCGATTTTATTGTTACAACTGATCTAAATGAGGATGGGACTGAAAAAAAAGATAAAGACGGAAATGTAAAACGCAGCTTCCGGGCACCTGGTTCTGACGATTGGACTTTAATGAAGAAAAAGACCGAACAGGATATTGCGCAATCCACTAAAACTGTAGGGGAATATATATATGATCATTTGTTGCTAAATCCGAAACAGAAAATTAAAGGAAAATTAGTGCGTACTATTGAACGAAAGTTTTATAAAGAGGAACTAGAGCAGATTTTAAAAACGCAACTCACATTCCATTCAGAATTACAAGATACTTTTTTATTAAAAAATTGTATAGAGGAATTATACCGTAACAATAAAATACAGCAACAACAACTTGTATTAAAAGACTTTGTGCATTTGTTTGTAAAGGATATTATTTTTTACCAGCGACCATTACGCAGTCAGAAATCTAATATCAGTAACTGTAGTTTAGAATTCAGAATGACTAAAAATGAAAAAGGAGAAAATAAAGTACGGCCGTTAAAGGTCATCGCAAAATCAAATCCATATTATCAGGAATTCAGAGTATTACAATGGATTCATAATCTTGCTATTTATCGAAAGGAAGATGATGTAAATGTATCGGACGAATTTTTTAATACCATAGAAGACAAGGAAGAACTTTTCGATTTTTTAAATCATAAAAAAGACATTGAACAAAAGATTTTGATTCGGTTTCTCTTAGAGAAGAAAGGTTATAAAGGAAAAGTATTAACAGCCGAAATAGAAAAATACCGTTGGAATTATGTGATGGATAAAAAATATCCATGTAACGAAACAAAAGCAATGTTGTATTCTTGTTTGAGTAAAGTTGATAATGTACCGGCTGATTTTTTAAGTTTCCATCAGGAATTGAATTTATGGCATCTTATTTATTCAGTAACCGATAAAGAAGAATACAACAAAGCATTAAAAACATTTGCTCGTAGACATCAACTAAATGAGGAATCGTTTTTTGAAGCCTTTAGGAAGTTTCCACCGTTTAAAAGTGATTACGGTAGTTTTTCTCAAAAAGCAATTTTAAAATTACTTCCGTTAATGCGTTTTGGGAAAAATTGGGATTGGAATCAAATTAATACAGAATCCCAAGATCGTATCGCTAAAATTATCACAGGAGAGTATGATGAAGAAATAACTGATCGGGTTCGTGAAAAAGCACAACATTTAACAAAAGAAACCGACTTTCAACAATTACCGCTTTGGTTGGCACAATATGTTGTATATGGACGTCATTCTGAAGCAACTAATGCCGATAAATGGTATTCTGTAAAAGATTTAGAAAACTATATCGCCTCTTTTAAGCAACATTCTTTACGTAATCCTATTGTAGAGCAAATTGTTCTGGAGACACTACGGGTAGTTCGTGATATTTGGATACAATATGGTAAGGGGGATAAAGATTTCTTTAATGAAATTCATATAGAATTGGGGCGTGATCTGAAAAATACAGCCGAAGAACGAGAACGCATTACGACTATGATTACCGAAAATGAGAATACGAATCAGCGCATTAAAGCGTTACTGGCTGAAATGGCTTTGGATAAAACTGTTGAAAATGCTCGCCCGTATTCCCCTTCACAACAGGAAATCTTGCGGATTTATGAAGATGGCGTTTTAAATTCCGGTATGGATATAGAAGAAGATATTTTAAAAATAAGTAAAGCAGCACAACCTTCCAATAGCGATTTAAAGCGATATAAGCTCTGGTTAGAACAAAAATACCGTTCACCTTATACCGGACAAATTATTCCGTTAAACAAATTATTTACATCGGAATATGAAATAGAACATATCATTCCGCAAAGCATCTATTTTGACGATAGTTTCAGTAACAAAATTATTTGTGAGGCAGCTGTTAATAAGCTTAAAGATAATACTATCGGACTAGCGTTTATTAAAAAATTTCATGGACAGGTTGTAGATTGTGGAATGGGAAAACAAGTAAAAATATTTGAAGTTTCAGGTTACGAGGAATTTGTAAACCAAAATTATGCTAAAAACAGAACGAAACGAAACAAATTGCTAATGGAAGACATACCGGAAAAAATGATAGAACGACAGTTGAATGATACACGTTATATTAGTAAATATATTTCCGGAATACTGTCAAATATTGTTCGTTCAGAATCTAACGATGATGGCGTTAATTCTAAAAACCTGATTTCAGGAAATGGCAAAATTACAACAGCCTTAAAACAGGATTGGGGATTAAATGATATTTGGAATGATTTGATTTTACCACGATTTGAACGGATGAATGTACTAACCAATTCATCTGGGTTTACATCATGGAATGAAAATTACCAGAAGTATTTGCCAACTGTTCCGATTGAGTTATCAAAAAGTTTTTCTAAAAAAAGAGTCGACCACCGCCACCATGCGTTGGATGCCTTAATTATTGCCTGCGCAACAAGAGATCATGTAAACTTTATGAATAATGAGCATGCGTTAAAGAATGGAAAAACAAAAGAGGAGAAGCAAAAATTCCGATTTGATTTACGAGCCAAACTGTGTGATAAAAAATACAATAGCGATTCAGCCGAAAACTATCAATGGGTATTTAAAAAACCATGGGAAACTTTTACAACCGATAGTAAAAATGAATTAGAAAAAATGGTGGTAAGTTTTAAACAAAATCTTAGGGTTATCAATAAAGCTACCAATTATTATGAAAAATGGGTAGATAAAAATGGAACAAAGGTAAAAGAAACTGTGAAGCAGGAAGGTATTAATTGGGCAATCCGAAAACCATTGCATAAAGAAACCGTATCCGGTAAAATAAGTTTAGATCGCATAAAAGTAGGCAAAGGGAAAATTTTAACAGCTACACGAAAATCGTTGGATACCTCTTTTAATGAAAACAATATAGAAACAATAACGGATACTGGAATTCAAAAAATACTGAGTAACTATCTTAAGAGTAAAAACAACAATTCAGAGATTGCGTTTTCACCTGAAGGAATCGAAGAAATGAATCAAAATATACGGGATTATAATGAAGGTAAATTACATCAACCTATTTTAAAAGTAAGGGTTTTTGAACAAGGAAGTAAGTTTCAGTTAGGAGAAACGGGTGATAAAACAAAGAAATATGTAGAAGCGGCAAAAGGAACTAATTTGTTTTTTGCAGTTTATGAGGATAAAAGCGGCAAAAGAAATTATGAGACTATTGCCTTGAATTTGGTTATTGAGAGACAAAAACAAGGATTATCGTCTGCTCCTGAAGTAAATGAAAAAGGACATGAACTTCTGTTTGTATTATCTCCTAATGACTTGGTTTATGTTCCTATGGAAGAAGAAGATATCTCCAGAATTGAGTTTAATAATTTGAATAGAGAACAAGCGAGTAGAATATATAAAATGGTAAGTAGTACAGGTAGTGAATGTCATTTTATTCATTCAAGAGTTGCTACGTTAATTAAAAGCTATGATACCAAGACTAAGATCGGTGAGTTTGGTAGTTTAAATAAATTGGAAGTAACAATGGATAATTCCGTTCGTATAAAAGAAAAGTGTATCAAATTAAAAGTAGATCGATTAGGAAATATTTCTAAATCTTAAACCATGTTGAAACGTACTATTTATATTGGAAATCCTTCTTATCTAAAAGTAAAGGATAATCAGTTATATATAGAAGACCCACTGTCAAAAGAGGTTAAAGGAATTGTCCCGATTGAGGATATTGGTTTTTTGATTCTGGATCATCCACAAATCACCCTTTCTAATCCTCTAATAGTGATGATGCAACAGCATAATGTGGCCATTATCAGTTGCGACGAGTCGCATTTACCTTTGGGGTTAATGCTACCGATTAGCGGACATGTTGAGCATTCGGAACGATTAAGGCATCAGATTGAAATTTCTGAACCTTTGAGAAAACAACTTTGGAAACAGACGGTCGAGTCTAAAATCTTCCAACAAAAAGAGCTTCTGAGAAAACTGAAGCTGCCACATGATATATTAGGTAAATATATGAATGATGTGAAATCTGGGGATAGTACAAATATGGAAGGAATAGCAGCACAGTATTATTGGAATCAATTATTCGACAATTTTTTGCGGGAACGAAAAGGAGATACCCCCAACAACTTTTTAAATTTTGGTTATGCAATTTTAAGGAGTATGGTTGCACGCGCATTGGTTTGTAGTGGTTTGCACCCCACTATAGGTATTTTTCATCGTAATAAATATAATGCGTATTGTTTGGCTGATGATATAATGGAACCTTATCGACCCTATGTAGATGAAATGGTTTGGGAATGGATGAATACTCCTTTAGCGACACATGAATTGGATAAAAATGCAAAAGCTCATTTATTACAGTTGGCAACAAGGGATGTTAGTATAAATGGTTTACAGCGACCGCTAATGACAGCGTTGAGTATTACTACTAGTTCGTTGTGTAAGTGTTTTATGGGGGCAAGTAGGATGATTCATTATCCAATTTTTAAATGAGTTTTAGTCGTTTTAATGCCTATCGGATTATGTGGGTTCTGGTATTTTTTGATTTACCGACGGAGACAAAGAAGCAGCGAAGTGTTGCAACTAAATTTCGTAAAGCATTATTGGATGACGGATTTACTATGTTTCAGTTTTCGATCTACCTGCGACATTGCCCCAGTAAAGAGAATGCGGAAGTACATATTAAAAGAGTGAAAAAAAGTTTACCGTCAGAAGGGAAAATTGGTATTTTGTCGATAACCGATAAACAATTTGGCCAGATGGAATTATTTTTTGCCAAAAAAGAAACCGAATTACCTAATATTCCTCAGCAATTGGAATTGTTTTAATAGGAATAAAAAAATGCCTTGATATACATTTTATATCAGGCATTTTTTTATTTTTTTGTTTTGTAGTTTATGTCAAAATCCTTGTAAAATAAAGGATTTTGATGAGGTTGTAATTGTACTCGATAAATCTACAAAAATTTGAAAGGAACTCACAACAAAAAAAAGCGCGAAAATATGGACGGACTAGTTGTAATTGTACTCGATAAATCTACAAAAATTTGAAAGGAACTCACAACTTCGGTACATATTCCCCGTATCGTTTTTCCGTTGTAATTGTACTCGATAAATCTACAAAAATTTGAAAGGAACTCACAACACGCCCGCCAATCATATTGAGTACCAACGAGTTGTAATTGTACTCGATAAATCTACAAAAATTTGAAAGGAACTCACAACACGAAGAACAGATTGCAATTTTCGAGGCTAGTTGTAATTGTACTCGATAAATCTACAAAAATTTGAAAGGAACTCACAACTACTCTTTAAGAATACAACAATATTATCAGGTTGTAATTGTACTCGATAAATCTACAAAAATTTGAAAGGAACTCACAACAGAAATTGAGAACGAAATTAAGCAAATAGAGTTGTAATTGTACTCGATAAATCTACAAAAATTTGAAAGGAACTCACAACCCCTGATTCCTGCTATTGTTGCTGCTTCTTGTTGTAATTGTACTCGATAAATCTACAAAAATTTGAAAGGAACTCACAACCATCGAGTGAGGTGTTATTGTTTCCGAACGGTTGTAATTGTACTCGATAAATCTACAAAAATTTGAAAGGAACTCACAACGAATGGAAATAAGTTGAGGTATGTAAGCATGTTGTAATTGTACTCGATAAATCTACAAAAATTTGAAAGGAACTCACAACACATTTTTAACGCTGATTCCCTGTTGTAGGTTGTAATTGTACTCGATAAATCTACAAAAATTTGAAAGGAACTCACAACCTAATGGAGTCGTCAGTTTAGCTAAACCTGGTTGTAATTGTACTCGATAAATCTACAAAAATTTGAAAGGAACTCACAACGAAATGATTTCCTTTATCCCAGGGATGGGTGTTGTAATTGTACTCGATAAATCTACAAAAATTTGAAAGGAACTCACAACACCGACGACACTATACGTCGGACACAATATGTTGTAATTGTACTCGATAAATCTACAAAAATTTGAAAGGAACTCACAACTTATTGATTTTAAGTATCCTCTTCCTATTCGTTGTAATTGTACTCGATAAATCTACAAAAATTTGAAAGGAACTCACAACTTGACGAATGTCGGACGCAATAACCAACACGTTGTAATTGTACTCGATAAAACTACAAAAATTTGAAAGGAACTCACAACACAAAACAGCATTTGCAAGTACCCAATTGTGTTGTAATTGTACTCGATAAAACTACAAAAATTTGAAAGGAACTCACAACTCGGTTCACCTGATTCGCGTTTAGTGTGTTGTTGTAATTGTACTCGATAAAACTACAAAAATTTGAAAGGAACTCACAACTCATATTTATAATTCGATTTGTTCAATAATGTTGTAATTGTACTCGATAAAACTACAAAAATTTGAAAGGAACTCACAACTCAGAAACGGCAGGTATTACCCCGCCGTTTGTTGTAATTGTACTCGATAAAACTACAAAAATTTGAAAGGAACTCACAACCAATCCCATTGAAAATGGTATGGCTATTTCGTTGTAATTGTACTCGATAAAACTACAAAAATTTGAAAGGAACTCACAACAGCGACAAATATCGGTAAAAGTATCGTGTTGTTGTAATTGTACTCGATAAAACTACAAAAATTTGAAAGGAACTCACAACTGTTCCTGAGTGTACCATACAACTGTACCGGTTGTAATTGTACTCGATAAAACTACAAAAATTTGAAAGGAACTCACAACAATAACGCTGTGCATTTGCTTGTAACCCAAGTTGTAACTGTACTTGGTAAATCTACAAAAATTTGAAAGGAATTTATAATCTATATTTACTCCCCACCAAAGAGAAATTTATTTCACTATATTCGTAATCGAATAGTACACTCTGACAGGAGTAGATGCGTATAATATGCCTAAAACCAAATCACCAAAAGACACTATAAAAAATGGAACAAAAAGAACCAGGAGCGTTATCAAACGAAGAACTGTTACAGGAAATAAAGAAAATGAAAACCAGCCGACTTTATGATGCCGGGATTATTGGTCTTTTAATAGGAGTAGCCTGTTATGGCACCATTAAAGCCGGATTTGGAATATTTACCTTTCTTCCGTTGGCCTATATACCTATAGCAACAAAGAATACCAAAAAATACAACGCGTTGAAAGAACAGCTAAAAGAGAGAGGGTTATCATAAAAACACCCAATCACGCGAATTTGTAATCCGTGCGCATATAAATAAAAAAACTACGACATTTGCCGTAGTTTTTTTATTGTAAGAATAGTGAAAGCTTATTCCGCTTCAACCATCGTATGATATACGTTCATTACGTCATCGTCTTCCTCGATTTTTTCAAGAAGTTTTTCCACATCGGCTACCTGGTCGCCGGCAAGGGTTTTGGTTACTTGCGGAATACGGTCAAAACCGGAAGAAAGGATCTCGATATTGCGGTTTTCCAATTCTTTCTGGATGGCACCAAAACTTTCGAATGGCGCATACATCATGATACCGTCTTCATCGGCAAAGATTTCCTCTACACCAAAATCAATCATTTCCAATTCCAGTTCCTCTACATCCTGACCTTCGGCCGGGATTCGGAAATTACAAGTGTGATCAAACATAAATTCAACCGAACCTTGTGTACCCAGAGTACCGTTACATTTGTTAAAATAGCTACGGATATTCGCTACGGTACGATTGTTATTATCGGTTGCCGTTTCGATCAATATCGCAATTCCGTGTGCCGCATAGCCTTCAAATAAAACCTCCTTATAGTTGGCGGTATCTTTGTCGGATGCTTTTTTAATCGCACGTTCAACGTTATCTTTCGGCATGTTGGCCGCTTTGGCGTTTTGCATCACGGCACGCAAACGGGAGTTGGTCTCCGGGTTTGGTCCGCCTTCTTTAACCGCCATTACGATATCTTTTCCAATTCTGGTAAACGTTTTGGCCATTGCCGACCAACGTTTCATTTTTCTTGCTTTTCTAAATTCAAACGCTCTTCCCATAAGAGTTATCTTGTATTTTGTTTATAGTTTGTAAAAACAGCCTGCAAAAATAAAATTATTACAGCACTTTAACAAAAAAAGAGACTTTTTTAAAGTCCCTTTTCGTGTGATTATTTTTTGTAAAATGGTAGTTTAACCACTTTTGCAGCTACATCATTTTTGCGGATTCGGATCGCAATTTCGCTGTCAACTGCCGAAAAAGCAGTAGGTACATAGCCTAAACCAATACCTTTGTTTAGCGATGGCGACATGGTTCCGGAGGTTACAATTCCGATTACATTTCCGTCTTTGTCGACGATTTCATAATCATGACGTGGAATACCTCTTTCGGTTAATTCGAAAGCGACTAATTTACGGCTAACTCCGGCTTCTTTTTGTTTTTTAAGGTTTTCAGAATTCACAAACTCTTTATCGAATTTCGTGATCCAACCCAATCCGGCTTCCAATGGGGAAGTCGTATCGTTGATGTCGTTTCCGTATAAGCAGAATCCCATCTCCAGGCGTAAGGTATCACGGGCAGCCAATCCGATTGGTTTGATTCCGAAAGCCGCTCCGGCTGCGAATACGTTGTTCCAGATGGTTTCGGCATCTTCGTTTTTAAAGTAGATCTCAAATCCGCCTGATCCGGTATATCCGGTAGCCGAAATGATTACGTCTTTTACACCGGCAAATTCGCCCATTTGGAACGAATAATACGGCATGTTTGCCAAATCAATTGCAGTTAACGATTGCATCGCTTCTGCAGCTTTTGGCCCCTGAATGGCTAATAATGAATAGGAATCAGATGCATTTTCCATCGTCACACCCAAATCGTTATGTTGTGAAATCCAGTTCCAGTCTTTTTCAATGTTGGATGCATTTACAACCAAAAGGTAGTTGTTATCGGCAATTTTATAAATAATAAGATCGTCCACAATACCGCCTTCGTTGTTGGGAAGACACGAATATTGTGCTTTTCCATCCACTAATTTAGAAGCGTCGTTCGACGTTACTTTTTGGATCAAAGCCAGGGCATTTTCCCCGCGAAGGAAAAATTCACCCATATGGGATACATCAAAAACACCTACGCCGTTACGAACTGTCTCATGCTCAATGTTAACTCCTTCGTACTGAACAGGCATGTTGTATCCTGCAAACGGAACCATTTTAGCTCCCAAACTTTCGTGAACGTGCGTTAATGCTGTATTTTTCATTTTGTGCTGTATATTTATTTTAGGCCGCTAATGTATTGATTTTTTATGTAGTGGCAAAGTGTTTTAGCGACGGAGATACGCTTTCAGTTCCTGATAATTTTGAATTGGCAGACTTTGTTTCGGTTTGGCGATCATTTGCTGAAGGGACTCCGAAATAGGTAAGCCCAGATTTAAATACGATTGAACAGTATCGAGAAATTTTACGGGATGTGCTGTTTCGAAAAATAATCCGGTGGCATCGGGTTGTTCGGCTAACTTTTTCTGAAGTCCGAGATAGCCAACAGCACCATGCGGATCCATGATATACTGACTCTTTTGATAAACGGATTGCATAGCCATTTGCGTTTCGGAATCCGTAAACGTATAGGACGTAACGTCTTTTTTTAAAGCATCCAGGTCGTGGTTGTATAATTCCTGTATGCGAATAAAATTACTGGGATCGCTCACATCCATTGCATTCGAAACAGTGCTGATGGTGGCCTTGGGTTGGTATATTCCATTGTCCAGATAGCGCGGAATGGTGTCATTGGCATTGGTGGCAGCAATAAAATGGGCGATCGGTAATCCGAGTTGTTTGGCAAGCATTCCGGCGCCGATATTCCCAAAGTTGCCACTCGGACAGGATATATAAAGCGGTTTTCCGGTGTTTTGCAGGATCTTATACGCAAAGAAAAAATAACACATCTGGGGTAACCACCGTGCCACATTAATCGAATTGGCCGATGTTAGGTTTTTGGTTTTCAGATCGCTATCCTGAAAGGCTTTTTTTACCATCGCCTGGCAATCGTCAAAAGAGCCCTGTACTTCCAGAGCATGGATATTTTGCCCCAAAGTGGTTAATTGGGCTTCCTGGATAGGGCTGACTTTCCCACTGGGGTAGAGTATTACCACATTGACATTTTTTACACCCAGGAAACCACTTGCCACAGCGCCTCCGGTATCGCCCGAAGTGGCGACAAGAACTGTTGTTGGCCGGTTGTTTTCCCAATTAAAATGTCCCAGACAACGCGACATAAAACGCGCACCGACATCCTTAAAGGCGAGTGTTGGCCCGTGAAACAGTTCCAGACTATAGATGTTCTTTTCTATCGGAACCACCGGAAAGTCAAACGAGAAGGTTTCGGC
Source organism: Bacteroidota bacterium (assembly GCA_023446155.1). GTDB lineage: Bacteria > Bacteroidota > Bacteroidia > Flavobacteriales > Flavobacteriaceae > Flavobacterium. Next base: position 460,328 of record JAEXIT010000004.1, read on the forward strand.
TATTATTTGTCGCAATTCGTTTTCCGGAATGGTGTTTCCGATAAAAGGCGCCAGAACAGTATAGGCAATACTCGGGTTGTCCATTGTGTTCAATGACTCAAAAAAAGAGGCGTGTAGCCGTGGTATTTGTTCCGGAAAATACAAGGCGCCATCCGGAGCAATACTCTGTAAAACCGCTTCCCGAAATCCGGCACGGTGTTGTTTGTTCGTAAGACTATAGTACTTCATTGTTGTTGTTTTAGTCGTTAATTAGTTGAACTCCTTTGGTTGCAACCGGTGAGATATATACCTCAAAAGGTATTCCCAGTTCGGTATATTTATAATGAATAGCAAGTGCTACTTTTTGAGCAGTTTTAAGGCTTTTATTTAAAGTAAAAACAGAAGGTCCCGATCCGGAAATTCCGGCTCCTAATGCACCGCTATAAAGTGCCGTTTCCTGTATCAGATCAAAGCCAGGAATAAAGCCGGATCGCAAAGGTTCTATGATCGGATCGTGTAACGAACGTCGTATCAGTTCGTAATCGTCGGTATACAAACCGGCTATCAATCCGCCGAGGTTCCCCCATTGGGAGATGGCTTTTTTTAGCGGGATTTCCGATGGTAGTACGGCACGCATTTCGGAGGTCTTTAATTCGATTTGCGGATGTATAACAGCAACATACAATTCGGATGGTACTGGTAATGAGACGACATCCAGAGGTTCATAACCGCGAATCAGTGTAAAGCCACCCAAAAGCGCCGGGGCAACATTGTCGGCATGTTCGTTGCCACTGGCCAGGGCTTCCCCTTTCATCGCAAAAGGAATGAGTTCTTTTACGCTAAGGGGATTGCCCAATAAAACATTGATTCCGAAAACCGCTCCGGCTGCACTGGCTGCAGAACTACCAATACCGCTACCGGCTTTGATTTTCTTATGAATCACAATGTCAAAACCGCAATCCGGTTGTAAGGCTTCCAATAAGGCCATAGCGGCAACTCCGGCGACATTTTGTGTGGCCTCCAACGGTAAATCGGCTCCGGTAATCCCGGAGATCCGAATTCCCTTTTGAGGGGTTTGTGTCACGATCATTTCGTCTCCGATGGTGTCGAGACACAATCCCAAGACATCAAACCCGCAGGATACATTGGCTACGGTTGCCGGGCAAAATAGGCGTATACGTTTCATAGTTGTCCGTTTTAAAGGTTTCCAATTCGAATGATGTCGGCAAAAAGTCCCGATGCAGTTACAGCTGCTCCGGCTCCGGCTCCTTTAATTTGTAAGGGTTGCTCGGCATAGCGGTCGGTATAAAATAATACAATATTGTCTTTGCCTTCCAGATGGTAAAAAGGGTGGTCTTTTTGAATGTATTGCAGACCAACACTGGCTTTTCCATTTTCAAATTGGGCGACATATTTTAAGCGACAGGATTGCTGTTCGGCTTTGTTGAATAGCGCTTCAAAATGTGCGGCATGAAGCTGTAACGATTCAAAAAAAGCAGCAGTCGATTCGGCTTGTAAAACAGGATCCGGTAAAAAGGAATCGTTTCCGATCGCGTCGATTTCCATCGGATAACCGCTTTCGCGTATCAGGATCAGGATTTTTCGCATCACATCGATACCGCTCAGATCGAGTTTGGGATTCGGTTCGGTGTACCCTTCCTGTTGTGCCTGAAGCACGATATCATGGAAACTTGTCCCGGCTTTAAAGTTATTAAAGATAAAGTTTAAACTACCCGATAAAACAGCTTGAATCTGATGTATTTTATCACCCGATGCAATCATGTTTTTTAAAGTGTCGATAATAGGTAGTCCGGCACCGACATTGGTTTCAAAAAGGAAAGGTGCATTGTACTTTTTGGACAGTTTTTTTAGTTGTTCGTATTCAGAATAGTCCGAAGAACAGGCAATTTTGTTACAGGTAACGACTGCCACATTTTGCGACAGGAAGCGTTTGTATAGCGAAGCAATTTTGGCACAAGCCGTATTGTCGATAAAAATACTGTTCGGAAGATTGAGCGCTTCAATCCGGTTTACAAAGTGTTCCGGGTTACTCACTTCCCCCGATTCCAATACTGCTTTCCAGTTGTCGAGTGCGATACCATTCGCGTCAAAATGCATGTTCCGGGAATTGGAAATGCCAACAACCCGAAGGTTTAATTTCAGATTAGCCCGTAAATACTCTGCTTGCTGCTGCAGTTGTTCGAGTAATTTACCGCCTACATTACCCACACCACAGATGAAGAGATGCAACTGTCTGATGTCGTCCTCAAAAAAGCGTTCGTGTAGTGCATTCAGTGCTTTAACGACATCTTTTTTGTCGATTACAGCCGATATATTGCGTTCGGATGCACCCTGTGCAATCGCCCGTACATTGACGTTGTTCTTTCCGAGTGTACTAAACATTTTGCCGCTTAATCCCTGGTGACTTTTCATGTTTTCGCCAACCAATGCGATAATACTAAGGTGCTGTTCCAATAATACCGGTTTGATTTTTTGCAATCGGATTTCGTACTGAAAAGCCATGTCGATCGCTTTTTTGGCGCGTTGGGCATGTTCTTCCAATACACCGATACAAATGGAATGTTCTGAAGATGCCTGAGTAATAAAAATAATATTGATTCCTTCACGGGCAACGGCTCCGAAAAGTTTTTCGGAAACCCCGGCCACACCAATAAGTCCGGATCCTTCCAGTGTTAACAAGGCGATATTTTCGATATGACTGATTCCTTTTATCGGTTCGTTATTGGCAGTGCATTCCGGAATGATTCGGGTTCCCGGAGCTTCGGGATCGAAAGTATTTTTAATATAAACCGGAATATTTTTATCGAGTACCGGTTGTAAGGTAGGAGCATAGAGAACTTTGGCACCAAAGTGCGACAATTCCATCGCTTCTCTATAACTGATATCGACAATGGTACGGGCTTGCTTAACAAGCTTCGGATTGGCTGTAAACATACCACTTACGTCAGTCCATATTTGTAAGGCATCCGCATCGAGCGAAGCGGCAATAATAGCAGCTGTATAATCGGAGCCACCACGGCCAAGTGTAGTGGTGTGCCCGTTAAGCGATTCGGCTATAAACCCGGGAAGTATAGTGATGTTTGCCTGATTTTTATCAAAATAATACTGAATGGCATAATTGCTGGTTTCGAAATCAACGACGGCATTACCAAATTGCTCGTTTGTTTTGATGAGCTCCCGACTGTCGCAATAGGCTACTTTTGGAAAATCGGATGCTGCTTTTGAAAAAAGGATTCGGGACGACATCAGTTCACCATACGATAGAATGGAGTCGATCGTTCTAGCCGATAATTCCCCCAATAAAAAGCAACCTTCCAATAGGGATGCAATGTTTGCAAAACAGCCTTCAATATAGGCCTGAAGTTCGGAATTGTCCTGATCCGGAAGGAGTTTTTCGATCACTTCACGATGTTTTTTTTGAACTTCAATCAGGATGTTTTTATACTGAAAATCACGATTTTTAGCCTTATTAATGGCTTCCGATAACAAATCGGTTACACCGGCTAATGCCGATACAACCACTACTTTTTTTCCCGGTATATTTCGTATTACTGCGAGTGACTGTTTGATATTCTGTTCGTCTGCAACAGAAGTACCGCCAAATTTTAAAACTTTCATAGTATACTATATTTATGGTCTCTAACTGTTTTTAGTGAAAGACTGTTGAATTAAAAATTAAGAATAGAAATAGAATCGTTTGAAAATAAACGACTTAGTGGTGTTAGTAAATAACACACAGCTACACTGGATTATATGAAATGATTATACCCCGGACGGGGTAGTGGTTGTTGTCGTGGTAACAATAGAAAGAACAGCCGAGGAAGATTCGGTTGCTATAAGGAACTTATATTTTCTATTGTCTGTTAGCATTGTTACAAATATAGAAGTTTTTGTTTAGAAAAAGCATTTTTTGTAAATTTATAGAATGTCAAAAAAGGATAACATATGGACAATTTGATCAAGGTCGATAAAAGTGTAGTATTACAGCGGTTTCATCCCATTGGTAAATTTTCGCATAAAGGCATACAGGGACATGCTTTGATCATTGGCGGAAGTTATGGAAAAATTGGCGCGCCCTGTTTGTCGGCCAAAGCCTGTCTGAAATCGGGCACAGGATTGGTTACGGCTTATATTCCGAAATGCGGTTATGAAATTATGCAGACGGCATTGCCGGAAGTAATGGTCGAAACCGATGATTATCCAACCCATATCCGGGCAATCAGCACCAAACTAAAAATACAGGCGGTGGGACTCGGTATCGGAATTGGGCAGCATTTGGAAACCCAACAGGCTGTTTTTCATTTTTTAAAACTGAATAAAGCACCGTTGGTGATCGATGCCGACGGGATTAACATTCTTTCGGAAAACAAAGAATGGCTGGAGTTCTTACCGTCTAAAACCATTCTGACACCCCATGTAAAAGAACTGGAGCGATTGATCGGAACCTGGAAAAACGAAGCGGATAAAATGGAGAAAGTAAAAGCACTCTCGAAAGAATGTGACATTGTAATGGTGATCAAAGGAGCGCCGACGTATATTGTGTATCAGGATCAGGTTTTTCAGAATACAACCGGAAATCAGTCTTTGGCAACAGCCGGAAGCGGCGATGTGTTAACGGGAATGATAACGGGTTTGCTGGCACAGGCTTATGATCCGGTGGATGCGGCTGTTACGGGAGTTTATATTCACGGACTAACAGCCGATATTGCTTTACCGGAATTGGGGTATCATGCATTTGTAGCTTCCGATAGTATTGCACATCTGGGGCAGGCATTCCGAACCTTATACGAATAAAAAACGCTTCCTATTGGAAGCGTTTTTTGTTATTTCACACCTTGTTTGGTGAACAGTTCTGTAAGTTGTGGATCCGATGGTCGTGGAGCGTCCGCCGTCACGATGTTCCCGTTGGGATCGACTAATATAAATCTCGGAATACCTTCAATGCCGTATTCTTTTACAAATTGAGAATTCCAGTCGTTATCGGCAAACAACTGGATACCACCCAGTTTTTTCTCATCAACCAGTTTTTTCCATTTGTCGTGGTCTTTTTTAGCATCGATCGATATACTTACGAATTCGATGTTTTTACCATGATATTGTTCTTCCACTTTTTGAAGATGCGGAATTTCCTGACGACAAGGACCACACCAGGTTGCCCATACGTCGATATATACGAATTTACCTTTTAGGTTGTCTAGTGATGTCTGACCGCCTTTGTGGTTTTCGTAGTTGAATTTAGGGGAGGGTTTACCGGCAATCAATCCTTTGATTTTGTTGAATTTTTCAGTTAAATCTTCCTTGAATTTGGTGTCGGTCGACAATGCCATGATTTCTTTGTATAATGCTTCCGATTCGGTATTTCCGGCGCGAATCTGATAGCCTAAGTTTTGCAGAAAGCTGTTTTTAATGTTCGGACTTTTTACTTTTTTGATTTCGGCTAAAATCTTGTCGCTTAATTCTTTTTCGGTCATATTTGCGCTGTTTTCCGATACTTTCTGATTAAAGCGCGCAGCAATCAATTGTTTGTACGGATTGGAAAACAGGAAATCGTTATCGTTATCCATATCAAGGGTAGTGTCGAATTTCGGGAAACTATCAGAAGGTTTGAAGTTTTCCTTTTTGGCGTAGTGCGCATGATATGCCGGATAGTTTAACAATAAAAGCTGTTCGAAATAGTCGATACTTTTTTGTTCGTTCTTTTTAAAACCGGCATCGGCAAATTTGGTACTGTTGTACAATTCCAATACGGCATTTTTTAATTCTTTGTTCTTATTTACATAAGTGGTTTCGTCCTGGCTATAAAACGTTTGTGGATTGCCAAGCATGGTATTTACCAGTTGCCCTTTTTTAACCAGATATTGATTTTCAACACTGCCATTTCCGGAAAAAACAAGTGAAGTATTAAAATTCACATCGTCGGCGGTAATGTTTAGTTTCGTTCCTTTAGCCAGATATAAAGCGGCGCGGTTGTTTTTGGTACTCAGGGTATACGAACCGTTATACGAAATAGGGAAGGTTTCGGAAAACGAACCGTCGGGTTTTAACGTAATGTCTTTATTAAAACTTTCGCCTTTGATTTTGATCTTTTTTTCTTCGGTATTGCTGATTTTTCCGGATATCGTAATCGTTTCTGCCGGTAGCGCAAACGACGACAATACGAGGATCATCAGCAAATAAAGTGTGTTTTTCATTGAAATTAGTTTTTAGTTGATTTTTAGAAGTTCAAATATAAGGATTGTTGTTTGTATAATTACACCCGAAATAGGTATAATATAGTTTGTTTTTTAGGCATATTTTATGGAATTTTGAGCAATTAATTTTTTAGACAAAAATGGACACAATACATTATATAAGCTCCGATGTGATTTCACTGGAGTTACTACAGGAAATCATTTCGCAAAACATGAAACTGGAGTTATCGGAAGAGGCACGAGTGAATATCGAAAAATGCCGCGCCTACCTGGATGCTAAAATGGCATCACATGGTGAGCCGATTTACGGAATTAATACCGGTTTTGGTTCTTTGTGTAATGTGAAAATTTCAAATGAAAATCTGTCTAAATTACAGGAAAACCTGGTGAAATCGCATGCTTGTGGTACCGGTGAAGAAGTGCCGCATGAAATTGTAAAAATCATGTTGTTGCTTAAAATCAAATCGTTGAGCTTTGGCCATTCCGGTGTACAATTAAAAACCGTAGAACGTTTGGTCGATTTTTATAATAATGATGTTTTACCGGTGATCTATACGCAGGGATCGTTAGGCGCTTCGGGCGACTTGGCACCGTTGGCGCATTTGTCGTTACCATTAATCGGAGAAGGAGAAGTGTATGTGGACGGATTCCGTCAACCGGCAAAAAAAGTCCTTGAAAAAATGGGATGGGAGCCAATCGTATTACAATCCAAAGAAGGATTGGCATTGCTAAACGGTACGCAGTTTATGAGTGCATATGGTGCGTATGTTTTACTCAAAGCGAGTAAATATGCGTATTTAGCCGATCTTATCGGAGCCATTTCTTTAGAAGGATTCGATGGACGTATCGAACCGTTTAACGAATTGATTCATTTGGTTCGTCCGCATAAAGGACAAATCAATACGGCAAAACGTTTTCAGGAGTTATTGGAAGACAGTGAGATTATTGCACAACCCAAAAAACATGTTCAGGATCCATATTCCTTCCGTTGTATCCCGCAGGTACATGGAGCTTCAAAAGATGCGATCGATTACGTAAAACGCGTGTTTAAAACTGAAATTAATTCGGTGACTGATAACCCGAATATTTTTATCGAAACGGACGAAATTATTTCCGGTGGAAACTTCCACGGTCAGCCATTGGCATTGGCATTGGATTTTCTTGGAATTGCTTTGGCCGAACTGGGGAATATTTCCGAAAGACGTACCTATCAGTTAATTTCCGGACTTCGTGATTTACCGGCGTTTTTGGTTAGCGATCCGGGATTGAATTCCGGTTTTATGATTCCGCAGTATACGGCAGCAAGCATCGTAAGTCAAAACAAACAATATGCGACTCCGGCGAGTATCGATAGTATTGTATCGTCAAACGGTCAGGAAGATCATGTGAGTATGGGAGCGAATGCGGCTACAAAAGCTTTGAAAATTATGGAAAACCTGGAGCGTATTCTGGCTATCGAGCTAATGAATGCTTCCCAGGCGATCGAATTCAGACGACCGTTACAATCGAGTCCGTTTATCGAAACCTTCCTAAAAACCTACCGCGAAGAAGTGCCGTTGGTTACAGAAGACCGAATCTTACATTATGATATTGAAAAATCGGTGGCTTTTTTAAACAGCTTTCAGATGGACGAAGTATTGTTTGAGTAACAATTTAGACACCTGACAGGTTTTAAAAACCTGTCAGGTGTGAAAAGAATGTAAAACCTGATTGCGTTATACAGTCAGGTTTTTTTATTATAAGAAATACAGGCTTAGTAATCCCAATGCTGCGGGAACACTTTGTACCATTAAGATCGACTTTTGTACAGTGATCGCGCCATATACTCCGGCTACAAATACACAACCTAAAAAGAAAGTCGCAATATGGATGCTCCATTGTACGTCGCAAATCAGTAACGACCAGATCAGACCGGCCACGAGAAAGCCGTTGTACAATCCCTGGTTACCGGCCATTTGTTTGGTTTTTTCAAACATTTCTTCCGGTACGCTTTTAAATACTTTTTTCGCGCGTGTGGTCCACGCAAACATTTCCAGCCATACGATATAAAGATGTAGCAGGGCTATAAATCCGATAATAATTTTTGAAACTAATGTCATAGGAGATTTGGATTTTGGTTATTCGGTATGATCCAGTATGCGTTCGATTCTTTTGTCCGGGATCAGCCACATAATGGCCACCAGAACGTAAAACGCACCGGCAATAAGTCCGTTGTAATTGGAGGCGATTATCCCCAAAATATAAAATACAGGGGATAATTTTCCTTTAATGTCTTTTCCGATGGCTTTGGATAAAACCGAATCCGGACCGTGTTTTTTCAGGATCAGATATTGTAAAATAAAATAGGCTAACGCACATAATAACAGTACGATTCCGTAGAGCATCATCGGTAGGGGAGCGAAATGGTTTTCGCCGATCCATGCCGTTGCAAAGGGGATCATCGAGAGCCAGAACAGTAAGTGTAGGTTTGCCCATAGGATACCGCCGGAAATTTGTTTGACCGTATGCATCATATGATGGTGGTTGTTCCAATAGATTCCGACATAGATAAAACTCAGCACATAACTCAGGAATACAGGCAAAATAGGCTTTAAGGCGCTCAAACTGACTTCGTGCGGGACCTTGATTTCCAAAACCATGATGGTAATAATAATGGCGAGTACGCCGTCGCTAAAAGCTTCCAGTCGGGTTTTGTTCATTGGGGATGGATTTTACAGGTTTTCGGAGCGCAGGGTTTTATGGATCCTGCGTTTGTGATGGGTTTGACGTAAATTCTGATCACCGGAGATTACACTAATATTTCCGTCTATTTCCAGCATGGCCAGTTTGACATCTTTGTAGCGTTCGATTCCGTGTTCGCGGATGGCTTCGTATAATTCGTCGGATGTAATTCCCAAACGACTTAAGGTGTCGAATTCCAGTTTTCCGTTATGGATCAGGATTTCCGGTTTGTCTTGTAGCAGGTTACTGAGTTTTTTGTATTTAAACAGTAACTTTTTAAAGATAAAATTGATGATAAACAGCACCAATGCGGCCGCTAATCCTCCCGAAAGACTGGAATCACTTCCAACCATAGCATTCTGAACAGCATTACTGATCAGTAATATCAGGATGACATCGGCCGTATTGAGCTGTGATAATTGTTTTTTACCAAATACACGGAGCGCTACCACCATAAAGATATATACGGCGGAACTTCTGACGATTATATCCAGGTAGGCTTCCATATTCATTTTTTATTTCCATTTAAAGTTTTTCTCGATGGCTTTGATCATTTCACCGGCAATGTCTTTTTGTGTCGCCCCTTCGATTCCTTCCAATCCGGGAGAGGAGTTTACTTCCAGTAATAATGGGCCTTTCGACGAACGGATAATGTCCACTCCGGCAACTTTTAAATTCATCGCTTTGGCGGCTTTGATGGCAATGCGCTTTTCTTCGGCTGTTACTTTTACAACCGATGCGGTTCCCCCTAAATGGATATTCGCGCGGAATTCGCCCGGTAACGCTTCCCGTTGCATCGCGGCAACCACTTTTCCGTCGACTACAAACAGACGTAAGTCTTTTCCGTTGGCTTCTTTGATAAATTCCTGTACCAGAATATTGGCATTTAAACTTTTAAAAGCATTGATCACACTTTCTGCCGCTTTTTTGGTTTCGGCTAATACCACGCCTTTTCCTTGTGTTCCTTCCAGTAATTTTACGATTAATGGCGAACCACCAACCATTTTAATAAGATCGTTGGTGTCGAGTGGGGAATTGGCAAATCCGGTCGTAGGGATATCAACGCCATTGTTGAGTAGTAATTGTAGCGAAAACAGTTTGTCGCGCGACTGACTGATCGCTGCGGAGCTGTTTAAACTGAATACTTTTAGTGCTTCAAACTGACGTGTCAAAGCACAACCGTAATAGGTCATACTGGGGCGAATTCTTGGAATCACGGCGTCAAAGTCGTTTAAAACCCGACCACCGCGGTAATGAATTTCCGGAGCCGTAGCATCCAGTTTCATATAACAGTATTTCAGGTTTAGAAAATGCATTTCATGACCGCGCATTTCTCCGGCTTCCATAATACGTTTGTTACTGTAAAGTTCCGGGTTGCTGGCCAATAAACCGATACGAAGGCCTTTTTTGGAGGATTCTTCGCTATAATAATATTCTTTGATTTTTTCTTTTGTAGGATGCCCCAAAAGGTATTTTTGTTCCGGGTCAACGAGGATACGTCCCGACATGGCTTCCCGTCCTAAAAGCATACGGAATCCCATCGAGTCGCGATTGGTTAGTGTTAGTTCCACATCCCATTCGCTACCGCCGATTTCCAGTACGGTGCGGATCACATAACGCAGTTCGCGGTAACCGCTGGAACTTTTAACGACACGTTTGTCGATTAAAAGGGCTTCGCAATGAATAACGGCTTTTATGTTATTCTGGATTGGGTTAATATCGAATTTTACCCAGTTTTCACCATTCTTTTCAAATGGGACAATGTTGGTGGCATGCAATGCCGAAGTTTTTGCCCCGGAATCGACACGGGCTTTAATGGTTGGAATTCCAAGAGTAGGAAAAGAGCACCATTCTTCACTACCTACAATAACTTTGTCTAGCATTTCTTTGTTTGTATTTGTAATTCTAAAGTACTACTTTTTTTGAAATGCCAAACACATTTGCTTAAAAAAGAAAAAACCTACTTAATTAGTAGGTTTTTCAGCTTTTTTAATGGCTACGGTGAGCTCCTGACTGCCATCTTCAAGATCCATAAAGATTTCATCGCCTTCGTGTATCTTGGAAGTGATGATCTCCTCAGCCAGCGTATCTTCCACATATTTCTGAATCGCTCGTTTTAGTGGTCGGGCTCCGAATTGTTTGTCAAATCCTTTATCGGCGATAAAGTCTTTTGCTTTTTCGGATAAGGCTAATTTGTATCCTAAATCGGCCACTCGTGCGTATAGTTTTTCCAACTCGATATCGATAATTTTGTCGATATGTTCTTTTTCAAGCGGGTTGAATACGATAACATCGTCGATACGGTTTAGGAATTCCGGTGCAAATGCTTTTTTAAGCGCATTCTCGATTATCCCTTTTGAATTTTCATCCACCTGTGATTGTCTGGCATTGGTTCCGAAACCAACGCCCTGACCGAAGTCTTTTAACTGACGCGCTCCTACATTCGAAGTCATAATGATAATCGTATTGCGGAAGTCAATTTTACGACCCAAACTATCGGTCAAATGGCCATCATCCAATACTTGTAGCATCATGTTGAAAACGTCCGGATGGGCTTTTTCAATCTCATCCAACAGTACAACACAATACGGTTTACGTCTTACTTTTTCGGTAAGCTGACCACCTTCTTCGTATCCTACGTATCCCGGAGGCGCTCCAACCAATCTTGAGATGGCGAATTTCTCCATATATTCACTCATATCGATACGAACCAGTGCATCTTCCGAATCGAATAATTCTTTGGCAATCACTTTGGCCAATTGCGTTTTACCAACCCCGGTTTGTCCCAGGAAGATAAAAGAACCAATTGGTTTGTTCGGATCTTTTAAACCAGCGCGATTACGTTGGATGGACTTGGCAATTTTTAAAACCGCTTCGTCCTGACCTACCACTTTACCTTTGATCAAATCTGGTAAATGTGCGAGTTTATTACTTTCCGTTTGTGCGATACGGTTTACCGGTATGCCGGTCATCATCGAAACGACGTCGGCTACATTGTCTTCGGTAACGGTAATACGGTTGTTTTTCGCATCTTCTTCCCATTGCTCCTGTGCGGTGGCAAGGTCTTTTTCGATACGTTTTTCGTCGTCGCGTAATTTGGCCGCTTCTTCGTATTTCTGTTTTTTAACCACCGAATTTTTCAGTTCGCGAACTTCTTCCAATTGACGTTCCAAATCAAGGATTTGTTTCGGTACGTCGATATTGGTAATGTGAACGCGGGAACCGGCTTCGTCTAAAGCATCGATCGCTTTGTCCGGAAGAAAACGTTCCGACATATAGCGGTTGGTTAATTTCACACAGGCTTCAATTGCTTCCGGTGTGTAAATTACGTTATGGTGGTCTTCGTATTTGTTTTTGATATTGTTCAGAATCGTAATCGTTTCTTCTACCGAAGTAGGTTCCACAATTACTTTCTGGAAACGTCTTTCCAAGGCACCGTCTTTTTCGATATACTGTCGGTACTCGTCAAGCGTCGTCGCACCAATACATTGGATTTCGCCACGTGCTAACGCCGGTTTAAACATGTTGGAGGCATCCAACGAACCAGTAGCACCTCCGGCACCAACGATGGTATGGATCTCATCGATAAACAAAATGATATCGTCGTTTTTCTCCAATTCGTTCATCACGGCTTTCATACGCTCTTCGAACTGACCGCGGTATTTGGTTCCGGCTACAAGGCTGGCAAGATCCAGTGTTACAACCCGTTTGTTAAACAAAATACGGGATACTTTTTTCTGGATGATGCGCAAGGCGAGTCCTTCGGCAATGGCCGATTTCCCCACACCCGGTTCACCGATTAACAGTGGATTGTTCTTTTTACGTCGGCTTAAAATCTGAGAAACCCGTTCAATTTCTTTTTCCCGACCTACAACAGGATCCAGTTTGCCTTCTTCGGCCAACTCGGTTAAATCCCGTCCAAAATTGTCAAGAACCGGTGTTTTCGATTTTTTATTGGTTTTGCCTGTCCCCGGATTGTTAAAACCCGTGTCACGCAAACTGTCATCTTGTCCGGAATCGTCATTAAACGACTCGGCTTTTGGCAGGTTATCTAGGTAATCTTCTTCGTTTGATGTCATAGCAATAAATTGTTCTTTAACTATTTCGTAGTCAATTTTTAATTTGTTTAAAAGCTTTGTCGTTGGATCGTTCTCATTTCGGAGAATACACAACAATAAATGAGCGGTACTTATCGAAGTACTCTGGAATACTTTAGCTTCTAAAAAAGTGGTTCGTAAAGCACGTTCTGCCTGACGTGTCAGATGTAGGTTTTTCTTTTCGTTACTGCGATCGATAGTAGGATTGGCGGGGCTTAATACTTCAACTTTTCTGCGTAAATGTTCTAAATCTACATCCAGATTATTTAATATAGTAATAGCGGTTCCATTACCGTCTCTTAAAATGCCTAACATTAAGTGTTCCGTACCGATAAAGTCATGTCCTAATCGTAAAGCCTCTTCTTTACTATAGCTAATTACGTCCTTAACTCTTGGTGAAAAATTATCGTCCATTACTTAAAAATACTTTATACTGTAAAGTTACTAATTCAGGTAGGATAAAGCAAAAACCATACCTGACATTTTGCGGGATCTCCCTTATGCTAATTGACAAAAAAAAAACGACATATAAAAGTTAAAAAGTGTGAATTTTTAAGCACTCCGGTGGTTTTTACTGTTGATAAATCGCTAAAATTTATACAGAAAAATGTGATTCTTTACTGGAAAAATATGTATATTGGCACGTTTTGAAATAACTATAATTTTTTAATATAACAACTTATGTCTGAAGGAGAAAAGTTAATTCCTATTAACATTGAGGACGAAATGAAATCTGCTTACATCGATTATTCGATGTCGGTAATTGTATCAAGGGCGCTTCCTGATGTTAGAGATGGCTTGAAACCGGTTCACCGAAGAGTATTGTTCGGAATGTATGAATTAGGAGTATTATCGAATAGAGCACATAAAAAGTCGGCCAGAATCGTAGGAGAGGTTCTGGGTAAATATCACCCGCATGGGGACAGCTCTGTTTACGATGCTATGGTTCGTATGGCTCAGGAATGGAGTTTGCGATATCTTTTAGTGGACGGCCAGGGGAACTTCGGTTCTATCGATGGCGACAGTCCGGCAGCTATGCGTTATACGGAAGCAAGAATGAAGAAACTTTCGGAAGAAATTCTTGCCGATATTGATAAAGAAACAGTTGATTTCCAGTTAAACTTTGACGATACTTTAGAAGAGCCTAAAGTAATGCCAACTAAAATCCCGAACCTGTTAATTAACGGGGCTTCCGGTATTGCGGTAGGTATGGCTACCAATATGGCGCCTCACAATTTGACGGAGGTGGTAGACGGTACCCTGGCGTATATCGATAATAACGATATCGAAGTAGATGAACTGATGCAGTACATCAAGGCGCCGGATTTCCCAACCGGAGGGGTGATTTATGGATATGAAGGTGTTCGTGAAGCATTTAAAACCGGTAGAGGACGTGTGGTTGTTCGTGCGAAAGCCAACTTCGAAGAAGTGGATGGCCGTGAGTCGATTATCGTAACCGAAATCCCGTATCAGGTAAATAAGGCGGAAATGATCAAAAAGACAGCCGACCTGGTTAATGAAAAGAAAATCGAAGGTATTTCGACGATCCGTGATGAATCGGATCGTAACGGTATGCGTATCGTTTATGTGTTAAAACGGGAAGCGGTTCCGAATATCGTATTGAATACCCTTTATAAATATACACAATTACAGTCGTCGTTCAGTGTGAATAACATCGCATTGGTTAAAGGACGTCCACAATTGTTAAACCTAAAAGACCTGATCCACTATTTCGTGGAACACCGTCATGAGGTGGTAACCCGCAGAGCGGAATTCGATTTGCGCAAAGCAGAAGAAAGAGCGCATATCTTAGAAGGTCTGATCATTGCTTCGGATAATATCGACGAAGTAATCGCGTTGATTCGTGCGTCTAAAAATGCCGATGAAGCCAAAGAAAAATTAGTAGAACGTTTTAACTTATCCGACATCCAATCGCGTGCGATCGTAGAAATGCGTTTACGTCAGTTAACCGGACTGGAGCAAGATAAACTACGAGCGGAATACGAAGAGATCATGAAATTGATTGCTTATTTACGCGAATTATTAGCAAGCAAGGAAATGAGAATGGGCGTTATTAAAGATGAGTTAGCCGAAATCCGTGATAAATACGGAGACGATCGTCGTTCGGTTATCGAATACGCCGGCGGAGATGTGAGTATCGAAGATTTGATTGCCGATGAAAATGTGGTCATCACGATTTCGCATGCCGGTTATATCAAACGTACTCCGCTATCGGAATACAAAACACAGAATAGAGGAGGAGTAGGGCAAAAAGGTGTGGCCACGCGCGATCAGGATTTCCTGGAACATTTGTTCGTAGCGACCAACCACCAATATATGTTGTTCTTTACTCAAAAAGGAAAATGTTTCTGGATGCGGGTATATGAAATTCCGGAAGGAAGCAAAACCAGCAAAGGTCGTGCGATCCAAAACCTTATTAATATTGAGAACGACGACAAGGTAAAAGCGTTTATCTGTACGCAGGATTTAAAAGACGAGGAGTACATCAATAGTCATTATGTGATCATGGCCACGAAACAAGGTCAGGTTAAAAAGACACCGTTGGAGCAATATTCCCGTCCGCGTCAAAATGGTATCAATGCGATTACTATTAAGGAAGATGATGAATTACTAGAGGCAAAATTAACCAATGGTGAAAGTCAGATTCTAATCGCAGTGAAATCCGGAAAATTGGTTCGTTTCGAAGAAGGAAAAACCCGTCCGATGGGAAGAAGTGCTTCTGGAGTTCGCGGTATTACCTTAGCAGATGAAAAAGACGAAGTAATCGGAATGGTTTCTGTGAACGATATGGAAAGTGAAATTTTGGTTGTTTCGGAAAACGGATACGGAAAACGTTCGTCATTGGAAGATTACCGTATTACAAACCGTGGTGGTAAAGGGGTGAAAACACTTAATATTACCGATAAAACCGGAAGTCTGGTTTCGATTAATAACGTAACCGATGCTGATGATTTGATGATTATCAACAAGTCTGGATTGACGATTCGTATGGCGGTTTCCGATTTGAGAGTTATGGGACGTGCTACGCAAGGGGTGCGTTTGATTAATATCAAAGGAAACGATTCGATCGCTGCCGTTACGAAAGTGATGCGCGAAGAAAACGACGGATCAGAAAATGAAGATATGGATAACTCAGAAATAACCGAATCCCAAGAATAAGTAAACAACTAAATAACTAACAGATGAAAATTAAATATGCTTTATTAGCGACTTCCATGTTCTTTTCTGTGGCGTCATTTGCGCAGAAAGACGAGTTGAAAACGCTGAAAAAATTGTATGCTAAAGATCAATTATCTACTTCGGATATATCCGAATATAAATCGGCAGTGAATAAATTAAGTGGTATGTCTGGTTTGGCAGAAGGGGATCAGATATATACTAATTTCTATAAATCAATGACTCCTATATTGGAGTTGATGACGGCTGGAGCGGCACCAAACGCGCAGACTTTGGCAAAGGCTTTTACACCATCTAAAATCAACGAAATGGCTGCTGGTTTGAATGCAACCCTGGATTTCGAGAAAAAAAGTGGTAAAAAAGTGTATACCGACGATATTATCGAAACCATTACCGAGTACAAGCCGGTATTGATCAATTATGCGATTACTTTAAATCAGGCTTCTAAATTTAAAGAAGCGGGTCAGATTTTTGAAGCGATCTATAATCTGGATAAAAAAGACGAGGGGAATTTATACAATGCTTCGATCTTGGCATTACAGGCTCAGGATTTTGATTTGGCGTTAAAATATCTGTATGAGTTAAAAAATATCAATTATTCCGGAGAAGGGACACTTTATTACGCGGTGAATAAAGCTTCCGGAAATGAAGAGACTTTTAACTCGGATGCCGATCGTAAAGCGTCTATTAAATTAGGAGTACACGAAAAACCAAGAGATGAGAAAGTGCCTTCGAAAAGAGGGGAGATCTATAAAAATATTGCGTCGATCTTAGTACATCAGGGTAAAGTGGAGGAAGCTAAAAAAGCAATCAATGAAGCTAAAGCGGCTAATCCTGGTGATACGAGTTTGATGTTGGCGGAAGCAAATTTATATTTGGACGCGAAAGATTACACAAATTACAAGCGTGTTATTACTGAAGTGTTACAAAAAGATCCTAACGATGTTGATTTATTATTTAATTTAGGAGTAATCAGCACAAACTCAGGTGATATCGATGAGGCTAAAAAATATTACAAACGTGCAATCGAAGTAAATCCAAACTATTTTAATGCTTACAATAACTTAGGGGCGTTAATGTTACATGGAGAGGACAAAATGGTAAAAGAGATGAACTCTTTGGGAACTACTCCAAAAGACAACAAACGTTATGACGAATTAAAAGTGAAGCGTAATAAAATGTATGCGGAAGCTTTACCATATTTCGAAAAAGCATTGCAAATCGAACCAAAAGAACCAAACATCAAAGCGGTATTGTTAAACGCTTACCAAGTGTTGGAAATGGATGCGAAATACAAAGCATTGAAAGCACAGAAATAACAAGGCAATAAAAAAAACCGAAACTTTTAAAGTTTCGGTTTTTTTTATACTATTTTTTTGATGACACGGAGATTGTGTGAATGTCTTCCGGTGTCGACATTGTAAATTCCAAGATGATCCAGTCGGTCAATGCGGACTTTTCCATGGGCATGAATGATATAGTTGTTTTCCATGATCATTCCCACATGGATAATTTTTCCTTCTTCATTGTCGAAAAAGGCCAAATCGCCCGGTTCGCTTTCTTCGATAAAACTCAATGCTTCGCCCTGAGTGGCTTGTTGTGAAGCATCCCTTAAAATTGAATACCCGTTTAGTTTGTATACCATCTGTGTAAAACCGGAACAATCGATTCCAAAAGGTGTTTTGCCACCCCATAAATACGGCGCATTCAAATACATAAAAGCGGTTTTGATCAGTTCCGATTTGGGTTTGATACCGCAAATTTTTACGCCTTCGAACGAAAACTGAGCGGTGTTAATTTCCGGAAAATCCAAAAACGAAAGCGAACTGCCAATCGGAATTGGAATCAGAAAATTATTCGGAGTGGTGATATACTCGATCAGGTCGGCATTTAATATGGCAGCCGAATTGGAGATCGCCTGATACTGTTCTTCTGAAATTAGCTGAAACTGTTTATTGTCAACCCAACCTTCGTAACCGTCGAATGCCAGTTTAATTTTAGTCCAATTGGTAATTTGTTCTAAAATTTTGAAATGCTCTCCAAATAATACCTGGGAAACTAATTCGCTTCTGTCGTTGGATTCGGCACGTAATGGTACAATAGCAAGATTACAAATTGCAAACATTCAGATTGATTTTAAAGTGAATGATGCGCCTTAAATCTTTCCGGGAAACCCGCCCGATTTAAAACGCATCATTTATAAATTCTAATTAAGCTCTTTCGATCACAATGGCAGAAGCACCACCACCACCATTACAGATAGCAGCTGCACCGATTTTAGCATTGTTCTGTTCTAAAACGTTAAGCAACGTTACTATGATACGCGCTCCGGAACATCCCAGTGGGTGACCTAAAGATACCGCACCACCGTTTACGTTTACTTTATCGTTTTCCAATCCTAAGATTTTAGCATTCGCCAATCCTACTACCGAGAACGCTTCGTTAAATTCGAAGAAATCAACGTCAGAAAGTGCGATTCCGGCTTTGTCTAATGCTTTAGGTAATGCTTTTGCAGGAGCTGTTGTAAACCATTTTGGCTCTTGAGCGGCATCGGCATAACTCTTAATATAAGCAAGCGGTTTTAAACCAAGCGCATTGGCTTTGTCTTCGCTCATTAATACCACTGCAGCAGCTCCGTCGTTGATTGTAGAAGCATTTGCGGCCGTTACGGTTCCGTCTTTAGTGAATACAGCGTTTAATGTAGGAATCTTGTCTAATTTTACATTAGTGTATTCCTCATCTTTGGTAACCATGATCGGATCACCTTTACGTTGTGGAACGGCTACCGGTACGATTTCATTGTCAAATTTATTGGCCTCCCATGCTTTTGCCGAACGCTCATACGACTGAATCGCAAAAGCATCCTGCTCTTCACGGGTGATTTTATATTCTGTAGCACATAAGTCGGCAGAAACACCCATAGCATTGTTGTCGTATGCATCGGTTAAACCGTCTTTCTGCATACCGTCAGCCATAGAAGCCGGGCCAAATTTATATCCGTTTCGCAAGTGTACGTAGTGTGGAATCAAACTCATGTTCTCCATACCTCCGGCTACTACGATTTCAGCATCACCAGCCATGATAGCCTGTGCGCCTTGCATAATAGATTTCATACCCGATGCACATACTTTGTTTACAGTTGTACATACAACACTGTTTGGTAGTCCAGCGTAAATAGCCGCCTGACGTGCTGGTGCCTGTCCAACTCCAGCCTGAACCACATTACCCATTATTACTTCGTCAACCAGGTTCGGATCTAAATTGATCTTGTTTAAGGCTCCTTTTATTGCAGTAGCACCCAATTGTGGCGCTGTTACAGTAGATAAAGCACCCATAAAGCTTCCTATCGGGGTTCTAACCGCTGAAACGATTACTACTTTTTTACTCATGATTATTAGTTGTTGGTTTGTTATTATACTTGAAGTTGCGAATTTAACCAATTTTATGCAGATATATATAGTGTACCGTTATTTTCTTAGGGTTGACCGCCGAATACTTTACTTACAAATGTTTTCGGAAGCCTTTAAATACCGGAAAACCGCTCCGGGTAATGAAATTGTAAATTTTTTGTAATTTCTATGTTGTTGACAGTGAAATAGTTTTCAAAAAAATGCAAAAAAAAATAAAAAAACACTTGAAAATACTTGCAAGAAATGGATTGTTGTTCTACATTTGCAACCGCAAACAAGGAAGTAAATTCCTTACTAAGCAGGAGAGGTGCCGGAGTGGTAACGGAGCAGATTGCTAATCTGTCGACGGGTAACCGTCGCCAGGGTTCGAGTCCCTGTCTCTCCGCTTTTTTCGGGGTGTAGCGTAGCCCGGTCATCGCGCCTGGTTTGGGACCAGGAGGTCGCAGGTTCGAATCCTGCCACCCCGACAAGTTTCAATTCCCAATTTAATTGAAACACCGGATTTAGGTCACGTAGCTCAGCTGGATAGAGCACCTGCCTTCTAAGCAGGCGGTCACAGGTTCGAATCCTGTCGTGATCACAGGTTAAACCACTGATTTTCAGTGGTTTTCTTGTTTTAAGACTTCACTGAAATTTTCTACTGTATACATTTGTATTCTATTTTATATCATTTTTGATGTACTACCACATTTTTTTGTTGCCTATTCTGAAAATAATCGTAAAATTACAATCTATTTATTCTGTAAGAAAAAAAGGATACCCAAGAATATGCAGTTCCTGTTAACGACTTGGATTTGTCTGTTTTATTAAAGGTGTACGGAGCTAGATAGAAGTAATTATTTAGTTAAAATACGACCATGAAAATACAAAAAGAGCCCGGCAAACACGACATCTTAGTGCATATTGAGTCAAGTGATATAAAGGACGGTGTACTTTATTTACCGGAAAATGTAGTACTGATAGGGGATGGGGTTATTCAAAATCAGCCGGATCTTGTTACTGTTGTAGCTCCCGGATTAGGTTATATCCAAAGCGGGAATTTCAGATTCTGCAACGCACTAACCCGAGTGGAGGCTCCACAATTAATCTCGTTATACAGTGATAATTTCTACGAATGTAACGCGCTAACGACTTTGGTGGCTCCCAGTCTGATGTCTTTGTGGGATAGAAATTTTAACCATTGTAGTAGCTTAACAAATATTGAAGTTTCCGAGTTGTATAGCATCGGAAATAAAAATTTCTACAATTGTAAAGCGTTAACCGGTTTTGAAGCGCCTAAGCTCGAAAAAATAGGAAATAAAAACTTTTACAATAGTAAGGCGCTAACCCATTTCGTAGCTTCCATTATAGGAGGTATGGGGGATAAAAATTTCTACGGATGTGATGTCTTAACCCGCCTGGAGATTCCGATTTTGGATGAAATTGGAAATAAAAATTTCTACGACTGTAAGGCACTAACCGACTTTGAAGCGCCCGAATTGGCGACTATAGGGGATTTTAATTTTGGAATTTGCAGTGCCTTAACCCGTATCGAAACGCCTAAGTTGGATGCTATCGGAAACGATAATTTCGATCGATGTGAAGCCCTAAGCGATTTTGTAGCTCCGGAACTAACAGCTTTTGGAAACGATAATTTTTACAGTTGTAAAAAGCTAATCCGTTTTGAGGCTCCGGTGCTGACGACTATCGAAAACAAAAATTTTAGATTCTGTAAGACGCTAACGGACTTTATAGCTCCTTTGCTCGCGACCATTGGGGATCGTAATTTTTATGAATGCGGGTTCAGTAGTTTCGAAGCTCCCATGTTGACGACCATCGGAAACAAAAATTTCTACGAATGTAACACGCTAACCGATTTTGAGGCGCCAATGCTAACGACTATAGGTGACAAGAATTTTTATGAGTGTAACAACTTAACCGGTTTTAAAGTCCCTCAGCTGACTTCAATCGGGGATAAAAATTACTACGAATGCACCGCGTTGACTGTCTTTACAGCTCCGTCGCTAACGATTATCGGGAATAAAAATTTCTATGAATGTCATAGGTTAACGGACTTTAAAGCGCCAATGTTAACGACCATCGGGGACAAAAATTTTTTCGAATGTAATGCCTTAACCGGATTCGACAATCCTGCGTTGATGACTATGGGTAATGGTAATTTTAAATATTGTGATCGGTTAAACCGTTTTGAAGCTTCCACGCTGATTACTATCGGAAACGACAATTTCTACGAATGTGACGCATTAATCGGTTTTGAAGCGCCTGTGTTGCCGGCTATCGGAAAAAACAACTTTCAATTTTGTCGGGCGTTAACCTTCTTTAAGGCTCCAATATTGACTGCTATCGGAAGCAAAAATTTTATGTCTTGTGGAGTACTAACCCATTTTAAGGCTCCGATGCTGACGACGATGCAAAATTACAATTTCGACGATTGTGATGCGCTAACCCATTTCCAGGCTCCCGCGTTGGTTGCTATGCGGAATCTGAATTTTATAAATTGTTTGACACTATCTCACTTAGAGGTTCCTATGTTAACCGCTATTGGAAACAATAATTTCTTCCGATCGAATAGTTTAACCCATTTAGAGATTCCTGTGTTGACTGCTATGGGAAAAGAGAATTTTAGAAGATGCGATCTGCTAACCAGCTTCAAGGCGCCCGTGCTATCTTCTATGAAGAACGACAATTTTAAAGATTGTGAGACATTTACCCGTTTCGAAGCGCCTATGCTGACTTCTATCGGGGATAAAAATTTTGAGGAATGTAGCGTACTAATTGATTTTAAAACTCCGAAGTTGACCACTATGGGGGAAAACAATTTTTACAGGTGTAACGCGCTAACCGGTTTTGAGGCTCCGATGTTAACCACTATCGGATATGACAATTTTAGGTTTTGTAGCACGTTAACCGACGTACAATTTGGACAACATCGATACGCTGTAAAATCGGTAGATGGATTACTAACTATTATCGAAAAAAACAAAACTTTAAATGGAATAGAGATCCACAGTGGTTATATTTTTAACGATTGTATTGACGGTGTTCCCGATCTATCCGAAACATTTTTAGTTGGAAGAGACGGTTTTTTTGCCCATGGTGAAACGGTAAAAAAAGCGATGGAAGATTTAGAATTTAAAGTTATAGCCAAGAAAATAAAAAAAGAACCGATACACGAAGATACCGTAATAACGGAGGCTTATTATAAAACCATCACCGGTGCTTGTGCTCAAGGAATTAAAAGTTGGCGAGAGCATTACAATATAACTGCGGAATCGTTCACCGCAAAAGAATTGTTACCGATCCTCGAAAAAACAAATGCGTATGGAATGGAGAAGTTCAAAGCATTGATCACTTTTGAAAGCATTTAGAATGGTTATAATAGAATTATGGAAATACAATATGGCATATTAAAAAAAATTGAGGCAAGCGATATAAAGGATGGGATACTTTATTTACCCGAATCAATACTATCAATAGGGGAAGGGGTTATTCAAAATCAGTCGGAGCTGATAAAAGTTGTTGCGCCCGGATTAATTGCGCTCAAAAATAAAAATTGTTACCAATGCGATGCGCTAACCTGTTTTGAGGCTCCGCTATTGGAAAACATTGGAAACGAAAATTTCTATGAATGTAGCGCGCTAACCGAATTCGAAGCTCCAATACTAACAACTATCGGAAACAGAAATTTTTATGAATGTAATGCGATAATCGAATTTGAAGCTCCCAAATTAACGACTATCGGGACGTATAATTTTTATAGATGTAACGCGTTAACCGCATTCGAGTCACCCATGCTGACGTCTGTAGAACATCACATTTTTAGAGAATGTAATGCATTGACACGCTTTAGTGCACCCGTTTTGACGACTATAGGAGACGACAATTTTGGTTTTTGTAAGGCGCTAATTTCCTTCGAAGCGCCCATGTTGACTTCCATGCGAAACGATAATTTCTATTCCTGCGATGCATTAACCGATCTCGTGATTCCTGGTCTGAATGAAATAGGAAATAAAAATTTCTACGAATGTGATACGCTAACCCATTTCGAAGCGCCTATGCTGACTGACATGAGAGACTTTAATTTTAGATGTTGTGGTGTACTAACCAACTTCAAAACACCTGAACTGAAATGGATTAGAGACGACAATTTTAAAGAATGTACCGTATTAACCCATTTTGAAGCGCCTATGTTGACTACTATAGGGGATTTTAATTTTAGGTATTGTGACGCGCTAACAAACTTTAAAGCACCAGAACTAACATTGCTTGGAAACGATAATTTTATAAATTGTGATGCGTTAACCCGTTTCGAGGCTCCCGAACTGATCACAATCGGAAACTATAATTTTAGAGCTTGTGATGCATTAACCACTGTACAATTTGGTACGTATCAATATGCCGTAAAATCGGCCGATGGGTTATTGACGATCATCGAAAGATCTAAAACCGTGAATGGAATTGAAATCCATAGCGGGTTTATTTTTAATGATTGTAATGAAGGCGTTCCCGATTTGTCCGAAACATTTTTAGTGGAAAAGGAAGGCTTTTTTGCCCATGGTGAAACGTTAAAAAAAGCAATGGAAGATTTACAATTTAAAATTGTAGCCGAAACCATAAAAGAAGAACCGATTCACGAAGCTACCGTAATCACAGCGGCCTATTATAAAGCCATTACCGGTGCTTGCGAGCAGGGAATTAAAAACTGGCAGGAACAAAACAACATTACCGTGGAATCGCTCACCGCAAAGGAATTGTTACCGATTCTCGAAAAAACGAACGCTTATGGAATTGCAAAATTCAAAGCATTACTCGCTTTTGAGAAGAGTTAGAGCGACTATAACAGATTAAACTATTTTTTTACCAGATAAAAACGCTTTATTATGAAAATAAAAAAAAACAAATTAATAAGTATTGATTCAGACGATATAAAGGATGGTGTACTTTATTTACCGGAATCGGTAGAAAAAATAGCCGATGGGGTGATTCAATATCAGGAGGAACTGGTTAAAGTAGTTGCACCGGGATTACTTTCTATTGGAAACGATAATTTCCACGAATGTGAGGAGCTAACCCATTTCGAAGCCCCTTTGTTGAAGTCTATTGGAGACTTAAATTTTTTAACTTGTAATGAGCTGATAAGCTTCGAGGCACCTTTGCTGACTTCCATTGGATTCGACAATTTCAACGAATGCAATGAACTACTCCGTTTTGTAGCTCCTGTGCTGACAGATTTTGGAGGGGATAATTTTAGATATTGTAACGCACTAACCGAATTTGAAGCACCCATACTGACGTCTATTGGCGATGAAAATTTCAATGGCTGTGATGCGTTAACCCGCTTCGAGGCTCCTTTGTTAACGTATATCGGAGATGAAAATTTCAACGATTGTAATATGCTAATCGATTTTGAAATTCCCGAACTGACGTCTATCGGGAGTGGTAATTTTAGATATTGTGATGCGCTACTTCGTTTTGAAGCTCCTAAAGTGACTTCTGTTGGAACCGATAATTTTCAGAAATGTGATGCATTAACCAACGTACGATTCGGTACCTATCAATACACTGTAAAATCAGCCAATAGAATGTTAACTATTATCGAAAAATCCGAATCTTCTGATGGACTATTAATCCACACCGGGTTTATTTTTAATAACTGTAAAGGCGGTATTCCTAATCTATCCGAAACTGTTTTAATCGAAAAAGAGGATCTTTCGGCACATGGCGAAACAGTAGAAAAGGCAATGGAAGCGTTAGAATATAAAATTTCAATTCAATAAGCAAAAAGGACTAAAAAAGAAATTCACAGGTTAATTATATGCATATTGCCTTATTGTGTTTTTTATATAAATATAAAATAGGGCAAAATACCCTAAATAAGGGTAAGCAGTTATTGTTTAATTGGTTATTTTTAAATTCATAAAATAATAACCCTAAAACAAGTATAAAATGAAAAAGCTTAACCTTAAAAAGAAAGTGGTTTCTGTGTTAACCGATAGCGAAAAAAGCGCTATTAATGGTGGAGGAGTTGGTCCTGCACTACCTTTTACCTATACACAATCGGTAATGATTTGTATCGACCCAATGGGACCACCGGAACTTACCCGAGCTGTTGGTTGTGGAGTGCTATTAACCAAAGATTGCGAACCTTTAGAACCATAAAATAGAGTTAACGATTCATTATTACAGCATAAAAAAACACCCAGTTGGTTTTAAACCGGCAGGGTGTTTTTTAGTTTTATAAAATAACAGAATCTATCAGGTAAAAATTACTTTACAAATTCAAAAGTGCCTTCCATATTCATACCGCTGCGTTTGCCTCGGGAACTTTTTTCATCTGCAAAAGTACCAAAAGCCGTAACCGTTTTGGCTTTCAGATCAATCACCTGACTAATTGAAAGACCGTCTTGTTCAATCCAGTTTAAAAAGTATTGATGATCATTTAATTTTTTTAGAAACACCGTTTCGTCACCTTCATTTACCAATCCTTCGGGTGTTGTGGTTTTCCAATGAAGCGTACTGTCGGACAGATAGCTTACTTCGGCTTTAAAATCCGGGTAAACCAAAAGACCTTTTTTGCCGATCAGTGTATAATCGCCTGATGTCGATTGTACTGTTGGTGTCGTAGTTGCGGTGTCTTTCTGTTCTGTATTATTCTTACAAGAAACAAAAAACAACAATCCTACTGCTGCAATAACTATTTTTTTCATGATAAAAGTTGATGTTTACGATACCTGAGGATTCGTTTTATTGAAATACAATTCGTTTGGTGTCGTTTGTTTTGGCATAGGATAGAAACGGGTTACCATTAGGATTACAAATAAAACAGGGTTACACTTTATGTTTTAAAAACAGGATACAAAGTTAGATTGCATCCTGTTTCTAAAGATTGAACAAGTTCAATAAATTAATCCCAGTTGTTTTTTGTCGAAAGCGCATATTTTCCGGCTCCGGTAAAGAAAAGGGAAATAGACCCCAATAGAAATAGCATCAGTAGTTCGTTGGCATAACCACCGTGTTCCGATATCGCAAAAAGCGTATCGGCGTGCGCAATAGCCATGGCAACGATACACGTAATCGCTAGAAAAACACTGGCAATTCGGGTTCGCCATCCTAACAAAATGGCCAGAGGAGCGAGTACTTCGCCAATATATACGGTATATCCAAACGCACCCATACTTTCGGTGAGAAATGAAATACCATGTATCATTTTTGCGACTCCGTGAAATAACATAAGTCCGCCAATACTAATACGTAACACTAAAAGGCCTAAATCGGTATTCTTTTGCATATATAAAAAGGTTTAAAGTTCTATTTTTCAAAGATGAATTAGAAATTCGGTTAAAACATTGAACAAGTTCAATAAAGGAACAATTTTAATTGCCTGAAGCTATTTTTTTTCTGATTTTACTCACAAACTCATGACTGATTCCCAAATAAGCGGCTATTTGCAGGTTGGTGAGTTTTTCGTATAACCGGGGATATTTTTCGATAAAATCAACATAGCGTTGGTCGGCTGTTTTGCTTAGGTTATCAATCATGCGTTGTTGTAGTGCAACATGTGTTTTTTGCGTCATAATCCGGAACAACTTTTCGACAGAAGGGATATTTTCATAGGCAAAATCTTTATCTTTTTTTGAAATCATTACCACTTCACTGTCTTCCAAAGCTTCAATATACAATTGCGATTTTTTCTGATTGGTAAAACTGTCGATATCTGTAATCCACCAGTCTTCCATAGCAAAATACAATACTTTATCCAATCCGTTTACATCTGTATGGTAGACTCTAAAAAGTCCTTTTGTAACAAAAGCTTCAAATTGACATACGTCTCCTTTTTGTAATAAAAAGGTTTTCTTTTTGACTTTTTTGACGGTAAATAAATCGCAGAATTGTGTCCTATCGGTTTCGGATAGCGTCACATGTTTGCTGATATTTTCTTTTAATAATATATGAGTCAATTGAAATGGGTTTGGATTAAAATGACTTGTTGTACTCTCGGAAATCAAAACTAAAAATTGATTTGCACAACACTCCTAAAGTAATGATAAAAGTTGATACAATTGTACGATGATTTTTACAGCACTATTTTAATAGTGATTTTTTTAACTGTTTTAGTGTTAAATAGGCATCCTTATCTAATGTGATTATTTAATATCTTTAATCGTATTTTGCTTTTTATTACAACCGGATGATTTGATTTTAAGTTTATTTTAAGTATTTAAAAATACTTTAATTTATATTATTTAGTATATTTACGTACTAAATAATACTTTATTTATGAACTACCAATTGATTCAGGACGTCATTCAACTTGTAGAAAAGTTTGAAAAAAGTGGCAGCGGCTATTCTAAAAACAGCAGCGGTTTTACGCGTTGGATTTATGATGGTGAAAAAGAAACCGAATCGCTTCCTGTCGAACCCGAATGGGAAGGTAAGGATAATGGAAGAAGTCCAGAAAGTGTGATCAGTACTTTATTGGTGCATATGAATCGCTATGCCAAAACCTATTCCAAATCGGCTATACAGGATTCGGAGTTTTCAACACAGGAAGATTTTATTTATTTGATCAATTTAAAAGCCTTTGGTGCGATGACCAAGATGGCGCTGATCAACAAAAATATTCAGGATAAACCAACAGGAATGCAAATTATCAACCGACTCATTAAAAATGGATGGGTTACCCAAACGGATTCCGAAACCGACAGAAGAAGTAAGGTCATTACAATTACGCCCGAAGGTCTAAAAGCATTAGATCAGCAAATGGGGAAAATACGTCTGGCGACGCAAATTGTTGCGGGCGATTTGTCGCATTCCGAAAAAATGCAATTGATTGGGTTGCTAAACAAGCTTAACGATTTTCATCAGCCTATTTTTTCGCAACATATCGACAGTCAGGAATTATTAGAAAAGGTAAATGATCGCTATTTACAATCTGAAAACGCTACCCTATGAAAAAGAAAATCGCTATTATCGGTTCCGGGATTTCCGGTTTATCGGCTGCGGCCTATTGTGCTAAGGAAGGCAACACGGTTTTTGTGTTCGAAAAACAGGCACAAGCCGGCGGACGCGCCAGACAGTTTCAAACGGATAACGGTTATACCTTCGATATGGGACCCAGTTGGTATTGGATGCCCGATATAATGGAGTCGTTTTTTAAAGACTTCGGGTATAGTGCTTCCGACTTTTACGAGTTGGTGGCGCTAAATCCACAGTTTGAAATGATTTTTGAAGATGGAAAAGTAGCCGTTCCGGAATCGTATGAAGCACTTAAAGCGTTATTTGAGTCCATCGAAAAAGGAGCGGGTCAGAAGTTGGATGTTTTTATGGAGTCGGCGAAATACAAATACGATGTCGGAATGCGCGATTTTGTTACGAAACCCTGTTATAGCTGGTTGGAATTTATGTCCCCAAAAATCGCAGGCAGTGCATTAAAACTGGATCTACTCACCAATTTCAGAAGCTATGTAGGGAAATATTTCACCAATCCCAAGCTACGGGCTCTTATGGAGTTTCCGGTTATTTTTCTGGGAGCATCACCCAAAAAGATTCCGGCGATGTACAGTCTGATGAATTATGGCGGCTATGCTTTGGGAACCTGGTATCCGATGGGTGGTTTTTATCAATTGGTTATAGCCATGAAAAAAGTAGCGGAGGAGCAAGGAGCGCAGTTTTATTTTAATCAGACGGTGGAAAAGATTGTTACCAATCGGGAAAAGGCTGTCGGAATAATTGTCAATGGTGAATTTCATGATTTCGACGTTATTATAGCTTCGTCCGATTACCATCATACGGAAACCTTACTGGAACCTCAAATGCGGAATTACGATGAGAAATATTGGAGCAATCGGACTTTTGCGCCTTCCTGTTTAATTTATTATCTGGGGATTAACGAACGGATTCCAAATCTGAGACATCATACTTTGTTTTTCGAAAACGATCTCGACGAACATGTGGCGAGCATATACGATACCAAAAAATGGCCGGAAAAACCATTGTTTTATGCCTGTTGTCCGTCTAAAACCGATCCGTCGGTGGCACCCGAAGGTCATGAAAACCTTTTTTTACTGCTACCGCTTGCTACCGGTCTTTCGGATGCCGAATCTATTCGGGAACAGTACCTGCATCAAATGTTAGAACGTATCGAAAAACACACCGGAACGCGGAATCTGATTTCAAAAATAGCGTATAAAAAAAGCTATTGTGTGACCGATTTTATAAACGATTATAATGCCTACGGCGGCAATGCCTATGGATTGGCTAATACACTCAATCAAACCGCGGTATTAAAGCCGTCGATTAAAAACAAACACGTAACAAATTTATTCTATACCGGTCAGCTAACGGTTCCCGGGCCGGGAGTGCCACCGTCTATTATATCCGGAACTATTGTCGCAAACGAAGTAAACAAACTCAAAATAAATCGGTATGAAAAAGCTATTTGATGAAGTATCCTACAAGGTCAGCAAGATGGTGACCGAAAAATACAGTACCAGTTTTTCGCTAGGTATTTTGGCTTTAAAACCGGCTATACGCCCCGCCATTTACGCTATTTACGGCTATGTACGCCTGGCGGATGAAATCGTCGATAGTTTTCACGACTACGATAAAGCCGTCCTATTGGAACGCTTTCGACAGGAAACAGATAAGGCGCTTCAGGAGGGAATTTCGCTGAATCCGATCCTACAGTCGTTTCAGGAAACCGTACACCGCTATAAAATTGATCCATCCCTGATTGCGCAGTTTTTGCACAGTATGGAAATGGATTTACAACAAATAACCTATAATTCCGATCGGTATCAGGAATATATTTTAGGATCTGCCGAAGTGGTTGGGCTTATGTGTTTACAGGTATTTGTGGAAGGGAATACCGCCAATTTTGCCGAGTTAAAACCCTACGCCATGAAGTTGGGTTCCGCCTTTCAGAAAGTAAACTTTTTACGGGATTTAAAAGACGATTATCAGACTTTGGGGCGCACGTATTTCCCGAATATCGAAATGAACCGCTTTAACACGGAAATCAAGCGTCAGATTGAAATTGAAATCGAATCGGAATTTAAAGAAGCGCTTGTCGGAATCAAAATGTTACCGGCTTCCTCGCGGTTTGGGGTCTATTTAGCCTACAGGTACTATTTGTCGCTATTTACCAAAATTAAAAATACGCCAGCGGAGAAGATCATGTCCCAGCGTATCCGGATTCCAAACCGTCAGAAGTTATCCCTTGCCATGAGTAGTTATGTGCAATATAAAATGGCCGTACTATGAAGCTGCTAGCGCTATTGCTATTGTTTTTTTCAGGTTTTACAAAAGCGCCCTTCAATGATTCGAATAAAGAAATGGAGTATATTCGAATGAGTTATGGGAAAGCCGTATCGGATAAAAAACTCTGCAAAACGATGATAGAGACCTTGAAAAATAAAAGCGAAAACAGTGTCAATCTGGCGTATCTTGGTGCTTTTAAGACAATTTGGGCGCATCATGCGATCAATCCGATTAGCAAACTTTCGACTTTTAACAAGGGAAAGAAATATATCGAATCGGCTGTAAAGCAAAATCCGGATAATGTTGAAATTCGTTTTGTCCGATTATCCGTTCAGAAAAATTGTCCGTCTTTTTTAGGATATAATGACGAAATCGACCAGGATGTAGCGTTTATAAATGCCAATAAACATCGTATCGCCTCGCAACAATTAAACAAAATGATTGCCGAAATCATCAAAAAAGAGCTACCATGATATACAACCTATTTGTAAAAAATATCGTTTAATCAATCGAAACAACCGCTATGAATTTTAGTATTGTACTGCTAACGTTTTTACTGATGGAAGGGGCAACCTGGATCATTCACAAATACGTGATGCATGGTTTTTTATGGTTTTTACATCGCGATCATCACGACCATAGTAACAAAGGTTCTCTGGAAAAAAACGATTACTTTTTTGTGATCTTTGCTTTGCCGGCGATTGCTTTGCTTTATTTTGGCTCCAAAAATAATTTCGATTTTCGGTTTTATATCGGTTTGGGAATTACCTTATACGGAATAGCCTATTTTTGGGTACACGATCTTTTTATCCACCAGCGAATAAAAACCTTGCGCGATACAAAAAGTCCGTATTTTATGGCCATCCGAAGGGCGCATAAACAACATCACAAACATACCGGTAAGCATAACGGGGAGTGTTTTGGTTTTTTGTGGGTTCCTTTCAAATATTTTAAAATGTATTATAACACCAAACAAAAATGAAACCCTATACCTATTTATTGATCAACCTGTTGACCGTAATTGTTTGTTTTATTTTTTCATTTGACAAGCGAATACAGTTTAACAAACAATTCCCCGCTTTTCTTAAAGCCAGTTTCTTGGTTGCCATTCCGTTTATAATCTGGGACATTTGGTTTACCAAAATGGGCGTGTGGTGGTTTAACACAGACTATACGATAGGACTTATTATGTTTGGTTTACCGCTCGAAGAATGGTTGTTTTTTATCTGCATTCCATTTTCCTGTATTTTTACCTTCTTCTGTCTCGACAAGTTTTTTAACCTCAATTGGGCCAATGCCTACAATAACATTATCGTATTTATCAGTGTAATCGTATGTGTTGTTATCGCTTTATTGCATTACGACAAAACCTATACACTGGTTACCGCCATCATTACAACGCTCACGTTAGTCTTTTTGCATTTTATAGTCCGCGTAGATTGGATCGGGAAGGCGTCGGTGGTATTTTTAATTTTAATGCTGGGTTTTTTTCCGGTAAATGGCGTACTAACGGGCACCGGATTGGAAAGCCCAATTGTGAATTACAATCCCGAAGCATTTCTAACGATTCGTTTGCTTACCATTCCTATCGAAGACGCGGTTTATGGTTATGCGCAATTTCTACTGGTACTTTACTTTTTTAAGATGTTTCAAAAACTGAATCAACACGGTTATTGATTTACTAACGTCTGGATCCGATTCTGATATTCCGCGAAAGTGGTATCGTCGAGCGTACCAAAACTCATTGTATTGATTTTTCCGTTTTTGTCGATGATAATCGTATACGGCCAGATACTAAACAATTTAAAAACATCGCGTCGGATGGTTTCGCTGTTGGGAATGGTTTTAAATGCAAACGGATGTTTGGTGAAAAATGCTTTTAACTTTTCGGGATCTTCGGGTGCCAACGAAATAAACGCCACGTCTTTTCCGGAGAAAGTCGTCACCAGTTTGTTTAAGTACGGCATTTCCTTGATACACGGTTCGCATTTGGTAAACCAAAAATTTAAAACCACAACCTTTCCGATCAATTTTGAGGGTTCTATTACTTCATTGTCAACCGTTGTGGCGGTAAAATTCGGAGCCATTGCTCCAACAAGACAATCGTTTCTCTTTTTCAATAATTCGAAATAAACGGAATCGACTTCGGTTAATTTCTTCAAATCTTCAGAACACTTCTCGTATTGTTCCGAATAGGTTTGCGCTTTTACGGTTACGGTAAAAATAGTAAGTAAGACTAAAAGTAAGTATGGTTTTAATATCATAGCATCGTTGTGAATCCGAAAAAGATAGATTAATAACTATAGTATAGCAACAAATTAACAGATAAGTACTTTTTTATTGAAAGAATACTATTACTTTTATGAAAAGATTAGCATTTAGTACCTAAAAAATAAAAGAAACCGATGCATCATTTGCCGCGATATGATTTTAGAATTGGATATTCCAGAGAAGCAGATCAGGGAGATTATGCGAAAAATCTATCAAAAGGAATTTTTACATTAGTATTAAATCACTTTGTAAAGGTTCGGTTTATTCCCCATATCGAAAATATTGACGAATTAATAGAAGTCTATAGCTACGACGATACGACCACGCAAGGGGTTCGGATGGCTTGTTTGTTTGAAAGTAACTATGTGGTAACGCCCTCCGATGCTAATGAAGGAAAAAATAGCATCATTAGTAAGGCAGTTATGGCAAAACAATTTAATATTCCAGTAGAAGACATAGCGTCTGAAATTATCGTATTTTATGTTTCCATTAGAACGTATAAAAAATACATTCGAGAAGTTAGAAATATATTTTTTACAGAGAAATACGGCGGTACCTATCATGTGTTTTACAGACTAAACGCTTTTATGGAAGATTTAAAAAAAGAATACAAATTAGCGGTGTTTTTAGAAAACAGAATTATCAATTCGCCTTATTTTTCAAACGATGAATTAGCCTATTTAAAAAGACAGCGCGATAAAGAGGGAAATGTGGTTCCTATGGAAGATTAAAATTTGGTACTACGAAAACAGGAATATAAGACCTATGAAAATAATCGAATTAAAAGAAATTCAAAGCACATCGGAAAACAGTAAACTCATTTTGCTTTATACACAATTTCAAAAATTGCTGGAGGAATTACGAAAAAAGGAATTACCCGATACGCTCATCGAATCCATCAATCTGGATATTGAAGCGCTCAATGCAACTACTGTACCGGACAATGAATTCCGAAAACTGCTAAAAGAAAAGCAGACAAAAATTGTGCGTGTGGTTGAAAAAGAAGTGAAAATCGTACCTCAAAAATATTATATGACCACTTGGTTGGCGATTGGAATGTCGGCTTTTGGATTACCATTCGGAACATTATTAGGGCTTAGTATGGGAAATATGGGTTTATTGGGAATTGGATTACCCATTGGTATGGCTATCGGAATCGCAATTGGTACCAATATGGACAAAAAAGCACTAAAGGAAGGTCGGCAATTGGATATAATTCTTAAAAATTAAACCACAAAAGCACGAATTCTTACAAATTGTTGTTTTTCCTAACAGTTGTACGGGTTTTTATGAAATACGTAGATTTTTGCTATGTATAAATACTTATTTTGTTAATTTAGTTTGTTTCGTACTTAGAAAATGATTTAAGTTTGACGGTTAAACAAATCAAAAAAAACAACCAGCCAAACTGCAAGGAATAATGTGGAGGAAAGTATAGTAGTGTAGCTGGATCATAACATTACCCGATCGATCGAGCGTACTACTAAAAATCGAACGACAATATCGTAAAACCTACTACGGTGTTTTCGTGAGCCATTTTTTGTTTTTTGCAATGGCACAAAAATTAATTAACTGATTTATGCCCTACAAATCAATTAAAGAAAAATTAGTTCAGCTGCGTAAAGAACCCAAATTCACAATGCCGCTGTCCATTTATTATCCGGGTTTGGATAATGAAATGGTACGAATTGAACTCAGTAAAATCATCGATCTAAGTATTTTTGAGATCTATTCAAAAATAGAACAAGGACTTGACCGACTGATGTTACTGGATATCATTCATAAAACAATGGAGAAATTCAAATGTTTCCACTTAAATGACAACGACTTTGTGTACATCCGGCAATACCTCAACCGGATTATTCTTATCGTAGAATGGGATTGTAATCCCGATGATCTTCAAAACCTTATATAGTATGGATAACGATTTTAAGCAAGTACACGGCCAAAGTGGCAGTGAACTTCAAGACCAAAACGAATTAAATCAAATACTGGCGGGTGAAGGAGGGAAACTCTATCCCGTTTTACGAAATGGCGATTGGATTGGCATACAAAGCGGGGCACTATATACCCCTATAATCGGAACGCTTGGAAACCCTAAAATTGTCGTAGCATTAGCGCATGACATGCCCAATAATTTGGTATATGTTCCGTATAAAACAGGAACCCATTATGAGGAGCTGAATCGCATGTACGACGAAGCGCAAAAAAATCTCGAAGCCATCAAAGTTCCATATGAAGTATTTCAATACAACGACCATTTTGAGGTGAATGCTTGCGGACACGAGTTTAGCAGCGAATTTTTATTGCACAAACCCTTTCTTAACGAATTGCATACCATATTAAAATCAGACGAGATCTTAGTAGCCGTTCCAAGACGGGGCTATTTTAAAGCGATTGCAAGCAATACGTCTAGAGATTTATACAACGGTTTTATCGAAGAATATGAGTTTGCCTTTCATAACGAAGCTAGTGAAAGACCACAAATTACCAATGGTGTTTTTATTATCAAAGACAGTGTGATCAAACAACGGGGAGAACTGGAAAAATATTAAACCGAATACTAGCGGTTTTCAAAATAGTACTGTAAAAAAAGAGAAACTGGTTTTCTCTTTTTTTTTGGACAAAAGGTAACGATGGCTCCAAACGCGGCATCGCGGATTTGCAATCCGTGATGATAAAATTTCTTGTTATAGAATACTATTGTAATCAGATAATCGTGATAATTTTTCACTTGGCGCGTATTTGAAAAATAAATAAAGATTCGGTTAAAAAATATCAAAATTATTATTTTAAATTTCGCAATATTGAGATAAAATAAAGTAACAGCTATGAATTATTCAGTAGAAAACATAAAAGCATTTATTTTAAAATTTTTAGATAAAGAAGCCGAATGCTGGACAAAACGTCAATTAACAGATTAGGATGATTATAACCAATCCATTAAAGGGCTATATGCTATGGCTATTGATAAACTTGATCAGGGTTTAGGAATTTATTATAAAAAAGAATTAGTATTTGATGAAAACCCAGTGATATATCTACCTAGACATTTATATAAGTTAAGTCGGTATAAAAATCAAATTTATGGTAATCTATGGGTTGCGTATGTTTCAAGTACCACAACTGATGAAGATCCTAAAGCCGATACTATGTTTGAAGCTTTTATCATTAGCGAGGTTGAAGGTGAATTGAAAGTTATCGGTACAATGATCAGATTTAAAAACCGTTCGACCATGAAAGTTGAAGGCTGGAAAGCAAGCGTATATAACCCATCTGATTTAGATGTACAAAAGTTTGGTGAATTTATTGAAACAGAACGCTATTTTGAACCAAGTAATCGTGATAATTTTTCACTGGAAGAATATTTAAAAGATAAATAATTTAGAACTTAGACCATGATAACAGACAAGTACTTACAATGTTTAAAAGAATTGCAACAGAATCCAAATATTGAGATTGGAAAATATAGCGAAACTAATTATCATGATTGCGAACCACCTTCAGAAAGATTTTTAGAAAGAAGAAAAAGAAAACTTGAAGAGGAAAATTTTTTAATTTTTGATAAAGACTTAGAATATTTTAATTTGTCGAGTATCGTTCTCAATTGGGACAGTCTACTTTCATTAGGGGATGTTGTGATAAGGGGAGGATTTGTATTTAATGGTATTACAGATGCATTAATTCTTCCAACAGATTATTTTAAAAAGGTTACCAATATAAAAGATGATGGCGATTATTCTCAACAATTAGGTTGGTTTGAACGTTTGCCTATGGGAGTTGATGTATATCCAAATAATATAAGTGTTGGTGTTGTGAATGGTGAATTGAAAATCATAACAGAAAGAAACCTAAATTCTGAAAAAAGAAGAAATGAAGAAATTATCGAATGGATTTATAAGGAAAGATCCAATGTATATAAAGAAGATATCACAATTAAAAAAGAAGGTACATTAGTAGAAACATTACGTGTTTTTGAACCGGAGCATCCTACCTGGTTAGCAGATTACAACAACGGATAATAGTATTGATTTTAATAATCCGCGACATCGTGAGAATCACCGAGGTTGCAGATAAAATATGACAAAAAAATAATAGCTACATGGAAGACATTAAAAATTTTATTGAATCTTTTATTAAGGATGAATATGCTTGCAATAAAGCAAATTATGATTTTTCTATTTCTGATGAGGAATATGAAAATATGAGATTAAAATTGGAAGATCATTTTCATACCGTGAATATTGATGAATATTGGAGGGCTTTGGAGGAAGAAGATGTGCTCGAGCTTACTATTGAAATGAAGGATTTATATTTTCAAAATGTAGAAAGAGCAATACCGCGCACCTTATTTCAAATTAAGCACTATAAAAATCCGGAAGTAGGAGAAGGTTTGCAGAAATGGTTGGTTAATGATGAACTTTTTGCTTGCTATACAAGTTACACAGAAGATACTGGAAGAGAATTGGGATATAATAAACTATTTTATGTAGCCGAAACAAATGAAGGGATGAAAATAATATATGATTTAACTTTTGGTGTAAAAGAGCCAGAATGGCATCACTCACACGATTTAAAAATAAATCAGGTAAAAAAATCCGGGCAATCTCATAGCTGTTGAAAAATATCAGGCTCCGGAGGAAGCAAATAGTTTAGCTGATTATAATGTAGAATAGAATTCATAAACTAAATAGAAACAATGAATAACACTGTAGAAAACGTAAAAAAAATTATTAGTGAATTTTTAAAGGCAGAAGCAGAAGCCTCAGACGCTTCTATTAAACCAAATTTGGACGATTTTAACGAGAAACTAAATTTTATGAATAGTTTCTGTGTGGAAGAATTACACAACAAATTTGGAATGATACCGCAAAACGAATTAGAAAGTGATGAATTTTATGAAACGTGGAAAGATTCAGAATCATCTAGTACAAGACATGTTTATAAAATAAGCCATTATAAAGATGATAAATATGGGGCTGTTTATGTGGCTTATATTTCAGAGAGAAATCCGGATGATGAAATTTTTCTCTACGGAGAGTGTTTATTTGTAACAAATATAGATAATGAATTGAAGATTATAAAAAACTATACTTTTGGAGATGACGGGGCAATGAAAGACAATTTTGTAGCGAATCAAGGTTTAAAAGATATTTCTTTTAAAATTCTAAAAAAACCGGTAAAAATTGAACGTTATCTGGAACCAGTAGATGATGAAGATGGTATGGAACATTATTTAAATGATATTTAATTTTATACCAATGTAAATAAAAAGTGCAAAGCTTCTATTTTTATAAGTTTTGCCTGTTAATGATTTAAAACCCGATGTCGCGGATTTACTTCGTCCGTTCGGCTAAAGCCTCCGATGTCGCGGATTTGTAATCCGTGACAAAAAATAGTTGTAGTCACGGATTACAAATCCGTGACATTGCGATAATAAATAAAAAAGACAGATTCATAAGAACGGAACACTAAAAGTAGTTTAAAATGATACATGAAGATTTTATAGATAGATTGAATGAACCTGAAAAGATTAGCACAATAGATATAGCAACTTTAAAAATAAAATATGCGACACAATTAGCCACTCTTATCGACAGTGATGTTCTTTTGGAATATCTGGAACATTATGGCGAATCAGTTTTCATGGAGGGGCTATTTTCTTTTATAAATCCTCTTGATTATGAAATATTATTAAAAGAGTTTCCAAAATTAAAAAATCAATCGATTATGCCTTTTGCAAAAACGGCAATGGGAAATTTTTTCCTAATAGGAGAAGTTGATGATGAAAAGTGTATTGCTTTTTACAACATACAAACAGAAGAATATATATATGTTGATAATAAATTAAATCGATTTCTAGAAGGATACGCAGGAAGTAGGCTTTATATGGAAGATGAATGGTATGGAGACATAGAGCTACCTGCACTTGATAAATACGGACCAGTAGCAATAGACGAGTGCTTGACATTCGTCCCGTCCTTAGCTCTTGGTGGAGATGAAACCATTCAAAACATCCAAAAAGTAAAATTAAAAGAAAACTTAACACTACTGGCAAACGCTTTTAGTTAAGCCATTCAAAACGGAATTTCTATTTTAAAGTTTCGTTTCAGGTTTTAAACACAATATTGTCAAACCTATAAAAACACGAATTTAATGAGTACGGTTTCCAATCAAAATATAGCTATTTATTCCATTTCAAACCTTTATCCTTTGTTTGAATACATGCACCATCAAATTGGTCTTTCTTCCGATCTATTTAAAGAACAGAATGAAATAGCGCGTACGATCTGGCTGACAATACGAATCGACGGGGAAATTAAAAATGGTGGTATCGAACAGCTTTTTTCCAATCTGGGTGAAGGGTTTAATGCGGATTATCTGATTGAAGCATTACAAAATATCAAAAGTGAAAAAGGTCTGGAGATTGTACAAAAGTTCATTGATTTTATTCACCAGACAGACAAACACAAAACCTCCTTTTATGGCGACTATGCTTATGTGAGTGGTTTTGATAAAACGCTAAAAAAGTTGCACAACGCGTTGAGTGACGAATATTATACCCTGGATCCAAGTGTGGAAGCCTTGATTGTGCAATATGCGGAGGAAAACTGGAATGATGCGGCTTTTCAGGAGGCTATAAAAAATGTTGTTTTTAAATCCAATGAAAAAGACGAATCCGCATTAATTGGCGATTTAAATGCTGCGATCGAAAGCGGAAATGTGACAACGATTAAGAAAATTTTAAAGAAGCTAACCACGGTCAATCAAGCTTGCAAATACGGATTTGTACCCTTACTTGAATTAGCACAAGTATCCAATAACGATAAAAAGATAGCAATTTGTCAGTTGCTTATTGCTCATGGAGCGGATCTTACGTTTAGGGATCAATACGGGAATTCGGTATTACACAAAGCGGTTGAAAAGGATAATAGCATTCCGTTTATTGCGTTTTTGCTCGATCAGGGAATGGATATCGAAATCAAAGATGATTTTGATGATACACCGATTTACGGTACCGATACCAATCCCGAAAATTGTAGTCTGTTAATCAGTCGTGGCGCCAATGTGAATAGCAAAAACAAAATGGGTAACTCACCTCTGACCAGAATGTTGGTTCGGTATTGCAGCTGGAATGGCAATGAGTATGGAAAAGGCTATCAGCCAAAAATAAAGAAAGTTATCGACCTGTTGTTGGCTGCCGGAGCTACTTTTGATACCGAAATTTTAAACCTGGAAACTACGGAACTTGCCAGGTTTGCAGAAGATCCAAAAATGTTAAAACACCTGCTTAAACAGAAATCGGTTAAAAATGCGCCTGAGTTTAATCCCAACTACCAAAAATGGTCGGCTGTTTTCGAAGCCAGTTTAAAGGGAAATCTGGAATGTTTAAAATTATTAGCTGAAAAAGGAGCATTTTTAAACCAAACATTGGACGGACCGCATTATGAAACCAAGACCTTTAGCGGTGGAACGCCGTTAAATGTAGCGTTGAATGATGAAACACGTGCCTTTTTGACGGATCATAACGTCGCACTAGGAAATAGAAGCAACTATTCTTTGTTTCTCGAAACAAGGGGGAATGACGAAGTGGCGGTCGTTGATTTGATTCAGCAAATAAAAAAGATAGACAAGGAAGCTGCCGTAAGATTCTTTCACACCGTTAAAAAGACAATGGATGAAAGCTACGAAAGAATAGATGGGGAGTTTATTTTTTACAAACCGTTGTTTTTGATTAGTGCCGAGAGTGAAAAAGACATCAAAACGATTGAAATACAATTCAAAAAATTCGATTGTGAAATGACCATTATTTAAATAAAAAACTACAAATAAAACCATATGGAATTTAAAATAACCGAACAGTTTCAAAATTTAGAAACAACAACAGCAAAATCAAACTATTTAGAAGATGTAAAAATTAAAGCGAATATTTTAGAAACGGATGAAGATGAAGCTAATTTCGTGATTAATGAGTTTACCAGATTGGGTTACGAAGAAGTTGCTAATAGATATTTAGATGTTTTAAATATTGACAAAATTCATTTTCATGCGTGGCTTGAAGTAGATGACTTCGCTTCACAAATAGAATTTAATATTGAAAAGCTATATACACGATTAACCTTGATAGAAGATGGTTATGATGCCAAGCTTTGGTTTAAAGGGCAAACACCGGAAGAAATAGCCTTGTGGAAGACGTTCCGTATTTTCGATACGCGTCCGGAAATTGGCGATGGCAAATTAGCCGTTTACAGTATTCAAAAGGGTGTCGCACCACCAAATGAACCAGCCATTTATTATATCAATAGAGCGGTGGCCTATAAAACCAATCTGACCTTTAACGGCTATTACGAAGCGGTTTTGGATTTGTTGGGTATAGCCGATTGGCAGTATCTTTTTACCGAAGTGTCCGCAGACGATTTAAAAGCAGATGGTATCTATCAAAAACTGAAACAAGCATTGGAAGCCTTACAAAAAGCATTTCCGGATAAAGACTATAGCCGCTATTTTAAGCTTTTAGAAGAAAGATAAAAACGCCACCAGATGTCGCGGATTTACTTCGTCTGTTCGGCTAAAGCCTCGGGTGTAATCCGTGATAGAAAATAAAGCCTAGAGTGCAACCAGATGTCGCGGATTTACTTCGTCTGTTCGGCTAAAGCCTCGGGTGTAATCCGTGACATCTGGCAAACGATTCACAATGAAAAACAATACGCTGTTAATGAAAAGAATACTAACTTTTATACCCATTCTTTTACTACTATCTTGTACCACACAAACAACCCTAATCGAAAACGGAAAAGAAGCAAAAGGTCGTTTAAAAAGGGGATTAAAAAATGGAAAATGGACGTTTTATAAAGCGGGAAAAGTAGATGCCGTTGGTACGTTTTTAGAGGATACGAAAAATGGCGTTTGGAGCTATTTCTACGACAATGGAAAGTTGCATCAAAAAGGGGAATTCCGAAACGGCAAACAAAATGGCGTTTGGAAGTATTATTTTGACAGCGGGGAATTTATGGGAATGGGTGAGCTGCGAAACGGTAAACAAATCGGAGTATGGAAATGGTACCACAAAAATGGAAATTTATATACCGAACGTTTGTATGACGATGGTAAGCTAATGGAAATAAAATCGTGTTTTGATCGCGATAAAAACGTACTGGATTGCGGAACAATACACAACGGAAATGGGACGATGCTTTTCCATGATCTGGAAAACGAATCCGATACGATTCAAAAGTTTCAATATGAAAATGGAGTCGTAAAAAATTAGTGATCAAAGGTTTTTAAAATGGCACGTAAATTGTAAATTTTGCATTTGTCTTTTGTAAGGATGTTATCCGAGAACGTTTTTACGATCGCAATCGAGATCTACTAAATCAAAATCCGAAATGAAAAAGGTTTACTTTATAGTGCTGTTTGTTTTCTTGATAAATGATGTATTCTGTCAAAATAATGCAGAATTTTCTACGGAAGAATTACGTTTCCAAAATGTGGAAAGATCATTGAAATCCATATCCGTAAATGAAATCAACAATTATAAAATTATAGATACCATAACAAAACCCGAAGCGTATTTAATACGAAATTTTGATAACAAAAAAGGGACACTATCGGTTGCGATTAAAAATAACGAAGTGTTTAACGTTTATGAGCTATTTTCAAGTGGTTATGCGATGAATACTTTAAATGCCGAGAAGAGAAGTAAGACGTATGGGATGATGACCGAACCATCTCT
Organism: Bacteroidota bacterium; assembly: GCA_023446155.1. Taxonomy (GTDB): domain Bacteria; phylum Bacteroidota; class Bacteroidia; order Flavobacteriales; family Flavobacteriaceae; genus Flavobacterium. Next base: position 503,208 of record JAEXIT010000004.1, read on the forward strand.
GGAAATTATTGAAGTAAAAAGAGGTAAACTCGATAAGTTTAAAAGTGAGGAATTAATCGTAAAGTTTTCCTATACAAGAGTGGGGTGTCCCGATTGTAATCAAACGCAAGCGACCATCATAAATGGCTATATTCTGTTTGATTTTGATAAACTTCAGCTTTTAAAGCTAATCAATTTAGAAACGACAACTTTAGCACAAAATCTAATGAATTTAGAACACTTAGAAGGTTTTAAAATTGAATTTATGGAAGGCTATGTAAAAATGAAAAAGCGGAAATATTACTATAGAGACAACAAATTAATTGCCAACTAGAACCGATGTCGCGGATTTATAATCCGTGACTAAAACCAAGTAGTGTGAAGAAAAACACGTTTTACACGACTTACAATAAAAAAAGAAGGCGTGTATAAAATCGATACACACCTTCTTAAAATAATGAACAGGCATTTATTTTTTTCTAACGTTTACTGCGGTAAGTCCTTTTTTACCTTTTTCTACGTCAAATATTACTTTATCATTTTCTCTGATGGTATCTATTAATCCAGTACTGTGGACAAAGATATCTGTATTGTTATTTTCTTGAAGAATAAATCCGAATCCTTTCGATTCATTAAAAAATTTTACGGTGCCTTCTTGCATCTCTTGTTGATTTAATTGTTATTATTAGATTACTTTTTTTTAATTTCTGTGGCCTGATAGCCTTTTGGTGTTCTTTCTTTTTGATACGTAACCAAATCGTGTTTTTTGACCGGTTCGCTTAATTGTCCATAATGAAAAAAGATGTTTTCAGTGCTGTTATCTTCGGTGATAAAACCATATCCTTTCTCACTCATATACGTTACCACACCCGAAAAGTCGGTTTCGTTCATTTCTGCCCGGGCTTTTTTAGCCTGTTCTGCTTTAGCCGAATCTTCTTCTCTGTTCTGAAGATGAGGAGGCAATGAAGTGAAATTCCCATTGATGTCAATGTAAATAAGCATATCATCAAGGTCTTTTCCTTTGTTGTTGTTTGTTTTACGCGCTTCTCTTCGAGATAGTTTCTCTTGTTGTTTTTTTTCTTTCTTTTTGTTGTTCTCTTTTTTTGAAAACGAATCTGCCATATGTATTAAGTTCTTTTAAATTAAAAGGAAATGGAATAACTTTTTATGGGATGCATTACCATAATCCCTGTGCTAATTAATTGCAGAATCTTTTTTCTGTATCATCGCAAAATGAAATAACACTGGATTCCGGTATTTCTATAAAAGGAATACCTCCATAATGTCTGGAAAATAGGCCGGTAATAATTGTAACGGCTGCTATTTTTCCTAAAAGCAGTAAATACGATTAATAATGGTTCTTCTGCTATTTGAAAACTCAGATGGCCAACAAAAAAATCATAAATAAGATTAAAAGTGGCACCTGAAAAAGCAAAAAATGAGAGAAAAAATGGTGTTTTTTAAACTATTTCAGAGAGGGCAACAGAAATCTGTTATATAATTGACTGCAACAAATTTAGTTAAAAATAATTGATAATCAATAAAATATATTTTTTATTTAAAATAAAAGCCTGTTCCGATTTATTGTTACATATCGAAACAGGCTGGGGGAGGTTGTTTTGGCTATTACAAATCGGTAATAGCGTTCAGGGATAATACGAGTGGTATTTGCAATATCGGAACATAGGCATCGGTAACCGAATAGGCGGTCAGCGTAAAGCTAAAGGTTCCGTTGTTCTGTTGCGGACTGGTACTGTTCATCCAATTTGTGATACCGTCGGTTAGCATAGTGGCGATGTTGGCACCATGTGCGGTTACGTCTACTGCGGTTGGCGTTAGTATCACTACCGGAACGTCAATCGTAAAGGTGGTTCCGGGTATGCTATAGGTGTAATCACATTGCATTTTGATGTTAAATTCGGCAATCGAAGCGTCAATGTTGAGCGTTAAGGCGTCAAATAAAGCTAGTAATTGATCCTGTAGCGTTCGACTTGATTGCACCGGATAACTTGGCGTGCCGATTTGGGCGATGTTGATCGCGTTATCGGTATTTAACAACGGAATAAGTTTGTTGTAGAACATCACCTGTGGCGTTTGGTAAATAAACAACGGGTTGGTGGTTTGCCAGCTGCCATCTTTATTTTGTAGCAATTCTTCATTTCGGATCACGGCAACGCTGCTCCACGCATTTTGCGCACTTAAAATATCCAGATCATCTAATACTACATTTCGCGATGGATTTGTATTTCGGTCTTCATACAACAGATAAACACGCTGTCCGGTGTTGTCCAGTTGGTAATAACGATAGGCTTGCTCATCACCCGGAATCAATTCGTTGGTATAGTTGTCGATGGTCACGGTGATGTTGGCATCTGCCGATTTTGAATCTTCCGGAAGAATTGTAATGATCAGATAATCGGTTTCCGCTTCGGAGCTTTCGGTTATCGTATAGCCTAAGGTATATGGCGGTGCCGGGGTGAAGTCGGTCATCATGGCCATATTCGTCGTTTTTCTAGGGTTTACCTGGTTGGTAACCGACCATTGTGCGGCGACCTGATTAATGATGTCAATAAACGCTAGCATCGCATAACGGGCATCCTGAGCCAATTCCGAATTCGCGTCCATAGTGGCTGGCGTTAGCATCGCAAGACAATTGTCGAAATCGGCATTTAACGCCGGATAGGAATCGATAAACTGTGCCAAGGCCTGATACATGCCCAGGTTTTTGGTGTTCATCACCGTATAATCACTCTGGTTTTCATCGGTAACATTAAACTGAACTTCCGTTACGATGGTGTCTTGTGCCGCGGAGGTGTTCTGATAGGTGTAGTAATACACCCATTGACGCGCTTCTTCGATGGTTGGCGACGAATCGTCGTTGGCCGGATAAGTAAAGTTCTGAGCCGTAACCGATGGCGGTGTCGGATAGGAGCGCAATGGCACCGGAATGGTGGTTTCGCCCACATCGCCCATTTGTGACAATGGTGTGGTTTCGGAGTTGATTTCGCCACTCAGCGGAACAATAAAGGTGAGCCACGAGGAGGCCAGATAATCGTCCAGGTCCGGAATTTCGGTGATGTCGAATTCCATATGACTTACGTTGTATTGCATATCGCCAAAAGTAAAACTACGGCTTTCGGCGCTGTCTTTGGCTTCAAACATATAAGTTAACCAGGAAGGACCATTGGCGGTCGGAACTTTGGCGGTCGATAGTGAATATTCGGTTGAGGTTGGTACTTCGTCGGTTCCGGAAAGTGTCGGATCAAGTCCCAGCATTTTTCCATATAAATTCGGTACAAACGGTGCATGCGGCGGATCGTTGTTGGCATCGGCATATTCCGCACCACTGTAGGAGGAACTAATTGTGGCGGTGGTTTGTACGGAAGCGACATAACGATAGGCGTTCGAAAGTTGGATCAGGATTTGTTGTTTCCATTTTTCCTGTGCGTTACCAATGTTGGACGGGTCTTTTGCGGTACAAGGCGGTGATGTTTGTCCGCTACACGGATCGATGATAAAGTCGATGGTGCCTTCGATGGCTTCGGCAATGGTTTGCTTGGCGTCGAGTATTTGTTGTAAATAATCCGGATCGTCGGGGAATACTTTATAGGCTGTTAATAAGAATGCCGGAACGGAATAGGCCGGACTCAGGAATTTATCAACCGCCTGTAGGAATTGTAATCCCCAGCTGTCCATGTCGATGCTGTTAAAGTTTTTAACGATACTACCGTCCGGTTCGCCTTTGTCGTAGCTAGTGATGGAAGCCGCAAAGGATTGCAGACTCGTGGCCAGCGGAACCGGTGCAAAATAATAGGTTTGGTCTTTGTCAAATCCAAAGCGTAGTCCGTTGGCACCTGTACTGTCAAAACGGACCATCCATAGCGGCGCATTGGCAGTGGCATCGCTGTTGCCTTTGGTTAGGTTGGCTCCGGTAGCGGCTTTTAAAATAATACCGGTATACGGTTGGTTAAGGAAAGCGGTTTCAAATTGTTGCGCAAAATAGGTCAACGCCAACATGCTGTTCTGGCTGTTGTCGGATAGCGGCTGAATCTGAGTTGTCGCTTCGGCTACACCGGCTACACCTACAAAGTTCGGATCGAGATAGGCGGTACGAACCATACTGAAACTGGTAGTAATTAACGCGATTTCCGGTAATGTTACCAAATTCGTAGTGGTCATTATGGTGTTGAATGTATATGCTTGTACATCTACAGCAGCTTCTCCGGCTACTACGGTTTTTAAATATTCGATTATCGGATTAATAAATTGTGTCAGTAGTACCGAATTGGACAGTTCGTGTACCAGAGGCGTGGTGGTGCCTTGGGCAGCAACGGTGTCTTCTACCGTAGTCGTATAGCGAAGTGCCATATTCGGGCTGTCCAATTGATAATACAGGTTCATATAGGTCTGTAAGTCGATCTGAGCGTTGTTTTGCGCGCTTTCGCCTTTATAACGGGATGTGTTAAAGTTGAATGTCAGACTTAGGTTTGGCGCACCCGAAAGCAGGCTAAATAAATAGGATACCGATACCGATGGCCACTGACTTAAGGCGATGATCGCATCACTGTACAATACGTCCATGGAGGTGTTTAATGGCTGTGTATCATTTGGCGGAATATTACCAAACATATCCTGCCAGTTGAGTACCATTGCTACTGTATCGCCAATTCCGGCATAGGGGTTTGGATATAACGGATCGGTTCCTTCCGGTTGTACGTATTTGTAATACGGAATCACGGCATTGTAGTTCCAGTCTTCCAAATCGTCATTGTCCGAGGTGTTGTCGTCTTCGGTGTTGGAAACGGCTTCGTCGTCGGTAGAATCGACCGGACCGGCTGGTGTCGGGTTGATATAGTCCGGAATGGCTGGTACTGCTAGTCCAATCAGGTTGAATTGGGTTTCCAGATAAACCTGATCTTCGGCTAATGTCGGTACCGGTTGCGTTGGCGCATAATCACCCGGATTCTGACGGGAGACTTCATAGCCAACCGTTCCCGGTAGTAAGGTAGCAATACGGGTGGTATACTGTTGATCCGATGGGGCGGTTTCCGGCGATTGTACGAATACGGAAGTAATCGAAGTGTCGATGGAATCACCAATGACCACACTATTTACAAACGGGCTGTTGATTAGGGTGTTATAGGTGATTTCTATCGCAAGGTTGGCTACGCCGGTTCCGGCAAATAAGGAATCCGGTAATCCGTTGGTGGCATCGTTTTCATAGTAGAAATAGTAACCGCCGCTGCGAACGGTGCTACATTCCCATAATAGTTTGATAAAATCACCGGCGGTGTTTAAGGTGTTATACGGATCTTCCGGGGTTTCTTCCATCACCATCATGCGCATCATGCTTTCCGTAGGATTGGTTTCGGTGGAAAGGTTCGCCTGAATGATAGCGGTTTTATAAGTACCGTTGGCATCCGACAGGTAGCCGCCATTGCTGTTTTGTGTCGGATCCGGTTGGTAGATAATCTGAATTTGTTGTATCGTACGGGTACCGTCGGTATCGCCTATGGTGTTCAGATAGGTAAGGAGTTCCTGTAAGTAAACCGTACTGGCATCATCGGCTCCAACCAGATTGTACATGTTTCCGGAAAGTGGTGTTACCAAGCCGGATTCGGCGGTTATTTTTTGTAGCGTAAAGTTAATCGTAGTGCCCCACGTATAGTTTTTTACATCGGCCTGGGTGGTTCCGCTGGCTGTCGTGGTGAGCGATTTGACTACAAATTGCCAGTTGTTACCTTGCTCGGAGAAAATAGTCGTTAAGTTGGACGGTAGTTTCCAGATGTACGGCTGATTGGTAACTTCCGGATAATAATCGCCCGGATATTGCCATAAGGCCGGACTTCCCAATGAGAAAGTTTGTGGGGTATCGTTATAGTTGACTAATGGACTCGGTCCGTAGGTTAGCACCGGACTAAGGGAAATGGTTCCGATATCATGGATATGTTGTATCTCGTTGTCGTCGATGGTGACGGTGAGTTTGTTGTCGGTTCCCGATACCATATTGATCCAGGATTCGTTCGGGTTTTCCAAAATGATGGAGTAGACATCGCCTTGTTTTAGTGTATTCGGAATGGCGATTTGTTGTCCGGTTAATACATATAGCGGTTGGGTTACTCCGGTCGCTGCATCCGGTGGTGCCGGTAAGCGCATTCCGTGTAGCATAAATCGGGATGCCATACCACTGATACCGTCGATACTGTCGGTTACTGCATGATTTACAACATCGCTCACGGTTCCGGAGAAGGTTTCCTGCGTGTTGAGGTAATCCAATGCCGATTGTAAGGCTTGTTTGGCTAGTAAGGCTACGAAATCGGTAAACATAAACGTCGGAAATGACAAATTGTGTTGGTCTTCGTAGGTCGGATCGGTGATGTTGTCACAATCGGTTGGCGCATAATAATCGGCGGTCATATCCGATTGGTAGTCGACACTGGTCGAGGCGAGTAAGGCGGTGATATCGCTGATATAGTTCTGATCGCCGGTCATGCTTTGGGTGGCAAAGTCGATCGGGTTTCCGGCGGTTCCGTTTAATACGGTATTTAATAGTAATTCCGGAACAACCGGGAATACCGCCGCGTCCATGGTGCCTTCAGTATTGGCATCGACGGCACTGATGTTCAATTCGAAATAGGTACTAAAGAACGTTTTGATATCGTCTTGCGCTGCATTGCTATAGTTAAACGGCGGTTCGTGATTTGGTCGGGTATTAAAATAACACAACATACTGTTGATCTGATCGGCGGTGATCGTTTGATTTTTTAGCCAATCCAGACCTGTATTGTCTGCTGTATTTCCAATTAAGGCATTGATCGCCCAATACAATACCCCTTCGGTTACGCCATAAAGACTGTTGTCGTTCGGATCGGTGTTAATATAGAGCATGGCAATATATTGCGGACCGGCAGCGCCACTTTCGCCGGAAACGGTTAGTTGCGGGAAGAACATTAAATCCAACGGTACCTTGGTGGCGGTTTGCAACGGCTGCCATTTTAAAACAACCGGAGTGGTTTCTGCCAGGCTTAAACGTTGCAGACTTCGGTAGTTTTGCGGTAAGGCGCCTTTGGCCAACGAATCTTTCGACGGACAAAGGTTCCACGGTGCGGAGGCCGAGGTGTCGCTTCCTACCACAAACGAAGCGCTGATGGTGGTGCTGAATCGAAGGGAAACTCTGATCGAGAACAATCCCAAATGGATCTTAACGGTTAGTTTGACCGAAACACCGGCTTCAAAGGTAATCGGAATTGGCATATAACTTTCGATGGTCATCGTGATATAGGCATAGGCCATAATGTCGACTTTGGCTGAAATAATCGCAAAATTGACTTCCCCGTAAATATGTCCGGTCAGACCAAAGGTTCCTTGTACTTTATAGTAGGTGTCATCGTAGGTATCCAGGTTTGGATTGGCGCTGAAAAAGCCTAATACACCCTGGAAAATTCCAACGGCGGTTAGGGATAGTCCGGCTTTTAAGATTCCTTCGTCTACGGTTTTACCAACACCCAACGAAAGACCGAGTCCGAATTCGATAACCGGGTTAAAGTTCCCGCAGCTTGTCGTCGGTACGCTGTTGGAGGTGGCGCCGCTGAGGTAGCCAAAATAGAAACCGCCGTATCCTAAAAATGGAAATACCTGTATCGAAAAGGAACGCGAAAAGTCGGTAATACTGGCCGGAAACCCGAAATCGAGATAGAAGTTTCCATTGGTGTAAATCTGTACGCCTATAATGGGTAAACTGATGGATACTTCACCAAATTCAAAATGTCGGAATTCATCCGGCAATTGTAAATCCAGTTGGTACATCCCGATCGAGTCGTTTATTTTTTTATAAAGGATTTCAAACTGTAAGTTTTTAAAATAATTGGATTCCGGGCTCACGCCAATTAACAAACCGTAGAGATTCGGATCGTTAAAAACAGTCGCCACACGATAGAATTTCGCCACGGTAAAATCGGCGCCAATCAGCCAGTTGCTGTTTTGGTCGAATACCAACGTACCAGGTTTGGTCTCGGGTGTTGCGGCCGGAACGGGAATGGTACTGTCACCGGGATTGGAAGTTGTGGTAAAAGCTTCTTCCAATGCGGTGATGGCTTCCTCAACGGAATTGAGTTCCGGGGAATCATATAATGATACATGCTGACCCAGGGCCAGGAGTTTTAAATCGAAAAATTCTTCTCCCATTCCCGGAACCGGTGGCATTTGTGTCGCATCGCTACCTTTTCCGTCTTCCTGTAAAGGCGAATCGGGTTCGATTGGTAGCCCTAAAAAGGTTCCGGTAAAGTAAAGGTACACCCCGCTACTGGACGCATCTTCGGCATCTTTGGTGATTTTTAATGTCTCAATATTGATAAATCCAAGGTCAATGTGAAGTGGAATGGTCGCTACAATGCTACTTTTGTTGTTTTCTTTATAACGGGTATAGGTAAATTCAAATCCGGACAAATCGATGGTGTCGAGTAAATTCCAGGGCGCCGACAGGGAAAAGCCGGGGCTAAAAGTGCCGACAAACGTGGTGATCAATTCACCCAGTGAAATTTTATCGAATTTGATGTCGATACTGTCGTAATCGGTGTTGCCAATATAGGTGATCTTACAGGCAAATTCTGGCATATTAAGGTATACCTGCGTGTCGGCGGTACCGAATTCGTAACCCACTTCAAAGGTAAGACCTAGCATTTGACGCGCATCGGCTACACCGGTAATGGTTCCGGATGTACCTTTTTCATCATATTTTATCGCCACATTGGCGTCGAGTTCCAAATCGAAGGAGCTGTATTGCAAGTGCCAGTTCACATCGCCACTTACATCGTAGGTGGTCACCTTGGTTTTGTCGTCCGGGACTACGGTTACAAAGTTAACATTGCTGATGTTCGGCAAATTATCGGTTACCCAACTCGGAATGTCGGCCATACCAAAGGCTTTTAGAAACGTATAGGCGATGGATCCCAACGATATGGTCTGATCGGTACCGGTACTGGCCCCAAATGTCCAGGCGGTAGCATCGTATCCGGCGTAAATGGTAAGATCAACACCGGATTGATCATCTGGTCCGATATGGAAAAAACCGGCGATTTCTCCGGTGGTGGTTCCCTGTAGGCTATTGACATCTAAGTTGAGTCCGGTCATCGTAAAACTCAGACTCGGATCGTTGATGGTAAAGAAAACCCAGTTGCTCACAATGGAGCAATTGAGGGTATAATTTTGAGAATCGGGGTCGATCTCGATGTTTAAAACTTGTATTTCCGATTGAAGGTCGATCGTAGTGCCACTCCAGAACATGGTGAGTAAATCGCCCAACTGAATCGTTCCGTCGATTAGTTGTACGCTTGCCGTAAAATTCGGATAATGTGCTGTAAGAGCTATCGTATTGGAATCGGGTGGACCGATGGTAAAGGTTCCGTTAATGGTAAAATCGGTACTATTCGCACTGGAGGTGGTAAAACCGGAAACGATACAGTAAATATCGATACCGGTTATGGCAACTCCGGGTAAAATCTGCCAGATATAATCAGAGGGGGTACTGATTTCAATGCCCATATAATTGACGATACTATTGGCGGAATCGTAATTAATATCGATTGATTTTAGTCCCAATGTACTGAGCGTACTAAAAGGTTGCGGTAAAGCGGTGGTCAGGTTGATTCCGCCGGCCAATTGGTAAAAATTGGAAATGCTCGGATACGGTTCGGAAAAAAGCCCTTGAAACAACCAGATGTTGTCGGTAATGGGATAACCCATCGCGACCTGTAGCGTAACTCCGGTGTTGATGGTTCCCCCTACAATACCGACCACGGGTAATTCGGCTTCGGCGATACAAAGTTCGTAGTACGGACCGGTAACGGAAAACCAGTTAACGCCCGGTAGTGCCAGTGTTTCTCCTAAAAGCGTGATATAGAAGGTTGAGTTAAGAATTTCATTTTCAATATAAAACTTTACAAAACAATCGCAATCGGGTATGCCAAAGGAAGCGGTAGTTCCTTTAATTAGAATATTGTTTTCGTCTGGCATGCCAATCACCACCTGATCAATAATTAATTGACTGTCGGGTACAAACTGTTTATAGGCGTTTGAAGTGATCGGAAGATCAAGTGCAGCGGTGGCGTTCACAAAGTACAGTTGATTCTTGCTGTTAACCTGTCCTTGTAAGCCGGTATAGAGTTGTTGTAGTTGTTGCGTATCCATAATGCTAGTCCTTTTAGATTACCGGGATTTTATATAATTGATAAAATATAAAAGCCCGAGATAGAGTTTGTCCTGCTGCTGGTTTTGGAAAAAAACCTGTAAATCGGAAAAATAGGTATTCAAGGCATCAGTGGTGTTGTATACCCTTGAAATATAGTTGCCAATGATATACGCTGGCGTGGTTTTAAAACCATCCGATGGCGGATCCAGGCTAAATGGATTTTCTTCCATTTTGGTGTTCATGGTTTCGGGGGTTACTTTAAACGAATCGGAAACACTGTTACAATCTTTCGCCTGTTGACAATCGGCATCGGTTAATGGCAATGTAGGATATACCACTTTCGCATCTTTTAAAATATTCAGATAGGGGAGGTTGAGATTCAGAACCATATTGGCAGTGGCTTTTCCCTCGAGTACACAGGGGAGTTTACTCAGGGAATACATATAATTAAAGGCACTCACCGGAATGCCTCCCATTTTTACCACCAGTATTTTGTTGGCACCACCCGTACCATTTACGATTGCTATTTTTTCATTTAATAAGGGATCGGAATAGCTGACAATTTCAACCGAATTGGTCGCCAAATCCCCTTGAATGGCTGGTAATTGTGTTACCATTTGATTTACCGTAGCAAGGTTTGGCGCGTTACCGGTTAAAAGTACATTTAAAGCATCGTAGGCCGTATCCGGTATGTTGGCAATGTTTACAATAATAGCACCCCGTTGCTGATTTCCGGAACCAAAACGTTGCGAATACCGTACGGCCGTGATCAGATCGAATAATACATTTTGAGAAAGGATATTCGGACTGGCTTCCGTTACTCCTGAAGGCTCACTACCTCCAATTCCGTACACCGGTAGTAGGTTTATAGGTTTATCTGTCGATGCTGCAGCATTGATTATGGCCGAATAAGAAGCATATTTTGCAGCATTGGCACCTGTAAATGCCGCTTCTGTTGGTTTTTGCGGCGGATTGATAAAATAGCCTCTTTTTTTGGCATAGCTGGCCCCGCCAAGGGTTGCAGCATTAAGCACGGTATACGGGCTATTCTGACCGATAAGCTGTATTGCATTTTCCTGTATACCGTTTGCCCATTGATACGGTTGTAGTTTTAAAAAGAAGTTTACATTGACTCCGGGTAGTGTGTCTGTAGGTGCGTTGGCCAGATTGGTTTTGTTACTGTCAAATCCTCCGGTAATTCCAAAATTCTGAGTCGGATACTTACCACTATTGGCTTTAAAATACGTTAAGGGAATGATCGACGCAACTACTGTGGGATTGGTACTGATGGTCACATTTACCGGATTGTTCCCGTCTGGTGCATATCCGGGAATCAAATTGACCAGCTTGGATGCCGTATCATTTCCAGTTCCACCTTCGGCATAAACGACTTCAAAATTATGATTAAAACCCAATTGGATTAAACGATACATGATCATCACGGTATTGGACTGGTGTCCCATTCCGGAAGTATCGGTAACATATACCCGGATGATTTGGTTTTCGGTATTGGAAAGAAAATCACTGATGATTTGTTGTTGCTGTGCTGCATTTGATTCAAAAATATTGGCCACATCGGCTACTAATGTTTTTATTTGATCGATTAATGACATGGGAGCAGTTTAAAAGTTATTTAATTTTTGACATAAGCGCCATACCAGCCCAAACTTTCGGGTTTGGCATCGGAGGCCGGATTTCCGAACAACATAAAACTGATGTTACCACCCGGCGGAAACGACAGGCTAAATACATCCAGAGCAATATTGTTTATTTTCATCAGATAGGCGATACCTTCTGTTCCGGTAGCCGTTTGCAGCAGGATCGAACCAATATTGAGTTTCAGTACGCCCTGTAAACTAAAAGAGGGTGCCTGCGGATTGACACCCGGCAATTTTACACCGGCCCAGGCTCCTTTGGCTCCCACGCACCACGCCATCATAAAGGAGGAGGTGAAACCGGCCGAACTGGCCAAAGCTCCTAATGTCCCCATATTGAGGTTAAAGACCAGGGCATACCATTCGCCACTCACACTTTGCTGGTTTTGTAATTCCGGCATTGAGACATTGAGGTAACCCTGTTGCGTTGGTGTATCGCTGTTGTTACCCCAACTGATTCCCGAAAGTTGTAACGGAAAATGGGAATATAAACTGTCGGCTCGAGGGGTACTTTGTCCGATGTCGAAGGCCATTTGTCCGATGTCGAAGGTAAATGTTTTGACCGTTGGGGTTTCCAATTGGAACGTCAGGTCAATATACATATTGGAATAGGACAGTCCTTTAAAATGATTGTTCTTACTGTCGTCGGTTCCAAAAGAAAACAGATCAAAGCCATCCAGTTTTTTATAATTGATAAAGCCCCAGAAGGAGAATTTAGAGTACACGGTACTACTGCCTTCATCGTCCTGCGGCACTACGGTTACAAAGGTGGTTTTAATAATTTCGACTTCCGTAATGATGTTGGTGTTCACCAGATTCAGGATATTGTCGGAGGTGTTCATAAAGGTATACGACGGTACCCCATTGCTGTTTTCGTAGGTTCCGGTTAAGATGATCAGATTGTTCCGATTGCTGGAATCGATTTTTTCACCAAATAATTTGTTGACGGTCAGCGCCAGATAACTGTTATAGTTGTAAATCTTACTGTTGGTAAAGACAATTTTTAACTGTAGGACGACAAAGTCATAGTCGACCGCCCCGTTAATGGGGGCTTTGGCTTTATACACATCGGGATCCGATCCCAATCCGTAAAAGGTTTGGTCCTGATAATCGATGAGCGCAAACATCGAACTGCTGGGCTGCATGGCTACTTTTCCATTATCGTTGTTCACAATGCTGATGTCGATTCCGAAGTGATGTGCATAAAAACGGCTCAGATCAATTCCGGCTAATAAACCTTGTAGTTCCACCGGGAAATCCTGTACGCTAATATCTACCGCCAGCGATATAACACCCTGCCAATTCGGATTGGTGGCAATATTGTAGAAATTATAATAATCGGAATCGTTGCGAACCGTATACTGATCTATACCGCTTTGTATGTATTGTTGCAACCACATACTCAGATTGGGAAGGCCGCTATTGCTGGTGTCGTTAAACGTATCGGGCGAATTCCAACCTTGTATGTTTTGTACTTTGTCGAGTAGTGTGCCGGTACAGAATTTAAAAATAAGGACGTTTTTGTATTTCCCGTTGGCGGGTTCTTTTGGAACATTCAGGATAAAAGGCCATTCGGCGATTTCCATTTCATTACTGAAATTATCCAGAACATAAGTACCATCGCTAAGTTGTTTGTTATAGGATATTACCAGAAATAACTGGTTGGATTGTAAGGCGGTTTGTAAGGTCGAACTCGCCGGAGTAAACTGTAGGTCAAATATTTTGGATAGGGTACCGGCCGAGGTCATAAACTGATTACTGGCCAGTTGTAATACATCCCAAACACCGGTTTGCTGGTTTACATTTACATAAAACCCCTGCGGACTGGTGGAGTCTATTCCGCTGTCTTCGGTGGCCGCACGAGCACTGTGTAATCCGTTTGGCGAAGCGGGGATATTCTGTTTTTGCATTGCCTGTGCAATGAGGTTTTTCCGCGTGGGATTTAAGATCTGTTTTTCAAATAACGAATAATCGACGGTGGCCGATGAGCTGGTTTGTACACTTCCGTATGGAACCATCGGGACGTAAATGGTTTCCTGAGCATCGGATAAGACGCCGGAACCGGTAACAAGATGATCAAATAACGGAGAACTGCTATCCTGTGTCGGTGCGAACAAAGCCGAACCCTGAGGTTGCGCATGGTATACAATTGCGGTGTTATTTGCATTTGCCATTACAACCGCACTCCAGGCGGTATCATATTGATAGGACAACCATTCCTGAGTGGTGTTGCTTCCAACGACATTTTGCGTCGCCTGAATGGGAAACTGAGGCGCATAAGCACTTTGATTCGGACTAAAATACAGCCAGTCTCCGGTTCCGGTTACGGCGAGGGAGGCATCTATAAATTGCGGGGTAAAGCTAATGGTTTCCGTAGCACTAAGTCCGCACATGAGTTGCATCTGTCCCTGAGTGTCTGCATAGGTTTTGTAGGCACTGTCCAGTGTTAACGTAAGGGCGCCCTGTGGCACCATATACCATATGGCGGATTGATTCCCTGGACTTTGCTCACTAAAAACGAGTAGGCCGCAATTGGCTTCCGGGTAGTTTTTGGAACTGCCGATATCGGAAAAATTGGTATACGGAATGAATTGTATCGGATAGCCAAAATTCGTCTGATAATAGGAGGAAAGTGCCGTAAGGCGATAGGCTTTTGTATTGGTATTATAGGTGGTTCCCAAAAAGGCCAGATAGGAATTTAACCCGTTTTTATTCAATAAATCACAGGGGAAAATACTGGCTTGCATCTGAATGAGGTCATTCATATTACCGGGAACGATTTGCGAATAGTTGATCACCGTATAGGTATCATTATTGGACGTGTCCAAAAAGCAATACTGTTGGGCGACGTTAAAACTCGTAAAATCGGATGCAGCATAAAAGCCCAATACAAAACGAAAATGCCCCTGACCTTTTCCGGTAAGCGGGATTTCGATATTCCCCATGATCTGAGACGATGAGGATTTATTATTCGGACGGAAGGTATAATTGGTAATGCCAACCGGTCCGGATATCACGAATGTATTGTTGGTAAAATCTATGTTGAGTGCTATACTGCTATTGCTAATAAACAGGGTAGCATAGTTATTGCCGAAGTTAAAATTGTAAGTACTCAGAACAGAATAAGCACCATTGGCGCCGCCTGTTAATATAAGCTGAGTGGTATTACTGGTGGTGAGTGTGGCATTCGGGTCTTTAAACCAGACGACCGAAGCCGATTGATAGGTGATTAACGGACCTAAAAAGGTATAAACATTGTTGACGAACGTATTCGCGTCGATCGTTGGACTACTATACGCAAATAAAAAATAGCCATTATAATTGGGTAATTCTTCCAACGTTAAGGTATCGCTTTCCGGAATGGAAACACCTTTTGCCAATAAATAGGCAAACCAATAGGAATTGTCGTTGGCTACATATAAAGCAGGATTTCCGGATGCGGAATTGGTAAATTGTAAACTTGCCATATCGGTAATGAACTGAGGTTAAGTAAAAATAGTCCGCTAGTTCCGGCAAGTTTGTTTGCGATTCAGTTTGGAATATACCAACCTACCAGATCGCCCATAAAGGGATAACGGGTATTATTGGCCGAAACCGAATAGCTAAAATTACCTTTTAAAGTGGCAATTAACGGAGGATAAACAAGATTCAGGGTTAAGGTTCCGGCTGCCGAACCGAGTCCGGCTTTTACATCAAACTGATAAACAGGATTGGTTCCGGTTAAGGAAACGATTCCTACGATTACCGTGTTGAGCGTTAGGGTGCATACCACAATTTTACCGGTACTATCGATACTGTATTGTATGGAAAGATCGCCAAAATAGCGAATGCCTCCTGTACCGGGTTTAATTACTGCGGTACTATCCTGATAGGTATAGGAGGGAGTTTCCTGGGCTGTGGTAGTCAAAGGTAAGCTTGTGAGCATGCCCAAAAGCAATACCCAAAAGACACAGATGTGTAGTCTGCTATAAACAGACTTTGTTATCTTACTGGAGAACATTTTCAAAACCCAGGAAACTTTCCGGTATATCGTGTTTGGACTATGACCAGGTTGCGATTTGTTTTGAGAATGCAGCTTCGTTCTCACCAGACTGATCGGTACCACGTCCACTAGCAAATACTTGTCCGGCATCAAAACCGAATTGAGCGGTGAAAGTCATAGAATCGATTTGTAAAGTCTGTAACCCGGACTTAAATTCAACATTTTTAGCCGTTGGCTGTACCGGCGAAAGTGTAATGGTTCCTAAATTACCGGCTGCTGACGAAAAAACAGTACTGGATACTTGCATACCATTTTGAACAGATACTGTTGTTGTGGCCTGAATACTGTTTACTAGCATTGATGTTTGTGTGTAAGGATAAGTTGCCATAATTTTTTGTGTTTGTTGGTTGGTTCTTACTCGTAAGGCTTTTCAGTAACGCCCCGTTTTTTAAGTGGTTTCTGGACTCCACGATTTGCGATGTTAAAAAGAGTAAATTTGAGCGCTTATTGCTAGTGCAATGTAGAATGCTTTTAAAAAAAGGAGCAACGTATAATTACCTGTTTTTATAATTTTTAAAACAAATTGCGATTTTAAAAAATAATTTAAATCTCAATTTGAGGTTTATTATGTGTTATTATGGATTTTTATATGATAATATGGTTCGTTTTGTGATTTTAAGGAGATAACGATTTGATCCCTTGAAAAAGGGATTGGCGATGAAAATAATTCGGTAATAACGTATTCGTCGGGGCTTAAAAAGGATACCGACCGGAAATAAAATACAAGTATGGCGATACCGATTATTATTTGTTAGGGTTGATCATTGAATCTGCTACCCGTAAATTATCCGGTTAAAAAGTTACTGCCATAAAAAAAACCGGCACTGCCGGTTTTTGCTATTCTACACATTTGAGGTAGTTCATAAAATAACTTTCGGGATTGTAGACCGTATCTTTAAAGGTCTCCGATTTGAGTTCCTTATGCATGATATAATCAATGGTTTCGGAGGCAAATTTTATTCGAACCAATGTAATCGGATATTTTTTCAAATCTTCATACCCTTCTTTTGCAAAAAGAAAATAACTGTTGAGAATCGAAATATTGTCGCGTTCGGCCGAATTATAGGTCAGGTTGCTACAGTTTTCATCCGAACTGTTGATCAGCGTAACAATCTTGCCGTTCGACAACTGCACGAAAATTCGCGATGCGGCGTTTACGCAGGTTGCTTTTATAAAATCTTTACTCTTTTTAAGAATATGAAGGTTTAAATAAGGCGTTCCGTCCGAATTAACCAATGAGAAAAATACAAAAGTGGAGGTCGTTCCAAATACGTTTTCGTGAATCAGATAGTCCGGCGTTTTTTTGATCAGAGTGGAATCCGTTTTTTCATCGTAATCGTATTCACATTTAATCGTTTGTGAATAGGAGTATAGGCTTAGGAAAAAGAACAGGCTTAGAAAAAGTTTTCTCATGGTAATCTTAAATTTTGCTGCAAATTACTATAATTTTTTCATTGTCGATGTTGGTGCTAAAAAAACAATAGGCCTTGCCACCGTCTTTTATTTTCCACTTTTTTCGGAGTTCTTCCACCGATAACGGGAAATTTCGGGTGGTGACATTGAATTGTTTGCCTTCGATATGATTTTTGATTTCGGTTTTCTGATAGGGTATTACTGCTTCAATCCGGAAACGACGCCCGGGAAAATCAAGCAAGGTATCGGAAGTATACAAATGCGAATGCGGGTGTAATTTTCCGATTTTATAGATGGCACTTACGGCATCGAAAGCACCGGTTTTAAGTATGGCGCTGTTGGGTTCATACAAATAGTGTTGCGGTGCGGAATAGCTTGCCACCATTGGCTGATCATATACCGTACTGAAAACCGTTCCGTTCTCTTTGGTCAGCGCTACGGCTTGCAGGGTTATCGGACCGCTATAACCGTTTTCAATTTCCCATAAGAGTTCCTTTACTTCGTTGTCCAGTGCGACAACATAAATTTTACGTACAAAACGCAATTCGGATAAACCGGCTTTAATGTCGAGTAAAGGTGCTGTTTTGATCAGTAGATGATCGGTATATTGAAAATAAAAATCAAGAGAATCGGGTACATTGGGCAAACAATCCCGAAGCATAAATACTTTGCCTTTGGCATCGTTACGACGGGAAGGATCAATATATATCCAATCCCATCGGGTGTTTAACCGTTGAATGATATCATGGCTGTCACCTTCTTGGCAATCAATGTTTTTTACATGTAACCGACTATAATTATGCGCAACGATTTCCGATAATTCAGGGTTGATTTCACAATGGGTGACTTGTTTAAAATACTGTGCAAAATAATAGTCGTCAATGCCAAAACCACCGGTTAAGTCGATAAGCGTATCGCCTTGAATCAAAGTGGCTTTATAGGCGGCCGTTTGTTCTGATGACGTTTGTTCGATCGATATTTTTTGCGGGTAAATGATAGCCTCCGTACCAAACCACGTCGGTAATTTATCTTTCGCTTTGTTTTTGGCTTGTAATTGGTTTAAAAGATCCGGCCAGCTGATTTCCGGAAACGGGTTCCGACCCAATGCCAGTTTTTTAAGATCCGTAGCGTAATTCCGGTTGATAAAATCCTGTACGTCCGGTTGTAACAGTGCTGGTATCAATATCAAATGTTTTTGGTGAAAATTCTAATAATCTGGTTGTCCGGGAAAAATTCTTTTCCGATTACTTTTAAAACGGTATAAAACGGAACAGCTAAAATCATTCCGAATACGCCAAAAAGCAGCCCAAAAATAAGAATTACCAGGAAAATTTCGAGCGGATGGGACTTAATACTGTTTGAAAAAATTATCGGCTGACTAATATTGTTGTCGATTAGCTGTACCACCATAAACCCAATCAGGACGTAAATGGCCGTTGGCAGCATTTCGGTTTTAAAATCACCTCCAAGATTGCTCAGTAGCGTAAGTGTAAGTGCAAGAACGGTTCCAATTAACGGGCCGATATACGGGATGATGTTTAAAACGGCACATAAAAACGCAATTACAAAAGCATTTTCGATACCGAAAATCAATAATACAATCAGGTATAAAACGAAAACGATAAACAATTGTAATAACAGTCCGATAAAATAACGGGAAAGCAATTCATTGATTTTTTCTACCGATGACAGGATTTTGTCTTCATGCTGATCCGGTAGTATTTTTTTTGAAATAGAAATAAACAGATCCTGATCCTTTAAAAAGAAAAAGGTAATAAAGAAAACCGACGCAATACCAACACCAAAACTGCTGAGTGTTCCGATCAGGGAATTTAAAAAATTAGGAATAAGGTCAAAGTTGATCTTCGAAGTCCAATTCGAATTTTCCATCAGTTTTCCGGCATCAATATTATGATCATTTAAATAGGAGTTGATCTGAAAAATAAGGTCATTAAAATCCCGTTCCATCGAAGTGGTGTTTAAAAGAGATAGATTTTGCCCTTGTGATAGTAATAGTGGGACAAACATCATGATCAGACTCACAGCAATCAGTATAAAAATGATCATGGTTGTTACCACGGCCAAGGTATGGCGGAATTTCAAACGTTTTTTTAAGAAATTCATAATCGGTGATCCGATTAAGCTGATTACCAGTGCAACCAACAGATAGATGAATACGGATTGTACCTGATACATAAAAAATAATAACAGGGTGATCAAGGCCAATTTTATCACGGCACTCACGATTCCATTGGAGATTTCTTTTGCGTTCATAGCGTTCTTTATTAGGAAAACTAAGATAAAAAAAAAACTCGCTATTACAGCGAGTTTTAAATTTTTAAATCGGAAGTTTATGGTTGTGCAAACGAGTTACGTGGCCCACCAGAGGCGAAAGTCGCTAACATTCTCGATTTTTGTCCGTTACTGAACATATACATGGCTGCATCGTCTACATAATCCATATAGTTCATGGTCATTTCAACCGGAGTTCCCGAACAAGTGCTGTAGTGCGGATAAGCCGGAACACCGTAGTTTGGTGCGTTATGTGTTGGCGTATCGGCTACTAAATCGGTTCCACAGGTTGCATCACCCCAGATATGTCTAAGGTTCATCCAGTGACCCACTTCATGGGTAGCGGTTCTACCTTTGTTAAACGGAGCTGTGGCCGTTCCGGTTGTTCCTAAATATTTAGAGTCGATCACCACACCATCGGTTGCCGATGATCCACCCGGGAATTGTGCATATCCCAAGATTCCACCACCGATTGTACATACCCAAAGGTTTAATTTGGTAGTCGGTGAAGTAGGGTTAAGACCTCCCTGTGCTGTTTTTTTCATCGCATCGTTTGTTCCCCATGATGTTTTGGTAGTCGATTTACGATTTACCACATCCAGTACGAACGTAATACCAACGTTGGCTTTTACACCTGCAAATAAAGCCGGTACCGATCCGAAATCACTGTTGGTAGCATTAAAATCTTTGTTTAATACGTCAATTTGCGATTGGATTTGTGCCAGGGAAATGTTTTCCGCAGTTGTACGATACAATACGTTTACAACTACCGGGATTTCAATTCTCCCGTTTACAAGTCGGTTTTGTAGTACGGCGTTTTGTGTAAAATCTTCAATTTCATTCATTCTAATGGCCAGGCTTGGATCGTTGCGTAATTGCTCTTCCAAAACCTGATGTGAAGCACATCCTCTTTCGGTTAGTTTTGCTCCGGATGTAGTGTCGTTTACACTCGCTTCATCTTTGTCACACGAGACTAAGAATAACAGCATGGCTGCTGATAATAATAGTTTTTTCATAATAAAATTGTTAAATAGTTATGAGATTTGGTTAAATATTAACACAATAATATAACAAAAAAATATATTATAAAAAGATTATGGTAGAAAAGTGTGTAAAAATTTAAAAAAAATGTGAAAAATGTGATTTATCTACAGTTTGTTAATTATTTCGTAGAGGGCAATTCCGGTGGCTTGAGCGACATTAATACTACTGTTTTTACCAAACATTTCAATGTGAATGGTTTGTGCGGCGTTTTGGAGAAAAGTTTCGCATACGCCCGAAATTTCGTTGCCGATAACCAATGCGATAGGTGTATCGGATTTCAGATGAAGTGAAGGAAGTGGTATGCTTTTATTGGTGATTTCAAGAACAATGATCTGATAAGCATTGTTTTTTAAATAGATTACCGCATCGGAGGCTTTTTCGATGATTTCATACGGTACCATTTGATGTGTGCTGCGGGAGGTTTTGTTGATTTTCCGAGGGGAAAAGACCAGTTGTTCACCGGTCAGGATAATTTTTGAAACGCCAAATGCTTCGCTGATCCTAAAAATAGATCCAATATTGGATTGGAAATAAATCGCATCGCAGACTACGGTTACGGGGAATGTTTTTTGCTGAAACGAAGTGTTTTCGTGGGTGAGTTGTTCCTGCATGTTTAGTTTTTGAAAGCGTAGTTGAGGATGTTAGCGCCCATTTTTAGCGCTTTTTGGCGTATTTCAAACGGGTCGTTATGGACTTCCTGATCTTCCCATCCGTCACCAAGGTCGGTTTCATAGGTATACAAACACACCAGGCGGTTTTCGATAAAGATACCAAAAGCCTGCGGGCGTTTGTTGTCGTGTTCGTGTATTTTGGGCAAGCCGTTCGGAAAAGGGAAGGGCTGCTGATAGATGGCGTGATTGTTCGGAATTTCCGTTAGGTTATTGTTGGGAAAAATGCGTTTTAGTTCCCTGCGGATGTACTGGTCCATTCCGTAATTATCGTCAATATGCAAAAAACCGCCTGAAGTGAGGTAGTTGCGAAGGTTGGTGACATCGGTATCGCTAAAAACTACATTACCGTGACCGGTCATATGGATAAAAGCATACGAAAACAGATCCGGACTTCCGGCTTCGACCACTGCGGTTTTAGGGTTTATTTTGGTATGGATGTTCTGATTGCAAAATTTAGCCAGATTGGGTAGGGAAGTAGGATTTCCGTACCAGTCGCCACCACCGCTGTATTTTAAAACGGCAATTTCCTGCGAAAAGGCCAGTGCTGTAAATCCGATACTAAATAGTAAGAATATTTTTTTCATCCGAATCGCTGTTATTCGTTAGCGTATACAATACTATGGCAGGCTACAATTGCT
This sequence comes from Bacteroidota bacterium, assembly GCA_023446155.1. Taxonomy (GTDB): domain Bacteria; phylum Bacteroidota; class Bacteroidia; order Flavobacteriales; family Flavobacteriaceae; genus Flavobacterium. Next base: position 525,128 of record JAEXIT010000004.1, read on the forward strand.
GCTGTTTCGGTGCGTAACCGGGTGTTGCCCAATGAAACCGGCACATAGTTGCGTTCCAGTGCACTTTGTATTTCTGTTTCCGAAAAATCACCTTCAGGTCCGATAAGGATGGTGTATTTTTCATTGGATTTGATCGCGTTTTTAAGTAATGTTTTGCTGGTTTCTTCACAATGTGCAATACATAAATTGCCGTCGTGGTTTTGTGCTAAAAACTGTTTTAAGGGGATCGGTTCGTTGAGCTTTGGCAAATGAAACTGCAACGATTGTTTCATAGCCGACTGTATGATTTTGTCGAAACGTTCGGTTTTGATTGTTTTTCGTTCCGAATGATCACAAATGACAGGAGTGATTTCGTTAACTCCAATTTCGGTAGCTTTCTCTAAAAACCATTCGTAACGATCGTTCATTTTTGTCGGCGCCACTGCCATATGAATGTAAAATTGGTTTGGCTCAAAGTAGTCGGAATGCGTGATTTTTACCGTACATTTTTTGTCGGAAGCCAATATGATTTCTGTCGTAAATAAAAAACCGAAACCATTGGTTACTTTTAAAATAGCACCTTCTTGTTTGCGCAAAACTTTAACAATATGTTTGCTTTCTTCTTTGTCGAACGAAAACTCTTTTTGGTGTTCGTTTATTTCGGGGGTGTAGAATAACTGCATATTAAAATTCGATCCGCGCTTTGGATACTACCGAAGCATCATTAAACTGGTTTTCCAAAAATTTGTGATAGCCCACAATTCCGATCATCGCGGCATTGTCGGTTGTATATTCGAATTTAGGAATAAATGTTTTCCAACCGTATTTTTGTTCGGCTTCTTTTAACGTATTTCTAATTCCCGAATTGGCCGATACACCGCCGCCAATGGCTACTTGTTTGATTCCGGTTTCCTTTACGGCCATTTTTAGCTTGTCCATCAGAATCTGAATAATGGTATACTGTATGGAGGCGCAAATATCTTCGATGTTTTTTTCGATAAAATCGGGATCCTGCGCGACGTTTTTCTGAATAAAGTACAGGATTTGTGTTTTTAATCCGCTAAAACTAAAGTCCAAACCATCTACTTTGGGTTTTGTAAACGGAAAGGCTTTCGGATTTCCGGTTTGTGCGTATTTGTCGACTAATGGCCCGCCGGGATAGGGTAATCCGAGAATTTTGGCACTTTTGTCAAAGGCTTCACCAACCGCATCATCGGTGGTTTCGCCGATAATGGTCATGTCAAAAAAGCTGTCTACGCGGACAATCTGTGTATGGCCGCCGGAAATGGTCATGGCCAAAAACGGAAATTCCGGTTTGTCGTAGTTTTCTTCGTCTATAAAATGCGCCAGAATATGAGCATGCATATGGTTCACGGCAATTAGCGGTACATTCAGTGCCATAGCTAGTGATTTTGCAAAGGAACTGCCCACCAATAGCGATCCCATAAGTCCGGGACCTTGAGTAAAGGCTACGGCCGAAATCTGTGTTTTTTCAACGTTGGCTTTCTTTAAGGCTACGTCAATTACAGGAACAATATTTTGCTGGTGCGCACGGGAGGCCAACTCCGGAACGACACCACCGTATTCTTCGTGAACCGACTGTCGGGCAACTACATTCGACAGGACTTTGTTGTCCTTTAAAATTGCCGCCGCGGTATCGTCGCACGAACTCTCGATAGCTAGTATATATACTGGTGATTTTGTCATAAAAAAGGCACGAAATTTGAATGTATTTTCCATCGACTGTATTATCTTTGAAATATAAATTCGGGCAATAAAAAAATAATAGTTTTATTCCTACGAATTGCTTAAATTTATGAGTCGATCCGACAAATTTAAAACAAATAGGACTATCAAAAAATTAAAAAAAATACTATTTCGCGTAATTGTAGGCTTAATCCTATTTTTATTACTGTTGGGTATTGCCCTGTCCTTACCTTTTGTACAAACCGAAATAGCAAAATATGCGACCAAAGAACTGAATAAGGAATTTGGAACCGATATCCATATCGATAAAATCGCAATTACGGTTTTTGGCGGTGTGAAAATAAAAGGAATTTATGCGGCCGACAAACATAAAGATACGCTGTTCTATATCAACCGACTTCAGACGAATATTCTCGATTTTAAAAAACTTTCCAATGGTAAACTGATCTTTGGAAAAACCAGTGTCGACGGGTTAAATCTGATAATGAAAAAATACAAAGGTGAGGATAAAACCAATCTGGATGAATTTATAGCGGCTTTTGACGATGGTAAACCGGGAACCGGGAAGTTTCTGATGAAAGTGGCACAGATGAACGTCACATCCAGTCGTTTCCGTTTGATCGATGAAAATCTGGAACATCCGAAAGTGCTCGACTTTACCAAACTTAACGGGCAGTTGGATTTCTTTAAAATAAAAGGGCCGGTGGTTACGGCCGATATCAAGCAGTTATCATTGCGGGATCACAGGGGGTTACTGGTTGAAAATCTGGTGACGAATTTTACCTATTCCAAAGAAAATATCCGCCTCGAAAAACTAAATCTGAAAACCAAGGAATCGACCTTGATCGGGGATGTGATCATGAAATACAAACCGAAGGACTTTTCGGATTTTAATAATAGAGTCGTGTTCGATGTGAATATGGAAAAAGCTTCTGTTTCGTCGAATGAGTTGAATTATTTCTATAATGAGTTTGGGAAAAACCTGCGTTTTTACCTTTCCACACATCTTACCGGAACGCTGAATAATTTTACGACGCACGATCTCCGACTTTTGGACACGAACGATTCTGAGATCATCGGAACGGTCAACTTTAAAAACCTTTTTAACAAAAAAGGGGAGTTCTATATGAAGGGGAATTTCGATCGGGTAACGTCAAATTATACCAACCTGAAAGGGATTCTACCGCGTGTATTGGGGAAAAGTCTTCCGGAAACCCTCCACAAATTGGGGCGCGTGGATCTGGTTGGGGATATTGAACTGACCAAAACGAATATTAATGCCGACATTTATCTGATGTCGGGATTGGGTGAATTGAACACGCAGTTGGCCATGACCAACATCAATAACATTAATAATGCGACCTATAAAGGGACAATCTCGCTGAATAATTTCGATATCGGAACACTTGCCGGTGAAAAAGACTTGGGGAGAGCCACCTTGGATCTGGATATAAACGGTAAAGGATTTAATAAAAAATACCTCGATACCCGTGTTAAAGGAAAGGTTCAAAGTTTGACGTATAACAAATATACCTACAGAAATATTACGATCGACGGGGAAATGAAAATGCCGTATTTTAAAGGCTACCTGAACAGTAATGATCCGAACCTGAAAATGGATTTCAACGGATTGGTGGATATGAGTTCGCGGATGAAGAACTACGATTTTCAGGCGCAAATCGATTATGCCGATCTACATATGTTGAATTTTATGAAAAAAGACACCCTTTCTATTTTTAAAGGGGAATTGAAATTCAATGCCAAAGGAAATACCCTTGACGATCTGGCTGGAAAGCTAAATGTGATCAATGCATCCTATCAGAACAGTACCGATAGTTATTTCTTCCAGGATTTCCTGGTGGAATCGGTCTTCGACGAACAAAAGGTGCGAACCATAACGATCAATTCTCCAGACATCATTCAGGGGAAAGTGGTTGGGAAGTATGAAATCAAACAGGTGCGTAAGATTATCGAAAATGCCCTGGGGAGTTTGTATGCCAACTATTCGCCCAATAAACTCAAGTCCGGACAGTTTCTGGATTTCGACTTTACGATCTATAATAAAATCGTGGAGATCTTCCTGCCGAAGGTTATCGTGAGTGAAAACACCATTCTAAAAGGAAAGATCGATGCCGATAAAGGTGATTTCCAGTTGGATTTTTCGTCGCCAAGTGTAGTGGCATATAACAATACGTTTGAAAATATCCGTGTCGATGTGGATAATAAAAACCCATTGTATAATGCCTATGTCGAATTGGATAGTATTAAGACAAAGGGGTATAAAATTTCGGATTTTAGTTTGATCAATGTAACGATGAACGATACGCTTTTTGTACGTTCTGAGTTTAAAGGAGGACCAAAGAACCAGGATTTCTTTAATCTGAACTTGTACCATACGATCAACGAAAAGAATCAATCGGTTGTCGGACTTAAAAAATCGGAAATCAATTTCAGGGATTATCTGTGGTTCCTGAATGAAAAGGATACCAAAGACAATAAAGTTGTTTTCAATAAAAAACTAACGGATTTTGCGATCGAAAAAGTTATCTTGTCGCATAATGATCAGAAAGTGGAGCTGGAAGGTGTTTTAAAAGATTCGACCTACAAACAGTTGCGTCTGTCGTTTAACGATGTTGACCTGGAAAAAGTGACACCGGCTTTGGAAAATATGTCGTTTGGCGGAAAACTAAACGGTGAAGTCAACCTCGAACAAAACAAAGCCATTTATTTACCAACGGCGGCTTTAACAGTCGACTCCCTTCAGGTAAATAAAATAATGATGGGGGATCTGAATCTGGAAGTAACCGGCGAAGATTCGTTCCGAAAGTTTAATGTGAATTCTTCGATTATCAACGATCATGTCGAGAATTTCTTTCTGAACGGGAATATCGAAATCATCAATAAGGAAAGTATACTGGCACTGAATGCCGGCTTTACCCGATTTAACATTAGTCCGATTGGGCCGCTTTTGGGAAGTATTTTTTCCGATATGCGCGGTTTTGCCTCGGGTAGGGCATCCATTGCCGGAAGTGTCCGGAATCCGGAAGTAGACGGTAGCCTTTATCTGAATGAGGCCGGGATGAAAGTCCCGTATCTCGGCGTGGATTATAATTTCGAAGAAAATGCGCTGATCAATCTTACGGAGGACCAGTTTATTTTTAGAAATATCGAACTTACGGATACCAAAGAAAAAACAAAAGGTACGCTTAACGGTACGATCCGACATAAAAAACTGGAAGATTGGCAGCTGGATCTAAAACTGCGATCGGATAACCTACTCGGATTGGATACGCAGGATCACGAGGATGCGATTTATTACGGTAGGGCATTTATCAAAGGGGAAGCTTCAATTACCGGTCCGGTGAGCAACCTGTATATCGAGATGGATGCCGAATCGAATAAGGGGACCAATATCAAGATTCCGTTAAACGATGCGCAGGGGATCGGAAACAATTCGTTTATTCATTTCCTGAGTAAAAAGGAAAAAGAGGCCAAGCAAAAAGGATTGGAAGAAGTGGTACTGAACAAATTCAAAGGAATCGAGTTAAAATTTGAATTCCGAATCACTCGTGATGCCGATATCGAAATCATCCTCGATAAAAATACCGGTCACGGTATGAAAGGAAGAGGGGAAGGATTCATCACAATGGAAATCAATACCATGGGGAAATTCAATATGTGGGGGGATTTCCAGACGTATAAAGGCGAATACAACTTTAAATACTTAGGCTTAATCGATAAGAAATTTGAAGTAAAAGAATACGGTACCATTCGTTGGGATGGAAACCCGATGAATGCAGCTTTAAACCTACAGGCAGTTTATAAAACCGAGGCCAATCCGGCGGTTATTCTGGACAATGCTTCCTTTAGCCGTAAAGTGCCTACGGAGGTGTATATCATGCTAAATGGTAACCTGAGCAACCCGGAACCGGATTTCCGAATTGAATTTCCGAGTGTGAGTTCGGTATTGAAATCGGAGATCGATTATAAGTTAAGCGACCGTGACGTACGTCAGACGCAAGCGTTGGCCTTGTTGGGGACCGGTGGTTTCCTTTCGGCCGAAAGTGCTTCCAGTTCGGTGTACGGTAGTTTATTCGAACGCGCCAGTTCCATTTTTGACGATATTTTTGCCGGTAGCGACGATAAGGTAAAAGTCGGTTTTAACTTTGTTCAGGGCGACAGGACTCCATTTGCCCAAACACAGGGTAAAGTTGGCGTTACGGTTTCGTCTCAGATCGACGATCGTATTACTATTAATGGTAAATTTGGGGTACCGGTGGGTGGAAATCAGGAATCGGTTATCGTCGGTGACGTCGAACTTCAGTTACGACTCAATAAAGACGGATCGTTAAAAGCCAGAGCCTTTAACCGCGAAAACGATATTAACTATATCGGAGAAGGTATTGGGTATACACAGGGAATCGGACTTTCATATGAGGTGGATTTTGATACGATGCGCGAATTATGGCGTAAAATATTTACCAAAGTAAAAGAAAAAGATGCAACCAATCCGACCGACCGTTTACCGGATTCGGATCTTGCGCCGGACTTTATTAAGTTTATCGAAGACCGTAAAAACAAAAACGCGGATGAACCGAAAAAGGAGCAACGCGTGCCGGAAGTCGATTAAAATAACGGCAAACAACTAAACAACAACACTTCTTATTTTATAACCGTTTTACTGCGTTACGAATGTTAGGTTTTTGCTAAATATGCCTGCATTCTGTAAGGTATCTCGTGTTTATTTATTAAATTTACAATAAACGATTATATGATGTCAGAAACAATAAAGAAGATCGGTGTGCTTACATCCGGTGGGGATTCGCCGGGTATGAATGCAGCCATCCGTTCTGTAGTACGTACCTGTGCTTACCATAATATTGAATGTGCGGGAATTTACCGTGGTTTCCAGGGAATGATAGAAGGTGACTTTAAAGAAATGGGACCCCGCTCGGTAAACAATATTGTGAATAAAGGCGGTACAATCTTAAAATCAGCACGATCAAAAGAATTTATGACTCCTGAAGGACGTAAAAAAGCCCACGATAACCTTAAAAGTGCCGGAATTGACGCTTTAGTGATCATTGGTGGTGACGGAAGTTTTACCGGAGGTTTGGTGTTTAATAAGGAGTTCAATTTCCCGATTATGGGAATTCCCGGTACCATCGACAACGACATCTTTGGAACCAGTCATACCCTTGGTTTTGATACCGCTTTAAATACTGTAGTGGAAGCGATCGATAAGATACGCGATACTGCCAGTTCGCACAACCGACTGTTTTTTGTGGAGGTTATGGGACGTGATGCCGGACATATCGCTTTGAATGCCGGAATCGGTGCCGGTGCGGAGGATATTTTAATTCCGGAAGAAAACCTGGGATTGGAACGCTTACTGGAATCGTTACGCAAAAGTAAAGCGTCCGGAAAATCGTCCAGTATTGTCGTAGTGGCCGAAGGAGACAGAATTGGGAAGAACGTTTTTGAATTGGGCGATTATGTAGAAGAGAATATGCCGGAATACGATGTTCGCGTATCCGTTTTAGGACATATGCAACGCGGTGGATCACCGTCTTGTTTCGACAGGGTGTTGGCCAGCCGTCTCGGTGTAAAAGCCGTGGAATCCCTATTGGAAGGGAAGTCCAACTTTATGGCAGGTTTGATCAACGATAAAGTGGAACTGACGCCATTGGAACAAGCAGTTAAGGGACATTCGGAAATCGACAGGGAACTGTTACGTGTTTCTGAAATTGTTTCGATTTAATAATTTTTAAGAAAGAATGTGATGAAAGTAAAATTAGGAATTAACGGATTCGGAAGAATCGGTAGAATTGTTTTTAGAGAAACTATTAAAAGAGATAATGTAGAAGTTGTAGCCATTAATGATTTATTAGCCGTTGATCATTTGGCATACCTGTTACAATACGATTCGGTTCACGGTCGTTTCGATGGGAAGGTTGAAGTAAAAGACGGTCAGTTATATGTAAATGATAAATTTATCCGCGTGACGGCCGAAAAAGATCCGTCGTTATTAAAATGGGATGAAGCCGGAGCAGAGGTTATAGCCGACTGTACCGGAATTTTCACAACTTTAGAGAAAGCGGAAACTCATATTATTGGTGGGGCAAAAAAAGTAGTGATTTCAGCACCATCGGCCGATGTACCTATGTTTATCATGGGAGTAAATCACGATAAAATGACGGCGTCGGATACGATTATTTCCAATGCGTCGTGTACGACAAACTGTTTGGCTCCATTGGCAAAAGTTTTAAACGACAACTTCGGAATTGTAGAAGGTTTGATGACTACCATTCACGCGACGACAGCTACACAGTTAACCGTTGATGGTCCGTCTAAAAAAGATTTCCGAGGTGGCAGATCGGCTTTGGTAAACATTATTCCGGCATCGACCGGAGCAGCCAAAGCGGTAACCAAAGTAATCCCCGAATTAAAAGGGAAGCTTACCGGAATGGCGATGCGTGTACCGGTAGCAGATGTTTCGGTAGTCGATTTGACGGTAAAACTTCAAAAAGAAACCTCCTATGCGGAAATTATGGACGTATTAAAAAAATCGTCTGAAAATGAAATGAAAGACATTATCGGATTTACCGAAGACGATGTGGTTTCTCAGGATTTTGTTTCCGATACACGTACGAGTATTGTAGATGCTAAAGCCGGAATTGAATTAAATTCCACGTTCTATAAAATCGTTTCCTGGTATGATAACGAATACGGTTATTCATCCAAATTGATTGATCTTGCGGTGTATGCCGGACAATTGAAATAATCCGCGTTACCCATCATAAAAAAGCCTTCCGCTTAGCGGAAGGCTTTTTTATGATTCAAACCTGACAGGTTTTCGAAAACCTGTCAGGTGTAGAATAGTAGTTTAATTATTCTTTAAATGCAAGTCGAAATAACGTGCGATTTTTTCATTTAAGTGGATACGGTCTCTACCGGATACATTGTGCTCATGAGTCGGATAAAGGAAATAATCCACTTGTTTTCCGGCTTTGATACATGCCTCGATAAATTCCATACTCTGTTGTTGTACCACTACCGGATCCTGTGCACCGTGAATCACTAATAAATCCCCTTTTAATTGGTTTGCTTTATTGATCACGCTAGATTTTTCGTAACCGTCAGGGTTTTCCTGTGGCGTATCCATATAACGCTCACCGTACATTACTTCATAATATTTCCAATCGGTTACCGGTCCACCCGCTACACCAACTTTAAACGTATCGCTTTGGTTTAGCATTAATGAAATGGTCATAAAACCACCAAAACTCCATCCGGAAACACCAATTTTATTTTGATCTACAAATGATTTTGATTTTAAGAATTCCACACCTTTCATTTGATCCGCCATTTCATTCTGACCTAATTTTCTATGGCTTCCATGACTGAAGTCCTTTCCTCTGGAATCACTTCCGCGGTTGTCCAATGTAAATACCACATAACCTTGTTGTGCCATATAATTGTCGAAAAGGTTTGCACCACCCAACCAACGGTTGTTAACCAATTGTGCGTGTGATCCACCGTAAACATACACCATTACCGGGTATTTTTTAGTAGCGTCGAAATTAGTAGGGTAGATCAAGCGTCCGTTTAGAGGTGTTTTCCCATCGGCAGAAGTAATCGTTACCAATTCCATTTTTGGCATGTTGATTTTACCTGCATATGGGTTTTCAGCGCTGATCAACGACGTAGCTTTTTTAGACTTAACGTTTACAATCGCCGCTTCGTTTGGTGTCGTCGTATTGCTATACTGATCGAAATAATACGCCCCGTTTGAACTTAAACTCGCTGCGTGTGTTCCACTAACGGTTGTTAAAACAGTTGTTTTACCCGACTTAAGGTCAACTTCATACAACTGACGGTCTAATCCGTTATTTGCAGTTCCGATATAGCTGATTTTAGTTCCTTTGGCGTCAAAATCCAACAGGTCTTTTACCACTACATCTTTATACCCTAATTTTTTGATTAGTTTTCCATCCGTATTATATAGGTACAATTGGTTGTATCCTTCATTTTCGGTTTGATATAAAAACTGATTTGGATTGTTAGGTAAGAACGTCAGATCGTGTTGTGGTTCTACATATGTACTGGCTTTTTCCTCAAATAAGGTTTTTACCAACGCACCGGAAACCACATCATACTGGTTTAATTTCAAATGATTTTGTTCGCGGTTTAACAAACCTACGTAAATAAATTTCCCGTTTGGATCCCAGGTAATACAAGTCAGGTATTGCTCTTTAGGTTCACCTGTTTTAAGTGTTACTTTAGTATTAGTATTGGCGTCAAAGATCACTAAAGTCACTTCTTCGCTTTTCATTCCGGCCATCGGATATTTGATATCTTTTACTTCGGCAACACGAGCGCCAAAATCTACCAACGGATAATTGGTCACCATCGTTTCGTCTTTATGGTAGTATGCCAATTTATCACCCGATTTGTTCCACCACATTCCCTGGTGAATTCCAAATTCCTGACGGTGGGTGTAGTCACTTCCGTTTACGATTCCGCTGTCGGTATCATTGGTTACTTCAATCGTTTTTCCGTTTGCATCGGTAATGCGGATGTTGTTTTTGTTTAACCAGGCCACGCGGTTTTTAGCATCGGTTGCCAATTGGTTACTCGCATCAGACGGGATCGATAAGGCTTTGGTAATGCTTTTTTGTGTCGCGTCAAACTCGACGATATAATTTGCTTTTTTACCGGCCACTTCAAAAGCCATGATATTCGCAGCTTTCCACTCATAAGCAAACGGGAACATTCTTAAATTGAACTCGTCTTGTGGGAATTTAGCGCGTAAAGCATTCTGAACATCGTCTTTGGTTAATAAGGTGGTTTCTTTCCACTGGTTGTTTTCGCTGCGGGTTACCAGATTCTGATAAGTGTTGTCAAGATACGTAATGGCACTTACGTCTTTTCGCCATTGTGTGGCCAACATCGATTTCGGTGCATACGTACGCATGCCTGTAGTTGCTTCTTCGATCGTCAGGTTACGTTGCGCGAACGTCATCGAACCGGCTAAAAGAAACAGAAAAGTGAACTTTTTCATTTAGTACTAGAATTTTAAAAGGCTAAATTTATTTAATCTTATAGTATTATGGTGTTAACATCAACACAAAAAACACTACTGTAAACATTAGTTGCTGGATTGCCGATTTTGTTACAAACAAAAAATCCGCTTAAGACCTAGATCTTAAACGGACTTAAACTAAAAAAAACTAAAAACTTAATTTAAAATCGAAAGTTCCTTCATACAATCTTTCATCATCTGATAGGTTCTCTCAATATCGTTATCCAATCCGATAGAGAAACGGATTAATCCATCCGTTAAGCCCATTTCGGCTTGTTCTTCCAATGGAATTTCGGAAGATGTTGATGTTCCCGGCGCACTGAATAAGGTTTTGTAAAATCCTAAACTCACCGCCAGATATCCTAAATTACGGTGTTGCATCAATTCCATAAGTTCATTGGCTTTATCCAACGAACCTACGTCAATCGTTAACATTCCTCCAAATCCGTATTCCGGATTGATCATGTTTTTATACAGTTCATGGCTCGGGTGACTTGCCAATCCCGGATAAACTGTTTTAATGCCGTCATTTTCAAATTTTTCAGCCAAATACATTGCGTTATGACTGTGTTGTTTCATACGGATGTGCAAGGTTCTCAGGTTTTTTAAAACACTGGCCGAACGCAAACTGTCCATTGTTGGTCCTAAAAGCATACTTGCTCCGTCATTCACGTTTTTCAGCGCATTGATAAAGTCATGTGTTCCGCAAACCACACCACCAACTGTATCGCTACTTCCGTTGATGTATTTGGTTAAACTGTGAATAACCACATCGGCTCCTAATTTTGCAGGGGCTACAGATAATGGTGAAAAAGTATTGTCGACAACCAAAGTAAGGTTGTGTTTTTTGGCTAGTTTGGAAAGGCTTTCAATATCGGCTACTTCCAATAAAGGGTTGCTCACAGTTTCGCAGTACAATACTTTAGTATTCGGTTGAATTGCTGCTTCTACAACATCCAGTTTTGTAATATCGACGAACGAAGTTTTGATCCCCAAACGCGGACCGAAATTTTTAAGGAATGCATAGGTTCCACCATAAATGGTACGGCTCGATACGATGTGTTCTCCGTTCTGACACAGTTGCAATAGGGTAGGTGTGATTGCACCCATTCCTGAGGCAGCTACATTGGCGGTTTCGGTTCCTTCCATTGCAGCCAACGCTTCACCTAAATATAAATTACTAGGAGAAGAGTGACGGGAATAAAGGTAACATCCTTCTGCATTACCTTCGAAAGTGTCGAACATCGTCTTGGCCGACAGGAAAGTATAGGTAGACGAGTCGGAGATTGATGGGTTAACACCTCCAAATTCGCCAAAATACTGTAAATCCTGAATTTTATCAGCCGGGTTGAAATTTTTCATGCTTGTATAGTTAGTTGTGTTATAGTTACTGTATAAAAAGCCAAAATAACATTATTGGCGAAAAAAAGTCAATGATAGTTATTGAACTTAGATAATAAAACTATTAAAATGTATATTTGTAGTTTTATTTTTCGTTTTAAAACGATTTGTACTATTTTGACCAAATTTTTTTAATTATACCAAAAATCCATATGAAATTCGACAATATTGATAAGAAATTGCTACAATTGTTGCAAACTGACTGTAAGTTGACCAATAAAGAGCTTTCGTTAAAACTGAACCTATCGGTTACGGCCGTATACGAGCGAATTAAGAAAATTGAAAAGGAAGGAATCATTTCGCGTTATGTGGCACTTTTAAATCGGAATAAGATCGAAAAAGGTTTCGTCGTATTTTGTCATTTAAAGTTAACGCAGCATACCCGGGAGTTTATCAGTCAGTTTGAAAAAGAAGTGGTGCAATTAAACGAAGTCCTCGAGTGTTTTCATGTGAGTGGGGATTACGATTATATCCTTAAAATCTGTGTAAAGGATATGGAAGAATACCGGGAGTTTATGGTTACGAAATTAACTACATTGCAACATATTGGTAGTACTCATAGTACTTTTATGATTGGTCAGGTTAAGAATACTACATCTTTTGTGATTTAAATTATGTTTTTTAAAAATATTTATATTGCGTTTTGCGAATAAATTCTTATTTTGGCAGATAATTAATCAAACCAAACAACTTATGAAAACAAACCTTTTAAACATCACCGGAGTAGAAGTGTTGTCGAAAGAAAACCAAAGACAAATTTTCGGACAAGTATTTGTAGAAGAAACAGGCCCTATTTCCAACTGTGGCTGTTCTTGCAGCGGAGCCGTAACCGGACCGGCTTATTGTAATCGTATTATGGCTTGTCCTCAGGTATACACTTGTGGTGAAGTATAGGATATCATAAATAGAAACAAACCAAACAACTTATGAAAACAAATCTTTTAAATATTTCCGGAGTACAAGTGTTGTCGAAAGAGAACCAAAGAGCGATTACGGGTCAGGTATTCGTTGAAGAGCCACACGATTTATCCAAATGTTGGTGTACTTGCAGTGGTGCGCTAGCCGGACCGGCGTATTGCAGTCTATATATCGGTTGTCTGCAAGTATACACTTGTGGTGAAGTATAAAAATCATAAAACAAACTAATTTACTATGAAAACAAATCTTTTAAATATTTCGGGAGTACAAGTCTTATCGAAAGAAAGCCAAAGAGCGATTACAGGTCAGGTAATAGTTGAAGAACCGCACGATTTATCTAAATGTGGCTGCTCGTGTAGTGGTTCGGTAACCGGACCGGCGTATTGCAGTCTTTATATCGGTTGCCTACAGGTATACAATTGTGGCGATACAAAAATATAATCTGATTCTAACTATTTAACCCCAAAACTATGAAAACAAATCTTTTAAACATTGCCGGTGTACAGGTATTAACCAAAGACCATCAAAGAGCGATTACCGGAGAAATTGAAATAATCAACCCGGATTTATCACTTTGCGGTTGTTCGTGTAGTGGTTCTGTAACCGGACCGGCTTATTGCCGTCGTTATATTGCTTGTCCGCAAGTATATACTTGTTTGGATGTAATGTAATCAACACCACCAACAAAAAATAGTGAAACCCTGATTCTGTCAGGGTTTTTTTAGGCCTTGTTTTATGAGTATCGTTGTCAGTAGTAAATCGTCGAGAATGATTTTCTGTTAATCCGGTAAAGAAATTTTTAGAACTTCAGCTTTTCTGTTTCGTGCTATTGGTAAAGCGATATCTTTTACATATAAAGTGACACCCTCTATACGGCTGATTTGTTTACTATTGACAATATACGATTTATGAATTTGCAAGAAATCTTCCGTTGGCAACTGGTCTAAAATTTTTTTTAGGGTATGATGAATAATCAGCCGCTTACTATTCTCCAAGTGTATTTCAATATAATTCTGCATACTCTGAATATAGAGGATATTTTTGGGGTGTACTTTTATCAAAACACCATTTTCTTTAAAAAACAATGGTTTACTAGTATCTTCCTGCTTTAGCATCAGGTCGTACATTTTCTTAGCTTTACACACGGCATCTTTAAAATCCTCAAAAAAAATGGGCTTTACTAAGTAATCCACGGTATTTACTTTGTATCCTTCTAAAGCAAATTCTGAATAGGCAGTAGTGAAGATGATCATTGGTGATTTGTCCGTGATTCTTTTTGCAAATTCCATTCCATTGAGAAGTGGCATCTGAATATCTAAAAAGATTAAATCGATAATTTCGGTGTTTAATTTTTCGAATGCCAAATGTGCATTGGAAAAGCAACCTCTATTTTCCAAAAAATCAAATTCTTTAATGAATTCACTCAGACCCTCTCTGGCAATTCGTTCGTCGTCGATTACAATACACTTCATTGGTTATTCAAATTTAGTTGTAATGCTACCTTGTATGTATTTTCGTGTGACGACAATGCTAATTTGTAATTGTTGGGATAGGACAAATCCAGTCTTTTTTGAACATATCGCAATCCAACGCCTTCTTTTTTGGTGTCGTTTAATGATGGATCAGTCGTGTTTTCTATTTTAAGAAATAATTGATTATCATTTACTAAAAAGATTTCCAGATGAATAGAATTGCTTTTATCGGCAAAAGAAGACACATGCTTAAATGCATTTTCAACGAATGTTGATAAAACAAATGGAATGATCATCAATTGATTTTCAGGAATATTCCACTGACATGAGATTTGTAGGTTCTCTCCGGATCTGTCTTTTTCCAGTTCGAAGTAGTGCTTTAGAAACGCGATTTCATCGTCCAGTTTTATCCATTTGTTTTGGGATTCATAGACATAATAGCGCAATATTTTACTGTATTGGGAGAGTAATTCCAGCGCTTCGTCTTTGTCTTTTCGAATCAGGAATTGTAAGTTGTTTAATATATTAAAAGTAAAATGCGGACTCAATTGTGTTCGCAAATGGTTTATTTCCGATTCTAAAACGCTGTTTTTTAGGATCTCATGTTGTTTTTCGGCTTCTGTATTTTGTTTGAATAATTCCACCGAGTAACTCATCCCGGAAATCAAAATAGTGATCATCAGCATTCCGAAAAATAACGACAGCATTAGGTTCATTTTTCCTGCTGCTTCGGCAAAAATCATTTCAATAAGTATATAGCCTTCAATTGACAAGAGTATGGCTGTGAGAAAACTGGCAGACAAGGCATAGATGATAAATTTTAGATCGGCTTTAATTCGCAAATATCTATTTGCTAACCGGTTAATTACGTAAATCACATGAATTCTCAACGTTAGTGTGATGGCAATTGAGAACAATAAAGCACATACAAACGTGAAATCATCTGACAATTGTAGGAAAGTCAGCAAAAACATAAAAAACCAAAACAAGAAATCCGTCTTTTTTATAGTAAACATAGCATACTGTTGTTTTACAAAAGTAGCCTTTTCTCATTCGTTACAAGATTCGTTCGTCAACAAAAAACGACCGGTTGTCAAAAGTAAAAAGCAGCCTTGTGGTTACGCCATAGTTTTGCCTTTCATTAACGATAAATATATATATGAAAACAACAACATTACTGTCGGCATTACTTCTTTTACTAATTGTGAGTGCGAAAACGATGGCTCAGGTATCGCTAAAAACCGAATATTTTGGCTCGTCAGGCTATATCGATAACGACGGAAACAAGATGGAAAATGGCAAAGGTTCGGCAACGATATATAGCGGAAACATCAAGATCCCGATTTCGGTAAAAATGAGTAAAGATAGTCTTGTTTCGGCCTGGATGGTTGATATAGCAGGAACTCATGCTTCGCTTAACAATAAAAACATCAGTCAGGATTTGGTGCTGTCGAACATTACCAATCTTCAACTCTCACTGATTACGATCCGTCCCTTGAGTCCAAAATGGTCGCTTATCGCTTTTTTGGGCGCGGGAGTTTATACCAACGAAACTCAGATTTCAAGAGTAAACGGTAACAGCATTCTGGGGAGTGGAGGGATGCTGTTCGTTAAGAAAATCAATTCGAAATTAGATCTGGGAGGAGGACTTGCCCTGACGAATACATTGGGGTATCCGATGTTATTTCCGGCGCTCTATGTGAATTACAATTCGGAAGGGAACTATACGTTCCGGGTTTCGATGATGAATGGATTCCAGGCAACTGCGGGATATAATTTCAACAAAAAAGCGGCTTTACATCTAATTGCAGAAATGAACGGTCAACTGGCGATGCTCCAAAAGGAAGGAAAGAATGTCATGTTTACCCATCAATATTTTGTAGCGGGTTTGAGGCCCGAATTGAAGCTAAGTAAACACATCAGCTTACCCATTACACTTGGCATAAATGCCATGCGTTCTGTTTATTTTAATGAGCGTACATTAAAAAGTCTTTTTAGCGATAAGACAACTAATTCGAAGTTCGATTTTTCATTGTATGCGGCTGCCGAAATAAAGTATAGATTCTAAAGCATGAGTAAGATGAAAAAAATCAACTTTGTTATAATAGCCTTTTTGTTTTCTTTGAAATTTTATGCACAGGAAATCAGCAGCGATTCTTTACTTACTGGAAACTATTCGTTAAAAGAAGTGGTTATTTTTGGTGCCAACCGACAATATGTCAAAGTAACACCGGAGAAAACCACGATTGATGTAAAAAATAATCCCTTGTTAAATAGTGGTACCAGTATGGATGCTGTAAAACGAGTTCCAGGCGTAATTACTAACCCGTTGAACGGTTTGTTGTTAAACGGAAAAGAAGTAACGATCTACATCGATGGTAGTCCAAGTGCTTTTTCGGGTGTCGATTTGCAAAATTATCTGGCTACACTGCCGGCAACAGCCATCGATAAAATAGAATTAATTTCCAACCCGGGAGCTTCTTTTGAGGCCGGTTCCAGCGGTACTGTCATTAATATCCTAACGAATTCCAAAAGAAAGAAAGGTATCAATGCCAGTTTAAATCTGAATTATGGTTTTAATAAATACCAAAAGCCAAGTCCACAGCTGGTATTGAACGGTAGAGAAAATGATTGGAGTTGGCAAACTTTATTGGGTTATAGTTATGCCGAAAGCGAAGTATTTATGGCGAACGATCAGACTTTTACAGCGTCAATGCCGCAGGTAAAATTAAAGCAGACAAATCTTATTGCGATGACTAATAGCAACTTTTATTTCAGAGTTGGAACCGGGTATAAGCTGACTCCAAAGTCGGATTTGTTGTTTAATTATAATGGCGTTTTTACCAATGACAGAGATAAATTTGATATGTCAACCACAGGCAATGGTATTGATTATAGGAACAAGGGAGGGAGCAAGAAGGTCAATAACAATCACGAAATCAGTTTACAATTCAAAACCAGATTAGACACTTTAGGAAGCAATTTAAGCATTGTGGCTTTCAGAAATATATTTAATAAAGAAATGAATACCAACGCAATAGACAACCGGGAGGTTTTGAATAATGGTTTGGGAAATTTCAAATTAAATAACAACTATATAAAGTTTGATTTTGAAATTCCTTCCCGGCAATACGATTTCTTTATCCATACGGGAGGGAAATACAATTCCATACAGGTTGATAATCTCGGGGTTTTCAATACCAATAATGCACTTGAAACTATTAATTTTGATTATCGTGAAAGTAACTTTGCTTTTTACACATCGGTAGCAAAGAAAATTAAAAAATTAACCCTGACGGGTGGAGTTCGCTTTGAAGATTTTTCAATAAATCGTATTGCCAGTACACTGTCAACTCCAATACGATTTCGAAATACTAACTTTTTCCCCAATGTAAATGCGGCCTACGATTTCAATGAAAATATGAATGCTTCAGTATCCTATTCCCGGAAAATAAATCAGCCCAGTTATTATAGTTTGGATCCCAATAACTCAGCGGGTTTTGATCAATACAATCAGTCGCAAGGAAATCCTTTTTTGAACCCGACTTTCAATGATAACTATGAATTTAAAGTTGCCGCCTTTGAACTTGTTTCTCTGGGAGTCAATTACACACAGTCAAAAGGTAGTAATCAGATTGTATTTAATGCTCCCTCGGACGGACAGATTGTAAGCCGACAAACTTTTCAGCAGTTTGAAGAATTCAATACCTGGAGTGCGGCTGTATCCTTTCCAATCGTATTGGATTGGTTCTTTAAAAGCAATGGAGAAGAAAATAATGGTAGGCTGGATCTGAGTAAAGTGAATCATATTTTTTTTAATGTAAACTATAGCAAATCGGAAATAAAGGGATTTCAGTTTCCTTTTGAAAACAAAGCCATTATCAATTGTTCTGCTCAGGCTCAAATGCAATTGCCGGGTCAGATTAAGGGTACAGCAGGTTATTCTATTTTGACAAAAGGGACATGGCAGATTTATGAGATAAGCAAACCTGTACAACAATTTGACCTTGCATTCAGTAAGAATTTTTGGAATAATAATATAAAAGTAGGCTTGTCAGTGACGGACTCGTTTAACACGAATAATGTAAATGCAGTGATTGCAGGGCAGCATTTGAATACAAATTTTTATAAGAAAGAAGATTCAAGAGCATTTAGGGTTTCATTGACCTATAATTTTGGAAACTTAAAATTGTCGAATGTCAGTACAAAGATCGAAAACGAAAAAATAGAATTGGATACGGGGTTAATTAAATAGTTAATGCATCACAACATTATTTGCATATACATATTTGAACATAGTACAGCCAAACACCACCTATAAAAATAATGAAACCCTGAATTTCAGGTTTTTTTTATACTATGTTTTTACGTATACCGCTACGAAATTGGCTGCTCCTTAAAGGAACGTTAAAAGCGTTTTTATTTTAAAAATAAACCGATTTCGTCTAAACAAAATTCCTTAATTTTGTAATGAAATTTTTAAAAACACAACATAATATAATTATACTATGAGTTCATTTGACGTAGTTATTATTGGTTCGGGTCCTGGAGGCTATGTAGCGGCAATCCGTTGCGCTCAATTAGGCATGAAAACGGCCATTATCGAAAAATATTCCACTTTAGGAGGTACTTGTTTAAATGTTGGATGTATCCCGTCTAAAGCGATGTTGGCTTCTTCCCACCATTTCGAAGAAATTTCTCATTTTGCCGATCACGGTATCGAAGTAAGCGGTGAGGTGAAAGTGAACCTTGAAAAAATGGTGGCTCGTAAAAAAGCTGTTGTTGATCAAACTGCCGGAGGGGTGAAATACCTGATGGATAAAAATAAAATTACCGTATTCGAAGGTGTAGGTGCTTTTGAAAGTGCTACGACTATCTCGATTACGAAAAAAGACGGTTCGGTTGAAAAAATCGAAGCAAAAAATACCATTATTGCTACCGGTTCTAAACCATCTTCTTTACCTTTTATCAAAATTGATAAAGAAAGAATTATTACATCTACTGAAGCATTGGAATTAAAAGAAGTTCCAAAACACTTGGTGATCATCGGTGGTGGTGTGATCGGGTTGGAGTTAGGTCAGGTGTATTTACGTCTTGGCGCTCAGGTTTCTGTGGTGGAATTTATGGATCGTATCATTCCGGGGATGGATGCTGGCTTGTCTAAAGAATTGACAAAAGTGTTGAAAAAACAAGGAATGAAATTCTATACGTCACACAAAGTTCAGGCGGTGGATCGTAACGGAGATGTGGTAACAGTAAAAGCGGAGAACGCTAAAGGTGAAGTGATCACTCTTGAAGGTGACTACGCGTTGATTTCTGTAGGGCGTCGTCCATATACAGAAGGATTAAACGCTGATAAAGCCGGTGTGAAAATCACTGAAAGAGGTCAGATTGAAGTAAATGATCATTTACAAACAACGGCTTCCAATATTTATGCAATTGGTGACGTAGTTCGCGGAGCGATGTTGGCACACAAAGCGGAGGAAGAAGGTGTGGTTGTAGCGGAATTCCTTGCAGGTCAGAAACCACATATCGATTATAACCTAATCCCAGGAGTGGTTTATACCTGGCCGGAAGTAGCTGCTGTTGGTAAAACGGAAGAGCAGTTAAAAGAAGCTGGTGTAGCGTACAAATCGGGAAGTTTTCCATTCAAAGCGTTAGGACGTGCTCGTGCCGGAGGGGATACCGACGGATTTGTAAAAATTCTGGCCGATGCGAAAACGGATGAAGTTTTAGGTGTACATATGATTGGACCGCGTTGTGCGGATTTAATCGCGGAAGCGGTTACGGCTATGGAATTCAAAGCTTCGGCGGAAGATATTTCCAGAATGTCGCATGCACACCCAACATTTGCAGAAGCCATCAAAGAAGCGGCTTTAGCCGCTACCGATAACAGAGCATTACACGTGTAATTTTCTAAATCAGATATAGTAAAAGCCCCGATGAATTTATCATCGGGGCTTTTCTTTAAGGTTATATATAATTTATTTTGACTGTTTTTAAATGAAATTAATTTGAAAAATAAATGTACTGGATTTAAAATGTAAATACAATGATTGTGATTCCGATTTCTAAAAAATCCTTTATCAGATCTATTCTTCAACAGCTACTATACGTGTATCTTGTTTTTTAAGTCCTGGTTTAATAATTAACATCCTAGTTCTAACTGATTTCTGATAAGATTGTAATATTCTTTTTTTTTTGGCTATCAGTTCATTATGATTCCCGTGTTCTACGATTCTACCGTTTTTTAAGACGATAATTTGATCGGCATTTTTCACTGTAGAAAGTCTATGTGCAATAATGAGAACTGTTTTTTCTTTAAAAAATGACTGTAGATTGTGATGTATTATGCTTTCATTTTTAGCGTCTAAAGAGGAGGTAGCCTCATCAAAAAAGATATAATGCGGGTTTTTATATACTGCCCGGGCAATTAAAATTCGTTGTTTCTGACCTCCTGAGATACTGTTCCCTACAGCACCTATTTTGGTTTTAAGACCTAAAGGCAAACTATCTATAAAAGATCCTATATTGGCTATTTTTACTGCATGATTTAAATTTTTTAAATTGATAACCTTATCTCCCATAGCAATATTCCGTTCTATTGTATCAGAAAAAAGATAACCGTCTTGCATGACTATGCCGCAATTTTCCCGGATACTTTTAGGTGATAATGTTAAAATATTTTCACCATTATAGAAGATGCTACCTTTAACAGGATTATAAAATCGCAAAAGAAGTTTCATTAATGTTGTTTTACCACTTCCGCTTGCGCCTACAATAGCAGTAATTTTGTTACTAGGTATTTGAATATCAATATTTTGAAGTATTTGTGGAGATTTTATCCCTTCATATTGGAAAGAAACTTTTTTTAATTGTATTCCGGTTTGTATTTCGTTTTCTTGCGGCTTACTTTTTGGTATTAACAAATTCAAATACTCTTGTTCTTCTTCCTGATGATTTTGTATTTCATTAAGTCTGGAAAGGCTTAGCTTTGCATCTTGTAAAGAACGAAAAAAGGAGATTAATTGATTTACAGGAGAATTCATTTGTCCAATAATATATGAAACACTTAATAATGCTCCCAATGTCATTTTTTCATTTACAACCAAGTATGCCGAAAGGAAAGTAACCACAATATTTTTTAGTTGATTGATGAATTCAAATCCGGATAGTTGTATCTGATCAAGTTTAAGGATACGGATATTAATTTTAAATAATTTTTGCTGAATATTTTCCCATTCACTTCTTTTAAAGTCTTCAAAATGATTCAGTTTCATTTCGGAAATACCATTGATGATTTCGTAAATTGTTTCCTGATTTTCACTTCGCTGTTGAAAACGGAAATAGTCCAGAATCTTTATTTTTTTCATCCAATACAAAGACCACAGGATTGAAAAGAGCGTTAAAGTGATATAAATTATCAGTATCCTGAGGTCATAATACCAAAGCACACCGAAAAATACTGAAAATGTAAGAGCTGAAAAAAATGTTAAAAGGATATGAGAGGAGAGGAAATTTTCGATACGTTCGTGGTCTTGGATACGTTGGTTAAAGTCACCCATTAATTTCGTATCAAAAAAACGGATAGGAAGTCTTAATAGCTTTCTAAGAAAATCCGAGATTATCTGAATGTTGATTTTAGTTCCTACTATTAACATAATCCAATCCCGAAAGATATTAAAGATTATATTTCCAAGGAAAAATGCAAGTTGAGCGATTAAAATATATGTAATTACAGAAAGATTTTTTTTACTCACTCCATCATCCATCAGTTTTTGAGTGAGAATAGGAAATACCAATGTTGTTACAGTGCCTAAAAGCAGGAGTAAAAACAATTGAAGCAGCTGTTTTTTATATGGATTCAGGTAATTTAATAAGTGCTTTATCGAAAGTTTTTCTTCTTTTGGTGGAATTTGTTGATAAAATGCTTCTTGAGGCTCTAAAAAAAGTGCCACACCTTTTTCTACATTTGAAAGCCAGGATTTTTTAAATTGATCCTTTGATAAAGTGATAAAACCGTGTCCGGGATCGGCAATTTTATAAATAATTTTTCCTGTAAAGATACTTTTAGAAATGTTATAGAGTACAACAAAATGATTCTGGTTCCAGTGAAGAATACATGGTAAAAGTTCTTTATCCAGATTTTCAGGATGTAACTTTCCTGCTATAGTTTTAAAGCCTATTTTTTCTGCTGCAGCACTGATTCCTAATAAGGAGACACCTTCACGAGTGATAAAGCTTTTCTCTCTTAAATAGTGTAGTCCAAAGTTTTTACCATAATGTGATGCTATCATGGCAAGACAGGCAGGGCCACAATCCATTTGGTCGTGTTGTGGTTGTAGTCTCATGAAAATTTAAATAAATTTTGTATTAACAATGATTAATCTGATGAAAGAGTGTAGTATGTTAATCAATGTGTTACGTTTTAAAAAAATGAAGCATTTTTATTACCAGTGATACAATCTGGAATAAAATATATCTTTAACAATGTCCAGTTTGTTATTTTCATCAAATTGGTGAATGCAGTAATCCGTATTTTCATTTTCCATTCTATGTTGTGAACATCCTCCGTTGCATACCGGAAGTATTTTACAATCCAAACAGGGTTTATTTTTAAACCGGGTATCATAAATCCTTTTAGTATATTTTTCATTCCACTCCGGAATACCGTTGGATTTTAAAACCCCTTCTTTATTTTCACGCGTATAATCCCGAGCGGTACATTTATAGAGATCTCCATTGTAATTTATCGTTATATGATTGGCTTTATCGGCATAACATGAATTATAAATAGTTATATTAC
Source organism: Bacteroidota bacterium (assembly GCA_023446155.1). Classification (GTDB taxonomy): domain Bacteria; phylum Bacteroidota; class Bacteroidia; order Flavobacteriales; family Flavobacteriaceae; genus Flavobacterium. The sequence goes on from JAEXIT010000004.1 coordinate 548,496, forward strand.
TTTCGTATAGATAAGAAGATTTAAATCCATTATTCCTAAAATGTTCTACAGTTTTAGTAATGTCACCTCTAAAATTTTTTTCTTCTTGCCAGACTTTATGAAAAGAGAAATTCAAATACGTTTTCATTTCATTGTCAATATCAAAAAAATCATTTTGTATTTTTTCAAGTTCATTTAGTGTTTCTTCAGAAATATTTATCCTTACAATCACATAAAATTGATTTTTTAAACATAGCTTTATATTAAAAACGATTTTGTCATAGGAGCCTTTGTTGTCCGAAATAAATCGTACTTTATTATGCCGATTTCGATGTCCGTCAAGAGTGATTTGAAATGTTTTAACACCAAATTTTTTACAATCGTTTAACATACTCTGATTAATTAAGAGTCCATTAGTTGTGAAGCCGGAAATAAAATTAATTCCACTTTGAGAGAACTTAGAATAAATGTTTTTTAATAATGGCAAAACGGTTTTTTCATAATGCAACAAAGGTTCGCCTCCAAACCATTGTAAATTAAATGTTTTTAATTGTTCTCTTTTTTTGTCTAAAATCTGATCTATTAAATTTGTAATACTTTGGATGGTGGTTTTGCCCATCTTCGAATCTTTAATGTGTGTTTCATAACAATACCAACATTTAAAATTACAATTCATAGTCGGGATAATTGTGATTTCAAAAAGGGTATTATCAAAATCGGTTTGATAGCTGATTTTTTCTATTTTTTCAAATTCATTTATCGAAGTGGCTACAATAAATCCCTTTAATTCAAGCGTATCAAATAAGATAGGGTGAAGCTTCTTTAAATCGTTTATTTTTCCTTCATCTGCGCTGGCTTTAAATAAATCGTAAAGAAATGGTTCCAGCAGTAGAAAATTATCACTAATAGTATTGTATGCAATAATTTTATTCTCGTGGGGGAAAAATATATTGTAATAGCTTTCTTTCATTTAAATTATAAATAAGAGATTAAAAGAGGCTGTAATTTATTACGAAAACAGCCTCTGGTGTACATGATTATTCTAGAATCTTTTTGGTTTGCAGTAGTTGTTACAACCACATTGGAAATAATTTTGAGTATGGGGCGGATCTGTTTTACTGTCATTTGAAAATGGTTCTAAAACAGCAAATCCACCTTTTAAATGTCCTTTTTCTGTTTCTTTTAAAGTTTCCATTTTTTTAACTAACTCTTGAAATTTTTTATTTTTTAGTTCCATTTTTGTTAAATATTTAAAAATTTAAAATTATTTTTTTGCTTTAATGAAAGCGATATTTAGTTGCTTACGACTATATTGCGCACTATAGTTGTAAGTATAACTACTCTAATTTATTCTGTTTTTTTCTTCGTGGTTTCCTGTTTTTCTCTGGTCGATAGATATTTTAGTATTTCCAAATCTATAATTTACAGACAATCTGAATAATCGGGTGTCATAATATTGATAAAAGGTTTGCTTAATGTCGGAAGAGTAATTTTGATAGGTGCTGAAATTTTTCCTGAAAATATCTTCAAAGTTTAAACCAATGATTAAATTTTTATCTAATGTGAGGTATTTGAATCCAATATCTAAAGTAGAATAAGCAGTTGCAGTTTGGTAACCGGCCTTTGAAGGGTAATTATATTCGTAATGAAGGGAAGCAAAAAAAGTTTTAGATCTATTGATTGTAAATGTGTTCGTTGTCTGGGTATATCCTTGCCATCCGCAATATTTTTTTTCAAGAATTGCGATATAGGGGGTTAATTCTGTATAGGAAACAGAGAAATCGACTGAAGATTCCCACCAGTTAAAAAGATTACTGGTAATAGATAGGTTTCCTCCTATATATTTTCCATCAGCATAATTTAGCCTTCTGAAAATTTGCGTGTTATTTGAAATATCATGATAGGTTAACTGAGTGGAAATGTCTTTTATATCAGCATAATTTAGACTTAAATAAAGCAGGCTTTTATAAGAATAATTGAATTCAGAGCTGTAGATAAATGAAGGTTGTAAAAATGGATTACCCGTAGCATAGGATTTGGGGCTGTTATACCATCTTCCGGGATTCAGTTCCCAAAAGCCAGGTCTTCCAATTCTTCTTCCAAAATTTAGTGAAAATGTATTGTATTCATTACTGTTATAAGATAAATAGACAGTTGGAAATAATTTAAAATAGTTTCTATCGGTTATTTGGTTTAAAGAAATAGAGTTCGACTTTGTTTGTGTATTTTCAGCCCGTAATCCCAGATTAAATTCCCATTTTTTTCCAAGTGATTTTAACAAACTAAAATACAATGCCTGTGTATTTTCAGTGTATTGAAAATGATCATTCTGAGATGAAAACATATTGCCCGTTACTTTATCATAAAAATCTGTAGCGACAGTATTATCCGTTTTTGTAGTACTAGCCTTGGCTCCGAATGAAAGGTTTCCCCATTCATAAGGCAGCTCAAAATCAGTTTTTAGAGAATAATTACGAATTTCCTGATCGGATTGGTTATAAGCAGATTGTTTTTCCTGAATGTTCTGATTATAATCGATTAAAGCAGAATTAAAATTAGTATCCTTAGGAGATGAAAAATCGAAGTAGTCGAAATCAATGGAAAATGTTTTGTCTTTATCATTAAAGCTTTGGTTGTAATTCAGATTCACAGCTATATTTTTAGCTTTGTCATTAGAAACTCCTTCTGTTTTATAGTATTTTATCCGATCATTATTAATATAGTCATAACTGTAATTATGATTGAATTCTTCGGAGGAATTCTTCGGGAAAACGCCCATATATTGGGCTCCTATATTACTTTTTTCAGTGGGATTGTATTGTAGGTTTAGTAGTGTATTTAAGCTTCTCTTGTGATTTCTGTTACAAATATTGTTATTCCAACGTTCAACAGGATAATAGTAGTTAATATCATTTGTATATAGCGTTCTTCCATAACGGTAACTTAGGTTTGAAAGTGCCGAAAACTTTTTTTTCCTGTAGCTTATTCCCATACCATGAGAAAAATTTGCATAAGTTGCCTGCTGATAAGCAGATCGTAAGGTAGCATTCCAGTTATCCTGCCCGATTTCCTTTAGTTGGATATTGATTAGTCCGCTATTGCCTTCAGCATCATATTTGGAAGGCGGATTAGTGATTACTTCTATCTTCCGGATATTGGCAGAAGGAATGGATTTTAGATAATCGTATAGAGATTCACCGGATAATTGCACAATTTTATCGTTAACCATTATTTTTACAGTACTTTTACCGGCCAGTCTGATTTCTATTCCCTGAAGTCGAACACCGGGAGTATGTTTTAGTACATCTGCTGCGTCTCCTTCGAGTGTTGAAGTCGAGTTTTCGACATTAAAAATCAATCGATCTGTTTTCCGTTCAATCAGTTTTTTTCTTGTAGAAATTACGATCTCATCCAAAGCCAGAGATGCTTTTGTTGGCAGTATACCGAAATCGATGTTTTGATACAGATTGATTTTTTTCTTGAAAATCTCTTGTCCAAACTGCTCAATTAAAATGTTATAGTTGCCACTACGGATGCTTAAGTTAAAAACTCCCAGACTGTCGGTATAGGTTTGTCCGGAAATACTATCATTTTTAAATAATGTCACCAAGGCAAATTCTATAGCATGTTTTTTTTGATCGACCAATTTTCCTTTTATTGAATATTCCTGTGCTGACAGAATTTCAATTTGCAAAAAGAAAGTAATAAAAAATAATAATAGTCTGTTAGTTGCTTTTAGCATTTCGATTTGGATTTTAAATTCTCAAATCAAATTAATACTATTGTTTTATTTGGTTAGTGATAATTGTTGTTTTAAATAATAAAGTCCATTGTTTGTCCCTACATTAACTAATGTTGTTTAAGTATTAATCTTTTAGATGATGACCAAGATGGGTAATAGAATTGTTACTGAATAATTCTGTATTTTGTATATTTAAGGCGGTTCAAAACCCTGAAGCAGGGTTTTGAAAATATATGGGAAATTATTTGTTGAGTAGAGAAAAGGGACTTTTTAAGATATAAACCGATTAAATTCTTCTATATCGTGATAGCTAAAAACCGGTATCTCTAGATGGGTGGCAATAAACTCACGAATACGTGCTACGGTTTGCATACGAAGTTCGTCATCGTCGGCGCGCATTCTGGCCAGTTCGTTTACCGGATGATTTACATCTGTCAGTTCAATTCGTAAATAATAGGCATCACCAATATAAAACAACCAGTTGTCTCCGTTTTGAATTGCCACACCACAATGCCCTAAAGTATGACCGGGTAGGGGAATCAGATAGATTTCCGTTTCCAGTTGTGTTGTAACTTTTCGGGCTTCAAAACCAAACCAGTTTTCTGACGTTTCCGAATACGTACGGATTTCGGGATTATGCGCGAGTGGTTGTTGTAAATAACGCGGATTCCCCGTTTTGTAATTCTCATATTCTTCCTGCCCCAAATGTACTACGGCTTTTGGGAAATCAGATAATCCACCGGTATGATCATTGTCTAAATGCGTAATAACACAATCGGTTACTTTTTTCGGATCGAGTCCCATTTTTTCTATTTGTCGGATAGCGGTCATTTCGGTATCAAAATGATAACCAACAATATCAATTAATTGTTGTCCGATTCGTTCTTCCGGGTTTTGAATATCCTGAAGTCCGATGCCGATGTCGATCAATGCCATTGCATGCGATTCTGCAATCAGTATACAATGACCGGAAACATTTTCGTTAACCGGACTTACAATTTTAACGCAGTTGAGATGGTGGAGATTTGACATGACGTTGCGATTTTTACGTTACACCTGACAGGTTTCTAAAACCTGTCAGGTGTAAAATGATCAAATAAAAAACCGCAATCCTAATAAGTATTGCGGTCTTTTGGTTATAAAAGGGTTGGTTATAGCGTAAGATTAGCTGTTTAACATTACCGGCATTACCAGCATGGTTACGGTTTCGCCTTCGTCCAATCCATCAACCGGAGTTAAAATTCCGGCACGGTTTGGTAACGACATTTCCAGCATAATTTCGTCCGACTGCAAGTTGGTCAACATTTCGGTTAGGAAACGGGAGTTGAACCCGATTTGCATATCGTCGCCCTGATAATCACAGGTCAATCTTTCTTCTGCCTTGTTGGAGTAATCGATATCCTCAGCAGAGATGTTTAATTCTGCACCGGCAATTTTTAATCGGATCTGGTGGGTCGTTTTGTTTGCGAAAATCGCCACACGTCGTACCGAGCTTAAAAACTGCGTACGGTTCATTAATAATTTATTCGGATTCTCTTTCGGGATAACCGCTTCATAATTGGGATATTTTCCATCAATTAAGCGACATGTTAAAATATAGTTATCAAAAGAGAAGGTTGCATTCGAATCGTTGTATTCAATTTTTACTTCCGCATCCGAAGCTGCCAAAATACCTTTTAAAATGTTTAATGGTTTTTTAGGCATGATAAAATCTGCAACTTGCGATGCTTTTACATCAGTACGGGCATATTTTACCAATTTATGTGCGTCGGTCGCTACGAAGATTAATCCTTCCGGGGAAAACTGGAAGAATACTCCCGACATTACCGGACGTAAATCGTCGTTACCCGCTGCGAAAATGGTTTTGCTCACGGCCGTTGCTAATACTTCTGCAGGAACCAAAGTCGACGACGGCTCCTCCAAAACTACTGCTTTCGGGAATTCATCACCCGGTGCGTAGGCCAGGGCATATTTACCGGAGTTGGAGCTAATCTCTACCGTATTGTTGTCCTCTACAGTAAACGTTAACGGTTGCTCCGGGAATGTTTTTAAAATTTCAAGTAAAAGTTTCGCCGGAACGGCTACGCTTCCCTGACTGGTAGAATCGATTTCCAATGTGGCCGACATGGTAGTCTCCAAATCGGATGCCGATACTCTAAGTTGGTTATTGTCTAATTCAAATAAGAAATTATCTAAAATGGGTAAGGTGTTGCTACTGTTAATAACACTACCTAAAACCTGTAATTGTTTTAATAAATATGAACTGGATACAATAAACTTCATCATCTTTCTTTTTTAGGTTTGTAAAATCCTCGATTACATTTTACATTTCACAAATATATCGTAATCTCTCTAATGAAAAAACATTTTTTATTAACAACTAGCGGGAATATTTTCTTTTTCTCAAGAAAGTGAACAATAGTCCAAACAGTGCCAGTACAACTATTGGTAATCCGACAGTTATAATCTGGGTGATCGTGTAGTTGTCGTACACTTTTTGTTTGTCCAGTAACGGCAAATCAACATCTTTACTTCTAATGTTAATAAGTCCGGTGTCGTCCAGTAAATAATTCACACAGTTTAAAAGGAATTCTTTATTGCCATACAGGTTGTTGGTCCACTTGTCGTAACCGAGTTCCATAGGCTGAAATGCCTGGTCCAATTGGTTCTTGATGATGTCTCCATCGGAGATCACAATCATCTTTCCGGCTTTTCCACTAGTCTTATACGTACTGTCTTTAAACGGAAGGATACGGTTTTCGTACATCGATTGGAATTTTCCTTCCAACAATACCGATACCGGAATACGTCCACCACCTACGTAGTCTTTTGGCCCGCTTTCCTCGGTAACCATATTCAGACTTACCTCAATCGGTGTACCGATACTCTTCGAATATTGTGACGATTCCATCAAAATGGTTTTCTTAATTCCATTTTTTAACGTGTCGATTGGGTTGGCAAATTCAAAACGTACCCCCTCAATGTTCTTAACAATCGGGTTTTGCGATTGCGGATAGATAAATGGTGAATATTTCCAGAAATATTGTTCGTATTGCGTCGCACTTCCGCGTTCGCCGGATGCCAGTTTAATCGGAGCCGCCTGTTCGTCTTTTACCAAAGCCGGGTTGATACGGATTCCGTATTTAAAGAACATATCGTTTAGGTTCAAATCTCTTGGAAAGGCCAGGATCGATCCACTGTCGTTATACAAACTGTCCATTTCGGCTTGTACCGCATCGACCAACCATAAGGTTTTTCCACCGTTAACGATAAACTGATCCAAAACCTGTTTTTCGTCTTCATTAAACTTTTCACTTGGCTTGGCAATAATCGCAAGATCGTATTTTTTAAGCGCTGCGGCTGTTTTTACAGGGTTTTTAGCCACCGAATCCAACGTAAAGGGCCCGATATAATAACTCTCGCGGATGGTTTTTAGGAAATCGGCTATCTGTAATTCGTGTAATTCACCGTTTCCTTTGATGATGGCGATTTTCTTTTCCTTACTTTTTGAGATTTTATTAAAGGCGTCGGCAAAGGCATATTCCAAATGCTGTACCGAACTCACTACTTTTTCTTCGGTAGTCGCACCCATCATGTTTTTAAGCAACTGAATTTTAGTGCTTTTGTCATTGTAGGTGGCAATAGCCCACGGAAAAACTACTTCCTGCGATTGTTTTCCGCGATCGTCTACCGTAATACTGATAGGTGTCAAACCTCGCTGATAAAGCATTTTCATCGTAGCCTCGCGTTCTTCTTCTTTTTCCAACGGATTTACGAATTGGAAAATGATGTTGGAATTATAGGCTTTGTATTCTTCTAAAAGTTGTTTGGTTTCGGCTTGTAGTCGTTTAAACTCACCCGGAAATTGTCCGTCCAGGAATACATCAATATACAATGGACTGTCGATGCTTTTAATGATCTCTAAGGAGGTTTCCGATAAGGTGTACCGTTTGTCCTGTGTTAAGTCGAAACGTTTGAAAAAATAAGTACCGATAACGTTTACCGCAATCAGGGCAATCAGGATAATTCCGAATTGTTTTAGGTGTTTCTTTTGTTGCGCTTTCATTACCATTTTAAAGATTTAAGTTTATAAACCGTTGCCGACAGAAATAGTACGGTAACACTGATAAAATAGATAATGTCGCGGGTATCGATCACACCGCGGCTCATACTTTTAAAATGGTAATCCATTCCAAAACTGGCCACCGTATTTCCGAAAGCACCCATAAAACCGGACATGCCTTCAAATCCGAAATAGAATACAAAACAAAGGAAAACCGCAATGATAAAGGCTACAATCTGATTGTCGGATAGGGTAGACGTAAAGATTCCAATAGCGGTATAGGAGGCAATCAGGAATAACAATCCAAAATAAGAACCGAGTGTACTTCCCATATCGATATTCCCTTCCGGGTTTCCGAATTTAGAAAGCACCACCACGTAAATAATCGTTGGGATAATCGCGATCACGATCAGTAAAAAAGCACCCAGAAACTTACCGTTTACGATCTCCCAGATACTCAACGGTTTGGTGAGCATCAATTCGATGGTTCCTTGTTTCTTTTCGTCCGAAAAACTGCGCATGGTTACGGCAGGAATCAGGAAAATTAAAATCCACGGGGATAGGGTGAAAAAGGGACTTAAATCGGCAAAACCGCTTTTCAGGATATTAAAGTCGCCTTGAAATACCCAAAGGAACAGGCCGTTTAGTAATAGAAAAATAGCGATAACCAAATAGCCTATCGGCGAACCGAAAAAGGATTTGATTTCTCTTAATAATAAGGCTTTCATTTATTTTTTGTACGTTTTATTTTATTCCAGACTCACCAGTTTATCAACGCTCCAGGCTTCGGGTTTGGCATTAAAAAATTGCTTTGTATAGGCCCAAACTTCAATAAAAAGCTCCGATTTCCGGTAGTTTTCCAAATCGGCTTCCGTTTCCCAATAACTATAGGTAAAGAAAACCGACGGGTTGTTTTTGTCCTGGTAAAGCTCCAAAAAGCGATTACCGGGGAAGTTGCGTATCTTTTGCTTAACTTCATGAAAATTCGTTAAAAAAGCTTCGATTTTCTCTTCATGGAAACTCATTTTTACGATGCGTACAAACATAAGGAATTATGAATTAATTTTTGGAATTTAAGATTTGAAAATTACAGTCACCCGATCGCGGAATTTCAGGCCTAATAATGAGGTGGCCGATCCTACTGTAGACGGGTTACTTTTATAGATGGCAATTTCGAGAAAATCCGCTTCGTTAAACAACGCCAGTTTCTCGCCTTCGTAGTCTTTTAAAACAAACTTTTCGGATATTTTAAAATCAGAATAATTTCGGTGAATATTCTTGATGGTCTTGGTTCCGAAACGAATCTCAAAATCGCGTCCGCGTGCGGTTTCCTGAATCAGTTTTCGGGAAATATTCGTCACACAGTTACCAAAATGATCAATGTAAACTACCGCACCGTTAATCGCGTTATAATCGGTGGTAATTGTTGCCTGGAGTTCGCTTATTTCTTTGATACTGCTGATTTCCCGCCCGATAACGTTCATAACGCCGCCTTTGGCCAGGTGGCAGGCGACTTTTACAAAAACGTCCATATCGGTGGCATTATCCGCTAAACGGTCGTGTATGTTGATCTCAACAATTTTTTGGGGGACTATTTTCTGCGTCAGTATACTCAAAATACCGTTATCGGCACAGATAAAATAATGATCATTCCACTGCATCGCGATATGTTTACTTTCGAAGGTACGTTCCGAATCGACTCCGATCAGGTGCACGGTTCCTTTCGGAAAACTACTGTAAGCCGCATTGATAATATAGCTGGCTTCCGAGATGTTAAACAAATCGATGTTGTGGGAAATGTCAATAATTTGTACATCAGGATGTTCGGTAATAATCTTACCCTTCAGCGCGCCGACGAAGTGATCCTTCAGCCCAAAATCGGTAGTAAGCGTAATTATTGACATCATTTTGTTTATAACTATTAAGGGAACTTTCTTTAAAAATTGCTAGATTTGAGATATGCAAAGCTAACTTATTTTTTTAATTAAATCCCGTTGCTTTTGAACGAAAGAACCATCGAATTGACAGACATCACCCCTAAAGAATTCTGGGGAGCTCAGGATGCTCATCTTGAGATAATTAAAAAATTATACCCAAAATTAAAAATCGTAGCCCGAGGCACGCTGGTGAAAGCCTACGGAGAGAAGGAAATTTTGGATGAGTTTGAAGTGCGGTTCCATAGATTGATGAATCACTTTTCGCGCTATAATTCTATCGACGATAATGTGATCGAACGAATTGTGCAAACCAACAGTCAGGACGAACAAAAAATGGCCGATCACGATAAGATTCTGGTACACGGTATCGGAGGAAAACTGATCAAAGCCTTAACGCCGAATCAGCAGAAACTGGTCGATTTTACCATGAAAAATGATATGGTTTTTGCCGTAGGACCTGCCGGAACAGGAAAAACCTATACCGGAGTGGCATTGGCTGTTAAAGCATTGAAAGAAAAGCAAGTAAAGCGTATCATTTTAACCCGTCCTGCAGTAGAAGCCGGCGAAAATTTAGGCTTCCTTCCGGGCGATATGAAAGAAAAACTGGATCCGTATATGCAACCGTTATACGATGCATTACGCGATATGCTGCCACCGCAAACACTGGAAGATTATCTCCTGAAAGGGGTTATCCAGATTGCACCGTTGGCATTTATGCGTGGCCGTACCTTAGACAATGCTTTTGTAATTCTGGATGAAGCACAAAATACGACGCATTCGCAAATGAAGATGTTTCTAACCCGTATGGGGCGTAATGCCAAGTTTATTATTACAGGCGATCCGGGGCAGGTCGATTTACCACGACGTACCATTTCCGGACTAAAAGAAGCCTTATTGATTTTAAAAGACGTAGAAGGGGTGGGTATTTTATACCTGGACGATAAGGACATCGTGCGCCACCGACTCGTTAAGAAAATCATTGACGCTTACAAGAGTATTGAAAATCACGATTAAAATCAGATGATTGCATACCTGTTTAAACAGGCTTGATTAAAAGTATAGCTCTCCTTGAAAAGGGAGGGCTTTTTTATTTGCATTTTGCGAGTGTTTTTTATGTTAGTCGAATAATATCTATTTAAAATTAACTCAAAATTCAGGTAAAAAAAACAGGATAAAATATTTCATCTTATCCTGTGCAATTTTATAGTGAAGACTTAATTTATCAAACCAGTTATTCACATGAAAACTTTTCAAATATTATGGATTTAATGGTACCTTAAGTTCTTCGATATCACTTCCTCTATACAGGGTTAAATAGGCTTTAGATAGATCGGCATCTTTAGGGATTATGAAATAAAATACTCTTTCAGCTTTCTCACCCTTTTTTAAAATCAAACTATTGTTTGTATCAAGACTTACAGCATTAGGATTTGCTTTATAAAATTCTGGTTTAAAAGAAGTAAACTTTTGTATTTCTGCTGCTTTATCATCTATATGAATAGAAAAACTGGTATTCATCCCAGAAAATCTTCCATCACATAGAAGACTCTCAAGGCCAATGTTTACAGCCAATAATTGTTCTTCTTCAGTTGGCGCACCATATTCGATTTCTGTTTCAGAGTATTTCGCATTTGTAGTATAACTTACAACTGTATATTTTTCTTTTGTATGACTTCCTGATTGAAATTGTTTGTCATAAGTATTCTCACTTTCATCTATAAAAGAAGTACCCGATACAGTTGTTTTTGGCTCCGGTCTTACAATGTTAGTGGTGCTTTCTTTAGGTTGTTCCTGAGCTTGTCCCTCAGTTTGTTCCTGGGTTTGTTCTTTCTTACAAGATGTCAAGGTCAGTGCACTTGCTAAAATTAAAAAGCTAATTTTTTTCATAATTTAAAATAGTGTTAATGTTATGATTAAGACGCTAAAAATAGAATAATAATCCTTACTAATCTAAGAAATTTCTTAAAATTTTAGTGGTTGTAATTAATTGAAGTAAAATAATTTTATCAGATATTGGTAAAACACTAAAATTCTACGTACCCTTTCGGGACTAAAAGAAGCCTTACTGATTTTAAAAGACGTAGAAGGGGAGGGTATTTTATATCTGGATGATAAAGATATCGTGTGCCACCGACTGGTTAAGAAAATCATTGACGCCTATGAGTATTGAAAATCACGATTAAAACACATAAAAAGCGCCCTTATATTCAAGGGCGCTTTTTTTTGCTATAAGCCCGTTTTTAATTACTTTTGCACCTTTATAACAACTAACTACAAGCGTTCTATGAACACAATCACAAAAACTAATTTCAACTTCCCGGGTCAGAAATCCGTATACCGCGGTAAAGTAAGGGAAGTGTATAATATCAATGACGAACTTTTGGTAATGGTCGCTACCGACCGGCTATCGGCTTTTGATGTCGTAATGCCAAAAGGAATTCCTTATAAAGGTCAGATTTTAAACCAAATTGCGACTAAATTCATGCAGTTAACGGCCGATATCGTGCCCAACTGGTTAATCGCGACTCCCGATCCGAATGTTGCCGTTGGACACTTATGTGATCCGTTTAAAGTAGAAATGGTGATCAGAGGCTACCTTTCCGGACATGCGGCGCGTGAATATGCTTTGGGCAAACGTATGCTTTGTGGCGTAGCCTTAGCGGAAGGTTTAAAAGAAAACGACAAATTCCCGGAACCAATCATCACACCATCGACTAAAGCAGACAATGGGCAACATGATGAAGACATTTCGCGTGAAGATATCCTGGCGAAAGGAATCGTTTCGGAAGAAGATTATATCGTTTTAGAAAAATACACCCGAGCGTTATTCCAAAGAGGTACTGAAATCGCAGCTAGCAAAGGCTTGATTTTGGTGGATACCAAATATGAATTCGGAAAAACAAAAGACGGAAAAATCGTTTTAATCGACGAGATCCACACGCCGGATTCATCCCGTTATTTTTATGCCGATGGTTATCAGGAGCGTCAGGATAAGAACGAAGCGCAAAAACAATTATCGAAGGAGTTTGTACGCCAATGGTTGATCGCTAATGGTTTCCAGGGGAAAGACGGACAACAGATTCCGGAAATGACCGACGAATACATTGCGACGGTTTCCGATCGTTATATCGAATTATACGAAAACATTTTAGGCGAATCGTTTGTAAAAGCCGATATCTCAAATATTGACGCGCGTATCGAAAAAAATGTGTTAGCATTTTTAAGCACTAAATAAGATTTTTAAATACAAATACTAAAAAAAGGTCGTTTTAAAAACGATCTTTTTTTTTCTCCTATACCAGACAGGTTTTCAAAAACCATTTGGTATAGCGGCAGAGAGTGGACACTTTAGAATCTGTTTGATGTTAAAATTCTATAAAAAACCGACTTTTTTTAACAATGTCATTTATTGTCTGGTTTCTGACCAGTCTTAATGGTTAAATACCTTGTTTTTAATATGTTACATTGTTTTTGATAACTTTAAAATTGCTTCAATAAGGTTTCAAAACAAGCAAAAATCGTTGCTCTAGCGTCAATGTAACGTTGATGTAGCGTTGATGTAGCGTCGATGTAACGTTGATCTAGACTTGATGTAAGGTATAAACTGTAAGTGTTTTATTGTTAACTGTTTGGTAGGTTATATTGTCCATTTTTGTCCTGTTATAGCATACTCTTTTTAATTACATTAGCACCCGATCAGATCAACACCTGCAACACTACACCTGACAGGTTTTTAAAACCTGTCAGGTGTAACAGGTGTAATTGACTTATTTGTGTCGCTATTGTCCCTTTTAAACGGGAATTAAAAAGATAGTTTTAGTTAAATTGCTATATGTCAATTTACTATAATCAATATTGTTATGTCACATTTTGATACTACGGATAAAAAAATACACCAGGGAAGGAACATCAAACGCTTTCGTGAAATGTTAGGAATAAAACAGGAAGCACTGGCTTGTGATCTTGGTGAAGAATGGAATCAGAAAAAAGTATCGTTACTGGAACAAAAAGAAACTATTGATACCGATATACTGGCGCAGGTAGCTTCTATATTTAAAGTGCCTGTGGAAGCTATCGAAAATCTTGACGACGATATGGCAATAAATATTATAGCGAGTACATTTAATATTGAAAAAGACGGCTATGTAGGTAACACAAGTCCTATATTTACTATCAATCCGATAGATGAAATCAGGCAATTGCATCAGGAAAAAATAGTATTGTACGAGCGGATGTTAAAAGAAAAAGACGAAATGATCGCCCGACTGGAATTGTTGTGTAAAGAAAAATAGGGGGCAAAGTGAAAAATGCTTTTTCATCGCAACAACACCTGACAGGTTTTCGAAACCTGTTAGGTGTAAGCAAGTGTTGAGTCGAATAGTAGCGTTACAACCTAAACGGAAAGTATCTGATAGGTTTTTCGACGCAACAACATTTCACCATAACAACACCTGACAGGTTTTCGAAACCTGTAAGGTGTGTAGCGATGTCGGGATATAGTGATATAGAATGTAGCAGTTCAACCGGGTCGGGTAGTAGCGTTAATGGGGAAGTGTCGTAAAACGATGCGAAATAAAAAAGTTTGTTGTAAAACTAATCGGAAAGAATCATAAACGATTTTTTTGTACATTGGCGTTCAATCAACCAAATCACCCCTATTATGAAGCAATATATTATCCTGGCTGTGTCGTTACTGTTTACAGTGGGCATGTACAGTCAGAAGAAAAAAGCAGGAGGAAAGGCTGCTGCTGCAAAAAGTCAGACAACCGTATTGGCAAAAGCAGATGATCTTACCGCAGAATTGATCAAGAATAAAAACCAGCAGACTTTTTATGTTTTCCGAAATGAAAAGGGAGCTAAAAAAGATACTTTACTGGTAAAAGCGATCGACAAAGCGGTACCGACTGACTGTAAGATTACAGCTTTTAAAACCAAAGACACGCCACTGTGTTGTATAACCTGGACCGAAAAGAATATCACCGAAACCAAGACTAAAAACGAAGAGGCGTTGAGTACTTATTCGGAAATCTGGGAACCGGCTACAAAGACGCAAATATTGGCGAATGTACAAACAACAACCAAGATTAAAGAGACGGTATTTTTAGACAAACTTCAGAATGCATCCGAAACTCAGGAACGCATGAGAAGAGAAGGTTTTGAGTTTACGCTAACCGGAGAAGGGGATGTGATCCTAAAAAATAAATCACAGGAAAGTCGGATGACGTACAATCCTACGGATAAAAAATATGTGAACAACGTTCCGGCTAGTGCCGCTCCGGCGAAGAAGAAAAGATAAATTATTACACCTGACAGGTTTTAAAAACCTGTCAGGTGTAATATTCACAACGCTTTATAAAATTAGAAAGTAAAACCTTTTAGCTTTTGATAAGTTGCTAAAACAAAAAAGGGATCATTTTTAAAATGATCCCTTTTTTAGTTACGTTACACCTGAGAGGTTTTCGAAACCTGTCAGGTGTAGGAATGAATTATTGCGTTCCACCACCTAGCGCTTTATATAGCATGATGATGGCATTAAACTGTCGGTATTTATTATCGATAAGATCCAATTCGCTGCTTAAAGCAGAGTTCTTTGCCGTTAATACTTCCAAATAATTTACAAAACCGTGGTTTAACAATTCATCCGAATAGTTGGCTGCTTTTTTAAGTGCATCCACTTGTTTTTCACGGATTACCAGTTTTCCGGTTTCGTTTTTATACTGAGATAATGCATCCGAAACTTCTTTCCCGGCTGTTAACAGGGATTGTTCAAATTGTAAATAGGCTTTTTCCTGATTCGCTTTAGCAACCTCATATTTGGTTCTAATTTGTTGCTGATTAAAGATCGGTTGTGTTAAACCGGCTACGATATTCGCAAACAGGGAATTAGTACTAAACCATTCCTTAAGTTCCAAACTCTGGAAACCTCCGGAAGCCGTTACTGTGAACGATGGATAGAAATTACTACGCGCCACATTGGTCATCTCAAAATTGGTGATCAGGTTGTATTCTGCAGCCATTACGTCCGGTCTTTTGCTTAGTAAATCGGCAGGAACACCAAGGTTCACATCTACATTCATGGCCTGAGCTGCAAGGGTTCCTCTTTCGATTTTACCCGGCGACTGTCCCAATAAAATAGACAGGGTATTTTCCATGATCACAATATTGTTCTTCAAATCGGCAATGATCAACTCGGTAGCATATTTCTGTGCTTCCGTTTGTTTCACCGCTACTTCGTTTACGTTTCCGGCGTCTTTTAACGCTTTGATCGTAGTGACACTATTATCGCGGTTCAGTAAGGTTTCTTCGGCTACTTTTAACTGTGCATCCAACGATAACAACTGGTAGTAGGTCGAAGCGATACTTGCCAATAATTGTGTTTTTACTGCCTGATTGGCTGCTATGGTTTGCAAATAGGAAGCATTTACAGCGCGTTTATTACTTCTGATTTTTCCCCAGATGTCTGCTTCCCACGATAAGTTTCCTGCCAGTTGGTACTGATCTAACGAACCATTAAAGAACGACCCGAACTGACTGTTTTTAGCCAATTGCTGGTGGGTAAGGTTAGCACCTACACTAAGAGTAGGCAGGTAGCCCATTTTTCCTTGTTTCAGATTCGCTTCCGCTGCTACAATCGACTGCATAGCGATACGGATATCGTAATTGTTTTGTAGTCCTTTTTCAATATACCCCTGAAGAATCGGATCGGTAAAAAGTGTTTTCCACGAAACACCCGCCAGTGAGGCACCTTCGGTAGCCGCAGCATCGGTACGATACAATGCTTCGGTTTTTACCTGTGGGCGCTCATAATTTTTGGCGACAAAGCAAGACTGCATCACCGATGCAGCTGCTATGACAACCATTATTTTATATGATTTTTGATATTTCATTTTCATAGTTTTATAATGCAACATTTTCAGAATCCTGCTCGGCCGCTTTTTGGGCTGCTGTTTTTCCGGTAATACGTTCCTGTAATCCCTGGAAGATCACAAACAATACCGGGATAAAGAATACCCCTAAAATGGTACCGACTAACATTCCTCCAACAGCTCCCATACCAATGGAACGGTTACCTACGGCTCCAATTCCGTTGGCCAATGCCAATGGCAACAGACCAAAGATAAAGGCGAAAGAGGTCATCAAAATCGGTCGTAAACGAGCTTTGGCTCCTTCAACTGCCGACTCGAACAGGCTCATACCATGACGTCTACGCTGGATGGCAAACTCTACGATTAGAATAGCATTTTTCGCGAGTAATCCGATAAGCATGATCAGTGCAATCTGGAAGTAAATGTTGTTTTCCAAACCGGCCAGTTTTACAAATCCGATGGCTCCTGCAATACCCACCGGTAAGGATAGAATAACCGATAACGGCAGTAAATAACTTTCGTACTGCGCACTTAACAGGAAGTACACGAAAATCAAACTCAACAGGAATACCCCAATCGCCTGACCACCGGAAGCAATCTCCTCACGAGTCATACCCGAAAACTCGTAGGTATAGTTGTTTGGTAAATGTTGTGCAGCCACTTCTTCGATTGCTTTAATTGCATCCCCGGAACTGAATCCCGGTTTGGCTTTACCGTTAATGTTAACCGATTTTAATAAGTTAAAACGCGTAACCGATTCCGGTCCGTAGGTTTTCTTAAGGCTTACAAACTGACTGATCGCTACTAATTCGTCATTTCGGTTTTTGATATAAATTTTATCCAAACTTTGTTCTGTAGCACGATCTTCCGGTTTCGCCTGAATCATCACACGGTATTGCTTACCGAAACTGTTAAAGTCGGTTGTATATAGTCCTCCGTAATACCCTTGTAAGGTGTTGAAAATATCCGATACACTAATACCGGCATCTTTTGTTTTCTCGATGTTGATATCCAACTGATATTGCGGGAAGTTCGGGTTAAAGTTGGTCATCGCATACTGGATTTCCGGGCGTTGGTTCAGGGCTTGTAAAAACTCACCACTCACTTTACTAATCGTCGCCCAATCATCATCTGATTTAGACTGTAGCTTAAACTCAAATCCGTCAGCCGTACCAAATCCTTGTACACTTGGTGGTGTAAAGAATAACGCTCGGGCATCTTTAAATTGTGCCGTACGTCCGAATAGCTCCCCAACTACCGCTTCAATCGATTGTGTCGCTTCTTTACGGTGCGCCCAGTCTTTTAATTTGATTACGGTAAAGGCGTATGAACCACCGTTTACGTTGTTTAATAAACTGAAACCAACCACACTCATACGCGATTCGATAATGTCCATTGAGGCTAAAATAGAATCCAGTTGGTTCACGGCCAATTGTGTTTTTTCTAAGGTCGTTCCCGGAGGTAAAGTTAAGTCACCCATGATGATACCACGGTCTTCATTCGGAATAAATCCGGAAGGAGTGGAACTGAATAATAAAAATGTAATTCCACTTACCGCTAATAAACTAATTGCTGTGATCCATTTTTTACGAACCAGGAAGTTTAACGACTTACTATATTTGTTATTCATCGAATCGAATGCCGTGTTGAAAGCGGTAAAGAAACGATCTTTTAATCCTTTTTTGGCATGTTCCGAATCGTCATGCGGTTTTAAGAATAAGGCACAAAGCGCCGGACTCAAGGTTAAGGCGTTGATCGCCGAAATTACAATCGCTACTGCTAATGTAATCGCAAACTGTTTGTAGAACACCCCTGAAGGTCCTTTCAGGAAGGAAACCGGTACGAATACCGCCGACATAACCAAGGTGATCGAAACAATCGCTCCGGTGATTTCGTCCATGGCCGAGATAGTCGCCTGTTTGGCGTCTTTTATACCGTGGTCGAGTTTGGCATGTACGGCTTCCACTACCACGATGGCGTCATCCACTACGATACCAATCGCCAGAATCATCGCAAACAACGTAAGCATGTTGATCGAGAATCCGAATAATTGCAGGAAGAAAAACGTACCTACAATCGCTACCGGTACAGCAATGGCCGGAATCAACGTAGATCGGATGTCCTGAAGGAATACGAATACTACGATAAATACCAGAATAAAAGCCTCTACAAGTGTCGAAACTACTTTCGCGATCGACGCATCAAGGAAGGTTTTCGAGTTGTATGGAATTACATAATCAACACCTTTTGGGAACGTACCTTTACTTTCTTCCAGGATATGGATTACTTCGGTCATAATGTCCTGAGCGTTCGATCCGGATGTTTGGAAGATACCAACAGCTACACCTTGTTTCCCCATTGCCATGTTTTTGGCACCGTAGTTAAAGGCCCCTAATTCGACAGTCGCCACATCTTTTAAGCGAAGGAAGTTACCGTTTCCGGTCGATTTGATAATGATGTTTTCGTATTCGGAAATTTTAGATAAACGTCCTTTATATTTGATTACGTATTCGTAAACGCCATTCGCATTTTCACCGAATTTACCCGGTGCGGCTTCTAAGTTTTGTTCGCGTAACGCATCCTGAATATCCGATGGTACCACTTTGTAGTTGGCCATTTTCTCCGGATCAATCCAGATACGCATCGAATAGTCTTTCGCACCAAATACGTTTACCTGTCCAACTCCTTTTACACGTTGTAATTTCGGTACCAAGTTGATACGGGCGTAGTTTTGGATAAACGTTTCGTCATAATCCTTATTGTTCGAATATAAAGCGAAGAACATCAACGCACTCGTCTGACTCTTAATCGTGGTTACCCCGGTATTGACTACCGCTTGTGGTAGCTTACTGGTGGCACGCGCCACACGGTTTTGTACGTTTACGGCAGCGATATCGGGATTTACACCCAATTCGAAGAATACACTAATGTTCGCCGCACCATTGTTTGCCGATGTCGACGTCATATAGGTCATACCTTCCACACCGTTGATTTCTTCTTCGATAGGGGTTACAACACTATTTAAAACCGTTTCGGCATTGGCTCCGGTATAGGTAGCACTAACCTGCACGGTTGGTGGTGCAATTTCCGGGTATTGTTCTATGGGTAACGACGTTAATCCCAAGATACCCAGAATGGTTATGATGATGGAGATTACGGTAGAAAGTACCGGTCTGTTTATAAATGTTTTAATCATAAGTTTATTTTTTTACGGGCGCATTTGCTGCGGGTTGTGCATTTTTACCAGCTTCCTGTGGAACGATTTCCTGGTTGTCGGCCAATTTGGTTACACCTTCGACTACAACTACTTCTCCGGATTCAACACCACCGGTTACGATAAAATTCAAACCGGAGGTACCGTTGGTTTCTATAATTTTCGAATGTACTTTGTTGTCTTTTCCAACCGCATAGATCATTTGTTTTCCTTGCATGTCGTAAACCGCATTTTGAGGAATCAGGATTACGTCTTTTGCTTCCACCGGTAGGCGAATAATTCCGCTACCACCACTTCGTAAAACCGATTGTGGGTTCGGGAACTGCGCACGGAATTCGGTACTACCGGTACGGGCGTTAACCAGTCCGTTAACCGTTTCGATTTTCCCTTTGTGCTCGTACACCGAATTATCAGCAAGGATTAATTCTACCGAAGGAATCGCTTTGATTTTGTCGGACAAAGTAGCACCCGGGAAGGTTCTACTGAACTGAATCAATTGTTTTTCGTTCATCGTAAAATAAGCACGGACATTACGGATGTCTGATACAGTAGTTAGCGGATCGGCAGTAGTAGCACTTACCAAACTTCCTACTTTATATGGAATACTACCAATAACACCGTCTACCGGACTGGTAATCGTTCCAAAGCTGATATTTGCCGCAATACTGTTGTAACTCGCTTTGGCACGTGCTAAATTGGCTTTAGCCGTTTCTAAGGTTACATTACTGATAATTTTACGGTCCACTAACGGAATCAAACGATCCACTTCCACCTGAGCGGCAGCTACGGCAGCTTTGGCCGCACCGGCATCCTGTGATAGGGTATTGGTTTCCAATTTAAACAACACCTGTCCTTTGCGTACCGTTTGTCCTTCGTCGACAAAAATCTGCTCGATAAAACCGCTTACTTTCGGGCGGATTTCTACATTTTGCTGACCTTGTAAATTGGCTGAATATTCTTGATAGGTTGTGGTATTTTCTTTGACTACTTTCTGAACGGGAAAGGGCATGGGACCACTAGGTTGCTGCTGTTGCGGATTTTTGTCTCCACACGATGCCAGTACCATCGACAGGGCCAACATGCTAAATATTACTTTATTCTTCATAGGGTAAAATATTTATATATAATTGTAAATAGTTTTAAAATTCGTCTTTGGATAAGGAGTCTTCCTTCATACACTCGGTTAGTATGTTTTCAAACTTGCTCAGGTATTTCATATAGGTATCCATGGCATTGACAACAAACTCCGTATGGGCTTTGTCGTCTGCCGGATACGTAAGCTCATAGGATTTTACGCGGTTAAGCATGTTTTTTTCGGATTCAATAAATTTCAGATGGTTCTGAATACGTTCGTTGGGAGGGGAGGGCATAAAGTATTTTTTACGGTCGCCGGTCTTGGTGTAATAACTGATTTTTCCCAACTTGAGCAATAAATTAATATTGGTCGATATGGTGCTTTTACTCGCACAACCCTGATCGACCAGTTCTTCGAATGTCATGCCTTTATCGCGGACATTCATAATTAATAACCCTAATATTCGGGCCGCACAGGGCGGTAAATGATAATACGTTTCAAAGTGTATCCCGAATAATTCGATTAATTCTTCTTTTTCTTCCTGCTGTTTATTCATGGGGATTGTCTGATTTTGGTTCGCAAAGATACGATTAGTTTGGTTGAAACCGAACCAACCGAACTTTACGGATGCGTTAAAAAATACTTAATATTTTGACGCTGCGTCAGCCGTAAAAAAAAAGAATCTGAATATTAGGATATTACTACTATTCAGATTCAAAAAACATTGAACTAATTTACAACAAAAATGAATTAAAAAAGCATTTTCTTGTTAAGAAATGATTGTCATTAGCCTGTTTGTGTGATATTATTATTCATTAGGGTTGCCTTTATAAGCTTGTGATTCCTTTTAATGCATATTGATTGGTTATTTTTTAGAGCCGTCGTCGGTATTCCAATAATCGCCAACACCTATATATTCGATTTCTTTTTTAGTGAAAAAGGCTTCGTAAACCTTATCATCTTCCCGGATGGTTTTTATGTCTTCTTCAATGCTGTGCTTTTCGAAATACCATGTCTTTCCGGTATTCAGATTGGTCCAGCACACTCTGGTATCCGAATGCTCCACCAAAATACCTTTTTCCCATCCGCTACACGAAGGAACGCCACAACAACATGAAAAGATAAAGTATTCTCCATCTTGCTCCATACTTTTTAGAAATTCCGGAATAGCAATAAGGTCACTTTCAGCATAGGGCTTTTCAGCGTTGATCCGGATTTCAAATTTTCCCTGCATATATACTTCGCTTTCATCATATATCGATTGCGAAGCCGTAACGACCAGTTCTACGCAAATGGTATCATATATCTGAGCATGGAGCCAATTGGTTAGTTGTGTAAATTTTCCCGTTTCAATATAACTCTGATAATTTGAGATTTTATGGAATAAATCCTCATAATCTTCTATTTCGTAATAGAGTTCTTTCGGATCGTCTCCAACTTTGATCATTTCATTATGGCATAGTATCATTTCATCTGCTTCCTCAACATAATAATCGGCCATGAGCTGTTTGGAATCGGAATAGTTGGCCAGTAAATAGGCTTCAAAATTGTAATTCCAACGATCAAAATCCGTAGTGCTTTTGAAATAGAATTCCCCATCCGTAATTTCATACCGACTTATTTCATCATCCCAGATTACGTAGTATAAGCTATCTTCCAAATAAGGAGCCATTTCCTTTAGAAAGGCATTGAAGTTATCATCAAAACCATATTTACTCCCACTTTGTATGCAGACATAAATACCAGGTTCCTTACAATCGATTATCCTTTCTGCTGCATAGACCGAGTATCTTCTCACTTTGCCATCGCGAGCGTTTATAATAAAAGTATTGGAAAAAATACCGAACGTTCCATCATCATTGGTTTGATTTATAATGGTGTATTTTTCTGAAAAGAGACTTTCTTTGTCTTTGCGAACCCGAAGGATAGCACCGGAGTTTAAAACTCTTGATTGAAGTTGGTATACGGAATGTAGTGTTCCCATTCGGATTATTTTTAGAGGAGTATATTTTTTTTAAGTATCTAAATAGTAGGATCGATCACTTTTCCGAAAAATCGATTATACGCCATATCGCCGGTAAGTTTTTCGTTTTTGATGATCCAGGCTATGTCAAACAATCCAATTATATTGGACATAACAAGCGGTCGGATCGGATCGCTAGGCGAGCAAAAAAAATGCGCTTCTTCCGAAGGGGCATAACCTTTACCATGATCGGTTAAAGTGACCCAAACACTAGTCTTTGCATCCACACCGGACATTCCCAGTTCCGTGTCCCATTTCCATCGTAGGTCGTCGGTCGCGCCAACTAAAATTACAGTATCTTGTATCTCAATCCAATTGACGATAAGGTGTGTAGCGGTTTCGCTCATTTTATTTTGATAATTTATTTGATCAATCTTTTCTGCAGAAAGGATGCGATTTCGTTGTATTCCCAGTTTTCAATACAAGCCGAATAATCGGTTCCGGCATAAACAGCGATCGTATTCTCTTTTTGACCCAAGACGGTTTGACTCCAAAAATCAAAATAGTCCAAATAGAAAACATTGATATTATCCGGTTGGTATTTTACTTTATTACCGTCGGCGAATAACTGAGCAGCCGGTGGAATGATGGTTTTAATTCCCGAATCGGCAAACTCAATAGCAGATTCACCATAGAATACAAATTCTTTTACCATGTTTGGATCCGACATACGATTGTTAAAAGCAGGTTCGTCAAAATCCAATCCGATCATGGCATGAAACTCATCTCTGACGTCATCTTCGTATTCTTCATTTTTGATCATATCGGCATAACTCAACGCTTCCGGATCGACATCAAATTGATCCCAGTCAACGATTTCATCTTTATCGTATTCTTCCCAAACCTTGCTCGGATTGATATATCGGAATTCAAATCCGTCAAAACACTCGTAAAAGGAGGCCAATTCCGGATCGATTTCCTTGTTAAACAATTGCTTGTATTGTGAGGCCAGCATTTGTGCGTTTTCTGCCGATCCTTTTGGAATATACAAATGGGTGATAAATAGATTCGGATTCTGGTGGATGTTTTTGATTTTGTCGTAAACACTTTGTCCTAAATTTTCGAATGCACTGCCTTTAGTTCCTTTACAGTCTTTTAGGTATTCGATTTGATTTAATAAATCTGGATTCATATTTTAAAGTTAAATGGTTGTAATGTTTTTATAAATTCTATTTCGTTAGAAAGATGAAATAGAAAAGTAAGGGTAATGCAAGAACGCAATTAAAAACGGTTTCTCCATTTTGGATGTAAGATAGCCGTTTTTTGTTTATCGGAGTTGGTACTGTTTTCGGAGAAGCTCAATGATAGGAACGAATACTTCTACGGCATCTGTTGCCGCTCTCCAGGTATAATCCACGTTTTTATAGGTCAAACGGAATCCAAATTTCCATTCGGAACCGTCTAAAATGATTCCATTTTCATTCCGGATACTTTCGGGTAATGCAATGGATTCCAATTTCGATAATTGCTCTTTTAATAGTATCGTATCGGTTTCGGAAAGGATTTTTTCGCCCGTTACAATTCTAAGCCGATCCAGATTGTAAATCCCGCTGGGCCATTGGGAGTAGTTGTATTCGGTGTCCCATTGTCTAAACGCCGAACGGATGGTTCCGTTTGTATTTTCAACGATAATTATTTTATACGGAAATCCGCCAATTGATGGAAACTGGGCGAAATAAGCCAGGATTTTTTCTCCGTCTTTTAAATCAAAGCTTTCGACTTCAATTTCGGCCGCACGCATTACGGCTATGGGATCATTGGTAAGTCTTTCCATTTTTTGGACCTTTACTTGTGCGGATTTTAAGGTTAAAAATTTCAGTTGATCATTAGATAGGAGTAGGGCTTTTTAGGTAAAGTAAGCCTGTTTGATTATTCTAAGTCAATCTTAAAATCTTCTTTGAGGAATTCTCTAAAATCGGCCCATTCCACTTCATTATGATGCCCACACCAGGGGTGAGCATCATTGAAGTCGAATATTTTTTCAAAATCATCTGAAGATTTATCACAGCATAGTAGGAACTCATGGTGTGATCCCCATTCCGCCAATGACCAGAAAAATTGTATCATTTTTGGTGAGTTGGTTGGTATCCCGTCGTTCTAAAAATTCATCGCCAAACATTTGTATCCAGAATTTGGTACTGGATAACGCACTGGAAAGGCTGTGTAAATCGCCCACTTTTAATTTTTGGACATTATCCGTATAGGTTCGTGGTACCTCAAGGTTTTGATCAAGATATTCCGAATCGAAATAAGGAGCGTAAATTTGCTTTAATCGTTCCGTTACTTCCTTGTTGATTTCCTCTTGATTCATATTTTAATTTTTTGGTCTATACGATTTAAGGATAGTTGCAAACGATTAGTTTTCGATTTTAATTTCAAACATTTTATCCCAGTTTTTACCGGTCACAAAAATGGTTTTGGTTTTAGGATTGTAAGCGATTCCGTTTAAAACATCCAAATCCGGGTGTGCGGTTACTTTCGATTTTAAATCGGTCAGGTTGATAATGGCTTCTACCGCACCGTTTTTCGGATCGATAATCGCAATGGCATCTTTGGTATAGATATTCGCATAAATTTTACCGTCGATCCATTCCATTTCGTTTACTGCTTTAATTTTAGAACCGGCCGTATACACATTGATATAGTCTACTTCTTTAAAATTTTCCGGATTTACAAACCAAATTTTTTCGGTTCCGTCGGACATTAACAGGTTTTTACCGTCGTTTGATAATCCCCATCCTTCCATTTGTTTGAAATAAGGGAAGGTTTTTTCTTTTTTAAAGGTATCGGCATTATATACGTAGGCTTCGTTATTCTGATACGTCAGCTGGTAGACTTTATTGTTTAATACAGTCGTACCTTCTGCAAATACGTTTTGTGGTAATTCGATACTCTTATATACTTTTCCGGTTTTATAATCGGTTTTGCGCAAACTGGAAATCCCGCGTAATCCGGTTCCGTTTCCGGCGCCGTTTCCGGTACTTTCAATTAACGTATCACGGTAAAACTCCAATCCCTGTGTATAAGCTTTGATATCGTGCGGGTAGGTGTTTAGTATTTTATAGTTTAAAAGTTTTGGTTGTACGTCCGATACGACTTCAATACGACCGGTCACTTCATTGGCGTTTCCTTCTGAATATACCAAGGCTTTAATATTTTGATACCCCAGTTTTTGTTCTTTTAAAGCAAAAACAAATTTTTCACTTCCTTTTACCTGTCCGACTTTTTTGTCGTTGATGTAAAAAATAATGGAGTCGATTGTCTTGTTTTCGGCATTTTTGATACCCAGTCCAAGGCTTTCTTTGGGCTGATAGACCTCTTTTAGGTCGGTTGTATCAAGGCTAAATAAATTTTCTTCATTTTTTTTTCCGTTGTCACACGAAAAGAAAAAAGAGCTTAATAAAATGAATGCGAATGCATTATACTTTTTCATGATTCTTAAAATTGGATACCACAATATACAATTGTATTTTATATCTCACAATTGCCTTGCAAAAATATAAAAAGATTGTATATTTGCACCGGCAAGTCCTACACGACCAGCTCCTGCAGACTCCTCCAGGGTGGGAACACAGCAAAGGTATGTGGTTGTAGCGGTGCGATGTAGGTCGCTTGCCATTTTTTCTTAGATCTCCTTTTGGGAGATTTTTTTGTTTTAGGACTTTTGTAACGTTTTTCTTCCTTATTTTAGCAACACAAATTTTGAACCGGATACTATGGGAAAAGTGGTTTTGATTACCGGAGGCTCGTCGGGCATCGGAAAAGCCATAGGCGAATTATTATTTCAAAAAGGATATACCGTTTACGGGACCAGCAGGAACCCCGAAAAAATACAGCAAACACTTTTTCCGTTAGTAGCGATGGAGGTGCGCAATGCCGATACGATTCGTACGGCTGTGGAAGCAGTTATAGCCAAGGAAGGACGACTAGACATTTTGATCAATAATGCAGGCGTAGGAATTACCGGTCCGCTGGAAGAAATTCCGGGCGATGAAATTCGCAATAATTTCGAAACCAATCTTTTTGGACCGATCGAGGTGATGAAAGCGGTTTTACCGCATATGCGCAAACAGCAATCCGGATTGATCATCAATGTGACGTCCATTGCCGGTTATATGGGGTTACCATACCGAAGTGTGTATTCGGCTTCCAAAGGTGCTTTGGAATTGATTACGGAAGCACTACGAATGGAGGTAAAGGCTTTTGGTATTCATATTACGAATGTGGCTCCTGGGGATTTTGCTACCAATATCGCTTCGGGACGTTATCACGCGCCGTTGGTAAAAGGTTCGGCTTATGAAGTTCCGTATGGGAATACGTTAAGTATGATGAATGATCATGTCGATAGTGGAAGCGATCCTAGTCAAATGGCTGCTGCGGTATATGCGATTATTCAAAACCCGAATCCGAAGATCCATTATAAGGTTGGGGCATTTATGCAGAAGTTTTCGATTGTTTTAAAACGGGTGCTTCCGGATAAAGTATACGAAAAGTTATTAATGAACCATTATAAGTTGTAATTTTGTAATCCGAATTTTAACACAACTATCATTAAATATATTTAAGATGAAATTTTTTATTGACACGGCTAATTTAGAGCAAATTAAAGAAGCGCAAGCTTTGGGAGTATTGGATGGTGTAACTACTAATCCGTCGCTAATGGCCAAAGAAGGAATCACTGGAAAAGACAATATTCTAAAACACTATGTTGCCATTTGTAATATTGTTGACGGCGATGTAAGTGCTGAAGTAATTGCTACCGATTACGAAGGAATGGTTCGCGAAGGAGAAGAATTGGCTGAACTACACGAGCAAATTGTGGTGAAAATCCCAATGACAAAAGAAGGAATCAAAGCCTGTAAATATTTTTCAGATCGTGGTATTAAAACAAACGTTACCTTGGTATTCTCTGCTGGTCAGGCTTTATTGGCTGCCAAAGCAGGAGCAACTTATGTATCGCCTTTCTTAGGTCGTTTGGACGATGTTTCGACAGATGGTTTAAACCTGATCGACGAAATCCGTTTGATTTATGATAACTATGCTTACGAAACACAAATTCTGGCTGCTTCGGTACGTCATACGATGCACGTGGTAAATTGTGCGAAGATTGGAGCCGATGTAATGACAGGACCATTGTCGTCTATCTTAGGATTGCTAAAACACCCGCTTACCGATATCGGTTTGGCACAGTTTTTAGCCGACTACGAAAAAGGAAACAAATAATACTCCTTAGTATAAAAGCAAAAAGGCGGTTTCACTAACGAAACCGCCTTTTTTATGTTTAGTTTGTTTATTTAAGGTTCTTCTCAAAATCGGAATCAAAAAGACTCACAAACGCATTTTTGATCATACCATTTGGCTGAAGTAGGATCGTACGTTGTATTTTCGTAATCACCCAATGATCTTTTAACGCTTCGAAATTCGCCGAATGCAATTCGGTGGTGTTTTCAAAGGCATATTGCGATAAAATTTGTTTCCATTCCTGTTCGGAATCGTCTACATTGATTGATACAAAACGTAGGTCCGGATGTTTCTTTTTTAATTCATTTACTTTTTTATGAACGGTGACCATATGAGCTTTGGCATTCGATGTCCAGAAGAAAATCACAGTTTTTTTACCATCGGTTATGGTGTTCAAATCTACTTTATCACCTTTTTCGTTGATCAAGTCCGCATCCGGTAATTTCTTTCCTTCCGTTAGCATTTGAATCGCATCGCCGATTTTCTTGATTTCATTATGACTACTGTTGTCGGTCGATAATTGCGAATAGCGGTCAAAAAATTTCTTTTTATTATGCATATTCTGATCTTCCAACAGGTACATAAAGGCAATATTATTTAAAACACTGTTTTTAATCTTCTCATTTTTAAACAGCGTATCGGCAATATTTAGCTTTTTGATATTGTTTTCGATTGCCGTTTCTTCCAGATTAAAGGTGTTATTCGCTTCCGAATAGGCCACGTTGTTTAACATCGCCGTCAGATAGCGTACAAAAGGCGAATAGTTGGTCAGTTCGGCATTATTAAAGTCAATTTCCTTACGGAAGCTGTAGTAATCTTTAGGTAATTTGGTACTAACGACTTCACCGGTACGACGTTCGTGTGCAAACGGGTAAATTTCTTTTTTTGCCAGGTGGTTAAAGTCTAAACTGGCTTTGGCATACAAATCAAATTTATCATCCCAGTTGATTTCTGTTTTTTTACGAAGGTAAAAGGCTTTTTTACGAGCGTAAATGGAATCGATGCTTTTGGTAAAATGATCATAACTTCTGTCAAAAAGATCGAACATATTGTTTTTGTCCGATTCGTTTTTGAGATACATCTCCATCAGGAAGTTATTTTTCTGATCACCACGGCCACAAAAAACAATCGAATTGTCAAAATCGCCCGTATTGATACGTACCATCAAACTGTCGTTTTTGTCAAAATAGATATATTGGTATTCCGGGTCATGACGGAATGTATACATTCCCGGTGTTAAAGAGTCAAATTTCTTTAAAAAACGGTTTTTTTCGTCTAAGATAAGGGTATCAATAACCTTATTGTCTTTACACAAAAGGACATAGCGACTAAGAGGGTTGATCACTTCTCCTCCAAAATAGGCTGTATAATTGTCACTTTCAAACTTCTTATTACAGGAAGTGAGGGAGCAAATCAGCACTGTGGAAAGCGGGAGGAGTACGTTTTTTATATGGGCAAACATTCAAACAATTTTATCTCTAAACAAAAGTATTTCTATATTATAGAACAGGCTGTTAAGGTACAGTTAAAATAAAGCTTTACAGATTCTAAATTAGATAGTTCAAAACTGCACTATTTTTTCTACTTTTGCAACAATTTTATAAAAATCAATTTCAAATGTTAACAGTTTCAAATTTATCCGTTCAGTTTGGTAAACGAATTTTGTTCGACGAAGTAAATGTAACCTTTACGCAAGGTAACTGTTACGGGATCATCGGGGCTAACGGAGCAGGAAAATCAACTTTTTTAAAGATATTGGCAGGTGAGATCGATCCTACATCCGGACGGGTAATACTGGAGCCGGGGAAAAGGATGTCGGTTTTAAACCAGAACCACAATATGTTTGATGAGCATACTGTTCTTGAAACGGTTATGATGGGTAACAAAACGTTATTTGCCGTTAAAAAGGAGATGGACGAATTGTATCTGGATTATAAAGATGAAAATGCCGAAAGAATCGGAGAGTTACAGGTGCAGTTTGAGGAAATGAACGGTTGGAATGCCGATTCGGATGCTGCTGCCATGCTGTCGAACTTAGGTATTTCGGAAGAATACCACTATACGCTAATGGGCGAAATGGACGCGAAATTAAAAGTACGTGTCCTTTTGGCGCAGGCTTTATTTGGAAGTCCGGACGTTCTGATCATGGATGAGCCTACGAATGACCTGGATTTCGAAACCATCGGATGGTTGGAGAATTTCCTTGCGAATTATGACAATACGGTGTTGGTAGTATCGCACGACCGTCACTTTTTAGATGCGGTTTGTACGCACGTGTCGGATATTGACTTTGGAAAAATCAATCATTTTTCCGGTAACTATACATTCTGGTACGAATCGAGTCAGTTAGCGGCCAAACAAAGAGCACAGCAAAATAAAAAGGCTGAAGAGAAAAAAGCCGAATTAGAAGAGTTTATCCGTCGTTTTAGTGCGAACGTTGCGAAGTCAAAACAGGCTACTTCCCGTAAAAAAATGATCGATAAGTTGAATTTGGACGAGATCAAACCATCTAGCCGTCGTTATCCGGCGATCATTTTCGATCAGGAGCGTGAGGCAGGTGATCAAATCCTAAACGTACAGAATTTAAGCGCATCCATCGAAGGTGAATCTTTGTTTAAGAATGTGGATTTAAATATGGCTAAAGGGGATAAAATCGTGGTTTTCTCGAAAGATTCCCGTGCAACAACGGCTTTTTACGAAATTTTAAACGGAAATATGACAGCTGATTCCGGCGTGGTAGAATGGGGAATTACGACTTCTCAATCGTATTTACCAGCCGATAACCACAGTTTCTTCGAAAACGATCTTACTTTGGTGGATTGGTTACGCCAGTGGGCGAAAACAGAACCGGAAAGAGACGAAGTTTATGTTCGTGGTTTCTTAGGAAAAATGATTTTCTCAGGAGAGGAAGCATTAAAAACGGGGCGTGTTTTATCCGGAGGTGAAAAAGTACGTTGTATGCTTTCCCGAATGATGATGTTGCGTGCTAACGTGTTGATGTTGGACGAACCAACGAATCACTTGGATTTGGAATCGATTACCGCTTTTAACAACTCGTTGAAAAACTTTAAAGGTTCGGTATTGTTTACCACGCATGACCACGAATTTGCACAAACTGTTGCAAACCGTGTGTTGGAGATCACGCCAAATGGAGTAATCGATCGTTATATGACATTCGATGATTATCTGGATGATCCGAAAATCAAAGAATTAAGACAAAAAATGTATACGGTATAAACGATACAAACCTGACAGGTTTTTGAAACCTGTCAGGTTTAAATGAAAATAGAGATAGGCTGCTTTAACAAGCAGCTTTTTTTATGCCGATTTTCTAACCATTTTTTTAAAATTTGTGTTTAACGGGAAAGGCATGGTTTTTGGGTTATCAATAAATACTATATTTGAAAAGCAATCAAAATTACTATGAGGTTATTTTTACAAGTCGGACTCGGCTTACTTTTTTCGTTACAAGCTTTTAGTCAAGAGGTTACTATTCCATTTCGCGTTGGAAATGGTTATGGATTATCGGATTACAATGGTAAGCTGATCAATAAAAATAAATACGATCAAATAAATTATAATCGTAAGATGCCAAAAGGGTATTTTGCCTTTAAAAATAAAGAAGATAATGGACTGGTTTATAACGGTAAAATAGTGGTTTCCGGACCGGAATATGATGAATTTGGCGTGGAACCGAATAAGTTTATCATTGCCGTTTTAAAGAAGAATAGCGTTAGTCGTTCGACGTCTGCTTTTAAAACTGAAAAAGAATACAACGATTTTAAGAGAAGAAATCGGGAAGGGTATGCTTTATTTAACCTAAAAGGGGAGAATATTTATCCGGATAATTTTAAAAAAATTATTCCTGTTGATACTACAGGCGCTAGTAGCCTTGCCCCTAAAAGAGCGCGTTATGCCTTAATGGCGACGACTAATTTTGACGATCGGTTTAGCTTATTTGTATATGATTGTGACAAACAAAAAATTTCAGAGTGGCTTTTAAAGGATTATGATAAAATTAAATTAGACAGAGGTTTAACCGTTCCAGGCAAATCTATTGCTTTAACTGCTACAAAAGATAAATCAGATAGTGCTTCACCAATGCGGATAAACCATATAAATGGAAAGTTTGTATTGCAACCAGTAACGTCGGAATACCAACCGGGAATTAAAGAGCAATTCGAAAGTGAATATGGCAGAACCGAGGTTATCGCTGAACCTGGGTACGGTAGCGGTACAGGTACAGGTAAATCCAATTATACTACAGAAGCGGTACCACCACCACCGCCGGCTTATGGAAAAGCATATGAAAAGCCTGATGAGGCTAATTTGGAAAAAAGTAAGCCAAAAGTGGTCAAAAAATATATCGTTCAAACGTTCGACATAAAAGACGGAAAGCTTTTCCTGAATGAGCGAATCGGTGGGGAGAAAGAGGTAAAATCCGGAACAGAATTCCCAATGCCACCGGCACCGGCTGGTCAGACCTATAGTTTCGACAGTTTTGCCAATACTGCTATAACTCAGGATACGGAAGAGAAAAGAATCACACAGAAAAATATAATCCGTTATAAAATTGGTACTCAATATGGGATTGTACTTTCTGAGAGACGTTTAATTCAAGCCAGCTATGATAGCATTAGCCCGATACGCTATGCGGTTTCCAATGAAGAGCAGTTGTTGTTTGTTGTTGGTAGAAAAGACAAAGCTACCCAAAGTATGAAATACGGACTTATTGATACGGATGAAAAAGTGATTCTTCCGATTAACTATGAGGAATTGGATCCGTATGGCTTGGGACGGTCTTATTTTGGCGCCAGAAGTGATATCAAAGTATATACTAAAAACTGGCGATTTAAAGAAAATGGGAAATATGGTGTAATAACGCCTTTTGACGGCGTGGTGTTAGCTGCTGAATATGATGGGATTGAATGGAACCCATCTCGCTTTTCGGGACATCAGGATGATTTTATAAGTCTTAAAAAAGACGGACTATATGGTTTTGTATTGGGTGCCGATTTTAAAGAAGCTAATATCGTACAGCCGATTTTTCCGTATAAAGTAGGGTTTTATGATCGGAATTATCAAAAAGAGAAAGGACTGCTTCTTTTCGGATTGGTGGATAATGAAGGAAAATTCTTTTGTTATGCCCGAAAAGATGGTTATTTATATTATAAAGCTAAATAACTACATTAATTTAACATTTTTAACTAAAAAGTAAAAGAATAGGGTGAAAGGGTAACGTTGCTTTAAAGGCAATCGCAAGTTGGAAAGATACTTTTGCAGCGTCTAACTAAACACACTATTTATGAAAAAAATGTACTTGTTACTGCTCCTGGTGGTCAGCCTGACTGCCGGGGCGCAAACGCTGTATCCGTATTTACAGAACGTCACGCCCAACTCGATTTATGTGACCTGGAAAACCGAAAGTAATACCGAATCGATTGTGGAATATGGAACTGCCGCAAACGATCTAAATGTTACGGTTACCGGAAATACCAACATTTTTACCGATTCCGGCTATCCCGGAAATTATTTCTACCACAATGTTAAGTTGATCAACTTAGCGCCCAACACCAAGTATTATTACAAAATTAAAACGGGAACTTCGGTTTCGGAGGTGTATTCGTTTAAAACATTGCCTAATCCGGGACAAGCTGCGACATCTGATGGTCATATTCGCTTTCTGATCATGGGTGATAATCAGTTAAAAGCAGTACCGCGCTACGACTCCTTGGTGTCGGCAGCAAAGCGTAAGGTTCGCGAAAAATGGGGAGCCGGTTTGTCCCCTGAAGATAATATCGCGATGACATTTATGGTAGGCGATCAGGTGGATGTGGGAACATTGGATCATTATGAGTATGTTCACTTTAAAAAGAATCGCGCTTTGTCGGGTAATATCCCAATTCAGACTACGGTTGGAAATCACGAAACCTATGGTACGTTGGGGATGCAATCGTATTATGATCATTTCTACATCAGTGAGTTGGCTTATAAAGGAATTTCTTCCGGAACGGAAAATTATTACGCCCAACAAGCTGGAAATGTATTGTTTATCAGTATGAGTTCGGAACATACGGGTGCGGCTCAGATGAACTGGTTGCAACAGGTAGTTGCCGCTGCAAATGCCG
Organism: Bacteroidota bacterium; assembly: GCA_023446155.1. Taxonomy (GTDB): domain Bacteria; phylum Bacteroidota; class Bacteroidia; order Flavobacteriales; family Flavobacteriaceae; genus Flavobacterium. Next base: position 582,764 of record JAEXIT010000004.1, read on the forward strand.
ATACTACGGTGGACTGGATTTTTTCATTAAGTCACCGTCCGTACCAGGCGGAACAGTATGTAGGGGATATTTCGACCTGGGTGCGCAATACAGCGGTTCCATTTTTAACTACTTCGTCCAAATATATTATGCATATTGGGGCGCATCATCATTTATACCACCGTGGTCAGTTGAAAAATTCACCTGCTTATAATATTATTTCCGGAGGTACGGCTTGGGATCAGTATTGGGGAATGTCGTCGGAAGAGGATTTTGAAGATGTTCAGAAAACAATCTGTAACTGGATTTACCAAATTGTGGATATCGATGTGGTTAACGGAAAAATGGATGTGGAAAGTTATTCAATCGGAAGTGTGGATGGCTGGAAAAACAACGAGTTGATGGACGAATTCCACCGCTATAAAAACAAACCAGCACCGGAAAAACCGGCTATCGAAAATACGTTTGCCGCAAGTTCAACTTTGCCATTAACCCTGGATGGAAGTGCTTATACGACGACTTCGGGCGAATTGTTAAATACGACGCAGTTTCTGGTTTCAAAGACAGCCGATTTTAATATTATCACAAAAGAGGTATACCGCGATTTTGAAAATTTATACGGAATGTACCAAACACGAAGAGATTCTACTGTAGATCGCAATTTAGGGGTTGATATTACTAAAATGACGTTGGGTACCAATTCGATTCCGAATGGTCAGTATTATGTGAAGTTACGCTACCGTGATCGCAATTTGGAATGGTCACCGTGGAGTGATGTAAAAACATTTACCATTACCGGAAGTAATGTCGTAAATACTGCTATAGTTACCGATTCGTTGACGTATGCGCAGAATGCTATCATTAAAGTAAACTATACCGATGCTCCGGCCAGCACATCAACCTGGATCGGATTGTATAAAGACAGTCAGACGCCGGGATCTTCTTCGCCATCACAAACCTGGCAGTATACAAATGGAAATCCAAACGGGGTTATAACATTTACGAATGGTCTACCGAATAAAGGACGCTATTACGCTGCTATTTTCTCCAATGGCGGTTATACCGAAATCGCACCACGAAAGTATTTCTATGTCGGACCGGTACCAACGGTAACCACCAATCAGGAAGAATATGCAGTAGGAATGCCGGTTACCGTTACATTTGCCAACGGACCACAATTGGTAAAAGACTGGATCGGTATTTATAAAATGGGACATATTCCGGGACAGGTAACGGCTACTGCCTATCAATATGTGACAACTACATCGGGAACATTGACCTTTACGAATCTGCCAACCGGATATTATTATGCAGCGTATTTTCTACAGGACGGGTATAATACGATCGGTAATAAAGCTTTTTTTAAAGTAGGAAATCTGGTTACCGAATTGTGGATCAATAAGCCGGTTTACGATTTGGGAGAGCAAATTGTAGCTTCCTGGACAGATGCACCGGGGATTGTAAAAGACTGGCTGGGAATTTACCACGAAGGAGAAAATCCAAATATCGATCCGCTGTTAAGTTATACTTATTTCAACGGTCAGGCCGAAGGAACACAGGCGTTAACCGGTGCTGCTTTACCAACCGAAACCGGAAATTATTTTCTGGTAATGTTTACGAACGATTCGTATAATGAAGTTTCCAACCGTGTTTCGTTTGAAGTGGTTGACAGCACTTTAGGGGGGGATAAATTTAAAATTGACAACGGACTAAAAGTGTATCCAAATCCAACGAATAATACAAATCAGACGATTGTACAATCGGATTATCCAATTGATTTGATCGAGGTTTTTAATACCGAAGGAAAATTAATGTATGCGACGAAAAACGTCAACAACAATAAATATTCATTGATCACTCAGGATTTACCAACCGGTGTTTATATCCTGAAAATTCATTCCCGAAAATTGTTTACAGCCAAGCTTATCGTTAAATAGTGGATTGTTTATTATAAGGGTGATGTAAACAACGAAAACTCCCGCATTTAGCGGGAGTTTTTAATTTTATAGAAGGTGTCTTTATTTAAAATAAAACATCGTGAATGTCTTGATTTTTGTCAAAAACACTTTTGGCAAACGGACATAGCGGCATGATTTTAATATGTTGATCACGAGCAAAAGCTACGGCTTCCATAACCATATTTTTCCCTACATTCTGACCTTTAAATTCCGGGTTTACTTCGGTATGGTCGATGATAATTTTGTCTGCTCCGGCCCAGCTATACGTCATTAATCCGGCTTCTTTTCCATCGGAAATGGCTTTAAAAAAGCCTTTTTTGTCGTCGTTGGTTTGTTCTATTGTCATGATTGTATTAGTGTACGGTTGTTGTAATTTCTATCGGATTGGTCAATGTTTTGTGTATCGGACAACTGTTGGTAATCACTTTTAAGCGCTCTTTTTGGGTTTCGTCCAATGTGCCGGTAAACTCAATTTTGCGTTCCAGTCGGGTGACGTTGGCTGTAGTGTCCCGATCGAAAGTAACATCAATAGTAATGGTTGCGACATCCCAACCTTTACGATCGGCATACATTCGCAGCGTAATAATGGTACAACTGGCGAGAGCAGCGGCAAAGAGCTCCTGTGGTGCGAATCCGAGATCCTGACCACCCATTTCTTCCGGTTCATCCGAAATAAGATGGTGTTTTCGGGCGCTTATCGTCGTGGTATAACGATCTTTCCCAATTTGTGCAGTGATGCTTTCCATAGGCTTAAAATTTAGGTGGTGGTGGTAAAGGGACAAATTCGGTTTCTCCTGGTACTTTTGGGAATTCCTGTTTTTCCCAACGTTCTTTGGCGGCTTCGATCAAGGCTTTGTCGGATGCTACAAAATTCCAGAAAATAAAACGTTCTTCCGGAAAGGCGTCTCCGCCAAAAAGGTAGACAGTTGTATTTTCGCCCATTTCAAATTCGCATAACGTACTGTCTTTTGCGATCAGAATTTGTTTCGGATCAAAAGTGTTACCGTCACTTGTAATACTTCCTTCCAGTATATATAAGGCACTTTCACCGTATAAATCTTTCCCAATGCTTACTTTTTGTGCCGCAGTGCTTTTAATTTCTATAAAATACAACGGACTATAAACCGGTACGGCCGATTTGCGACCAAAAGCTTCTCCGGCAATCAGTTTAAAAGAAAGCCCGTTTTCTTCCCAATGCGGCAGATCATCCTTGTCGACATGTACAAATGATGGTTCCATTTGTTCCAGTTCTTTTGGCAAAGCGACCCAAATTTGTAATCCGTGTAGTACTTTATCCGATGTTCGCAAATACTGTGGCGTTCTTTCAGAATGTACAATTCCCTTTCCGGCAGTCATCCAGTTTACAGCACCCGGTTGGATTTCGATTTCCGAACCAAGACTGTCTTTGTGCATGATACTGCCTTCAAACAAATAGGTTAATGTTGATAAACCGATATGCGGATGCGGCGCCACATCAAGGTTTTGGTATTCTTTTAAATATGCCGGCCCCATATGGTCGATAAAAGCAAAAGGACCAACCGTTCGTTTTTCGCGAAAAGGTAAGAGGCGCCCTACCATAAAGTTACCAATATTGGCAGCGCGCTCTTCTATGATCAATTGAATATTAGACATTTTATATTGTTTTTAGTTTTTTAGTCTTCCAGATAACCGAAACGTCCCATATTAACGTCTTCAAAAGCCTGAATAATTTCCTCCCGGGTGTTCATTACAAACGGGCCATGAGCAGCAATGGGTTCGTTAATCGGAGCTCCGCTTAAAATTAATACAATCGTGTCGTTTTCCAAGGCTTCAATCGAAAAATCTTCGCCTTCGTTTTCAAATAATACAAAATGATCCGTCGGGATTTCTTCCGTTCCGTTTACGGTGATACTACCTTGAATTACTAATAACGCGGTGTTATATTCAGGAGGGAATGAAAATCCGGCTTTTCCGCCTTTGTTCAGTTTTGCATTTTGAAGGTGTACCGGCGTAAAAGTAGACGCCGCGCCTTTTACATTTTGGTATTCTCCGGCAATGACTTCAACTAATCCGGCATTGTCCGGTAATATGTATTTTCCAATTTGATCATTGGTAATGCCCTGGTATTTCGGTTGGGACATTTTGTCTTTGGCCGGTAGGTTCACCCATAATTGGACCATCTGAAATTCGCCTCCGATTTTGCTAAATTCTTTTTCGTGGTATTCTTTATGTAATACGCCCGATGCAGCGGTCATCCACTGTACATCGCCTTCGCCAATTACTCCGCTGTTTCCCGAGCTATCGTGGTGGGCTACTTTTCCTTTATAGGCAATGGTAACCGTTTCGAAGCCACGGTGTGGGTGAACGCCAACACCTCTCGGGATTTCGGAAGGTGAAAAGTGATATTTGGAATTATAGTCCATCATAATAAACGGACTCATACGTTCCATATCCAAATGATAACCACTTGGAATAAAATTGTGCACGCGAAAACCGTCGCCTACAAAATGCGGGGTTCTGGGTGCGACTACGATTTCAATATTTTTTGTTGCCATGATTGTTCCTTTTTAAAATTATAGTACAAAAGTACCACAGGAACATTTTTTAGGCATTGATGTAGGATAAGAAATGAATCAATACGGTTTGAAATTGCGTTTGGCGAGTTCTTTCCGCACCCGACTTAAACTTTCGGGCGTAATGCCAAGATAGGAAGCAATCATCCATTGCGGAACGCGTAGGGTTACATCCGGATACAGTTTTATAAAATCGAGATAACGTTGTTCGGCTGTGGCAGCAAGGAGCAGGTTGATCCGTTTTTGTAAATGGCGGATATGATTTTGCAAGGCTTTTTCGTTAAAAATCCGGAAGGCACTACTCATTTCGGACGCACGGTGAATAAAGTGTTGGTCGAGATACACAAAAGTGGTGGGTTCGACGGCATCGATAAAAAAATCGGACGGTTCATTAAAAAAAATACTACTCCGGTCACTAATGATCCAGCTTTCGGTGGCAAACTGTATGATATGCTCTTTTCCGGAGTCATCAATAGTGTAGGAGCGAAGCAAACCCTGTTCTACAAAAAAGGAATGATGACAGATCTCACCCTGTTTGAGCAATATACCTCCTTTTTCGATTGTAGCGGTTTTAAGATTCCCGGTAAGCGCTTCGAATTGTTCTTCGGTTATTCCGGCCTTGGATTGCAGGTAGTTTTTAAGATTGGGTAAAGCGACTGTCATAGTCAAATATAGTTATATTTTTCCGGGAAATACGGAGGATTTTGCACTTTTTTAAGGTTCCGTTACAAAGCAGTAAGCCTTCTTTTAAAAAATGTTTTTTAAGAAAAAGCATTTCGTAGTTTACACAAATTTATTGTACTTTTACCCTCCAAACACAACACTTCATTATGAGTCAAAAAATATTGCTCACTTCGAAAGAAGTCAATATCATTCTGCACCGTTTGGCCTGTCAGTTAATCGAGAAACATCTTGATTTTACAAACACTATTCTTATTGGGATTCAACCCAGAGGGAAGTATTTAGCAGAACGAATCAAACAACTTTTAGAGGATGAATACCAGGTAAAAGACGTAGCACTCGGATTTTTGGATATTACGTTTTTCAGAGATGATTTCCGTCGGAATGAAAAACCGCTGGAAGCCAATAAAACCCAAATCGATTTTCTGGTGGAAGACAAAAAAGTGGTTTTTATCGACGACGTTTTATATACGGGAAGGAGTATCCGATCGGCTTTAACCGCGATTCAATCGTTTGGCCGACCGTCAGAAATTGAGTTACTGGTTCTGATCGACCGTCGTTTTAGCCGCCATTTACCGATACAACCGGACTATCGCGGGCGACAGGTAGATGCGATTAACAATGAAAGAGTGATCGTAAACTGGAAACAGAATGAAGGAGCGGATGAAGTTCTTTTAGTGTCTAAAACAACAACCAACAACTAATTAAGCAACAACACAACAATGAAAGAGTTAAGTGTCAATCATTTACTTGGAATAAAATACATCAATAAAAACGATATCGATCTGATTTTTGAAACGGCAGATCATTTTAAAGAAGTAATCAACCGTCCGATTAAAAAAGTACCTTCGTTACGGGATGTAACTATTGCAAACATTTTTTTCGAAAACAGTACGCGGACGAAATTGTCGTTCGAATTGGCGCAGAAGCGTTTATCGGCTGATGTAATCAGTTTTTCTGCAGCCCAATCGTCTGTTAAAAAAGGGGAGACCCTGATCGATACCGTAAACAACATCCTTTCGATGAAAGTCGATATGGTGGTTATGCGTCATAGCAATCCGGGTGCGGCACATTTTCTGTCGCAAAACGTAAACGCCAGTATTGTTAATGCCGGTGATGGTGCGCACGAACATCCGACGCAAGCGTTGCTGGATAGTTTTTCCATCCGTGAAAAGCTGGGCGAAGTAGCCGGAAAGAAAATCGTAATTGTAGGTGATATTTTGCACTCCCGAGTGGCGTTGTCGAATATTTTCGCACTACAAATGCAAGGTGCCGAAGTGAAGGTTTGTGGTCCCAATACCTTGATCCCGAAGTATATCGAAAGTCTTGGTGTAAAGGTTGAACCAAACTTACGTAAAGCATTAGAATGGTGTGATGTAGCCAATATGTTGCGCGTTCAAAATGAACGAATGGATGTGAATTATTTCCCGTCAACGCGTGAGTATGCACAACAATATGGGGTGGATAAAGCCTTATTGGATTCGTTAAATAAAGAAATTATAATCATGCACCCGGGGCCAATTAACCGTGGTGTCGAAATCACTTCAGATGTAGCCGATTCGCAACAATCGGTTATCCTGAATCAGGTCGAGAATGGTGTCGCTATCCGAATGGCGGTAATCTATTTGCTGGCTTCAAAAATTAAATAACCGAAAATGAAAAAATGGTTTGCGTTAGTATTGCTTTGTTTAACGCTGTCAGGATGTACACTGGCGGAATTTTGTTGTATCCGAAACTATACCAACCAACCCATACAGGTTTCATTTCCTGAAAAATCATTTCACCATGGTTTCCAGATTGAAATCAAAAACTGGTTGCTAACAGAAAATGAGATTAAAAGTGATTCTTTTCTAAGGTATTTTAAAACGTGGAAAAAGTCCATTAAAAATAATCGGGTGGAATTTACGGTTCCGGCACATAGTACGGTGTATCTGGAACGCTTTAAAATTAATTTTAAAGGAATGAAAATCAATGCTCTTCTGCCGGGTAAGGAATACGAAAAGATCAAAGCCCGGAAAGCAGTGTACAAACCCAGCTTTATTAGTTTGGTGTACTGTCTGGATTTAAAAATGAAGAAGGATGAAGAATAATGATAAAACAAAGGTCATTGTTGGGATTGCAGTGGGAGTTGTCGTTTTTATGGCAGTCTTTTTTGCAGTTCACAATTTAATGAAACCGTCGTTGGAAAGTTATTTGACTACGGTATCGCATGAAATCAATAAACAATGTCCTATTCCTGTCGACCGTGAGACCCGGCTTGATAATTCGATGGTATTGCCCAATAAAGTATTTCAATATAATTATACACTGATCAATCTGAATAAAGAACAGGTAGACATTGATCAGGCACAAAAAGTAATCGAACCCAATCTGGTAAGCAATATCAAAACCAATCCCGATATGAAATATTTTCGGGATAATAAAGTGCAGCTTATTTATTCCTACCGTGATAAAACCGGCGCTTTTTTATTTAAAATCCGCATTAGCCCGGAAATGTACGCCAATTAGGCGGTTTATTTTCCTGCAGTATTCTAAAAAATACAGTACATTAGCATCTATTATTATTACAGCGAATGAAAGTAGAAGAGAAAGGTCATACCATTGTTATCCGGGATACCGAGGGAAACATCGAGTCTTTTTTAGAAAAAGTTACGGCTCAGCACAATAGTTATAAAAATCACAATCTGATTTTGGATGTAACGCAGGATGAAAGCACCTCCATAGCTTCCTTAAAATTGTTTTCTCCTTTGTCTAAAACACACAAAAAAGGAAAAAAATCTTTTGTAATCGTGGCCAACGCGATTGATTTTAATAGTGTTCCGGCTTCTCTTTTGGTCGTTCCGACACAGTTGGAAGCACACGATATGATTGAAATGGAAGAAATCGAACGCGATTTAGGCTTTTAATCCGAATCCCATTTCATGAAATTAACCATATTAGGCTGTTATGCAGCCACACCACGCACCATAACCAATCCCACCGCGCAGGTTTTAGAAATCCAAAACCGGATGTTCCTGATCGATTGCGGCGAAGGGACACAGGTGCAATTGCGCAAAAATAAACTTCGGTTTTCAAGGATTGAGCATATTTTTATTTCCCATTTGCACGGGGATCATTTTTACGGTTTGGTTGGATTGATATCTACTTTTATGCTCCTAAACCGGGTTTCCGATTTACATGTTTACGGACCAAAAGGAATAAAAGAAATCATTCTGTTACAATTGCGTTTGTCCGGTTCGTTCACCGGTTATAACCTGTATTTCCATGAATTGGAAAGTACCGAAAGTGAGGTCGTTTATGAAGATGATAAAGTTTTGGTGCGAACCATTCCGCTAAAACACCGTGTCTATACCAATGGTTATCTTTTTCAGGAAAAAGAAAAAGAACGCAAACTCGATATCAATGCCATTTTGAATTTTGGGATTGATCAATGCTATTACCAGAAAATTAAAAACGGTGGCGATATCACGCTAGACGATGGTACTGTAATTTCAAATAAATTGATCACATACGACCCGGAACCGCCAAAAAGTTATGCATTTTGTTCCGATACGGTGTACGATGAAACCATCGTTCCGCTAATTGATCAAACTACAGTATTGTACCACGAAAGTACCTTCCTCGAATCGGAAGCACATCTGGCTGAAAAAACCTTGCATACCACAGCCAAACAGGCGGCAAATATCGCCCGATTGGCGAATGTCGGACAACTTTTATTAGGACATTATTCAACCCGATATGAAAAAATAAGTCTGTTCCGCGAAGAAGCCGAATCCATTTTTTCAAACGTACTGCTAAGTGACGACGGGAAAGTATTCGAATTTTAACGGGGATTTTTTTATCCGCATTTTAAAACATCCTAATTTAGCATTGTTAATTGTAATACCGATAGCATGAGCGATTTGAGCAACTACAGAAAATCTTATGACAAAGCAGCTTTAGTGGAAACCAATATTCCGGAAGATCCGATGAATCTTTTCCAGCGTTGGTTTTATGAAGTGGAAGATTTTGGCGGTATCGAAGAAGTGAATGCGATGACCGTGTCCACGATCGGTCTCGACGGTTTTCCAAAATCGCGTATTGTACTACTTAAAAAATTCAACGAAGAAGGTTTTATTTTTTTTACCAATTATAATTCCGAAAAAGGAAAGGCAATAGTGGCCAATCCGCATATTTGTTTGTCTTTTTTCTGGCCTACAGCCGAAAGACAGGTGATCATTAAAGGGATTGCCGAAAAAACCTCCAAAACGGTATCCGATAATTATTTTGACAGTCGTCCGGATGGTAGCAAATTAGGAGCGATCGCGTCCGATCAGAGTGATGTGATTCCATCCCGCGATTATCTCGAACAAAAACTGTCTGATCTCGAAAAAACCTACGAAGGGAAGATCATTCCACGCCCGGAACATTGGGGTGGTTTTTTGGTTCGCCCGGTAGCTGTAGAGTTCTGGCAAGGACGTCCCAACCGACTTCACGATCGTATCCGCTATTCATTGGAAGCGGATTACCACTGGAAAATAGAACGCCTTTCGTCCTAAAAATAAGACAATTAAGTCAAAAACGTTAATTTTTAAGTCATTTCATCGATTTTTTTTGCGCGTAATCGATATTAAAATACATTTGTAGCGTCTTTTATATGTAAAAGATTGCCCCTGTGTTTAATAGACTTGATTAATGCTTATGAGATTATTGCGTGGCGCATCGATTTTGATGTGCTTTTTGATGATGGCTTCCTGTTCGACAGAAAGTGCCAATGAAACCCCTACGGATTATAAAGTAGTAAATAATTTTACGTACAATCAGGAAGAATTACAGATTGAACAAAAAATTAACGAGTATCGGATTAGTAAAGGTCTAACACCTTTAGAAAAGATCAATCATATTTCGTATCTGTCTGAAGGGCACGACGAATATATGATTACCACTAAAATTGTGGATCATTCCTATTTTAATGAACGGGAGCAAAACCTGAAAACCACACTGGGCGCTAAAAAAGTAGGCGAGAATATTGCCTATGGTTACGAAACCATTTCGTCCACTTTTAATGCCTGGCTAAACAGCGATTTGCACCGGATGAATATTGAAGGGGATTATACAAATTTTGGCGTTGCCGTTCGAAAAGACAACAACGGGACTATGTACATTACAAACATTTTTATTAAAAAATAAACTGACCAGTACCAAAAATGCAAAAGCATCCTTTTTTTAAGAGGATGCTTTTGTCGTTTAAAGCAATATAATAAAATGAACACTTTACATTTTTACGACGATAAACTCGCTGCGTCTGTTTTGCTGATGCTCGGCTTCAGAGCAGGGAACACCATCGGAGCAACGGTTTACCAGTTGGGTTTCACCATAACCTTTGGCCGTTAGGCGACTTCGGTCGATACCGTGTTTTACCATATATTCCAGAGTCGATTTGGCTCTTCTGTCGGACAAACGTTCGTTGTATTTATGCGTTTGACGACTATCGGTATGCGAACGAATATCGAGGGTTATCGTTGGATGTTCTTTTAAAACGGTGATTACTTTTTGAAGTTCCACTTCGGCATCCGGACGGATATTCCATTTATCCAAATCAAAATAGATAATCTCTATGTCCAATACCTTGGCCAGGTCGATACCCGGTTCGATAGGAACACTTTTTTTCTCCAATTCGATGTTTAGTGTGGTTTCACCGGTTTTGGCAGGTATCGTTACACTCACTTCCCGGGTTTGATAGCCGTCATTTTCGGCTCTTACATAATAGGCTTTATCACAATCGATGGTTTCAAAACGGTATAATCCGCCGGAATCAGTTTGGATTGAACCGATAGGTTTCATAGTAGCATCAAAAAGAGATACTTTGGCGTTGGCCAACGGTAGTCCGCTTTCTTTATCGGTGATCATCCCTTTTAAAAGCTGTTCACATCGGAATTCTTTAACCTTGTAAATATCATCCGATCCTTGTCCGCCATCCCGATTGGAACTGAAATACCCCATTTGTTTCTGACTGTCCATGATCAGCGCAAAATCGTCCTTTGAACTGTTTAACGGACTTCCCAGATTTTCGGGTTTTGAATAACCGTCTGAAAGGACTTTGGATTTAAAAATATCCAGTCCGCCAATTCCCAAATGACCATCGGAAGCGAAATACAATTCGTTTTTCTGCGATACAAAGGGGAAGGTTTCCCTACCGGAGGTATTGATGGTTTTGCCCAGATTTTCCGGTTTTCCATAGGTTCCATCGCTATTAATGGCTACTTTAAAAATATCGGAGTTTCCGAGGCTACCGGGCATATCAGACGAAAAGTACAATGTTTTTTCATCCGGACTCAAGGCTGGATGCGCCGTACTGTAGTTGTCACTGTTAAATGGCATCTCGGTCACATTCTCCCATTTCCCATCGGATAGCACGGCCTTATAAATTTTTAGTTTTACAATCCGGTCGGAACTTTTCCCTTTTTTACCATTGTTGTAATTATTTCGGGTAAAATACATCGTCGTGCCGTCTTTGGTAAATGCCGGAGTAGCTTCATGGAAACGGGTATCAATGCTTTCTGAAAACTTTTGTGCTGGAGCCAGGTAACCGTCATCGGAAATCTGAGCGGCATAAAGTTTGGTAAAATACTGATTCGTCCATCGGTGCTTACGGTGAAATACGCCACCAGTATCACGAGCGGAAGCAAAAACGACTTCGTTATTGTAGAATGCCGGGCCATAATCGGAATATTTAGAATTGGTTCCGGAGTTTTCCACTTGAAAGCGTCCGGAATCTTCACGCAATTTTTTAGCATAATCCGGATTATTGAGTAGTTCACTTGCCGCCGGGTCGTTGGTTTTTTTATAAAAAGCAGCCAGCATCTGGTCGGCTTTATCATAATGCCCTACCGATTTTAAAGCCTGTGAATAACGGAAATAATAGATTGGTTCGATGGTTTTGTTAAGAGCAAAAAGTTCACCATACCATTTTTCGGCCTTATCTAATTCGCCATTAAAATAATAGGCATTTCCAAGGTTTTCGAACAGGTTTGCCGATTTATAACCTTTTTCCGCCACTTTTTCATAGACTTTGATCGCATCTATATAAGCATAGTGATCGTATTTTTTATCAGCATTGTTTATCCTGGCTTTTTGTGCAAAAGAAACAGTCGTGCCGATAAAAGCTATCAGAAGTATAACTATTTTTTTCATGATCGTGTCATTTAGAAGAAACGAGGCGTTAACACCCGGTTATAGTTATTGAAAAACTCGAAGCGGAGGAAGATTTCATGGGACCCCGAATTGTAATTCGCCAATCGGGTAGTTTCGGCATCGTAAGCATAACCGATAAACCAGGAATCGGATATCTGAAATCCAGCCAGGGCACTTACAGCGGCATCCCAACGATAGGCCACACCAAGGGTAAGTTTGTCACTGATCAGGAAATTTCCGGATACGTCAACCTGTAACGGTGCACCTTCTACCGCTTTTACCAACAAAGCCGGTTTAAATTTTAATTCACTGCTCAAATCAAACACATGACCTGCGATAAAATAATAGTGTAGGCGTTCTTTGGTTACCGAAACGGAATTATCTTTATAATGTTTGGTTTCCAGGAAATTGGGAACCGACAGACCAAAATAGGTATTATCGGAATGAACATAAATCCCGGCGCCGACATTAGGACTAAAATCCATATCAAGGTTTTGAAACTGCGGATCGCCCTGATGCTGAATATTCAGTTTGTTGATATCCAGACTAAACAGATTGGCCGTAGCTTTTAATCCAAAGGAAACCGTATAATCATCTGAGGCTTGTATGCTATAGGAAACGTCCACCGAGATATTGTTCTCGGTAGCCGGACCTATTTGATCATTAATGAATGACAAGCCTAAACCTACATTCGATTCATTTATGGGGGTATTGATCGACGCGGTAGCCGTAGTTGGTGCTCCGTCTAATCCGACCCATTGCCGTCTGTACATTCCAAAAATACTCATCGCGCCACGCGAACCCGCATAGGCCGGATTAATAGTAATGGTGTTGTACATATACTGAGTATATTGCGAGTCCTGTTGCGAATATCCGGTGGTACCCATCAATATCAGTGCGAATAATATAAGATATGTTTTCATGTATCCTTACTTTAAATTGAACTAAGAATAAAGCTATTACGACTATCGGTTAAGATATAAATAGCCTGTTTTAGTATATTCGGTACCACTTTCGTTTTTATATTTCAAAATATAAAAATAAGTGCCATCAGGTAATTCGGCTCCTTTATTAAAGGTAGCACGGCCTTCCGATACGCCCCGGAATACCCGGGTTGTATTATCGTAACCATCTGTACTAAATACTAATATACCCCATCTGTTGTAAATTTCAACATTGTTTTGTGGATAACAGCTAATTCCGTCAATAAAAAAGACATCATTATAACCATCATCGTTTGGTGATACGGCATTATAGATATTAATAGAACAGGCCGGTAGTACAATACATCTGTCGTGTACTTCGATATTGATCTCAAAAATACGCGGACAGTCTCCATTTGAAATGGTATAGCGGACAATATAGTTGCCTAATGCGACTTGATTAGGACTAAATATACTGCCTTCTAAGGCTGCGCCGGCATTCGTACTGGACCAGGTGCCATCCTGTGGTGTTCCCTCCGGTAAGATACTAAAAAGATTGACAGGTTCATCTTTAATACAAATCGCTTTTGATACTACTGTAAGCGGATTATTGATCGTAACATTCACAGTTTGTGTGTAAGTTTGTGTATTAAAGCAGGCATCACTAACCGTCCAGGTACGAATAATGTTGTAGGCCTGAGCGGTCTGATTAGCTGTCGTTTCGCTATATTCAACCGTTACCGTACCACTACAATTATCGGTAAATGTAGGTTCCGGAACTGGTGGAATATTGGCACAATCGGCACTAACTTCTGCATCTAATGTTGATGTCAGCGATGGAGCGATATCATCCGAAACGGTTATAATCTGAATACTATTGGATGTGTTACCACAAGCATCCGTAAACGTCCAGGTTCTTGTAATAACATACGAATTCGGACAGTTACCTTGTGTGGTTACATCCACACCTTGAACGGTGATTTCCCCAGAACAGTTATCGTTTGCTGTTAAACTGATCATCGCCGGAACATCACCACCACATGAAAGTGTGATATCGGCCGGAGCAGCTGGTGCAACCGGAGCCACGGTATCATTCACGTTGATGTTTTGCGACACACTGGATGTGTTACCACAAGCGTCGGTAAAGGTCCAGGTTCTTACAATCGAATAGGAATTCGGACAATTACCTGGAGTCGTTACATCCACACCTTGAACGGTGATTTCCCCAGAACAGTTATCGTTTGCTGTTAAGCTGATCATCGCTGGAACATCACTGCTACATGCTACGGTTATCGCAGCCGGAGCGGTTGGTGCTACCGGAGCAATGGTATCATTTACGTTGATGTTTTGCGACACGCTGGATGTGTTACCACAAGCGTCGGTAAAGGTCCAGGTTCTTACAATCGAATAGGAATTCGGACAATTACCTGGAGTCGTTACATCCACACCTTGAACGGTGATTTCACCGGAACAATAATCATTGGCTGTTAAGCTGATCATTGCCGGTACGTCGCCACCACATGAAAGTGTGATATCCGCCGGAGCGGTTGGTGCAACCGGAGCCACGGTATCATTTACGTTGATGTTTTGTGACACGCTAGATGTGTTACCACAAGCGTCGGTAAAGGTCCAGGTTC
>JAEXIT010000005.1 GCA_023446155.1 Bacteroidota bacterium
TTTCGTCCTTTGGCATAAGCCGATTCGGTTCGTTGTGCTTTTTTGTAATGGAACTGAATACGGTTCACAGGAGCAATACCATTTGTGTTGCCACTAAATTGGATTTCACTAATGCATAAACTTTTAGCAAAAGGCTTAGTGTAGCGATAGGTTATAAAATTTCCAAGTGGATCTTCATACCGGCGTATGTAAAATGCCGACAAGTCGGTGCTACTATTGTCATAATTGCCGTACCAGGATCGGGAGCCGTCGGGTGCGGTCACGATAAAATAGAGTCCGAAGCCACTTCGTTGCAATTCGATCCGAATATTGGACTGGGTTTCGGTCTGATATACGGAACCGATATGCCAATAGTCACCGGAAACCAGAAGTAATCGCTGTCCGTCCAAAGCAAGTTTATCGGTCGTGTCATAGCGAACCCCATCGCGGGAACCGTCAAGATCACTACGGCTTGCAATTCGGGTGATCGCCGAAATGGAACTAATATTCCATCCTTGTCCAGCGATGCCACCAAATTGCCCACTTTGATAGACGACACTCATAGCTGGTGTGGCGTTTTTAAGACTTGGCGGTAGGGCAATGGGTAACGTATAGGTCGCCTGTCCGGTATTGGAAATTTCCAGTTTTCCCTGCGTGTCGTGAAACGTTTGTTGCTGTTGTGGCAATGTATTGCAATACCATAAAAGCATTATTAAGCATGATACTCCTCTCATAAAGTACTTGAATTTTGACTAGAGGGGAGTGTTTTACACGGTTTAAAATTTCGGACAAGTGGATTTGAGGTACTATTTTTTGATGATGGTGAAAGCTTGTTTTTCACCATTGTTATATTTGATAATCAGACTATAGATACCATTGGAATAACCGAAGAAAGGAATAGTAAACTCGGTTTGCTTTTCCAAATTTGAAAAGGTTTTGATATGTTGTCCGTTAATGGAGTAAAGTATAACGGTTGTTGGTTGCTGCTTGTCTGCTAATGTCCAGTTAAGATGTAATTCATTGGTTACCGGGTTCGGATAATAGCGCAGTGTTGATTTGGTCGTACTTGGTGTAAATTCTTCTCCGGCGATACGATCATCGCTGTGTTTGGGCTGGCATCTGATACAGATGAGTTCCCGAATTGTTTGATTTCCTGCAGCGTCGTAAGAAAAATGAATGGTTTGTGCTTTAGTAGCGATGGAGTTGCATAAAAAGCAACTCAGAATAGTGATGAATGATAGAGTAGCGGCCTTCATAAAATTGGATTTATTAATATGGAGGACGATTCAGATAGTAATAAATTTAAGATTAAAAAAACAATAATTCGCAGACAGCAAATGTTTGAATCTCGTACGACTTCATTTGACCGTTGAATTGCAATAAAACAACTGGAAATTTTACCGGGGTATTGTTGCCAAACGCAGCAACAAAAAAAGTCACCAGTTTCCTGATGACTCTTTTATTAGTATAAATGAATGTATAATAAACCTTATAGTAAATCCATTAGAAAAGAAGGGAATAAACCGATCGCGATATTTAGTCCGATAGCCAGTACAGCTACGACATAATATTCGAAAGGAACCGGTTTTTTAGCTTCATTCGGTTCTTTAGTGTACATCGCGCTGATTACTTTAAAATAGTAATACACACTGATGATGGAGTTAATGATACCGGCGATAACCAAGATCAGGTAACCCGCCTGTAGTGTTTGATTCAGAATAAAGAATTTGGCGAAGAATCCGGAGAAAATCGGAATACCAGCCATCGATAATAAGGATGCCGATAAAACAGCAGCCATTAAAGGATTGTTTTTTCCAAGTCCGTTAAAGAAGGTAATACTCTCGTCGTCTTTATCGTTACAAACGTAAAGAATCACAGCAAAAGCAGCGATACCGGCAAGGGTATAAGCGGTTGCATAGTAGAACAAACTTCCGGTAGCGTTAGACAGGTTTAAAAGTGCCATTAACATAAAACCGGCATGTGAAATACCCGAAAAAGCCAGCATTCTTTTAATATTGTTCTGACGTAATGCCATGATATTACCAACGGTCATCGAAAGGATCGAAATGATCACGATAACGGTTTCGTATGCAAAATTCATATTGCCGTTCATCGCCATGTTTAGCTTAAAGAAAGTCGCCATTGCCACTACTTTTGCCAACGTACTCATGGTAGCGGTAGTTAGAGCAGGAGCACCTTCGTAGACATCCGGAGCCCAGAAATGGAACGGAACCGCTGCAATTTTAAACAACATTCCCACCGTAATCATGCATACTCCAATATAAAACCAGTCACCCGTTGCAGCCGAATTCGATGCTTCGTAGATCATGTTCATGTCGAACGACGCTACAGCGCCATAAATTAAGGCAATACCAAAAAGGATCACACCTGAGGCAAACGATCCCATCAGGAAATATTTCATACCCGCCTCGTTACTTTTTAAGCTTAAAGGCTTACTTCCGGCAAGGATATATAACGAAATGGATAGAATTTCAAGACCTAAGAAAAACATCGCCAGGTTTCCAAAAGAGACCATCGATACCGCTCCTAATAAAAGGAAAATTTTGATCGCGATAAAATCCGAAACTTTAGACGGGCGGTTTTTGTAAAAATGATGACTCAGCGTAACCAGAAAAAGGGTTAGCAGAATAAACAGACTTGTAAAAGCCACTGTAAAACGATTTACTACAATCATATTGTTGTAGTAGCTTTCGGTTACGTTAAATTCAGTCACGGTCATACCCAAAATTCCCAACAAACCGGCAACGGTTATTGGAATAATGGCTTTTCGTAAGTTAAAAATTTCAGCTAAAAGGCAAACAACCCCTAATACTGCAATTGCTATTATTGTACTCATTATGCTGGACTAAATTTATTTAATATGTACTAAAATATCTTGTATACTTGGCGTAATCAAATCGATAATTGGTTTCGGATACAATCCGAAGAACAATAGGAAACCGATGATTAGCACAAAAACAATTCCTTCATTAAAGCTCACATCTGCAAATGGTTTTGCATTTGTTTCTCCTAACATGGCTTGTTGGAACATACGCAACATATAGAATGCTCCCAGGATGATAGTCGTTCCACCTACGATGGCAAAAGCCAGATTCGTTTGGAACAAACTGTATAATACGGTAAACTCACCCACAAAGTTAAACGTTCCCGGTAAGGCAACCGATGCCAATACCAGAATCATAAACATGGACGTGAATTTTGGTGATTGCGAACGGATTCCGCCCATTTCGGCAATGGTACGGGTTTCGAAACGACGGTAAATGATTTCGGCGGCAAAGAACAATCCTACGATTACAAAACCGTGAGCGATCATTTGCAATACGGCACCGCGCAAACCGTCTAATGTTAAGGTATAACATCCGGCGGCGATCAATCCAACGTGCGCCAAAGACGAATACGCTAATAATTTCTTTAAATCGCGTTGTTTTAAAGCTACAATCGAACCGTAAATCACACCGGCAATACTCAACCCAACAATGGTGTAAAGTAATTCCTGAGCGGCATTTGGTGCGATTGGCAATTGCCAACGGATTACCGAGTACAATCCCATTTTAAGCATGATACCGGATAAAAGCATGGTTCCAACAGTTGGTGCTTTTTGGTATACATTCGCCTGCCATGTATGGAAAGGAATGATTGGAATTTTGATCGCATACGCAAAGAAAAATGCTAAGAAAATCCACAATTCTTCGGTTGATGATAATTCCAACGCGTATAATTTATCCAATTGAAAACTTCCAGCTTTTTGGTAGAGGTAGATAAACCCAACCAACATAAATAACGAACCGGCAAAGGTATAGATAAAGAATTTGATCACTGCTTTTTTGCGTTCGGCGGCATCACCATTACCCCAAAGTAGGGCGATAAAATAGATCGGGATTAACGAAAGTTCCCAGAAAATATAGTATAAAAAACCGTCGGATGCCAGGAAAGTCCCTGTCATCGCAAAAGCCATAAACATAACTAATGCATAGAAGTTTTTGGCGTTGTTAAAATTGTTTCCAAAAGAAGATAAGATGATTAACGGCGTTAATACGGTGGTTAAAAGTACCATCGCCAAAGCCAGTCCGTCTGCTTTTAGGGAGAAAAGAATATTAGGGTTGGTCATCCAGACTGCCGAAAAACCGCAGTCGATTCCCTGATTATATTGGTTTAAAATCATAAGGGAAGCACCAAAAGCAACAGCGCTAAAAAGCAAAGCTACTTTGGATGCCGCTTTATTTCCTGAGAAATAAGTGACAACCGCTCCGAGTAATAAGATTAAGAGTACTATTGTTACGTCCATTTTTAATAGATTATCGTAAAAAGAATAAATAAAACACTACCGAACAAAGTCCGAATACAAAGGCGAATAAATAAAAACCGATATTTCCGTTTTGTAATTTTTTACCTTGTAAAGCCAATCCGTCGGCAACTGCTCCGAATCCGAAGATAATTTGCGACAACCCGGTCTCAATATAATCCCTAAGGAATTTTGATAACGAATACATTGGTTTTACAATTACGGCCATATAGGCTTCGTCCACATAGTATTTGTTGTATAACACTTTCGCAAAACCAGTGATCTCGCTATCTTCAGCCGGAACTTCTGATTTTTTGATATATTTTGTATAGGCAATTCCGATTCCGATAAGCGCTCCTACAACCGCAAAAGCCATTAGCATATATTCGGTTGTACCCAAATGATGTGCTTCATGTGGTGCATGTGCAAAAATTGGCTCCAGATAATGGTTTAACCAACTGTTCCCCGGAAGACTAATCGCACCACCCACTACCGATAATACCCCTAATACCATCAATGGGAAGGTGATTAACATCGGACTTTCATGTAAATGATGTTTTTGTTCTTCGGTACCTCTGAATTCTTTAAAGAACGTTAGGTATAACAATCGGAACATATAGAAAGCGGTCATAATGGAAGCTACAGCTGCGATTACCCATAATACTTTGTTTTCGTGGAAAGCAACCATCAAAATTTCATCTTTAGAGAAGAAACCAGCAAATGGTGGAATACCCGAAATCGCAAGGGTTGCCAATAGGAACGTAAGGAACGTTACTTTCATTGCACCTTTTAAACCGCCCATTCTACGCATATCCTGTTCGCCGTGTAAAGCGTGGATAACCGAACCGGAACCCAGGAACAAACAAGCTTTAAAGAAAGCGTGTGTGATTACGTGGAAAACAGCTACCTCATAAGCGCCTAAACCTAAAGCCAGGAACATTAATCCCAACTGGGAAACGGTAGAGTAGGCCAATACTTTTTTGATATCGTTTTGTACCAATCCGATAGAAGCGGCTACCAACGAGGTGATCGCACCAACTACGGCAATGATATTCTGAACATCCGGTGTTAAATCGAATAAGAAATTCAAACGTGTGATCATAAAGATACCAGCGGTAACCATCGTCGCCGCGTGGATTAAGGCCGAAACAGGAGTTGGTCCTGCCATCGCATCCGGTAACCAGGTATACAATGGGATCTGCGCACTTTTACCGGAAGCACCGATAAATAAACACAATGTCGCAATGCTCAACCAACCGGCTACTTCAGGGTTTGATCCCGATAATACCGCCTGTTTGATCGTCATAAAATCCAACGAGTTGAATAAATATCCGATGATAAAGATTCCGATCAGGAAACCTAAATCCCCGATACGGTTCATGATAAATGCTTTTTTAGCGGCATCGTTGTATTCCTGGTTTTTATGCCAGAACCCGATTAACAGGTAGGAACACAATCCAACGCCTTCCCATCCGATAAACATGATTAATAAGTTGCTTCCCACTACCAAAGTGATCATAAAGAAAATGAACAGATTCAGGTAGGCAAAAAACTTATGAATGTTTTCGTCGTCATGCATATAACTGATCGAGTAGATATGGATCAACGATCCGATACCGGTAACGAACAACAACCATAATAGAGATAACTGATCTAACAGTATGTCGAAATTAATGCTGAATTTTCCTAATGAAATCCAGTCGAATAAATGCACGTTAATAGGTTGTTTGCTTCCGCTTACTTGCGCGAAGAAGTAGCAGGAAACGAAGAAGGAAACCACTACGGCTAACGTTCCCAGAACACCGGAACCGGTTTTACCGAGTTGTTTTCCAAAAAATATATTAGATAAAAACCCGACAAAAGGGGCCAATAATAAGAGTAAAACGAAACTTGTCTCCATTAGGGATTATCCTTTTAAATTCTTTAAATTGTCAATATCAATCGATCCAAGGTTACGGAAAATCGAAACCAGAATCGCTAAACCTACGGCTACTTCGGCAGCGGCCACCGCCATCGAGAAAAATACGAACACTTGTCCGGAAGCATCCTGATGGAAGGTCGAAAACGCAACCAACAAAAGGTTTACCGCATTCAACATAATCTCGATAGACATAAACATGATGATGGCATTTCTACGCAAAAGGATTCCGAAAACACCTATGCTGAATAGTAGGGCCGATAAATATAAGTAGGTTTCTACACCTATTTCTTTTAAAATATGTTCCATATCAATTTAGGCTTTTTCTTTTTCTTTTTTTGAAATTAATACCGCACCGATCATGGCTACCAGTAATAATACCGAAGCAAATTCGAACGGAACCATGTATTCGTTTAACAACACCTGACCCAAAACTTTAATCGACTGGAAGTCGGTTCCCGAATTGTAATAACTTTCTACAACCGGTTTGGTTTTTAGTAAAGCAGCCAATAATACCAACGCAACCAAACAGAACGCGATAGTAGCGGCAATGATGATCAGTTTTGGCTTGTGTTTTTCGTGTTCTTTGTTCAGGTTCATCAACATGATGGTAAACAACATCAAAATCATGATGGCACCGGAATATACGATAACGTGCACAATTGCAAGGAATTGCGCATTTAGTAATAGGTAGTGTCCTGCAATCGAAAAGAAACAGATAACCAGGTAAATCGCACTGTGGATTGGGTTTCTGCTAAAGATAGTAAGCAGCGCCGTTCCTAGTGTAATGGTCGATAGTATATAAAATAAAACTTCAATCATAATTAACTTGCCTTATTCTGGTTAGTATTTTGGATGGCCATTTCCAATGGCATTACCAATTTGTCTTTTCCGTAGATAAAATCTTCACGGTTGCTGTTCGATTTCACGATAACCTTCGATTTAGTAAGGTAAATCGCTTGTTTCGGACAAGCTTCTTCACATAATCCGCAGAAAATACAACGCAACATATTGATTTCGTAGATTGATGCGTATTTTTCTTCGCGGTATAAATGTTTTTCTTCCGGTTTACGCTCTTCGGCTTTCATGGTGATCGCTTCTGCCGGGCAGGAAAGCGCACAAAGTCCGCAGGCGGTACAACGCTCACGACCTTCGTCGTCGCGCATTAACATATGCTGACCGCGGTATACCGGGCTAAATTCCCGTTTTTGTTCCGGATATTTAATGGTAACTTTTCTTTTAAACAAGTGGCGGATCGTAATAACTAAACCTTTAGCGATCGCAACCAGGTAAAGGCTTTCCCAAAAAGTCATCTTTTTGTTGGAAACCTCTTTTTTTCTTCCTGATAATGAAACTGTATCTAATGACATTTCGGTATATTTTATTATTGGAAAAGTAAGATTACTGCTCCCGTTATAACAATGTTTACAATGGCAAGTGGAATTAACATCTTCCATCCCAAATTCATCAACTGATCGTAACGGAAACGCGGGATTGTCCATCGGATCCACATATAAAAGAAGATGAAGAAACAGATTTTGGCAAAAAGGACTACCATTCCGATAACGTTAGCGGTATTTACGCCCCAGTTTTCAACAGCCCAGTCCATTCCCGGGTAGTTGTACGCTCCGAAATACAATACAGCCAAAATCGTCGAAGAGATAAACATACTCGCGTATTCGGCGAACAAATAGAATCCCATCTTCATAGACGAATATTCCGTATGATAACCACCGATCAACTCGGCCTCACACTCGGCAAGGTCAAATGGTGTTCTGTTGGTTTCGGCAAACGAACACACTAAAAAGATCAGGAATCCAAGCGGCTGGTAAAAGATATTCCAGTTCATACCCGATTGTTGCGCTGCGATTTCACGTAAGCTCAACGTTCCGGACATCATCACCAAAGCAATGATTGCCAATCCCATCGCTACCTCGTACGAGATCATTTGCGATCCGGCACGCATGGCACTCATCAGGGAGAATTTATTGTTTGACGCCCATCCACCAATCATGATACCGTATACACTCACCGACAAAACGCCGAAGATGAATAGCATCGCTACGTCGATATCGGTAGCCTGAAGGATAATATCACGTCCGAACAAATGTAATTTGTCACCCCACGGAATAACTGCACTTGTAATCAATGCCATACTCATTGAAATAGCAGGTCCAATTACAAACAGGAATTTATTAGGGGTATTCGGTAAGAATTCTTCTTTTGAAAATAATTTCAGACCATCGGCAAGCGGTTGCAGGATTCCTCCTTTACCGGCACGGTTTGGTCCAACACGATCCTGAAGCCAGGCCGCGATTTTACGTTCGGCCAAAGTAGAATACATGGCCATTAACATGGTTAAAGCGAAAACCGCAATAATAATGACACTTTTTTCTATAATTATCGTACTCTCCATGGCGTATTATGATTTAGAATTTTCGGTGTTCTGTAGCGGAACTTCAACCATACTGATTTTCTTTCTGTCCTGATCACGACCCAAAAGGATTTGTTTTTCGGTTTCGATCGTCACTTTGTCCAGTTTACGGGTATAATTGTTCTGGTTGATTACAGAGAATTTCTCGAATTTACGAGGTCCTTCAATTACCCAGTCTTTTACATCTTTATGATCAAAACGACAGTCGTTACAGATAAACTCTTCCACTTCGTGGTATTCGTCTTTACGGGCTGTTACACGCTGAATTTCGTTTCCGAACATCCAAACGGTTGTTTTTCCACAACACTTATCACAGTTTCGGTGGGCGTTGAATGGTTTGTTAAACCAAACTCTCGATTTAAAACGGAAGGTTTTATCGGTTAGCGCTCCAACCGGACATACGTCGATCATGTTTCCGGAGAATTCATTATCGATCGCTTTGGAAATACAGGTTGAGATTTGCGAATGATCCCCTCGGTTTACCACCCCGTGTACACGTCCGTCGGTTAACTGATCGGCGGTCATCACACAACGGTAGCAAAGGATGCAACGGTTCATGTGTAACTGAATATTGTCGCCGATGTTTTCCGGTTCGAATGTTCTTTTATCTTCGATATAACGGGTTTCTGATTTTCCGTTATTGAAACTTAAGTTTTGCAGATCACATTCACCAGCCTGATCACATACCGGACAATCCAGCGGGTGATTGATTAATAAGAATTCGGTAACCGACTTACGGGCTTCCACAACTCTTGGTGATGAGATACTTTTTACTTCCATACCGTCCATAACACCTGTTACGCACGACGCCATTAATTTTGGCATTGGCGTAGGATTGGCATCACTACCTTTGGAAACTTCAACTAAACAGCAACGACATTTTCCTCCGCTTCCTTTTAATTTGGAGTAATAACACATTGCCGGCGGAACGGATTCTCCTCCAATCATTCGGGCAGCCTGCAGGATAGTGGTTCCTGGTTCTACTTCTATTTCGTGACCGTCTATAGTAACTTTCATAGTGCGATTCTTGACTTTATACTGTTTGTTTTGCGATTAAGTGGCGTACCTTTTCGAAAGGTTCTTCCACAAAGTGATCTCTGTTTTTGATCTTTTCCGGGAAACGAACGTGGTATTCGAACTCGTCTCTAAAGTGACGAATTGCGGCAGCTACCGGCCATGCAGCAGCATCTCCCAGCGGACAGATGGTGTTTCCTTCGATTTTACTCTGAATATCCCAAAGCAAGTCGATATCTTCCATACGTCCGTGACCGTGTTCGATTCGGTGTAATACTTTTTCCAACCATCCGGTACCTTCACGACATGGCGAACACTGTCCGCAGCTTTCGTGGTGGTAGAAACGGGAGAAATTCCAGGTATTTCGTACGATACAAGTGGTGTCGTTATACACGATAAATCCGCCGGAACCCAACATTGAACCGGTAGCAAAACCACCGTCGCTCAACGATTCGTACGACATTAAACGGTCGTCTCCGTTTGCGGTTTTATAGATTAAATGCGCCGGTAAAATTGGCACGGAAGAACCTCCCGGAACCAACGCTTTTAACGGTCTGTCGTTCATCATTCCGCCTAAATACTCGTCGGAATTCATAAATTCTTCCACACTTAATCCCAATTCGATTTCATACACGCCCGGATTTTTGATATGTCCGGAAGCCGAAATCAATTTGGTTCCTGTAGAACGTCCGATTCCGATAGTAGCATATTCTGCTCCGGAATTATTTACAATCCAAGGCACAGAAGCGATGGATTCTACGTTATTTACTACGGTAGGATTCGCCCATAAACCGCTAACCGCCGGGAATGGTGGTTTGATTCGTGGGTTTCCTCTTTTTCCTTCCAATGATTCGATCAAAGCGGTTTCCTCGCCACAGATATAAGCTCCGGCACCACAGTGTACATGTAGGTCAAGAGAGAAATCGGTACCCAGGATGTTTTTTCCTAACCATCCGGCAGCATACGCTTCTTTGATGGCTCTTTCCAGGATTTTGAATACCCACATATATTCCCCGCGAATATAGATATAGGACAGATTCGCACCCAACGCGTAGCTGGACGTAATCATACCTTCAATTAATAAGTGTGGGATATATTCCATCAGGAAACGGTCTTTAAAAGTACCCGGTTCCGATTCGTCGGCATTACAAACCAGGTGTCTTGGTTTGCCCGATTTTTTATCGATAAAACTCCATTTTAGTCCAACGGGGAAACCCGCTCCACCACGACCTCGCAATCCGGAAGTTTTTACTTCTTCGGTTACTTCGTCTGGAGTTAATGTTTTCAGTGCTTTTTCAACAGAAGCATACCCTCCGTTTTGGCGGTACACTTCGTAGGTTTTGATACCTGGAATGTTTATCTTGTCTAATAATATCTTTCTTCCCATGGTATTATTTATCGTGTAAGTTGATTTTTCCTTCTCTGCATTCCGAAATGATGGCATCCACCTTTTCTTTGGTCAGGTGTTCTTTGTAGAAATCACCAATTTGCATCATCGGAGCATATCCGCAAGCGCCAAGACATTCCACACCTACCACGGTAAACATTCCGTCCGGAGTGGTTTCTCCTTCTTTAATGCCTAATTTTTCGCAGGTATAATCCATCAGATCTTCGGCACCGCGAACGGCACAGCAGGAAGTACGGCAAAATTCGAACATGTATTTTCCGATCGGTTTCTGGTTGTACATCGTGTAAAACGACACTACTTCATATACTTCAATCGGTTGGATGTTTAGGATTTCGGCTACCTTATCCATTAACGGATAACTTAACCAGTTTTCGTGTGCATCCTGTACTTCGTGTAATACCGGCAATAAAGCCGATTTTCTTTTGTCGTCCGGATAATGGCCGATTAACTCGTTAATACGGGTCATCAGTTCCGGCGTGATATTTATTTCTTGTTTATACTGTGTATTTTCCATAATCCTTATGCGTCTAATTCACCTGCAATTACATTAAGACTCGACAACGTTGCGATCGCATCCGAAAGCATTTGTCCTCTCACCATATCGTTATACGCCTGATAATAGATAAAACAAGGTCTTCTGAAATGCAAACGATACGGGGTACGGCTACCGTCGGTGATCAAATAGAAACCAACTTCTCCGTTACCACCTTCAACCGGATGGTATACTTCGGTTAACGGAACCGGAACTTCACCCATCACAATTTTAAAGTGGTAGATAAGGGCTTCCATATTGTGGTATACTTCGTCTTTTGGCGGAAGGTAATAATCCGGTACATTGGCGTGGAAAGGTCCTTCCGGAAGTTTCGCCAAAGCCTGACGGATAATGCTTAAACTTTCCCATACTTCGGCATTACGCACGCAAAAACGATCGTACGTATCACCGTGTTGTCCTACAGGGATATTAAATTCAAAATCTTCGTAAGAACTGTACGGCTGCATGACACGAACGTCATAATCGACACCGGCAGCACGTAGGTTCGGACCTGTAAAACCATAGCTAATTGCTTTTTCGGCAGAAATAGCCCCAACTCCGATGGTACGATCCATAAAGATACGGTTACGGGTCAGCAGGTTTTCAAACTCCTTCCATATAGGAGGGAACTCTTCCAAAAAGGCATCGATCTTTTTAAAAGCTTCCGGGCTCCATTCTCTTTCGAAACCTCCGATACGTCCCATGTTTGTTGTTAGACGGGCACCGCAGATTTCTTCGTAAATTTCATAGATTTTTTCGCGGAACTGGAATACATATAAGAAACCGGTTAAAGCTCCGGTATCTACACCCATAACCGAACTACATATAATATGATCGGCAATACGGGCTAATTCCATTATAATAACACGAAGGTATTGTACGCGTTTCGGAACCTCAATTCCAAGTGCTTTTTCCAATGTCATCCACCAACCCATATTATTAATAGGAGCAGAGCAGTAGTTCATACGGTCGGTTAAAACCGTAATCTGATAGAACGGTCTGTTTTCGGCAATTTTTTCGAAAGCACGGTGGATATAACCCACAGTTCCTTCGCCGTCGAGAATCCGTTCCCCGTCCATTAGGAGGATGTTTTGGAAAATACCGTGTGTCGCCGGGTGCGTTGGCCCCAGGTTTAATATGGAAAGTTCGCTGCCGTCTTCATTGCGTCTCTTTTCGATTTCTTTCGCATATCGGTGTTCCGGTGATAATAATAGATCTGACATTTTAGCTGTAAAATATTTTTTTCAGGTTACTATTAGCAATTTTGGGATGTTCTACCGAAGAATCGGTCGTCTTTATCGGTTCTTCCGCTGTCTTCCATAGGGAATTCTTTTCGTAGCGGGAACGATGTCATTTCATCCATATTCAGGATACGTTTCAATTGCGGATGGCCTTTGAAAATAATCCCGTAAAAATCGTAGGTTTCTCTTTCCTGCCAGTTGGAGCTAAGGAATAATCCGGAAACCGTATCGATTTCGGGTTTATCGCCATCCAAATAGCATTTGATACGGATACGAACATTGTCCATCCAGTTGTGCATGTGGTATACCACGGCAAACTGGCGTTCTTTTTCGTAATCCGGGTAATGAATACCACACAAATCGGTTAGGAAATTAAAACGTAAAGTAGCATCATCTCTAAGAAATTTCATAACTTCTACGATAGAGTCTGATGCTACTTCAAATGTGAAAATATCATGTTGTTGAAAGAAATCGGTCACTTTTAAACCGAAGTTTTCAATTAGTTTATTCTGTATTACTGAGGTTTCTAAAGCCATTTTACTTGATGTTATAAGAACCTAATAAATCTTTATATTCGTCGGATCCTCTTCGTCTAACCGATTCACTTTTAACGATTTCCTGTAGTCGCATAATACCGTCCAGAATTTGTTCGGGTCTTGGCGGACATCCGGGAACATATACGTCAACCGGGATTACTTTATCGATTCCCTGAAGTACAGAGTAGGTATCGAATACACCACCGGACGATGCGCAAGCACCTACAGCGATAACCCATTTTGGTTCTGACATTTGTTCGTAAACCTGACGTAAGATAGGCGCCATTTTTTTAGCGATTGTACCCATAACCAAAAGCATATCGGCTTGTCTTGGTGAGAAACTCATACGCTCCGATCCGAAACGTGCCACGTCGTAGTGAGCAGCCATAGTAGCCATGAATTCAATACCACAGCAAGAAGTTGCAAAAGGCAAAGGCCATAGCGAATTGGCTCTGGCTAATCCGACAACGGAATCCAATTTGGTAGCAAAGAAACCTTCACCGGCATATCCTTCCGGTGCGTCTACCGTATTATATTTTGAAGTATCACTCATCGTTTTATTATTTTAAACTTTAATATCCCAGGTATTTTTGGGACAGATTAAAATTCTGAATTCTTTATTCCCATTCCAATCCTTTCTTCTTGATCACGTAGAAAAAACCTACGACAAGAAGTGTCATGAAAATACCCATTTTCATAAAACCTTCCACACCCATGGCTTTGAAATTCACAGCCCAAGGATACATGAAGATTACTTCAACATCAAAAAGAACAAATAATATGGCGACTAAAAAGTATTTAACGGAGAAAGGAATACGGGCGTTACCGACAGATTCGATACCGCACTCGAAGTTTTTGTCCTTGTTTTGAGAGTGTCTTTTCGGACCTAATAGCCCTGAAATTATGATCGTTGTAACCACAAACCCGATAGCTAGTAGTGATTGCATCACTATTGGAATGTAATCAATTTGATTTGTTTGCATGATTTTAGTTCTCTTAATTCTGGAAATAATTCACAAATATACATTCCTAAACGGGATAAGCAATCTTATTTTTTAATCAATTTACCGTTGTTTTCTGTCATAAATGCAAAACATATTTAGACTAAATATAAATAACAAAATTTTAAGGAACTATTTTTAGAGAAAGTGAAAATGTAAAAAAGCCGCTCGGTTACGAGCGGCTTAGTCCATTTAGGTAACCAAAAATTAATATATATATTAGTCTTCGATAACTACTACTTTAGCAGCTACTTTACCTTTTCTTCCGTCTTCTTCTTCGTAAGAAACTTTGTCACCCTCGTTTAAAGTTTCAACTTTAATTCCTGTAGCGTGAACAAAAATGTCTTTTCCAGTTTCTTCGTCAGTAATAAATCCATAACCTTTGGATTCATTAAAAAATTTTACTTTGCCTGTTCGCATAGTGTGATAATAAAAAATAATTAATAATACTCAAAGATATACTTTTTTTTAACACAAGCAAGTTTTTGGTGAAAAAAAACAAACAAAAATGTTTAAATTTTGAAGACTTTAAATTAGTGTTAATATTTTTTTAAATCGATAAAAAAAAGCGGATGTTACTCCGCTTTACGATATTATTTAAGGTCTAGTTTTATCGATAATTCTTCGAGTTGCTTGCTGTCGATCGCAGCAGGGGCATCGATCATTACGTCTCTACCGGAATTATTTTTCGGGAAAGCGATAAAATCACGGATGGTTTCCTGTCCGCCGAGGATGGATACTAATCGGTCAAGACCAAATGCCAATCCGCCATGTGGTGGTGCGCCATATTGGAATGCATCCATCAGGAATCCGAATTGTGCTTTTGCTTCTTCATCGGAGAATCCTAAATGCTGGAACATCAATTTTTGGGTTTCTTTATCGTGGATACGAATGGATCCTCCACCAATCTCATTTCCATTTAATACCATATCGTAGGCGTTGGCTCTCACTTTGCCCGGATCGGTGTCTAATAAATGCATGTCTTCTGGTTTTGGAGAGGTAAACGGGTGGTGCATCGCGTGGAAACGAGCGCTTTCTTCGTCCCATTCCAAAAGAGGGAAATCCACAACCCATAACGGAGCGAACTCGTCGGATTTACGCAATCCCAAACGGGTTGCCACTTCCATACGTAACGCGCTTAACTGCGTACGGGTTTTATGTGCCGGACCGGATAAAACCAAAATTAAGTCACCCGGGTTAGCGTTGGTTGCTTTCGCCCAGTTGGCCAAATCGTCCTGATCGTAGAATTTATCTACAGATGATTTTAATGAACCATCGGCTTCGTATTTACAATAAACCATACCGGATGCGCCAATTTGTGGGCGTTTTACCCAGTCAATCAGGTTGTCGATTTCTTTACGGGTATAGCTTGCAGCACCTTGAACGGAGATACCGACTACCAATTCGGCCGAGTTAAATACGGTAAATTCTTTATGTTGTGCTACGCTGTTTAACTCTCCGAATTCCATTCCGAAACGGATATCCGGTTTGTCGTTACCGTAGGTTTTCATGGCGTGATCGTAGGTCATTCGTGGGAATTTGTCTACCTCAATACCTTTTATTTCTTTTAATAAATGACGGGTTAGTCCTTCGAAAGTATCCAAGATGTCTTCTTGTTCTACAAAAGCCATTTCACAGTCAATTTGTGTGAATTCCGGTTGTCTGTCGGCTCTTAAATCCTCGTCACGGAAACATTTTACAATCTGGAAATATTTATCCATTCCACCCACCATCAATAACTGTTTAAAGGTTTGTGGTGATTGTGGTAAGGCGTAAAATTGCCCTTCGTTCATTCGGGACGGCACCACGAAATCGCGCGCGCCTTCCGGAGTCGATTTAATTAAATAAGGTGTTTCTACTTCGCAGAAGTCTTGTGCCGACAAGTAGTTACGTACTTCCTGTGCTACTTTATGGCGGAACAACAAATTGTTTTTTACCGGATTACGGCGAATGTCCAGATAACGGAATTTCATACGGATATCTTCACCACCATCGGTTTCATCTTCGATGGTAAACGGAGGTGTTAAAGCAGTATTCAATACGTTTAATTCGGTTACCAAAATTTCGATATCACCGGTTGGCATATTTGGATTTTTGGATTCGCGTTCGATCACGGTTCCTTTTACCTGAACCACAAATTCACGACCCAGCGTTTTTGCTTTTTCAAAAACCTCCGGACTGGTTCTGTTGGCATCAAAAATTAATTGTGTGATTCCGTAACGGTCGCGTAAGTCCACCCATATCATAAAACCTTTATCACGTGTTTTTTGCACCCATCCGGCTAAAGTAACTTCTTTGTTGCTATCGGAAGCTCGTAACGCTCCACAATTATGACTTCTGTACATTTCTTAAAAAATTTATGCGCAAATTTAGGTTTTTTGTTTCAAGTTTAAAGTCAATAGGTTAAAGTTTCTGCGGAATAAAATCCTGAAAAGGAATCGGAATTGCCTTAAAACAGGCTTCCAATGTTAAATTTGATTGCAATGTTATGAAATTGTTAAGTGAAAGTTTTGAAATTGTAAATATGTTTTCTAAATTTGATTTGAAATTGATTAACTATTTAAAAACTAAAGCTATGAAAAAGAACTTAATTGCCGGACTGTTGCTGTTTTCTGGAGTGATTTTCGCTCAAAATGTAGAACCTAAATATGAGATTGTCGGTAATTTAGTCAAGGCGACCTATTATTATGATAACGGTCAGTTGAAACAGGAAGGCTTTTACAAAGATGCAAAACCGCATGGAAAATGGGCTTCGTTTAACGAAGACGGATCCAAACAGGCGATAGGAGAATATGCAGACGGACAAAAAACCGGAAAATGGTTTTTCTGGAATAAAGCGACATTAAGTGAAGTGGATTATTCCAACAGCAGAATTTCTGATATCAAAAACTGGAAACAGGAAGCGTTAGTAAACAGAAATTAATTACGGTTTGACTTTCAAAAAAAATTAATACTGTTCGCAGGACCTTAATCAGGTTCGCTTCTAAATGAGGAATGGCGGTTATGAAATTTCATAACCGCCATTCTTAGTTTAAATTGCTTTGTTTGTTTACATTTTATGTGTTGGCGTAAAACCGTCCTCACTTACTTCGTTCGGGACATAGTCTTCTACCATCAACTGTGCATAATCGGTTGATTTTCCTTTTGAGAATTTATGAACGATTTTTTCCATAATGTCATAGATTACCGGAACGATAACCAAGGTCAGGAATAACGAACTGATCAAACCACCAATAATTACCCAAGCCAAACCGTTTTTCCATTCAGCACCGGCACCCGAAGCCAATGCGATTGGTAACATACCGAATACCATCGCGATAGTCGTCATCAAAATTGGACGAAGACGCGCGTGGTTCGCCTGAATTAAGGCATCGTGAATCGATTCCCCTGCCGCACGACGCTGGTTGGTAAAGTCGACCAACATAATTGCATTCTTACACACCAATCCGATCAACATGATGATCCCCAAAATGGTAAAGATATTTAACGAGTTGTTGGTTAAACCTAAGGCTAGTAACGCACCGATAAACGATAACGGAACCGAGAATAATACTACGAACGGGTGAACATAACTGTCGTAAAGTCCCACCATTACCAAGTAAACCAAAATGATCGCTGCTAATAATGCAAATCCTAACGTACCGAAACCTTCCGTCTGGTTTTCCATATCACCACTCCAAACGTAATTTACTCCGGTTGGTTTGTGTAATTTTTCGAAAGCCGATTGCCATTCCGCAGCAACAGTACCGGTTGGACGACCAACGGTTTGTCCCTGAACGGTAACCGAAGCACTCTTATCACGACGCTCCAACTGACTTGGTCCGGATCCTTCTTTTACCGTAGCGAACTGCGATAATTTGATTTGTTCGCCTTTATTATTAACGAAGATAAGATTACTTACATCGTTGATGTTCTTTCTGTCGAAAGTATTGTATCGGATATTGATATCGTATTCGTATTCTCCGGCACGGTATTTACCATCGGTATTTCCACTAAATGCCGTTTGCATCGTCATACCTACGGTTTGAAGTGTAAGCCCTAAAGCAGCCATTTTATCACGATCCACCTGAACGTTAACCTCCGGGTTTCCGGTTTCAACGGATAATTTAATCTCCGAAGCTCCTTTAATTTTGTATAATTCTTTTTCGGCTGCTTTAGCAAAAACCATCGCGCTGTCTAAAGTGGTACCGGTAACCACCAACGCCAACGGCGCTTCTTCGGCAGTACCCATGATACTCATACCTACGGTTTTGATTTTCGGACCCACCAAAACGTTTTGCATTTTCAGTTTGGTCTTTGCCGCATATACATACGAGTCATCCTCCCGTTGATCCTGATCCACTAATTTTACACGAATTTCCGATTTATAAGCAGTTGCCTGTGTTCCACCAAAACCTTCACTGGTTTGTCCTACAGTGGTGATCAAACTTTTTACTTCTTTTTGTTTTTTAAGGAAATCCTCCGCTTTTTGCGTCATAAAGTTGGTTTGCTCCAATGAAGCATCTTTTGGCATTTCAATCTGCACTAAGAATTCACCGGCATCCGAACGCGCGAAGAACTCACCACCTACATATCCTCCGGCAACCATATATAAGGAAGCAAAGAATAAACCGGCAACAATTCCCAAGGTCGTTTTCTTGTGACCCAAACACCAAACCAGGATATCACTTACCCAGTTGGTAAAACGGGTTAATATTTTTTCGAAACCTAAAATGATACGTCCAAACATGTTTTTGCCTTCAATGTGCTCCAGTTTACCGAAACGAGACGATAACCACGGTACGATTGTAAAGGAAGAAAGTAACGATAATAAGGTCGAGATAATTACGGTCACACAGAACTGCGTAATAATGTTCGATACCAATCCGGTACTCATTGCGATTGGTAAGAATACCACCACGATAACCAAGGTAATCGAAACTACGGTTCCACCGATTTCGGACGTTGCATCATAAGCGGCGCGAACCCGGTTTTTCCCCATCTCCATGTGCCTATATATATTCTCCAATACCACAATCGCATCATCCACAAGAATACCTACTACAAGAGAAAGACCTAATAAACTCATTAAGTTTAGTGTATAATCCAGGAATACAAATCCGATAAACGTTGCGATCAACGAAGCCGGAATCGATACCATTACGATCAACGAGTTACGTACACTGTGAAGGAAGAACAACATTACAAGCGCTACCAGGATAACCGCAAGAATCAAATCGTGGATAACCGAATCGGCTGCCTGTAGTGTAAACACCGAGCTGTCGTTTGCGATATCCAATTGCAACTGCTGCTCTTTATAATCGACACGTAGCTTGTTGAGTAAAGCCTGAATATTCTCACTCACTTCCACAGCATTCGCATCCGATTGTTTGATTACCTGAAGGATGATTGCATTTTTCTCATTTACACGAGCAATTTTCTCAACGTCTTTTTGGGTATCTTGTACATCGGCGATATCCATAAGACGAATTTGAACACCATTATTATCGGATACAATCAGATTACGTAATTCTTCTACCGTTTTATATTTACCGGCCAAACGGATCAAAATTTTCTGATCACGTGTTTGGATACTTCCGGTAGGGAAGTCCAAATTGGACGTAAGGATTCCTTGTTGTACTTGCGGAATCGATAAACCGTAGCCTTTCATTTTGTTGGCATCCATGTTTACCTGGATTTCACGCTCCTGACCACCAATCAGACGGATCTGCGCCACACCATTTACACGGGATAAAATCGGGCTGATCTTTTTATCGATTAAGTCGAAAAATTCGGCCTCGTTCATTTTGGCATTGGCCGCAATGGTCATGATTGGTAAATCACTAAAGGAGAACTTGCTTAATGACGGTTGTTTTACATCGTCCGGAAGGTCACTCAATACGGCGTTAATCTTACGTTGTGCATCGTTTAACGCATAATCCACATTGGCATTATTGTTTAACTGGATCGCTACAACGGATAAACTTTCGTACGATTTGGAGTCGATTTTTTTAATGTTCTCCAAAGAGGAAATCGCATCCTCAATTTTCTTGGTCACCGTATTTTCCACCTCACCAGGAGAAGCCCCCGGATAGATGGTCGAAATACTGATTACATTATTTTCGAATTTCGGGATCAACTCATAACCCAAAAGGCCGTAGCTGAACAATCCCCCTAATGTCAGAATCGTAAAGAGAACGACAATTAGTGACGGGCGTTTTATGGATATTTCTGCTAATTTCATATATTTTTTTAAGTTTTAAGTCTGATGTTGTTTGTGCAACACCGCACTATTTTAAAACCGTAACTTTTGCTCCATCAGTTAAGTTGATCTGACCACTAGTGATCACAATATCCCCATTGCTTAATCCGTTCAGGATTTCCACTTTTTCTCCGATGATTCTTCCAGCGGTTACATTTTTCATTTTAGCCGTTCCGTCTTTTTGCATTACAAAAACCTGATTGGCACTCACACTTCCTACGAAGGCATTACGCGGTACAATCATTAATGGTGTTTTGTCGCTTGATGATGCGAATAAAGCCGTTCCATACATACCCGCTTTCAGGTCGTTTCCGGTATTGTTTGCAATTTCGATTTCAACCGGGAAATTCAGACTGCTATCGGCTTTTGGTGCGATAAATGTAATTTTACCGTTGAATTCTTTATCCGGATAAACGCTCGCTTTTACTTTAATCGGTGAACCGATTTTAAGTCCGGCGATCTGATCTTCGCTTACCGTTACTTTTAATTTTAAAGTCGATACGTTTACCAATTCGAACAATTGTGTTCCCGGCGACACTACCGATCCCGGCTCGATAAAACGTTTGTTTACAATTCCGTTGATTGACGATTTGATACTCGCATCACCCAAGGTGATTTTCGCTTGTTGCAAATGTGCTTTAGCATTAGCAAGTGCCAGTTTTGCCTGATCCAGTTGTTGTTTGGTAACACCACCGGTTTTATAAGCACTTTCAAAACGTTGGGCATCTGCAGCGGCATTCTGATACGATGCTTCTGCGTTTTGCAAATCCACGTTGATTTTATCGGCTTTGATAATTGCTAACGTTTGCCCGATACGTACCGGTGTTCCTTCATCTACAAGAACTTTGGTTACTCTTCCGGAGTTTTCGGCCGAAAAATTCAATTCCTGAGACGGATAAAAATTTCCGTTGGCGATGAAATCCAGAGAAACCGGTTGTGTTTTTACTGTGTCAATTTTTACAACAACCGTAGCATTGGTTTCGGCAACCACGGCTGTTTTAGCTTCATTCTTTGCTTTATTGCTGCTTAACACATAAGCGATCAGGCCTAAAGAACCTAATATAACGACTGCTGTGATAATTTTTTTCTTCATGTTGATTGATGGTTATTGATTTAAAAGTGTTTTTAATTCTCCTTTGGACTTGATGATCTGGATTTCGGCCATTTTGTATTCCAATAAGGCAGAAGTGTAGTTGTTTTTCGCTTCTGTTAATGCATTTTCAGAATCCAACAGGTCGGTTAAAGATGCTAATCCGTTAACGTAATTGTTTTTGGTGTTGCTGAAAACCTCCTGTGCCAGGTTTACGTTTTCTTTTTGATTGTTGATCGTGATCAAACTGTTGTTCAATTGCGATTTGGCATTTTCGAATTCCAATCCTAAAGCCAGTTGCGAATCTTTAAGATCTTCTTCGATTTTTTGTAAACTGATATCCGCCTGTCTTATTTTGGAACGCGTTGCAAAACCAGTGAATACAGGGATTTTAAGATTTAATCCGATGGCGGAGAAATCCGACCAATACACACCGTCAGCTGGTTTGGCGCCCAAAGGCATCACAGGACCTTGTCCGATATAGTTATAATTGGCCGTAAGCGAAAGCGTTGGATAATGCTCGGCTACAAAAGACTCTTTTTGGTATTTTAAAAGTGTTTTTTGTTTTTCAAGTAACTGGTATTCCGAACGATTCGTAACCGATGGTGTCTCATTCATAAATGGTTTTACCTGAATATCTTCTTTTACAATTTCGATTGGCGTAGAAGCCGGTAATCCGATTAGAAACTTTAATGAGTTTTCCTGCATTTGTACACCGTTAACCAACTGTTGTCTGGTAGAGTTTATGTTGATCAACTTAACATTTACCCGATCCAAGTCGATTTTCTTTGCTAATCCGTTTTTGTACTGACCTTCGATGATGTTGCGCACTTTGGTGTTGTTTTGCAACGTACTGTCGATCGTGGTTAATTTCTGTTTTTGAACAAACACCTGATAGTAGGCATTGGCTACTTTTTCGATCACTTGTTCTTCGGTCAATTGTGCATTTACCTGATAGAACTCACGTGTTGATTTGGCCGCTTTTAAACCTGTGAAAACCGAATAGTCGAAAATATTCTGAGTTAAGGAAGCACCACCAACCGAATTCCATTTTTGTCCTAATGGAGCCAAAATAGTCGTGCCTGGTTGTCCGAAGAAATCACCCGGTAACGCATTTAGTTGTAAGATGGGATTGTAAGTAAGGCTTCCGTTCAAACTGATTTGCGGTAAGGCACGGGAACGTACTTCGGCTATTTTGTGATTACTGTTTTCCACTTCGAGCTTGGCCTTTTTGGCGTCGGCTTTATTTTCCAAAGCATATTTCAGCGCATCCTTTAACGACAAACGCTGTACCTGAGCCTGGGAGACAATGGCAAAAAATAATAACGCAATTGTTATTCTTGTTTTCATATGATGTTTATTGATTAATGAGTAATTTTTCTAAGGTTTCAATTCCTTTCGGAGTAGCAATTCCCCGAACGTGGTATTCCAGCAGCTTTTCATCCAGTTCTTTACGGGTGTACATCTTCTCCGGAAACAATTCAAGATCCATGGTGCTCATGGCGCTGGCATAGTAAATACGACCAATAAATTCCACATCGATTTCCTGACGGAATAACCCGGCTGCTTTACCGCGGTTCAGGTTGTCGATCACGCAAGTGTCCATTTTTTCAAATTGTAACGACTTTAAACAATCGTGAATTTTAGGATAGTATTTTTGTAACTGGAAAATGGTCGAGGAGTTTTCTTCTTTTATATTGTGCTGCACATAATCTTTGATGTCGAATAATTCTTCGATTGGATTTTTGCCCAATGCACAGATCTCGTCAATACCGGATGCTATTTTTTCAAATAAATAGGTAGTCGCTGCTTTTACTAATTCTACTTTTGTGGCGTAGTGCTCGTAAATGGTTTTTTTTGAAATACCCATTTCAGAAGCGATGTCATCCATCGTCACACTTTTAAAGCCAAGATTCAGGAACATGTCGGATGCTTTCTCTAAAATTTCGTTTTTCATGATCAAAAAATTTCGGCAAATGTATAAAGGAAACTTTTAATACTAAAAAAGTTTCCAAAGTTTTTACGATATTTTAACATAAATTTTTTCCTTTGATGGCGCTGATATTTGCGTTACTTTAGCCGAAAATATCAGGTATGCACCCAGTAAGTTATTATCAGACGCTCATTTTAGAACACTTTTCAAAGCTTTCGATCGAAAAAGAACCGAGGAATTTATACGACCCGATTGTTTATATTTTGTCGTTGGGAGGAAAGCGGATGCGGCCGGTTTTAACGCTGATGGCAGCAGAAATTTTTGATACCGATGCGAGTCGGGCGATGGCGGCAGCGACTGCTGTGGAGCTGTTTCATAACTTTTCGCTGATTCACGACGATATCATGGACGATGCGCCTTTGCGAAGAGGAAATGAAACGGTACATGAAAAATGGGACGTCAATACCGGTATTTTATCGGGTGATGCAATGCTGATTCTGGCGTATCAGTATTTCGAACAATACGAACCGCGTATTTTTTCGGCGTTGGCGAAATTATTCAGCAAAACCGCTTTGGAAGTTTGTGAAGGGCAACAATGGGATGTCGATTTCGAACAACGTGACGATGTAACCATTCCGGAATACCTGAAAATGATCGAATACAAAACTGCAGTTTTGGTTGGAGCAGCCATGAAAATGGGTGCCATCGTAGCGGAAACAACCGTTGAAAACGCCGATCTGATCTACGATTTTGGATTGAATCTGGGAATTGCCTTCCAGTTACAGGACGATTACCTGGATGCTTTTGGTGATCCGCTAACTTTTGGAAAACAGGTTGGTGGCGACATTATCGAAAACAAAAAAACCTATTTGTATTTAAAAGCGGTTGAGTTTGCAAGTGCCGGAACAAAAGCCGAATTGCAACATTTGTTCTCCATTCAGCCGGTAGATAATAGCGATAAAATCACGTCGGTAAAAAAGATTTTTATCGAAACGGGAGCGGCTAAAGTAACGCAGGAAGCCATTGAAGCTTATACGCTAAAGGCATTCGAAACACTTGAAAAGATGAATATCGCTGCGGAGAAAAAACAGGAATTGAAAGATTTCGGGGAAAACCTGATGAAACGACAGGTATAATCATGTTTGTGGCGCCCTTAAATACCGATTTACTGCTTTCGGAAGCACAAAAAGAAGACTTGTATCTAAAATTGGTAGAGCAGGTCAATAAAGACTTTAACCTGGCCAATGAAAGCCTTGATTTTGAGGTTTCAATCGCGCCAATCGACTTAAAAGTGCGGTTGCATGATAAAATTTACCAGTTAATTCAGTTTAAATTTGCTGAATATCTAAACCTGTTGTACATCATCGACGTACCGGAAGAGCAGGTAAAAAGTCTGGACGGTTCCGATTTGGTGGAATTGGCAGAACAGGTCACTTTTCTGGTCTTAAAACGCGAATGGCAAAAAGTCTGGTTTAGAAATAAATTCTGACAAAAGGTAAGAACGCCTCGCTGTACACATTATTACTTTCTTTAAATAAAACATTGTAGCGAATACCTATGGTGAAGTTCTGTACGCGATAACCTGCGCCCAGGAATAACGCGGTATTCCAGAAATCATCTTCAATATGCGGGTTGAATTGCGTATAGGTATTATTGACGCGAAGTTGCTCAAGTTCGGCCGATAATTGTATTTCCGGTAGCGGATTAAAAAGGGTGATAATACTCGCGCCATAGATATACGAATCGTAGTAGTTTTTTTGTTTGACATAACTCCCGCTAAGACCGACTCCGGCAGCGAAATACTCGTTCACCTGATAGACTGCACTTGGAGCGACGTTGATATTTGTAAAATTATTCCCAAAATTTAGCCCTAAACCGCCTCCAAACCGCACTCGTTGCCAAAAATCACTTTTTTGAGCCGTTTGTTGATAAACTTGTGCTTTTAATGTAGAAGTCATCATTAAATAAAAGACACAACTTAAAAAAACTGTTAAAAAACTGTTGATGCTTGATTTGATGTTCATTTTTAGGAATATTTTATGACATAAAAGTATGAAAAACATTGAAAGATTATTACAATTGTCGTACTTTTGCGAAAAATTTTCTAACAAAAAAGGTCTTTAGACAAAGTTATGGATAGGTTTTCCTTTTTAAACGCGGCACACACTGCATTTTTTGCAGATTTATACGATCAATATTTACAAAATCCAGATAGCGTTGAACCAAGTTGGAGGAGCTTCTTCCAAGGGTTCGATTTTGCTAGCGAATATAGCGAAGGCCCGGTAGAACAACTATCGGCTATGGCAAACGGTCAGACCGACTGTTCTGCTGTTTCAAACAAACTTCAGAAAGAATTTAACGTTTTAAAGCTGATTGAAGGGTACCGTACCCGTGGTCATTTGTTTACCAAAACAAACCCGGTTCGCGACAGACGTATTTTTACGCCATCATTGGCGATTGAAAATTTCGGATTAACCACAGCCGATCTAAACACTGTTTTCGATGCAGCTCGTGTAGTGAATCTAAACCCGTGCTCGCTTCAGGATATTTTAAACCACTTGAATAAAGTGTACTGCGAGTCTATCGGAGTGGAATATATGTATATCCGCGACCCGGAAGTGATCGAGTGGATTCAGAAAAGACTGGATATTAACGATAATCATCCCGACTTTAACGCGGATCAGAAAAAGCGTATCCTTAAAAAATTAAACGAAGCGGTTTCTTTCGAAAACTTCCTGCATACCAAATACGTTGGACAAAAACGTTTCTCTCTGGAAGGATGTGAGTCGGCAATCCCGGCATTGGATGCTTTGATTGAGACGGCAGCCGAAAAAGGAGTGGAGCAGTTTGTAATGGGGATGGCACACAGAGGTCGTTTGAATGTACTGGCAAATGTTTTCGGAAAAGCGACTCAGGATATCTTCTCGGAATTTGATGGAAAAGATTATGATGATGACGCGTTGTTCGATGGTGACGTAAAATACCACCTGGGATTAACGGCAACCCGAACGACACAAACCGGAAAAAATATCAATATTAACCTGGCGCCAAACCCGTCGCACTTAGAAACTGTTGGTGCTGTGATCGAAGGAATCGCCAGAGCCAAACAAGACCGTTATTTCCCGAACGATACGGCAAAAGTATTGCCAATCGCCGTTCACGGTGATGCTGCAGTAGCCGGACAGGGAATTGTATACGAAATCGTTCAGATGGCAAAACTGGACGGATATAAAACCAATGGTACGATCCACTTAGTGATCAACAATCAGGTTGGATTTACAACGAATTATTTGGATGCACGTTCATCAACCTATTGTACCGATATTGCCAAAGTAACCTTGTCGCCGGTATTACATGTAAATGCAGACGACGCGGAAGCAGTAGTACATGCGATGTTATTCGCTTTGGATTACCGTATGCAATTCGGAACCGATGTCTTTATCGACCTTTTAGGTTACCGTAAATACGGACATAACGAAGGTGATGAACCACGTTTTACGCAGCCACAACTTTATAAAATCATCTCGAAACATAAAAATGCAAGAGATATTTATGCTGAAAAATTAAAAGCCGAAAATGTAATCGACGCGAATTATGTGGGTACATTGGAAGCCGAATATAAAGCGGGATTAGAAGAAAACTTAGAAGCGTCCCGTAAAAAAGATTTAACCATCATCACACCGTTCATGCAGGACGAATGGAAAGGATTCGAACAGGTAAGTGATGAGGGAATGTTACAGCAATTCGACACGAAAGTAGACAAAGCGGTGTTGACCGATATTGCTAAAGTCGTGACGGAACTACCGTCTGATAAGAAGTTTATCAGTAAAATCCAGAAATTGGTTAACGATCGTAAAACCATGTTCTTCGAAACGGATAAGTTAGACTGGGCAATGGGTGAAATGTTAGCCTATGGTTCTTTACTAACCGAAGGATACGATGTGCGTATCTCCGGTCAGGATGTGGAACGAGGAACGTTCTCACACCGTCATGCGGTGGTTAAAGTGGAAGATTCCGAAGAAGAAGTGGTATTGTTAAACCAGTTAAAAGACCAAAAAGGAAAATTCTATATCTATAATTCACTATTGTCGGAATACGGAGTAGTAGGTTTCGATTACGGATATGCCTTAGCAAGCCCGAATACCTTAACGATCTGGGAAGCCCAATTCGGAGATTTCTCGAATGGAGCACAGATTATGCTTGATCAATACATTTCGGCTGCGGAAGATAAATGGAACAACCAAAACGGATTGGTGATGTTATTGCCACACGGATATGAAAACCAGGGAGCGGAGCACTCTTCGGCACGTATGGAACGTTATTTACAGTTGTGTGCAAAACACAATATGTATGTAGCCGATTGTACCACTCCGGCGAACTTCTTCCACTTGTTGCGTAGACAAATGGTGACGAAATTCCGTAAACCGTTGATCGTGTTTACTCCGAAAAGTTTATTGCGTCATCCGTTAGCGGTTTCTTCTGTGGAAGAATTTGCAACCGGAAACTTCCAGGAAGTGATCGACGATGTAACGGTAAACCCGAACGATGTAAAATCGGTAGTATTCTGTACCGGTAAATTCTACTACGACCTATTGGCCGAAAGAGAGGAAAAAGGAAGAAACGATGTGGCTTTGGTGCGAATCGAACAATTATTCCCGTTACCGGTAGAACAATTAAAAGCGGTATTGGCGAAATATCCAAATGCAGACGATTACGTTTGGGCACAGGAAGAGCCTAAAAACATGGGAGCTTATGGTTATATGTTAATGAATTTTGACGAAGTTAAATTCCGATTGGCATCACCAAAAGCCTACAGTGCGCCGGCTGCAGGAAGTTATACCCGTTCTAAAAAACGTCATGCCAATGCAATTGCGATGGTTTTTGACAAAAATTTATTCAATTAAATTGTACATTTGAAATTCAGATAAAAATAACAACACCTTATAAAATTATATACCGATGATTTTAGAAATGAAAGTCCCTTCACCGGGGGAATCGATCACAGAAGTTGAAATCGCAACGTGGTTGGTAAAAGACGGAGATTATGTAGAAAAAGATCAGGCTATTGCAGAGGTTGATTCCGATAAGGCGACCCTGGAATTACCAGCGGAAGCAAGTGGTATTATTACCCTTAAAGCAGAAGAAGGTGACGCCGTTGCAGTAGGTCAGGTAGTTTGTTTAATCGATACAGGAGCCGCAAAACCGGAAGGTGGCGCAGCAGCACCTGCAAAAGAAGAAAAAGCGGCTGAGGCTCCTAAGGCAGAAGCGCCAAAAGCAGCTCCGGCACCGGCAGCTACTACATATGCTACGGGAACACCATCTCCGGCAGCACGAAAAATTCTTGACGAAAAAAGCATT
This sequence comes from Bacteroidota bacterium, assembly GCA_023446155.1. Lineage (GTDB taxonomy): Bacteria > Bacteroidota > Bacteroidia > Flavobacteriales > Flavobacteriaceae > Flavobacterium. The sequence continues at coordinate 28,989 of JAEXIT010000005.1, forward strand.
CAGCCTACAGAAATCGTTGGTACAGGTAAAGGTGGAAGAATAACAAAAGAAGATGCGGTAAATGCAGTTCCATCAATGGGTACGCCTACAGGTGGAAGCAGAGGATCGGAAAGAACAAAATTATCCATGTTGCGTCGTAAAGTGGCGGAAAGATTGGTTTCGGCTAAAAACGAAACAGCGATGCTAACGACGTTCAACGAAGTGGATATGAGTGCGATCTATGCATTACGCGAAGAATATAAAGAGGCTTTCAAAGCAAAACACGGATTGGGATTAGGATTTATGTCGTTCTTTACCAAAGCGGTTACCAGAGCGTTACAACTATACCCGGATGTAAACTCAATGATCGACGGACAAGAGAAAATCTCATACGATTTCTGTGATATTTCCGTAGCGGTTTCTGGTCCGAAAGGATTAATGGTGCCGGTGGTGCGTAATGCAGAATTATTGACTTTCAGAGGTGTGGAAGCCGAAATCAAACGTTTGGCGATTCGTGCACGTGACGGACAAATCACGGTAGATGAAATGACAGGCGGTACGTTTACCATTTCAAACGGAGGGGTATTCGGAAGTATGTTGTCAACACCAATCATCAACCCACCGCAATCCGGTATCTTAGGAATGCACAATGTGGTAGAACGCGCGGTAGTTAAAAACGGTCAGATCGTTATTGCTCCTGTGATGTTTGTAGCCCTGTCATATGATCATAGAATTATTGACGGCCGTGAATCAGTTGGATTCTTAGTGGCTGTAAAAGAAGCGTTGGAAAACCCTGTAGAAATCTTAATGGATAACAATCCTAAAAAAGCTTTAGAGCTATAATTGAGAGCTTCGATACGATAAAAAAAGCCACGCCATTCGCGTGGCTTTTTTATGTTTGCTGCCCAACGATTTAAAAAAGATAGTAGAACCTTAAAAAGAAAAAATACGAACAGAAGCAAAAAAGAATATTTTTGTGACGGATTAGTAAGAAAAAAATAGATGAAACAGAAACAAAAATCGGCAGCGATTGGTTTTATATTTATAACCATGCTCATCGATATTACCGGTTGGGGGATTATCATTCCGGTGATCCCAAAACTGATCGAAGAGTTAATACAAGGCGACGTTAGTGTGGCTTCGAAATACGGAGGATGGCTGACATTTGCCTATGCGTTTACTCAATTTATCTTCGCTCCGGTGGTCGGGAATCTGAGTGATAAATACGGACGACGACCTGTTATATTGGTTTCCCTTTTGGGATTTGCACTCGATTACCTGTTGCTTTCGTTCGCACCAACCATCACCTGGTTGTTTATCGGACGGATCCTGGCTGGAGTTACGGGAGCGAGTATTACCACTGCTTCAGCCTATATTGCCGATATCAGTACCACTGAAGACCGGGCGAAAAACTTCGGAATGATCGGAGCGGCTTTTGGCCTTGGATTTATCATCGGACCGGTAATTGGTGGTGTTTTAGGACAATATGGCGCACGGGTTCCGTTTTATGCGGCTGCTGTTTTGTGTGCGATCAATTTCCTGTACGGAATGTTTGTCCTCCCGGAATCGCTAGCCAAAGAAAACCGTCGTCCTTTCGATTGGAAAAGAGCAAACCCGATAGGGTCGTTGTTGAATCTGAAAAAATACCCGTCTTTAATCGGATTGGTGGTGTCGATGATGATATTATACATCGCATCACATGCGGTACACAGTAACTGGAGTTTCTTTACGATGTATCGTTTTCATTGGGATGAAAAGATGGTTGGGATTTCATTAGGAGCCATCGGATTGCTGGTTGGTTTGGTTCAGGGCGGCCTGATTCGATGGATCAATCCGAAACTTGGAAATGAGAAAAGTATTTACGTAGGAATGTTTTTGTATACCATTGGAATGTTTCTGTTTGCCTTTGCTTATGAAGGATGGATGATGTTGATGTTCCTGGTGCCATACTGTTTGGGCGGTATCGCCGGCCCAGCATTACAATCGGTAATCACGAGTCATGTGCCACCAACGGAACAAGGCGAATTACAGGGGACTCTAACGAGTTTAATGAGTGTGACGGCCATTATAGGACCGCCATTAATGACCAATACGTTTTACTTTTTTACCCACGATGAAGCGCCGTTTCAATTTCCCGGTGCACCATTCCTGTTAGGAGGTATTTTGATGTTGATCAGTACGATAATATCGTATTTGGTATTCCGGAAAGGGAAATTGTAATACAATATAGTTCGTTTACAATAAAAAACCTGTCAGTTCTATTCTGACAGGTTTTTGTTTTTAGGCTTCAATTTTCTGAAGCATATTAAGCGATGCTTCCAAACTGAGATTGTGGTAATCCGGATTATAGTTGTCCCAGATTTTCCAAGTGTTATGTCGTTTTTTGATAAAATACGTCTGTGAATTTTCCTTGTTATAGGTAGTACTAATCGTACCGGTTGCATCGCGCCATTCCAGATTCCAGCGTTCTTTGGCCGAAATAACCGTCAGCGCATCGTCAATACGGGTAATCCGGAAATCATAGATTTCAAATTTCGACCGATTGTTATCAATGTTGAGAAAGAGATTTAATTGGGCATATTTTTCCAGTAATCGGGTGATGCGTTGGGTTAGGGGGCCGTCTTCAAAAATAAAATCAGATAAACGACTTAGGTTTATTTCCGGAAGTTTCTGCAGGCATCGAAATTCGTCTTCGCAAAACTGATGGATTAGATGTTCAAAATAAGCCGAGTGTTCGTCGTTATTTTGGAACAAAGGAATTGAATGGATTTTCTCCTTGTGATTGGCTATAAAACTGTTTAGAGAGGCATAACCGATAAAAATGGCCAATTTGTCCAGGGTTTTTAGAAAACGCAAATCGGAGTTTTCTTTTGACTCATAGTCGTTGGTGAAAATACGGTGTAAGGTGGTACTCGAAATAGTGGTTCCCAGTTCGTTTTTCCGGTTTCCCTGTAAATATTCCGACCGCGATAAGGTGTCGGCAATAAGCTCCGAAAGGATGATGTACTGGGCTCGTTTCCATGATTTGACACTAGATAAGGTACTGTTAAGAACGGAAGGATGGGTTTGAATTCCTTTTTTGAGTTGCTCAATAATCAGTTTCATTTTTTAGTTAGTTAAGATTGGGTTAGCTTTTAATTTATTTTGGATTTAGTGTCATTAAATAAAATAAATCAGTATGCCTATTTTGTTTGGTAATTAGCTGGTGTTTTAACAAAATATATGTAAATATAAATAAATTTAACTGATTTGGTTGAAGTTTTATTTTGTCTTTTGTGTGTGAAATAATTTTTATAAAGAAGATTGAAAAATGGAAAAAGATTCAAAAACTGTAAGAAAAAGATGGAAATGAAAGCAGAATCATACAAGGTGACGGGATGTCTTTTTGAGGATGTAACAACAAAAAACGGAACCTTTTGAGTTCCGTTTTTAAATGATTGGCTTTATTGATTTCCTATTCGCAATAAACGATGGTACATAGAAAAATAGCTTAGAATGGGAAAATAGGAGTCAGCGTCATTGAAGGATCGGCATCATTTTTACGATATTCATCCTGATACGTCAACGGAACTAAGTTCCATTCTCCCTTGTCTTTAAACTCTTTAACAATACTTTGTATGGATTCTTTAGCTGCTTCCCTGTCGGGATTTCTTAAGTGGGTTGCTGTTTGCCATTTCTTCGAAACAGGCTTGATGCTCACCAATAAAATTTCTTCTAAATTCAGTTGTAATTTTTGCGGAACGGTTTGAGAAGCTACACCTAGTAAAACCACAAAACCATCCTCCTCTATAAAATCTTTTGGAGTCAAAAAGCTTGATAAATCCTGATTGGCATTGTTTTCTTTATTGACCCAAAGCTCAACGCTTTCTTCGCTAAATTGTATAGGCGCTTCTCCGTGATTTTCCATTAACGGTTTAAAGTTACCCTGGCCAATTGCCATTTGAGAAGTTCTGTTTATAAGGGCTACGGCAAAATGTTCGTGAATTACTTCATACGGAATAGCACCGTGAAATTCCATATATAATTCTGCCCCAATCCCGTTATATTCAAGATCTCCATCTTCATTGGGATCGCTGTAAATATCGGAAAGCCCGTCCGTAATTAAAATAGTAGATTCTGGTGCATAGATAACCCTCATTGTGCAGGAATTGTGAGTGGAACTGGATCCTGGCCATGAATGATTGCTGTCATCTACTCTTAAATAAATAATACGGTCCTCTAATTTTCCTAAAGAATTAAAAAAGTCATGTCTTTGTTTTTTGCATTCTTCCGAAGCCTCTTTTCGTTTTTTATAGTCCGGATCTAATTCAATTTGAGATACCGTTAGAGGCTCTAATCCATACGTTTCAAATGCCGGATCGGTTTTTGCTTTTATAGTGTCATTTTCATAGATAAAATAAAGACGCTCTATTTTTTCCTCTAATTGATGGTAAATAGAAAGAATGTCTTCTTTCTGTCCAAAATGATCAAATGAACTTATTTGATCATCATAATAATAAGTTGCATCAGTAAACATTCCTATTTCATCAGCTTCTTTTTTAAAATGAAACAATGCTTCTGCTTTATAGGAGGAAGCCAGGTCGTCGCAATCCGACAATTTCCGTAAAGTACTTATCGTTTTATCTTTTATATTTTCAAGCAACATTGGGATCGTGTATTTTTCTGCGTTAATCAGTTCTCCTTTTTTAAAAGTGTATTTTATTTTGGAATGTTCAGGGAAAAAATCAGAAAGTTTAAAAAGATGACAGGCATCAATTGGGATAATATGTGCTATAATTTCTTCCGGAGTATATTTTTCTGAATAATAAGAGCTGTGGCGAATGCCATTTTCGTAAAAATAAATGCGTCCGCGGGAACTTCCGTATGCCGTTTTAAGGGCTTCAAAATGATAGGTACGGCCTTCAACCAATAATGGGGTTATTTTTTCAGAAAGTGCCACAATTATTTTTTGTGCTTCCTCAGAATTCAGGTATTCGTTTTTCATACGATATTGTTTTTTCAGGTTGGCAAGAATTGTAAAACAGACGAGATAAATCTCGTACATTTTCCGACTGGAAAAATAGCACAAAAATGTAACGGTTTAAAAAAAATGTAAGAAAAAAGTATGATTATAAGTTTGTTAAAAAAGCGTGGATTCGATAGTTTAAACGATAACCCAAAGTGGATGTCGGGGTTTAATACGTAAAAGATGGATCAGGATATATTTAGTGCCGAAATTCAATAAAGAATAAAGCCTCCGTTATTGGGAGGCTTTGTTCTTTATTCTTTTATAACTTTAAAGGTCTTGCTTTGGTTATTTATGGAGATCCGAACCAGGTATATGCCTTTGGAAAGATTCGAAAAATCAATATCATAAAGATTGGAATCCACCGTACGATCGAAAACAATTTGTCCCAACAGATTCGAAACGGTAATTCCGGTAAAAGCCTCCGGATTCGAAATGGTTAAACTATTGGTAACCGGATTTGGATAGTAGGCTAATTTCTTAAAGTTAAAATCGTCATTACCCAATGCGGTTAATTGAACGGTTACCGCCAGGCGATCCGGACTTTCGATACCGTTAATGGTTTGCGAAGCATAATAGGTCGTATTGTGTGTTAAAACAGTAGTCAGCGGTAGTGGTGTCTGAGTAGTTGCTGTTAAACCGGGAGCCGAAGGCGTGGCATACCAATGAATGTTTTGGCCGTTAACAACCAAATTGGCTAAGGTTTGTCCCTGTGTAAACGTTTGAGTTGCTTGTCCTCGTGGCGCCGAAGGGGTGGTTACCTGTACGGTTAAATATAAAGGAGAGCAACTGGAGTTAACAGGGATGACGGCGATGCTATGAGTGCCCAAGGTAACGTTTTCGAAGATATTGCTCGATTGTGCCGGTTCGTTGTCGATCTGATACTGGTAGCTCCCGGATCCGGAAGCCTGAATAGTTATTGTTTGATCATCTATGTCGACACTAGCATTTACAGCACTGGAATAGGTTAGCAAAATGGAGGCTGTAGCGGTGCAGCCTGTAGCAATGTTTTCTGCGGAAACAGCATAAGTGCCTTCGATTGTTGCGGAAAATGAACTTCCGGTAGCACCGGCAATGATCACCCCATCTTTGGACCATTGAAATAAATATTCGTTGGCGGGTAAATTGGTGTTAATACTATAAGGAGTAGCGGTACTAGTTACTTGATCATAACATATTTGCCCGGTTGACGGAATATAGATAGAAGGGGCATTTATAGTTCGGATATTAAAGCTGACTACACCAAAACAGGCGGATGTAATATTCTGCACCCGAACATAAATAGTCATCTGATGTGTAATACTATTTGAAAAGTTTGTAGGTGTGGTTATGGCAGACGAGTTTGTATAGGCATTCATCGGGGTTTCAAAATATGTCACCGTATATTCGGAAGGATTAAGTCCGAATAAAATGGCGTAATTATTCGAAGTCAAGTCAAATGAGGCAATACCGTCCATATTGGCATCGCAAACTTCCAAATCCGGAATATCGGAATTAAGTCCTAAAATGGTGGAAAAAGACATTGCTCCCGACCAGTTGCTACTCTCCGTTGGAGAACAAACGGTTTTTACATAAGCATTGTAAGTGGTACACCCGAGAAGATTGGTCACCACAAAAGGGTTGCTGGTTACAACGATTCCGGTTGTACTACCGCTTGGAGCGGGCGTTCCGGCAGGTGTGATATAAACTTCCCATTGTGTTGTGGCGGAACTTGTCCAGCTGATCACTGCAGAATTCGAAGTAATATTGGTCACTGCGATGTTACCCGGTACGGGGCAAACTTGTCCAATAACGACAGTCGTTAACAGTGATACGAGTAAGGAAAATAAGTAGTTTTTCTTCATAATGTCAAATAGTTGCTAATTTGACTCTAAAACTACTAAAAAATTGCGAATAGCGATTATTTTTTCTTCAAATAAAGATAATGGTTATAATAATCGATAATTCCTTTGCCTTTTAATAGGATATCTGCACCAATTATTCCGTGAACTGGTTTCGCTTTGTACTGTTGTAGCGCGAGGTTTACATGGCTCATGTCAAAAATGACTACGGAGAAATCATCCGTTTTCCAACGCGAAAGTTGTAACAAATTGCCCGATGCCATTTGCGTATGCATACCGGTAGCGCCTGCGCCGGATGCTTTTGTTGGAGAATCTTCTGCGGATAACAAAAAGTGATCAATGCTTTCAAAACCGATACAACTGTTGGAGGCACCTGTGTCTAAAATAAAATCCCCGGAAATCCCGTTGATCTTTGCTTTGATGAGCAGGTGTTGTGTTTTCGATACTTTAAAAGGGATCTTGGTGTAACCGTTGTCTTTTAAAACGTCCTGTAAATTTTCCATAACTCAAAAGTAACTCAAAAAACGAACAACTTTGTACCTTTGCAACTTTAAAAGCTAAGATTAGGATGACTTTAACAGATACCCATACGCATTTATATTCGGAAGAATTTGATCAGGATCGGGAGGAGATGATAACACGAGCCATTGCAGCAGGTGTGACCCGATTTTTTGTACCGTCGATCGACTCGACCTATACGGAAAAAATGTATGCCTTAGAAAAAGCCTATCCGGGACATATTTATCTCATGATGGGTTTACATCCGTGCTATGTAAAGGAAAATTACAAGGAAGAATTGGCGCATGTAGAAGCGGCATTGGAACAACGGGAATTTAAAGCCATTGGGGAGATCGGAATCGATTTGTATTGGGATAAAACAACGTTGGATATCCAGAAAATAGCCTTCCGCCACCAGATTCAACTGGCTAAAAAATATAAATTGCCGATTAATATTCATTGTCGGGAAGCCTTCGATGAAATTTTTGAAGTCCTTGAGTTGGAAAAATCAGACGAGCTGTTCGGAATTTTTCATTGCTTTAGCGGAACCTATGAACAGGCATTACAAGCGATTTCGTATAATATGAAATTGGGAATCGGTGGTGTGGTGACCTTTAAAAATGGTAAAATTGACCAGTTTTTAAATCAAATTGACCTAAAGCATCTGGTATTGGAAACCGATTCACCCTATCTGGCACCGGTGCCCTATCGCGGAAAGCGAAACGAAAGTGGCTATACCCGATTGGTGGCCGAAAAGCTGGCAGAACTCTATCAACTTCCGGTTGCGGAAATCGCCCGGATCACGACGGAGAACTCCAAAGCAATTTTTGGGATTTAACAAAGAATTTCCCTTCAATTAATAAAATTTTCGTTCATTTGTGGATTGTTAAATTTATAACTAATGTCAAAATTTGATCATATACGCCAGTTTTATGATTCTGAAGTAAATGAAGCACTGCAAAGCATCATGCACCATCCGATGATGAAGGCTTTGATGAGCTTTACGTTTCCCGATGTAGATGAAGCGGTATGGATGGAGCAATTGAAAAGGACACATTCTATCAGAGACTTTCAGGTGAATTTTATTTATCAGTCGGTACAAAGAGTGTTGGAAAAAAGCTCCGATGGCTTAACCACTTCCGGGTTCGAGAAATTGGAACCGAATACGGCTTATCTGTTCATTTCGAACCATAGGGATATCATTCTGGATACTTCGTTACTAAATGTCAGCCTTTTTGACCATGGATTGGTTATGACTGCCTCGGCAATTGGAGATAATCTGGTGCAAAAATCGTTCTTATTAGCGCTATCTAAATTAAATCGTAACTTTTTGGTACAGCGCGGATTGTCACCTAGAGAATTATTGCAAAGTTCCAAATTGATGTCGGAATTTATGTATCATTTGCTGACAAAAGAGAACCGTTCGGTATGGATTGCCCAACGTGAAGGGCGTACAAAAGACGGAAATGATGCAACACATCCCGGGGTATTGAAAATGTTGGCGATGGCTTGCGAAGGAAAAGACGTAATTCCCTTTTTTAAGAAACTGAAAATAGTACCAGTATCGATTTCTTACGAATACGACCCTACGGATGCATTAAAAATGCCGCAATTAATGGCTGAAGCTAACGATGAGGTCTATATAAAAGAAAAAAACGAAGATTTTATAACGCTGATTAGCGGCATTATCGGACAGAAAAAGCGAATCCATATCCATGTTGGTGACATATTGGATACGGAATTGGATAAGATTGGTGCCGAGTTTGATAATTCCAACAAACAGATTCAGGCATTGGCTCAAGTAATTGACGATTCAATTCTGTCGACCTACAGATTGTGGCCAACCAATTTTATTGCTTACGATTTACTACATAAAACGGATCAGTTTTCGGATAAATACACGCAAAAAGAGAAACAGCTTTTCGAACGAAGACTGGAAATGAAATTAGGCGCTGAAGTAAAAACACTGCGTGATGGTTTTCTGGCGATGTATGCCAATCCGGTTATGAATAAAATGAAATACGAAAATGTCTAACCGACCTAACATTCTGTTGATCTATACAGGCGGTACCATCGGTATGGTAAAAGATGCCGAAACGGGTGCGCTTAAAGCCTTTGATTTTGACGAATTGTTATTACGCATCCCGGAATTAAAACTGTTGGATTGCGATATTGCCACATTCTCGTTTAAAGAACCGATCGATTCGTCCAATATGAACCCGCAAAAATGGGTAGCAATGGCGAATGCGATCGAAAGTAACTACGATAAATTTGATGGTTTTGTGGTGTTACACGGTTCGGATACGATGTCGTATTCGGCTTCCGCATTGAGTTTTATGCTCGAAAATCTGGATAAACCGGTGGTGTTTACCGGATCGCAATTACCAATAGGCGATTTAAGAACCGATGCCAAAGAAAACCTGATTACAGCTATACAAATTGCGACCTTAAAAAATAAAAACAAACCGTTGATCACGGAAGTATGTTTGTATTTCGAATACAAATTGTACCGTGGGAACCGGACTACCAAAATAAGTGCGGAACATTTCAATGCGTTTGCATCGCCCAATTATCCGGCCATTGCCGAATCCGGGGTGCATTTAAAAGTAAACGAAGAACTACTGTTCCATAAAACCGGGAATAAAAAACTAAAAGTTAATACCACATTCGACGATCATGTGGTGATCATTAAAATGTTTCCGGGCATCAACGAAAGCGTATTACAGGCGGTACTGCATATTCCAAATCTTAAAGGTGTCGTACTGGAGACCTATGGATCCGGGAATGCGCCAACGGAAGACTGGTTTATTGCGACCTTGGAAAAAGCGATCGCAAAAGGACTTCATGTGGTCAATGTGACCCAATGTTCGGGCGGAAGTGTCAATATGGACAAATACGAAACCGGATTGGAGCTAAAAAAAATAGGCGTTATTTCCGGTCGGGATATCACTACCGAAGCCGCGATAGCCAAGCTTATGTATTTGTTGGGGCAACAGGTTTCGTCATCGGTTTTTAAAACCATATTCGAAACCGCGATTCGTGGCGAAATGAGCTAAAAATTTTTTCGGAAAAGCATTGAAAAAACAAAATAAAAGTCGTTAATTCGCAGTCTGAAAATTTAGAGAGGTGGCCGAGTGGTCGAAGGCGCACGCCTGGAAAGTGTGTATACTCCAAAAGAGTATCGAGGGTTCGAATCCCTTCCTCTCTGCTAAGGTTCGTAAATCATTGATTTACGAACCTTTTTTATTTTTATTTATGAGTAGCGGCAATGGATTTTTGTGTGCTACAAGAGCATTTGACTTTAATACCTGCTGGTTAACACATCGGTTTATGCCGGGAAAAATGCTTGCCGGATTCTTACATCAATTTTTTTAATACAAAAAAGTAGAAAAGCAAGGGCCAGATAATAAAAGAAGAAAGCTTTAGCAGAATGTATTTAATGCTGTACTTTATTTCTTTTGGACTCTCCTCTGTTGTTACGAAAAAGGATAAAAACAGGTTTATTAGAATAATGGTTATGAACTTTCCGAAAAAGCTAATATCATAAAAATAGGTAATCAAAACTGGGTTTTTGATAGGTAATAAACGGTAAAAGAAATGAATTAGAATAATGAGTAAAAGACTTAGAAGATAGACTATTTGAACGGTTATAATTCGGTTTTTCTTTATCTCAAGCTTTTTTCGTTCTTTTTCTTCTTTCTTTTTTAATGAAGGAACGTACGTTAAATTCAGGTTTACAATATTTCGGGCATTAAGGACAAAAATATCACCTGGTACTTTGATTCGGTTTCTTGATTTTGAGGTGTTTTCTTCGTTTGGATCAATTATTTCATTACCATTTTGATCGTGCTTTATTTCCTTTTTTTTATAGCGGTGGGTGTCGATTAAATAAATTTTATCCAATTGCGTGTTGTCATCGCTTATTAAATCATAATCGACAACATATCCGGAATAAAGTTCTTTTTTGTCTTCATTCACCGATAATAATATATCGGCGTAGGTCATAAAAGTGTCCTGCTCGAAAGTTTTATCATTCGACGAATATCGGTGTGCTTCTTCAAATTTTTTCATATTTAAAACTTCTCCGCTGAAAACATAGTACCATTGATTTTGGAATCGAAATAGTTTGTATTTCATATCCCATTTTTGAACCCTTATAAGCCGGCTAAGTGCAAATCCGGCAAGAGCTGAAAAGGTAAAAACACATACAGTGTAGATAAAAAAGGTGGTTATATCATTGTTGATAAAGTTTTGCGTCACCTGATCTGTGTCCTGAGTGTTATCGGAAGTAAAGTCTCTGAAGATGGTAAAAATATCCGAGAAACTGATTTCAAAACCCAATGTTGCAGCATAAATGGTAAAGCATGCCAATTGTATTACGATACCCGGAATAATGCTGAAAAAAATGGAATGTAGTACAGGATCTTTAGTGTTAAATTGTTTGGAGAACTCACCGTAAAAAAAGAAGCGTCTGAATAGGATGCCAGGAATTACAATAGCAATAAAAAAGGCTATAAATCCTAGTGTTAGATTCATAGCTCTGTTATAGTATTGATTTTAATTCTGTTTTATCCCAATCGCCTGTATCGTGATATTTATCGACAGCTTCTCTAAGTTTTTCGGCTGTTTCCGGGTTCTGAATTGCCTTCACTGCATCTTTAGAAATTACGGCTGTTTCGGTTTGCGAGGTTAAGGATTTCAAACCGTTATAGACAATCGCTGCAAGGGTTAATACACCAATTGCAGCAAGAATATTCTCTAATGTTTTGTTATTTTCCATAGGTCAAGTGAGTGTCCCACATTACAAATGTAATTATTTCAGATAAAAATTTATGTTTTACACTATTAATCTTTTCATAATAAGTTCAATCGCTTCGAAATGAAATTGTAATATACGAAAAAAAGAGATGAAAAAAAAGAACTGAAAAAAACGAATGATGCCAATAAATGATATGATTTTTGAATACTGATTTATGTGGTCTATTGCTTTTTTGGGTTTTTATCCATTTTAGAAAATGCAGATAAGCGACATAAAAATACCAAATATTGAATAAATTAAAAATGTTGAATTTAATTGTAATCTGGAGTTTTTGAACTATCCAAATCCGTTTTTCGAAGGACTTTATATTCCATGGTCTGAATGTTAGAAAACGTATTTTATAAAATTTACGACTTCTGTACCGGATATACAAAATCGGAATGGTTCCGGAGTATAGGAAAACTCGATTTCTAAATTTTTGGTCGTATTATTTCGGTTTTTTGAGTACCAAAAAATCAGTTGCGGTAACTTCAATTGGCGCTTTAAATTCAATCCAATGCTCCCGGTTGTCGGTTTCGCCATCATCCATAATTCTATACGACGAATAGCCATTATTCATAAAAGGAAGTTCGACCCATTCGTAATCCGATACCTGACCCAGATTTTGTTTGTCGATAGTCTCGAGCCAATTTAGTGCGTTATCAAGCTCTTTCTTTTGCTCCAAAATGGCGGTTTTGTTTGCACTGCCTTCGCGTAATTGTGCTACCAATTGGACTTGTTTTTCTTGTAATACTTGTATGGCGTAATTCATAAAGGCCTTATTTGTTGCTAATTTGAAATAAATGAAAATAGGATTCGTGGATTCAGATATACAAAAGTTGCGTATTTTATAAAATTTACTTCTCCGGTATCGGATATACAAAATCAGGATTGTTGTTTCGTAAGTCCTGATCGGAATCGGCGGTTTCGTCGTCCGGATAGCCAATAAACGGACTTCTTTTTCCAAAACCAAAATACCATTCGTCAGTTTTGATCAACTGATATTCAGATAGGAAATCGGCTTCATTTTTTTCGGTAGCGGCCGACTGTCGGTTGGTCCAAAACAGCGTATAAGAACCAAGTGAACTTTCTATGTGGAATTGGGCATTTTCAAAATCGATATTCCGTAGGATATGTTCCATTTTCAGAATAAAATCATTCCAGTCGGAGGTGTCGAGTCCAAAGTATTTATAGGTCGCGGCAAATCCCAGCATTATGTTTTCATAATAATACGGAACTTCGTAGTCACCAAAACTAAACATATTGGTGTTGATAAACGGATAGGTGCTGTCTTTTTCCAGCGTTTTGATAAAATCGACCGATTTGTAATACTCCCGATCAATTTTAATATAACCGTAAATTGAAGTGTATTCCATTTTTAGGATTTTTATTTTGTAGTACAATTTTAAAAAATAATTCCGTTCAACAGATCGAAGAACGGAATTAATAAGGCATCCTTGTAGCGGATTTCTTTAAACAACTTTATTTTTCGGAGGAATTAGTCGCCTTTGCTCGCTGAAACAATGCTCTCGATAAATTCATCTAATTGCTCGATTTTTTCAGTTTCGCCATTTTCTTCATATTTGACGCGCATCGGACGTAAAACATTAAGGAATTTGTCGAAAATATGTTCCTGGATAATAGGCGAATCGACTACTTTGTAGATACTACGCAGCATCCAGATACGGTTGTATTCCGTACGCGACATTACGACATAAAAGCCTTGTGCCATTTCGACCGACCAATCGCGTAATTCCATCAGAAGCTGTGCAGCACTAAATTGACCGGATGAAATGATGCCAAAAAAGGCCTCGATTTCTTCGAACAATTTGGCCGCGGTTTCGTCATTTTGTCCCTTGAAAAATTCATGGAGTGATTGTGCTGCGGTTTGTGCATTGATATACACGTTTCCGGAGGCATATAAAAACCCGGAAAGGTCGATGTCTCCCTGGTAAATCCCATCGATAAATAGCGCAAGTCCTCTCAGGTGATGTCCGATATCGTCATGAGACAGATACTCGCCATAACTCGGCATGACGTCCATAAAACGTTCTAGAGTGCTGTTCCAATCTTCGAATGCTGCCCAGTTTTCGATTAGGAAAACAGCACAGGTGCGTTCGATAATTTCGTGATCCAGATCGGCACTGCTGATCGAATTGTCGCGGTAGCTGTCAAGGAAAAGGTCAATTCCGTTAAGATAACCCTTGTACGAATCGCTTTTAAGCAATTGTAGTATTTGTGCTCTCATGTTATTCTTTTGTTTTTTTAACGATTTCTTCCATCAAGGCACGTTGTAATTGCTCTTTTGGAAGGTCTTTCGGAATAGCAAACAATCCGTAAATCACATTACCGTACTTTTTGCTACTCGGGAAATCCTCTTCAAGGTCGATTATGGTGCGTATCGTGTAGCTTTCGTCGATTAAAAACGGTAAATCGCCTTCATAGACTTTTGCAATACGAATCCCATTGCTTTTTGTACCCATCGCATTGGCCATGTGTTCGGCGATGGCATTGCCTTCGTACAAACTATTCATGTTAACCAATACAAAATATTTGTCGACTGCCAAATCGAAACGCATCAGTTCGTAATTTGATTTTTCCGGATTTGGAAGGACAAGCTTGTAATCGGACGCTTTAACTAAACTGTCGGTCGCATCCCAAACCGATACTTTATAATTTCCTGCCGGAACTTCTCGGATAAGCGATTCGTTGGGTTTAATTTTGTCGTTGATGGTGTACATTTTCTCCAGCTTCCCGTCGGGCATAATCTGTTCAAAAGTTACGGATCGCAATTCGGTTCCCGTATTCATAAATTTAATAGACTGGGTGGGTCCGGTTGGTCCATGTTGAATGTAATAAATGGCATAGGCGATGGCTATTAGAGCGATAAACGCTACGCAGCCGATTTTAAAGAATTTTTTCATAGTTTTCGAAGTAAATCACGTTGCCATTTTGCATCAATGGGCGTATTAAAATGTTGTTGTGTAATATAAGTGTTTCTGATGTAACCGATGACATCCGAGTCGCCTGAAACGAGCTCCCATCGGTCGTAATCGGTTAGCTTTGGTGTAAAGCGTGCGATTATTTTTGGTTCGTTGTTGATTTGTGCCAGCACGAAACAATCGTCCAGCGTCATTTCTTTTGGATTGGCGGCAGACAGGTAACAGACCCAGATTTCCTCGTAATGCTGATGGTCGTATTGTACGATTTCATACAGATGACGCGGTTTTAGTTGTTCGTTTTCTGATGTCTGAACGTTCTCCCATTCGAAATTGATTTTGCTGTAGTAACTCCTTGTTAAATCGGTCATCGCGTGTAGTTGGTCTATCGTAGCAGTATCATTAGTACGCAATGCTTCAACTTCGATACGGATAAAATCATTTAATAACTTCGTGATACGATCCATTTTTGAGGCTCTGGTGTTTTTATGGTGTTCATAAAAATTCCATTGGTCGCTAAGTACTTCGTGTAAGACGTTCCAATTCTGTCTTTGCGACAAGTCGATTGCGTATTGCCATGACGCTTCCACCAGATCCAGACGGTCTGCTAGGCCCGCCCAATAGGCTGTAGATACCAAGGCATTCCAGCAGGCTTCGGGATCGTTGTATTCTTCGTCGAAACGCTTTGCAGCGATCCAATGCTGATCACCGGTATATTGTTTGTCTTCGATCAGCGTCGTGGCTTCATACAACGGATGGTTGGCTACAGCATCCGGCAAAAAACCTTCGTGGTCGCGTGCCGAATTAATAGAGAGACTCACGTGCCACATCATGTTGTTAGAATGACCGTAGTAGTACTGGTATTTCTTAAAAGGCATTGTGTCGCAATCCAACCCGTGCGGCATACAGGCATACTTCCATAAATGCCAATACCGGTTTTCCATCTGGGTTTTGTTTTTGGGTTGCAGATAGTGAGCACGTTCCGCCAGTACACTACGTACGTAGGCATTCCAGATACCAAAGTCATCCTCCTGAAATTCGGGTAGGAATTTTTTGTTGTCGATTAACTGAGCAAAAAGAGCAAATGTCTTTTTGTGCTCAGGTGTGTCGTAATAATGATTCCAAAAATCACAGAAAAAAGAATCATGATTCTTTTTTGCTTTTTTAAAACGTTCCTGATTTTCTTCATCCAACAGATAGGACTTAAGGAAATCCAAATTGCCTTCGCCCAGATAATCAAAAAGCGGCTTCGACTGACTGATTGCGGCATCCAGATCGGATTTCAAATGTTTTATTGCGGTAGCGGTTTCCATTAATCTCAGGTAGGCCATCGGAATCATCGCTTTTAGGTTTGGCGCCTGAGTGGCGGCGGCGGCTCCATCATTAAACCATACCCCTTTTTTAAGGTTCACTACGGGCGCCTCTTTTAAAGACGTCATATGAGGCGAAAGCAATACGGCTAAGGTGCTGTAATCCTCATATTCGAACGCAAAAGGTGCCTGAAACCAGAATCCCTTTTCAAAGAAACGAATCTGATCGATCAGGCTTTCTTTACGGTTAAATTCGATTTTTAAGGCTTTTCGGGTATCCTGACCTTCATAAAGGCGGTTTAGATTGGCCTGTAAGCTATTGAGTGGTTTCATTTTTAAGTCGATTGGTGAAATTGCCGTATTAAACGCGTCTTAGGCGAATAGAACAGGTTGTACGAACCATAGACTCTACTGTCGTAAAGTGTGGCAATGTACTGCATCAGCTCACCGTTTTCATCTTTAAAGATGTCGAGCGTATAATCGGTTTTGCGCACATGGTCTTTTTCGTAGGTGGTTTGATCCCAAATGGGTTCTCCGCCCATGTAAAGGCTATTGCGTGTTACCGATTTGTCGACTTCGAAATAAGTTGGTTCGTCTTCATATCCGTGAAAATTATCCGACATTTCATCGGCACACCATTCGATAAACTCTTCGTCGAAATTGGCGATAGGCGTTTCGCTGTAGGATACAATTTCGTATTTATTGTCGGCGGTAAGTCTGAAATCAGCATAATCCAGAAAAACCGGTGTTACGATAAAATGAAATATCAGATCCGCGAATTCCGGTTTAATAACGTTCCCCGGAATACTGTATTGTGGTAGCAGAATTTCCTGGTCGAAATGTTTGGGTTCGACCAGAACGTCTGCCGGTTTTGGAAAAGAGACAATTACTTTGCTCGGATCCTCCGGTTTGGCAATTTGTCTAAGTCCGATGGGTTTTGATCGTGCCATTATTTTGCTTTAGCTTTTTTCGGAGTTAGCAGTTTTGCGATTTCGGAATCTTTCCAATGTTCGGCCACTTCTTTTGCAGTGATTCCCGGAGGAAGTGGTCCCAGCTGGTTTGTACTTCCAATCGTGGTATCAAGACCGGCTTTTACCAGGATTTTTGCCATTTCGGTAGGCCCGCCGGTATCGGCAAGATAATGTCCGGCCGTCCATCCGTTTCCATCCAATTGGTTGATGTCGACACCTTCGTTAAGTTTAAGGAAAGTCTTCAAACCGTCGACACGTTTACTGCGCGCAACGTAATGCAAAGGCGCAATTCCCTGTTCGTTTTTGACGTCGAAAGACGCTCCTTTTTTGGCTAATAATTTTATCGCTTCCGGTTCACCGGCGGAGCAAGCCATGATCATTGGAGTATTGCCATTGTTACCACGGATGTTTACATCCGCTTTTTTCTGAATCAGATGTTTGGCCAGATAGATACAACCTACGTAATTGCGGTGCTCGGTTGGTCCCCAGGAATATCCGGAGATGTCGTATTGATCCATAAGCGAAAGCACTCGTCCTTTTTCATTTTCACCGCCATTGTACGGTTTTATATAACGGAAACAGCCATTTTCGATCAGGTATTTTACATAAACACCGGAATTAGTTCCTTCCGATTCCCAATGTTCGACTTTGGCTTGTCCCAAACGCATCAACACATTAAGTAAAGGCGAAAATCCATATTCGTCCAGAGTGTTTACATCTGCACCCGCCCTGTCAATAAGGCGCCATCCAAACGCATAATTACCGAGCGAAGCGGCTACGTTTAACGGCGTTTTCTGTTCGTGATCTCTGGTTTCGAGTAGGGCTCTTCTGACATCCGATATTTGGAGTAGTTCGTAGAAGTCGTTCGCCGCAGCCACGTGAAGTATTGTCCCCTGACTCGAAGTTACCACGTCGGTTTTAGCCCCGTGTGCAATCAGATCCTGAACGATGTCTATATGTTTATAGGCGGTAGCCAGGTGGATGGGATAAAACGATTGATTGTCTGCCACATTCGGGTTTGCCCCGTTTTGCAGTAAAAGTTGTACAATCTCACGATGCCCATAGGCTGCTGCGCAATGTAAAGCGCCCGAATTGGGTCCCATGGCACTCGCATCGGCACCTTTGGCAAGCATCTGCTTTACCGTTTCGATATCGCCTGCTTCCGCGGCGATTACAAGTTCTTTGTTGATGTCCATATTTTATTGTTTGTTTGGTTGTTGCATAGTACCTCCGACGTTAATGCTGCCTGAGGTTCTAAGAAGTAAGTTGTATTTGAAATTATTTTGCTACAGAAGCTTTTGCGCCTCTTTTTCGGATTTACTACCGTTACAGCTATAAGTGGTGATCGCAAGCGTCGCGGTGGCAGCCAAAAGCAAGAAACTCTTGTTTTTCATGTTATTGATTTATGGTTGGTTTACTGGTTTCGGATCCATTTTTTCTAAATAGATACGGAAATATTTACACGAATCGTGTAGTACTATAGTTATAGACCATTGAAAAAGACACCTCTGAAAAACGGATAGCCGCTTTCATTCTATTTTATGAAATTTAAGATTTCGTCTTTCTCTTTTTAGTTTCCCTACTGGGGATAATCGGAAATTTCTTTCGAAAATACAATTAAAAATGAATTCAACAAATAGTTAGATGTAAAATGATTGTTAAATTTCACAAATTTGTGCATTTTTTTGAATGCCATAACGGTTTTGTAGTAATATCTGATTATGAGTGTAAAACGCTTTGCTCTACTTCATTTTTTCAAAAACAAACCCGATATCCCCAACCTGTGTTTCGAAACGATTTCCATCATATCCATAAATCGGACTTTTATATAAAAATTTAAAACCATCTTCCTCTAAACGATGATGGTGAATATAGCCATTCTGTATGTTGATATAGGTTTCCCGAACAGTAATTTCTCCTTCCTTTTTTGTATCATAATCCATAACCTTTGCCAGACAGCTAAATCGGAAGAAATCGTCGTTATAGAGTCCCACTATAAGATGTATCGTATCGCCAAGTGGCATAAAATTGGTCATGTTGTAATTAATCCGTAGTTGTCCGGTTTCCTTAATGGAAAGCCATTCCCCAAGAAGTTCCTCCGTATGGATAACCGATACTTTGTAAAAACCGCTTTGTTTTATGGCGGCATACACGGTTTCGAAAAGCATCTTTAATTCATTTCCTTTTTGAGGATCGTTAAAAATAAGATGGTCCCTTAGAAAGGCATTGATTTTCGCTTCGTCGTATCGTGCGAATCCCGCTAGAGTAGCTACATTTTTTGCGGTTTGATCGTTGGTCAGTTCTTTTTCAAAAAGAATCTTATGGAGTATATTGGAAAAAGCATCACAGTTTTGATCATTAAGAAACCGATCCAGATCAAAACCATCATTTTTTATGCTGCCTCCTCCAATTTTATAAGTTCCGAAAAATTCCTTTTCCAATTGGGTACATTCTTCGTGGAATTGAAGTCTAAAGTCCTTTTCCGAAAGCAAGTAGAGCTTCATCAGCGTAATCAATCGGGCGCTTGTAAAGTATAATTGCGTTTTAAAAGTAATGTATTCCAAGGTTATTTTTTTTACGTTATTTTTTAATGCCACCATTGTCGGATCTGCGGCATCGAAACCGGCTAATAATAGGAAGCACTTTTATTTTACTTGATCAACATATTCCGTGGTAGAAAGTATAAAATCGGCTTCGGATAGGTTTAAGTTG
Organism: Bacteroidota bacterium; assembly: GCA_023446155.1. GTDB lineage: Bacteria > Bacteroidota > Bacteroidia > Flavobacteriales > Flavobacteriaceae > Flavobacterium. The sequence continues at coordinate 49,042 of JAEXIT010000005.1, forward strand.
ATCAGAAGACCGTCAAGTGCTGTTTCATAATACGTTCCATTTTCCCATTTTTTAAAAGCGGATGGATCGTTTTTTATCTGTTGAAAAGCCCGTTCGAGAATACTATGTAAAACCGTTGGATCCGAATACTGTTCTTTAATGGATTGCAATTGTCGCATATAGGTGAGCAGATATGCCGTGCTGGTATCGGCCAAATCAACCCCGTGGATCGTATCGGTACATTTTGATACTTCCGGAAAAGAAAGTACTGAAAACAAATCGACGCCCCATTCGACGTAATCGTCAGGATCATTTTTGGTGATCAAAGTGTCTAATTCGGAAATAATGTCGGTGATAACATCAAGATCCAGTTCGCTTAGGTGTCCGATTTCGGAATTAGAATCCGGAGCGATTCCAATAGTAATGTCCCGTTTTAAATGGGGATATTTTTTGCCAACTACAATACTTTTGATCGTATTCACTCGCTATACTTCTTTTACAAATACTAATATATAAATATTGTATTGATATCCAGAGGCAATCGAAAAATGTAACATTAAAAAGAGTTAGCGTGAAATTGCGGACGCTTTTAGTCGATCTCCTTAATGATGCCGTCTTTTACCGATTCTATGGCGATAGCAAACGGATCATGATGATCAATTATCCATTCTCCGTTTTTAAAAACAAACGAAATATACGGCCCTAAGATTACATTTTGCTGGATAAACAAATTGTCACCTTCTTGTGGCGAATAATCAAAATCAAAACAATTTTCGCAATTCAGGTTTAAAGCAATCCATTCGGCATCCAATCCATTTCCGATGGAGTCGCTAGGCATAATATAATGGCCGAGCATGGCACAGTCTTTATACGCTTCCACAAAACGAAATAACCTCCAGATATACCGTAACGGAATACCATCGTTCTTTTTGTTTCGAATCGGAATAAGTTGATCACCGGATTTTTTATAAAACTCCTGTTCCCGGAATTTGATGGTTCCCGAATCACAACTGCATAATTTGATTCCTTTTGTAAAGTCACACATTTAAAATACTATTTCAGATTTAGAACGCTACTAGCATATCATTTGAATTCAGAAATAAACCACATTCGGCCTAAAAGTTCAGATAATCGGTTGTGTCTGTTAATTCGGACCATCGAGCGGATAGAAACTTAGCATAATTAATCGGCGAAATTCCATAACTACCCAAAGAATGGCCATCGTTGACTTCGACCAGAATGGTATTATTGTTGGCATCTACACCAAAATCCAGAGCATAAGAACGCGGTTGCGATGTAAAGTCGGCAACCGCCGCTTTAACAATTTCCAAGTTTAGCGCCTTGTCCCAATCGCCTTTATAGTGTCTGATGTCAAGTATTTCCCGATAACGAATAAAGCAACGAAACTCGGCTTTAAAAGTGATAAGTTCCGAACATAAAACAGAAGTAGGTTTATCCGCGTCGAGTAATCCAACGAAGTCAAGTTCCGTTTTAAAAACCTTCCCCGGAAACTTTTTGGTTTCCGTTTCCGGCTTAATAAAAACGGGAAACTGCTTTTTTTGTAAAACTTCCTCTAAAGTAGTTCTCCAAATTGTTCTTTTCAGATATTTTTGAAGTTCTAAAGGATAATCGATTTCTGTTGTTTTCCTAGGTCTGTTGATCATTTCCAGACGTTTTCGAACATTTCCGATTCCACCCACAAGAATAGTCTCCGGATTTGTGTCTTCGATGTGATTGATGTCATGGAATTTTTCAATTTCAAACCCAAAATGTTTAAACCCTTCATAAGCAATAAACGCATTTACATTGTAAAATTCACCGTCTTTATGGGTTTGTATATAGGCTTTCATGGAATTGAATTTCTGGAATTATCGTTTTTTTGATGCTAGGTTTGAATTTTTAGATTTTTTGGCATTTCACCCAAAAGAACGGAAAATTTTCCTGAACCGTAGTGATGTCGATTAGTCCGAATGCGTCAAACTCCCGGTGAACCGATTCCCGATCATAGAAAAACATATTTACACCGTCGATAATTTCATAGCGATCCGGCCCAAGATGCTTTCCGGTGCCATAGGTGTGTGCCTCTTTGGTGATCATCGTAAAAATCATATAACCACCTTTTTCAAGTTGTGCATAACAATCGCGGATTAGCTTTTTTCGTTCTTCCGTATCCAAAAGATGAATCAGCGCATAGCAAAATATCCCGTCGTACTTTTGACTGTCAAATGGCATATCGGTTACCGAACCATGAAAGATTTTTAGCCCTTCACCATAGTGCTTTTGTGCCATTTCGATAGCCGTTTTTGAGATTTCAATTCCGGTTACGGTCATTCCGTTTTCCTTAAAAAGCTGTGCATTCCGGCCATATCCAATTCCCGGGATAAGAATATTCTTTAGGGATTTTTCCACAAAGAATTCGTTGGCCATAACGGTAGATTGCGCGGGAGTAAAACCCCACATTTCTTTTTTATCGACAAAATTGACTTCCCAGAATTCGGGTTTTTCGGGTGTTTTCATAAAATTGAATCAATAAAGTGAATGGTTAATTCCGATTTATTGTAAATAAATGGATTCCTTGAATACAAAATTAGGAACCAATATAGGTGTAAATTTTTTTGAGGTTTGTTTTTTTTATTTCTTTTGATAGGTTACGATGGTAATCAATACCCCAAAGGTCTAGTTTTGTATGGTCAATTTTTACATTTAGATGATCAAACCATTTGTGAAAAATAATGGAGTCTGTATGGTATAAGGCAGGACCAGTCATATTAGCGTGTAGTTTATGACATGCAGCACAGGTGTTATTAAAAAGTTTTTTTCCTTCGTTTGCTTCCTCAGACAAGTTTGGAGTGCCACAATAGGAGTACGTTGTAACGGGTTCATTGGAACAAGCCGTGGTGCGTTGTTCTTCGGAGAGACAATTCTTGAAAAGGGTATAAAATGATGTGACTGTGAATATCAAAAAGGCAACCGACAAAAATAGAATTGCGAGAATTGATTTTTTAAAAAGTATCATAATCATTCGCTTAAGGTTTTGGGAACTTCCGGATTAAGGCTGCAAGAATTCCGTTTTTAGAAATCTGAAGCGTAGTGGTTTGCGGGGTTCGGAAATAGGATTGCATGGTGATTTGATCCTCGTCATCGGCAAAACAGCTTAAAACGTAATGTGTCAGAAGGCACTTTTTATAATCGTTGTAAAAATAAAAAGCATCCGCAGTAAAATTACGGTCATATACACCGTTTAAAAACTGAACACGTTGTTGATAGGAATACGCTTTGTTGTCTGATCGTTCGAATTTTTCAAAAAGCGTTTCGTCAAGTAAAAAATAATCACGGTCGATAAAAAGAGACTTGCTTTTTACGGCATCATTGAGAAGCCGCACCATATTCCGGGAATAAAGAATACTTCCTTTTTGATTTTCAAAATAGTCAATCCGAATGTCATTTTCGATAGCGGTTTCCAGCAATAATTGTTCGCAAATGGTAACGACTTTTTTAAAAACAGCGATTTTGTGTTCACTGATTTCAAAGTCTTCCGTAAAAGAAAACCGTTGGAATATCCCGTCTTTGGTAGAAAAACCACCAGTGTAATTATTGATAAAACCCAGAAGGTAAAATAGTTTCAAAGGCATACGTAGCAATTATAGAAAATACAGGTGCGCTAGTTCCAATTATTCTTTTATATAATTTCAGTGAGAAAGTGCAATTCGTTGTCCGATACAACTTTTCAGAACAGCAAGATACAACTTTTGGTATTCTTCCCTCGCTTTTAGCGTGCTAATGATAAAATTATTTGCATACGAAGACAAATACAAAACGTTCATAACACTGAAAAAAAAGGCCATTTTTTAGTCAATCGAAAAAAGAGATTCTAATTTTCTATTCCAAACGCCACAATAACAGATTAAAAGCCAAAATGAATACTTCTTCCTCTATTGTTGTTTTTTCAATTTTCTAAGAAACAGTCGAAACCGTAAACAGTACTGTGTTTTTTTGACACATCTTCCCGTTCTCCTGCTCAATGAATTGTTTCAACTGATTTTTCGATCCAATACGATTCATTTATGGTAAAAAAAATCACGTTATTATTTATTTTATCCGCCTTAGTTACCGGGATTCCGGCCGTATCACAAACGCCTCCTGATGGAGTAGCTGCGCCAGAAATTACTGCTGTTGTTAAAATGGGCAAGCAAGCTCCGATTGACGATGTTCAATTAACAGACGATGAAAGACAATCGGTAAGACCGGATTTTTTCTCCCGACGTACTTCCGAAGTGGGTTACACCGAAGGAAAACTATCGGTTTCGCTATCCGGAGCCGCAAACTATACGATACCACTTTATTTACCTCCTGGAATTAATGGAGTTGTACCTAAAATCGGTATCAACTATAATAGTCAGTCGGGTGTTGGAATGCTCGGATATGGGTGGAATCTTACCGGTTTATCCTCGATTACAAGGATACCTTCTACTAAATTTCATAATGATAAGATTGAAATTATTAATTATAATCTTTCGGATAATTATGCATTAGACGGTCAGCGGTTACTACTGAAAAGTGGTATTCATGGTAGGGATGGAGCGGTATATGAAACGGAAAACTATTCGAATACTAAGATCACACTTGTAGGCGGTATTGAAGGAGCGCCGGATAGAGGTCCGGATTATTTTATTGTGGAATATGCCGATGGTTCCAAGGCCTATTATGGATATATACACGGGAATACTTCAAACTCCAGATCGCAAACGGATTATTCGATTACCTATTGGGAAAACCCTCAGGGATTGCGAATTTATTATTACTATACGAATTGGATTGCTAATACGACTGTCTTAAATAGTATCAAGTACGGATCGGCTAATACGGATCGGCCAATAAATGAAGTCACTTTTATTTATAAAAACAGAAGTAAGCCAGAAGAATTTTTTATTGCCGGACTTCAGAAAATCAATGATAAAATTATAAGTGAAATTCAGGTTAAAGGAAATGGTGTTGCGCTACGGAATTATGTTTTTGATCATAGGGTAAGTGCTCTGGGACATGAAAAACTGGTCAGTATACAGGAAAAAACAGGAGATAACACAAAGAGTTATCCTAAAATGGTTTTTCAATATGTAGATAATTTGGCGACCAACGCACAGCAAATAGAATTTGTAAAAACCGTTCAACCCACTATTCCTTTCGTCGATGTCAAGCGAACCATAACCGGCGATTTTGATGGTGATGGAGAAATAGAAATACTTACGGGAAAGAGTTCTGTTGAGAATCAGTCTATCGGAATTTATAAATTAAAGGAGTCAGATAATGCGATTAATCTGCTTACTCAGGCTACTCCGATAACGATTAACACTGTTTTTTCTGCTGTAAATTTTCTGGATAGTAGCTTTAAAAAGAAAAACAGACAAGGTTGGTGTACGATTGAGGGAGGGCATGATGCGGTGGTTAAAGTGTATTCTTATAACAGCGCTACCGGTGGCGTCGATTTAGAATATCAGAAGGACTTTACGTCTATTATTTCGCAATATAGCAGTAATGATATACATGCGTATTCCGGTTGTTTTTCCCTTCCTGGCGATTTTAATGGCGATGGATTAACGGATTTGTTATTCCTTAAAAATAATAACGATGGGACATTGGCAACTCAGTTTGTGGATTTAGACAGAAGAATAGCGCCCAATTTGACCTATAATTCCGGGACACTGAATATTGGAAATGCGGCCCCTAATGTTAATGGGACAATGACAGTAAAAGGAAGTTCCCGATTTAAAACCGGCGATTTTGACGGCGATGGTAAAACCGATTTAATTATTTTCAGAGGGGATCCGTATAACGTCATGGATATTTATTCGTTGCGGAATCATGTTTTTGTAAAAATATACAGTTGGAAGGTCGATATGCCGGAATATTTGGGATATCAACATACTAAGACAGGACATCCGGCAAGCGGTATCCGGATGTTCCCGATTACCATAGGCGATTATAATGGCGATGGTAAGAGCGATATATTTTTTGCGGCATTAGGGAAAGTGTTAATCGCTACAGGAGGGATGCAATTTATAGACGAATTATTGCCCTCCTATGACGGGTCGGAATCGTATAAAGAGCAATTTTTGGCATTAGATTTTAATAATGACGGAAAAGACGACATCTTAAAACTTTCCCCGGTATTGGTAAAAGAGCCAGGTAGTGTCTCTTATACTTACTGGACGGATAATCAAGGCGCTCATAATTGTTGTCCGGTTCAGAATTATAACAACTTTTATGGACTTAAAATAGCGCATTATTCCAGAACGGGAAATGCCGCATCGCTGTGGTTGGGTCAGTCATTTCAGCGAATGATGAATGCTCGCGGTATTCCATATGCCGATACAAATAGGTTTGATAAAATGCTGGTGACACTTTTAACCCGAAAAAGTAAGACGGACAGTAGCAAAACCGAAATAGCAATATTGGGCGGGAATGGCGTTTCGTTTTTTGCCAACAAAAGCTTTTTGGAAGGCGAATACCTACTTAGAAATATTCATTCTAACGGTGTAAACCAATCGATTACCTATGCCAGTTTAAAACCGGGAAATGGGGTGTATTTTGCAGGTAATGCCATTGAGATATTCCCAAATTATACGATCAATAATGCTGAAAAATTTAAAGTCGTTTCGAAAATACAAAAAACAGGACCAGCCTATCATAAAATTCAGGAATTCCGTTACCAGGGAGCTGTAGCTCATGCAGAGGGATTAGGATTCTTTGGATTCCAGTCGACGTTGAAAACAAATTGGTACGACGATCCGTCGAAAATCATTTCCTATGTTACGAAGTTCGATATGAATAAAAGAGGAGCTGTAATTCAGGATTTTTCGGTTCTCGGACTGGTTTCTCCAACGTTAACCTTAGCAGCTAACGATTCCTTTATCAGCAATAGTAATACGATATATAATGATGAAGAACTGTTATTACCCAATAAAGTATACAAACTGAGGAAAACAGGAGTTAAAAATTATAACGGACTAACCGGAGTAAACAGTGAAACGGTAATGACTTATAATACTACAGGGAGTCCAACAGAGGTGATCACCAAGGTGAAAAACGGAACCACAATCGAACGTACCACCGTCGAAAATTACACGTACGATCCGGTAATAACCACTCCTTATATGGTAGACCGGCCAAGGCGTAAAAGCACTACCGCGACCCTTGCGGGTAATGATGGGGTGCGTAGCGAAGAGCACTATCTTTATGAAAAGAACCTGTTAAAACAGCTAAGACGAAAAGGACATAATACCGGATATATTACCGAAGATAACGAATACGACAGCTATGGTAATCTAATCCAAAAAAAACTGTCGGCCATAGGAATGGCACCCAGGGTTAATAAATGGGAATATGACACACCAACACACCGTTTTGTAAGTAAAAAGACAGATGTTCTAGGGAATCAAACCACCTATACTTATAATGCCCGTAACGGTTTAATGCTAACAGAAAGAATAGTCACTACCAAGAGCATTAGCGGGATAACGACTACTTATACTTATGACAAGTGGGGGAAGACGATTCAAAAAACCGATTATCTGGGGAAAAGCGAAAAATATACCTATACAAAAACGCGTGGATACGGAGTGTTTAAAATCACAATAGGCGACGATGGCAGTAGGAGCACTAGCCAGATTGACGCGTATGGAAGAGAAGTACGAAAAGGAACAAAAACAATCAATAATAAATGGTCGTATATCGATCTGGAATACGATAGTGATGACAGGCTTATCTCCGAAAGCCACCCTTATTTTAGCGATGCAAGTGCTACGGTATGGAAGGAAACGAAGTATGATGTATACGGCAGACTTATCCAGGCCGTTTCATTAAAAACAGCAAGTACCCCGGGTAAAGTTGTAAATTATACATATTCGGGCTTAACAACGACTGAAGACGACGGTATAAAGTCCAAACAAAGTGTGTACAATGCATTGGGTCAGATTATTTCGTTAACAGAAACACCAGGCGGAACCATAACCTATAGCTATTATGCAAACGGTAACCTAAAAGAGTCGGTTTACGAGGGAAGGAAAATTAAATTGGAGTATGATGGCTGGGGAAATAAAACAAAACTGGAAGATCCTTCTGCCGGGATTTATACGTATCAATACAACGCATTTGGGGAGCTTACCAAAGAGACCACACCAAAAGGAACTTCTTCCAAATCCAGAGATGATTCGGGTAGAATTATTTTGGTAGAAGAAGAAATAGGAACGGCTTCTCATCAGACACGCTATCATTACAATAGTGACAATACGCTTTACGAATCGATTCGTGAGGAATCTTTAACCGGTACTAGAACCAACGCGTTGTATTATGAATATGATACCTATAAAAGAGTTCAAAAAATTAGACAGATTACACCTTATGCAACTTTTGACAAAGAGTTTACCTATGACGCATTTGGAAGAATCGGAAAAGAAAAGTATACCGCAACTTCGCTCGCCAATACTAAAACCAGTAGTAGGACATTCGCCTATTATTATTTGGCAGGACAGCACACTCAAATAGTTGATGAGGCTACTAACAACCCGGTTTGGTATGCCAATACCGTTAATGCAAACGGCCAACCGACCAGTGAGAGCAATGGTCTTGGAATCACGAAATATAGTACCTATGACTTATATGGCTTTCCGAAAGATGTGGTAACAACCCGCATGGTTACGAATCCGAATACCGGGCCTTTTGTACCGGTTGATATGTCCGAAGACGTATTGCGTTTACAAACAACATTCGAAATACAAAGCGGTAACGTAACCCGTAAAACCAACAGCTTGTTCGCTATTGACGAGCCTTTTGAATACGACAATCAGGACCGACTGATAAAATGGAATAAAGAGCTTGTGACTCTTCACAAAAGCGAATTCAACTCCGGAACAGAAGAATTCAATACACAACATGGAGCCGTTATAACAAATGAGAACGGACAGCTAAAAGTAATCGCAACACAAGGCTATGCCGGGGTTAAAAAAGCAATACTAACACATGCTAAAGTAGGTGACCGATTGGCTGTAAAAGTCAAGATAGATAAAGGAACAACCAACAAAGTTCGTGTATTGGTAGTGGAATACGATCCGGATAGCGGACTGGGACATGAATCCTTTAAAGGATATGCACAAAACGGCATTTTCGAATTGGAGCATACTGTTACTCAATATCCTTATATCACTTTAAACATTGATAAAGAGGGTACCGGTAACGATGTAGGTACAGCTACTAATTTCTATATCGATGACGTATGGGGTGGAAAACAAATAGTAGAAACACAACAATACGACGATAGAGGGCGGATAACTCAAAACAGTCTGGGCTATTATAATTATAACGATAACGGTAAAACCTACCGGAATACTTCCATCGATCTTAATTCGGAAGCCCATTCCTACTACCAAAACCGGGAAGGAATCTTTAACGATGGCATGGAAGATCAAAAAGGCTGGTTTGATCTGGGACTAGGATGGGGCATCTTTGGTAAACCGATATACGACGATTCCAAGTCGAAATCCGGAAAATACGCTTTAAAAATCCATAATCCGACCAATTCTGAGTTAACCCTGCATTCCGATCACTGGATTCCGATTGACAATCCCAATGGGGCATACTATACCTTTTCCGGATGGGTATACAGCGACGGTCCCACTTCTCAGCTCGTTCTGTTTATGAATTCCGGGACCGAAACCGGATATTATACCATCGTGGCCGATCAATATACTGAAGTAACCAACCAATGGTTCTATATGGAACGAACGGTGTATGTCCCGTCTCATATTAAAAAACTAAACATTAGGGTTGACAATAATGGCGGCGGAAATGTTTGGTTCGACGATGTCCGTATCCGGAAAATTGATAATCCGAAAACCGATATCCGTCAGTTAGACATTCAATATGGAATGCGACAAAAACCAATGACGATTACGGAAACCGGTGTCGAAAAAATCGAGTTCAAATACAACGACAGTTACGATCGAACCACAATGTTTTACGGTGGTCCCGAAACGGATGTCACCCAACGGAAGTTCCGAAAAGATTATTCCAGCGATGGTTCGATGGAAATTACCACAGATCAGCAAACAGGTGAATCGACCTTTGTGTTTTTTGTAGGAGGTGATGCCTATAGCGCTCCGGCAGTGTTTAAAGATAACGGCGCCACTTCGGAATTGCTGTATTTAGAGCGGGATTATCAGGGTAGTATCGTAGCCGTTTTAAATCAGATTGGGACAATTGTGGAAAAACGCCTCTTCGATCCGTGGGGCGCGATTGTAAAGGTACAGGATGGACAAGGTCACAATCTGGCAGGATTAACGGTTTTAGACAGAGGCTATACCGGACACGAACATATCCAAAGTGTAGGACTTATTAATATGAACGGTCGTTTATACGATCCGAAATTACGCCGGTTTCTGTCGCCCGATAATTATATTCAGGATCCGTATAATACCCAAAATTATAACCGCTACGGTTATGTATTAAACAATCCAACCAAATACACCGATCCAACCGGAGAATTCTGGTGGCAGGCCATAGGTTATATTTTTTCGGCCTATATACATGGCGCTCAGGCAACCGGTGAGGCAAATCCGTATAACTGGGGTAAAACCGAAACCTATAATGCGATTTTAGGGCCAACATCATCGGCAATTTCCTATGCCGCTACAGAATATGCGAATTCTTATATTGATAACTACAATAACCATCCAACCATAAACTATTATGGTGGGGTAATAAACCAGAACGAGCATCCATACGTACCGGTAACTGTAATTCAGATGCCCACACAACATCATTTTCTGGGGGTAAACATGACGGCACTTTCGGACGGTAATTTCTTCGATCGGTTTGTATATGGTACGTTTAATACCTTTAATATCCCGGTACAATATTTGATGGGAAGAAGCGTTCAGGATGGTAGTATGCGTAACCTAAACGGTACGCCTACCGCCACAGAAGAGGGCGCTTTAGCTTTTGGGTCGTTACCTTTATGGTTTATAGGAGGTAATGCTGGCGCGACGCAAGCAGAGGCAAGTACCAAGTTGTTGGAGCAAACCGGGCAAGTTGCTAAGGGAGGGATTACGGATTTGCAGCTTGTGACAAGAGCAGCGCAGAAAGCTGAAGTAGCGATTGGAGATACAGGAGGTGTTGCAGGAACATTAAAACATACTTATGCTAAAAATCTTTTAAGTCGTTATCAAAGTAGGTTTGGAGGAAATCTTAGTTTAGGGAGCAATTATTTTAGAGGCCCAGCAGGTAAAGGATTTTTAGATGTAGTCAATCATAAAACCATGACTATATATGATTTTAAGTTTGGTAATGGAGTGATGAGTAAGAGCCAATCCCTAAAATATTCAAATAGCTTTCCAGGATATTTAATACAAATAATCAGACCTTAATTTAAGAATGGCAATAGATAAAGAAATAAAAAAGAAAGTAATTGGGGATTGGCAAAATGCCTTTCCTCAACTATCTTTTTATGCTCAGAATAAACTATATAAGATAGTAGGTCCGATAATCATCGGATTAGAGTTCATTAAATCGCCTTTTACAGATACCTATAGTCCATATTTTGTAATATACCCACTTTGGGAAGAAGATATAAAAGCTAGTCTTGATTATCCCATCCTTTTAAAGGATTTCAAAAATAAAAAAGACATTCAGTATGATATACCTTATGAAAAGCACAGTATATTTTTTGATGATGTGTTGGAAAGTATAAAGAGGCATAGTCCATTGTCATTTGATGGGAATATTTCTTTTAAAAAATTAATAGCTATATTGGATGAATATTCCAAAACGCCACCATTGAGCGCAGCCCCTAGCTCATATCTACAAGCAGTCCTTCATGCAACAAAATTTAAAATAGCGTTATTCATTGGAGTTGTAGAAGCCCAAAGCGTATTAGAACAAATTAACAAAAGAGATTGGGATTTGAACCACTTTAAAGCATGTGGGGTAGATGTAAATGAATGGCTTCAAAATTTGGAAACAATGTTATCGAATAGGGATGATTTTTTGAAGCAGATAGAGGCGAATAAGCAGGATAAGAAGATAGCAAAGTTACAGAGTTCGGAACTTGTCTCATCCTAAAATAGGTTGAAAGATTTTTGGGCAAGTCTTCTATAATGGATAGTTAGAAGCGTTCAGGATGGTAGTATGCGTAACCTAAACGGGACGCCTACCGCCACAGAAGAGGGCGCTTTAGCTTTTGGTTCGTTACCTTTATGGTTTATAGGAGGTAATGCTGGGGCGGCGCAAGCAGAGGCGAGTACCAAGTTGTTGGAGCAAACCGGGCAAGTTGCTAAGAGTGGAAGAGGATTAGTTAATCTTACAGAAGAAACTTTTTCACAAGCATTATTTAAAGGTGTCGAAAATGTGGGAGGATATTCCATTTATGGAACAAAAGGATTAGTAGGAAATACGCTTAATAGAAACATTTTTTTGATTGAAGCTTCAGGAGGAAAGAGTCTTTCAGGATTCAGGTCTTTTGTCGGAAGTTTAGAGCGCGAAGCTTTAGGAGCCGGTGCAAATAAAATATCTATTTACGGTTCATCGATCATCAATAAAGGCTTTCTTAATCCTAATATAGCTAGACGCTTTGGTTACTCTTTTAAGCAATCAGGCAGCGGAGTATTTTTACAAAAAACTTTAAGATAAATTTACTATGTATACTACTGATAAATCATCAATATATATATCCATTTTTAAAAGAAAAGGCGGAGAGGGGTTAAGCACTAAGATTATAATGGACATAGATAATGAGAGGTATAATAGTTTGTTCGCTCAGCTAGAAGTAAATGAAAAGCCGTTGCTTATCTACTTTCAAAGCATGTTGAATTGGTTTTTGCTTACCAATAGTAGAATTTTGATGTCTAATGAGGGACAATTTACATTTTTATATCTTGCCGACATAATTGAGGTACATCCAGCATTACAGGAAGAAATGAATGATAAAATTAACGATAAACAAAAGTTTACTAGGTTAAAAATAAAAATGAAAAATGGGAAGTATTTTGTTTGTAAATTGGAAAAAGGACAACCTTATGAAGGAATTTATCAGGTGTTGCATTATATAGCAACCAACAACTCTTAGATTATTGTGTTTTACTTGATGCAACTAGATGCTCGTATTATGGAACAAACTTTAATCAACCAATACGGTTTAAATAATTTATTGAATATAGGAGAGTAGGATTTTGTATATCCTGAATTTGAATGAAACAGAAGTTCAGTAAGTCCGAGTTTTTTACATTGCATATCTCCTCTAGAAAAAGTTGACGAACTAATAGTCGACCTATTTTAGGACAAGTCTTCTTTACTAAAAAGAAACGTTCAGAATGGTAGTATGCGTAACCTTAACGGTACGCCTACCGCCACAGAAGAGGGTGCTTTAGCTTTTGGTTCGTTACCTTTATGGTTTATAGGAGGTAATGCGGGGGCATCGCAAGCTGAGGCAAGTACCAAGTTGTTGGAGCAAACCGGGCAAGTTGCTAAGACGGGACTTACAAATCCACAGTTAGTTCAGAAATCTGCAACATTAGCAGAAAGGACAATTGGAAGACAAGGACCAGTTGCAGGAATAGCAAAACATAAGTATGCAACTAATTTATTAGATAGGTATCAAAGCATTTACGGACATAAGGGATTATTTTCCAACCATTCATTTAATAATGGTGTTGGTAATCGTGGTATTTTAGATGTACTTGATAGAACAAATGGAATTATTTACGACTTTAAGTTTGGTAAAGCGGTTATGAGCCCAGCGCAATACAATAAATATTATAACAATTTTGGATTACCTATTCAAGTAATAAAACCTTAGAAATGGCAGAAGATATTAAGGAAATAAAGAAATTGGTTAAGGATAATTGGGTTGATGCTTTCCCTGAATTATCTGCATTTGCTCACAATAAATTTTACAAAGTAGTAGGTTGTTTTGTTGTTGGAATTGAAGCCGTAAATATTCCTAATATTGAAGGGTATAAACCTCACTTTGTAGCCTATCCATTATGGAAAGAGGACATAAAAAAGTGTTTAGATACTCCTTCGCTTTACATATGTGTAGAAGATCAAAAAAAGTTTCAATTTTCTATACCTTATCTGAAGCATGGTGTTTTGATTAGTGAAGCTGTCGAATGTTTTAAAAAGCAAATTCCAATTTCCTTAAATGGCAATATCAATTTGAAATCCTTGTTTGATTTAGTAGATAGTCGTTTTAATGATATTTTGGTTAAATCAAATTCTGCACAACAAGCGAAATTATTTGAGTTGAAATTTTATTCAGCTCTGTATGTAGGAAGTCAAAGCCAAGTACAAAATGTATTAAATCAAATTGAGCAGTCAGGCAAAAGTTGGAATATGAATATGTTTGAAATGTGGTATGGTAAATTTGATGTGTGGTTGCAAGGGCTACGACAAAAAGTAAGTAACCGAGAAGATTTTTTAAAACAGATAGAAGAGAATAAACAGGATAAAAAAATATCACAGTTGAAAAGTTCTGAACTTACAACATATGACTAATCCTAAAATAGGTTGACAGATTTTAAGACAAGTCTCCTTTACTAAAAAGAAGCGTTCAGGATGGTAGTAGGCGTAACCTCAACGGTACGCCTACCGCCACAGAAGAGGGCGCTTTAGCGTTTGGGTCGTTACCGTTATGGTTTATAGGAGGTAATGTTGGCGCGACACAAGCAGAGGCAAGTACCAAATTGTTGGAGCAAACCGGGCAAGTTGCGAAAACGAGTAGCCAGATATTGAGTTGGGGAAATAATGCAAAAGGGCATTTAGTAAAACACGCTGATGTACTAGGATTTGGAGGACACACTCCTCAACAACTTCAAAAAATGTTACCCCAATTAAGGGGTGCTGCAAATCAACTGTATAACAATATTAATCCTGCATTGACTCGACTAGGTCGTTGGGGTGGACAAACCGATGATGTATTAATGCACATTACAAATAATGGAAAAATGATGATTACAAAACAAAATGGCGAGTTCATTACTGTGATAAACAAGACATCAAATAATTGGTATCAACTTGCTAAGCCAATAAAATAATTTTGTATGACAGAGTTTAAAAAATTAATTAAGAAAAAGGTCTCTAGGTTGTTTCTTGTTATATGGGCTCCATGGGGAGAAGAAAAAGAATCTGATATTGATATATCTTTTGGTTTCGTTTTTAAAGATGAATCCGATAAACTGTGTGTTATAAGTGTAAATAAGGATGACTTATGGTCGCCCTATATTTCTTATGAACCGCTTCCTATAAGTAATTATACTTGGGAAGATTTTTATCCTAGAATAAAAATGTGGATGAAAGCTAAAGATGATAATTTAATTATTGATAAAGAGTATTATGAAGTAACCAAAAGTGATAGATTTAAATCAATTACTGGTGCCGAAATTGAAGGAATAGAATTCATAAGCATAGAAGGCAATACAGAACCATTAGGTGTTAAAATATTTTTTAAAGATGATTGTATTATTTCTATACCTAATTCTGACGGTAATACAGTAGAAACAAAAGCATTCAATAAGAATAATAGTATTGAAAATTTTAAACACTTGGGAAACATAATATATTCAAGAGTATAATGTCTCATCCTAAAATTTGTCTTATCCTAAAATAGGTTGACAGATTTTTGACAAGTCTTCTTTACTAAAAAGAAGCGTTCAGGATGGTAGTGCATAACCTTAACGGTACGCCTACCGCCACAGAAGAGGGTGCTTTAGCGTTTGGGTCGTTACCTTTATGGTTTATTGGCGGTAATGCGGGGGCGGCGCAAGCAGAGTTAAGTACCAGATTGTTGGGGGAAACAGGAGGAGCCGCTAAGAAGGTACCTTCTCTTACAGAACAGGCTGTAACTCTTAGCCAGAGAATTGGGAAAAACTCTATCACATTAGGTACTCCAACTAAACAGATAAGATTTGATTTAGTAGGAAAGGTTCACGGGAATGTTCCTACACCGCATATGCAGATTTACAATAAGAATTTTGTTAATGGTGTACAGAAAAGTATAAGTCGTGTTTCAAAAGAAGCTGTTCCAATGACACAGCAAGAAATAAGAATGATTAGAAAATATATAGAAACACTTGGTAAATAATATGATAGCAGCAACGTCAATAGAGTTTTTTAAGAACTTGGCTCAATACGATTACGACAATCGTTATTATGACTTTCACAATGATTATGGTTGTGAAAAGTTATCATACTCTAATGGAATACTATTAATGCTATTTAAATCTTTGGTCGATGGGGGGTTATTGTCATTCAAGTTTACAGATGTTGTAATAATTACCATAGATTTTTTTAATGTGAAAGAGGTAGAGAATTTAACTTTGGACAATTTATACAGAGGAAGAGTGGAACTTAATGGGGATGTAATTGAAATTTCAGAAGATGGAAAGGGGTATTTTTATTTGGAATTTTATGAAGGTCAGAAGTTGGAGTTTTGGGCTAAAGGTATAGGTTTAGAACAAGAGTAGGTCAGGCTGCTGCAAAGACGAGTCTCTTTTAACAGAAAGAAGCGTTCAGGATGGTAGTATGCGTAACCTAAACGATACGCCTACCGCCACAGAAGAGGGCGAGTGCGATTTAATTCCAATTATTCTTTTGCATGATCTCGGTTAAATAGTGCAATTCGTTTTCCCATAAATCATCCGATTGCGTTTGCTCCCGGAATTGCAGAATGCTATTTTGGGCATTCACAACCGCATCCCGATACCATGGGAACTCCTGAGCTGTGGCGAGTAATTTAACAACACCTTTTAGACTTTCTCCACTTCGGATATACCAAAAGGCATGCTGACTCCTAAAATACGGAGAGTAATAAAACTCTTCGGCAACAGCATTCCAAATGGTTTCATCGGCCTCCGGGACAGATAGTAATGCAACGGCATAAACCGATGAGTTGATAATATCATTTTTAAAATCAACCAGCTGTAATACGTTTATTTCGTCGCTCTTCCATTCATTTCGTAAACTGTTTTCTAAAAGTTTCTGGTAGATCTGATGCGCTTCCTCATGTTGGCCGGTTAAATGAAAGCAATCAGCTAAAGCAATTTTTGCCTTTTTGTTGTTTTCATCCTGTTCCAGGGCTTTTTGAGCCAGTGCGATACTTTCGTCAAAATGTAACAATATAAAATGACACTTCGCTAAGGATGCCAATACTTCAGGATCGGTATAATCGGTTTCGTTTAAATTGGACGCAGCAAATTGTAATGCTTTTTCCGGATAGCGGTCAATTACAAAGCGTTCGATGATCTGCGCTTTTGGAATCCGGTTGAAATAAATCGAATCGAGTGCCGCAAAAATAACTCCGCGTTTATCCCAAGTCGATTGTATGCCTTTCCATTGGTTATAAGCACCTTCAAATGCATGGGAGGGAGGAATGATATTCCCGTTTTTATCTTTAAATTCATAGACGACATCGCCACCCGTGACGCCGATATAGCGTTTTAGAGCGTCTTCAAAATCAACGGTAAAGGCTTTGTCTTCGACTATAGGAGTGCTTTTCCCGAATAACCCTTTAAAAAATGACATATGTGTTTTGTTTTTTAGATGATCAAATAATGTTGTTGCTGGAGCAGCAGTTGGAAGTGCCGTTCCAGACAAATATATTGAAACTAATACGTTGTTTTTTGGGTGTAAATGGTTTTTTAAAAAAGAGATCTGATTTTGTGATGTCAAATCTGAAATTGTTTTAGATATAACATTTTGCGTTGTGGTAAAAGGTGACGGAAGTCCATAAAAAAAGGGACTGTTTAACAGTCCCCGGGATTATTTTTTGATTACTTTTTGTGTATGCCGATTACCATCGGTGTCGGTGGTTTGTAGGAGATAAACGCCTTTTGACAAGGAGCTGATATCGATTTTATCGGAATTAGTGGTTTGAACAAGATTTCCATTCAGGTTATACAACTGATTTTGGGCAATGGAAAGACCACTTATTTGGATATAGTCCTTTGCCGGATTGGGATATACCGATACAGTTTCCTTTTTCAGATCACGGATGGATAACGTACTCTTGGCAACCAGTTGAATGTCGTCCAAACCGAGTATTGCGTATTGTTTTTCGGCTGTCATCTCAAAGTTTAGCCGTATAGTCTGACCGGCATAAGCCGATAAGTCGACTTCCTTTTCAAATTTAGCGGTAGGATTGCCACCAGTAAATTCGGAATCGCGAAGTAGAATGTCATCAAAATCGATTGTCGCAATTACGATCGTCTGCGAACCTTTGAATATTTTGATTTGAAATTTTCCCGGTTGGGTTTTATGGGTAACGGCCAGTTTAAGTTTAAGAACCGTGTTGTCCTTAATAAGAAACTCCGGCATTCCAACTCCAAAGATTTCATTGGGCGCAAAGTTGTAGAATACCAGATATTGATTTTGTGTTCCTGAAAATCGAGCGACTTTTAAGCTGTTATAATTTTGCCATCCTTGCGGAAGAATGTTCGTGACTTGTTGGTTTTGGGGGATGACCACATTTTCAAAATTTTCGCTATAATAGATGTCTTGTGCAATAGCATTGGTGAAGGCGAATAATAGGGTTACATACAGATACTTCATATATAATTATTTAAAATTGAATACTTGATGAGATACAAAATTAATAATTATAACACAAATCACTGTGCTTTTGTTGTGTTTACAACAATTTGAAAGGGTTTAAAGTGTGCTCCGTTCTTCTTTTTGGAAGAAAAAGAAGAATCAAAAACTAATGATAGTAATGTTTTAGAGTGTTGGTTGTGATTGGGTTATAGCGGGAAAACGGCTTCGATCTGTGTCCCTTTTCCAATATTGGATTTAATATGTAATTCCCCTTTTAAAGCCGTGATTCGTTCGGTCATGTTTTTAATGCCAATCCCTTTTTTGGCAATTTTAAGGTCAAAACCGGCACCATCGTCGCTAATGATTAATTGTAGTTTGCCGGTTTCGGTAAGGGTAAGGGTCACAAAGGCGTTCTTGGCGTTTGCATATTTGTTGATATTCAGGATGCCTTCCTGTATGATGCGATAGATGTTAATCTTGGTGGTGTTCGCAACGGTGTTCCAGTCGATGTCTTCGTCGATTTCATAGTGGAAATCTGTAGTGTTAATGTTTTCCTGGTTTTTGATCAGGAAGCTTAATAACTCGGTAAAGTTGCGCTCTTCAAAATAGGAGTTCTTGGTTAGGTCGTGCGAAATTGTACGAATTTCCTTTTCTATATTTTGAAGTTCCAGAATATATTCTTTTCGTTTTTCCGTTGCTTTTTCGTCGGCTTTATTATTAAAAAATCCAAGGTTCATCCGAACACCATAGATCTTATTCATAATATTATCGTGCAATTCCATGGCAATCCGGGTTTTTTCCTCTTCTTTAGCCGTATTCACTTTTTCCTGTTGTTCTACAAGCAGGTGATAGATTTCTTCGTTGGCTTCCTGTTGCTGTTGGATTAACTGAAGCTCTTTGTTTTTGGCTTTTAAATGACGGATAATTCCTAAAGCGGTTACCACAAAAATAAAAAAGGCTGCACCAAGTAATATATAAAGATTTCGTTTGGTTAAAACTTCGTTTTCTTCTTCCAGTCGTTCTGTTTCATACGCAATACGGGCATATTTGTTTCGGGTAGCACGTTCCTTTTTCTGTAAGCTATCGCTAACGGCAATATATTCATCAGAATACTGCTGACTTCTACTGGTGTCAATTTTCGACAAGAGTTTTAAACAACGCAATAGTTCGTAATAACTCTTGGTATCATTAGCAAGTTGATAGCTCTCCTTTAACGTTACGATCGATTGTAGGGTGTCTTTTTGGATGAGGTAAAATTCGCCCAATTGTACTTTGCTATAGGCAACTCCCGCCTGATTTCCCAAGCTATCCCGAAGATGGATTGACTCGTAAAACATTTCTTTTAGATCTTTAAAATCGCCGGCTTTCATTTTGGAATACGCCAGATTACTCAACGTAGCAGCATAATATTCCGGGAAAAGTTTGCGGAGGTCTTTAATCGCGATAATCTTTTCGAATTGTTTGATCGCTTTTTGATGTTCTCCGATTTTGTCGTACATATAACCGATATTGTTCAGCGTCGGGATATAATATCCAAGTATCACTTTCGGATCGGTTTCTTTGAGTTTCAGTTTGTCGTATTCCTTTAATGCCAGTTCGTGGTATTTCAAGGCGCCATTAAAATCGTTTAAACCCTGAAGGGAATTGGCCAAGATGTTATAAGCGCTATAGGTAAGCTTATAATTGCCGGATTTATTGAGTAATTGTAGCGATTTACTGGCTTCAATTTCACTTTCAATGTAGTTGCCCTCGCTATAGAGAATCCCGCCTTTATATAATAGCATGCGGCCTACGTTTTCCGAGTCTTTGATACGGCGGTATATTTTTTCGGCCTGAAGATAGTAATAGAAGGCGCTGTCTTTTTTTATCGGTTCGTAGCAATCGCCAATATAATACAATGCTTTTGCGGTTGCGATACTGTCTTTGGCGTCATTGGCCAGGTTAAAAGCTTCTTCGCTAATGATTCGGGAGGTCTGAAAATCGTTGAGACGGTAAAATTCGTCTGCCAGCTGGAAATGAAAATTCCGGGTTATGGAGTCGTTTTTGCGAAGCGAAATCTCATGAAAAATAGAGTCCAACAGGACTTTCTTTTTTGATAGGGATTTCTGATTGTTATTCGCGTCTTTGAACAGCGCATTTATTTTTTTATCCGAAACAGCAATGTCACTTTTTTTGTTCATCTCACAGGAGAACATCAGAAAACAGAGGATAAGACAAAATATAAATTTCGAGGCTGGGGCGTTCAAAATGGTTGCGAATTAGGGATTGTTCAAAAATAATATAAAAAACCTAGGCAATATAAGTTAATATCGCAACTTATATTGCCTAGGCCGAAAAAATGTTTCGTTTTGTATTATCTTTTTGGAGGGTTAAGTGTTCCACCTCCGTTATCGTCAAGATTCGGGCTGATTGGTTCCGTAGTTGTATTTGGAGTATAGCTCGGAAGCATACTTGTTGAGTCGGCAGCAGTACCACGCATCATATCGTCATTAGTATTGAATTTTCGGGCACTGGTTTCTTGCGTTACATCATACTCATCCGTTGAACATGAAAATGTTAATCCGCCAACAATGATAAGTGTCAAAATAAAAAGAGCTTTTTTCATAAAAAAATATTTTAATGTTAAGAAATGGGGTTGCTACAACATTTTTGTGGTGTAGTGGTATTTGATTTGTTTTTTTGCTGAAAGTTGGGATTACTTACCAGTATTACTAAAGATGTCATGTGTAAAGCATGTTCCCGCATCTTAGTAATCGTTTAAAGCCTTAAATTGTTCCGTCATTATTACAGTTACAAAATTATAGTAGGAAGGCATAGTTTTGGTAATCATTAATCTTGTATTTAGTGGTTGTAAGGCGTTTGCTAGTGGATGTATCATTTGTACGTGTAAACAATAGGTTTTTACTAAGATGAAATTCGCCTTATAATGGTATCGATGTTATCTTTATACGATTTGGAGAAAGGTATGGAAATTTCATTATTATTTAAATAACATTTCAATTTTCCCAAATGTATACGGGAAACATAATTAATATTTACAATCGAACTGTTGTGTACCCTTAAAAAGTAGAAAGGAAGCAAACTTTCAAAATGTTTTAATGTTTTGTAAGCACTCACTTTCTGACCGGAGCTAAGGTAAATATCAGTGGTGTTATTGTCGGCTTTTAAATGGGTGATGTCTTTTAAATGCACAAACTGATAATCACCGTATGATTTTACACAAATCGTTTCAGGTTCTTTAACCGGATTTTTTTTCTGAAAGCGAAGCAGGCACTTTCGTAACTCGCTCTGACTTAAAGGTTTTAAAAGGTAATCCGAAACCCCTTTTTTAATAGCTTCAAACGCATGACTCTCATCCGAAGTAAGTACCACAAAATAGGGTAATTCTTCCAGAAATTCGTTTAGTTCGGATAAAATAGCGAACGATAAATCCGAATCCGGTTTTTTAGAAGCAATTTCAATGAACACCAGTTTTGGCTTTAACTCCAATATCCGGTTAATGGCTTCTTCTTTCGTCTTAATCACACCAAGACACAGAAAGTCTTCAAAATCTTCAAAAACTTCCAGAATGTTCTTGGCTACCTTCTCATCGTCATCGATTAGCAAAAACGGATAATGCACAACTTTAATTTTAGTGCAAGCTATTACTTTCTGCAGAAATTGTTTTACGGATATTCCGTACTTTTTCGTTAGATTTGTAATAGAAAAAAAATCGTATGGCCAAAGAAAAAAATATTCTGTTAGTAGATGATCATCCAATGACACTGGACGGTTATATCAACCTGCTTTCCGAATTTAACACCGATGAGTTGACACTTAATTTTACAACCGCTCATAATTGTACCGCGGCCTATACGACCATTATGAACTTTTCCCGGTTAAAAAAGGATATCGACTTTGCCTATCTGGATATTAGTTTGCCACCTTATAAAGAAATGAATATCGAATCCGGAGTTGATCTGGCATTGTTGATTCGCGAGAAGTTTCCAAAGTGTAAAATCGCACTTTTGACAATGCACAACGAACCGGTACTGATCGATAAAATTATGAATAAGGTCAATCCGGAAGCGTTTATCTCGAAATGTGATATCAACTTTGAAATGTTTCCGAACGTATTCGAAAAAATCTACGGTGGTGAAACCTTTGCCAGTCATACAATTTCCAATGCACTGAAAGAACTGATGATGAAAAACATCAAATGGGATTCGATCGACAGTCAGATTTTATTGTTGATTTCTCAGGGTGTTAAAACAGCCGATCTTCCAAATTATATTCCGTTGTCGATGAGTGCGCTGGAAAAACGAAAAGCCAATATTAAAAGTCAGTTGCTGCGCTCCAAAGGCGGCGACAAAGAGTTGATCGAAGAAGCGAAAAAGATTGGACTGATTTAAACAACTAAAAGATTCCGGACAATACATGAAAGTAAAGCTAGTTTTTACTACTTTAGTACAGAAATAAGTACCGTATGATTAAAGTTGGCCTGCTATATCTCTTATTAATCCTTCCCGTTGGTCTTTGGGCGCAAACCGAAGAAATAGCAAAAAAAGAAGAAGAAAAGAAAGTTGTCGTAGTAGACTCGCTATACCGGGAGGATCAGTTTTATATCAGCATTGCTTATAACTTAGTGCGAAACAGTCCGCGTGGCTTTTCGCAAAACTCCTTTTCACTCGGTCTTAGTGCCGGGATTCTCCGCGATATTCCGCTTAATGATAAACGTACCTTTGCGATAGCACCGGGTATTGGTTATTCGTTTAACAGTCTTCGTCAGAATATGAAAATTGAAGAAATAGACGGTATCGCCAATTATTCCATCAGTTCCGATTTCGAAAAAAATAAACTGGAAATGCATTATCTGGATATTCCAATCGAAGTGCGCTGGCGTACATCAACACCGGAAAGTCATAAATTCTGGAGAATCTACTCCGGATTTAAGTTCAGTTATCTGATGTATAGTAAATCGGTTTATACGGGAAGCACCGAAAAAATCAAAGTCTTTAATAATTCCGATCTGAATAAATTCCAATACGGACCCTATGTCGGAATTGGGTATAATACCTTTAATGCCTATGCCTATTATGGATTAAACCCGTTGTTTAAATCGGGTGAGATCGATGGCGAAAGGATTAAAATGAATGTTTTTAGCTTTCTGGTGATCTTCTACATTTTATAACCAGAAATACCACAATCCGATTTGCGGTAACGCACCAACCAATATGCCGATGACAATCTCTTTCATCGAGTGGGCGTTCATATACAAACGGGACGACGCGACAATTCCAATGCTACATATCGAAAAAGCAATCAGGTTCACAAACCGAATATGGTAATGCATGGAAATTCCGATGATAAAAAGGCTTATGCCAACAATGCCTACCATATGCAAACTGGCCTTAAAGTGAAATAGCAGTAGGACCAAAGCAATAATCGAGCTGATCAAAGCACCCAAAAAGAAAAAATACAACTCCGGAATCGGTAGCATTGTTAGGGAATGCTCGATCAATACCAGGAAAAACATCGCCTGAAAAGCCAATGGTAATCGCCGTTCTTTTTTCTCCGATAACATGATGCCCGAACGAATCAGACCGAGTGATTTTAATAAAAAATAAGTCGACACCGGTAAAAATAACGTCAGAATAACCGCTTGAAACAGAATCAGATAGATTTCATGCGGATAAAAATAATTCCGGGTTACGAAAAAATAAAACAGCGTGGCATAAACCGAAATGAACAGCGGATGGAACAAATAAGAAAATAACGGGAAGATCTTTTTGAAATCCATTGAAATGATGGGTTTAAGTCGGGCAATTATATTTTTTTTCGCATACGTGCCACCGGAATATCCAGCTGTTCACGGTATTTGGCGATCGTTCTTCGGGCAATCGGATAGCCTTTTTCTTTTAAGATATCGGCTAGTTTATCGTCGGGAAGCGGCTTACTTTTGTCTTCCTCTTCGATTACATTCTGTAAAATCTTTTTAATCTCGATGGTCGAAACATCTTCCCCCTGATCGTTTTTCATGGCTTCCGAAAAGAATTCCTTGATCAGTTTTGTGCCGTAGGGGGTTTCTACATATTTACTGTTGGCTACTCGGGAAACCGTCGAAATATCCAAACCAACCATATCGGCGATGTCTTTCAGGATCATCGGTTTTAGTTTGGTTTCGTCGCCGTCAAGGAAATATTCCTGCTGGTAATGCATAATCGCGTTCATCGTTACAAATAAAGTCTCGTTACGCTGTTTGATTGCATCGATAAACCATTTGGCGGAATCCAGTTTTTGCTTGATAAACTGCACCGCATCTTTCTGGGAGTTCGATTTCTCGCGCGATTCCTTATAGGTTTGCAGCATTTCCTGATAATCTTTGGAAACGTGTAATTCTGGTGCATTTCTCCCGTTTAGGGAAAGCTCCAGTTCGCCGTCGATCAGACGGATCGAAAAATCCGGAACGACATGCTCTACCGTGCGGGAATTGGTGTCGAACGAACCACCCGGTTTTGGGTTTAGTTTTTCGATTTCGTCAATCGCCTTGCGAAGTTGTTCCTGCGAGATATCGTATTTCTGAAGTAATTTGTCGTAATGTTTTTTGGTAAATGCATCAAACTGGTTTTCGAGTATGTCGATCGCAAGTTCGATGGCTTCGGTTGGCGTTTTATGACGAAGTTGTAACAACAAACACTCCTGTAGGTCGCGTGCGCCAACACCCGACGGTTCCAATTCGTGGATGATATTTAGAATGCGCTCCACATTTTGTTCGTCGGTATAAATGCCCTGTGTAAAAGCCATATCGTCTACAATATCCTGAATGTCACGACGGATATAACCCATATCGTCAATACTTCCAACTAAAAATTCGGCGATTTCGCGCTCACTGTCGGAAAGGATAAACGTATTTAATTGATTAATCAAATCCTGATGAAAACTTACCGGAGCGGCAAACGGCAGACTGCGGTCTTCGTCGTCGTCACTGTAATTATTGGCTTGTAACTTATAATCGGGCGTTTCATCGTTACTCAAATACTCGTCGATATTGATTTCGTCGGCATCAATGCGTTCGTTGTCAAAATCGTCGTATTCATCATAGCTATCGTCTTCATAATCATCATGTTCCATAGCGTCCTCTTTTCCGGTTTCCAAAGCCGGATTTTCCACTAGTTCTTCTTTAAGCCGTTGTTCGAAAGCCTGCGTAGGCAATTGAATCAACTTCATTAGTTGAATTTGCTGAGGGGATAACTTTTGCGATAATTTGAGCTGTAAATGTTGTTTAAGCATTTTTGTATTGTGTATTCGGTTTTTGGGTTAATCCAGCGCTGTAGGATACAGCCATAATAAAGTAACCTTTGCCAAATTATTATTTTCAAAAATAAAAAAAATTCGGCAAAGGTTAGTATAACTTTAGCAGGTACTGTGATGCGAAACCGAAATTAACACATTTTCAGACTGACCTGACTTGTAAATAATTCAGAATTAGAACTCGGCGTTTTGCGGTGTTCTTGGGAAAGGAATTACGTCGCGGATGTTTGACATACCGGTTACGAACAATACCAATCTTTCGAATCCAAGTCCGAAACC
Organism: Bacteroidota bacterium; assembly: GCA_023446155.1. Lineage (GTDB taxonomy): Bacteria > Bacteroidota > Bacteroidia > Flavobacteriales > Flavobacteriaceae > Flavobacterium. Next base: position 75,163 of record JAEXIT010000005.1, read on the forward strand.
ACTGTGAACAGCTGTTCCGAAGCGACGGGTATCCAAATACCACCACAATTCTTTTTCATCAATACCAAGATCGGCGATCTTTTGTAATAATACATCCAAACGCTCTTCCCGTTGTGAACCACCTACGATTTCTCCAATTCCAGGGAACAGGATATCCATAGCGCGAACCGTTTTTCCGTCTTCGTTCAAACGCATATAGAACGCTTTGATCTTAGCCGGATAATCGAATAAAATTACCGGACATTTAAAGTGTTTCTCTACAAGGTAACGCTCGTGCTCACTTTGTAAATCGGCACCCCATTCGTCGATGATATAGTTGAATTTTTTGTTCTTATTTGGTTTGGAACTTTTTAGAATGTCAATCGCTTCGGTATAGCTTACGCGTTTGAAGTTGTTGTCCATTACAAAGCTTAATTTTTCCAATAACGACATTTCGCTTCTTTCGGCTTGCGGTTTTGATTTTTCCTCGTCCAACAAACGTTGTTCCAGGAATTTTAAATCGTCACCACATTTATCCACCGTGTATTTGATCACATATTTAATGAAATCTTCGGCCAAATCCATGTTGTCTGCCAGGTTGTTAAACGCTACTTCCGGTTCGATCATCCAGAACTCAGCCAAGTGGCGTGATGTATTCGAGTTTTCCGCTCTGAACGTTGGTCCGAAAGTATAAATCTGACCCAATGCCATGGCGTAGGTTTCGCCTTCCAACTGACCGGATACGGTTAGGTTGGTCTCTTTTCCGAAGAAATCTTCTTTAAAGTTCACCTGTCCGTCTTCTGTTCGTGGCGTACCATCAAAAGGTAACGCAGTAACGCGGAACATTTCTCCGGCACCTTCAGCATCCGATCCGGTGATGATAGGCGTGTTTACATAGAAAAAACCTTTTTCCTGAAAATATTGATGAACGGCAAACGATAAAGTCGAACGTACGCGCATAATCGCCCCGAAAGCATTGGTTCGGATTCGTAAATGTGCATTTTCACGTAAAAACTCCAACGAGTGTTTTTTAGGTTGCATCGGATATTTTTCAGGATCGGAATCACCCAGGATTTCCAGTTTGGTTACCTGAATTTCTACCGACTGTCCAGCGCCCTGACTTTCAACCAAGGTACCGGTAAGGCTCACCGCTGCACCAGTAGTGATTCGTTTTAGGATTTCATCCGGAGTATTTTCAAAATCAACAACACACTGAATATTATTTATCGTAGAACCGTCATTCAACGCGATAAACTGATTATTTCTAAATGTTCTTACCCAACCTTTTGCTTTTACTTCATGCAATGTCTTCGTACCGTTTAGCAGGTCCTTAACTTTAGTGTGCTTCATTGTAATGATTTTTATATTGATTTTTAAGTGAAAAAAAAATTTGCAATGCCCGCAAAGGTAATAAAAAGCCTGTCAAAAAGATAGCTTCTTATTTTAATTTAAAATGAAAATAGGTTTGCAAATCTGTTCTAATAAAAAATCCGCTGTGTAGCGGATCTTTTACTTATACTTTCATGATTTCGGCTTCTTTTGCAACCAAAGCCTCGTCAATTTTTTTAATGTAAATGTCCGTTAATTTCTGAACGTCTTCCTCGGCACTTTTACAGATATCCTCGGATGTTCCGTCTTTTTCTAATTTTTTGATATCGGTATTCGCCTCTTTACGGGAATTTCGGATACTGATTTTGGCATCTTCTGCTTCCGCTTTGGCTTGTTTTACCAGGTCACGACGACGCTCTTCGGTTAATGCCGGAACACTGATGATGATATTATCACCATTATTCATCGGGTTAAAACCAAGATTGGCAATCATAATCGCTTTTTCGATAGGCTGTAACATGTTTTTCTCCCATGGCGTAACGGTAATCGTACGCGCATCCGGTGTATTTACATTGGCAACCTGCGAAAGTGGCGTTTGAGATCCGTAATAATCCACAAAAACACCACCCAACATCTGAGGGGTTGCTTTTCCGGCACGGATGTTCAGGAATGCTTTTTCAAGGTGATCCATAGAACCGTTCATCGATTCTTTGGTGCTATCTAAAATAAAATTAATTTCTTCGGTCATGATACTAATTTTTATAATTCAAAATTAAATATTTACTGTTGTTCCAACAGTTTCTCCTTCACAAACTTTTAATAAATTGCCTTCTTTGTTCATGTCGAAAACGATAATTGGTAATTCGTTTTCCTGACTCAACGTAAAGGCAGTGGTGTCCATTACATTCAATCCTTTTTTCAATACGTCGTCAAAAGTGATGTGATCGAATTTTACTGCATTGGCATCTTTTTCCGGATCGGCAGTGTACACACCGTCAACACGGGTACCTTTTAAGATCACATCGGCATTGATTTCCACACCTCTTAAAACAGCTGCGGTATCGGTTGTAAAATACGGGTTACCGGTTCCGGCACCGAAGATTACGATTCTTCCTTTTTCCAGATGACGTACGGCTCTTCTTTTGATATACGGTTCGGCAATAGCCTCAATTTTCAAAGCAGTTTGTAAACGGGTTTGCATTCCGGCTTCTTCCAAAGCACCCTGCAAGGCCATTCCGTTGATCACGGTAGCCAACATTCCCATATAATCCCCCTGAACTCTGTCCATTCCGTTACTGGCTCCGGCTACACCTCTGAAAATATTTCCACCTCCGATTACAATAGCGATTTCGACACCTTTGTCATGGATTTGTTTGATTTCAGCAGCATATTCGGCCAACCTTTTCGGATCAATACCATATTGGCGTTCTCCCATTAAAGCTTCACCACTTAGTTTCAAAAGAATTCTTTTGTATTTCATTGCAAGTTTTGTTTAGTGGTGCAAATATAGTTATTATCTGTTTTTTTAAAACGATGTCCGTAAATATTTCTTAAACAAGCCGGGAGCGCCGAAAAAACAGGAACGGATCTTATAGTTTTAATTCGAGGTACGATTTTTTTGCCGCTTCATATCCAATGTTAAAAATTGCTTCCATCCGCATTTTATTGGTTTCGAAAGTGCTGAAAATAGAGAGTTCCTCCGGTTCGATCACCCAATCGCAGTTGTTGAATTTCTGCATATTCGAATTGGCCGAAAGCAGATCGAAGGCACGGGTAGTTACCGCTTTTATCGACGACAGGTCTTTGGCTTCGATTTTCTGAATCGGACTCACATAAACACCAATAAGAGTGTCGCAACGACCTTGCAGTACATCGGTTGGGAAATGATTCAGAATACCGCCGTCGCTGTAAATACTGCCTTTGATTTCGTAGGGCGACATCACACCGGGAAACGAGGAGGAGGCAAGAATCGCATCGACAATTTTGGTATCGGGGCTAAAAATTTTTAGTTTCCCTTTTACCATATCGGTGGCTGTAATATGGGTTTGGATTTTTAAATCGCCTAAAGTAGCGTCCTCAAAAATGGAGCTAAAATATTTTTTAAACGATTCCGAATCGATTAGTCCGGCTTTTTTTAGGGTAAAGTGTTTCCAGTGGAAAAAATAAATCGACTTAAAAAATTCCAAAATCTCCTCGGGCGACTTGCCCCAGGCGTATAAAGTTCCGATAATCGAACCGGCACTGGTTCCGGCAATATGAATGGGACGTATGTTTTTTTCTTCTAAAAATTTTATAACACCGGCATGAGCGAGTCCTTTGGTTCCACCGCCGGAAAGGATCAGTCCGATTGACTTCGTTTGTAAATCCATCTTTGTTGTAAAAAGATAAAGTTACACTTTTTGTCCATTGGATTGTTACTTTTGTTACTTTTTAATGTGGCTATTTGCGCTAACTTTGTACCGCATAATAAACAAATGAGATGGAAGCATATATTGAAGAGAGCCTGAAAAGAAGTTATTCGTATCAGGAATATAGAGATTTGGTAACGAAATTGCTAAAAGAAGGAAAGTCGACCGGAGCGGAACAATCGGATGATTTATGGCATTATAGTGAATTAAATGAAGCCCGAATGAACCGTTTGGAGAAAACGATATCGGTTCCGAATGTGATAGGTGAAGGACTAAAAAATATCGAAAAAAAATACATCTGGCTGGTACTTTCGGAAGGTTGGTGTGGTGATGCGGCGCAGATTGTGCCGGTATTGCATAAAATGGAATTGCTGGCGCCGAATATTGAAATGAAATTGGTATTCCGCGATGAAAACGACGAATTGATGCAGAAATTCCTGACCAACGGTGGAAAAGCGATTCCGAAATTAATCGTTCTGGATGCGGAAACATTTGAAGTGAAAGCCGATTGGGGCCCGCGTCCGCAGGGCGCGAAACAGTTGATACTGGATTATAAAGCGCAGCACGGTGTGGTGGATGAAACGGCCAAAACCGATTTGCAAAAATGGTATTTAAAAGACAAAGGATTGTCGACACAAAAAGAATTACTCGACCTGATGCAAGGTTTGTAATAACAAAAAAGGTACTCCGCGGAGTACCTTTTTTTATTGTGGTGTAACCGACTCTTCAAAATCGGTCACGATCATAGCGTTTTCAACGGAGTAATCTCCAATTTTGGTGCGTCGTAACGCGGTTAAGTGCGCTCCGGATTCTAAAGCGATTCCATAGTCGTACGCCAGCGAACGGATATAAGTTCCTTTGCTGCAAACCACTCGGAAATCCACTTCGGGAAGTGCAATACGGGTAATTTCAAATTCATGGATTACCGTTTTTCGAGCGGCAATTTCAACTTCTTCGCCTTTTCGGGCGTGTTCGTACAACCGCTTCCCATCTTTTTTAATGGCTGAAAAGACCGGTGGTTTCTGGTCGATTTCGCCTAAAAATTGAGCGATGGTTTTATATAATAATTCCTCCGTGATATGCTCGGTAGGGAAGGTCGCGTCGATTTCGGTTTCCAAATCATAAGATGGCGTGGTAGCGCCAATATGAAAAGTCCCGGTGTATTCTTTGATCATTCCTTGTAATTCCGGAATGCGTTTGGTGAATTTACCGGTACATACAATGAGTAATCCCGTGGCTAACGGATCGAGTGTTCCGGCATGACCTACCTTGATTTTTTTTAAATCCAAGTGTTTTTTTAGCGACCATTTAATCTTGTTTACAGCCTGAAAAGACGACCATTGTAATGGTTTGTCAATCAGGAGAACCTGGCCTTCCTGGTATTGTTCTGCGGTTAAAGGTGCCATTATTTAGTGGAATAAAAATAAATTAATAAGCCAATTCCAACTACAATTCGGTACCAGCCCCAAAATTTAAAACCGTATTTGGTAAGTACATTGATAAACGTTTTTACAGCAACCAAAGCGACAATAAAAGCCACTACATTTCCGATAATAAAAAAAGTAATGTGGTCCTGATCCTGTAAGATCATTTCGTAGCCTTTCATTTCGGTGGCGGTTCCTTTTCCCCAGGTTTTTACAAAAATGGAGTAAACCGTCACGGCCAACATGGTTGGAACGGCCAAAAAGAACGAAAACTCAGCGGCAGCTTTTCGGCTTAAACCTTGTGCCATTCCGCCAATGATTGAGGCGGCCGAACGCGAGGTTCCGGGCATCATGGCTAAACATTGCCAAAAACCAATCGCAATACCATTTTTAATGGTGATCTCTTTTTCGTCGAGTATGGTTGGATTTTTAAACCATTTGTCGGCAAACAATAATACGATTCCACCAACGACCAAAACAGACGATATGGCGATCTGATTGCCTAAAACGGCTTCGATTTTATCATCAAAAAAATACCCCAAAACCAGCGCCGGAATTACGGCAAAGCCTAGTTTAAAATAGAAATTAAGATTGGTAAAATCGAAAAACTTCTTCCAGTATAAAACCACAATGGAAAGAATGGCGCCAAACTGAATGGACACCTGAAACATCTTTAAAAATTCCGATTCTTCCATCCCTAATAACGCGGCTGTAAAGCCCATATGTGCGGTAGATGAAATCGGGAGGTATTCGGTTAGTCCTTCGACTATGGCAATGATAAGTGCTTGTAATAAATCCATTAATTTTCCGGACGATCCTTTTTAGGGTTTTTTAAAATGGCGTAAATCGTAATTCCGAAGCCAATCAATACAACGGTTGGAGCCAGTTTGATACGTCTGAAGTCGAAAATATCAGTACTGAATACATTCGGGTCGTTACTGCCACCACCGGACATTAGTATAAAGCCCAAAGCGATTACGGCTAGTCCGATAAATAGGATTTTATAGTTGCTGCTTTCAAAAAGAAAGTCGTGTTTGTGCTTGTTTTCGTTTTCCATTAGGTATTGAATTGATGATTCTTAATATAAATCGTCGGTTCTTAAATTTAAAAAGCGTTGAGTGGCAAAAAACGTACTGATCCAGGTAATGATAATTCCAACTAGTAGCACGCCGGCTAAAACAATTCCGGTCGAAAGGTAATCGGTCGCGATACCTAGGCTTGGGAACATTCCGTCGACATAATAAACCAATCCGATTAAAGCAATAATAGCCAGTCCCGAACCGATTAATCCTAGTTTGATACTTCTCCAGATAAACGGTTTGCGGATAAACGATTTTGTCGCACCCACCATTTGCATGGTTTTGATAATAAAACGATTGGAATGAATGGATAGGCGTAATGAACTATTGATCAATAGCATGGCTACAAAAGCCAGTACGCCACTAACGATCAAAATCCAAAACGTAATTTTCTTTACGTTCTCGTTTACCAGATCCACCAATTGTTTATCGTAGATCACCTCGGTTACCATTGGGTTTTTACGGATATTGCTTTCAATTTCCTTAATACTGTCGGAAACCACATAATTTCCTTTTAGGTGGATATCGTAGGAATTTTGAAGCGGGTTAAAACCCAGAAACTCCATAAAATCCTCACCGATAATATCTTTGTGTTTTTTAGCAGCGTCGTCTTTAGAAACAAACGATTGGTCTTTTACATAATTCGAAGCGGTTAATTGTGTGCCGAATGCTTTTAGAATGCTGTCGTTTGCCTGATCGTTAAAATAAACCGACATCGGAATATTCTCTTTAAAATCGTTGGAAATCTTTTCAGAATTGATAACAAAAAGCCCCAACGCGCCCAGAAGGAACAACACCAGGAAAATACTTAAAATAACCGAAAAATAGGAAGAAATAAGTCTGCGTTTTTGATACTTTTCAAAAGATGTAGCCATAGAATCTGTTTTAAGCCGTAAAAATAAGAAAGAAAATTGTTTTTAAGGTTTATAACGCTCAAAGTTTTAACTTTCTTATAATATAGTGTAAATTTGCCTGCCCGAAAAAGAGAGTATATCCTTCGGAAAACAAAAAAGAAGAACCAAAACAGGAATGATTATCCGGTAATTATAGCAATTCAGAGCAATGAAGTACAATCCAAATCAAATTGAAGCCAAATGGCAAAAGTACTGGTCCGAAAACCAGACCTTTAAAGCAGCGAACGATTCCGCGAAGCCAAAGTATTTTGTGTTAGATATGTTTCCATATCCATCAGGAGCGGGACTGCATGTTGGGCATCCGCTGGGCTATATCGCCTCCGATATCTATGCGCGCTACAAACGTCACAAAGGATTCAATGTGTTGCATCCGCAGGGATATGACAGTTTCGGATTGCCAGCCGAGCAATATGCGATTCAAACCGGGCAACATCCTGAGAAAACTACAAAAGAAAACATCGCCCGTTACCGCGAGCAATTGGATAAAATCGGATTTTCATTTGATTGGAGTCGCGAAGTGCGTACATCCAATCCGGACTATTACAAATGGACACAGTGGATTTTTATCCAATTATTCAATTCGTGGTATAATATCGACAGCGATAAAGCCGAAGATATTAGTACGCTAACCGCTATTTTCGAAAAGGAAGGAAATGCGACGGTAAATGCCGTATGCGATGAGGCCATCGTACCGTTTACCGCGGCGCAATGGAATGCTTTTTCAAAAGAAGAACAGGAAAAAATCTTGCTGCAATACCGATTGACGTATTTGGCGGAAACCGAAGTAAACTGGTGTCCGGCTTTGGGAACGGTATTGGCAAATGATGAAATTATAAACGGTGTTTCTGAACGTGGCGGTCACCCGGTGATCCGTAAAAAGATGACCCAGTGGAGTATGCGTATTTCGGCTTATGCCGAGCGTTTGCTACAAGGATTGGAAACGATCGATTGGAGCGAAAGCATCAAGGAAAGTCAGCGGAACTGGATAGGGAAATCGGTTGGAGCTGCGGTGACGTTCAATCTAAAAGAGCATAACGAAAAAGTGGACGTTTTTACAACGCGTCCTGATACTATTTTTGGGGTGACATTTATGACTTTGGCGCCGGAACACGAACTGGTGGCGAAAATCACAACACCGGAACAAAAACAAGCGGTGGAAGCCTATATCGAAGCTACGGCAAAACGTAGTGAAAGAGATCGTATGGCCGATGTGAAAACCATTTCGGGCGTATTTACCGGAGCGTATGCCGAGCATCCGTTTACCAAAGAACCGATTCCGGTTTGGATTGGGGATTATGTTCTGGCAGGTTACGGAACAGGAGCTGTAATGGCCGTGCCATGTGGTGACGAACGGGATTACGCGTTTGCGAAACATTTCGGTATTCCTATTAAAAATATCTTCGAAGGTGTGGATATTTCGGAAACAGCCTACTCCGACAAAGAAAATACAGTTATAGCCGATTCGGATTTTCTGAACGGTTTAAATTATAAAAAAGCAACCCAAAAAGCAATCGAAGCTTTGGAACAATTGGGGCAAGGAAAAGGCAAAACCAACTATCGTTTGCGTGATGCGGTTTTCTCCAGACAACGTTATTGGGGGGAACCATTCCCGGTATATTATGTAAACGATTTGCCGCAGATGATCGACACCAAACATTTGCCAATCGTATTACCGGAAGTAGAAAAATATTTGCCAACCGAAGACGGGCAACCGCCATTAGGAAATGCAACGGTTTGGGCTTGGGACAATGTAAACCATAAGGTAGTCAACAATGATTTGATTGATCATGTAACGGTATTCCCATTGGAATTAAACACCATGCCAGGTTGGGCGGGAAGCTCGTGGTATTGGATGCGTTATATGGATGCGCATAACGATGCGGCATTTGCTTCGGAAGAGGCCTTACAATATTGGGAGAATGTCGACTTGTATATCGGTGGAAGCGAACACGCAACCGGTCACTTGTTGTATTCCCGTTTTTGGAATAAATTCTTAAAAGACAAAGGATTTGCGCCAACGGAAGAGCCGTTTAAAAAACTGATCAACCAAGGGATGATTTTGGGAACCAGTGCGTTTGTATATCGTTTTACGATTGGAACGGACGTGTTGTTTGCTTCCAAAAATTTTATTGTTGAAAAAGAAGGACAATCGGGTGTTTATGTAGCATTCGACAGTGCTCAAAATAAATATGTAATCACAGAGCAGGAATCGGATTTTGTTCCGGTATTAAAAATCCATGCGGATGTGAATCTGGTAAATGCATCAGATGAATTGGACATCGATGGGTTTAAAAACCACGCGTTGTATCAGGATTATAAAAATTCCCAGTTTATTACGAACGAAAATGGCAAATACATGGTAGGTCGTGAAGTGGAAAAAATGTCCAAATCGAAATACAATGTGGTAAACCCGGATGATATTTGCGAACAATACGGAGCGGATACCTTGCGTTTGTACGAAATGTTCTTAGGACCATTGGAACAGGCAAAACCGTGGAATACAGCCGGAATTACCGGAGTATCCGGATTTTTGAAAAAACTATGGCGTTTGTATTTCGACGATAACGGACTAATTGTAACCGATAAGGAGCCGAGCAAAGAAGCATTAAAAACCCTGCATAAAACGATTAAAAAGGTACAGGAAGATATCGAAAACTTCTCGTTTAATACGTCTGTATCCGGATTTATGATCGCGGTAAACGAATTGTCGGCGGCGAAATGTAACGAACGTGCCATTTTGGAACCGCTAGCGATTTTGATTTCGCCCTATGCACCACATATTGCAGAAGAATTATGGGAAGCATTAGGGAACGAAGGTTCGATTTCGCAGGAGCCATTCCCGGTATTCGATGCGAAACATTTAGTGGAAAGCAGTAAGGAATATCCGGTGTCGTTTAATGGTAAAATGCGCTTTAAAATCGAATTGCCAATGGATCTGACAGCGGCCGAAATCGAAAAAATCATTTTGGAAGACGAGCGTACGATCGCACAGCTTAACGGAAACGCACCGAAAAAAGTGGTAATCGTACCGGGTAAGATTATCAATTTAGTAGGATAATTCACCTGACAAAATTGCATATTTTGTTAACGGAACGCTAATTGGCGCACAATTTGCTATTCTTTTTGGTATATTAGAAAACTAAAAAGAGAGAACATGTTAGGATATTATGTTTTATTAGGAGCGATTGCTTTAGTAAGCTGGATTGTTAGTAATAAACTAAAAAGTAAATTCGAAGAATATTCGAGAATCCATTTGCGTAACGGGATGTCCGGAGCGGAAATAGCCGAAAAAATGTTGGCTGATAACGGCATTTACGATGTAAAAGTGATTTCAACTCCGGGACGTTTAACCGATCACTATAATCCGGTGGACAAAACGGTAAACCTGAGTGAAGCGGTATACAACCAACGTAATGCAGCGGCAGCGGCAGTAGCGGCTCACGAATGTGGACATGCGGTACAACACGCCACAGCCTATAGTATGTTGCAAATGCGTTCCCGAATGGTGCCAATTGTAAACGTAGCTTCCGGAATGTCACAATGGTTGATCATTGGTGGTTTAATTCTGGGTGCGGCGGCAAAAGTGGGATTCGGATTTTACATCGCGATTTTGGGATTAATCCTAATGGGCGTTGCAACGGCCTTTAGTTTTATCACCTTACCGGTGGAATACGATGCGAGTAACCGTGCATTGGCTTGGTTAAAAAACAAAAACATGTTAAGTCAGCAGGAATATGCCGGAGCGGAAGATGCCTTAAAATGGGCGGCCAGAACCTATGTGGTAGCGGCTATCGGTGCATTGGCATCCTTGTTATATTGGGCGTTTCAGGTTTTTGGAAGAAGAGATTAAAACAAAATTGAAAACGATAAAAAAATCCGGTGTGAGAGCACCGGATTTTTTGTTTTATAACTGTATTTGACGTTCAATTTGCTGATCCAGCGAGATAAAGGTCTCCGTTCGGGAAACGCCTTCAATAGCCTGGATTTTTTTGTTGAGCAATTGCATCAGGTGTTCGTTATCATGACAGATCAATTTGATCAAAATGCTCCAGTTTCCGGTGGTATAGTGGCATTCCAATACTTCCGGAATCTTTTTCAATTCCCGGACAGCTTCCGGATTTCGGGATGCTTTGTCCAGATAAATACCTACAAAGGCCATAGTGCTGTAGCCTAATATTTTGTGACTTACGGTAAAACGAGAACCGGTCATCACGCCGGCCTGTTCCAGTTTTCGCAACCGCTGGTGAATGGCCGCACCGGAAATTCCGATTTTACTGGCAATTTGCAATATCGGTTTTCGGGCATCTTCCATCAGATAACGGAGAATCTCCTTGTCGATACCGTCCATTTCAACTTGTAAGGAATTAAGCTTCATTTTAAATAAATTTATAGCTAAAGTTACAAAATGAAATAGAAATTGAAATAAAAAAAGCCTGATTTTCGAAAATCAGGCTCTTGCTATTATTTGTATCCTTTGTAGGGAACGTCTTTTTCTTTAAAAATAACCCCGTATTCCTCCAGCTCTTTTAAAATCGGAAGGTAAACTTCTTTATTTAACGGAAGTTGTACACCAGGTGTCGTAATATTTCCGTTTAGGATTTGTAACGTAGCCATCGCCACCGGTAATCCAACGGTTTTTGCCATCGAAGTATAGGTCTGATCATCGCCAATACATACCATTGTCGCGTCAATTTGTTTCTTCTCGCCGTTTACTTCGTAACCGAATTTGTGATACATCACAATCATATCTTTATCGTCCGGTTCTAAAGTCCAACTATCGGTGAGGATTTTTTCGAGAATCTGAGCCGGTGTGGCATTTTTCAATCCGATGATTTTGTTGGCATTGAATAAATCCAATTCCAGTAATTTATCCCAAACCACATCATCCTGATCGATTTTCAGAATATGGCGTAATTTGATTTCAACGGAATCCGTAGGGTGGTAGGGTAAAAAGAGATTCACAAACTCGCGGTAATTCATCGTTTCCGAATTGTCGATCGCATACGAATCGTCGGTCATTCCCAATTGTACAAACATATCCCAGGCTCTGGAATAGCCTACGCGTCGGATGGTCCCGCGGAAAACGGTAAGCGCATTATCCAGTCCGTAAACACTGCGGTATTTTAAGGAATCGCGGTTGGCGTAACCTTCAAAACGACCGTATCCTTCCACTTCCAAAAATTCGGTTCTTCTAAAAAGCTTGTGGTACGGAATGTATTTATAAGTGCCTTCCTGAATGAATTTTGCGGCACCGCCTTGACCTGCCAAAACGACGTTACGCGGATTCCAGGTAAATTTATAATTCCATAAGTTGGTATCCGATTCCGGAGCGACTAATCCGCCGCAAAACGATTCAAAAAGGATTACATTTCCGTTCTTTTCGCGGATCTCATCCAATACTTTCATCGCGCTCATATGATCGATTCCCGGATCCAGTCCGATTTCGTTCATAAAAACAAGATTATTGGCGATAGCCGCTTCGTTTAATTCCTGCATGGCATCCGAAATGTAGGATGCTGTTACCATGTGTTTTTTGTAAGTGATACAGTCTTTGGCGACTTCAATATGTAAAAAGGCCGGAAGCATCGAAATTACGATATCGGCTTTCTGAATTTCCGCTTTGCGTTGAGTTTCGTTGTGAATATCGAAAGCAATAGCGGTAGCTCTCGGGTGATTGTTGGTTTTCTTTTGTGCTAATTCTAAAGATAAATCGCCGATGGTTAGATGTAAATTCTCCTGCTCCGATTTATCCAGTAAATATTTTATGAGCGACGAAGCCGAGCGACCGGCTCCGATGATTAAAATATGTCTCATGGTGGTTGTTTGTTTTAAAAAGTCTACGAAAATAAGAATTTGTTATTTTCTTTTAAAACTTAAAAGATGATTAATGTCATTATTTAACTTTTTAAAATAATGCTACCTTTGATAGGAAATAAATACAAGATGGATAGAAAAACAATTGCAGCGGCTGCTTTAATGGGAGCTGTCGCTATTATATTAGGTGCTTTTGGCGCGCATGGACTAAAAAAAGTACTCGACGAAACCCAACTGGCTACTTTCGAAACGGGTGTGAAGTATCAGATGTACCATGCCTTATTCTTATTGTTTGTGGGGATGACAACATTGGTCACCGAAAAGGCTAAAAAGACCATTTGTTACCTTACCGTTATCGGAGTGTTGTTTTTTTCCGGGTCGATTTATCTGTTGGCGACGAGTGCAGCAACCGGGATAAATTTTAAGTTTTTAGGGCCTATAACACCGATTGGAGGGCTTTTGATGATTCTGGCCTGGTTGATCCTATTTGTACAGGTAATCAGGAAAAAAGCATAATATTTATTAAAAAAAAATTATTCTAAAATTAAATTTTTACTTTTGCGTTCTTAAATAACAAAACAACACATTTTTAAGTTATGAATGTTACGAATATAATTTCATTAGAAAAATACGGGATCCAGGACACGGTTGAGATTATTTATAATCCGTCGTACGATCACCTATATAATGAAGAATTAAATACGGAGCTGGAAGGATTCGAGAAGGGGCAGTTGACAGAACTTGGTGCCGTTAACGTTATGACGGGTGTATTTACAGGAAGGTCTCCTAAAGACAAATACATTGTTAAAGACGATATTACAAAAGATACCATTTGGTGGACATCAGAAAAAGCGGTTAACGATAACAAACCAATTTCTCAGGATACCTGGAATGCTTTAAAGGAGACTACAGTAAGTCAGCTTTCCGGAAAGAAATTATATGTTGTGGATGCTTTTTGTGGCGCTAACGAAAACACGCGATTAAAAGTGCGTTTTATCATGGAAGTGGCATGGCAGGCACATTTTGTAAAAAATATGTTTATCCGTCCTACGGAAGCAGAACTTGAAAATTTCGGTGAACCGGATTTCGTGGTAATGAACGGTTCAAAAGCAACTTTCAAAGATTTTGCGGCACACGGATTAAACTCTGAGGTATATGTGGCTTTTAACCTTACCGAAAAAATCCAGTTGATCGGAGGAACCTGGTATGGTGGTGAAATGAAAAAAGGGTTGTTCTCGATGATGAACTACTACCTTCCGTTACAGGGAATTGCTTCAATGCACTGTTCTGCAAACAAAGGCAAAGATGGTGATGTAGCCGTATTCTTCGGATTATCCGGAACCGGAAAAACAACCTTGTCAACCGATCCGAAACGTGAGCTAATCGGAGACGATGAGCACGGATGGGATAACGAAGGGGTGTTTAACTTCGAAGGTGGTTGTTATGCGAAAACAATCGATCTAAGCAAAGAAAACGAACCGGATATCTTTAATGCAATCCGCAAAGATGCGTTACTGGAAAATGTTACGGTTGATGCTGATGGTAAAATTGACTTTAAAGATGGATCGGTAACACAAAATACACGTGTTTCGTATCCAATCTATCATATTGATAATATTGTGAAGCCGGTATCAAAAGCAGGACACGCTTCAAAAGTGATCTTTCTTACGGCTGATGCCTTTGGAGTAATGCCACCGGTATCCAAATTAACACCGGAGCAAACCAAATATTTCTTCCTGTCTGGATTTACAGCTAAATTGGCTGGAACGGAGCGTGGTGTAACACAACCGGAGCCAACTTTCTCGGCTTGTTTTGGAAAAGCATTCTTGTGTTTGCATCCAACCAAATACGGAGAAGAACTGGTTAAGAAAATGGAAGAGCACAATGCAACGGCTTATATGGTAAATACGGGTTGGAATGGAACCGGAAAACGTATTTCGATTAAAGATACCCGTGCGATTATCGACAGAATCCTGGACGGATCGATCGAGAAGGCTGAAACGGCTATCGTTCCGATTTTTAATCTGGAAGTGCCTACAGCATTAGCAGAGGTGAATACGGAAATCCTTGATCCTAGAAATACGTATGCAGACGCATCGGAATGGACTGCGAAAGCAACGGATCTTGCCGGGTTGTTTGTTAAAAACTTCGTACAGTATACCGATAATGAAGAAGGTAAGAATTTAGTTAAGGCTGGTCCGCAACTATAAGGTAACCTACAGAAATAAATAAAAAAGCTATCTCGAAAGAGATAGCTTTTTTATTGACCATTATTGAGTGTTAGTAGTCTGTTTTTGCCTGTGATTTTAGGGTATATATAGGTTTTAAAAATGTTATTTTTATGTTGTTAATGCGTTATGTTAACAATTTGTGTAATCCGTAATAAAAATGTAAAAAAACCGTAATTTTTATCTTGAATTTCGCAGTATTTTTAAGTGGTTGTTTAAGTAAAAGTATTTTTAATTTTAACAGTTGCTGGAGAGTAAGCAGTAGGCGGGGCTATGTTGTTGAAATCCAGTTCTGTTGAAATTGAAAGACAGTATTTAAAAAGTGGAATTATTAAAATTACCAGAACACGAACTGAAGAATATTGACGCTGTAGTTGGTTGAATTAGACAAGCTATATAAGGTTTTTCCTTAATTTCGATTTAAAAATTTCGGTTTTTTGTTTGAGGGCTGGTAGTTTGATAGAAAAGAATCACATCATAAAAGGAATTTATTTGCTGATTTCTTTAGATGATGGGGTTATATTAGAATAGTCGGATCTATCCTTTATATATTCGATTTTGTTTTTTTGAGAGTTTAAAAGAAAAAAGCTTCCTTTAAGGAAGCTTTTTTTATTTTGGACTATTTGTCTTTGGATTCTTTGTTGGCTTTGGTAATGTATTTTTCAAGAGCCATGGTCATCGATGGTGTTTCCGGTGTTGGAGCCATGATGTCTACGCGTAAACCGTGTTCGATAGCTTCTTTTTGTGTGGTACTTCCGAAAACAGCAATACGAGTGTTGTTTTGTTGGAAATCCGGGAAATTCTTGAATAAAGATTTAATTCCGGTCGGGCTAAAGAAAGCCAATACGTCATAATAAACATCCTTTAAGTCGGAAAGGTCACTCATAACAGTTCTGTAGAATGTTCCTGGTGTCCAGTCAACTTTTAGATTATTTAAAGTTTGCGGAACGTCTGCGTTTAGCTGATCGGATGATGGAAGTAGGAATTTCTCATCTTTATATTTTTTAATCAGCGGTGATAGGTCGACAAAATCTTTTTGACCCACATAGATTTTTCGTTTTCTGTAAACGACATACTTTTGTAAATAGAAAGCGATGGCTTCTGACTGGCAAAAATATTTCAAGTCTTCAGGAACTTTGTAACGCATTTCCTCGGCAACTCTGAAAAAGTGATCAACGGAGTTTTTACTGGTAAGAATGATAGCGGAATAATTGTTTAAATCGATTTTTTGCTGTCTTACCTCTTTAGCAGGAACGCCCTCTACGTGAATAAATGGTCTAAAGTCGACTTTGATTTTGAGCTTTTGTTGTAGCTCAAAATACGGTGAATTTTCTACTTTAGGTTCTGGTTGCGAAACCAAGATTGTTTTCACTTTCATATTAAAATAATTGTAATGCTCTAACTTTTCGTAAACCAATAATACATGAAATAATAGGGGGCTATTTCAAGAGTGCAAAGATACAAAATAAAATAGAACAGCTTGCTTAGTATAGAATTTTGATAAATCTTCAATGTAAGCGCGTAAGTTGATATGTTTATTATTAAAATAGTAATGATAATCCCTAAAATTAGATTTTTTGATGGGAAATTGTTATAAAAAAGGATCAGATTGAGCGGTAAAATCAGTAGTCCGATGTAGGTGCGATAGTTAACTTTTTGTAAATTAAATTGCTCGTTAAACTCCTCAATGTTAAATGATGTTGCGATGATCTTTTCAATGAGGTATTTGGAAAGAATAAATACGCCTAAAAGGGTAATGATCTGAATGTAGGAAATCCAATTGGTTTTGGTGGTATAACCGTAATAACTCAGAATAATTTGAATCAGGAATGCAAAAGAAATCAGCTGTACCAGAAACATCGAGATCGTAAACCAACTCTGCATATTGCCGCTATCCTTGTAAATTTTGATGTATTTGTCGGATATCCCCAGTCGGATAAATTCGTTAAAACGGACTTCAAATATGGTTTTGTTAATCGCTAATAAGGCAAAACACAGTACAAATAGTACAGTGGCCCAGTCTTTATTCTCAACGACTCTCTCGGTAAATAGTAGATCCATCATAATGCCTGTAAAAGTACTAATTTTTAGGTGGAATATTTTTATTATACTTTTATTATGAAACAACCATCGGAAATAATGTATTTTTGCAGGCAAATTTAGTTAAAAAATGAGCTTAGGCATAGTTGTTATTCCTACATACAATGAAATCGAAAATATAGAAGGCATCATCAGAGCTGTTTTCGAATTGGATGTTTCGTTTGATGTGCTGATTGTTGATGACAATTCGCCGGATGGAACTGCGGCTAAGGTAAAAGAACTTCAGGAGTTGTTTCCGAATCGCTTGTTTCTGGAAAGTCGCCTTAAAAAAGCCGGACTTGGAACGGCTTATGTGCATGGATTCAAATGGGCATTAGCGTGGAATTACGATTGTGTTTTTGAAATGGATGCCGATTTTTCCCATAATCCGAAAGATCTTGAGCGTTTGTATAAAGCCTGCGAAGACGGTGCCGATATGGCGATAGGATCACGATATGTTACCGGAGTTAATGTGGTAAACTGGCCTTTGAATAGGGTATTACTGTCCTATTTTGCCTCTGTCTATGTCGACTTGATTACCGGTATGAAAATCCATGATGCCACAGCGGGTTTTATCTGTTATAAACGACAGGTATTGGAGCAAATCAATTTGGATAAAATTAAGTTTGTGGGCTATGCTTTTCAGATAGAAATGAAATACAGAACCTTTGTCAACAAAATGAAAATAGTGGAAGTGCCTATTATTTTTACCGACCGAACGAAAGGACAATCCAAAATGAGCAATGCGATTATAAAAGAAGCTATTTTTGGCGTGATTACACTGCGCTTTAAAAAAATGATAAACCGATTATAGATTATAAGATAGAAAAGTACGATGAGCAAGATATTGATCAAGAATGCGAAGATTGTTAATGAAGGAGTTATTTTTGAAGGAGATGTACTGGTAGAAGATAAATACATCAAGGAAGTTGCGGCGAGCATCAGTCCGAAATCTTCCGACTGTATCATCATTGATGCAGAGGGGAACTATCTTATTCCGGGTGCGATCGACGATCAGGTGCATTTCCGCGAACCGGGGTTAACCCATAAAGGGAATATTGCATCCGAATCGAGAGCAGCAGTAGCGGGCGGTATAACGTCTTTTATCGAACAACCCAATACGGTTCCGAATGCAGTAACACAGGAATTGTTAGAACAGAAATACCAGATTGCTGCCGAAACATCTTATGCGAATTATTCGTTTATGATGGGGGGTACCAACGATAACCTGGAGGAAGTGCTGAAAACAAATCCTAAAAATGTTGCGGGAATTAAGTTGTTTTTAGGGTCGTCTACTGGAAATATGTTGGTGGATAATGAGGAGACCTTGGAAAAAATATTTTCGAGTACGTCAATGCTGATTGCTGTTCATTGTGAAGACGAAGGGACGATTAAAGCCAATCTTGAAAAATACAAAGAAGAATACGGAGATGCTATTCCGGTAAAATTCCACCACCTGATCCGTAGTGAGGAAGCGTGTTATATTTCGTCTTCAAAAGCGATTGAACTGGCGAAAAAAACAGGCGCACGCTTGCATATTTTCCACGTATCGACGGCAAAGGAAACGGAACTGTTTACCAATAAGATTCCATTGGAAGATAAAAAGATCACAGCAGAGGTATGTGTGCACCATTTGTGGTTTACGGATGCCGATTATGAGAAAAAAGGTAATCTGATCAAATGGAACCCGGCGGTAAAAACAGCGAAAGACCGTGATGAATTATGGAAAGCCTTGCTTGATGATCGTATTGATGTGATTGCGACCGACCATGCGCCACATACACTTGACGAAAAGCAAAATCCGTATACCAGTGCGCCTTCCGGAGGTCCGTTGGTGCAGCATGCGGTTGTTGCGATGTTTGAAGCCTATCATCAGGGGAAAATCTCATTGGAGAAGATCGTTGAAAAAATGGCGCACAATCCGGCGAAAATCTTTAAAATTGAAAAAAGAGGGTTTATCCGCGAAGGGTATTATGCCGATTTGGTTTTGGTAAATGCCGGACAACCATGGACGGTTAAAAAAGAAAATATATTATATAAATGTGGCTGGTCGCCGTTTGAAGGGGCTAATTTTAAATCGAGAATTACCCATACGCTGGTGAACGGTCAGTTGGTTTATGTAAATTCAAAAGTAAAAGACATTCGTTGTGGAGAACGGTTGTTATTTGACAGATAAAATTATGAAAAAGATCGTATTGCTAATTGGTTTGCTGAGCTTTGTTGTAGCCTGTGATAAAAAGGTGATGGAAAAGCCAGTCGGTTTGATTCCGGAAGATAAGATGGTGGAAATATTGACGGATATAAGTATCTATCAGTCAATAGAAGGGTATGATCCGCAAAAATTGTCGACCAATAATGTGAAGTTAAACGACTTTATTTTTAATAAATATAAAGTCAATGCGAAGTTAATCGAGACGAGTAATAAATACTACGCTTCCGATGTGGAAGGCTATAAAAAACTATACGAAAAAGTAATCCAGAATTTGGAAGAACGACGCAAAGAAGTTGGTGTTGAAGTTGAAAAAACAACAGGTGTTAAGCCTGTCGATGCGCAGTAATATAGCGTTTCGCTAAATCAGAAAGATACGACTCCATAGGAGTAAATGAATAGTCCAATTGTTGGGCTATTTTTTTTTGGCTAAATGTTTCCCTGGAATGTGCCGATTTGGCTGTTGCTTTGGTAAAACTTCTTTTTCGGAAGAAAACTGCCGAAAACAACCAATCCAATCGCCAGGCAATCGCAGTTGCAAATGGACCGGCATAAAAAGAAGGGCGCTTTTTGGACATGCCATCGGCAATGGTAAACAGGATTTTTTCCAACGAAAGATTTTCGGCTACCAATGTAAAACGTTCTCTCGAAACCGGGCTGCTCATTAGCAGAATCATGATTTTTACGACGTCTTCTACGGCAACAACACCGGTTAGTCCTTTGGAATAAAACGGAAATCCGGAGGCAATCTGTTTAAAAATCTGTCCACTGCCATTGTTCCAAAAACCACTGCCAAAAATAATACCGGGATTGACAACCACAACATCCAGTCCCTCCTGTGAGGCCCGCCATACTTCCATCTCGGCGCCAAATTTAGTAATGGCATAATCGCCATGTAGTTTCTCTGGATTCCAATCGGTTTCTTCGGTAATAACGGATTGCCCTTCCGGAGCATCGCCTAAAGCGGCAATTGAGCTTACATAGCACAATTTCCGAACCTTAAAATGAAGTGCGCAATTAACGATATTGGCCGTTCCTTCGATATTTGTTTTTCGTAAGTTTTCTTCGTCCTTCGGATCGAACGAAATCAGCGCGGCACAATGATATACATAATCAACATCGTGAAAGGCTTTTTCCAACCGCGGAATATCCGTGATATCGGCTTGATGCCATTCAATGCGTTCGAATGCTTCCAATTGTTGGGATGTCTCGAAAAGTCTTCGGGTTTGCATGATATTGGCTTCAGTACGGTAAATAGCACGAACGCTTTCCTTTTTTCGAAGTAATTCGAGAAGAAGGTAAGCACCTACTAATCCGGTTCCGCCTGTAACAAGTATCATATATTGCAAATGTACTAATTATCGCCACGGATAAAAGTAAGAAATAGTTTAAAATTAAAAATTGTCAAAAAACAGGGGGTTTCGAATACTTTAATTCGACTATCTTTGTGCAAATTGAAAAAAAATGAAGAATTTTATTGAAGAAGTGACTTGGAGAGGAATGCTCCACGACGTTATGCCAGGCACGGAAGAACATTTGTTGGAGCAGATGCGTGTAGCGTATGTGGGAATTGACCCAACAGCGGATTCATTGCATATTGGACATTTGGTAGGCGTAATGATGCTGAAACATTTTCAGTTAAGCGGCCACAAGCCTTTGGCGTTGGTTGGCGGTGCAACTGGAATGATCGGAGATCCATCGGGTAAATCGAACGAACGAAACCTGTTGGATGAAGCTACATTACGACACAATCAGGATTCGATTAAGGCACAGTTGTCTCGTTTTCTGGATTTTACCTCCGATGCGCCTAATGCAGCAGAATTAGTGAATAACTATGACTGGATGAAGGAATTCTCGTTTTTGGACTTTATTCGTGATGTAGGAAAACACATTACTGTGAACTACATGATGGCTAAAGACTCCGTAAAAAAACGGCTTTCATCGGAATCGGCTGAAGGAATGTCTTTTACCGAATTTACGTATCAGTTGGTTCAGGGGTATGACTTTTTACATTTGTACAAAGCGAAAAATTGTACGCTTCAAATGGGAGGAAGTGATCAATGGGGTAATATTACCACCGGAACAGAATTGGTGCGCCGAATAGAGAGTGGAAAAGCGTATGCGCTTACATGTCCGTTAATTACAAAAGCCGACGGAACCAAATTTGGAAAATCCGAAGGAGGAAATATCTGGTTGGATGCCGAAAGAACATCGCCATATAAATTCTACCAATACTGGTTGAATACGTCCGATACGGATGCGGAAAAATATATCAAGATCTTTACCTTTTTATCAAAAGAGGAAATCGAAACCTTAATCGAACAACATAGGGGCGAGCCGCATTTACGTGCTTTACAAAAACGTCTGGCGGAAGAAATTACCATTATGGTACATTCGAAAGCCGATTTGGAAAATGCAATCAAAGCATCGAATATTTTGTTTGGAAACTCGACTTCGGAAGACTTAAAAGACTTGGATGCGAAAACGTTTTTGGATGTTTTTGAAGGCGTACCACAGGCGGAGATTGCGCAATCGGAAATCGAATCCGGAGTGGGTATCATCGAAGCGTTATCGGGTAAATCCGGTTTTTTAGCTTCCAATAGCGAAGCGCGTCGGGCTTTAAAAGAAAACTCGATTGCAGTGAACAAAGAAAAAGTAACAGAAGAGTATCAAATTACGAATAAAGACCTGATCAACGGACAATTTGTATTGTTGCAACGCGGGAAAAAGAATTATTTTGTGATTCGTGCCGTATAAAAAGAAAGGGAGTTTTAAACTCCCTTTTTTATTTTATAAAACCATCAGGTTGCAACCCCGTATATCGGAATTGTCAAACCGTCCGAGTACTTCAAAAGAATGGTTTGAATATTTTTTACCTAAATCCTGTGTCGCGATAAACGAACAGGAATTGATGTTGGCCAGATCAATTACATTAATACCGCCGGTTTTTCCGGTTTCGATATACGATAGGGCATCTTCCGTATCGCGAATCAGAATATCCATCCAGGGTGGGCATTCGAAAATGCCGTCACCTAACGAATAGGCCTGCGAAAGTAATTCTGTCATTCCATATTCGGAGTGGATTTTGGAAACGCCAAAGCCGTTGGATAAGATGTTGTGCAATTCTTCGCGGATGATCTCTTTACGGCGCCCTTTCATCCCGCCGGTTTCCATGATGATTGTATTTTTTAAATCGAACGATTGCATTTCGATCAGATCCAATAGTGCATAAGTGACACCAATCAGAATTACATTCTGACCTTCGTTGTCGAGTTTGGTCAATTTAGTGATCAGTTCGTCGTAATTGTTTAGATAAAAGCCGCTATCCGGCTGATTGGAGCGTTGTATCAGGTCTTCGACCATGTAAATAAGGGAAGAGCCTTCGCGTTCCAGATAAGAGGGTAAAAGGGCTAAAATGACATAGTCTTCGATGTTGCCGTAGAATTGCGAAAAACCCAATTGAAAACTTTCTTCATAATACTGCAAATCGGTTACCAGATGCCTACTCGTACTTGTGCCGGTTGTTCCGCTACTGGTAAAGGTGGTTTGAACCGGATCGGTACTACTTACAACGTCATGACTTTTAAAAAACTGAATGGGTAAAAACGGAATGTCCTGTATTTGTTTAACATTGACCTTGTCCTTTTTTAAAAGGGTGCAAAAATCCCGGTAGACACTATTGTTGTCGAACTGATGACGAAAAACTTTAAGCGTGGTTTTTTCAAATTCCTTTTTAGAGGCAATCTGAAAGATATCGGCAGAAGTGATCAAGAGTATTAGCTTTTTAGGCAAAAATACAAAATAAAAAAGCACCAACGAAAGCTGGTGCTTGATAAGGTTAAGGATATGGGAGGTTATTGTTTAATAATCAGTTTTTGTGTGGCTGTTTTTCCTTCTTCGGTGATCTTTACAAGATAGATTCCGGTGGTCAGGTTGGAAAGGCGAATCGGGTTGTTGTTTTCGGATTTTGCACTTTGAACCTGTTTTCCAAGAATATCGTAAATCTCGATCGTTTTGTCGGCGCCAGAAACAGATGTGAGGTATAGGTTGTCGTTATTTCCGGCAGGATTTGGGTATAATTTTAAACCGTCGATCTGATGATCGGCTAGTCCCATGGTGGTGTTGTTTACGATTGAGAAATCGTCATAATAAATAAAACCGCCTACGCTGGTTGCTGACTGTCGGTAGGTACGCGCCTGAAAGCGGAAATGTGTAGCGTTGGTCGGAGCGGTCAATGTGAATGTCACTTGTACCCATTGTGTGCTATTGCTGGAATAGGTAGTTGGGTGTAATATATCTCTGTGGTCGGTTAATTCCGATTCGTTTCCGTTGGAAATGTTCACCCACGAATGCCATGCACGGCTACGGGCTTTGGTATCGTTGTCTAAGAACCAATAGGAAATGGTATAGTTGTTCCCGGGAGTAACCGGGATCAGGTCGTTCGGGCTTACCGTTTGGGTGTCGTCCTGAGATTGGTGTTTTACAGCTGATGCGCCGCTTTTAAAAATGCTGGTTTCGCGGGTGATAAAATTATTTGCCGAGAATGTTTCAGTATTTACGGATGAAAAGCCGTTTGGAGTAGTGTTGTTGGTCCAGGTTTCAAAATTCCCGTTTGGAATTAAGTTCGTTTGGGCGTTGGCGGTTACGCTCAATGCGATGCTGAATAAAGCCAGGTAAATTTGTCTCATGGTTTTTTGTTGGCAAGATAGTTACCTGATGTTTGCTTTTGATCATCTAAAAGTAAAGGATAGTTTAAGTTTTGAAAATGGAGTATAAAAAAAGCGCCAACATATTGTTGGCGCTTTATTATGTATTGAGAAGAGAAAAATTATTTGATAACTAATTTTCTAGTAGCTGTTTTTCCTTCTTCCGTGATTTTAACGATGTAAACACCAGCGTTTAAGTTAGAAACGTTGATAGCGGCTTCGTTTTCAACTTGCGTGTTGATCACTTGTTTTCCTAATACATCATAAACAGCAACTGATTTTACAGCAGAAGCGTCAGAAGAGATGTAGAAGTTGTTTCCAGATACCGGGTTAGGGTATACTTTTAAACCAGAGATTGCATTTTCTTGTAATCCTAGTGTGGTATCTACTAATGTTACATCATCATAATAGATAGCTCCTGAACTTCCAGTGTCTTGATATACACGGAAATCAAAACGTAAGATAGTTGCACCAGTTGGAGCAGTAGCCGTTACAGAAACTTGCTGCCATCCTGTAGTGTTTCCATAATAGTCAGGTTGTAATGAAGTGTCAGTGATACCAGCTGAGCTAGTTCTCCAAGCTCCCCAGTGTCTTCCTTTAGCATTGTCTGTTTCGTCTTTGTACCAGTATGTCAATGTGTATTGGTGACCAGCAACTACAGCAAAGTCAGCAACACCAGCTCTTACGTTACCTGTACCTGCAGGTGCTGTAAATTTAGCTGAACTTGTACCACCGTGGATGTTACCAGCAGCAGTTTCACGCGTAACAGATCCTCCGTTTGCAGGAATAGTTACTGTCCATGAATCTGGAGCACCAGCAGTCCAGTTTTCAAATCCACCATTAGGTATTAAGTTTTGAGCATTGACAGCATACGATAATGCAACAGTTGCTAATAAAGTGTAAAGTTTTTTCATGTTTTGAATTGTTTTTTAAAAAGTGGACAACAAAGTTAAGAAGTATTTCGTGATAAATGAAAACTTTTAATGTAAAATTATGGTTAAATGTAAGAAATAACCCTTTGTTAACTATTTGATAATAAGCTTTCTTGTTGCGGAAGCTTCGCCTTCTTTGATTTTGATGATGTAAACGCCGGCATTTAGATTGGCTATATTTAATTCTTTTGAATTTAAAGTGGCCTGTAAAATGCGCTTCCCTAACACATCAAAAATCTCAACTTCCTTATCTTGTGCCGATTTGGAAGTAATGTATATTTTGTCCCCGTTGGTTGGATTTGGATAAATGTTTAGACCTTCGATGGTAGTACCCGAAGAACCTTTTCCTTCCTGCGCAAATAAATTGGCGGAAAACAGAAAAAAGGCAACTAAGATAATATAAAAGTAATTTTTCTTCATAGGTCTGAATATGGCATAAAGATATAAAAAAAAGTTCAAAATTTATGCCAAAAAAATATCCCCCTTGCGAAAGAGAGATATTTTTTTTGAAAAAGATTATTTTTTAGGGATTAGAATCCAACTGTCCATCCGGTAGCCCAGCTTGGAGCAGCAGTTCCGTTACCAGCTCCTGTTGCAGCAGTAGATTCGGTGAATACTGCATTTACGTCAGCATTAGATCCGTCAGTTTTCTTACCTTTTGCGTTTGATCCGATTCCTTCGAATTTCGTGTTGGTTCCTTTTAAAGTAGTACCTACGAAAGAGATTGTTTGATCATGTTCTACATCATATCCGGTTTTGAAATCTTTCAATACCACATTGTTGAACATGCCTTTAGTTCCTCGTCTTAATTTTAAAGCTTGGTTTTCTGGATAAGCTGTTGCATCAGCAGTACTTCCAGGTCCGATTAAAGTTAAGTTAGTGATTGTAGGGTTAGAAACCGGGTTAGCGTCAAAGTTGAACTCATAGTTGTCAGCTTCGATACCTCTGTTTCCTTTTCCGAAAGCAAGTTTACCATACCAGTTTGTATTAGTACCATTCCATCCTTCAGTCCAGTCAAATTGATCATCCTCGTTTCCGATAGAGATTAAGTTTGAAGTGTTTACTGTTCCACCGAAGAATTCGAATCCGTCATCAGAACCGTGGTATACTTCAACGTTTTCAACTACAGTACCGTTACCTACTCCGAAGAAAGAAATACCGTTGAATTCTTTTTCAGTGTTGAAAGCAGCACCAGAATATTCTACTCTTAAATATTGGATTACACCTGAGTTATCGTTTGCAACGGTTCCACCGTATGTTAAGTCAGCAACTTCAGATTGCGCAGTAACAGTTCCTCTGTTGATTGGCGCTTTTCCACAAATTACTAAACCTCCCCAGTCACCAGCATTTTTAGTTGCCAAACCACTAGTCATAACTACCGGATTTGTAGCAGTACCTAAAATGTTGATTTTACCACCTTGTGCTACTGCAATATAAGCAGATGTTCCTCCAGTACCTTCGATTCTTGTTCCAGCAGGGATTGTTAAAGTAGCACCGCTGTTTACCTGAATTTTCCCAGTAAGTTTATAGGTTGCTCCGGCAACTAAAGTTACTACACCATCGTTGATAACTCCTTTGAAATCGTTAGCGTTTGCTACGAAAGAAGAAGAAGGTCCACTTGGTGTGCTATCGTCAGATGAAGAACAACTTGCTAAAGTTCCTGCAGTTACTGCGAAAATCACAAATAATTTTACGATTGATTTTTTCATTTTTTTTCTAAATAATTTTTTAGTTATGTTTGATGCAAAAGTGCTTCGTTTTTTCGGAAAGGAGGTTAAGCCATTGTCACGGTTGGATTAACATATAAAGAAGTAATTATTAAGCAAATGTTTCGTTTGTTAAGTCAACTTTACTTAAAAAGAGAAGGAGCGACGAGTCGCTCCTTCAGGTATAAATTTTGAAATCAGATTAAAACTGGTAGTTGATGTTAAGTCCCAGGTTCATCCCTTTGGTATAGGTTAACAAGGTAACGTCACCATTGTTATTTTCCTGCACACGTTCGATTTTAGGATTCAAAATGTTTTTAACAGTTAGTCCGAAACCTAAGTTTTTATTGATTTTCGATTTTACAATAAAATCTAAAGTTCCAACTGCTTTGTCTACCTGATCACCACGTAAATTCGTTCCTAATGCATAGATACGATCCGAAAAATAGGAGTAGGCTAATGTTGTGGAAATGTTCGATTCTTTGTTGTTCCATTCTTTAAAGAACGATACATCTGCATTTAATAATAATGGAGAAGCTCCGGTAAAAGCACTTTTCGATTTTGTGAAGTCAACATTGTAGCGGGTCTCTTTGTCTACTTTCGAACCGTTTAAGTCCTGAGTTGTATACATATAAGAAGCGTTGATTCCGGCAGTTACTTTTTTGCTGTTGTTTTCGCCTGATTGGAAGATCAATTTGCGGAATTCAGCTTCTGCACCGGCAACATAACCGCGATCACCTGTGTTTACGAATGAAATATCATTTGTAGAGGAAGCGATTGTTACTTCGTTAATCGGGTTCAGGATATATTTTCCGAAAGCGGTAAAGGAAATCAACTCCTCGCTTTTAGGGAACATTTCCCATTTCAGGTCTAAGTTGTAGTTGTCGGATGGATATAAATCCGGGTTACCTACTTTTACTTCGGTTACATCTTCGTAGATAAACAAAGCTCTTTCTTTAAACTGTGGTAATGTATAGGTTTTACTCATTCCCAAACGAAGGTTTTGTTTTTCGTTTAATTCATACTTCATGATCAAGTTTGGAAGGAACGTTGTTTTTTTGAATTCATCTTTGTCTCCAACTGGATCCAACTGTGTTTTCCAATCCACTTTCTGAGAGATATATTCAGCGCGCAATCCTAAAACAGCTGTTAATTTAGTGTTGAATTTGTATTCGGTATTCAAATAACCACCGTGGATGATTTGTTCTCCGGTATATTTTTGTGGATCAAGGGCATTTGCAATTTCAGCATTTCCAACAAACGTACTGATTTCAAAATAACCATTGCTTAGGTTTTGCTGGTTGTAGAACAAATCCAGGTTTTCAGGATCTACGATAGTAGTCGTGTACGGGCCAAACGTTTTAAAGTTGAATTGCGTTGCTTTGAAATCTCTGTTTTTAAAACGACCGTTGTAACCGGCAGTGAATTTCCCTTTGAAATCACCATCGTTGGTTTTGTTGAATTTATAGTCAACCGATGCGGTAGCAACTGTTTCGTATTCTTTTAAACGTTGGAAATAACGGTGATTGTCTGGTTTTGACTGACTAATGATGGTGTAGCCGTTATCGTTTTTTCGTAAGGTGTTGTACATCCTGTCCGGAGTATCACCAGTGATGTTGTTTTGTGCAACACCCCAGTTGAATTTCGAACGATCACTAAGTGTGTGTTCGCCTAATAATTGGTTTACAAATAAGGTGTTTTTTACATATTCCGAACGACGGATTAATCCGTTTCCGGCATCGGCAAGGTCGGCGATATAACCGAAATACTCGTCTTTAACCTGACTGGATGTGTTGATGAACAACGAGTTAAAGCTTACTTTGTGATTGTTGTTGATTTTATAGCTTACGTTTACTAAACCGGTAGTATTGGTGTTGTATCCCATAGAGGAAAACGACTTGAAGTTTCTGTTGATCAAACTTCCATCACCGTTTACGCTACCTTTAGCGCTACCGTCGCGTTTTGACGTGTATTCGTTCCCGAAAGACCCGGTTGCGAAAATACTTAATTTACTCTCCGAACCGATGTCGAACGATTTACCTCCTGAGATTCCGAAAGACCCGGCTACAGGAGTTTTTCCTTCAAATTGTAGTGTGTTGAAATCGTAAGTGGAGATCGTTTTAGGATTGGCAGGATTGCTGAACCCAAAACTGTTTGGTCCCTTTGGCAGACGGAAATTGTCTTCGGCCAAAGCATTTGTGTTGGCGTTAGAACCAATGTCCAGGCGTAAAAAACCTTTGCCCTTATAGTCTTTGGAAACGATATCAACGTTACCTCCGGCAAAGTCACCCGATGTTTTTCCGTTGTATACTTTGTCGATCGATACATATTCTACGATGTCGGTTGGGAAAATATCCAATCGGATGTTTTTCTTTTCCGGATCGTTCGATGGAATAGGTAGGCCGTTCATCGTAGTCGAATTATAACGGTCGCCTAAACCTCTCACGTAAATATTTCCGGTGCCTTCCTGTTTGGTAATACCGGTAGTTTTGGTAACCGCTGTGGCTACATCACTTACACCTTTACGGGAAAGCTCCTGTGCTCCGATGCTTTGTTTTATCTCAATAGCTTTTTTCTGTTCTACTAAAAGCGCACTTTCTTTCTGACGGTTGGTTTCGATTTTTAAAACCACATCTTCCAGTTGTACACCAGCCGTACCAAGCGCTTTGTCAATTGTCTTCGTTTCGCCCGAAGCAATCTTAAAAGGAACCTCTACGGTTTGGTATCCTAAAAAGGCAATCATCAGAATGTGGTTTCCTTCCGGAACACTCAAACTAAATGTCCCCTTTTCGTCGGTATTTGCGCCAATTGTTGTACCTTTAATTGTTACGCTGGCAAAAGGAAGTGGCTCATTGTTCATCTCCTTGTCTGTTATCGTACCTTTAACTGTCCCTTTTTGAGCAAAGGCAAAGACGGTGAACAATAATGTTGTTAGTAATAACTTAAGTTTCATTGTGTTGTTGTTTACGTGTTGTATTAAATTTTGCGCAAAGGAACCTTTTCGAAGTTAACCGGAAGTTAGTAACCTGTTATCGTTTTGTTGGGAATGTATTACGAAATCGTTAACAGATTAAATAATCGTTAACACATATAATCGTTTTGTATTATCTTTACCTTTACAACCCGAAAACACACATAGAGTGTCCATTATGAAGAAAAAAGACATTAAGATTTTATTGGTTGATGATGAGCAGGATATCCTCGAAATCGTAGGGTATAATCTATCACAGGAAGGTTATCAGATCGTAACGGCAAGCAATGGTAAAGAGGCCATTTTAAAGGCAAAAAAGGAAATGCCGCAACTGATCATTATGGATGTGATGATGCCCGAAATGGATGGGATGGAAGCTTGCGAAAACATTCGTAAAATCCCGGAACTGGCAAATGTGATCATCACATTTCTGACCGCAAGAAGTGAAGATTATTCACAAGTGGCAGGGTTCGATGCCGGAGCCGACGATTACATCGCCAAACCGATTAAACCGAAAGTTTTGGTGAGTAAGGTAAAAGCCTTATTGCGTCGCTTAAAAGAAGAAGAGCAACAAGGAGATGTATTGCGGGTGGGTGAAATTGAAATCAACCGCGAAGAATACAAAATCGTAAAAGAAGGGGAGGAAATTATCCTGCCGCGTAAAGAATTTGAATTGTTCTACTTATTGGCTTCCAAACCCGGAAAAGTATTTAAAAGAGAGGAAATTCTCGATAAAGTATGGGGTAACGAAGTTGTGGTTGGCGGACGAACCATCGATGTGCATATCCGTAAACTACGCGAAAAAATCGGAGACGATCTATTTAAAACCATCAAAGGAGTCGGCTACAAATTAGAAATATAAATGTCCATAAGCTTTAAAAAATCATACAGATTTGCAGTTAAATCTGCGCTCTATATTACCCTTTTTTCCACCTTATTAATCGCAGGATTGACGTATTGGTTTTACGAGCTAAACTATAAATTCTGTATTGTTTTTGCTTTAGGCGTTTACTTTTTTTCCTTTTTCGTACTGCAATACCGCGTAGAACGCTTTATCTACCGCCGGGTTAAAAAAATCTATGACGACGTGTCGTTGCTGGATTCGACCACACTCCGAAGTCAGCCGGTTACTACCGATATGGCAACCCTGATGAACGAGGTACAGAAATTCGCAAAAGACAAAAAAATAGAAATTGAAACGTTAAAAATTCGTGAGGAATACCGCCGGGAATTCCTGGGGAATGTTTCTCACGAATTAAAAACACCATTGTTCACCGTTCAGGGCTATCTGCTTACTTTGCTGGACGGGGCGATGAACGATAAAACCATCCGTAAAAAATACCTGCAACGCGCCGAAAAAGGAGTGGAACGATTGATTTATATCGTAAAAGATTTAGATATGATCACCAAACTTGAAACCGGTGATTTGAATCTGGAATTTACCGAATTCAATATTGTGGATGTGATTCAGAATGTTCTGGATCTTTTGGAAATGCGTGCCGATCAGAAGAACATTATATTGATGTTCGATCGGAAATACAGCAAGCCGATAAAGGTTTTTGCCGATAAAGAACGAATTCAACAGGTCGTGACGAATCTGGTTGAAAACTCCATCAAATACGGAAAAGAAAACGGAACTACCGAAATCAGTATTGAAGACCTGGTAAACAACAAAGTGATTGTGCGGGTAACCGACAATGGGGAGGGAATTCAAAAACAGTTTATTTCCCGATTATTCGAACGCTTTTTCCGGGTGGACAAAAGTGGTGCGCGCTCCGAAGGCGGATCCGGTTTGGGGCTGGCTATCGTGAAACACATCATCGAAGCGCACGACGAACGTATTTATGTGGAAAGTAAAATCGGAGTAGGATCAGAGTTTTCCTTTACGCTCGAAAAGACAAAATAACTGACGCCAGGTGATTTCCTGAGTGATGTTTTTCAGGCCTTTATACAAATCTACCTGATTCAAATCGCCTACTTTAAATTCGTCTTGTCTTGCATACGGAACCAATCCTTTTTTCTTCAATTTTTTGGCCAGGTATTCCTGTTCGTATTGACCTGGAGTTGGTATAAAAAAGGCTTTTTTACCCAAATGCGCCAAATCCATAATCGTAGTATATCCCGAACGGCTTAAAACCATTTTACTCTGGTTAAAGGCCATTTCCAACTCTTCGGTATTCATAAAATTATAACAGGTGAAATTCAAACGTCGTGAGATGGTTTGCTCTTCTTCGATCACACCGCGGACAAAAAGAACTTTGCCTTCAAAATAGTTTAACTCCAGCTTTAATTTTTCTTCCAACAGCGTTCGTTGCGGTTCCGGTCCGGACAGGATGACCATCAGGTCGTATAATGGCTCAACAGTCTTTTTGTGCAAACGACTCAACGGGCCGATGTATTTTACGTTCATTACCGGCGTTTCCGTATGCCCCAGTTTTCCGGAAAGATTTGGACTTCCGGCGATATCTGGTACCCAGCATTCTCTGTATTTTCGGATAAACTGATGGTGGATTTTGGTTGTAATCCAGGACGTATTACCGGTTAAAACATTCAATTGATGCGTAATAAAAACGGAAGGTACCTTTGAGGAAAAAACACCAAGACGGTTGTCGGAAATAATCCCGTCTATGGCTTCTTCCTGAATCCAACGTTCTACCATTTTCCGTTCGTCACGCATGGCGCGGTACATATTCGGAATCTGAGTGATCATTTTCCATTTAAAGTTGGCTCCGTTTTGAGCATACTGGATTTTATAGGAAGGAAGCTGAAGGGCTTGCAGATGCGGGAATTCTTTTTCCAAAAGCGACAACGCAACACCATCGGAAGCAATCACCGGCTGAAACCCGTGATTCTCCAAAGCTTCGATAATCGGGATGCAACGTGTGGCATGCCCGAGGCCCCAATTTAACGGGGCAACTAAAATTCTTTTTTTTCGTTCTTTATGCATTGTACTAAGTATTCCAAAAGTTTTTCATTTTACCCCGCGGGCAATCCAAAAGACACAAATCAACCCCTGAAATAACAGGTCTTTGTTAAAACCTGTGATGCATAACGGGAAGCGTAAACCGATCCGAATATCCGGATATAAATAAGATCGTTTTTGATAACTTATTTAATAACTGCAAAGTAAAACTATTTTAGTTCTTGGATATTTCCGTAATTTTACCAAAATTTTAAGTTTAGTCGTGGGAAGTAAAAATAAATTAAAAAGATTTAAGGAGAACGAGACATTTGGGAACGTATTTCAGCCAACTCGGGAAGAGGTGGTGTCGAATACTTTTCCGTTTAAAGGCAAATGGAAACAGGAAGTTTTTAAAAATGATAATCCGTTGGTGTTGGAATTGGGATGTGGAAAAGGTGAATACTCTGTTGGATTGGCAACGCGTTACCCGGATAAAAATTTTATCGGGATCGATATAAAAGGGGCACGGTTTTGGAGAGGTGCAAAAACAGCCGTAGAAAACGGATTGTCGAATGTTGCTTTTATACGAACGCAGATTGAATTGTTGGAATATGTATTTGCAGAAGCCGAAGTGGATGAAATCTGGATTACATTCCCGGATCCGCAAATCAAATACAAGCGTACAAAACATCGTATGACAAACTCGGAATTCCTACAACGTTATAAAAAAATCCTGAAAAAAGGCGGGATTATGAACCTGAAAACCGATAGCGAATTTATGCACGGTTATACGCTGGGATTATTACACGGCGAAGGTCACGAGGTGTTGTATGCCAACCATAATGTTTATAAAAACGAAGGCGCACCCGAAGTGGTAACTGCCATTCAGACGTTTTACGAACAACAATATTTAGAACAAAACAAAGCGATAACCTATATCCAATTCAAAATAAAATAGATGAATTATTTCATGCCCCTCATACTTGGTTTTACAGTGGCTTCGATTGGGATCACACCACCCGGTCTGCTCAATATGACCGCTGCAAAACTAAGTGTGCGGGATGGCAGAAATAAGGCACTGATGTTTGCGTTGGGAGCTACATTTACCGTGCTTTTTCAGACCTATCTGGCGGTATTGTTTGCTAAATTTATCGACCGAAATCCGGAGATTATCAACCTGCTACAGGAAATAGGTCTTGGGATTTTTGTGTTGTTAACGCTTTACTTTTTTACGATTGCCAACAAACCAAAGAAGCCCAAAGAGGAGCTTAAAATGAAAAGCAAAACCAGCCGTTTCTTTCTGGGAATGCTACTGTCGGCACTCAATCTTTTTCCGATTCCGTATTATGTTTTTATAAGTGTATGGCTATCGCGAAACGGATATTTCTTTTTTAATCAATCCTATATTTCCCTGTTTGTACTGGGCGCAGTCATCGGATCGTTTCTGGTGTTTTACCTCTATATTCTGTTTTTTAAGAAAAAAGAAGGTGGAAAACCCTCTTTCCTGATCAACAATATCAATTATATTATCGGATCCATCACCGGACTGGTTTCTATTGTTACCCTAATTAAACTGATCAATAATCATTTGGGATAATGAAAGCCGAAAACGAAAATTTTTTCGAACGGGTCTACGAAGTGGTACGGCAAATTCCGTACGGACAGGTAACTTCCTATGGTGCCATTGCCAAAGCATTGGGCGCAGCGCGTTCGGCACGTATGGTAGGCTGGGCGATGAATGCCGCACACGGAAAAGAGGATGTTCCGGCACATCGCGTGGTAAATCGCGTAGGAATGCTCACCGGGAAACACCATTTCGATGGAACCAATCTGATGCAACAGCTACTCGAAAGCGAAGGTGTTAAGGTGAAAAACAACCAGGTGGTACAGTTCGAAAAATTATTCTGGAAACCGGAGGTGCAGTTGTAGCAGGACTTAATTTTTACCTTCCATCAGACTGATAACAAACGTTGTATGCGCACTGTCGCGTTGGTAATTCAGATAACCACCATGCGCCTCAATTATATTTTTGGATAAGGTTAAACCGATACCGGCGCCTTCTTTCCGGGTGGTAAAAAACGGAAGGAAGATCTTATCCTGGATTTCTTTTTCAATACCGGCACCACTATCGGAAATCACGATAAACAATCGGTTATCGGCCACCGATGCAGCTAGTTTAATGACTTTGGAATCCGTCGCATCTCCCGTCAGTGCATACATGCTATTGGTCAGTAGGTTTAGGATAACCTGTTCCAATTGCTTGGGGTCGACATACAACCAGCGGTCAAAATCAATGGTGTTGTGTACGCTGATACCATGGGTTTTAAACAATGGCAGCATGGTGTTAATACACGATTGTACAAGCGACTGTAAGGCGGTTTTTTCCTTTTGTGGCGAAGGCAACATCGCCAGTTTCCGATAATTATCGACAAAGAATTGAAGATGATCACTTCGGTTGATAATCGTCGACAGGCTCAACCGGATATCGTCCAGGTCTTCGGCACTTAAATCCTCCTGATCGACAATTTCCTGTAAGTTTTGTGAAAGCGACCGAATCGGTGTCAGCGAGTTTAATAATTCATGTGAGATCACTTTCATCAGGTTGATCCAAGCTTCTTTTTCTTTTTTCTCGATCACCTTCTGAATGGAATCCAGAAAAATAATATAATATTCGGTATTGTAACTCTTACTTAAAGAGGCCTGTAAACGGAAGGTCTGAAATTCCGCATCGGCATTGGCCCGAATCTGAACGGATGTTTTGACTTCCTGAAAATCGAATTGTTCGATAGCCGAACAAAACGATGGAAGTTGTTTTTTCAGATAATGCCATTTGGAAACCTTCGGTACCGTAAACTGATTTGAAAAATAATCGTTCATCAAAAAAATGCCCCATTCCGTATCCCTTTTTTCGAGGATTAAAACACCACTTTCGATATTGTTTAAGATCGTCCGATACACGAGTTCCTTCGAAGTCTGCTCGTTTCCCCGTTCTTTTAGTGTTTGGTAAAGCTGGTACAATTTGTTGTAATTCCCGGTTTTATAGGCATCGGAATAACTGGCCGAAAAATCCTGTTGTAAAATAGCGGTGATGGTTTTATCGTAAAATAAAAAAGCATTTCGGATAAAATAATACATTTCCAGCGTGAGTAGGATTCCAAAAAAAACGAAACCAAATAAGGTATAGTAAAGTTGTTTTTGATACAATACGATACAACTTCCGAGAAGTACCAACAGTAGTAGGAACCGGATAAAAAAGGCATTGTATAGTCTCCAGGATTTTGTCATAAAAGCGGATTTAATCGTTGGTTTCGATTCCGAATTTTTCGATCCGGCGGTATAAAGCCGCCCGGGAAAGTCCTAACTCCTCAGCGGTTTTACTAATGTTGTACTGATGTTTTTGCAGTGTTTTTTCGATGGTTCGTTTTTCAAGATCGGACAATTGCAGGTCTTCTGCTGTGGCGTCCGGTTCGGAAATGGAAGTCAGATCCAGGTCGGAAGCCGTGATCGTCACATCGTCACAAAGGATTACCGCTCGCTCGATTCGGTTTTCCATTTCCCGGATGTTTCCGTTCCAACGATGCTTTTCCATATTTTCCAATGCTTTCTCCTGAAATTGCAATTCCTCCCGGCCATATTTTGCGGCCAATTGCGCCAATAAAAAATGGGCAAGTGGAATAATGTCCTCGTTTCGCTCGCGCAATGAGGGCA
The DNA here is from genome assembly GCA_023446155.1 of Bacteroidota bacterium. GTDB lineage: Bacteria > Bacteroidota > Bacteroidia > Flavobacteriales > Flavobacteriaceae > Flavobacterium. Next base: position 111,551 of record JAEXIT010000005.1, read on the forward strand.
ACGGAATCGTCATCGTATTGATCCGATAGAACAAATCTTCCCGGAAATTTTTTAAGGCGACCTCTTGTTTCAGATCGAGGTTGGTTGCGGTGATAATCCGCACGTTTAAAGGTCGGGCTTTGGCCTCGCCCAATCGGGTTACGGTTTTATTCTGAATTACCTGTAGTAATTTGGATTGCAAATGCAATGGTACATTCCCGATTTCGTCCAGAAAAATCGTTCCGCCCTGTGCGGCTTCAAAACGTCCGGCGGTATCCGATTTAGCATCGGTAAAAGCACCCTTGGTATAACCGAACAGCTCGCTTTCAAAAATATTTTCGTTTAACGAACCGAGGTCAACCGCGATAAAAGGCTGGTCTTTTCGGTCGGAATGCCGGTGAATATAATCGGCAAACACATATTTTCCGGTTCCGTTTTCACCAAGGATAAGGACATTGGCATCCGTTTTGGCGACCTTGTCGGCAATGGTATACGCTTGTTTGATTCGGGGAGCCGTTCCAATAAAAACCGACTGACCGGTTTGAGGTTGCGACGGATTCTTTTTCTGATCCTTCCGACTTTGGGCTACGGCATTGTTGATCACGGTAAGCAATTTGTCGTTGTCCCAGGGTTTCATCACATAATCGAAAGCCCCGGATTTAAGCCCCTCGACAGCTGTTTCCACCTTTCCGAAAGCCGTCATCAGTACAACCACCGTGTTTGGAGCCAGTAATTTAATTTCTTTTAACCAGTGAATACCTTCCCGTCCGTCTTCAAAACCGATACGGTAGTTCATATCCAAAAGAACCACATCAATAGGGTTATCAGCGAGTAATTGCACTAATTTTTTTGGGGAATTAGCGGTATGAATGGTCTCAAAATGCTTTTTTAACAACAGTTTTGCCGCTAAAAGAATATCATCCTGATCGTCGATAATTAAAATCTGGGCTTGCTTTTTTTTCATGGCTGTTCGGTTTCGGACAAAAAAGTGTCCGATACTGAACACTTCAAAATCATGGCGAATTATAAAACAATTGATAATCAGTAGGTTGTTGATTTTTAAAACAATGGCACGAAATTGTCTTTGTATATCGTATCAAAAAATCAAAAAATGGATACAGTTATCACTCGTAAAAATAGAAAAAATAGCTATCGTATTGGGATAGTGCTACTTTTTTTGATCGTTAGCTATTTTGCCTATTCCATGATTACAAAAGAAAAAAGCCTGAACATAAAACGAGACGAAGTTACTATCAAACCTGTGAGTAAAGCCTACTTTGAAGATTTTATTATTTTTCAGGCGAAAGTCGAACCGTTGCATTCTATTTTGATCAACATTATTGAAGGTGGTTCGGTACAGGAAATTTTTGTGGAAAACGGAGGACATGTCGAAAAAGGACAAGCATTGGCCAAATTGTATAACCCGAATACAGAGTTAAGCTACCTGACACAGGAGACATCAATGATTGAGCAAATCAACAACCTAAACAAAGCGCGATTGGATATCCGAAATCAGGAATTAAACCTCGCAAAAGACCTGATCGCGATCGAACACGATTATAATACGGCAAAACAGTTGTACGATCTTAACGAACGACTGTTTAAAAAAGGGATCATTGCCAAAAACGAATGGGAAACTACGCGGGAAGGCTTTCGTTACCAACAGGAGCGCAAGAATATCATTCAGCAAAGTATCCAAAAAGAAAAACAAACCAATCAGATTCAGATTCAGCAAATCAATCGTTCGATAGCTACGATGGAAAAAAGCCTTGATATTTTGCGAGGAAATAAAAAGAACTTTTTGATTACGGCACCATTATCCGGACGACTTTCTTCGTTTGAGCCGATTTTAGGTAAAAACTATCAGGCCGGAGAAAGTATCGGTAAGATTGATGTGATGCAAGGTTATAAACTACTTGCTAAAGTCGACGAATATTACCTGGAACGCGTGTCGGTTGGACAAAAAGGAACAATCGAATACAAAGGGAAACAGCTTCCGGTACATATTGCCAAAGTAATCCCGGAAGTAAAAGAAGGTAAATTTCAGGTCGAACTGGATTTTGAAAACGCCAAAGAACTGGATCTAAAACAGGGATTAAGTTTTGGGGTGAAATTAATCCTTTCCGAAAGTCTTAAAACACTGGTGTTGCCCAAAGGGAGTTTTAATCAGGAAACTGCCGGTAGTTGGATCTTTGTGGTCAATGGTGATAAAGCTATCCGCCGTCCGATCAAGCTGGGTCGGGAAAATCCACTATATTTCGAAGTACTGGAAGGATTAAAAGACGGCGAAAAAGTAATCACCTCATCCTATCAGGATTACAAAGAAGTAGCGGTTTTACAATTTGAGAAGTAAAAAAGTACAATCGGACAAATTGTCTAAAATTATGGAATTAATAATAACTTTAACCGGACCATTTTCAAACCGGAGCAACAAAATACAAAAAACCGAAAGCGAAAAATCAAAAAAATCAATCAATCAAAAAACGAACAGTTATGATCAACATTCAGAATCTTTCTAAAGTTTTCCGGACAGAAGAAGTCGAAACAGCTGCATTACATCAGGTCGCGCTGCAAATAAACGAAGGCGATTTCATCTCCGTTATGGGACCCTCTGGTTGCGGAAAGTCGACCCTTTTACACATCATCGGGTTGCTGGACAGTGCTACCGGTGGCAGTTATCAACTGTCGGGACAGGAGATCATCGGATTAAAGGAAAATGAAAAAGCGAAGTTGCGCAAACAGCAAATCGGTTTTATTTTTCAGAACTTTAACCTCATCGACGAACTGTCGGTATACGACAATATCGAGTTGCCGCTGATCTATAACAATGTGGGTAGTGCGGAACGTAAAAAACGAGTGGAAGCTATTGCCGAAAGGTTGTCACTTTCGCATCGTCTAAAACATTATCCGCAGCAACTTTCCGGAGGACAACAGCAACGGGTGGCTGTGGCGCGCGCTTTGATTACCAATCCAAAAATTATTCTGGCCGATGAGCCAACCGGTAACCTGGACAGCCGCAATGGAAATGAAGTAATGGAATTGCTAACCGATTTACACGCGAATGGCGCGACTATTATGATGGTAACCCACTCCGATTATGACGCATCGTTTTCACAACGTACTATTTATATGAAAGACGGTGTGGTTCTCAGTGAAAAACAAAACGCCCGAAATGTAGATGTTTTGGTAGATGCCAAAGAAAATTAAAACCAACCCTAACCTTAAAAAAGAAATACCATGATACGAATTGTAATAGCCATGACCTTAAGTCTTATCGGGTTTGTATGCCAGGCACAGGTAAGCGAAAATAGAACGGTAGCCGCTTTCACAACGATAGAAGGATATACCGGAGTTGAAATACGTTTTACACAAAGCAAAACAGCCGGGATAAAAGTAACTTCCGATACGGCTGACAAAGTACAAATGATCACTACTGAAGTGAGCGGGGGTGTATTAAAAGTTAAAATAAAATCGACTAAGGAAGTTAATAATTTTGAAACCGCACGGGTGGAGGTTTCGGGGCCGAATGTAACGCATTTCAAATTGGCTTCCGGAGCGAAAATGACCTTCGAGAATGACGTGGAAACAGCCAATGCACACGTTAGCCTTACGTCGGGAACTCAGTTGAATGGCAACATCAAATCGAAAAATGTACAGTTGGATATCAGTTCCGGATCGGCTTATAAAGGCGCTATTCAGGCAACGACGCTAAAAGCATCCTTATCGGGTGCCGGAAAAGCTACAATTACCGGAAAAGCTACCGAATTAAAAGTGGATGCAAAATCGGCATCGGTTTTGAAAGCCGGTGATCTGGACGCAAAATACGCCATCGTAGACGCAGCCAATGCTTCGAAAGTAACGGTGCGCGTAACCGAAAAACTGGACGCATTTGCCAGTTCGGTAGCTGCAATCGACTATTACGGTAAGCCGAAAGCGGTTACGGCCGACAAAAAATCATTAGGAACCATTACAGCAAAATAAAGATGATACAAAACTGGTTAAAAGTGTTTGTGTATCATTTTAAACAGCACAAACTGTTTTCCATACTCAATGTGTTGGGATTAAGTATCGGGATTTCCGGATTGATCTTCGCCATTCTGTATTGGAATGAGGAACATTCGTATAACGAGTGGAACCCTGAAAAAGACAAGGTTTATGAGGTGATCAACGATTTAGGAGAATCGGGTAAATGGGCGTGGAATGTAGCGCCAACAGCTCCGATTCTGGAGGCATCTTCGAAAAATATTGAAAGTTACTGTTATTATACGGCATGGTATTCGGAAGAAATTCTGAGCTATAATGGCAAAAAAGAAATGATTAAGAAAATTGGCGCTGCCGAAAGTAATTTCTTTTCGTATTTTCCTTTTGAATTTATAGCCGGAAATCCAAAAACAGCGATACAGGATCAAAGCAGTATAGCCGTGTCGGAAGCCGTTTCGAAACTGTTTTTTAAGGATGAAAACCCGATAGGAAAACAACTTATTTACGATGGGAAACCCTACGCGGTAAGAGGTGTTTATCGAATTCCAGGTAAATCGTCGATGGCGCCTGATGTGATGCTGTATTTAAAAATGGATAAAAACAGCGAAAGTTGGGGTGATTTTAACTACGGATTGATGTTAAAAGTCAATTCGCCCGAAAAAGCCGCTGCGGTTGCTAAAGAAATCGAAACCATTTACTACGAACATCGCATCCGGAAAGAGGCCAAAAATCTGGGAATTTCGGAACAGGATTTTATTAAAAAATATGGAAAAATTACCGTAAGTCTGACATCGTTGGCCAAAGCAAGATTGGGCGATCAGATCAGCGGTTTGGTGGAAGGAAAAGGAAATTATCAGTTTTTGTTAATCATGATGGGGCTTTCGGTGTTAATTCTGGTGTTATCGATCGTGAATTATGTTAATCTGGCAACCGCCAATGCGATTAAAAGAGCCAAAGAAATCGGTATTCGTAAGATTATCGGAGCGACCAAAAAACAAATTGTCTGGCAGTTTATTTTCGAAACGGTACTGGTGGTATGTGTCGCGTTAATTTTGTCGCTAATGATTGTGGAACTGACCTTGCCGTATTACAATTCCTTTTTACAAAAAGACCTGCAACTGATTGGAAGCCAGTTTTGTTTGCAATTGCTGCTGATCGTTGTGGTCGTAATCGCATTAGCCGGTATATTTCCATCGGTATATGTATCGAATTTTGAAACCTTAAAAGTACTGAAAGGTAACTTTGGACGAAGTAAAAACGGAGTATGGCTTCGAAACGGAATGCTGATTCTTCAGTTTTGCATCGCGACCTTTTTTATTATCGGTTCGTATATCGTATATCAACAGGTTAATTATATGACTAATAAGGAGTTGGGGTATAAGGGGGATCAGGTTCTTACGATTCCGTATCGCTCGAAAAGAGATGGCGCTGATTATGAACGATACAAAACGATACAACAGGAATTGCAAAAAATAAAAGGTATTACGGGAGTGGGGGCCGGAACATTTAATTTTTCAGGGAACGGCGCTACATCTTCTACCGGTTTTACGTATAACGATAATCCGATTCAGGCACAAAACATGGGGGTCGATTTCGATTTGCTTAAAATGCTAAATATAAAATTGCTCCAAGGTCGGGAATTGAAGCCGGAATTGGCTTCTGATACTGTTAGCACAATGTTGATTAATAAAACAACCTGGGAAAAGATGGGCGAGAAAGATCCCGTTGGAAAAGAAATCGAATGGAACGGCCAGAAATTAAAAGTTGTAGGGATCGTCGATGATTTCCATTTGTTCGGGTTACAGCGAAAAATACCGCCTATGGTTTTCTTTCATATTAAAACCATTCCGTGGATGCAAACCAATATCAACAGGATTTATATAAAAGTGGATCCGAAAAATATGGATCAGACGATTGCCGGTCTGGAGAAATTCTGGACGCAGAAAGTCGATACCGAATATCCGTTCAAATACGATTTTGTCGATAAAGAATACGCCCGGACGTATGAAACCTATGTCAAACAACGCAATCTGTTTTCGCTGCTCAATATTGTGGTGATCACGATTGCCTTATTCGGATTGTTTGCACTGGCATCCTATTCTATTGAAAGACGGATCAAAGAAATTGCAATCCGCAGAACACTGGGGGCTGAAACCGGAATGCTGCTTAAAAACCTATCAACACAATACATTGTTTTCTGTATAATCGGTTTTATTCTGGCGGCAATGCCGGCCTATTACCTGCTCAATAAATGGTTGGAAGATTTTGCTTTCCGGATTTCGATTACCGTCTTGCCATTTATTATTGGTTTTGTGGTCTTATTGGTGCTCACATTGCTCATCGTACTTTCGAAGGCTTATCAGGCCACGAGAATCGATATTCTGAAATATCTGAAATACGAATAATTCACTTTGATTTTATACTACCTTTTGCTGCAATCGGACTTGTTTCGGTTGCAGCATTTTTTTACAATAACCGTTGCAAAAGCGATAGCGCCGACCTGAAAATTGAATTTTAAAAAACATTTTCGGAATTTAATCGGAAATTCTCCAAAAACTAAGCCGGCGGCAACCGGCGGGAACTACTGTTATAGTGCCGAATTGAGGACTTTTGCATTCAGAGTGTAAAGCGAAGCTATTGCGCGATAAACAAATACAATTCTTTATCTTTATTTTAAGAACTTTTCATCTTATCTTTGTAACATAAAGTCAGTCTTAATAAACGACTTAAAGCGAATAAAATAATGAAATTAGACAGGAAAGAAATTCTTAAAGCATTGGAAACGATCTCCATTGCCGGAGAAGGTAAAAATATGGTAGAAAGCGGTGCGGTACAAAACGTAATCACTTTCGGAGATGAAGTAGTAGTGGATTTATTATTGCACAGCCCGGCGTTGCACATCAAAAAACGCGCGGAGGTGGACATTATGAAAGTGATCCATGAAAAAATATACGATAAGGCAAAAATCAAAGTAAATATAAAAGTTGAAGCACCGGAAAAACCGGAGATCAAAGGCAAATCGATTCCGGGAATCAGCAATATTATCGCTGTTTCGTCTGGAAAAGGAGGTGTTGGAAAATCGACTATTACGGCCAATCTTGCAGTAACGCTGGCAAATATGGGCTTTAAGGTGGGGGTTTTGGATGCGGATATCTACGGACCATCAATGCCGATTATGTTTGACGTGGAAAAAGCACGTCCGATTTCGGTTGAGGTTGACGGAAAATCCAAAATGAAACCGATCCAAAGCTATGGTGTTGAATTATTGTCGATCGGATTTTTTACCAGTCCGGATCAGGCGGTAATCTGGAGAGGACCAATGGCTTCGAAAGCGTTAAATCAGATGATTTTTGATGCCGATTGGGGGGAACTGGATTTTATGTTGTTGGACTTACCACCGGGAACAGGCGATATCCACCTGTCGTTAATGCAATCGCTTCCAATTACCGGAGCGGTAGTGGTCAGTACGCCTCAGGCGGTGGCTTTGGCCGATGCCAAAAAAGGAGTGGCAATGTTCCAGGCCGAAAGTATCAATGTACCGGTTTTGGGAATCATCGAAAACATGGCCTATTTTACACCGGATGAATTGCCGGAAAACAAATATTATATCTTCGGAAAAGAAGGCGCCAAAAACCTGGCAGAAGATTTACAAGTACCTTTCTTAGGAGAAGTTCCAATTGTACAAAGCATTCGTGAAGCAGGCGATTACGGTCGTCCGGCAGCCCTGCAAACGGCTACGCCAATCGAAAAAGCATTTGAAGAACTGGCGCGTTCCGTAGTACAGGAAGTAGTAGACAGAAATGAAAGTCTGCCACCTACAGAAGCAATAAAAATTACCACGATGGCTGGATGTTCAGCTGTAAAAAAGAAATAAAATGACAACAGAAGAAATCAAACTAAACGTTGAAAGAGCACTGGAAGAAATTCGTCCGTTCTTAAATTCGGATGGTGGCGATATTACCCTTATCGAAATTGAAGACGATAAGCACGTAAAAGTTCGCCTTGAAGGTGCCTGCACGGCTTGTAGCGTAAACCAAATGACGTTGCGCGCCGGTGTGGAAACTACGATCAAAAAATATGTGCCGCAGATCGAAACTGTGGTTAACGTAGCATAAATTCAGGATACAGTACCCGGCTTTTGAAATACAGAAGCTGGGACTTTTTTTGTCTTCAGGATTTTTCCTGACAGGCTATATAATGCCTTCCATCGTTAGATTTCTTGATATTTGTCATAGAACAAGAAAATAATTCGAGGGACATTTGTGTCCTTAATTAATCCATTACGTAATGATTGAAACAGATATACTAATTATTGGTGCAGGTCCCACAGGACTTTTTGCCGTTTTCGAAGCCGGACTTTTAAAATTAAAATGCCATATTATCGACGGTCTTCCACAACCGGGAGGACAATTAACCGAGTTATATCCTAAAAAACCGATTTTTGATATTCCGGGATTTCCATCCGTATTGGCGGGTGATCTGGTGGATAACCTGATGGAACAAATCAAACAGTTCCAACCGGGATTTACGTTAAATGAAAAAGCGGAAACCATAGATAAACTGGAAGACGGAACGTTTATTGTAACCACCGATAAAGGTACGCAACACCACGCAAAAGCAGTAGCGATTGCCGGTGGATTGGGAAGTTTTGAACCGAGAAAACCGATTCTGAAAGATTTGGAGTTTTACGAACAGGAAGACAAAGGGGTGGAGTATTTCGTAAAAGATCCGGAAAAATTCCGCAATAAAAAAGTAGTGATTTCCGGAGGTGGGGATTCTGCTTTGGATTGGAGTATCTTTTTGGCAAATGTGGCATCGGAAGTAACTTTGGTACACCGTCGAAACGAATTCCGTGGGGCGTTGGATTCGGTTGAAAAAGTTCAGGAATTAAAACAAGCTGGAAAAATTCGTTTGATCACACCAGCTGAGGTGGTTGGTTTTAAAGGATCCGAACGTATTGAATCGGTGGATATCGAAATCAATGGCGCCCGCATGAATGTAGAAACCGATTATTTTATCCCGTTATTTGGATTAACTCCAAAATTGGGAGCGATTGCCAACTGGGGACTTGAAATCGAGAAAAACGCGATTAAAGTAAACAACGCATTGGATTATCAAACCAATATCGAAGGCATTTACGCCATTGGCGATATCAATACCTATCCGGGGAAATTAAAACTGATTTTATGTGGTTTCCACGAAGCAACTTTAATGTGTCAGAGTGTGTTTAACAAACTGAACCCAGGTAAGAAATACGTATTAAAATATACCACCGTGAGCGGTGTCGACGGTTTTGACGGTACTCGTAAAGAGGCTGAAAAAGCAGTTGTAAAATCAATTGACTAGCCATGTCTCAGGATGTAACGATAATCATTACAGACCGTGAAGGAGCGGTTCATGAGGTACAAGCACCTACAGATATGAACATGAATATCATGGAACTGGTGCGGGCCTACGAACTGGCGCCGGAAGGAACCATTGGTATTTGCGGCGGAATGGCCATGTGTGCGTCCTGCCAGTGTTATATACTCAACGATGTAGACCTGCCGGAAATGAACGATGATGAAGAAGCCATGTTGTCGGAAGCATTTAATGTAAAAGACAACAGTAGGCTCGGATGTCAGATTCACATCACGGAAGCATTAAACGGACTACAACTGGAATTGGCTCCGGAATAATAAATAATAAAGCGAAGAAAAATCTTCGCTTTTTTTGTAACATTTTGGAAAGTCTGCCGTATAATCACCATACGCGATAAATTTCCCGAATGGGTATAATTAATGACACAAACTTCGTATTCTCCCGGATTACACCAACTTCTGACACTTTCTGTTCCAAACAGTAACAAGCTTACGGCGGCACAGGATTTTGTTCTTTTTACGGACACGATACTACAAAAATACCAACTCGAAAAAGTGGGTGTGGTAGTGCATTCTTTTGAAAATGATAGCTTTACGATCGCTGTCTGCTTAAAAGAATCGCATATCTGCATTCATACCTGGCCAGAGTACAACCAGCTCACCATGGATATTTATTTGTGCAATTACCTACAGGATAACACCGCGAAAGTGAAGACTATCGCAAACGATTATATCGAATATTTTCAAGCGGATGTTATTAAAAATTTTGAAATTAACAGATAGATATGAGAATTACGTGCTATCAATGTGATACCCCTACAGCTATTGAAGTGCCGTTTCCGGTAAAACAATTTGTCTGTTCCAAGTGTTTTAGTATTTATAAAGCAACAGAAACAGGCGACTTTACCTTTAAAGACAAATACAAATACGACAAAGAGATTGGTAGCCTTACACCGGGACTAAAAGGAATACTGGAAGAGGAAGAGTATACCGTTACTGGCGTTGTTGTTAAAGAATATATGAATTACTATTGGAGAGAATATGTTCTTGCCTCGGCGACAGCTAAGTTTTTGTATTTATCGGAAGTGAACGGACACTGGATTTTGTTACGGGAAATTCCGGATGATTTTATAAAAGGCCATCCCAAAATAATCGATTATAACGATAAGGTTTTTAAGCTGTATGATATTGCAAGGCCGAGAATCGCCGCAGCGGCTGGTTTTTTTGATGTGAGTTTGCCAACAGGATTGGTAACCATGGCGGAACTTATCGCGCCACCGTATATGATCTCTTTTGAAAAGTTAGAAAAAGAAGAGCGAACGGTTTTTTTGGGCGAACATATTTCAAAGAAGCAGATAAAACGTATTTTTAAGCCTACGGCAGAATTGCCCAACCGGATTGGTATCGGATTGGTACAACCTTATTTTTTTAATGTCCGACAATTGGCTTTGATATTGTGTTCGGTTACCTTGTTGATTCTGTTAACGCATTTGTATGTGTATCACGATAAGCAGGAAGAAGTCGTTTTTAGCAATGATATTTCTTTTAGCGAATACAACAACAAAGAGTATATTTCACCCTCGTTTACACTCGAAGGCGGCGCATCACCACTAACCATTTCCGTGCATTCCGGAGTGGATAATTCGTGGGCCAATGCACAGGTGGCGTTAGTAAACGAAACGACAAACGAAGAGATCTATGCCAATAAAGATGTCGAATATTATCACGGTTATTCGGAGGGCGAAAGCTGGTCCGAAGGCGATACATCGGACGATTTTAGTATCTGTGGCGTGAGTGCCGGAAAATACCACTTGGCGATTACGGTTGTAAAAGCACCGGAAGACCTTAATAATACCGGAATGAGGGTAACAGCAACCTGGAACAAAGCGTCCTATTGGAATATTTGGATGCTGGTTATTATTATGGCCGTGATGGTGTTAATTGCCTACTTTGGAGAGCTGTATAACGAAACAAAACGATGGAGCGATAGTCCGTATACTCCTTATGAATAATAGTGATGACAATGAAAAATAACGTGCTGGCGTATATAAAACAAAATAAATGGCCTCTATTATTAGGGGTGATCATTTATGTAGTGTATTTGCAATTTGTAATCGGAGGAAACCGGATATGCGATTGTGCCACAGTGGAAAAATACGGCACGTCAGAATCGCGTACCCATCATGTAAACCGATTTTATCATAAATAACCAAAAAATAAAAAATATGGATTTTATCAGTACAAAACTTATTTTAAACTCCTTGGTCTTTTCCGTGTTGGGATTGTTGATCTTGTTAGGGTCTTATTTTGTAATCGAAAAACTAACACCAGAAAATACGTGGAAAGAAATTACCGAAAAAAATAACGTGGCGGTAGCAATTGTGCTGGCGGCTTTCATTATCGGGATTTCAATGATTGTAAGCGCAGCGATTCATGGGTAAAAAATTCCTCCGATTTGAATTTTTATTGCTTATCGCCGTTTTTACAATTGCGACCTGTGGATTGGTATACGAACTCGTGGCCGGTACACTGGCGAGTTACCTGTTAGGGGATTCCGTAAAACAGTTTTCGTTGATTATTGGTGTATACCTGTTTTCAATGGGGATTGGGTCGTATTTCTCAAAATTCATTACCAAAAAACTGCTGGACACCTTTGTCGAAATCGAAATATTGGTGGGCTTAGTAGGCGGTTTAAGTTCGGTAGTGCTATTTCTTTTATTCGAAAGTGTCGATTATTTTCAGTTTATCCTGTACCTGCTGGTGTTTACCACCGGCTGTTTGGTGGGACTGGAAATTCCGCTGCTGATGAACATACTGAAAGATCGGGTGGCCTTCCGCGATCTGGTATCCAATGTGTTTACGTTCGATTATATCGGGGCACTATTGGCTTCGATATTGTTCCCTCTGGTATTGGTGCCACAGTTGGGCGTGATGCGAACTTCTTTGTTTTTTGGTATGATCAATATTGGAATTGCAATTGGGTTGTGTTTTCTGCTTAAAAAAGAATTAAACCGACCATTTGTTTTAAAAACAAAAGCAATCGCTTCGTTTTTGTTTTTGTTGCTTGTTTTTATATTTTCGGAAGCTATTTTGTCCTTTTCGGAGGGGAAATTGTATGGAGAAAATATTGTTTATACGAGCTCGACGCCTTACCAGCGAATCGTACTGACGCATAATAAAAGTGATTATCGTTTGTATCTTAATAATAACCTTCAGTTTAGCTCGGCCGACGAGTACCGTTACCACGAAGCTCTGGTACATCCGGTAATGGCTGCTGCCAAAAAAGTAGATCATGTATTGGTTTTGGGTGGCGGTGATGGTTTGGCCGTTCGGGAGATACTGAAATATAAAGAAGTGAAGAGTATTACTTTGGTCGATCTGGACGAAGGAATGACAAAACTGTTTCAAACCAATACGATTCTAACCGGTTTTAATCAAAATTCCTTAACCGATTCGAAAGTAAAGGTGATCAATCAGGATGCCTATATCTGGGCTAAAAACTGTCCGCAAAAATTTGATGTGGCCATTATCGACTTTCCCGATCCGTCGAATTATAGTCTTGGGAAATTGTATTCGCTTAATTTTTACAAATCGTTAGAAACGATTTTAACTCCCGAGGCTTTTGTTGTGGTTCAAACTACATCCCCATATTTTGCACCGAAGTCATTTTGGTGTATCAATAAGACGATAAATGAAATTTTTCCAAAGGTGGACGCCTATCATGCCTATGTGCCGTCATTCGGTGAATGGGGCTATACCATTGCAACGCTTAATCCGCAGGCTACGTTTGCCACTGTAAACAGGAAAGTCGAAGGATTGCGATTTTACAATTATCAGTTTGATAAGTTTAATTTTTTTTCCAAAGATATGGTTTCCAATAACGTGGAGATTAATCGTCTGGACAATCAGATCTTAGTGCGCTATTTCGATGAAGAGTGGGGAAAATTATAAATCAAGACGTACTTTTTTAAAAGGTATCGCTGCATCATTGCTGTTGATTCCGCTGGCGCAATCCTGTAAAGAGAAAGTTCTGAAGATGGCGATCCGCTTGTCGGGAACCAATCATATACTGGGGCATCGTTTATGGACAAAAAACTTTCCGAAGCCAACTCGGGAGATCCGTATTCCATACCTGATTGTAGGGGGTGGAATTACCGGTCTTAGCGCGGCACGACAACTTCATAAAAAAGGAATTTCCGATTTTTTACTGGTTGAGATGGAAGACCATTTGGGAGGTAATTCGTCCAATGGCGAAAACCGGTATTCGAAATATCCATTGGGAGCACATTACCTTCCGTTGCCCAATTTTCAGGATAAAGAACTGCTGCAATTTCTGGAAGAAACCAAAATAATTACCGGATATGATGCCAAAGGTTTTCCGGTATTCGATGAAGAACAGCTGACTTTTTCGCCTCAGGAGCGGCTGTATTATAAAAACAGCTGGCAGGAAGGCTTGGTACCGCGATTGGGAATGACCAATGCGGAAGAAGAACAGTTTGAGCGGTTTTTTGATAAAATGGCGTTTTTTAGAAATGCAAAAGGATCGGATGGTGCCTATTTGTTCGATATCCCCTTAGCCCTTTCGTCTACCGATACTGAAACAAGAGCCTTGGATACGATTACCATGCAGGAGTGGATGGAACGCAACGGATTTACAACGGATGTGTTGCGGTATTATGTCGACTATTGTTGCCGGGACGATTACGGTTTGGGCGTTGCCTACGTTTCGGCCTGGGCGGGAATTCATTATTTCTGTGGTCGCAAACACGATGCTACAGCCGATAAAAAAGAAAACGTACTCACCTGGGCGGAAGGAAATGCCAGGCTGGCGTCGCATTTGAAAAAATACACCGATCAGAAAATAGTAAAAAAGCATCTGGTATATCAGGTGGAAACCCGTAACGATACCGTTGCTGTTACAGCATTCGACAATGAAAAACAGGAATCGGTTACCATTATAGCCGATCGGGTACTTTTGGCTACACCACAATTTATAAATCAGTATTTGCTCACCGGAAGAAAGGAATTTTCCAAAGCATTTCACTATGCGCCTTGGTTACTGGCGACGATAACGGTTGCGGAATTAACCGATAATCAGAGTTATCCATTGTGCTGGGACAACGTGATACACGATGCGCAAGGACTGGGATATATTTATGATCAACATCAATCGTTGCAACAGTTGCATCCCAAAAAAGTGATCACCTATTACCATAGTTTTTCATCGGGGAATCTACCGCAGACGCGAAGAGCAGTATACAAAAAAGATAAAGAATACTGGAAACAACAGGTCATAGCCGATTTGCAAAAAGCCCATCCGGATATAGAACGCTACATCGAAACCATCGATATTCATCTTTTGGGACATGGTATGATCAGTCCTGTTCCCGGATTTTTATTCGGAAAAGAAAAAGAACTGGCGCGACAACCCATAGCCAATAGAATCTATTTCGGGCATTCGGATCTGGCTGGAATTTCTATTTTCGAGGAGGCTTTTCATCAGGGGATTAACGCCGTAAATAAAATGATAAACGATGCAACCCTGGATTCATAAAGCGAAAACCGACAGTCTGTTTATTCTGTTACCACCATTTTTGGTGTTGGCAGTGATTGTGCTTTTTCAGAAAGAAATCCTTTGGGCTGAACAACACTATTCGTTTTATACCTGGTTATTCCTGATTGTTTTTATCGACGTGGCACATGTGTATGCGACCTTGTTTAAAACCTATTTTGTTGCCTCCGAATTTCAAAAGCGAAAAAAACTATTGATCGGTGTGCCGATAGGATGTTTTTTAATTGGGATGCTACTGTTCTCTTTTGGGAGTGCCTTTTTTTGGTCGGTATTGGCCTATATTGCCGTGTTTCATTTTATCCGACAGCAATATGGTTTTATGCGGTTGTATTCCAGAAACGAACCCCGGATCAAAGCAAATAAAAATTTCGATAGTCTGGTTATTTATACGGCTACCGGATATCCGATGTTGTACTGGTTTTTGTCGCCACAGCGAAATTTCAGCTGGTTTATGCCGGAGGAGTTTTTGAAATTTGAAAGTAGTTCCCTGTTGGATATAACAACGGTTCTGTACTATGGTATATTGGGTGTTTATATAATACGAACCGTGTATCGGGCCGTAAAAGAACGCTATTTTAATATTCCGAAAAATATGGTGATTCTGGGAACGGCCTTATCCTGGTATTTTGGAATTGTCTATTTTAATCAGGATTTGATTTTTACCGCTTTAAATGTGGTGTCGCACGGTATTCCCTATATGGCCTTGGTCTATTTAAAAGAAGTAAAACCGAAAGAAGATAGGGAGCAGGCTGTTTCGCGTAGCGGAATAAACGTTACGAGTCTGTTGTTTTATATTGGAATTTTATTGGGTATTGCTTTTGCCGAAGAATACCTTTGGGAAATTACTGTCTGGCAGGAACATTTTAATGCGGCTTCGTTTGATTTTACCGCCTTACATTTTCTTTTAGTGCCCTTGTTGGTCGTGCCGCAGTTTACCCATTATATACTGGACGGTTTTATATGGAAATCCAAATAAAAAAACATCCTGAAAAGGATGTTTTTTGTTTTATGTGGTTGCCAGGTTTTTCTGACGGATAGTTTCTTCAATGGCATTCCATAATCCGATGCGTTTTTCCAACGCCAATATGGAAACGCTTTCCACTTCACTCCATTTTTCGGTATCGTTACCGCAAAGTTCGGAAATCATCTGCATGGCCATCGGACCGTGATCATCTGCATCGAGTTCGATATGGCGTTCGAAATAATAGATCAGTTTGGAAAGATCCGTAGCCGGGAAATTCTCCTGAAAATGTCTTAGGATGGCAGTAAACATCCCCGGAATCAGGTCCTCACGACCGAAGGTGAAAGCAGCCGCAATTTCATGTGGTTTTCCCTGCTCGATTACGCGGAACGTAAAATCAAGGAAAGCCTTGATATTTGGGTGTAAACTGCTTTGTTTGATCGATACAAAAATATTCTGAGTCGTTACCACATTGTCCAGGAATTGGTGAACCTGAGTCGTATTGGCCTGACAATCGTTCATGGCGTCAATATACATTTCGAAATGACTCAGTCGTTTTCCATCCAAAGAAATATCGGATTCTTCTGCGAGTACAATTTCGTTGATCAAATAACGGGTTTCCGGGTTTTTCGTAGCAAACCACGGTGTAGTCGTACAGGTTAATTTCGACTGTAAGGCTTTTAGCAATGACATAAAATCCCAAACGGCATATACGTGTCCTTCAAGAAAACAATGCAGGTCGTCTATATTTTGAATCTGGCTGTATAAAGGATGGTTTAAAAGGATATCCTTTTGGGGTTGAATCTTTTTATTGATGGATGGTATATTCATTGGTGAAAATTTAGTACAAAAATAAACAAGCTAGCGGTTATGCGAATAGCTTTTAACATTGATTTACGTATAAAACGATCAATTGGTTTTATAATGTCTCGTTTTGACCATAAAAAAAGAGCTTGGTTACAAGCTCTTTTTAAATATATCGGGATTTTAAATCCTATTTGAATGCGTTTAATCCGGTGACATCCATACCTGTGATCAACAAGTGGATATCGTGTGTACCTTCGTACGTCACAACCGATTCTAAATTCATCATATGACGCATGATCGAGTATTCACCTGTGATTCCCATACCGCCTAACATCTGACGTGCATCACGGGCAATGGTTAAAGCCATATCCACATTGTTGCGTTTTGCCATAGAAATCTGAGCCGATGTAGCTCTTCCTTCGTTACGCAATACACCCAATCTCCAGGTTAATAACTGAGCCTTAGTGATTTCGGTGATCATTTCGGCTAATTTCTTTTGTTGTAATTGTGTTGCTCCAATTGGTTTGTCAAACTGGATACGCTCTTTTGAATAACGTAAAGCAGTATCGTAACAGTCCATTGCGGCACCGATAGCGCCCCATGCAATTCCGTAACGTGCCGAATCAAGACATCCCAGTGGCGCTCCTAATCCGGATTTGTTTGGTAATAAGTTTTCTTTTGGAACTTTTACGTTGTCGAAAATCAACTCACCTGTTGCCGAAGCACGTAGTGACCATTTATTGTGTGTTTCAGGAGTTGAAAAGCCTTCCATACCTCTTTCAACGATTAATCCGTAGATTCTTC
This sequence comes from Bacteroidota bacterium, assembly GCA_023446155.1. Lineage (GTDB taxonomy): Bacteria > Bacteroidota > Bacteroidia > Flavobacteriales > Flavobacteriaceae > Flavobacterium. The sequence continues at coordinate 129,015 of JAEXIT010000005.1, forward strand.
CTTCTTCGTTTTTAGCCCAAACCACAGCGATATCGGCAAATGGCGCATTGGAAATCCACATTTTAGCACCGTTTAGTAAATAGTGATCCCCCATATCTTTAAAGTTGGTCACCATACCACCCGGGTTTGAACCGTAATCCGGCTCTGTTAATCCGAAACAACCGATAAATTCTCCGGTCGCTAATTTCGGAAGGTATTTCATACGTTGCTCTTCGTTACCGTATTTCCAGATCGGATACATTACCAATGAAGATTGAACGGAAGAAGTAGAACGTACTCCAGAATCTCCTCTTTCAATTTCCTGCATGATTAAACCGTACGAGATCTGATCCAATCCGGCACCACCATATTCCACAGGAATATAAGGACCAAAACCACCGATTTCTGCTAAACCGTTGATGATTTGTTTCGGGAATTCCGCTTTTTGAGCATATTCTTCGATAATTGGAGATACGTCACGTTTTACCCAGGCACGGGCAGCATCACGTACTAATTTATGTTCGTCTGATAATAAATCGTCTAATAGGTAATAATCAGGAGCTTGAAATAAGTCTGGTTTCATTGTTTATAAATTTTGGTTCACAAAAGTAAGCAAACAAAATCAACTTTTCAATACTATAGAACGCTATAATATCGAATTGTCCTAAATTTTAGACGTATAAATTGGTGGTTTTGAAATTATTTTTGTTTTGAAAATGTGAAAAATTCAAAAACCAATAAAATGTTTTAAGCGGGTGTGGTTTGTTATAAATATAACAAATGATTGTTTGGAATAAAGATGAAAGAAATGTTTTATAACTTCAGATAGAAGTCTTTGGTCAGTGCGGTATATTCCGGGGTATATTGATGGCGGGCTATTTCGATAATAAGCTCGTTCGTTTCCGTTTGATTTTCCGGATTTCGGGAAAAGGCGATTAGGCTTCGCTTGATTTCGGTGGTTGGGGTGCCTTTAACCCGGGTGATTTTAAAAGGAAACAAATCACATTCCTGAGCCAATCCGATAAAACGTTCTTCTTCTTTAAATGGAATGATCACGGCAAAAACACCGTTGTCGGATAATAAAACCGAAGCTGCTTCCGTCAGATCTTCAAAAGGCATGGCGTCTTCAAATCGGGCGCGATCCCGTTGTTCATTTTGGGAATAGTAGGTGTCGGTATAAAACGGCGGATTGGAAACAATCAGGTCGTATTCGTCTTCAATCTCTTCTGCGAATTCATCCAAAGCGGCATGATAGCAAAACAAACGATCATTCCACGGACTGTTTTCAAAATTTTCGACCGTCTGTTCATAGGCTTCTTCGTCAATTTCCAAGGCATCGACTTGTTCGGCCATGCTGCGTTGTGCCAGCATTAATGCAATTAAACCGGTTCCGGCACCAATATCCAGAATACTGTACGGATAATGGTGAAGTGGAGCCCAGGCGCCTAATAAAACACCGTCGGTACCCACTTTCATGGCACAACGATCCTGAGCGATGGTAAATTGCTTAAACTGAAACATCAGCTATTAATTGTTCAGGTAGAGGTCAACCAGACCTTCCGGAGTGTTGAGAACCACTTTTTTGTTTGGTCGATCAATGGCAACGATAAAATCGTCGATCATCGGGACTAAGATTTCGATCCCGTTGTGTTCGATTTCAAACAAGGGTTGTGCGGTACTGTCGTTAATCGAAACGATTTTTCCGATAATCCCTAAACGGGTATCTTCCACATCGAAACCGATTACTTCGTGGAAATAAAATTTGTTACCTTCCAATTTCGGTAAGGCACTTAAAGGTAGGTATAAAGCACAGCCAAGTAGCTTGTCGGCTTCTTCCTCGCTAGCTACATCTTCAAAACGGATTCTAAGGAAATCGTTTTTGTGTAGCGAACAGCTTTCAATAAAAAAAGGAACCAGATTATTGTTGAATTCAACAAAAACTGATTCCAATTCTTCGTACATTTCCGGTTCGTCCGTGTCTAAATAAGCCAGAACTTCCCCTTTAAAGCTGAATTTTTTAGCGATTTTACCTAAATAGAAGCATTCTTCTTTACGCATGGAATCGCCGGGTAAATTAAGCTTGAGTTTCTTCGTTGTTTTCTTCAACAGCAGGAGCTTCTTCGGCAACTTCTTCAGCAGCAGCTTCTTCAGTTGCAGCAGCCTCAGCAGCTTTAGCAGCTTCTTCAGCAGCAGCCAAACGCTTAGCGTTTACTTCTTGCTCTGCTTTTAACGCTTTAGCTTTAGCATCAGCCTGAGCTTTGCTTAAACCATCTTTTTTAGCGTCAACTTTAGATGCTTTTTCATCTAACCAAGCAGCCAATTTAGCGTCAGCTTGCTCTTGCGTTAAAGCACCTTTACGAACACCTCCGTCTAAGTGGTGTTTTAATAAAGCACCTTTGTAAGAAAGGATAGCTCTTGCAGTGTCAGTTGGCTGAGCACCGTTGTGTAACCATTGTACAGCACTGTCAAGGTTTAAGTCGATAGTGGCTGGGTTAGTGTTTGGATTGTAAGTTCCGATTTTTTCTAGGAATTTACCATCTCTTTTTGCGCGAGCATCAGCTGCAACAATCCAGTAAAAAGGTTTCCCTTTTTTACCATGTCTTTGTAATCTAATTTTTACTGACATAATCTTATGATTAAATTTTGAGGTACACGACCTCTGTTAATTAAGGGTGCAAATATATAAAACTTTTAAATACAAACGAATACAAAATGGATAAAATCCGAAGTGTCTGGGGTGGACAAAAGATGGAGCTATCGTTTTGAAAACAAGACAACTTAGGCGTTTTTGTGATTTTTTATGATTTTATTAGCTTATTATCTATAAAAAACTATTTTTGTAGAAATAAAAGAACCCAAATATTAATTCGAATTTAAAATGAAAAAAATACTTTCTCTTGTAGTTCTTATGGCAGCATTCACTTCTTGTGAGGAGAATGTACAGTTTAATGATCCGTCTCTTCAGGGTGAAAAGAACTATGGTTTATGGAGAGCTGCTGATGCACACGCTACTATTGGTGCGGATGGATCGGTTACAATCGAAGGAATCACAGTAGACGAGCAAGTGATTTTAAGAACATCGTCTTTTCAAAACGGAACGTATCCATTAGGAACGACAAACCAAAGTAACAGAGCCAGTTTTATTTCGACTATAAATGGGATGGAAGACATCTATACAACGGGTGTTTTTAGCGGACCGGCTAGTAAAATTGCTTTAGAAGACGGAGGAACAGGATATAGTAATGGAGGGGCTGTCTTTACCACTGGTGGTTCTGGAACAGGATTACAGGTTATGATTCAGACGACTGCCGGAGCGGTTAGTTCCGTAGCGATTCATTTAAGAGGTACCGGATATGTACCAGGTGACATCGTAACAATCGTAGGAGGAGACAATCAGGCAAAATTCCGAGTGGTTAACGTTCAGGGAAGCGACGGAGAAATCAAAATCGAAAGCATCGAAGACGGAACGATTACCGGAAGCTTTAAGTTTAATGCGAAAAACGATAACGATAGTATCGTAAATTATCAAAAAGGAGTATTCTATAGAATTCCAATTTACTAAGAGAAATAAAATTCATAAAAAAAACCACCTCAAAAGGTGGTTTTTTTTATGAATTACAAATGTCTGAAATGAATAAATATTTGGCTTTTTAAGATTTTAACACTCAATAAAAACACACCAACTTTGCCTCATATTTATTGATGGACCTATGCATCGCAACAGGCTGGTTTTTTTAAACCACAACAAGAAGAGCATTTTACATAAACTGCTTGCTATCATTTTACTACTTTCGGGCACCGTAACGATAAACGCCCAACAGATTGCCCGGTTAAGGCTGCACGATGCCTGGCAAATGGCCGAAAAAAACAACCGGTTTGTCCAAAAAGCCCGTATCGAGGAACAGATTTCCGGCGAAACGCTAAAAACAAAAAAAGAACTCCGCTTACCCGAAGTGGAATTGCATTCGCTCTATTCCCGGATCACCAACCTGACGGAATTTCAAAGCGGCTTTCTGCAAGGAAAACAAGTCACCAAAACCATCCCGGAAATTTACGACGTGTCGGCCGCATTCCGAATGCCGTTATATGCCGGAAATAAAATCAACCATACGGTAAAAATTGCCGAAAAAGAATCGGAGTTGCAGACTTTGAAATCCGAAAAAACGACCAATAATATTAAATTACAGGTGGTGGTTTCGTTTTTAGGGATTTATAAAATGATGGCACTTCAGGAAATAATTGCCGAAAGTATCAAAGAAGAACAGGAGCGCTTAAAAGAGGTACAAGCGTTTAAAAAACACGGAACGGTAACTAAAAATGAAGTCTTGCGTGCCGAATTGCAATTATCCGATCGGGAACTGGACGCGCTCACCAATCGCAAAAATATGGCGATCGCCTTACACGATTTGAAAACCATGATGCAGCTTCCGGAAGAGCAGCTTATAGAGCCCGATACCACACAATTGCTCTCCGGATTACAGCATGTCGAAAGTTACGATTACTTTTTAAAAGCCGCTTTGGACAATGAAGAGATAAAAATGGCGCAAAAAGAAGTCGAAATTGGACATCTGGAAAAGAAACTCGTAAAATCCAATTATTATCCGACAATCAGTCTTTTTGGAAATTACAGTTTTAAATATCCGAACTATATGTTTTTTCCACCGGATCCCTATCTGTATTCCTTAGGACAGTTGGGAATTGAAGCCACGTTTAATCTTTCCGCTTTGCATAAAAATAAAACAAAAGTACGTTTGGCCGAGCGGCAATGGGAACGTCAAAAAATGGAAGCCGGTATTGTAAAAGATGCTGTCGAGGATAAAATCTTTGCCGATTATACGCACTATCAGGAAAGTCTGGCCCGAATTCCGGTTACGGAAAAAGCACTGGCATTGGCTGTTGAAAATTACCGGATCGTCAAATTAAAATACCTGAACCAATTGGTTTTGATCACCGAAATGATCGATGCGGATAATGCCTTGCTCGAAGCCCGGTATAAAAATACGGCGACTAAAATTGAGGCGGCCTTAAAATATTACGAACTACTGCATACGGCAGACCGACTGCATTAATTATTCCAACTCAATATTCTAATTCAATTTTTACAAGATGGGAGCACAAAAGGCGCCAAGGGCACATCGTTCTTTTCATACATTGATCACCGTAATAGCCGGTTGCATTGTTTTTTGCGGAATCGTACTCGGAATATGGTTTCTGATTTTTTATAACAACCATGAAGAAACCAATGATGCACAGGTCGATCAATATGTTACGCCCGTCATGGCACGGGTAACCGGATTTGTAAAGGAAGTGCGGTACGAGGAAAACCAGTTTGTCTACAAAGGGGATACGCTGATTGTAATCGACAACCGGGAATACAAATCCCATCTTGATCGCGCGTTGGCCGATGTTGACCATGCCCGTCAGGATATAAAAGTAATCGAAAACAGTGTGGCTGCCGTATCGAATAAGACGTCGGAACAGGAAGCGCAACTGGAAGCCGCACGAACAGACGTCTGGAAAACCAAACAGGATTACCAGCGGTATAAGGCACTATTGCAGGAGGAAGCAGCAACCGAACAACAATTGGAACAGATGAAGGCGGCCTATGAAACGGCAAAGGCGCATTATAATGAAATTCAGAAAACCATCCGGACAACGGCTTTGTATACGACGGAAGCCCGATCCAAATTGCCTACGGCTGCTGCGGTAGTACAATCCAATCAGGCGATGGCGGATAATGCCTCCCTTTTCCTGTCGTATACCATAGTAACGGCTCCGTATGACGGTTGGGTCGGACGGAAAACGATACAGCCGGGACAAATGGTCAAAGAAGGACAAACGCTAGTCTCGATTGTCAGTAAAGAAAAATGGATAACGGCGAACTTTAAAGAAACGCAGTTGCAATACCTAACGGTTGGTCAGCAAGTGGAATTAAAAGCCGACGCGGTGCGCGGTCGTGTTTTTCGCGGAACGGTAGAATCCCTATCGCCGGCTAGTGGTGCGCGTTTTTCGTTATTACCACCGGACAATGCTACCGGAAACTTTGTCAAAATTGAACAACGGATTCCGGTTCGGATTAAGCTGGCTGAAAATGATGAACAGACCGAATTTTTACGGGCGGGAATGAATGTTATTGTAATAGCCGAACACCAATAGGCGATGTCGCAAAATAGTGTTTTTAAACCCTGGGTTCCCAATTGGGCGATTGTCCTGATTCTTATTTTGTGTATGTTGCATTCGATGGTATTGTTAGGGGTATATACCGCGAATGTGACCTATTCGGCCAGTTTTCTGGATGTGGATGTGGAAGATTTGCAGTTTTCGCTATGCGTGACCTATGGAACCTTTCTGGCTACGATTATGATCGAAAGCCGACTATTTAAATTTTTTCCGACCAAAAAGTATTTTGTCGCGATTTATAGTCTGGCGGCAATCACCTTTATCTTGTCGGCCTATACCGATAATTATTCGGTATTCATCATGCTGCGGATGGTAGAAGGGATATTGATGGCCTTGCCGTGGATTCCGTTGCGTCAATTGTTGATCACCCGGTTTAAGTCGAAAAATGCAGTGATCATCGGATTTAGCTGCAATTACGGAGCCTTGTTGCTGGCATCGCCTTTTATTATGAATATCGCCGTTTGGTTGCTGGAAAATTACGACTGGACGTATATGGCCTATGGTTCGGCCTTGTTTCAGATACTTTGCGTGGCGTTAGTCATGCTGACGTTTAACAACAATCGTTTTCATAAAAAGATCCCGTTGTATCAGGTGGATTGGGCGAGTTATATATTGGTTTTGACGGCTATTTTATGCGGTTCTTTTTTCTTTATTTATGGCGAACGAAAATACTGGTTTGATTCGCCGCAAATCATTCTGGCGCTGATCATGGCGTTAGTGACCAGTGGATTGTTTGTGATCCGACAACAATTGGTGAAAAGACCTTGTTTCGATATGAATGTGTTCCGCTATGCGAACCTCAGAACTGGTTTTTTTCTTTTTGTGATTTTTTATACCGCTCGGGCGACGCTAAATATTTGTCATAGTGCGATGTTTACCGTTTGGAATTGGGAACCGTCGCGGGTGGCGCAGGTGCAATACCTCAACGTGATCGGAAATGTAATCGGAATGGTGTTGGCGGGTATTTTCCTGGCTAAAGGTGTGGCAACCCGATTTATTTTTAGTCTTGGATTTCTGATTTTTGCGATCTATCACTTTTGGTTTACCTTTTTGTTTGTACCCGATGTAAGGCTGATGGATATTCTTATGCCATATATGTTGCAGGGTGTGGCGGTTGGAATTTTATTTGTACCGTTGGTGTTGTTTACAGTATCGTCGGTTCCGATTCATTATGCGCCTTTTTCCGGGACGGTAGGGGTAAGCGGACGTTTTTGGGGGAGTACAATTGGGTTTTGTATACTGCAAAATGCCCAAGTATTTTTGCAGCGATCGCATTTTACCAAACTCCGCCAGTTTGTACTGTCCGAAAGCCCGGAAACCAGTGAACGACTGGCAAAACTGATGCAAAGTTTTAGGGCAAAAGGTTTTGCCGCCGATGAGGCTTATAAATTAGCCGTACAGCAGTTGATTCAGACGGTTTCCAAACAATCGGTATTGCTTTCGAATATGGAAATTTTTACCGTCATCGGCTACGGACTGTTATTTTTAGTAGTCTTATTATTACTCAATGCTCATCTGAAACAAACCTTCGATCTGTTTAAAAACCGCATATGGGGGAGTTAACGACTGTTAACAAATTCTGCTATATTCTTTCTCTAAAAAGCAGTACATTTGACAATTACTTTTTTTAAAATACTACAGATTTTAAAATACTGATTTTTAGCTATGTACTTGATATTTGATACCGAAACAACTGGTTTACCGCGAAGCTGGTCGGCACCCATTACCGATACCGACAACTGGCCGCGTTGTATCCAGATTGCGTGGCAGCTGCACGATGAAATGGGGAACCTGGTCGAACATCAGGATTATCTGGTAAAGCCCGAAGGGTTTAATATCCCGTACGACGCCGAACGAATTCACGGTATCTCGACCGAGTTGGCTCTGGAACAGGGCGTGGCACTGATGGAAGTGCTCGAAAAATTTAATATTGCGCTGTCAAAAGCCAAATATATTGTAGGTCAGAATATTGGATTCGACGTCAACATTATGGGGTGTGAATTCCATCGGATGAACGTAGGAAGCGATATGGCTCAAATGCCAATTCTCGATACCTGTACCGAAGTGACCGCCGAATTGCTAAAATTGCCTGGAGGTAGAGGTGGACGATATAAACTACCAACGCTAACGGAATTGCACCAATACCTTTTTGGGGTGCCGTTTGCTGAAGCGCACAACGCTACTGCCGACGTAGAGGCGACGACCCGTTGTTTCCTTGAATTGATCAAACGGGAAGTATTCACCAAAGAAGAACTGGATGTAGATCCGGAGTACTTCTTTAACTTCCGTCAGAGTAATCCGGGCGAAATCAAACTGATCGGATTAAAGCATATCAACCTAAAAGCGGCTTCCGACGAGATCCGGAAACGACTGCAGCAGGAAGAAGGGCAAAACCGTCAAACCGTTTCGGAAGAGGACAAAAAAGAACTTAAAGATGCGACGTTTGCCCATCTGCACAACCATACGCAATTTTCGGTATTACAGTCGACTATCGGGATTAACGACCTGGTAAAAGAAGCTGTAAAATTTAAAATGCCGGCTGTGGCAATGACCGATACCGGAAACATGATGGGGGCTTTCCAGTTTGTGAGTGCGGTTTTAAATCACAATAAAGCAGCAGCAGCCAAAAATAAAGAAGCCGAAGAAAAAGGAGAGGAGCCTACCGAAACGGAAGTAAAACCGATAGTGGGTTGCGAATTCTATATCTGCGAAAACCATAAAGACAAAACCAAAAAAGACAACGGCTACCAGGTGGTTCTTTTGGCCAAAAACAAAAAAGGCTACCACAACCTGGCTAAAATGTCGTCGATAGCCTATACCGACGGATTTTATTATGTGCCGCGGATCGACAAAGCGGTAGTCGAAAAATACAAAGAAGATATTATCGTTTTAACCGGTAACCTTTACGGAGAAGTACCGAGTAAGATTTTAAATATTGGAGAAAATCAGGCCGAAGAAGCGTTGCTTTGGTGGAAAGAACAGTTTGGTGCTGATCTTTATATCGAGGTGATGCGCCACAATCAGGAAGATGAAAACCGGGTAAACCAAACCTTGATTGCATTTTCAAAAAAACACGATGTCAAGCTGGTTGCGACCAATAATACCTATTATGCGGCCAAAGAAGATGCCAATGCTCACGATATTTTACTTTGTGTAAAAGACGGGGAAAAACAGGCAACACCAATTGGTAGGGGGCGTGGGTATCGTTACGGCTTACCCAATCAGGAATACTATTTCAAATCGGGAGATGAAATGAAAAGGCTCTTCGCCGATCTGCCGGAAGCGATTCTTTCGATTCAGGAGATTGTTGATAAGATTGAGCCATATTCCCTTTACCGCGACGTACTACTTCCGAAGTTCGACATCCCGAAAGAGTTTCAGGTACCCGAAGACGAAGAGGATGGCGGAAAACGCGGTGAAAATAAATTTTTGCGCCACCTGACCTATGTTGGAGCGGCGAAACGTTATGAAGAAATAACCGATGACATTCGGGAGCGACTGGATTTCGAATTATTAACGATTGAAAAAACGGGTTATCCGGGTTACTTTTTGATCGTACAGGATTTTATTGCCGAAGCCCGGAACCTCGATGTGTCTGTTGGGCCCGGCCGTGGATCGGCAGCGGGATCGGCTGTAGCCTATTGTCTAGGAATTACCAATATTGACCCGATTAAATACGACCTCCTTTTTGAGCGTTTCCTGAATCCGGATCGTGTATCCATGCCCGATATTGATATCGACTTCGACGACGAGGGGCGTGGTCGGGTTATGGAATATGTAATTAATAAATACGGATCGAATCAGGTGGCTCAGATCATTACCTATGGTAAGATGGCTACCAAATCGGCTATCCGGGATACGGCGCGGGTATTGGATTTACCCTTATTTGAAGCCGATCGTATTGCCAAACTGATTCCGGGTATGATGCCATCCAAATGGAACCTGGCGCGTTTCCTGGCGGAAGAGGAAGATCAGGTTAAAAAGGCCTTGAAATCATCCGATGAATTTGATCGCGTTAAAGAACTTATTGCGATTGCAAAAGAACCGGATCTGGCTGGTGAAACCATTCAGCAGGCCAAAACACTGGAAGGATCGTTACGTAATACCGGAATTCACGCCTGTGGGGTTATCATCACCCCCGACGATATCACGAATTTCGTACCGGTTACCACAGCAAAAGATTCCGATTTATACGTGACCCAATTTGACAACTCCGTGGCTGAAAGTGCCGGATTGTTAAAAATGGACTTCCTGGGTCTGAAGACCCTTACCCTGATTAAAGACACCGTAAAACTGGTGAAATACCGAACGGGAACGGAACTGGATCCGGAGAATTTCCCAATCGACGATGTCAAAACATACGAACTGTTCCAAAGGGGTGAAACCGTAGGGATCTTCCAATACGAGTCACCCGGGATGCAGAAATATATGAAGGAGCTAAAACCAACTGTTTTTGCCGACCTTATTGCGATGAACGCCTTGTATCGTCCCGGACCGTTGGAGTATATTCCGTCGTTTATCCGTCGTAAAAACGGATCCGAACCGATCGAATACGATTTGGATGCCTGCGAAGAATATCTGGGCGAAACCTATGGTATTACGGTATACCAGGAACAGGTAATGCTACTGTCGCAAAAACTGGCGAACTTCTCCAAAGGGGATGCCGACGTATTGCGTAAAGCGATGGGTAAAAAGCAAAAAGACGTACTGGATAAAATGAAATCCAAATTTATCGATCAGGCCGTAGCCAACGGACACGATGCGGTAAAACTCGATAAGATATGGAAAGACTGGGAAGCGTTTGCGAGTTATGCCTTCAATAAATCCCACTCGACCTGTTATGCCTGGATTGCCTATCAGACGGCCTATTTAAAAGCGCATTACCCAGCCGAATACATGGCGGCGGTACTGTCGAATAACATGAACGATATCAAACAAGTGTCCTTCTTTATGGAAGAATGTAAGCGAATGGGCTTACAGGTATTGGGGCCGGATGTAAACGAATCGTATTATAAATTTACGGTAAACGAAGACTATGCCGTTCGTTTCGGAATGGGAGCGATCAAAGGTGTAGGAGGAGGTGCTGTAAATACGATTGTTGATAGTCGGAAAGACGGTAAATACCGATCGATATTCGATTTGGCGAAACGTATCGACTTACGGGCAGCCAATAAAAAAGCATTTGAAAATCTGGCGCTGGCCGGAGGATTCGACTGTTTTGCCGCGACACACCGGGCGCAGTATTTCCATACCGATGGGGACAACCTGACGTTTTTGGAAAAAGCGATCCGCTATGGCGCAAAATTTCAGGAAAACGAAAACTCCTCACAGGTAAGTCTTTTTGGAGAAGCCAGTGATGTACAGATTCCGGAGCCGGTAGTACCGCCATGTGAAGAATGGAGTACGATGGAAAAACTGGCGAAAGAAAAAGAAGTCGTAGGGATTTATATTTCGGGACATCCGCTGGACGATTATAAATTTGAAGTGAAATATTTCTGTAATGCGAGTCTGGACACTTTAAAAAACATGGAACAGCATGTTGGAAAAAACCTGAGTTTTGGCGGCATTGTAACCGGAGTCGAACACCGGGTGGCCAAAAACGGAATGGGATTTGCCAGTTTTAACCTCGAAGGCTACGATGAAAGTTACCGCTTTTCGATGTTCCGCGAAGATTATCTGAAATACCGCCATTTTCTGGTAGCCAACTACTTTATGTATTTTAAAGTCAATATCAAGGAAGGCTGGGTGAATAAAGAAGGAAAACGTACGGAACCACGGATCCAGTTTTTGGATGTAAAACCGTTGCAGGATGTATTGGCGTCTTTTGCAAAAAAACTGATCATCCAGATGAATATAGTAGAATTACAACAAAACCTGATTGCCGAATTGAACGAGATTTTCCAGATGAACCGTGGTGATCACAGTGTGACTTTTGAAGTGATGGAACTGGAGAAAGTCAAACGTGTTGTAGAAACGCCAGCAGTTGTGGAAGACGAGGCTGCGACCGATGAGGTATTGGAAGATGCTGAAATCGATATCCCGGAAGAAAAGGAAGAAATCCGCGTGGTGACGAAATTAAGCATGCCAAGCAGAAAGCTAAAAGTGAATATTTCGGGCGAATTGCTACAGGAATTGGAAAAGATGCAACTCAATTTCAGACTGAATTAAATGCGGGTGTTTCGTTTTCGTTTTCGAATGTCCGATTGGGATTTCCTTAAAAAAATGTGAAATCGATTTTAACAATTCGGACATAATGAAAACTGATTTTGAGGCGTTTTAAAAATGAAAATAAAAAACTACTTTTGTAGCTAATAAATCCTAAAAGAAAATAAAATGGCACAAGCAATAACAGATGCTACTTTCGAAGAATTAGTATTGAAATCAGATAAACCGGTTTTGGTTGACTTTTGGGCGGCATGGTGTGGTCCTTGTAGAATGGTAGCTCCGATCATTGATCAATTGAGTGAAGAATATGCAGGAAAAGCCGTTATCGGGAAAGTTGATGTAGATGCTAACCAAGAGTTTGCAGCGAAATATGGCGTACGTAACATTCCTACCGTTTTGGTATTCCAAAATGGTGAAGTAGTGGGACGTCAGGTAGGAGTTGCTCCAAAGCAAACCTATAGTGATGCAATCGACGCATTGTTATAATCCTTCCGATTATTCGATATAAAAAGCCCCGCCATGGCGGGGCTTTTATATTTAACACTTGACAGGTGGTGTTAAATATAAGTTTCATTAAAACGAGAGTTTAAACCCAATTCCGTTGGAATTAGCTGTAAGCTGCATATCATAGGAACCGGTATTGTCTACTGTTTTTAGATTTTTGTTATAGTGTTCAATACTTTTCTTCAATTTTTTTGATTTTCCACAAAAGACAGGAATTGATAATACAGTAGCAGCCAACCCCACATAGGTAAGAGGTGTAGGATATTGGACATCTGCAGAGGCGCCATACATCACATCGCTAGCGGTCAATCCGATACCTAAACCCAATAAAATTCCTCCAATTATAGTCTTGTTACGTGCTTCTTGATACAATTCCAATGCCACAGTATTGAACTGAAGTAACTCTAGTACTTCTCTGTTTTTAAGTTTTTTTTCCTGCATAAATATCTCATTTCTTTTCAAAGATAACTCTTGTGAAAAGACCAAACTGCTGATAAGTAATGCTAAAATTACCATTGCTTTTTTCATAATTTGACTATTCTAAAGTTGGGAGCGTATAATACTTGTTCTGATAAAGGTAGTAACTGTACTCTATGTCTATTTATTCAGGAATCATTTGTCTTTAGTTTAATGCTATTTGTACGTTTTATAATTGACCGGGGTTTGTACTGTTCTTACAGTACCTTGCCAGAAATTACCGATGGTTAGTGCGGCTCCAGAAACAGAACTAAAGCTATTATAATCCATAGCCTAAATTTTCTATAAAAAAAATCCCTTTTTTACCCAAATATCCCCAGCTACCATTGGTGAAATCATAAGAAGCAACTCCAAGGCTTACAGAAACAGGCGTTTGACAACCGGTATAAATAGACGTTCCTAATGAATTAATAAACGAGGCACTTGCTATGGCGGCAGTGTTAGCCATAGGCATGCCAGAGCTTGCGACTATTGAGCCGGTACCTCCGGATATACCCCCAACAACTGCCCCGGCAGCCATATAACCCCAGGTTTTTCCCGAACTGTAATCCCATTTAAAAGGGTTTGTTGTTCCGTTGGCAATACTACCGCCGCTCCACATACCAATATCGGCACCAATTGCCCACGGTAAGAATACCTGCCCACCTGGAATAATACAGGCAAGTGCAGTAAAAATAAACTCGCCACTTGGATCGGTATATTTTAGCGGGTTATTCCAACAATACCCATAACGATTATAGTTTTGGGTGTTAAATAGAATTTAAAAATATACTTTATCATTTGTTAAATCTATAAAAGTTTGTTCTCCCATAATGCCATAAAAAATAATGATATTCCTAGTGGTTTTTATATAGCCGAATTCTTTTAAAGGAATAACTTTTATAGGGAAATAATTAGTCGTTTTTTTATTTGAAATATATTTACTTATACTTTTTGGATCCACTTGTTTTAATTTATCGATATTGTTCTGATTTTTTATCAATTCATCTTTTATGAAGTGATTGTTTTTATCCCATTTAATAATTGAGCCGTCTTCTAACTTATATCCTGTATAATTATCCCATCTATCTTGACTATAAAGGATATGAACAGATTGTATATTGTTAATTTTTAGATAATCATAGGTTTTACATCCATAAAAAAGACTAAATAATAAAGCCATTAAAAAGTGTTTTGCCATATTCTACTTTGTTAAATGATATAAGTATAAACTTGGTCGTAATCCCATTTCTCTTAAAAATATAGATGCTCTTAGAAAATAAGGATGTATACCGCCTATAGCGAAATAGCCTGAAGTAATTAAAGCCCGTGATGCCACTGACGAACAACTATTTAATAAAAAATTGTAAGAACCTGCATTTGTTTTTAAACTATTAGATATTGAAGTTAACCGTTTTATATTCACTCCTTTTATTATTATAGAATTAAGATGTAGGTTTTCAGGAGCATCAATTGACTGAGTTATTTTACCATCTGATATGTATTCTATCCAATTATTTCTTCCAGGACTAAAGCCAAGATAACTCCCCGTACCTGCATCAAAAGGTCCATAATCGATTAAAGAATTACCATTTGTATCTAAAACTTGAAAATGACCAATATTATCTTTTGCATATATTGTTGATGTGTTTTCAGTCTGTATTTGAGCATTTCCTGGATTCATTCCTACTAAAACATCTTGAAAATTTGCCAAAGCCCCAAATCCATAGCCTAAATTTTCTACAAAAGAATTCCCTTGTTTACCCAAATATCCCCACGTACCATTGGTGAAATCATAAGAAGCAACTCCAAGGCTTACAGAAACAGGAGTTTGACAACCGGTATAAATAGATGTTCCTAATGAATTAATAAACGAGGCACTCGCTATGGCGGCAGTATTAGCCATAGGCATACCCGAACTGGCTATTATCGAGCCGGTACCTCCGGATATACCCCCAACAACTGCCCCGGCAGCCATATAACCCCAGGTTTTTCCCGAACTGTAATCCCATTTAAAAGGGTTTATTGTTCCGTTGGCAATACTTCCACCGCTCCACATACCAATATCGGCACCAATTGCCCACGGTAAGAATACCTGCCCACCCGGAATAATACAGGCAAGTGCTGTAAAAATAAACTCTCCGTCAGGATCGGTGTATTTGGTCGGGTTGTTCAGTACATAACCATAGCGGTTATAGTTTTGGGTATTATAGGGATCCTGCACATAATTATCGGGTGACAGGAATCGGCGTAATTTCGGGTCGTATAAACGTCCGTTCATATTGATAATCCCGACACTTTGTATATGCTCGTGTCCGGTATAGCCTCGGTCTAAAACCGTTAACCCGGCTAGTTCATTCCCCTGTCCGTCCTGAACTTTGAGTAGTTTTCCCCAAGGATCGAAAAGCCGTTTTTCGACAAAATTTCCGCTTTGATCGGAGATGGCCACGATGGTTCCCTGGTAATCCCGATGCAGGTAAAGGTATTCGCTTGTCGTTCCGTTGTCTTTAAAAACAACCGGAGCGGTATAGGCATCACCGCCCACAAAAAATACAAAAGTAGAGGCGCCGGTTTGCTGGTTCGTGGTAATTTCGATCGAGCCATCGGCGGCATAATCCTTACGGAAAGGTTGCTGTTCCGGTACTTCCAATCCGCCGTAATACATGGCATTTCGAAAATGACTGTCGGTATAGGTAAAGGCTACTTTTTCCACTCCGGTTTCGGTAATGGAAATGGGTTTTTTAAAAAGGTCATACGTCACATCCAACTGACGCAAATCGGTTTTTGGATTTTCAGTTTTTCGGATCCGAATATCATCAAACCATACATTTCCACCCCCGTTATTGTCCACGCGAATAT
>JAEXIT010000006.1 GCA_023446155.1 Bacteroidota bacterium
GTTCCGGGACGAATCACGACTAGTTAGTCGTAGTCGTAATACAACGTCGACCGGACAATAAACGGGAAAAAATCACATGACATAGCGGATACAACTGCGGTAAGGGAACAGCTGTTTGCTTGCCAGGCCCGGTATGACTATTCACAACCTAAAAAACAACAACAATATGAAAACACCAAATACGAACAAATTGGGCTTTGCCAAAAAAGACCTGGTAGAACTAAACAGCAGTCAGTTAAACGATGTAAACGGGGGATCTACTCCCTTGTGCTCAGGCTCGGTTATCATTTCGCTTACGCTTATGACAACAAAAGATCTTGAAGATATTATTAATTCCTAAAACAAGAAATCATGAAAACATCAAACACCAACAAATTGGCCTTTACTAAAAATGCTTTAGTGGAACTAAACGACAGTCAGATGATCGATGTACAGGGAGGAACATCTCCTCTTATGCCTTCGTCCATTATCACCGTAATGACCATTCTTGAAAAAGAAATGGAAGCGAGTAATTAATCCTTAAAACAGAACAACGATGAAAACGAAAGACCAAAGCAAATTGGCCTTTGCTAAAAAAGATTTAGTCGAATTAAATGACAATCAATTGTATGATGTACAAGGTGGCACATCCCCCTTCCTTTTCTCGGCGGTAACGTTCACCACTCTTTTTTACGCAGATGCATTGTAAACCTATTTCTAACCTATAACAACAGTATTATGAAAACAACACACAACAACAAATTGGCCTTTGCCAAAAAAGATCTGATCGAATTAAATAACAGTCAGTTAAACGACGTAAACGGCGGATCTAGTCCGGTATGTACGGGGCCACTTATTTTCACCATTACCATTATCATCAAAGATATGGAAGCCAGTAATTAATTCTTAAAAGCGAAAAAAACATGAAAACGCAAAACGCCAACAAATTAGCTTTTACTAAAAACGCCTTAGTAGAACTAAACAACAGTCAGATGATTGATGTAAAAGGTGGAACCTCACCATTTATCCTGACAACAACAACAACGGTATTAACATATACCATACTTAATGATCAAATAGAAAATTAATTCACAACCCTTAAAAACCAAATCGTATGAAAACGCAAAACGCAAACAAACTGGCTTTCGCCAAAAATGACCTGGTAGAATTGAACAACAGTCAGATGATTGATGTAAAAGGTGGAACCTCACCGTTAATTCTAACCACTACAGTATTCACGTACACCTTCTTTATGGAGCAGGTATAATAATTTTTAACCAACAAATTTAAAACCATGAAAACGCAAAATGCCAACAAATTAGCCTTCGCAAAAAGTTCTTTAGTAGAACTAAACGACAACCAATTAAACGATGTAAACGGCGGAACGACTCCGGTATGTACGGGAGTGATCATCGGACTAACAATCTACATCGCAATTGACAAAGCTTTAGACTAATCCTTAACCTTAAAACTTTTAAACCATGAAAACGCAAAACGCCAACAAATTAGCCTTCGCAAAAAGTTCTTTAGTAGAACTAAACGACAACCAATTAAACGATGTAAACGGTGGAACGACTCCGGTATGTACAGGAGTGATCATCGGACTAACAATCTACATCGCAATTGACAAAGCTTTAGACTAATCCTTAACCTTAAAACTTTTAAAACATGAAAACGCAAAACGCCAACAAATTAGCCTTCGCAAAAAGTTCTTTAGTGGAACTAAACGACAACCAATTAAACGATGTAAACGGTGGAACAACTCCGGTATGTACGGGAGTGATCATCGGACTAACAATCTACATCGCAATCGATAAAGCTTTAGACTAATCTTTAACCAACAAAAAAGACAAAAATTATGAAAACGCAAAACGCCAACAAATTAGCTTTCGCAAAAAGTTCTTTAGTAGAACTAAACGATAACCAATTAAACGATGTAAACGGTGGAACAACTCCGGTATGTGTAGGAGTGATCATTGGACTAACGATGAGCATCGCAATCGACAAAGCTTTAGACTAATCTTTAACCTTAAAACTTTTAAAACATGAAAACGCAAAACGCCAACAAATTAGCTTTCGCAAAAAGTTCTTTAGTAGAACTAAACGACAACCAATTAAACGATGTTAACGGTGGAACGACTCCAGTATGTGTAGGAGTGATCATCGGACTAACGATGAGCATCGCAATCGACAAAGTTTTAGACTAATCCTTAACCAACAAAAAAGACAAAAATTATGAAAACGCAAACTTCCAACAAATTAGCTTTTACTAAAAACGCTTTAGTAGAACTAAACGACAATCAGTTAAACGATGTAAACGGTGGAACAACTCCGGTATGTGTAGGAGTGATCATCGGACTAACGATGAGCATCGCAATCGACAAAGCTTTAGACTAATCTTTAACGAATAAACGTTATGGATAACCACAATAGGTGTCAATAAAACTTCAGGAGTTTTAATCGTACATCTTTTTGAGGAGGATTAAAAAAGACTATCTGTTTCAGATGGTCTTTTTTATTTTAGGGTATTTATGAAACAGTAGTACAATTTGGGAAAACACGTTAAAATTATTTTTTTGATTTTATAACAGGCTTTTTTACCCAATTAGAGGCGCTTTTCTTCGATCATAATTAGTTATAAATAGTAATCTTTTTTTGATTTTATATAAAATACAGTTTCATTATTTGAAACAGAATGTTAAAAGTTTTTCAGGGTTTATGTGTTGGTAATCAAAAGGTTATTTTTGTTTTAAATGGGATGGAGATGTTGTTTTTTGTGATACATAAAGTTTGTTTTGTAATAATTCTGGTATTAGGATTTCAACCTGTTTGGGGAAAAGTAGCCAATAAAGGTTATAATGAAATGGAGGTATTGGCTGTAGATAATGCTTATAATGATGTACCAGATAAAGAATGGCAAAAAAACACAAGGAATCGTTTTCGATATATGGGCACGATTTTATTCGTGACAGATACCTGTTTTGAGAAAAACACATCGGATTCATTGCTAATTTACACCGAAGGGATAAGCATTTGTAAAGAACTGAATAAAAAAATACTGAAAATTCATTTCCTGGACTCAGATAAAACAGGGAGTACTACGGAAGAGATCCATTCCGATATTTTGAATGTTATCGAAAGAAATATCCGGATCATAGGAGGGGTCGTGTTATTATTTCTGAGTTTTTTTGGAGTGCTTTTTGTCGGATATCGAAAAAATGAAAAAATAAATCAGGAAAAACAAACCGTTCTTTTTGATAAAATCAACAATCTTATGATTGATCAATCTGAAGCGGAAAAAGAATTGTCGTTTGTAAAAAGCAGTACAGCGATAGACAATGAAAATGAGGTTTGTCGGAAATCGAAAATCGATGAGAAACAGGTTAAAGCGATATTAAGTAAGTTGGAAGAACTCCAGGAAAAGAAATACTATTTACGACAGGATTGCACCTTACACAATTTGGCCAAAAAGCTAAAAACGAATACGGCGTATTTATCGAAGATTATAAATAGTGAACTGGGCAAAAGTTTCAGCGCTTATATTAATGAACTGCGGATCAACTATGCCATAGTGGAGTTGGAACGCAATTCCAGACTGCGATCCTATTCGATAAGTGCCATCGCCGATGAGATTGGATACAAGAGTCCGGATTCTTTTTCGAAATATTTTAAAGAATTTACAGGGGTTTCTCCTTCGGTTTACATCCGAAAAATGGAAAAAAATAAATAGAAAGAAAGCTATTTCAAGTGGGTGATAGTTAGTGCTTTATTGGTGAAAACAGATGCCTGTTTTTTATAAAAATAGGGTGTGTTTGTTTGCGAAGGCCAAAAAATCGACATTACTTTGCGGTGTTGATGAAGGAGAGATGTGGCGATAAAATCAAGACATTTCGACAACAGCAACGGATGGGTTTTTGTGTAGCGAAAGTATTTTTAAAATATGAGTAGCTACTTCAAAAACACAAAACAAGTATAGGGTTCTTATACTCTTATAGACATCCCCCGTTAAATGGAATACAACTCCTCAATGTTTGTTTAAAAAACAATTCTCTCCATGAATATAGTCAGTTTCAAATTAAAAAACGAAACGCAACTATTCCCTTTAAAAAAACGAACAACTGTTATTTACCGACTTAAAACGGTTTGTGAAATTTCCCCTGAAGACAAAAAGGCTCTTTGATTTTAACAGCAATCAGAAATACTATTGTTAGAATGGTTAAAAATGGATTCCGGTTCTTTTTAACTAGAAATAATATAGTGGACGGGCGCGCGTAAAGTCCTCAGGAGTAACCCGAAAATCCTTAAAAAGAGTAGGGGTAATTTTAAATAGTATATTAGTATGAAAAAGCAAAAACCAAATAACAGGTTGGCTTTCGAAAAAGCAACTGTTGTAGAGTTAAATGATGCTCAGTTACAGGAAATAAAAGGAGGGACATTATGGACATTCTTTCTTGCTGTAGTGGCGCCTATGTTGGGAGTTGCAGGGCAAATTGCAATAGCTTGGACTAGTGGTAAAAGATAATGTATCATAATTCGGATTAACACATTTTAGTTTTTATTAGGGATAGGACAAGAAGCCATAAGAGGACGCTGAAATGTTGTTAAAAGAAAAAGGCTGTCGGATAAGACAGCCTTTATATATTGTTATTGTTTCTAGTGGTAATCAACCCGCTTGAATACCAAAAACGGTTGTTTTTTAGAGATATTTAAAAGAAACTTTCCCGAATTTGTTTCCTTCCGAATTATACGTTTTTTCTAAAAATGAAGTAAGAGCGGTTTCGTCTGTAAAAACCTGATCGATAACCAGCGTATCGTTTTTAAAGCCTTCAATACCATTTTTAAGATCGTCGCCGGTACCCAGACAATTGGCAATCAACTGGACATTGCGAAACATCAGGTCGGCGATCAAGGTCGTAAGATTTATTTTTTCGGCGGCTTTCATTTTTTCGGCCGACTGGTTATAGACGCCGCAGGTAAGATAGCGCGCATTGAAGTTTAAACGACCGCATAGTGACGTTAAATACGTATCGGCAAAAGCATCCAGGACTACATCAAAATATAAATGGTCCGGAAATGCCAGCTCTTTAAACGAAAAAATCTCCTTTATAAACGGAAAATGACGTTTTACGGCATCAGTATTTTTTCCGGAATAGGACAAGCCATATACCGTGCAGTTTTTGTCCTTTAAAAGGTTTAAAAAGAAAAAAGAAGTATTGGAGGTTACCGAAGTCACCAAAACGACGTCACCGTCCTTTATAGTGGCTCTTCGGATCATAGCTGCAGCGGTTTGCGCACCAATACTCATGCTCCCGGCCTGTTCTTCCGGTATTCCGGCCGGAACTTTTATTAGCTTACCGTGATGATAAATCTCAAATTCTCTACTGGCATGATTGGATGGAATTCCCGGCATGGCATTATCTTCCGGATATGGGAAAAAATTATTGCCGATTACTGTGTCACCAATTTGTAAAGTGGTGACATCCGAACCAACTTCTTCTACAATTCCGCAAAAATCAGATCCAATAGGATAAAAAGTTTCCTGTTCCATATTGCGAATTTTTTTCCAGGCTTGTTCAATAATGCCCAGGTCGCGGTAATTCAGGGAAAAACTGGTTTTACGAACCAAAACATGATTTGCAGTAATGGCGGCGTTGGCATCAAAATCCGGAGGGTTGGCCGTTACAAAACCAAGAGGAATCTGATGTTGGTCTATAGCAAACAGATGCCTTTTTTGGGCATCTGTTTTTTCATATAATGACGGACTTAATACAGCTAAAGCTCTCATAATTATACTGTTTCAGCTTGTTTGGAATCGGTATTTTTTGCTTTGGATGTATACAATTGTTTGCTGTAATAACGATACAGATAATCGTAAACCACCATTTCGTGAACGCGTTGTTTGGCAATAAACACCCGGTTGCAGATCATATGCAGGTAGCTTAAAGCGATAGAACCGAAAGAAGTAGGCAGTTTTTGTTCGCGTGCCAGTTCCTGTAGGTGTTGTGAGATCATACTGTTTTTAGCCGAACGCTCTTTTAAGATATCCCATATTGGTGCATACATTTCGTCGGTTAAGGATTCGTCCATAAACAACTCAATATCGCGTTCGTTTTTAGCAAACATCTCGTTGATCTGTTTGTTCAAATCGCCGGAACCGGAACGATTAAATTCATTTCCGAAACTCGTTTTGGCTACTTTAAGCATTTCCACGCGATCTTTAAGGCTAAATCCAAGATCTTCCAATAAGAAATGCATGGATAGTAGACAGAATTTCCAACGGATTTTTTCACCCTGATCGCCTTCGATCATATCGGCAAATCGCAACGTACATTCACTGTCATAATGGAATAAACTTTCGGTTTCGGCAATCGCCAAATGACCGTAGCGTTGTAATTCTCTCAGATACGTGTCCGTTTGCGTTTTCCAGATGATATTATTCTTTTCAAACGGTTGTACGTGTTCTTTAATGATATTGATACATTCCGTGAAATGTTGTTTGTCATTTAGCAATACGCGGAAGCGCAAGTGGTGCCCTAATGCATCGTGATAGCGGATAAAAAACCATTTTTGAATCAGGTTTTTAGCTTCCAGCTCGGCAACAATAGGATTGATGGCACGGTTTAAAAGCTCTTCACCGGCTCTTTCACCACAATAGAACTTATAATACAACCATTCTTCTCCGATAGAGAAAGACGGAATGGCAGTAATCTCACTGGCCGTGCCTTCGGCGAACGATTTGGTTTTATAAGCCGATACGATTTCGGTGTGTTTATTGTTGGTTTCTTTTTTCACTTCCGCATTTCGATAGGCCGAAACAATAAACTCATTACAATAGTTTTCGGTAACGGTATCGTCTTTAAACAAGAACTCTTTTAACTGAATAAAACGTTCTCCTTTTAACATCAGTGCAAATACTTTACAGCTTAAATCGTTGGCAAAGTTAACCACCACTTCGTTATCACCCTGAACAAAAGCCACCACATCCGGAATTTGACGTTCGCGTTGAAACGCACGTACCGATTCGATAACATTTTCATCTTTTAAAGCAAGAATGAATTTAATATCTTTTTCGGATAAGTTCCAGGTCGCCCGCGATAAGACGATGTCGTTGTACGACAATCTTGGAAGGAAGTCAAAATCGTTTTGAAGATCACCCCATGAGAATCCCATTCCTGACGAATCCTGGTTTTGCAGGTCACAAAGGAAATGATAGATCGGTAAGGCATTGGCACTAAAGTTATGCGCATTTCCAAGACGTGGAATAACCTCTTTGTTTAATCTTTTCGAGCGCAGGATGATACGGTTGTTTTTTACCGAAACATACAGATCGTCCACCAATAGCTGATGTTCCAGATCCAGAGACGAATTGCCTAAATACGGAATTTCATAGTCTCTCTGGAAACCGCGGTACAGGATATTTCCTGTTCGGGCTTGTGGTAAGTGGATGATTTCGGCGATAATCTTATCCGGATGTAACGCATTTTCTTTTTCTGAAATCTCGTTACACAAGTTCATAATATTTTCGTTCAGGTGACCGAAACGACCGATAAGACCATTAGCCGAAGGACCCGAAACATAAGACAAGGCAATTTTTTCTTCGTTATTTTCATGGAACATATTAAAGAAAACAGAGAAACTGTCCGGATATAACCGTTCTTTTTCGTCAAACTGGTTGATTTCCTCGTCGGTTAAAGCAATGGTTTTGGTTCCGGATTGGGTCGCCTGAATCAGTTTACGGAATAAGAACGCGCGTTCCGGACTAAGATTCACCTGTTTCTGATTCGAATAGTTCGGAATAATATTTAATTCGTCAACCAATGGTGTTTTGGCTCCCGATTGTTTTCCATAACCGATTCCCACATCCGGATCTAATACTTTGATCAATGGTTGCTCGTATTCTTCATAGCGTTCCGAGAATTTGCGTTTAAACTCTTTTAGGTTTCCTTTTTCGTGTACCGGTTGCAATTTGTTTAGCGCCGTTACGCCGTTACGTAGCTTTTTAAGGATCTTATTGCTCAATGTCGCATTCGGTAAGTTGCGGTAACCGTCAACCTGGAATAATTTAGACTCGTCCACTTCGTCCAGTTCCTGGTTTAATAAGCGGTAGATCTCCTGGTATTTTTCAGGATCATTAAATACATTGGCATCCAGTGTGCTGATTTTTTCTTTTAAGTTTACAATCAGTTCGCGAATTACCTGTGCTTCGTGAAAAGCAAAACGCTCCTCGTTGAATTTAGCGATCAGTTTTTCGAAATAATCCTCACCGGTTAAAGTAAACTCGAGTTCACTTACTAAAAACTGACTATCGATGATGGTGTTGATAAAAGCAACAGCATCTTTTTCGGTAATTTCGTCCGAAATCAGATAGTGAGCCAGCTCAGAAATAGTGGCGCCATTGGTAGCATTTTTCAGAACCACGTCCAGATATTCGGTAGCCATAACTTCCGAAATTTTATGAAGTCGGGCGTTCTTTTTAAAGTAGTATTCCACATAACGGTATTTGTCGAAAACCGTATAGATAGAGTTATTCGGGAAGTATTTCAGTACATTTCGGATGGCATTTTCCTTGGTGATTATCGGCATAAAGCTACCCAAAAAGTACATGTCATATTTGGTAAAACGGCTGATGGCCGCATTCTCGAAATCAATTTTGGTCTCCGGTCCCATATCGATAGCCGATACGTGTGCAAACATCCCAAAAGGCGTGCATCGGTTCGACATTCTGGAGGTGTATTTATAAAGGGATCCTTTTAGGTTTTTCAGATCGCTTTCGTCCTGAAAAGCTTCTCCTTTTTCCCATAATTCCAGCGCCTTATAAATACTAGGAGATCCGATAAACAAAGCCTCACGGTTTTTAGGGTTTTTAAAAACGTCCTGAATTGTTTCCCAGGAAATGTCCATTTTTTTAGGTTCAAGTGGGGTTCTAACGATAGCTTTAGTAGCAAAAGAATAATTTTTCATAATATAGATGGTTTGGGTTTTTAGTTTAAATTATTTTGCCACATTTTATAATAGTAGCCTTTTTGATTTAGTAAATCGTCGTGGGTTCCGTTTTCTACCAGTTCCCCTTTTTTAAACGCCATGATAATATCGGCATTTTTTATGGAATGTAGTTTATGTGCGATCACAATAATTGTTTTCCCCTGTTGGGATAAATCGTCAATTAAACGTTTGATTACCAGTTCGGATTCCGAATCCAGCGCTGATGTAGCCTCGTCCAGGATGATCACTTCCGGATCTTTATATAAGGCTCTGGCAAAAGCAATACGCTGGCGTTCTCCACCGGATAAATTGGCGCCAAATTCCCCTAAATAGGTGTCAAATCCGTTCGGTAATGATTCGATAAAATCGTAGGCTCCTACTTTTTTGCTCACTTCAATAATGCGCTCCATATCCGGATTTTGATCACCAATCGCGATATTCGAAATAATCGAACCGTCAAAAAGTTCCACATTTTGCGGTACGGTAGTGATCAATTTGTTGATACTGTCTTTTGCAATATATTTCAGATCGTAATTTCCTACCGAAATCTTTCCGTCGGTTGGATGGTAAATATTCTGAATCAGGGAAGCAATGGTACTTTTTCCGCTTCCGCTTTCGCCGACAATCGCGGTGAATTTTCCTTTTTGAATGGTCAGATTTAATTCTTTAAAAGTATTTCTTCCAATTTCATAGGAGAAATCCACATTTTTAAATTCGATATCACCCAGGTTATTTTTGTTGAGGTTAATCGTAGCTTCCGTTTTTTCCGTATCCAAGTCCATGATACCAAACAAACGATCGGCCGCAATCATAGCATTCTGAATCTGGACATTGGTTCCGATTAATTGCGAAGCCGGGCCTGTAAAATAGCCGATCACAGAATAGAAAGAGAACAATTCCCCCGGTGTGATTTGTCCGTCAATGGCATAATGTGTCCCGGCCCATAATAAAATCACAGTGAAAATTCGGGAAACAAATTCGGTTGAGACTCTCGAAAAAATACTGTTAATACCGGAAGAATAAATACTTTTTAAAAGATCGATAAAACGTAGTTCGGTTTTATTTTTAGAAAAATCTTCCAGCGATAATCGTTTTATCGTTCCGATGTTTTTGATGGATTCCACTAATTGCGCTTCCAACATGGCATTCTTTTCCATCACCTGACGTTCTGCTTTTTTATTCAGATTGTTAACGATGAAATAGATGATCACATAAACCGGAATAATCAGGGAAACAATCAACGCCAGTTTCCAGTAATAGGTGTACATAAAGATAAAAGAGAAAATCACGATCAGGATGTTTACCGAAACACTTAAGGCGGTTTCGTTGATCAATAAGCGGATTTTAACAGCATCTCCAATACGGGACATGATCTCACCGATGCGCATGGTGTCGAAAAACTTTTGCGGCATGGTGAACAAATGTTTGTAATACCCCAGAATCAAGCGGGAATCCAGTTGCTGACTCGTTTTGAGTAGGAAAAAGTCTTTTAAGGCACCAAATGTAAATTGCAATAGGATACAGCCCAAAACGATAACGCTCATCAGGTTTAACAGACTTTTGTTACCGCTAACCAATACGAAATCGGTTATTTTCTCCACGTAGATCGACATCGAAAATCCGAGTAAGGTATAGATGATCGCGCCGATAAATGCCTGAATCAGGATGTATTTATGAGGTTTTAATAAGAACGTAATGCGTTTTAGGTTGGATATCTTTTCATTTCGTTCCTTAAAAATGTCTTCATCCGGAATTAGGATTAGAAAATACTCGGTTGACATTTCCTTAAATTCCTCGTGTGATTTTTTTTCAATTTTTCCGGAAGCCGGATCCATGATCTGAATGTACTTGTCGGTTACTTTGTAAATCACCACATAATGTGGGAATTCGTGTTCTTCGTGTTTGATAATCACATGAGCAATTGCCGGAAGCGGAATATCTTTGATACTGTCGAAAGAAGCTTTTACGCCTTTTGCAAGAAATCCCAATTTGATAGCCGCTTCGCGTAGTCCTAAAAGAGTAGTTCCTTTTTGACTCGTACTGGCATATTGTCGGATACGGGCAATGGGAAGGCTCAGGTTATAGTGTTCGGCAACCGATGCCAGACAAGTGGCGCCACAGTCGCTGAAATCGTGTTGTTTTATCGCAATCTTACTCATTTTTAATACTGTTATAAGGGTTTAACCAATCTTCAATTTCATCAAATAATAGCTGGAACATACTTCGCTTGGTCAGAAAAAAACGACTGGTTAGTGTCATTCCTTTTTTTAGTTTTCCTTCCGAACCGTTTTTCAGATATAAACTTTTTTTGGCAATCGAGCTTCTGATTTTATATACCGGTGTATCACTGATAAAAACCACATCTTTTCCGACATCGATAATTTCTCCGGTTGCAAATCCCCATTGATTGGAGTTGTAGGCGTCGATCTGGTATTTTACATTTTCGCCTTCTTTGATGAATCCGATATCCGATGGCGATACATAGGTTTCTACGATTATATCTTTATCCGGTGAAATTTCGGCAATCACATTCCCGGGGGTTACGGTACTTCCTTTGCTGATTCCTTGTACGTTTAGTAATTCCCCACTAATCGGAGCAATCAGTACGTACGTTTTTTCTTCTTCGCGCAGCTGATTGGAATTGGAATGGATATTGGTAACCGATTGTAAATAATCGGTTAGCTGTTTTTGCCAACCCAATTCCGCCTGTTTGATGATGTTTACCCGGTCGTTTTTCAGTTTGTTTAATTCCAACAGGGTTTTTTCGTATTCAGCTTTGGCAATGATTTGCTTGTTGTACAAACGGTCGGCACGATCGAATTCGGCTTGAGAAGTTTTGATCACCACATCAATATTGTAGAGTTCCTGTTCGTGTTTCAGGTATTCTTTTTTGTATTGTTCGGTTTTGAGCGCACCGTAATTTCGTTTTAAAAGGTGACGTAGATCAGAGATATAATCCCGATATTCACTGGTTTGTACATTGTTTAGGCGCCCTTTCTCTTCAATTATTTTGTGATCGATTACAAGTAGGGTATCACCGGCCTGCACTTTTTTATTTTCTTCCAGTCGGGAAAAGACCACGCGTCCGCTTGCCGGAGCATATAAGGCTGCTTTTTTCTCCTGTGGAATAATCTGTCCGCGACTTGTTGTGTACAAATCGACATAGATAAAAGGAGTGGCAATAATGATACTAAACAGGGTAACAAAAATGGCCCAGAAAATAATGTTGGTTTTTTTGCTGTGTTTTACAATATGATATTCTACCGTACTTTTTAGAATATCCTCCGGAAAAATGTTTTGGTCGTTCATAGCGCTATTAAGTTTTGAGTTGGACTTAACTGACCTTTTCGCTTAAAAAATTCAGTGTTCATAATCGTGTGGGTTTTGATTCAAAACAACGAAGAATATATAGCGTGTACAAGTGAAGGAACCCGAAATTTATAAAAAATGACCGGCTTTTAAAGGTGTAAATAATTGTAATTCAGTTATTTATATTGAAAAGGGTTTTGGGGAACCGCTTTTTGAGGCATATGGTAAAAAACAAAGAAATTTGCTATTCGGAGCGAAAAAATGGCGAGAAATAGTACGCTTAAAAAAGGAATAAAAAGTTGTTTTTTGACGAATTAGATCGGAAGTCGGTCCAATTGTTTTTCGATTTTTTCAAAAACTTTTTTAATCGGTTTGGATTCTTTAAAGCGATATCCGATAAAAAAATCGAATCCGATACGGCTGCTGATAAACTCCGTATTCAGTTCGTTGATGTAGTTAAAATTCCGGTAATTGGCTTTGAATCCGGAAAAGAAATTGCTGTTGTTAAAACCCAACGCAAGGTTGGCGTCGATATTAATATTAACACCCTGGGAATTTTTCTCCAATTCCTGACTGCTCTGATTGTTGAGGTAAAAGTTTTTGGAATGGTTATAACCGATTCCGGGATGCAATCCGGCGGTGGCAAACCACTTTTTGTCCAAAACAAAATTATACATATAACCGGCCTGAACGATTACATCATAGGAATAGATCTTATCGATAAACAGTTTACTGGGATTATCGGCATTGGTTTCGAGTGTGTTGTAGGCGTAATAAATACTCGGGATAAAAGAACCGACACTCTGCATTTGCCGTTCGGTCTGGGATTCGTAAGCGCGATAAGAAAAATTCCGGTTAACAATAAAGAATGTTTTTCCGCCATAGGTATTCACCTTCATCTGAGGGAAAGCCTCAATCAGCGCATCATTATCCGGATCGACCAAATAATACCCCTGTACATTTTTATAGATAATTTCCTGTCGCAGGCGATCGGAATAGAAAAATTTAAAGCCTAAATCCAATATTAAGGTATTTCCTTTAATGGCATTGTCGTTATTACCCGGAAAGAAACTCGGAGAAAAAGAAACCGTCAGTCCTAAAAAACGATAGTCAAACGAAAAACGAAGTTTAAAAATCTCATTCGGAATAAATTTATTTTCCGATTTTTCCCGGACATTTCGAATATACAGGTTGTTGATATCGGAATCGATATTCAACTTGCAAATCATTTTATTTGCATAATTGACACGATACAAGGTGTCGTACTTTTGCGTAACGTCTTGATAGATGGTATCATTTTGTGAAAAAGCAAAAGTCGACAAGAAAAAGCAAAATCCGATGAAAAGAAGTTTTCTAAAATCCATCGGCTAGAGGGGAATATTTAACGTATCTGTCATGAATCGTTTAAAGCCCGCAAGTTACAAAAAACTATTTTAGCCAGTCTACAGGTGTTTTTAAAATGGAAAGCAACTGTTCTTCGGGACTATCTTTTTCCGGATGATGGTCGTAAACCCATTGTACATGAGGCGGTAAGCTCATGAGTATACTCTCGATCCGACCATTGGTTTTTAATCCGAACAAGGTTCCTTTGTCGTGAACAAGGTTAAATTCTACATAACGTCCCCGACGGATTTCTTGCCAGGTTCTGTTTTCCGGTGTGTAATCCAATGTTTTTCGTTTTTCAACAATCGGAAGATAAGCGTCTACAAAACTGTTGCCAACTTCGGTTACAAAAGCATACCAGTTGTCCATCGTCATGGTTTCGGTTGTTTTACAATGATCAAAGAAAAGTCCGCCGATTCCTCTGGCTTCCTCGCGATGGGCATTCCAAAAATAGGCATCACATTGTTTTTTAAACTGATCATAGAAGCTTGGATCGTGTTTGTCACAAGCCGTTTTACAAACCTGATGAAAATGTCGGGCATCTTCTTCAAACAGATAATAAGGAGTCAGATCTTGTCCGCCACCAAACCATTGGTTGATCACATTTCCTTCTTTATCATACATCTCAAAATAACGCCAGTTGGCATGTACGGTAGGAACCATCGGGCTTTTAGGATGAATAACCAAGCTCAGACCACAGGCAAAAAAATCAACGTCGCCTACGTTAAAGTAGGCTTGCATTGCTGCAGGAAGTGGTCCGTGAACGGCAGAAATGTTAACGCCGCCTTTTTCGAATACATTACCATTTTCGATCACGCGGGTTCTGCCACCACCGCCTTCGGGACGTTCCCAGATATCCTGGTGAAAAACCGCCTTACCATCGGCTTTTTCCAAAGCTGCCGTAATGGTGTCCTGTAAATTTTGGATGTAGGTATAAAATTGTTCTTTCATCATTATAATTTATAAACGAGCATTAAACCACCGCGATACGGAAGAAACTCACCACTTTTATTGTATTTTTCAGCACCATCAATTCGCTTATGTGTTGTTAGGGTATAGCCTTTGTAAAAACCCTGATGATTACCACCGCCTAAAAATAATTCAAGGCTAAAATGATCATTTATCGGATACAAATAGCCAACGGTAGCACCGAGCATTACCCCAAAACCTTCCTGATAATAATCCCAATGAAGGTAATCCCATTTTTGGATTTTATACTGACTTCCACCAACGTGCACACCAACAAAAAAACCTTTATTAATATCTTTGGTATAATAGCGGACTTCTGCAAAAGCCAACGTAAATTCCAATGGACTCCCTTTGACCGATTTCCAGAAAGAAGCGGTCGCATCGAATTGGAACGTCAGTTTCTCACCGATTTTGGTTTCAATGCCAAAATTCGGAATGGCCGCCAAAGCCGTCGCAATATTCCCTTTAATACGGGTCTGACCGAAAGTAACCGCAGTTATCAGGCATACCAAAAGGTAAAGCATGTTTTTGTATGTCACGGGGGAAAGGGGAGTTTATTAGGGGATACTTTTTTTATTTTTGATATTCTTTTACCGCTTCGATAAATGCTTTTGCATGATCAACCGGAATATTGGGTAAAATACCATGTCCAAGGTT
Source organism: Bacteroidota bacterium (assembly GCA_023446155.1). GTDB lineage: Bacteria > Bacteroidota > Bacteroidia > Flavobacteriales > Flavobacteriaceae > Flavobacterium. The sequence continues at coordinate 15,280 of JAEXIT010000006.1, forward strand.
CACGATATAGTTATCTTTTCCAAACGCATCGATCATTTCGTGTACCATTTTTTTGATGGTTGGAATTGGCGATAACAAACGGGAAGGATCGAAGTTTCCTTGTAAGGTGATTTTTCCACCGGTTAGGTAACGAGCATTTTGTGGCGAACACGTCCAGTCTACTCCCAAAGCGGAAGCTTTACTTTTGGCCATTTCGTTTAACGCAAACCAACATCCTTTTCCAAAAACAATCACTTCGGTATGTGGAGCCAATGCTTCTACAATCTGGTTGATATACTTCCATGAAAATTCCTGATAATCGACCGGCGAAAGCATACCACCCCAACTATCGAAAATCTGAACGGCATTTACTCCGGTTTTTACCTTTTCGATCAGATAGGCAATCGTAGTATCGGTAATTTTTTGCAATAAGGCATGTGCTGCTTCCGGTTGCGAAAAGCAAAATCCTTTGGCGGTATCGAAACTTTTCGAACCTTTTCCTTCTACGGCATAACAGAAAATTGTCCACGGTGAACCGGCAAAACCGATCAACGGCACTTCATTGTTTAGCATTTCCTTGGTCAGTTTGATCGCATCCATCACATAGCCTAACGATTCCTGAATATCCGGATTGTACACTTTTGCCACATCGGCAGCCGAACGAATCGGATTTGGAATGATTGGTCCAAGATTATCTTTTAATTCCACATCAATTCCCATCGCTTGCGGAACGACAAGGATATCCGAAAAAAGGATCGCCGCATCGGGTTTTACAATACGGATCGGCTGAACGGTTATTTCAGCAGCCAGTTCGGGAGTTTTACAACGGGTGAAAAAATCATATTTGTCGCGCAATGCCCGGAATTCCGGTAAATAACGACCCGCCTGACGCATCATCCATACCGGTGGTCTTTCCACGGTTTCTCCTTTTAAAGCTCTTAAAAATAAATCGTTCTGTATCATAATCTGTTGTTTTGAACAATCGTCTATGCGATTGCTTATTTCTTTATTTTAAATATATTGACAATGGTATGGTTTACAATGTCGGTATCGTCCCATTCCATACCGAGTTCGCTGAAAATGTCTTCCCGTTCCTGATCTGCCGGACTCACATAGGCGAATAGCGCTTTGATTTTCATCGTGTCAAAAGCCATTTTAATACAATGTTGTAAGGCTTCTTCGGCATAGCCTTTATCGCGAAATTTCGGAAGAAGTGCAAAACGGAGTACTATTTTTTTAGGATCGTTTGCATCGGGCTCCAACCCGCATTGTCCGATAATAGCCTTACTTTTTTTATCAATCAGGACATTTAAACCTCCGGACTGCTGTTCGTATCGTGAAAATTGTTCTTCAAACCACTTACTACAGGCCTCTTCGGGTGCTTTTCCGGCATTGTAAAATTCAATCGCTTCGGTATCGCTATGATAGGGAAGCCAGTTTTCGAAATCCGAAGGGGTTAGTTTTCGGAATACTAAGCGGTTCGTTTCCTGATTTTCTAAAAGATAATTCATGGCGATACGGATTTAAAGTAATTAAGACATTGAATTATCGTGTTTTCAATGGTAGGCTGATTGGCAATAATACGGTTTTGTGTGCTATTTTCCAACGCTTCGGCTGTGGTTGTTCCGATACAAAAACACATTTCGTCGGTGATGGTGTTTTCTTTTACATAACTTTCAACACCCGACGGACTAAAAAAAAGGATGCCGGATACTTTGGTTTTTATCGGATGAGGGGTCAATACGGTTGCGTATACGGTCACTTCGTTAAAAGTGATTCCCGCCTGATGTAAGGCTTCCGGTAGTGTATCCCGGCGCAAGTTGCCATTAAAAAAGGTAAAACGCGCTTGCGGATGATGTTCCGTAATATAATCGGCCAACTCGGCGGCATATCCGGTACAGGCAATGACTGTAAAGCCGTTTGCTTCGAGTAAGGCTTTGGTTTTTATGCCAACACAAAAAACGGTTTTGTGTTGTAAGGTGTTCAGATCAGCGTGTTTCAGTACACTGTGAACGGCATTCTGACTGGTGAATAACAGGAAATCGTGGAGAACCGGCATTGAAAAAGGCAGTTCTTCCGTTTTAATAAAATCCGATTCGATAACCGAAAATCCGGCATTTAGCAGGTATTGCTTCTGATTGGACAGAAGCTTTTTGGTGCTGAGGATACGAATCGGTTCGGGCATTATTTTTGCAATGTTTTTTTGATAAGTGCCATCAGGACACTTCCGCCGTTATCCAAGACTTCGCGAGCGGCTTTTTGACCTAAATCGCGGTAATCGTCGAGGGAAACGACTTTTTGAACTTCGTGTTTTTCGGTTCCGTCCAGCGAAAACAATACCCCGTTAAAAGTGATCGTATTTTCAGATACGGTTGCCAAAGCACCAATCGGAGCGGTACAACCGCCTTCCAATTCTCTAAGGAATTGACGTTCGATATGCGTACAGATTTCGGTTTCGGTGTGATTTAATTTCGCTACGGCTTCACGGCAAAAAGGATCATTTTCCATCGCTACCACCACCATGGCGCCCTGAGCAGGAGCAGGAGTCATCCAATCCAGATCGATATAGGTGTCGGGTTTCAGGTTGATACGTTCCAGTCCGGCGGCGGCAAAAACGGCACCGTTCCAGTTGTTGTCGTGTAATTTTTGCATACGGGTGTTTACGTTTCCGCGTAAATCGACCACTTCGTGCGTTGGATATTTATGAAGCCATTGCGCTTTACGACGCAGACTTCCGGTGGCAATGATTCCGTTGCCGTTTAAAAAATCGAGGTTTCCTTTGTGGACTAAAATGTCGACGGTATTCGCGCGTTCCAAAACGGCCGCCTGAACAATTCCGGTTGGAAGTGCAGTGGGAACATCTTTCATCGAATGCACGGCAATGTCCACTTCCCCTTTAATCATCGCGATGTCCAGTGTTTTGGTAAAAATACCGGTGATACCCAATTCATACAAAGGTTTATCCAAAATAATGTCGCCTGTAGATTTTACGGCGACAATTTCTGTAGGGTATCCTAAGTCGTTTAGTTTTTTGGCCACGGTGTGTGCTTGCCATAACGCCAGCTCACTGTCGCGCGTACCAATGCGTATTGTTTTATTCATTTTTAGCAGTTTCTATCTGGAAAATTTTTTCAATCCACTCGATACTTTCGTCGACCATGGTGTTGTTGTCTTTCAGATGATTGGCAAAATGGGTGGTTATTTTCTGGATAATGCGGGTACTGATGATTTCCGCTTGTTCCTCATCGAAGTTATCAAATTTTTTGCGTTGAAAATTCAACTCGCTTTCTTTAATCGTGTTGAGTTTTTCTTTTAACGCATGAATGGTTGGCGCAAATTTTCGGGCTTTGGTCCAGTTAAAGAATTCTTCTTTTATTTCTTCGATAATGGCTTCGGCTGCCGGAATGTGTTTTTTACGGTTTTCCAAGGTTTCATCGGTCATTTGTGAAAGATGATCCATATGCACCAATGTCACATCCGACAATTCTTTTACATTGTCATGTACGTTTTTGGGCACCGATAAATCCAGAATCAATAATGGTTTTTTAAGATTCAGAATGGCTTTGTCGATGGTCGGATTTTGCGCTCCGGTAGCGACCACCAATACATCGGCTTTTTGAATTTCCAATTGCAGGTCGGCATAATCTTTTACGATCAGGTTGAATTTACCGGCAATTTTCTCCGCTTTGTCTTTAGTTCTGTTGATCAGTGTAATATGATCGTTTTTGGTATGCTTAACCAGATTTTCGCAGGTATTACGTCCGATTTTCCCGGTTCCGAAAAGCAAAATGTTTTTCGAACTGATATCCGGAACGTTATTCATAATATATTGTACTGCGGCAAACGAAACGGAAGTGGCGCCGGAACTGATCTCGGTTTCATTTTTGATGCGTTTGCTGGATTGAATCACAGCATTGATCAGGCGTTCCAGAAAATTATTAACCAAAGTATGGTTTTTGGATTCGATAAAAGCATTTTTCAGTTGACTGATAATTTCGAAGTCACCTAAAATCTGACTGTCCAATCCGGTTCCCACACGAAACATATGGTTAATGGCCTCGTTATTTTTATAGACATAGGCTACTTTCTGAAAATCTTCGATAGTACCCTGGCTGTTTTCGCAAAGTAATTTTATTAACTGAAAAGGATGTTGTGCATAACCGTAAATTTCGGTTCGGTTACAGGTAGAGGTAACGATCATGGCTTCAAGGCCATCGTTTTTAGCTTGAATCAGTAAGTTATCTTTCGCCTGGTTATCAAGGCTGAATTTTCCTCTCATCTCGGCATCCGCTTTCTTGTAACTCAGTCCAACGGCATAAAAAGTTGGATGCTTCGATATCGTATTGTTCTCCATTTTTTCCACTTTAATCTAAAGTTAAACAAAAGTATTACTATCTGATTTATAAAAATAACGCTCAAAGGTCTTTTTGTATCGCTTCGAGATATTTTAAACTAAAATAGGATTGTCTGCTCAAAATCTTTTAAATTTGTAGAGAAATCAATGCCTTACGTAATTTTTATTTGGAATTATTCTAAATAAACAAAATCCGTGGGTTTTTATTTATATACGAAAAAATACCGCTATGGGTTCTCAGGAAGACATAAAAATTGAAGAAGACTTTTTTTTAATTCGTTTTCAGAATGATACGAATGAAGTTGTAAAGTTTGAACGCCCGGTGAACATGGGATTGATCCAGTTTCATTTCGGACTAAAGGGAAAAGCGAAGTTTCTGTTTAATCAGGGGAGTTACGGATTGGATCTGGTTGAGGAAAAATCACTTTTGCTCTACAATCCACAAAAAGAGCTGCCGTTGCATTTAACGATAGAACCGCATTCGTGGGTGGTATCGGTATTGATTTCGATTCAGAAATTCCACGCGTTATTTTCATCCGAAGCCGAATATATTCCGTTTCTTAGCGATGAAAACCGGGATAAAAAATATTATAAGGAGGAAAATATCAGTCCGTCGATGGCAATTGTACTGAATCAGATTTTTAATTACAATCTGAATCCGTCGATTAAAAAGCTATACTATAAAGGTAAAGGATACGAATTACTGAGTTTGTTTTTTAACCGAAGCGAAGATCCCGATGCTGAACAGTGTCCGTTTCTGATCGACGAAGAAAATGTATTGAAAATCCGAAAAGCGAAAGATATCGTATTAGCCAATATGGCCGAGCCGCCCGGATTACAGGAATTAGCCGATCAGGTGGGATTAAATCTGAAAAAACTCAAAATGGGATTCAAACAGATTTATGGGGATTCGGTATACAGTTTTCTATTTGACTATAAAATGGAATATGCCCGAAAATTACTGGACAGCGGTTCGTATAACGTAAACGAAGTCGGATTGAAAATTGGTTATAGTACTGCGAGTCATTTTATTTCGGCTTTTAAAAAGAAATTCGGAACGACGCCTAAAAAATACCTGATGTCGATTAATATCAGTTCCTAATATATAAAGTACTTATAGGAGTATTAAAAAAAGAGATTAATATAAACCATGAAATAGTTCGCAAGCCAATAATTTTGCGAAAAAAAGATTTATGAAAGGAGTATTGTTAGTAAACCTGGGTTCGCCGGAAAGTCCGGAACCGAAAGATGTAAAGCCGTATCTGGATGAATTCTTAATGGATAAATATGTAATCGATGTACCTTTTTTGCTACGTGCCTTACTGGTAAGAGGGATTATCCTGAGAAAGCGCCCGGAACGTTCTTCGGAAGCGTATAAAAAAATATGGTGGGAAGAAGGGTCGCCTTTGATTGTGCTTTCCAAACGTACGCATAAAAAAGTACAGGAAAGAGTAGAGCTACCGGTAGCGCTGGCTATGCGTTATGGCAATCCTTCAATCTTAAGCGGATTACAGGAACTGGCGGATAAAGGCGTAACGGAAGTGTTATTGTTTCCGCTATATCCGCAACATGCAATGGCTTCGACAACGACCATTCTGGTTTTGGCCGAAGAATTGCGTCAGAAGCATTTCCCACAAATGAAGTTTACGATCGTACCGGCTTTTTACAATAAAAAGGATTATATCCAAAATCTGGCCGATTCGATTAAAAAGCATCTGGAAGGTTTTGACTACGATCAGTTGTTGTTTTCGTACCACGGCATTCCGGAGCGTCATATCCGTAAAACCGATGTGACCAAATCGCATTGTAAAATCGATGGATCTTGTTGTAATACGCCATCGCCGGCACACGAATTCTGCTACCGTCACCAATGTTTTGAAACCACACGACAGGTGGTGGAATTATTAAACATCCCAAAAGAAAAATACAGTCAGACGTTCCAGTCGCGTTTGTCGGGAGACAAATGGTTGGAGCCGTATACCGACATTGAGATCAATAAAATGCCGGAAAAGGGCATTAAAAATCTAGCCGTAGTAACGCCGGCTTTCGTGGCCGATTGTTTGGAGACGCTGGAAGAAATTGCGATGGAAGCCAATCATCAGTTTAAAGAACACGGTGGTGAAAACTTTTTGGCGATACCGTGTTTAAATGACGACGATAATTGGGTTGACACGATGAGCAACTGGATTAAAGACTGGTCTAAAAACTAACGCCATTTAAATGGAAGAATATTATAATTATATAAAGTCCCTGCATCTCATCTTTGTAATCACATGGTTTGCGGGGCTTTTTTATATCGTTCGGTTATTTGTCTATCATGCTGAGGCAAAAGACAAACCATCGCCGGAAAAAGAGATCCTTATCAAACAGTATCAACTCATGACGTACCGCCTTTGGTATATCATTACCTGGCCTTCGGCGATATTGGCGAGTGTTTTTGCCTTTTGGATGTTGTTTGGTACAACCTTAGGGAAAGCCTGGTTACAAATGCCGTGGATGCATGTAAAACTGGGATTTGTTTTCCTTTTGTATCTGTATCATTTAAAATGCCATCAGATTTTCCTGCAATTACAGCGAAATGAAATACGTCATACCTCGGCTTTTTTCAGATTATGGAACGAAGGTGCGACCCTTATCCTGTTTGCGGTGGTTTTTTTGGTTATTTTAAAAGATGCCCTGAATTGGATTTATGGCGTAATCGGAATTTTTGTATTTTCGATCCTGCTCATGTTAGGGTATAAGCTGTACAAACGAATCCGGGAAAGAAACCAGTCATAGATGTTCAAAGATTTCAAAATAACGCAATTATCATTACAAGTCCGGATTTTTTTCTCGATGATTTGTCTTACGTTGATTGCGTCGGTTTTGATTGCCACCGTGTCGATTTATCAGTTCCGAAAAGAAGCCCGGATTTACCATCAGGACCGCTTGGAACGGAAAGAAGATGCGATTACACAACACATCAATTATATCCTTTCGACGACAACCTATCCGTTAACCACGGAAAACCTGCCGTTAATTTTTAAAGATAAAATCCAGGAATTGGCCAATATCCATGCGCTGGAAATCAATATCCACGATCTGAAAGGGAAGCTGCTCATTTCGTCCAAAGGGAATTTCTCGATCGACAGTTTGGCGCGTCCCATATCGCCCATCATTTTAAAAATCATACAATCGTCAACCAGTAAACGTTTTGTCGACTTACGACAGATCGACGGACAACGGTATCGCTCGTCCTATAGTTACCTGAAAGACACCAAATTCAAGCCCTTGGGTATTCTGAATTTACCCTATCCGGAAGAAACCAGCTTCTACGAAAATGAAGTAAAAAACTTCCTGATCCGTTTTGGGCAGGTTTACTTTTTTATGTTGCTCACCTCAATTATGCTCGCCTATTTCCTGTCGAGTTATATTACCAAATCCTTACAGGCCATTAGTGAGCGAATTTTCGATACCCGTTTTAATAAGAAAAACGAAAAAATACCGATAGAAGCGTCCAGTAGTAAAGAGATTATTTCCCTGATTACCGCTTATAACGGAATGGTGGACAAACTGGAAGAAAGTGCTGTAAAACTGGCACAAAGTGAGCGGGAACAAGCCTGGCGTGAAATGGCCAAACAGGTGGCCCATGAAATTAAAAATCCACTAACGCCGATGCGTCTTACGGTTCAGAGTTTCCAACGCAAATTCGATCCGAACGACCCGAATGTAAACCAAAAAGTGGACGATTATTCGAAAACATTAATCCAGCAAATCGATACAATGAGTTCGGTAGCCTCGGCTTTTTCGAATTTTGCCTCGATGCCGGCGCAACAAAACGAAACACTCGATGTTGTGAAAGTTGTCCATCTGGCGCTCGAAATTTTCAACGAATACTATATTTATTTTGAAGCGGAAGAAGAAGAAATTATTACAAAAATCGACCGGACGCAGTTAATCCGTATTATTACGAATCTGGTTAAGAATGCGATACAAGCGATTCCGGAAACCGAGCCGGAACCAAAAATTGAAGTAAAGGTTTACAAAGAAAACAACAATGCTAAAATTATTGTTAAAGACAATGGGGTAGGCATAAGTATGGAGCATAAAAATCGTATTTTCGAACCAAAATTCACAACCAAAACCAGTGGTATGGGATTGGGATTGGGAATTATTAAGAATATTGTGGAGAATTATCACGGGACCATTACTTTTCAGAGCGAAGATGGAAAAGGAACCGCGTTTTTGGTAACATTACCAATCATAAACACCTAAAAATCAGATTATGAACTACGAGAACATTTTAATTGAAAGAGAAAACGGTATCGCGGTAATCACGATTAACCGTCCTACGAAGTTAAACGCCCTTAATAAGGCAACAATAGAAGAATTACACAAAGCTTTTAAGTCAGAAAATGAAGACCGATCGATAAAAGTAATCATCATCACCGGTAGTGGCGACAAGGCCTTTGTTGCCGGAGCGGATATTTCGGAGTTTGCGAATTTCTCCATTAAAGAAGGTGGAAGATTGGCAGCACAGGGACAGGAAATGCTTTTCGATTTTGTTCAGAATCTGGAAACCCCGGTTATTGCTGCTGTAAACGGATTCGCCTTAGGTGGTGGATTGGAACTGGCAATGTCGGCTCATTTCCGTATTGCATCCGATAATGCCAAAATGGGACTTCCGGAAGTATCTTTGGGAGTTATTCCGGGTTATGGTGGGACACAACGTTTGCCGCAATTAATCGGAAAAGGCCGTGCGATGGAAATGATTATGACGGCAGGAATGATCGACGCACCAACAGCGTTAAACTACGGATTGGTAAATCATGTAGTACCGCAGGTGGAATTACTGGATTTGGCTAAAAATATTGCCGGTAAAATCACTAAAAATTCCAGTGTAGCGATCGGAAAAGCCATTCAAGCGGTAAATGCCGGATTTGAAGACGGTGTAAATGGCTATCATACCGAAATCCGTGCTTTTGGAGAATGTTTTGGAACCGAAGATTTCAGAGAAGGAACAACGGCTTTCCTTGAAAAGCGAAAAGCGGCTTTTCCGGGTAAATAAAACTATCGGATCTATAAAATACAAACCCCTTATCATCCACGATAGGGGGTTTTTGTATGTTGTCTAACCAATAAAATGTTAACGAGGACCGTATGCTGAAGTGTAAAAACGGGTTTTAAAATCGAGAAACAATTTTTTTGATTTCGCATTGGTATTGTATTCGCACCAGGAAAGTGCAACATCTCTTTTTAGTTCGGGTGCGCGATTTGGTCTTTCACAATATTCCGGTGCATAATCCCGCCAGGGAGCTTCCAGCCATGCATTATGTGCTAATGGAAATCCGGCATAGGGATAACCGGCGGCTCCATCAATAATATTGAGATCTCTAAAGAGATTTGCCCGATGCGCTCTGTTGGGCGTCATAGTAGAAGCGATGTGTCCATCTGTTACGGTATACCAACCTATAATTTGAGTTATCGGAATTCCTCCCATAACGGAGAAAAGATTTTCTTGATTTCGGAATCTTCCCAATATATTTGAAGTGTTAAAAATATTAGGAGCCTGGGCTATTACATAAATATAATAATCCCGATCGGTAAATAATCGGGTTCCTTCCATATGTGCTCTCCACAAAGTATTGCTAATGGATAAATAACCGAATGAATCCCTATACGATGCTCTGGAATGTCGGTACAAATTCATTTGTTCAACATTGGTTCCCCAAGACAGGTAGCTTTCGTCATCGATACCGTCCTGAATAATACCGCTCATTTCCATTATCTGATCCGGTGTTCTGATATCGGCACGGAAAAACTGGTTGGTAAATCCTGGAATTGTACTGAAAATCCGGTAAGGATTCGGATTTGCTGCAGGAATGACCGAAGGGTCATAATATGGATTTTCCCGGATTTCGACCTGACGATATTCACCTCCGTCAAAGCGATATCGTAATGCCCTTCTGATGTTCCGATTTGAAATAGACCCTAATGTAGCCCATTCGTGTTGGTTACCGTAGATAAGGAGAAGCTGATTGATATAGTTACTTTGATCTGTATTAGGAGCATCACTGGATATAAAATGTTGAAAAGAATGTACGACATTGTAACAGTTGGAAGTAGGTACTATAGCGTAGACCCAGAATTCGTTATTCGGCATTGGTTGAGAAGGATTTGTTGTCCAGTATAAAGAACCGCTGGCCGATACCCATCCGCTTGGTGGAATGCCTGGCTGATATAGCGACAATCCGGATACATGAGCAATAAGATCGTTATTACTTCCCCGTGGCTGAAAGCCATTTGTAAATATATCGGAAGGATCTCGGGTGTCTCTACGATATATGATACTGGGTGGATCGACAATATCTCTTTTGGGTCTATTGGCAATTTTTTGCGCGATATCCTGACTTTCAAAAATAAAATCAACCTGAAAATCGGAAGGGAATGATTGTGGGAAAAGCGTTAAGTGAAGTTTGCTGTCACCGGGATATGTTTCTCCGATCAAATCGTGAACTTTATCCGCTACGATATTTCTAATCTGGAATTGATAACCATCATACTGTATGTCGGAGGTGCTTCCGGAAATAGTAATTAAATCAGCGTTGCGAACATAATTTTCAAAAGTTAACGAATTATGCGACTTTGGATTGAAATTAAGATGGTCATGCCTCTGAGGATTGGGAAGTAATGGAGGCAGCGTATCATCATTCGATTCATGAGGCTGCACATTTTTTTTGTCAAATGCTAAAGTGTAGCGTTGCTTATCAACATAGAAATAACAGGTTTTACCATAAATATCTGTGCCGATCCATAATCCGGAGACATCGTCATAGTCAATGCCCCGATCATTCGATTTTGTTGTGGTAGGATTGGGACTTGTAGTTTTCCATGCGTCATCTCCTATGTCAGCACAAGAGTAGAAAAGTAATGTGGCGATTATTAAATTGATCCATTTCATTTTGTTTAAAATTTACTATTTACACAGTAATTTATAGATAAAAATCACAAAAACTTTAAAATCAATAAAATTGTCACAAGGTTGTCTTTATGTTGTACTGTTAAATCACAGCTGTTTACGTTAGGAATTGGTATTTAAATGGTGGTGTTATTTTTTGGCAACATAGTCTTGTATCGGAATATTATTGATCATAACGTCCGACAATACCGCATTGCCGTCCTTTATATGTACAATGGCATAGGTGTGAAAGGAAGTGGTGTCGCTAACTTGTTGACGATAGGCGACTTCGGCATCATAGGCCTTGCCCTCCTCCATATAATAGGTGTTGAAAGGGAGTGAAAAATGAACATTCCCATCGAAAGCATAATTTACTTTTGCCATAACAAAATCGTCGGAACTGTTTTGATCTTTGGTTTTAACGGCCTTTTTGATCGCGGCAAAACCATCGGCATCTTTCGTCAGATAAATAAAAACAGGATCACCGCCTTCCCAGGTCGAATCTTTGGACGGAAACGATTCCAGTGTATACCGCAAAGCAATATATTTCCCGACAAACGGATTGTTGGGGTCAATAGGAGCCGTTTTAAATTTATAAGCAATTCCTTTTTCGATGGTTTGCTGGTTACTCCAAATCATGGAAACCGGAATGGCAAGTTGTATCAGGGCAACAACCCCAAAAAGAAGTAGTAGTTGTTTTGTTTTCATGACCTGTTATTTTTTGTTTTCTTTAATAAGATGTAATTCGCATAGAAAAAGCCAACACCAACCGCAATAAATAGTAAACCCCGAATGATAAACGAAATATTGGTATCGAAAAAACGGCAGATGATCAGTACGGCAATTACCACCAATCCATAATTGAGGATGGTGAAATCGGACTGCTGGGAACCGTTTTTGATCAGTAAAGCGCCCATAAACAAAACCACAATATTGGTGAGAATCATTCCGATCAGATTGTCGGTTAGTCCTAATAAAAAGATTAGGTCAAAAACCAGAAATAATACCTGAAAACCATTGATTTGTCGGATGTCTTTTTTGTTTTTCTGAAAATAAGAACCTAGCAGCACAAGAGTGACAATCTGTATGGATAATAACAGTATCAGATCGCTGGTATTGGAATGATTGGCTTGATAAAATTCCAGCCAGAACCATTTTGAGCTCAGAATTAGGGATAAAATGGTGGTTCCGAGGACTCCTAAAATCGAATAACCGTTTTTGACAAGGCGGAGTTCTTTAAAAGAAGAAAGTGTACCGATAGTATAAAACAGACCGAATAATGAAATATAGATTAAAAAGCCCAAACGGGACGTTCCGCTAAAAAAAGCGCCCAACAGAATGATGATGCTAAAGGGGAGTAACCAATGGAAAACCGATGTGGTATTTCCTTTTGAATGCTGCTTGCAAAGGGTGTAATAATAAGGTAAAAATAATAAGATAAGCAACAGATATAACCAAGGGTAATTGGTCGTGCCATAGCCGGTTTCGATACCGTAATAGGTCGTAAAAAGTAGATGGAGTAGTGCCAGTGCATCCGACTTTAAAATATAAAGAACCGGGACAGACAACAATATCCACGTAAGCAGGAAACTCCCCATATCTCCTGGGATATTATAGATTTGACTGATCAATGCAATTGTCGCACCGATGGAAAAGAATAAAAAGGTTCCAGAGACTTCTTTCCAAACGACACTTCTTTGTTTTACAATTGCATAACCGGTGATAACCTGAGAAATGACAAGTGGGAAAAAAGCCAGCAGCACTTTGATGATTTTTGGGAAATTGTCCCAGTTGTGTGCGAAAATCAAAATGATTCCCAAGCCGATTAGGATAGCGCCCAATACGCCAAAAATGGTTAGCAAACGGTTTGACTTTGTATCGGAATTCGTACGGTAGTACTGCTCTATAGCCTTTGCTGTTTCCGGGCTGATGATTTGGGCATCTACTAATTTGGGTAATTCTTTGACAATTTTCGAACTCATAACGGTAGATTTACTACTAAAATACGGTTTTTAATCTAGAAAAGACAGCGAAAAAAGGAACTGCTTAACGGTTGCTATTGGACAGTTTTAAATCACGGGTGTTTTTCTGAACGGTGATCGCTGCAAAAAGACTTAATACGAAAGCCATGCCAAAGAATCCTTTTTCACTCAATTCCAGATCGGCATTCCATAAACCGATGATCAATAAGGAAATAGACGCAATAGTAGAAAACCAGCTGATGCCATAATAAATTTCCGTAACCGGAATACCTTCCATTTTATCCCGAACACTTTTCTGAACCGAGATCACAGCAAACAAACCAAATAATAATAAGGTAAAATAATAGCCTTTTTCGTTTAGTAGCATCGCCGCATTAGACAAACCGATACAGAATGCGGTAACGCCAACCAGAAGTACACTCCATGAAGCGCCCACAAAAGCATTACTGGGTTTTTGCATGCCAGTCTTTGGGGTGTTTTGATTTTTAGAAACGGTTTCGACGGTGACAGATGTTTTGAAATTTTCCATAATTATAGTGTTTTTGTTGGGTCAAAATTCCTATAAAAAGAAATGCCGTAAAAATCAAATTTTAATAAAAACTGACGATATAAAACTATTTTAATACCTTTATTCGGATAAATAAATAATCGATATGCATTCTGTTTCCGGAATTATAAATATACTTTCAAATGCTGAAAAAGAAGAATTTATATTGTTTTTAAAAAAGCAAAATAAAAGGAGGGATACACATAATGTTCAGCTTTTTAATCTTCTTAAAAATGATGATATAAAAGAAAAAAGTATCAATCATAAAAACAAACCGGCATTATATGCACTTCGCAAACGCTTGTACGATAATCTGGTGGCCTTTATAGCCAACAAACGTTTTGAAAACGATACCTCGGAAGAACGGACGATTTTAAAATTGCTTATTGTGAGTAAGGCCTTTTTTGAACATAAACAGTACAAACCGGCTTTTAAGACGTTGCGGAAAGCAGAAGAAAAAGCACTAAACGGAGAGCATTTTAACTTACTGAATGAAATTTATCATATCGGAATAGAATATGCGCATCTGGACGATACGATCATTTTTTCGGAACTGGTTGAAAAATACAACCGGAATCAGAAGACGTTTTCGCAGGAGGAGCAGCTCAATTTGGGCTATGCGTTATTGCGACAGGAATTGTCAAAAATAAAAAGAGGTACGGAGGTTTTTGATTTTCAGAAAACGATTCGGTCTACTATCGCGCAATTTAATATTTCACTAAAAGAAATTTTAACCTTTAAATCGCTGTATCAGATCCTGTTTATAGCCAACGAATATGCGGCACTTCATAACGATTATTATCAGATTGAACGATTTGTGAATAAGAGTTATCGTTTTATTCAATCCAAACAGGAACAAGCAGACAAACATTTGTTTTATCATATTCAGATCTTGTATTTTATTGCCAATATGCTTTTCAGAAATAAAAAATTTGCCGAAGCAACAGTATATCTGGATAAAATGGAAGTGGCGATGCAAAAACAAGAGCAAGTATATTTTGATCCATTTTATTGCCGACTACAATTGTTGCGATGTCTTACGGACAATTATTCCGGAAATGCGGCACTCGCGATTGCGAAGGCCGAGAGTGTTTTAAGGACTGTTAAAGGAGCGGATATTTCGGAAATACTCGACCTGCAGTTAAGTCTTGCAGTTTTCCATTTTCAGCAACTACATTTGAATAAGGTTCAGCAACTTTTTAAAAATTTTCATCATACGGATAGCTGGTACGAAAAAAAGCAGGGAATGGAGTGGACGATCAAAAAGAACCTGATCGAAATTTTATTGCATGTCGAATTAAAAAATCTGGATTATGTTGCATCCCGATTGACGAGTTTTAAACGACGGTATAAAAAATATCTGACAGAAGTTAAGGAAGAACGCGTTCAGGTATTTCTTTCGTTGGTGGAAAAATACCTGAACGCGCCTGAAAATTTTACTTCAGAGGCGTTTAAAAAACAAGTCGAAAATGCCTTTCAATGGAAATCTTACCGTGAGGAAGACATTTTTGTGATGAGTTTTTATGCCTGGCTAAAAGCAAAGATTGAAAAACAGGATATCTATAGCGTTACGCTAAAATTGGTCCGTGAAGCCTGATTATTTCTCCCCGTCCCATTCGGCATAAAACTGCGACAGGAAACCTTCCATATACTGGTGGCGTTCCAATGCAATTTTTTTGCCGGTTTCGGTATTCATACGATCTTTTAGCAACAATAATTTTTCGTAAAAATGATTGATCGTTGGCGCTTCCGTTTTTTTGTATTCCTCTTTCGACATGTTGAGGTTTACCGGAATATTCGGATTGTGTAACGTTCGGTTTTTAAAACCACCGTAATTAAATGCACGGGCAATTCCAATCGCACCAATCGCATCCAGTCGGTCGGCATCCTGAACAATATCCAGTTCTTTCGAATGGAACTTGCGTTCGAAATTACCGCCTTTAAACGAAATGTTTTCAATAATGTTGATTACATGTTGTATCGTTTCTTCCGAAGCCTTTTCGCTTTCTAAAAATGCACGCGCCGTTTTTGGGCCAACGGTTTCGTCACCATTGTGGAATTTACTATCGGCCACATCGTGAAGTAGTGCGCCGAGTTTTACCACGGTAAGATCGCAGTTTTCGCCCTGTGCGATTAAAAGAGCATTTTTATAAACCCGTTCGATGTGGAACCAATCGTGTCCGCCTTCGGCATTTTCAAGTTGTTTTTTTACAAAAAGGATGGTGTTGTCAATTAGACTACTCATAATCGGTATAATTTAAAAATCCTTCCGGTTGCGAAAGGATTTTTGAGGGTTACATTATTTTATAATAGCCGGTTGGACCCATTTAAAAACATGCGGTTCCTGAGACACGACCATCCTTTCGGCGATACGGGTCATTCGGGCTGGTAATTTCATTAAATAGTCACGGGCTTTTTCGGCTTCATCGTTCAAACCGGTAATTTTATCAATTTCCCATTTCTGAATTAGTTTTTGAAGGATATCGATATAATCCATAGAAGTGTACACACCGATTCGCTGTGCCGATTCGGAGAATTGTTCGAAAGCCGTACCGATACGCTCACCCGATTCGCGGATAAGATGCGCCGGCATGGTGATTTTTTGTTTCATCATATAATGGAACGCCATCATCATTTCGCTTGGATCCACTTTAAAAATACGGTTTACAAACTCGCTATACGCATGATGGTGACGCATTTCGTCTCCGGCAATCATCTTACAGATTTTAGAAAGTTTATGATCTCCGAATTTTTTAGCAATCTGCGCCACACGGTTGTGCGATACATAGGTTGCTAATTCCTGAAAACTCGTAAATACAAAGTTTTTATACGGATCACGGTCGGTTCCCGGATCGAAACCGTCACTGATTAAATGCTGTGTTGTAATTTCCACTTCCCGCATATTCACACGTCCGGAAAGATAGAGGTATTTATTTAAAAGATCCCCGTGTCGGTTTTCTTCACCCGTCCATTGACGGATCCATTTGGACCATCCGTTGTCCGGGTGTTGGGAAACACCTTCCACATCCATCAACCAGGATTCGTATGTAGGAAGCGCTTCTTCGGTAATGGTATCGCCTACCAGAACCACCCAGAAATCATAGGGTAATTCTTTTGCGATTTCGCGTAATTCGGTTACTTCGTCAAGAAAGGTTTCTTTTTCGGAATTGGGCAATAAATCTGTTGGCTGCCATATCTTTTCGATGGGCAACAGATATTGCTCGACAAAACTGTCGATGTTCTTTTCCAGAAACTGCATCACTTCCAGACGTACATTTTTTATTGACATAATCTTAGTATTTTATTCCCTGAACCACTGCATTTTCGGTCTTTTCCATGATTTCGGCAAAAGAATAGTCTTTTACTGCAAAGGGTTCGTGAATAGTGAATTTTAAAGGGTTGCCCAATCCAACCGGGAAAAGTCCAAAACGGGCCATTTTCCAGGAGTTGTTAATTGATATCGGAACGATATAAGCCGATGGGGCGTATTTGCATAAAATTTTCAAACCGTTTTCGGAGAATTTTTTCGGAGCACCGGTTTTACTTCGGGTACCTTCCGGAAAAATTACCGCCGAACGGTGGTGTTGTTCTATATATTCTGCCAGACCTTTAATGGTTGGTAAAGCCTGTTTCGGATCTTTCCTGTCAATAAGAACGGAGCCACCGTGTCTTAAATTGTATGAAACGCTGGGAATTCCGCGACCTAATTCTTTTTTACTCACAAATTTAGGATGGGAACGGCGCAGGTACCAGATAATACCGATGATATCGTACATACTCTGGTGATTGGCTACAAAAATTACCGGTACATTTTTCGGAATGCGTTCGCGGTGTTCGAAGGTATACGTGGTACCAAGCAGATTGGTACATTTGGTTAGCAGGAAATTCAGGTAATCCACACTTTTCTTATGCGCCTGGTAACCAAACACATTCAGACAGATCCATTGGATCGGATGAAAAATCACCAGACATAACCCGAAACACAGATAGTAAATAACGGATAACGGATAGGATATTATTTTTTGCATCATTGTGGCTATTTCGCGCAAAGATAAATAATCAAAAAATAAAAAAACCACGCTTTAACGTGGTTTCTATTATTTTATATAACAAAATTAACAGTATTCGTTATAAGCGTCTTTTAGATTTTCGGCAATCATCTCTGCCGGACGACCTTCGATGTGGTGGCGTTCCAACATATGAACCAATTCTCCGTTTTTAAACAAAGCCATACTTGGCGATGAAGGAGGGAATGGGAACATGTGCTGACGTGCCGCATCAACCGCATCTTTATCGACACCTGCAAAAACCGTGATCAACTGATCTGGTTTTTTACCGTTATCAAGGCTCATGCGAGCACCCGGACGTGCATTTCGTGCCGCACAACCGCAAACCGAATTTACCACTACCAAAGTAGTTCCTTCTTTCGAAAGGGCGTTTTCTACATCCTGGGCACTATATAATTCCTGAAAACCAACGTCTGATAACTCAGCACGCATTGGTTTTACCATTTCTTCTGGATACATAACAATTCTTTTTATGATGTTTAGTGTACAAAGTTACAAAGTTTTACCATAATTCAGAATCATCCGATTCATAAAGATTTGTTATTGTCCGAACGTTTGTGTGGCAACCATTTGCTTTAGAACGGATATAAGCTGTGGCGCTTTTAAAAACTGATTGTATTGAAACAGTATTTCGGTGTTCGCATTAAGGATTGTCATCACGGGAAAGGAAAGTTGTTCGTTAACGGTTCCCAGTTGTTCGGCCAGTTCGTGATAGCCGGTGTTTGTTCCCGTAGGATGAAAATTGAAAGTGTGTTCGCGAAAGGAAACCGGAACTTTACTTTGAGCATCAAACGAGATAAAATAGAAATGATCATTTAAAAGCGAAATGACTTCCGGATTTTGAAACGTCGTTTTTTGCATCATTTTACAATACTTGCACCAGGAAGTATGGATAAAAACAAAATAAGGTTTCGGATTATCTTTAGCGAGTATTTCGGCTTGTTCAAAGGTGTAGGTTTTCAGTTGGGCTTGTCCCGGAGGAATAGCCCAAAAGAAAAACAATACGATCAGCACAAACTTTTTCATTATTTTAAAGTATAACGCAATCCGAGGAAACCGCGAATGCCCTGATTGGGTCCGTAAACATAACTCGGATCAAAGGTTAGCGCATAGGGATTATCGGGTGTCGCGATTACATTTCCGTTGGTATCGTGCTGTACATTTTGATCAAAAGGATCGTTGGCACGGGCAATGATAAACGGATTGCCTTTATTTGGCGTCCAGTTCAGTAAATTCTTAACGCCACCGTAAATTTCGAAATTTTTTAGCTTGGTATAGGTCAGTTGTATGTTTTGAATGCTCCACACGGGCGAATATTCTTTTCTCGGATCCAGCGGACCTAATAACGGTAAGCGCATTGGTCCGTAAAGATTTCCGGTATAATCGATATCCAGATACAATTTCGGAATTTTATACGAAATCGCCCAGGTTCCGGAAAAACGCTCGGTTAACATCTGTCGGGTGGTTACACCGTTTTCAGTTTTGTTCACGTCCATATAAGTCGCGCCAAGAATTACTTTTATACCGTTGTTAAATACCATATCTATGTTGGCACTGATTCCTTTGGTAATCGCATGGCCATCGAGGTTTTTATAAATAATCTGATTCGGATTGGTGTCGTAATCCGGTATGATAGAATTGGTAAAGTAGGTATACCAGGCGCTGGTTTCGAGTCCGATAAAATTCCCGTCTCCGACATAAAACTTTTTCAGGTAATTCAGATTAACGTTATAGGAACGCTCGGGTTTTAAAGCGCCCTCTACAATTACATCACGGGAACCGGTAAGTGCGGCATGTTCTTCGGTAAACAGATTGACAATTCGGAAACCGGTACCGGCATTGAGTCGGATGATATTCGTATCATCCACTTTCCACTTATAGGCAAAACGCGGCGTAAAAATGGAACCGTGGTTGCTGTTATAATCGTAGCGTGCCCCTAATAAAACGCTGTGTTTTTTGGCAAAAGAAATCTCATCCTGTACAAAAAGACTCGGAATCCAGGTTTCATCGGCCGTAGTTGTCGCTGGTGTATTGTCATTATACAATTGATAGCGGACAGCCGTACCAAATAACAAATCGTGATTTTTAATTTTTTTATCCCAGGTAAGTTGTCCGAAGCCAATACGCTGAATGGCCATAAAAGGGGAATTACCATAAACAGAATTCTGATCGTGATCGGTATACGAAAACGAAAGCAACATTTTTTCGCTCACCGGTAGTTCGTAGGCACCGATCAACTCCCAACGTTTGGTGTAAATACTTTCTCCATAGACTTCATCGCCACCGCGGTATTTCTTTTCCCATTGCATTTCGCCGCCCCAACGATCTTCATAAAAATAACGACCGGCGATTGAAAACAGCTTGTTGCTTTTCCGATTAAAATTCCATTTCTGAAAAACCGAAACCCGATCTTGCAGCGTTACATCGGTAAAATTGTCGTTGTTTTTATCGATGGGATTGCTGTAATTAAAATAATTCACACCGGTTAAAAAAGAAACCGATTTTCCGATATTGGATTTAAAACCCAGATCGGTATTCAATTCGCCCCAACTGGTTCCGAATGCATCGGCCGAAAACACCGGAGCATTTTTCGGGCTTTTGGTGATAATATTGATCAGTCCTCCCACGGCTTCACTGCCATACAAAGAAGATGCGGGGCCTTTTACAACCTCCACTCGTTCCAATAGCGAATTCGGAATACCCGACAAACCATAAACAGTAGACAAGCCACTTACAATCGGCATTCCATCAATCAATACCAAAGTATAGGGGCCTTCGAGTCCGTTAATATGGATATCGCCGGTATTGCAAACGTTGCAGTTGAGCTGTGGACGTACGCCGTTTACGTTTTGCAAGGCCTCAAAAATATTTGAAGTGGGATTCTTTTTAAAAAAAGTCGGCTTGTACACTTCAACGGGAACAGGGCTTTCGAGTCTGTTCACCGCCTTTAGTGTACCGGTCACCACGACTTCGTCCAGCGATTGGTTTTCCTTTAAATCGAAATGAACCACCGCCGGTGTCGCGTTATGAATCGTTATAGTTTTTCGTTGCGAACGGAAACCGGTAAAGCTCACCTGGATTTCGTAGGTTCCATCCGAAACATTTTCAATTGTAAAAAGCCCGTTGGCGTCGGTCGAAGCGCCAAGTTGCGTTTTCGAGAGAAGCACATTGGCATAGTGTAGCGGAATGCCATCGGAAGTGACTTTCCCCTTTATCGTAGTTTGCGCCGAAAGGGAGTAACCACTTAAAAGGCAGGTAAAAAAGAGTAGAATTAGATTTTTCACAATATTATTTTAGATTAAAACGAAATTAAAATTTAGACAAAACTAAAAATAATTTTTGAATCAAAAAAATTTGTATTTTTGAAAACATAAAATTTATCCATGACGCATTCAGAAGAGAACTATTTAAAAGTCATCTACCACTTGTCGGTTGTTTCGCCAAGGGGAGTCAATACCAATGCCATTGCCGGAATGATCGAGAGTAAAGCCTCGTCGGTTACCGATATGGTTAAAAAACTGGCCGAAAAAGAATTGATACTCTATCAAAAATACCAAGGGGTGACGTTAACGGAAAAAGGCTCGCTGGCGGCCAAGATGATTGTACGCAAGCATCGTTTATGGGAAGTGTTCCTGGTTGAAAAGCTCGATTTTACCTGGGATGAGGTACACGATGTGGCCGAGGAACTGGAACACATCAAATCGGAAAAACTGATCAATAAACTGGATGCCTTTTTAGGATTCCCGACGGAAGACCCGCATGGGGATCCGATTCCGAATGCCAAAGGAGAAATCAAAAAGATAGACAAACAATTGTTATCCGATCTGGAAATAGGACAAAAAGGGATCTGTGTGGGTGTAAAAGACTCATCGTCACACTTTTTGCAATACCTTGACAAACAACAAATCGCATTGGGATCCAAAATTGAGATCATCGGAAAGGAAACCTTCGATATGTCGTTAACCATTATTGTAGATGGAAAAGAAATGATTATATCCAATAAGATTGCGAATAATCTTTTTGTGAAACTAGCGAGCTGATTATGACGCGAAAAACAACAAATTCACTGGAGGAAGTACACGAATCGGTAGCCATAGTACAAAATACTTCGGTATGGAAAAAAATCCTGGCCTTTTTTGGCCCGGCCTATATGGTGAGTGTCGGTTATATGGATCCGGGAAACTGGGCAACCGATATCGCCGGAGGAAGTCAGTTTGGCTATAAACTGATTTGGGTACTATTGATGTCCAATATCATGGCGCTATTGTTGCAAAGTCTTAGCGCCCGACTGGGAATTGTGCGCCAGCGGGATTTGGCTCAGGCTTCACGTGATACGTATTCCCGCCCGGTGAATATGGTGTTGTATATTTTAGCCGAAATCGCCATTGCAGCTTGCGACCTTGCTGAGGTACTCGGAATGGCTATCGGATTACAGTTGTTATTTGATATTCCGTTGCTTTGGGGGGTGAGTATTACGATGCTGGATACTTTTTTGCTGTTGTTTTTACTCAATAAAGGCATTCGAAAAATGGAAGCTTTTATTATCGCCTTGATTGCCATTATCGGCCTATCCTTTCTGATCGAAATGTTTTTGGCGAAACCGGATGTGACCGAAATTGCCCGGGGATTGATTCCTTCCATACCCGATAGTACGGCCTTATATATCGCCATCGGAATTATTGGAGCTACCGTCATGCCGCATAATCTTTATCTGCATTCATCATTAGTGCAAACCCGGAAATACGATCGCAGTCAAAAAGGAATCAAACAGGCGATTCGCTATAATTTTCTCGATTCGTTTCTGGCGTTAAATATGGCCTTTTTTGTCAATGCGGCGATTTTAATTTTAGCTGCTGCGGCATTTTATACCAACGGAATGCACGAAGTCGCCGAAATTCAGGATGCGCACCGGTTACTGGAACCCTTATTGGGAACGCATTGGGCTTCGATTTTATTTGCTGTGGCGTTGATTGCGGCGGGACAGAGTTCTACCATAACCGGAACATTGGCCGGACAAATTGTAATGGAAGGTTATCTGAACTTGCGAATTCAGCCGTGGGTGCGTCGGATCATTACCCGTTTAATTGCGATTGTACCGGCGTTGATTGCGATCATTTATTTTGGAGAAGCCGCTACTGGAAAATTACTCTTATTAAGTCAGGTGATTTTAAGTTTGCAATTGGGATTTGCCATCATACCGTTGATTCATTTCGTTAGTGATAAAACCAAAATGCAGGGATTTGCCATTGGAAAATGGACGAAAATTGCCTCCTGGCTTATCGCCCTAATTATTGTGACGTTAAACGCGAAATTGGTTTTCGATGAAATTGAAACCTGGGTTACCACTTCCGAGCATCCTATCTATATCTGGCTGTTTGTGGTGCCAATTGCTGTTTTTGCAGCCTTTTTGCTACTCTATATCATCGTAAAACCATTTGTGGAAAAAAACAGAGCGATTCCGAATCTGGTTCCGCATATCAATGAAATTGTGGTAAGCGAATCGAATAAACCGATTGTGTATTCTAAAATCGCCATTGCGTTGGATTTTTCAAAAACAGATCAAAAGAGTATTGCGAGCGCTTTACAATTGGGTGGGAAAACGGCGCATTATACGATTATTCACGTCGTGGAAACGGTCGGTGCTATGGTACACGGAAATGAAACCCACGACTATGAGACAACCAGTGATCATTATTATCTGGAAGAATATAAAAAAGCACTCGAAGCACGAGGGTATCAGGTGAGTAGTATACTGGATTTCGGAAGTCCGAAAAAAAGTATTGCCAAAGTAGTAAATGAAAACGATTTCGACATATTGGTTCTAGGTGCGCACGGACACAACTGGTTTAAAGACCTTTTGTTTGGTACTACGGTCGACGCGGTACGGCACAAAATCACCATTCCGCTTTTAGTGGTTAAAGACCATTAACTGCAACCGCAATCCGGGCCACCGCAATTTTTCTTTTTCTTTTTCCAGAAATATTTTCGGATAAAGAAAAGGACGGCCGCGGCCAGAATTATATAAACCGCTATTTGTTGAAAATCGATCATAATTATTGTAAAATTTGATACGCAACGAGTGAAACGACATACGCAAATCCACTCATAAACACCAATTGAATTGCCGGCCATTTCCAGGAATTGGTCTCTTTTTTGGTGATGGCAAGTGTGGAAATACACTGCATCGCAAAAGCATAGAACAACAATAGGGAAACACCGGAAGCCAGATTAAATACTTTTTTTCCGGTTAGCGGGTTGATCTCGGCATTCATTCGGTTTTTAATGGTGGTTTCTTCTTCAGAATGACTTCCTACACTGTAAATCGTCGCCAAAGTTCCTACAAAAACTTCACGAGCCGCAAAAGAACTCACTACGGCGATACCAATTTTCCAGTCATATCCCAACGGGCGGATCACCGGTTCGATCGATTTTCCAAGAATCCCGATATAGGAATTTTCTAGTTTATACGAAGCGACCAAGTCTTCTTGTTCGCCGCTAATTTTATTTTGAGCCAGTTCCTGTTCGATGATCTGTTCGGCATTTTTAAAGTTATCCCCCGGACCATGTGAACCCAGAAACCATAAAATAACCGATAGCGCGAGAATAATTTTACCCGCTCCAAAAACGAAGGCTTTGGTTTTTTCGATCACATTTAGCGCTACGTTTTTAAATAACGGGACTTTGTAACCCGGCATTTCAATCACGAAATAGGACTTACCTTTTACTTTCAGGATTTTGTTTAGAATATAGGCTGATAAAATCGCCATTCCGAAGCCTAACAGGTATAAGGTCATTAGGGTTAATCCTTGTAGGTTAAAGATACCCAGAATGTGTTTTTCGGGAATGATCAATGAGATTAAGATCGCATATACCGGTAAACGTGCCGAACAGGTCGTAAAAGGTGTTACCAATATAGTGATCAGTCGTTCTTTCCAGCTCTCGATATTCCGAGCGGCCATAATGGCGGGAATTGCACACGCCGTTCCGGAAATTAAAGGCACCACACTTTTACCGCTTAATCCAAAGCGACGCATGATTTTGTCCATCAGGAACACCACGCGACTCATATAACCGCTTTCTTCCAAAATGGAAATAAACAGAAAAAGGAACGCAATTTGTGGAATAAAAATAATGATACCACCTAAGCCGGGAATGATACCTTCTGAAATCAGATCGGTTAATAATCCTGGAGGTAAGTTTTCGGCAGCATAGGCGCTTAGTGCCGCAAAGCTTTCATCGATAAAATCCATCGGAATACTCGACCAGCTAAAAATCGACTGGAAGATTAACAAGAGGATACCGAAAAAGATGATGTAGCCAAAAAATTTATGGGTTAAAACACGATCCAGTCGGGCGCGAATGTCGGTGGCTTCTTCGCGGTTAACGGTATAACCAACTTTCAGTACATCGTTAATAAACTGATAGCGTTTTATCGTTTCTTTTTGTTGTAATCGTTTTAATTCTGCATCCGATTTAACGAACGACTGAATCGAAACTTCGTTGCGGTGTAAATGTCCGAAGTTGACATCCTGCGTAATCACTAACCATAGTTTGTATAAAAGCTGGTTTGGAAAAGCGTGCCGCAGATTGTTAAAATACTCCGGATCGATACCAGAAGCATTCAAACAAGGCTCGGTAGAGAGCTCTTTATAATTGATGATCAGGTTTTTCAGATTTTCTATTCCCGTTTTTTTGCGGGAACTAACCAATGCAATTTTGGTTTTTAACTGACTTTCCAAATACGGAATGTCCAGGGTAATCCCTTTCTGTTCCATACGATCGGACATATTGATCACCAGGATCGTCGGGATTTCCAGATCTTTAATTTGCGTAAAAAGTAGCAAGTTCCGTTTTAAGTTTTCCACCTCGGTAACCACTACGGCAACATCGGGAAAATCCTTGTCGTTTTTGTTCATCAACAATTCGATCACGACATTTTCGTCGAGTGAACTGGCATTTAAACTATAGGTTCCCGGTAGGTCAAGAATGGTCGCTTTAACGGAAGGAGATAATTTAGAAACCCCTTGCTTTTTGTCGACCGTGATACCCGGGTAGTTTCCTACTTTCTGGTTTAAACCGGTTAGCTGATTAAAAACGGATGTTTTTCCGGTGTTCGGATTACCTATTAAGGCTACTTTTAACGTGCTTGTACTCATGAACTTATTCCTTTATAATCTCAACCTCAATTTGTTTGGCGGTTTCAAGGCGAATCGCCACATGGCTGTCGTTTACATTAATGTATAACGGATCACCCAACGGAGCCACTTGTAATAACTCTACGGTATTGCCGGGAAGGCATCCCATTTCAAGTAATTTAAGAGGGATAACGTCAACATTAAAGTCGTTAATCAAAGCTTTCTGTCCTTTTTTTATTTGTGCTAACGTAATTTTCACCTTATTTAGATTGAATTAAAATAGAACTACAAAAGTAAGCATTTAAAACGGATAGGCCATGTTAAAACGGACTTTCACATTTTTTTATGAATCGGTCGGAGGGGATTATTTTTCCTGAGTCGACAACCAGTTGATGTCGTCCAGTAATCGCTGTACATCCTCCATTTTGGTTCCGTCGTAGAATCCGCGGACACGGCGTTTGCTGTCGACCAATACAAAATTTTCGGTATGTACCATGTCGTAAAGTTCCTCCGGTTTTCCGGTTTTAACGGCCAGATATGATTTACGGGCGATATAATAAATGTCTTTTTTGTCTCCGGTAACGAGATTCCACTTACTGTCGATCACGCCTTTTTCCAGGGCATATTTTTTCAGTACGGGAACACTGTCGATATCGGGTGTTACCGAATGTGACAGCAACATTACCTTAGGGTTGTTTTTGATTTTATCCTGAAGCCAAACCATATTGGTGGTCATAATCGGACAAATGGTAGGGCAAGTAGTAAAAAAGAAATCGGCTACATAAATTTTTCCCTCATAATCCTTTTGGGTGATCGTTTTTCCGTTCTGATTAACAAAAGCAAAATCGGCAATAGTGTGTTTGTTGGCGACGTGTTGAATCGTAGTGTCCACCAGTTCGGGATTAACCATGGATGGGGTATAGATCGGCAGGTGTTTTTTAGGCGTCAGCGCATTATAAAAAAGCGTAATGATAATAGCGGAAAGAACAAAAAGAACGATAAAAAACAGTCGGTATTTTTTGAAAAAGCTAAGCATGATGTGATTTTTTGCAAAAGTATAAAGAAGTTCGCTATTAGGGGGTTAAATATTGCCTAAATCACAGCGGGTTTAATTTTAACAAATAAAAAAAGGGATTCGGCTATGAATTCTTATTTTTGTTATCCAAAACACAAATAGCAACCAAAATTAACAATATGGAAATAAAAATGAATAAAAGCGTATTGCTTGGCGCAACGGCTACGTTGGTGTTGTTTTCCTGTAAATCAGGACAAACAACCGCATCGGCCGACAAGCAGGCGTCGCATCCGGGGATCAATTTGAGCTATATGGACAAATCGGTTAAACCGGGTGACGATTTCTTCCGATATGTAAACGGAATCTGGTATGACAAAACCGAAATCCCAAGCGACAAAACCCGTTGGGGGAGTTTTGACGAATTGCGTCAGAATACCGATAAGGATGCTTTGGCAATATTAAAAAGAGCGGCAGCCGACAAAAATCTGGATCCAAATTCCGATCAGGCGAAAGCGGTAAATGTATACAAAACATTTATGGATACCATTGCCCGTAATAAAAGAGGTATTGACCCGATTAAACCGGCATTGGCAAAGATCAATGCAGTTAAAAACGTTCAGGATCTGAATGCGCTTTTACTGGAAATGGAACCGGAAGGGGGTATGGGATTCTATGGTATGGGAATCGGAGCAGATGCTAAAAACAGTAACCGTAACGTAGTATATGTAGGTTTGGGAAGTCTGGGATTACCGGATCGTGATTATTATATCTCGGATGATGCCGATTCGAAAGAAAAAAGAGAAAAATACGTAGCACACGTAGCCCGTATGTTGCAGTTTCTAGGTGAAGGACCAAGTCAGGCGAAAGAAGATGCGACCAAAGTATTGGCTTTGGAAACCGCAATGGCCAAACCAAGACTGGATCGTGTGGAACGTCGCGACAGACGAAAAACCTATAACCCGATGCGCGTGGCCGATTTGCAGAAATTGACGCCATCGGTAAACTGGAAAAATTATTTCGACGGTTTAGGGGTGCAAAATCTGGATTCGTTAGTGGTGTCACAACCACGTTATATGACGGCTTTGGAAGAACTTTTCAAACAAAACGATGTCGACAGCTGGAAAGCGTATCTACGTTGGACGTTGATCAATAAATCTACAGGGGTGTTGACAACCGATATTGAAAATGCCAACTGGGATTTCTACAGCAAAACATTACAAGGAGCGATCAAACAACGTCCGAGAGAGGAAAGAGCCTTACAGGTTGTAAACGGAACAGTTGGTGAAGCCTTAGGAAAATTATACGTAGCCGAAAAGTTCCCGGCCGAGGCGAAAGCCAAAGCCAAAGCGATGATCGAAAACGTATTCTTGGCTTTCGAAAACCGTATCAACCGTTTGCCTTGGATGACACCGGCAACCAAGCAAGGTGCGATCCAAAAATTACGTAAGTCGACTGTTAAAATCGGATATCCGGATAAATGGAAAGATTATTCGAAATTGGTAATTACAGCGCCAGGAAATGGTGGTGCGTATTACGAAAACATGAAAAACGTAGCCCGTTGGGGATTCCAGGAAAATATCGACGATTTGAAAAAACCGGTAGACAAAACCCGTTGGGGAATGTCGCCGCAAACGGTAAATGCGTATTTCAATCCGTCGTATAACGAAATCGTATTCCCGGCTGCCATTTTACAACCGCCATTCTACGATTATAAAGCAGACGAAGCGGTAAACTACGGTGGAATCGGAGCGGTTATCGGACACGAAATTTCACACGGATTCGATGATTCCGGTGCGCGTTACAACGCCGATGGAAATTTAGTAAACTGGTGGACGGACGAAGATTTAAAACAATTTACCGGTTTAGGAGGTGCTTTGGCAGCGCAGTATAGTGCTTTGGAGCCACTACCGGGAACGTTTGTAGATGGTAAATTTACGTTAGGAGAAAACATTGGTGACCTTGGAGGCGTAAATGCGGCTTACGATGGTTTACAGTTATTCCTTAAGAAAAACGGAAACCCTGGATTAATCGACGGATTCACACCGGAACAACGTTTCTTTATTTCATGGGCGACCATCTGGCGTTCTAAAATGAGAGACGAGGCGATTAAAAATCAGGTGAAAACCGACCCACACTCACCGGGAATGTACCGTGCTTATGTGCCGTTACAAAATGTGGATGCTTTCTACGAAGCATTTAGCATTAAACCGGGCGATAAATTATATGTAAAACCAGAAGATAGAGTTAAGATCTGGTAATGAAAAAGCCTCCCATTTGGGAGGCTTTTTTTATAAATCGGATTCCGTTATTATTTTTTCTGAATCACAATTTTCTGAGTGATTACCGGTTGATTTTCGGAATCGATCTTTATAATATATACCCCTTCGGAAAGCGCCTGTAAGGATAGTACATTATTCGGGCCGGTTAGCGGTTGCTGTAGTACCGTTTTACCAGTGATATCGATCAGGGACGCATTGGCTTGTTTTACTTCCAGATTGTTAAAATCGATATTCAGAATATCTTTAGTCGGATTCGGATAAATCAGCATATTGTCGTTAACCGAAATGATTGCTGTTTTTTCGAAATCCAATTCCGGTTCGGTTGTTTTCATGTTTTTGGTAGGCAATTCCCGACGATACATAGCGGCCAAATTGGCTTCATACCATTCTCTGTACCAGAACCACCAGCCGGAACTCCGTTTGACATACTGGATATTAAAAATCTGATCCGGAGCTGTTGGTGCTGCTTTTACCAGAAATTGACGTGAAGGTTGATTTAGGTACCAGTCGCTATACCACGAACTACCGCCGTTACTCCAGTTAAACGACATTCCGGGACCACCGTTACTATAGTCGTAACTTCCAATCCAGGAATTACTAATCGCCAGATATTCGCTATAACCGTCGTTATCCAGATTACCCGTCATCATTTTATAGCTGATATGTGCCGGAGTGACATTGGTAGTGGTGAAACTAGTTCCTAATCCTTGTCCGCCGGTTAAGGTCCAACCACTTCCGTTAAAACGCATGATAGCCGAGAAACTACTGGACGAATTACTCACAAAAGCATACAATTCATCACGGGTTGTGGTGCGCATTTTTCCTTTCAGATACCGTTGAATCTGGGAAATCTGCAAACCGCCAATCCATCCGGAACCGTTATTGCTCCATATGGTTTGTGGGGAATACCATCCGCCGGGAGAAGAATTGAATTTTACCAGATGCGACCATCCGTTTGGATTTACACAAAGTAATTCGTCTTTTCCATCGCCATCGAAATCGCCCACAAGGAACGTGTCTTTCGGACCCATATACCAATAGGCGATAGGGGTGTTGCTACCGTTATTACTCCAGCGTTCTTTCCATGACCAGGACGACGGGAGATATTCTTTAATCTGAGCCCAACTTCCGGTATCGGTTCGGGATAAGATTTCCGTTTTTCCGTCACCATCAAAATCGCCCGAATAATAACGATCGCCGTAATTGCGATACCAGCATCCAAACGTACGGTTTCCGCTATTTCCCCAAAGGTGATACCAGTCGGTTCCCTGATCACAAGAGAAGTCCATGATACCCGCCCAATTTCTGTCGGGACTGGCAAAGAAGATTTCTTCATCATTGTTTTCCCCGTCAAAATTCCCGGTCAGAATATAATCGCCTTGTTGCATATACCAGGAGGCAACCCATTTTAGATTCCGGTTATTGGTCCATGATTTTACAACTTCGTTGGCATTATTAACATTGGCATAATCGTTTAAACAATAGGCATGATTGTTAATTGAATTCAGGATAATACTTCGGGTATGCGGACTAAAATACAGTGGAGTATACGAAGAGGTGTACATACACATAATCGGGATGTTGTTTCCGGAACAAGGAGCCGATCCGTAGTGCTCATCGTCGTGAAGAGAGCCAAAGATATGTCCAATTTCATGCGCAATAATACGTGTTCGTGTTGGGTCTTTACCGATTACAGCATAGGCCCAATTGGTGTTGCAAAGGGAATTGGTAAACGCAATTCCTACGGTACCGTTATCCGGACGTCTTCCGGTAAATAATAATGCCAGGTCGCGGTCTTTATTGGTGTGGTTGAGATTCCAGTTGTCCCGGAATTTATACAGTAAATCGTTGGCGTTATTGGTGTTGTATAAGGTACCGTTATTGGGTAAAAGATTGATGTGTTTTACGATAAAGGAAATGTTGAAATAATGTGTGTACACACATTCTACTAAAAACAAACTTTGTAGAATATTGTTAGCGGAATTACTTCCATTCTGATCACACCAAAGTTTGTCTCCTTCGGCGGCAATGGTCAGAAATCGTGGCGTACACTCGTTAAAATAACCTTTCTGAGCTGTTGAGGTTTGCTGCAGCGCATCTTGTATCTGAACGCAACGCGAGTTTTGTGTGCTGATGATATTACTAAGGTTAAAAACCAATAACGGATTTTCATCGGTCACAAAATCGTCTCCGTTTAATTTGATGAAATCCTGAAGGGATGTGTAATAGAGTACTTCATTGCCTTCGGTATTCCATTTTATACCGACAAGATTGTTGTCAAAAACAGCCAGACGTGCCAGGATAGATGGGTTATTGTCGACTATCCCTTTGATGGTTGGGACATTATAGGTAAGATCGGTTTCAGTAGTACGCTGAAATGTAATCTGACTTTCACCGCCTTCATGTGTAACGCCTTCCGTATAATCGAGGGCGCGCATATCGTGGCGTTGCATGGTAAACTTGGTTGCACCGTTATCAGATTTCAGAATGAATTCGAGCGCATACGGGTTTTTGAGCAAATAATCGTTTAAGGAGGCATAATCGAAATGATACGCCGAAAAACCTTCCACACGCCCGTGGAGGTATTCCTGGACTTCCGCACTTAACTGCGTTGGTTGTAATTCATACACCGGAGTCTGGTTTTCCTGAGGTTGGGTGTAACTTGGGGGATCGTCCGGACTACTGGTTTCCGGAACCTGCGCCATTGCTGTAAAAGAAAACAGCAAAGCCGACAGTAGGAGTAAGCTTTTTTTCATAATTTATTGTTTTTGGTGTTAATATGCTATTGGTGACTATGCGAATGCTGTAATACCCTGAAAACAAATGCGAAAAATTATGAGGCTTGTATCAAATAATAAAGGGGTGAATATTAGGCAAAAAGTACCATTTTATATTGTTTCAATATTTTAAATGGTATTATATGTATCAAATATAAAAATTTAATTAAATAATTGTTGTAAAAACGTGATGATATTTAAAAAATAAAATTTTTGTGATAAAAAATGTTAAAAGCAAAAAAAACCGGCAATAAGCCGGCTTAAAATAAGAGGAGAATTATTTCCGTTTGGAACGCATCGCCTTAACCTGTGTTAGCGCGGAATCCTGCGCTAGTTTTTGATAATCATCGGAATCAATACCGTAGAGTGCGACTTTACCTTCGGCATTGTGATGCGTTCCCCAACCATAACGTTTGGATAAGGGCGAACAACGCAAACACGCCTGACTTTTGGAGAAAAACAACTCCCGTTCCGCATCGTAATCGGATTTGGGAATATGATTTTTCAGCACATAAACCATAAATAAAATGTCGTCCGATGTATAGCGATACGGATTGTCGCGAAGTGTTTCAAACTGTAAATTCACCGCCGATTTTTCATTTCCGCGTAAAGGTGGAATGGCTGCCTGTAAAACCGGACAATCTTCGGCAACGGCAATAAACGTATTGCTATAATTGGTCGATTTCATGGTGTTTCGATTAAATCCCAAAGGTTGCCATAGAGATCGGTGAAAATGGCCACTTTGCCCCAGGGTTCAGGAACCATATCCCGAACGATGGTAACATTATGTTGTCGGAAATGTGCCAGATCGCGTTCGATGTCGTCGGTATTCAGAAAAAAAGAAACCGCCCCGCCGGTTTGATTGCCAACGCGTTCCTGTTGTGCCGGTGTTGTGGCGTTGATCAAGGCAAAAGCACTACCGGAATACCCCTTTGGTGCCAAGGTTACCCAACGTCTGCCATCGTCGCCATGTATATTTTCCAATACCGAAAATTGAAGTTTTTCCGTATAAAAAGCAATGGTGTCGTCATAATCGTGTACCAAAAGGGTGATATGTGTGATGTTTTGTTTCATGAGTGATACTGGATATGAGGTTCTTTATTCAGGAAAACGCCAAACTCCTGTATTTTGTTTTCCAACGGTTCGGCTAAGGAAGGTGTAAAAGAGTCGAAAGGATGGATGTCGATCATCACTTTTTGATTTTTGATCGTTCGTTTCCAGATGCCAACGGCTTTTCCGTTATGCAAAATCACCGGATGAAAAATACCGTTTCGGGTTACTGCTTTTTTATGATGATCAACTGTTAGTGTTGCCGTACGGTCTTTATAGCTAATGATACATTCGTCGAATGCCGGTAACAGGTGGATCGTGTTTTCGGGAATGAGCGAAGGAGTCGCATTGGAAAACCAATAGGTTTCCGAACCGATGTTTTCAGAATGGAAATCGTGTTGGATCAAATCGAGTGCTTTTCGGACGTCGGATAAAGATAATCCGGACCACCATTGGAAATCGGACAATGTTGCCGGACCATGGCTGGAAAAGTATTTTCGGGCGAGTTTTTCCAAGGCTTCTTCCCGACTAATGGTGTTTTTTTTCGGAACCCATTCGGCTAACAAGGCATAGGTGGTTTTTCCGTTTTTGATTCTTCCGCTGCAGATTAGTCCGTCCTGTTCGGCCAGAATTAAAATATGCGACATCCGATTGTCGTAATTCGCAATACCATTTTGTTCAAATAAGGCTACCAATTCCTCACGGGTATGATGTTTATTTCCTCTCAGTGTTTTTTCCAAAATGGAATAACAACGGGAGAGGACTTCGGGTGTCAGTTCCAATTCTTTTAGTCGACCTTTGGCAGAACCCTTGATTCGTTTGGCCGATAAATCCAGCATCCAGTAAATATCGGACGCGGCTACCGTATGCCAGGTCGGACGCATAACATGGGTGCGAACAATCGAACCGGAATTAAAAGCGGTTTCGATTTCGCTTTCAAACGCACCGGGTTTTCGGATGCCTAAGGCCCATTTCGACATGGCAAAATCCTGCGCCTGAAGCGCACCCATACGGGATACAATTTCCGTAATATCCAACGCTGGACTTTGGTGTAACCACTGATTGTGGAGGCGAAGGTTAATGATATCGGCTAAGTCCATTGAGGATGTTTTTAGCTATAAATGTACCGCTTTTTTTACATCATAATTCGGGAATTTCGAATTCATATCCCAAAATATGCTGCACTTTTTCCGAGCTGATAATTTTGTGCGTTGAGGGTTTCTGGTGGTTGAATTGTGGTAGCGGTAGTCCAAATTCCGATGCTTTTTGGGTATAATACGCTTCCCGCGTTGGATGGGAAGGTGCGACTGCATTAAAGGTTTCGTCCCAGATTCCTTTTTCGATCAGTGCCAGAATAATTCCGATACAATCCGTTTGATGGATAAAATTGATCGGGGCTTTCGGATTTTCGATGTTTTCTTTTCCGGCGAGGAATTTTATCGGATTCCGATCGTTTCCAATTAGCCCGCCAAATCGTATAATAGACGTTTGAAAATTCGGATTCTGAAGCAAAAGGTTTTCAACTTCCAAAAGCTGCTTTCCGCTTTCGGTATCCGGTTGTGGAATAGTGGTTTCCGTTATCATCTTATCCGTATCCGAATAGACCGAAGTAGAACCAATAAAAAGGACTTTTGTAATCGTTGTTGTGACAATACAGGAAATCAGGGTTTCTATTTTGACGACAAAATTCTCCCGGTTTTCACCGCGTAGTTTGGGCGGAATGTCGATAATGACGATTTCCTTTCCGGAAAATAAGGCTTCCCAGTTGCCTTCTACTTGCTGTTCGTTGCATTGGATCAAAAAAGGATCAATTTGGGCTTCCTGTAAGATCGCTAATTTTTCGGGCGAGGTTGTGGAACCGCTCACCGAATAACCGTGTTGAATCAATGTTTTTGCCAATGGAAGACCAAGCCAGCCGCAGCCAACAATTGCGATAGAGGGTTTCATGCTTTTGTTTTTATCGGAACAAAGTAACTTCTTTTTTGTAGACCGCAGACTGCAATTGGATTAAAAAATGCCCTTATGTTGTAATGCTTGTCGGATATGCGCCAAATGGTGTCGGGAATGCCAGTCGTATAGCCCGATGGCTTCTTTTAACGAATACAAACGTTGGTGCTGCGGATGAAAATACAACCGATTCAAATCTTGTTCCGACAAATGATCAAGCAAATAATGCCAACGGCTGTGGACACCTTTGATGATTAGTAAGGAAGTGGAAATGTCGTCGTCTTGTCCATCGGGCGTAGCCGCCCAAAGTTGTTCTTCATACGGTCGGATGGCCGGAACATTTTCGGTTAGCGTGAGCTTAAAACGGATAAAACTGTTCATATGACTATCGGCCAGATGGTGTACCACCTGTTTCACCGACCAGCCATCGGGTCGGTATATCCAGTTTAATTCTGTTTGGGGAAGGTCTTTTACCAGCTTTTCCAATTCCTGCGGTAATTCCTGTATTGTGATTTTCCACTCCCGGATATGATCCGTATCGATTTCCGTGGGAACGACAAATTTCCCGATCGGATATTTTAATTGTTCCAGTTCCATTGTGTGTTTATGGTTTTAGTTTTTTGATTTGGTACAGATCTTTTCTCCGATCTTTCATGATGCGGACACTACCGTGTTCGTGTAATTCTTTTAATAAATCCACGTCCACATCCACGATCAGGGTCATCTCGGTATTTGGTGTTGCTTCGGCTTTGATTCCGTTGGTTGGGAACGCAAAATCCGAAGGTGTAAAAACGGCTGCCTGCGCGAACTGTATATCCATATTGTTCACTTTTGGCAAGTTGCCGACACATCCTGCAATGGCGACATAACATTCGTTTTCGATGGCCCGTGCCTGAGCACAATTGCGAACCCGTGTATAACCATTTTGTGTATCCGTCAGAAAAGGAACAAACAAAATATCCATACCCTCATCGGCCAATAAACGGGATAGTTCCGGGAATTCCACATCGTAGCAGATCATAATGCCAATTTTTCCGCAATCGGTATCAAAGGTTTTGATCTGCGAACCGCCTTTCATCCCCCAATAAAACACCTCGTTGGGCGTGATATGAATTTTGGAATACATTTCGGAAGTTCCGTCCCTTTTGCACAGAAAACCGACGTTATACAAATTCCCGTTTTCGAGTAACGGCATACTTCCGGTAATGATATTGATATTATAGGAAATCGCAAACTCCTGGAATTTTTTCCGGATCGAATCGGTATGACGAGCCAATTCCCGAATGGCATCGGCCTCCGAAAGATGGTTGTAATCGGCCATTAGCGGTGCGATAAACAATTCCGGAAACATAGCGAAATCGCTGGCATATCCCGAAACGGCATCAATAAAAAACTCCGCCTGTTCGAACAGCGCTTCCAGATTGTTGAGAGGTCGCATCTGCCATTGAATCAACCCCAGTCGGATCACACTTTTTCGTGTGTTGATCAACTGTTGGTGTTTTTCGTAATAGATGTTGTTCCATTCCAAAAGAACGGCATATTCCTGAGAGCTCACATCGCCTTCGAGGTAATTTTTCATCACTTTAATCACGTGAAAATCATTGCTCAACTGAAACGATAACACCGGATCGTGAATTTCCTTGGCGCGTACTTTTTCGATATACTGTTTTGGTGTCATGTCTTTGGCGTGTTCGGCATAACGCGGAATTCTTCCGGCAAAAATGATCGACTGCAGATTCAGTTTTTCGCAGATTTCCTTTCGGGCATCATACAAACGCCTGCCTAAACGAAGTCCGCGATAATCCGGATGAATAAAAACATCAATACCATACAACACATCGCCAAATGGATCGTGCGTGGAAAAGGTATAATTTCCGGTGATTTTTTCATACGTATGAGTGGCGCTGGCTTTCCGGTTATCCACGATTAGCGAAAGTGCCGAACCGACGACCCTGTCATCGACCAGTATGACAAGCTGCCCTTCGGGGAAAATTTCCAGCAACCGTTCGATTTGTTCTTCTTTCCAATAAGCTTCTTCCAGTTCGCTGTAAGCCTCCACCATAGAGTTTTTCAGTTCTTTATAGTCTTCGATCTGTAAATTTCGTAACTCAACTTTATTGATAGCTTTCTGCATAGGGGCGTATTTTTTAGAAAGTTACGAAAAAAGCCGTCTTTTTGCAAGTCGGTGAAGTGTGTCGTCGTTCGGGATTTTCACAAAAAAGGGACATTTAACAGTACGGTCTTATAATTTTAACATAGTGCTAACATTGCGAATAATGCGGGTTTGACGGTTATTTTGCTGTATTGTAAAAACATTTAACAGTATTAACTCTTTGAGATTGTATTATTCTTATAAATTTGGTTAAAAAATAATAAAATACTACAACATGAGACTAAAACTACTTATTGCAACAACGCTTGTTAGTTTCTGCGGCGTCCAGGCCCAGGATTTTAATCAGAGCCAATGGCTTTGGAGTGCAGTAGCTGAAAACAGTGGCTTGATGGAACACCAGCCGCAAGGGTTTGTTGACCGATATGGCAACTCTATTATACTTGGAAGTTTCAGAACCGAAACAGCGACAATACAAGGTACTACGATACAAAACACCAGTGATGTGTCGGCTCCGGTTAAAGGGGATGCCTACATCGCTAAATTTGATACGAACGGAGCGCTATTAAATGTAAAACATTTTAACGGCAGTAAATACGAACAATTTACGGCGCTCGCCTATGATGGTAATGATCATTATTATGTGATAGGAAGTTATAACGGTAATATGCAGATTGGCACGACCACTTTGACAAACACAAATACGTATGGAGACCGCAGTTTTATCGTGAAATTCACCCTGGATGGCAATCCGGTTTGGATTAAGGAATTTCCGGAGTATATGGGAGGAGGTTACCTGCAATATAAAAACAATTACCTGTATCTGGCAGCCAATTATTCGTCGGATCAGTTTTCTTTCGAAGGGCAAACCCTACCGATGGCCAATTATTCACCAGCAATACAGGGTATGGATAAAAACCTGGTGGCCAAATTCGATGCCGGTACGGGTAACCTGATTTGGGTTTCGTCTTCGCGTTATACGGGGGTGGCCAGTTCGAATATGTCCGACCGAATTGGAACGCAGATGAAAGCCATGGTGGTCGATAATAACGGGAATGTATTTGTTGCAGGGGATTTTCTTTCGAAGTCTGTAACTTTTGGAAACATTACACTAAACCGTAGTTCGAGTACAAATTCAGGACTGTTCTATGTACGCTATGATAATACCGGAGCAGTGGTCTGGGCAAAAACAGCTACTGTTGGGACAAGCTCTGACACCAAGGCGTTTAACCTTGCGGTAGATTCGGCAAATAACGTATATTTGGTAGGGATGGCTTATAATTCCACTATAAATTTTGACGGAACGGTATTACAGTTCCCAGGGAATTACGGTGGTTATATGGTGAAACACAATACAGCCGGAAATCTGGTTTGGGCCAGAAAGGCCGGAATATCAACAGATCAGGCGCCGGGAACCAATGCGGGTTCATCGTCGAAATTCTCGAGATTGTATGTGGATGCTCAGGATAATATTTATGTAGGAGGAAGTTTTTATCGATATGTTAATCTTTCCCCAGGTTTTACCTATACGATCGATAATAATTTTTTCAACTTCATAGCCAAATATAATGCACAGGGTACGGTACAGGCATGTGAGGTTTATCCCGCACCGCCAAACGGATCTTCAAATCTGAAAGTACTGAATTCCGATCCGGATAATTTTACTATTATTTCGACAGCGTCTGTTGACATACAGTTAAACAATCTGGCCATTGTAACAAATGATAAACAATCGGTATATATAGCCAAAACCGGTGAATCAGCTTTAGGATTGGCTGAATTTGGAACCGCAAATTTTGGCGTATATCCTAATCCGGCCAATGAAAGATTATTTATTAAAAACAAAGAACAATTGTCCGATCAGGCACTAATTACAGTGTATGATTTGAACGGTAGACAAATTTTTAACGTAAAAGGAACGGCAATAGGTGAAAAAGGGATTGAAGTGTCCAAACTGGCCGCCGGAATTTATGTGTTGGGAATTGAAGATTCACAAACGCAATTAAAAGAATACCAGAAGTTTGTTAAAAATAAATAAACCCGCGTTATCTCCCGAAACTGAACATTAATCTATTAAAATTATAAGCCATGAACACATTGAGAAACAGAGTGCAATTAATCGGGAATGTAGGGAATGATCCGGAAATTAAGACACTGGAAGAAGGTCGGAAACTTGCCAAACTATCCGTAGCTACGAACGAAGTGTATTATAACGAAAAAGGTGAAAAAGTTACCGATACGCAATGGCATGTTGTAAAGGCCTGGGGGAAGTTGGCCGATATTGTTGAAAAATTCGTAAAAAAGGGTCGGGAAATTGTTTTAGAAGGCAAACTGGTTCATCATAGCTGGGAAGACAAAGACGGGCAAAAGCGCTATTCTACAGAAGTTGTTATAAGCGAGATTTTATTGCTGTAAACGGCAATTAACTGTAAATATAGGAAGCTACGCGGTAGGTATTCGTATGTGCTTGGATAATGGTCCGGATATCCGGTGAATAACCGCCACCCATACTGCATTGTACGGGTATTCCCGCCGAATGGCAATGCGTAAAGACAATTTCGTCTCGTTTTTTGCAGGCATCGATTGAGCAGGCAAGTTTTCCGAGTTTATCAGAAGCCAGTATGTCGACACCACTAAGGTAAAAAATAAAATCAGGACGTTGTGTAGCGATGAGTTGCGGCAAGGTCTGATGTAACAGGGATAAATAGGCATCGTCGGACGTATGGTCCGGCAGTGCGATATCCAGGTCGGAGCGTTCTTTTTTAAAAGGATAGTTCGACTGACCGTGCATCGAAAAGGTAAAAACGGAACGGTTGTGTTCGAAAATCGCAGCGGTTCCGTTTCCCTGATGTACGTCAAGATCTACGATCAGAATTTTTTCAGCCAGTTTATGATCCAGTAAATATTGTGCTGCTATAGCCTGATCGTTCAACAGGCAAAAAGCCTCTCCATGGTCGGCATAAGCATGATGCGTGCCTCCGGCGATATTAAAGGCGATACCGGTTTGCAATGCTTTTTCGGCACCACGTATAGTTCCCTGTGCGAGTCGTAATTCCCGTTCGACCAATTCGGACGATAATGGAAATCCTATTTTACGAACGGCTCTTGGATCCAGTGTTAAGCGGATCAAATCAGCTACATATTCTTTTTGATGTACGGCCAGTATCGGTTGCATATCCGGCATGTCCGGTTCGAAAAAAGCGCTGCTGTCTACAATACCTTCGAGTACTAACTGTTGTGGTAGTAATTCGTATTTGATCATCGGAAAGCGATGGCCTTCCGGTAGCGGATGTTTGTAAATCGGATGGTAAGCAATCGGAAACATACCGTTTGTTACGGATTTAATTCGTCGATCAATTCCAGTAAATTCAGATTGGCGTCATAACGGGCGCTATACGCAAAAGGCTGTTGGTTAAAAGCCTTTTCGTAAATATGCAGATCGGTTTCCGGAGTCCGGATATTTTTCAGGTTATCTTTATGAATCCATTCCAATGTCCCTTCGTTACATTCGGGTGCGGGTTGGTATGGAATTTCGGCCATATAGACAAAAGTAAGCCAATTGTAGTCTACAGGAGAAACTTCGAAAAGTGTTCCCATATAGGTAAGTTGATTCAGTTGAATGCCCGTTTCTTCGAATGTTTCGCGTCGTGCGGCATCCATAGGGATTTCATCGGGTTCGAGCTTGCCGCCAACCGGAACGTAATAGCCTTTAAAAGGCTCTTTAAAACGTTTTAATAAAAGTAACTCGTCGTTACATTTTAGGATGATAAAAGCGGCAATTTTTCTCATTTCTGATCCAGTTGTTTTTGTAATTCTTCAAAAAACAGGCCTACATGATAACCGTCGGCCAAACCATGGTGAACATGAACGGAAACCGGCATTTCTCGTTTAGCGCCGGTAAGGGTCATTTTTCCAAACGAAATTTTAGGGCAACTATCCGGAAAGGTAAAACTTCGGGCATGTGATAATGAGGTGAAATTTACCCACGGAATGGAAGAAAAATGGATCAGGTTGTCCATTTCAAAACGTCGTGTA
The DNA here is from genome assembly GCA_023446155.1 of Bacteroidota bacterium. Lineage (GTDB taxonomy): Bacteria > Bacteroidota > Bacteroidia > Flavobacteriales > Flavobacteriaceae > Flavobacterium. The sequence continues at coordinate 56,494 of JAEXIT010000006.1, forward strand.
AAAAGGCCCGGTGTTTCGCGAACCCTTTCGATTTCGTTTTGTGCGATGGTTTTAAAAGTCTGAATATCGTGGTCAAATTCGATCAGCGAAAAGCCAAAGGAATTATCTTCCCGTAAGATGGTTGAGGAAGCATCGATACGATCGTAAATAACGACTTCATTGTCCTGAATCCGGTAACGAAAAGCCTCGACAGCATTCACTGCAACTAATGTTTTGTACAGGTAATAAATGAAAAATGGCACGCCGGCTTCTTTGGCGTGATCATAGGCTTTGGTGCAGTTAACCGTTGCGATAAGTCCGAAAAAGGGCTCCTCGAACGTTTTAAAAAATTCGAAGTGTTCTTTTCTGCTCCAGTTGGCCAGGTCTAACTTTTGTTTCACGGTAATAAAAGCGGTAGAATATCGGTTAATTTTTCAATAGTTCTAAAGTTGGGATGCTCCACTTTATGATCAATGCGTTCATGCGCCCAGGTAGTGTGGAACGGAACATGCACGGCATGACCGCCAATTTCCAGTACCGGCAGTACATCCGATTTTAGCGAATTACCGATCATAAAAAACTCTTCCGGTTTTAAATCCAATCGGCTTACCAACTTTTGGTAATCCAATGGTTGTTTGTCGGACATCACTTCAATATGGTGGAAATAAGCGCCCAATCCGGAATCGTGTAATTTGCGGTGCTGGTCTTTTAAGTCGCCTTTAGTGGCGACCACCAAACGGTATTTCCCTTTTAAGGCTTCCAATGTTTCTTCAACCCCGTCGAGTAACTCGATTGGTTTTTCCAGCAATTCTTTTCCCAGCTCGATGATACGGCCAATAATGGCCACATCGATGGTATTATTTGATATTTTTAAGGCTGCTTCGATCATCGAAAGAATATAGCCTTTGATGCCGTAACCATAGGCCGGTAAATTCTGTATTTCAATTTTGAATAATTCCTGTGATAATCCCTGATGTGACAGATAATCTTCCATCAGACCACAGAATTTTTTTTCGGTTTCTTCAAAATAAGGCTCATTTACCCAAAGGGTATCATCTGCATCAAAGGCTATAACTTTTAGTGCCATTATAGTTTCGTTTAAAATCTTAATTAATTGTCGCTCCGTTTTTAACACCATCGGCATCCGGATTTACAAAAACCAGTTTGCCTTCGGCGTTTTCCGTCATCAGGATCATTCCTTCGCTTTCGATACCGCGTAGGGCTCTTGGCGCCAGATTGGCTAAAACGGTCACTCTTTTTCCGATGATATCTTCCGGTGCAAAATGCTCGGCAATTCCCGAAACGATAGTGCGAACATCGATTCCGGTGTCGACTTTAAGGACCAGTAATTTATTTGCTTTTGGCATTTTTTCAGCGGCAACAATCGTTCCCACGCGTAAATCCAATTTGGCAAAATCATCGAAAGTAGCGACTTCTTTTTGTGGTGTTACCACTTGATTTTCGGCTTTATTGGCCACTTTTGTCGCCTCTAGTCGGTCGATCTGTTTTTGAATTTCTTCATCCTCAATTTTAGCGAATAACAATTCCGCCTGTCCGATCTGATGACCCGCCGGTACTAAATCGGATGTCGTGCTAATGTCATTCCAGCCCAATGAACGGTCAATTTTTAAAATTGATTTTAATTTTTGAGCGGTAAACGGAAGGAATGGTTCGGCTAAAACGCTCAAAGCTGTAGCAATTTGAAGGGCTACATACATTTGCGTTTTTACTCTTTCCGGATTTTCTTTTACAATTTTCCACGGTTCTTCATCCGCCAGGTATTTGTTTCCTAAACGAGCAACATTCATCAGTTCTCCTAAAGCTTCACGGAAACGGTAACGCTCGATAGAACTCGAAATAACCGCCGGATAGGCTTTTAGTTCGGTCAAAGCGGCCTCGTCGGCTTCTGTCAGTTCGTTAGGTTGCGGAATGATTCCATCGTAGTATTTGTTGCTTAATACGACCACACGGTTAATAAAGTTTCCGAAAATAGCAACAAGTTCATTGTTATTACGTGCCTGAAAATCTTTCCAGGTAAAATCGTTGTCTTTGGTTTCCGGGGCATTGGAAGTCAGCGCATAACGCAATACGTCCTGTTTTTCCGGAAAATCAATCAGGTATTCGTGTAACCATACAGCCCAGTTTTTGGATGTCGACAGTTTATTGCCTTCCAGATTCAGGAATTCGTTCGCCGGAACATTATCCGGTAGGATATAACTGCCTTCAGCTTTTAACATGGCCGGGAAAATCACACAGTGGAAAACGATATTATCTTTTCCAATAAAATGCACCAGTTTGGTGTCCTGGTCTTTCCAGTACGGTTCCCAGTCTTTTCCTTCTCTTTCGGCCCATTCTTTTGTAGATGAAATATAACCGATAGGAGCATCAAACCATACATATAATACTTTTCCTTCGGCACCTTCAACCGGTACCGGAATACCCCAGTCCAAATCCCGAGTAACGGCGCGTGGTTTTAAACCGTCGTCCAACCATGATTTTACCTGTCCGAAAACATTGGGCTTCCAGTCGTTTTTATGACCTTCCAGAATCCACTCTCTTAAAAAAGTGTCGTATTGATCTAATGGGAGGAACCAGTGTTTGGTTGATTTTAAGATCGGTTTTGTCCCGGTTATAGTCGATTTCGGATTGATTAAATCGGTTGCATTCAACGAAGTTCCACATTTTTCACACTGATCGCCATAAGCCTCTTCATTACCACATTTCGGACAGGTTCCGGTCACGAAACGATCGGCTAGAAATTGTTGGGCTTTTTCGTCGTATAATTGTTCGGTAACTTCTTCGATGAATTTACCGTCGTTGTATAATTTTCTGAAAAAATCAGATGCGGTATCGTGATGTATTTTAGCCGAAGTTCGGGAGTAATTGTCGAAAGAGATTCCGAAATCCGCAAAAGATTGTTTAATAATCCCGTTATATTTATCGATAACCTCCTGAGGTGTAATGCCTTCTTTTTTTGCTTTCATCGAAATGGCTACACCATGTTCGTCACTTCCACAGATAAAAGCGACATCGCTACCTTGCTGGCGTAAAAAACGCGCATAGATATCGGCCGGGACATATACACCGGCTAAATGGCCAATATGTATCGGACCGTTTGTATACGGTAAAGCAGCAGTAATGGTATATCTTTTAGGATTTTGTATCATAAAAAAAAGATTATATTTTGAATGTATTTTCAAGATGAAATGCAAAAATAGGCTATTAGCCACGAATTTGAATGTTTTTTTCATTCAAATTGTGCAAAAAAGCGTTGACAAATCCTTTCACAGATGTTTATCGGATTGTTTTAAAAATGCTAAATTTGTTAGAAACGATTTCAAATGAAAACCAACCGCCTCCATCCGAATGCTGTATTTTTGAGATCATTTTTGATTTTACTATTAATTTTTACAACGACCGATTTATATTCACAACGAAAAATGAAAATTCCATCCTATTTAAAGAAAGGTGATACCGTAGCCATTGTTTGTACCGCAAGAAAATTTTTTCCGGAAGATGCCGAACCTGCCATAGCGCTGTTAAAATCGTGGGGATTGGAAGTCAAATTAGGACGTACGATAGGACTGGATAGTTGTCAGTTGGGAGGTACGGATCGCGAGCGTATTGCTGATTTTCAGCAGATGTTAGACGATGATAACATCAAAGCGATATGGTGTGCGCGAGGTGGTTACGGAACTGTTCGCATTATAGACGGTTTGGATTTTACAAAATTTAAAAAACATCCAAAATGGATTATTGGATTTAGTGATGTTACCGTTTTGCACAGTCATGTCCACAATATGAAAGTGGCAACCCTGCATGGTATCATGCCGTTTACCGTGCCACGAACGGAAGAAATTTCGAGGGAAACACTGCGAAAAGCGCTCTTTGGAGAGAAAATCCGCTATGAAGTTCCTGCAAAAGGATATGAAATTAAAGGAAAAGCAACCGGACAATTGGTAGGGGGAAACCTTTCTATATTGTACAGTTTGTTAGGGTCAAAATCTTCGATTGACACAAAAGATAAGATATTATTTATAGAAGACCTGGATGAATATCTATATCATATAGATCGAATGCTCTATAATTTAAAAAGAAATGGTTATTTTGACGGACTCAAAGGATTGATAGTAGGAGGAATGACAGATATGCATGATAATGAAATTCCTTTTGGGCAAAATGAAGTAGGTATAATCACTTCCATCGCAAAAGAATATAACATTCCGGTATGTTTTTACTTTCCGGCCGGACATGTTAAAGATAATCGGGCATTACTATTGGGCGCTACGGTTGATTTTGAAATAACCGACGATAAAGTTGTGTTAGAATTCCAATAAAAATAAAATGGCACGTCATAATGAGTTAGGAAAAGAAGGGGAATCACGTGCAGTAGCATTTTTGATACAGAACGGATACGAAATTCTGGAGCGAAACTGGATATTTTGTAAAGCCGAGATTGACATAATTGCAAAAAAAGGTACAACATTAGTTGTTGTAGAAGTTAAAACTCGTTCTAAATTAGATTATGGATTGCCACAAGAATTTGTGAAATCGAAGAAAATTCAGCTTTTACTAAAAGCTGTTAACGAATATGTAATCCTAAGGGACATCGAATGTGACGTCCGTTTTGATATAATTGCTATTCACAAACAGGGAGCTGTTTTTGATATTACGCATTATCCCGATGCATTTTATTATTTCTAATTTATTTTTGTTAAAGTTTTAACAGATTGTTTTTTTTGTAATTTTACGAGATTTTTAAAACCCACTATAATTATGAAAACTATTTCCTCTGTAGTTGAACATTACATTAAAACGAAACCCTTTTTGCTCAATGGCCTCTCCCAAGGTATCATTAACCTGACCTCCTTAGCTAGAGTAATGATGCCGGAATTAGAGCAGGAATTAGGGAAAAACATTAAACAAGGAGCTGTAGTAATGGCTCTGAAACGATTATCGGAAGAACTTGGTTTCCGGATGAACCACAAACTGGATAAAGTTCTGAAGAATCTGGGAGAAATTACCGTTCGTTCCTCACTGACGGATTATAATTTCGCAATTACTCCAAAAGTATTGAGTTGTCAATCGGATTTAATCGCAGAAATTAATAACTATACGGATATATTCTATACTTCTTCACGAGGTGTTAATGAAACCAATATCATTGTAAGTGATTCCCTAAACCACTTAGTGGAAAAATACTTTGCCGAAGAGAAATGGGCGCATAAAACCGAAAACCTGGCTTCGATTACGGTAAAACTTCCAAAAGACAACCTTTCGGTTCCGGGATTGTTTTACTACGTATTTCAACGTCTGGCCTGGGAAGGTGTGAATATTTGCGAAGTAGTTTCTACAAATTACGAATTCACCATTATTGTTAGCGATGACCAAGTAGATATTGCTTTCAAAGCTATTAAAGATCTTAAAAGTTTGTAGTTAAAAGGTTAAAATTGTGTAGTTAAGCCGGGAATGTGAGTCGGAACCTAAATATTTTCTATATTTGGACTGACTAAAATACTAACTAACCCCGCAAAATGAAAAAAATTACACTTTTATTAGCTCTTTTAACCGGGCTAACTGTGTTTTCGCAAAACAGGGTCGCCCAAAGGGTCGCCGAGTTACGCTCACAGAACACAGACTTTAAAAAATTTTCAGTATTAGAAGCGTCGACTAAAACTCCGGGTAAGGAAATTGCCAGAGTAGTAAACGACGCTTCTTTTGCTATTATAAAAGAAGCAGCAGTCAATGATATCGTATCCAAAAAACCCAATGCGATCGAAATGGACCTGCCTTATCACAATGAAACGGTAACACTACAACTTTATCGAGTGGACTTGTTGGCAGAAGGGTTTCACCTGGATACCGACAAAAGAAAAAACATCACATATGAACCGGGAGTGTATTACCGCGGTATCGTAAAAGGGGATGCTAATTCACTGGTCTCGTTTAACTTTTTTAAAGGTGAACTGAATGGAATCGCCTCCAGTTCAAAATTAAGCAATTTAACGGTGGGTAAATTGGACAAAAAAGGAAACAAATCGGACTATATCATCTATGAAGATCAAAAGATGAATGTAACTCATGATTTTGAATGTGCTACAGATGATAAAGTGGAAGAATTTAAAAACGCACCAACAACACCATCGGCAAGTCCGGCGAGTACTAAATGTGTGACGGTTTATTTTGAAATCGATTATAATTTGTACCAATCGAATGGAAGTAATACAACTACAACTTCCAACTGGATGACATCCGTTTTTAATAATGTGCAAACCTTATATAGTAACGACGGAATTACAACAGCACTAAAATCGGTATATATCTGGACATCGCAAGATCCGTACGAAGGAGTAGGAACAAGTTCCGGAGATTATCTGGCAAAGTTTAATGCTGTACGACCAGTTTTCGACGGAGATGTTGGACAATTGGTAGGAATCGATCCGGGAGGATTAGGAGGTGTAGCGGTGACAATCGGAGGGTTGTGTACAGCGAATAACTACTGTTATTCGGATGTGAATTTTAGTTATAGTACAGTTCCGACCTATTCATGGACCGTTCAGGTGGTAACACACGAATTGGGACACTTATTAGGATCCAGACATACGCATGCTTGTGTGTGGAATGGAAATAATACGGCTATTGATAACTGTGCACCGTCTGCTTTAGGGGCAACATCGGAAGGGTATAGCTGTATGACGAATCCGCCAACAATTCCTTCTTCTGCTACAAAAGGGACAATCATGAGTTATTGCCATTTGGTGAGTGGTGTAGGAATCAGTTTTAACAACGGATTCGGACCACAACCGTCGGCTGCAATTTTAAACCACGTTGATTCCAGATCTTGTTTAAGTACGGATTGTATCAGTACTTGTATCAATACGGTTATGGATATCAATTCGACTATGGGAGCCGGAAATACATCGGCGATGATTACCTGGTCGGATGCAGGAAATGCGACTTCATGGCAAATTGTTGTATTCCCGTACTCGGGAACGGCAGGACAGTATACTACGGTAAATACAAACGGATATACCGCACAAAACCTGACACCTAATACGTATTACAGAGTGCGAATCCGTCCGGTTTGTGGTTTTGGAATGACATCATTGTCCCGAGATTTTATACTATTAACGGGAGCAGACTACTGTAATGGTATTCAATTGACTGATACCGGAGGAACATTTGGACAATATGGGAACAATCAGGTTTTCGTAAGAACCTTGATTCCGAACCTGGCAAACAATAAAGTGAAATTAACCTTTACATCTTTCAGATTGGAAGATGGGTATGATTTCTTATATATCTACAACGGATCCAGTACGGAAGCGCCATTAGTAGGTGGAGCTGGTCTAACTGGATTAACAGTACCGGCGCCGATCGAATCGACTGCGGCAGACGGAGCTTTAACGATGAAATTTGTTTCCGATGCAGGAGTAACCGATACCGGATGGGTGGCTACGACCTCTTGTACGCCTTCTTTAGGCTTGGAAGACGCTGTTTATATGGATTATTCGTACTATCCGAACCCGGTTAATGGTTTTGTGAATATTACTTCAAAAGATGCCATAACGGAAATTCAGGTGTTTAATGTTCAGGGACAATTATTGTATAATAGTCAGTTGAACGACTTGGCAACAAAAGTAGACATGACGGCCTATGCGACCGGAACGTACTTGTTCAAGATGAAAATCAACAACCAGACCGTTAATTTTAAAGTTGTTAAATTATAATTAAAAATAACGAAATCGAATGATTAAAGCCGTTTGCCCGAATTGGTAAACGGCTTTTTTAGTTTCAATTCCTTATCTTTGTTTTGAAAACAAAAAACTAACTATGTACGAAATTATTCAAAAAGGCCATTCCGGATTGGCTTACCTTGCTTTATTGGCTTTATTCATCGCTGTAATTAACGCTTTTATAGGAATGAGTTCTAAAAGAGATTTTGAACCAAAAGACAGAAGAATTTCACTTTTTGGACTGATCTTTTCTCATATTCAGTTGCTTTTCGGTTTTATCCTTTATTTTGTGTCGCCACTGGGTTCGGCATCGTTCGGACAAATGAGCAACAGTGCGCTTCGATTAACTTCTTTGGAGCACCCGTTGATCAATATCATTGCGATCGCTTTGATTACGATTGGTTGGTCGAAACATAAAAAGGCAGCTACCGGAACGGATAAATTCAAAAAAATAGCCGTTTTCTATGCGATAGGATTGCTTTTAATACTAAGCAGAATACCATGGAGTTTATGGTTTAAATAAAATGAAGGCCCGTAAGGGCCTTTTTCAACTTGGCATGTTTCTTGCCTTTCACCATCTTAAAAACGAATAGAATGAAAAAAGTAATAGTTTACCTCGTATTTGTTACACTGGCTGTTTTGCTAATCAGTACAACTACCGGAAGGGTTTTTGCCGTTCAGGCGGATCCTAAAATGAAAGTGAACGATACGATAAAAAAAGATTCTATCACGATTCAGGGCGGTCTTAAGCTTAAGAATTATAAAAAAAATGTACATGCGTCGTATTATGCCGACCGTTTTAATGGCCGAAGAACCGCCAGCGGAAGGAAATTTGACAATTCAAAATATACGGCAGCTCATAGAAATCTACCCTTCGGAACCAAAATAAAGGTGACGAATGTAGCCAATAAAAAAGCGGTTATCGTAGAAGTTATCGATCGTGGACCCTTTACCCGCGGGCGCGAAATCGACCTTTCCAAAAAAGCATTTATGGAAATCACTCACGGTAAAGGCCGTGGATTCGTTAATGTAAATATTGAAGTGATTCAGGATTAAACTATTCGAGTTTGCTTCCTTTTGCCGCCCACCATCCAATGGTTTCCACTTCCAATCGGCCGGATTTTACCGCCGGATCCAATTTTGCCAGACTGTCGGCTTCACGTAATGTCGGCGTGTTAAAAACCAAAATACCCGAAATGGTTTCGTGCTTGTCCATAGGACCGGCAAGGCTGATTTTTCCGTTTTGATGTAACCAGGAAATATGGGCCATGTGTTTTTTCTGAATTTCCTCGGCTTCCTCTTTCGGTTGGGTTCTGTTGGGACCTTTTTTTAATAAGACCAAAAAATATTTCTGCATGACATAGGTCGTCCCGTTGTCCTGATAGCTAAAGGTTTCCGGAACAGCTCCGGTTGGGACTACAGGTGTATCGGCTGTTTTTTTAGGACTACTGCAGGATACTACTGCAAGCAGAAAAAGTAACGGATACTGCGGTGTTTTCATGTTACCAGTGTTTGTAAGGATTATGACTTAAAAAAGCATTGTAATACCGTTTGTCGCCGGTAACTTCGGATCCGAGCCAGTCCGGCTTTTCAAAAAACTCGTTTTCCGATTGCAATTCCACTTCGGCAAGAATCAGTCCTTCGTTATCACCCGAAAAAATATCCACTTCAAAAGTGTGGTTCCCTTTTTGAATCTCATAACGAACTTTGTCGATGACCCCTTTTTCACAGAGCGGCAGGAGTGTTTCGGCATCGGAAACCGGAATTTCCGTTTCCCATTCCAGGCGTGTCGTTCCGGAGGCATTTCCAATACCTTTAACGGTTAGAAAGCCCTTTTCGCCCTTAATACGAACGCGAACCGTTCTTTCGGGATCGGAATTAAGATAGCCCTGTACGATCCTGTTTTTTCGATTCGATTCGGTGATAAAAGCCTCGGATTTGACTAAAAACTTTCGCTCGATTTCCTGCATTTTCTGGAGAAATTAATATAAATTAGGAGCAAGTTAAGAAAATTATAGCTCCCGGATCGTAATTTTGCCACAGAATAATTTACCAAAAACAAGCGCATGAATTTAAGACATAAGCTACAATCGAAGACAACCATAGAAAATCTGTTTGATAAACATTTTGAAAACCAGCAGTATGTCTCTGAGGATAGCTTACATTTTTTAGTGGATCTGGTACATTTGTTCCGACCTAAAAAGCCGCAGAAACAAGCGGTGGTTTCCATCGAAAAACTATTGTATTTCCTCGAAGAACACCCCGATAAACGGGAATTGCTGATTCGTTATCTGGCGCAGTTGTTTAAAGAACGAAAATTCAGCCGGATGTTGTCGGACGCAGCAATTTTACAGGATGCCGATTTTATCTTTGAGGTCAAAAAAAGACTGTTGGCGAAAGTACTGCCGTATCAGCCGCAAAAAGACACGCTTCAATATATCCTGAATCAGGTTTTTTATCTGAATTCAGATGGCATTTGGATCAAAAAAGTTCCAATGGAAGAATTAGTCCGATTATTCGAATTGCTTTCGTTTCGGGATATCTATGTTTCGGTAAAAGAAAAATCACCTTTGTCCGAATTGCTCAATGTGATGAACCTGATTCCGCAGCGTATGAGCGGAAGAGCGATGGAAAATGATGTGATCAAAATGGTCCCGGAATACAGTCAGTTTGAAAGTCCATTTACGGCTTTTGAAAAAGAATTACAGGAAATTATCGAAAAAATTCGCACCGGGGAACAACATGCCATCACTTCCGATGATTTGTTGTACAAACAACTGCTCATCCTGCACAAACAATGCGAAGAGTATGTCGATAAGGCTTTTGCGAACAGTTCCAAATATGGAATTTCGATTAAGGTAAACCAAAGTCTGTTGCGCATCCGTCAACAATTGTACCGTATGAAAATCCTGATTCCATTATTGGTGGTCGACAAAGAAGAAGATAAAAAATACAATACGATTCAGCTGGCGTTACAGCTTATAAAATTTAATTGTTATAAAAACAACGTAGGTCAGTTGATCAATGAAAGTACACAGTTACTGTCGTATGAGATCACGCAACACACGGCCAAAACGGGAGAACACTATATTACCGAAAGTCCGAAAGAATATTTCGGGATGCTTAAAGCCGCTTTGGGTGGTGGTTTTATTGTGGGGATATTATGTATTATCAAACTGCTGTTTTCTAAAATAGAAACCAGTGCTTTTGGCCACGCATTTCTCTATAGTCTAAACTATTCGCTTGGTTTTATTGCGATTTACCTTTGTGGTTTTACATTGGCAACAAAACAACCGGCGATGACCGCGGCGACGATTATTCAGGCGTTGGAAAAGGGAATGAAAAAACAGGGGAAAACGGAAAACAAACACAGTTCGTTTGCCAAATTATTCGCCCGTTTGTTCCGATCGCAGTTTATTGCATTTGTTGGAAATGTGGTGATGGCTTTCCCGGTTTCCTTATTGGGAATTTGGGCGATCGATCAGGTTTTCGATTACAATATTGCGGTGACCAAATGGCCTAAACTTTTAGGCGATCTGAATCCGATTTTTTCACCGGCGATTTTTCACGCTTCGATAGCCGGAGTATTCCTGTTTTTATCGGGAATCATTTCCGGAAGTATTTCCAACCGAAACAAACACAATCAGGTGTATTACCGTATTCAGGAACATCCGTTTCTGAAAATGAGTTTCGGTGCCAAAAAAACCAAAAGAATCGCAAACTGGTTCGAACACAATTGGGCCGGAGTGGTATCGAACGGTTGGTTTGGAGTTTTCCTGGGAAGTACGGCGTCGATTGGGATCTTTTTGGGATTGAATCTTGACATCCGACACATTACGTTTGCCAGTGGAAATTTTGCCTTGGGATTATACGGGATGGATTTTAAAGCCGATTTATGGATGATCGGTTGGAGTATCTTAGGAATCGGACTGATTGGGTTTATGAATTTTATTGTCAGTTTTGGGCTGTCGATCGGATTGGCCTTCCGTTCCCGAAACATTCCGCTTTCGGAGTTTCGTCTGTTAAATAAGGCGATCTGGATCCATTTTAGAAAACACCCCTTGTCGTTTTTCTTCCCCGTAAAAGACAAGCGGGAAGACGATACTGTTTCCGGAATCTAATCGTTTTATCCGGATTATAGTTACCTTTATTTTATGGAAACAACCCCGAATTTCAGAAAGATTATCCACGTGGATATGGATGCATTTTATGCGTCCGTAGAACAAATGGACCATCCGGAACTCAAGGGTAAGCCAGTAGCGGTGGGTGGAAGTGAAGTCAGGGGAGTGGTTTCGGCGGCGAGTTATGAAGCCCGGAAATTCGGCGTGCGAAGTGCGATGAGTGGGTATCTGGCGCGAAAAAACTGTCCGGAACTTATCTTTGTTCGTCCCCGTTTTGACCGCTATAAAGAAATCTCTAAAAAAATCCGGAAAATATTTTACGACTATACCGATCTGGTGGAGCCCCTTTCGCTGGACGAAGCCTATCTGGATGTGACGGAAAATAAAAAGGGAAATCCGAGTGCTACGCTGATTGCTCAGGAAATCCGAAAACGTATTTTTGAAGAAATCGGACTAACGGCTTCAGCGGGAATTTCGGTAAATAAATTTCTGGCAAAAGTAGCCAGTGATTATAACAAACCCAACGGACAAAAGACGATCAATCCCGAAGAAGTAATTCAATTTTTGGAAGAACTGGACATTAAAAAATTCTACGGTATCGGAAAAGTGACGGCTGAAAAAATGTATCAAAGCGGGATTTTTACCGGAAAAGACTTAAAATCAAAATCGCTGGACTATCTGGAGGAACATTTTGGAAAAAGCGGAACGCACTACTACAATATCGTACGAGGGATTCATAATAGCGCCGTAAAACCGGATCGGATGTTAAAGTCGGTGGGAGCCGAACGTACTTTTAATGTCAACTTGTCGTCCGAAATTTTTATGGTGGAAAAACTGGAAAACATCGCAAATGAATTGGAAAAACGGATGAAACCGTATAAAATAGCCGGAAAAACGGTGACGTTAAAAATCAAATATTCCGATTTTACCTTGCAAACGCGAAGCAAGACGCTACCCTATTTTATAGCCGATAAAGGTTTGATTCTGGAAGCGGCGAAGGAGCTGTTATATCAGGAAAAAATGAAAGATTCCGTGCGATTACTAGGTATTTCGCTACACAATCTGAATACGGAAATCAAAAAAACCGTCGCCGTACAATTGCGGTTTGACTTTTAAAAAACAAAACCTGCCGATTTCGACAGGTTTGTATTGTTTTATAAGCGTAGGATTAGCTGATTTGAGAGATACGCAAGGTATTTACCATCCCTTTGTCGATCACCGGCATTGCGGCCAGATTGATCATCATGTCACCTTCTTCTACAAATCGTTTTTCTTTCGAAATACGGTTGATGTCTTCCACGGTGTCATCGGTACTTACCAATTTGTCGTAGTAAAACGTATGCACACCCCAAAGTAAACCCAATTGGGTTACAATCTTTTTGTTGGATGTAAACACCAAAATGTGGGAATGAGGTCTCCAGGCCGAAATCTGAAACGCGGTATAACCACTATTGGTTAACGTTGAAATCGCTTTTGCATCGATATCATTGGCCATTAAAGCCGCATGATAACAGATTGATTTGGTGATATAACGTTTGGTTCGAACCAATGGTGGGTTTTGAGGTACCTTGATTAGAGGTGAATTTTCAACACTTTCGATAATCTGCGTCATTTTTTCAATTACCTGAACCGGATAGTTTCCTACGGAAGTTTCTCCGGAAAGCATTACCGCATCGGCACCGTCCATAACCGAGTTGGCTACGTCGTTTACTTCAGCACGGGTTGGTGTTAAGCTGGTAATCATCGTTTCCATCATCTGCGTTGCGATAATAACCGGGATACGGGCTGTTTTGGCGCGGTGAACCAGTTTTTTCTGAATCAACGGAACTTCCTGAGCCGGAATTTCCACACCAAGATCCCCACGGGCAACCATTAGTCCGTCGGCAAAAGCAACGATTTTATCAATATTTTCAACCGCTTCCGGTTTTTCGATTTTAGCAATAATCGGAATTTTATGATCGGAATGTTTGGCAATTAAATCCTGAAGATCTTCCAAATCATTTGGTGTTCTAACAAACGATAAAGCAATCCAGTCCACTTGATTTTCAATGGCGAAAATCGCATCGCGGATATCTTTTTCGGTTAAGGCCGGTAATGAAACCTTGGTATTTGGCAGGTTAACCCCTTTTTTCGATTTCAACGGACCACCTTGAATAACCACGGTTTTTACCTCTGTATTTTTATCCGTTTCGAGTACTTCAAAAATCAGCTTTCCGTCATCCAAAAGGATACGCTCTCCGGGATTTACATCTTTCGGGAACTCTTTGTAATTCATATACACCCTTTCGGCTGTTCCCAGGATATCTTCTGCAGTAGTAAATGTAATGGTGTCGCCTTTACTCACTACCACATCTTCTTTCATAACACCGACGCGAAGTTTTGGACCTTGCAGGTCGGCAAGAATAGAAGTGGTATAACCAAATTCATCGTTTAGTCCTCTAATAATATCGATACGTTCTTTAACATCCGTATAGTCAGCATGAGAAAAATTAATTCGGAAGACATTAACTCCTGTATCAATCATTTCTTTTATTATTTCTCTTGTACTACAAGCAGGGCCAAGTGTCGCTACGATTTTTGTCTTTTTTCTTGTCAGCATTGGTATTAGAAAATTAAATTATTTTTCGATTTTAGTTTGTTTTGTTCAATTTTATAGGCCGTGGTAATCTGTTTGATTGTTAGTAGTTGATCAATCAGTTGATCCAGGTCAAAAAAATCGTCTGTATTTTCAATTTTTATGATATAATCCACTTTTTTGAGTTCCGGCAGCAGGTAAATATTTGTTGCGATATCAAATTCGGTTTCCTCAAAAAGGGATGTGGCTTTCGTTTGTCGGGTGACCAGCGTGGTTTTATTTGGAATCAGATTCCAGAACAATTCATGTGCTTCGTCATCGAAAATAAAGCGGGTAAAATGGCTTTTTCCTTCCGGTATCTGAATACCGATATCCTTACTGCTTTTTTCGAATGTAACGGGAAGCTTCTGGTTGATAAAATAGGCTAACCGATAGTCTTCCAGGGTCGAATGAATTGCAATCAACTCATAATCTTCAGAAATAAAATCGTTAATCAGTAGTTTATGAATAGCCATATTCTTTGAAAAAAAATCCAGGCGTAAAGATACTACATTAAAGATTTATAAAACAGGAAAGTAAGGTTGTTAACGATAATTTAGCAAAGAACGCCACTTACTTTTTGTTAATTTTTTCCTGAAATGCAAAATAGGCTCGTTGTGAGGCTTTTTCCTCTGCCTTTTTCTTGGAAGTCGCCCGGGCTCGGGCCACAATTTTATTGTCGATCTTTAGTTTTACGCCAAAATATTTGATCCCTTCGTTGCCATTATCCTCGAAAACGTCGTAATGAAAGGTGTGTTTTTCTTTCTGACACCATTCGATCAGCAAACTTTTGTAGCTGATTACTTTTCCTTCGAGTTTGGCAATGTCTACGTAGGGGACGATCACTTTTTTATGGATAAATTTCTCGCAATAGGTAAAGCCACGATCCAGATATATAGCGCCGATTAAGGCTTCGAATAAATTGCCGTGGATGTTTTCGCCAAAATGCTGGGTGGATACTTTGCTTTCGACATGACGGATTAGGTTCAGGTCTTTTCCCAGTTCGTTCAGGTGTTCACGGCTTACGATTTTCGACCGCATTTTGGTTAGATAACCTTCGTCGCCAGTGGGTACTTTATTGAATAGATGGGCGGCAATTACCGATCCTAGCATCGCATCACCTAAAAATTCCAGACGCTCGTAGTTCATCGGATTTCCCTCGTCGTCGGTTTTATTCATCGAACGATGGGTAAATGCCTTGCGATAATGAATCAGATTTAAAGGTTTAAAACCTAGTATTTTAGAAACATCATCAAAAAAAATCCCGTCTTCATTAGAGCGGGAATTTGAAAATATTTTTTTGATAATACTCATTACAAGACTACAAATCCAATTTTTTCACAAGTACACATGCGTTGTGACCACCAAAACCAAACGTATTGCTCATAACCACTTTCATGTCTCTTTTCTGAGCCTGGTTAAAAGTAAAATTCAATTTACTGTCGATGTTTTCATCGTCTGTAAAATGGTTAATAGTTGGTGGAACAATTCCGTGTACAATCGAAAGGATAGAAGCGATGGCTTCAATCGCTCCGGCAGCACCCAACAGGTGACCGGTCATCGATTTGGTAGCATTCAGGTTCAAGGTATAGGCATGTTCGCCAAATACGTGCTGGATTGCTTTACTTTCGGCAATATCCCCAAGAGGAGTCGAAGTACCGTGCATGTTTACACCGTCTACGTCGGTTGGTTGTAAACCGGCATCGCGTAAACAGTTTAACATTACGTTTTTCGCGCCAAATCCTTCCGGATGTGGAGCCGTGATATGATGTGCGTCAGCCGACATACCGCCACCGCCTATTTCACAATAGATTCGGGCGCCACGGGCAACAGCGTGATCATATTCTTCCAATACCAAAGCGCCGGCACCTTCACCTAAAACGAAACCTTCACGGTCTTTGTCCATCGGACGGGAAGCCGTTTTCGGATCGTCATTTCGGGTTGATAAGGCATGCATGGCGTTAAAACCACCCATTCCGGCTATGGTTACAGCTGCTTCGGATCCACCGGTGATCATCACATCGGCATGTCCTAAACGGATGTAGTTAAAGGCATCGATAAGTGCATTTGTTGAAGAAGCACAAGCCGAAACCGTTGTAAAGTTTGGTCCTCTGAAACCATATTTGATAGAGATATGACCGCCGGCAATATCGGCAATCATTTTAGGGATAAAGAAAGGGTTGAATTTCGGGATTCCGCTACTTCTGGCAAAATCAATCACTTCCTGTTGGAAGGTTTCCAATCCGCCAATTCCGGATCCCCAGATTACTCCTACTCTGTCTTTGTCTAATTTATCAAAATTGAAATTCGCATCGTTCACCGCCTCTTCGGATGACACCATTGCATATTGTGCATAGCGATCCATTTTTCGAGCTTCTTTACGATCTATGAAATTTTCAACATTAAAACCTTTTAATTCGCAGGCAAATTGTGTTTTGAAGTTGGAGGCATCAAAATAAGTAATGGGAGCAGCTCCGCTTACACCGTTAATAAGACCATTCCAGTATTCCTGAATATTGTTTCCAATAGGAGTAAGAGCACCTAATCCTGTTACTACAACTCGTCTTAATTTCATACGTTCAATTTTATAGTTTCAATTTAAACAAAAATACCCATGTTGTTTTCTTTTATAAAGTAAAGGAAACATGGGCAATTTGATAGTATATTTAATGATTGTTACCAATCAGTTGTATTTCTTAACCAAATACCTGTTGAAAAATAATAACACCCATGTATTCACGGTAAAACCGGAATACATGGGATTAATGAGGTTATTATTTTTTAGCTTCTTCTATGTAAGAGATAGCTTGGCCAACAGTAGAAATGTTTTCAGCTTGGTCATCTGGAATTTGAATATCGAATTCTTTTTCGAACTCCATAATAAGCTCAACAGTGTCTAATGAATCAGCTCCTAAATCGTTAGTGAAGCTTGCTTCCGTTACAACTTCGTTTTCGTCAACACCTAATTTGTCTACGATAATCGCTTTTACTCTTGATGCAATGTCTGACATAATCTTTAATTTTAAAATTTAATTTGTTGGCAAAAATAAAAAACTTTATTTTAAAACAACATTTTAGTTAATAAATGTAGCTACGAAAATAAAAAATTAATTTGAAAAGGCTCTCAAAAACTGTTTAATATCATTTATTATTCTTTTTTTTGCGGTCTGAAAAACAAAGGATAAATGAGAAAGATCGTCATATTTGCCTCGGGTTCGGGAAGCAATGCAGAAAAAATAATTTTACACTTTAAAAATAGTAATCTAGGGGTTGTTTCGGCCGTTTTTTCGAACAAACCGGATGCAAAAGTGTTGGAGAAATCGGAAAATTTAGGGATTTCGACTGTGGTTTTCGACAAAAATGCGCTTTCAGACGGTACGGTTTTGACAAAAATTGAGGCGATCGATCCCGATTTGATCGTTTTGGCAGGCTTCCTTTGGAAGTTTCCGGAATCGATAATCGAACACTATCCGGGAAAAATCATAAACATTCATCCGGCCTTATTGCCAAAATATGGCGGAAAGGGAATGTATGGTATGAATGTACACCGCGCCATACTCGAAAATGGCGAAAAAGAAACCGGAATTACCATACATTATGTAAACGAACACTACGATGAAGGCGGAATCCTGTTTCAGGCAACCGTTTCGGTAGAAGATTGTACCACACCGGAAGCCATCGCAGCGAAAATTCAGGAATTGGAACACAAACATTTTCCAATAGTAATCGAAAACCTATTAAAAGCATAACGTGCATTCTCACGAAGTACATATATATACAGACGGCGCGGCCAAAGGAAATCCTGGTCCGGGCGGTTATGGTGTAATCCTGGAATGGGTAGGGAAACCGTATAAAAAAGAATTTTACGAAGGATTCCGACTAACAACCAATAACCGTATGGAATTGTTGGCGGTAATTGTGGGGCTGGAAAAACTTAAAATACAGGGAACGCGTGTTTTGGTGATTTCCGATTCCAAGTATGTGGTCGATTCGGTTTTAAAAAGATGGGTGTTTGGATGGGAAAAGAAAAACTTCGACGGGAAGAAAAATCCCGACCTCTGGATGCGGTTTTTAAAGATTTACCGGAAGCACCACGTCGATTTCAAATGGGTGAAAGGGCACAACAATCATCCTCAGAATGAGCGTTGTGATCAATTAGCGGTAATGGCTTCACAACAGGAAAAACTTTCGGTAGACACCTATTACGAAAAAGTGCAGCACGATTAAGTGCGGTTTTGTGAAACTTTACCATTACTTTGTGATGCTGAACCGTTGCAACTCTGAAACTTATGAAGTATATTTGCACCCTAATTTTCAACACGTTTTATGAACAAACTATTAATTGTAGGTACCGTTGCGTTTGATGCGATTGAAACGCCATTCGGAAAAACTGACAAGATTCTAGGTGGAGCGGCAACGTATATCGGGCTGTCGGCTTCATTTTTCAATATAAAATCAGCGATCGTTTCTGTTGTAGGAGAAGATTTTCCGGAAGCGTATTTGGACTTGCTTCGAAATAAAAACATCGATATTTCAGGAGTGGAAGTGGTTAAAGGTGGAAAAACGTTCTTTTGGAGCGGACGCTACCATAACGATTTGAACTCCAGAGATACTTTAGATACCCAATTAAATGTACTAGCTGATTTTCAGCCTAAAGTACCAGCCGATTATACCGATGCTGACGTCGTAATGTTAGGAAACCTGCACCCAATTGTACAAAGCAGTGTTTTGGATCAGATGACAGCACGTCCGAAATTAGTCGTATTGGATACCATGAACTTCTGGATGGATTGTGCACTACCAGAATTACTGGACGTAATGAAACGAGTAGATGTAATCACCATTAACGATGAGGAAGCGCGTCAGTTATCAGGGGAATATTCTCTGGTTAAAGCTGCTGCCAAAATTCATACAATGGGACCAAAATATGTAGTGATCAAAAAAGGAGAACACGGTGCGTTATTGTTCCACAATAAAGACGTATTCTTTGCACCGGCTTTACCGCTGGAGGAAGTTTTTGATCCGACCGGAGCCGGAGATACTTTCGCAGGAGGGTTCTCAGGATTTATTGCACAAAGCGAAAACATTTCATTTGGCAATATGAAAAATGCAATTGTATACGGTTCGAACTTAGCTTCGTTCTGTGTGGAAGAATTCGGAACACAACGTATGGAGCGTTTGGAAAAACACGAAGTACTGTCCCGACTACAACAGTTTAAAGCGCTGACACAGTTCGACATCGCATTACAAGATTAACGGAAACATCCGAAGCCTCGAAACGGGGCTTTTTTTATTAATACACAACAACAACACAACAACTATGAGTGACGCAATAAAACACGAGTGTGGCATTGCCCTTTTACGATTAAAAAAACCATTATCCTTTTATAAAGAAAAATATGGTTCTGCTTTCTACGGGATACAGAAAATGTACCTGTTGATGGAGAAACAGCATAACAGAGGACAAGATGGAGCCGGTTTGGCGAGTATTAAACTGGATGTGGAACCGGGAGAGCGCTATATCAGCAGAATCCGTTCCAACCAGTCGCAGCCGATTCAGGATATTTTTGCGCAAATCAACCAGCGCATTAACGAAGAGTTGCAGGCACATCCGGAATATAATGACAACGTGGATCTGCAGAAACAGGAAATTCCATATATCGGAGAATTGTTTTTAGGACACGTACGTTACGGAACTTTTGGTAAAAACAGTATCGAAAGTGTGCACCCGTTTTTACGTCAGAACAACTGGATGCATCGTAATCTGATTGTAGCCGGAAACTTCAACATGACCAATGTTAAAGAATTGTTCGACGACCTGGTTCGATTGGGGCAACATCCGAAAGAAATGGCCGATACCGTTACCGTAATGGAAAAAATCGGACACTTTTTGGATGATGAAGTAACCGATTTGTACCAACAATGTAAAAACGAAGGATTAAGTAAAAGAGATGCGTCACCGGAAATTGCAGAACGTTTGGATATTGCCCGTATTTTACGACGTGCTTCCAAAAACTGGGATGGTGGCTATGCTATGGCGGGACTTTTAGGACATGGCGATGCATTTGTAACCCGTGATCCGGCTGGAATCCGTCCGGCATTCTATTATCAGGATGATGAAATCGTAGTTGTAGCGTCCGAAAGACCGGTAATTCAAACCGTATTTAACGTGCCGTTTGAAGAAATCCGCGAAATCACACCGGGACATGCGATCATTGTTAAAAAAGACGGAAGAGTACTGGACGAACAAATCCGTGAAGCCTTACCGTTAAAAGCTTGTTCGTTCGAAAGAATTTATTTCTCAAGAGGAAGTGATGCTGAAATTTACCAGGAGCGCAAAGAATTAGGAAAGCTGATCATGCCTGCGGTATTGGAAGCGATCGGAAATGATACCGATAACACGGTGTTTTCCTATATTCCCAATACGGCGGAAACTTCTTTTTACGGAATGGTCGAAGCCGCACAGGACTTTTTAAACCAGCGTAAGATTTCCGATATTTTAGCGAATAAAGAAGTGTTGACGGCCGAAAAATTACAAGATATATTATCGGTAAAACTCCGAACCGAAAAAGTAGCGATCAAAGACGCGAAATTGCGAACGTTTATTACCGAGGATAGTAGCCGTGATGATTTGGTGGCACACGTATATGATGTAACCTATGGTGTGATCCAACCAAGCGACAATTTGGTGATCATTGACGATAGTATCGTACGTGGAACGACCTTGAAAAAGAGTATCATCAAGATGATGGATCGTTTGCATCCGAAGAAAATCGTAATTGTGTCTTCGGCACCGCAAATCCGTTATCCCGATTGTTACGGAATTGATATGGCCAAACTGGAAGGTTTAATCGCATTCCAGGCGACATTGGAGCTGTTAAGAGAACGCAACTTGTACCATTTGGTGGATGAAGTGTATCAAAAATCGAAAGCACAGGAAAACCTTCCGGACAGTGAAGTGGTAAACTATGTAAAAGAAATATACGCGCCATTTACGGATCAGGAAATTTCAGACAAGATTGCGGAGATGTTAACTTCGTCGGATGTAAACGCCGATGTGAAAATCATCTTCCAAACGGTAGCTAATTTACACACAGCTTGTCCTAAAAATTTAGGGGATTGGTATTTCACAGGGGATTATCCAACCAACGGTGGGAATCGCGTTGTGAACCGTGCTTTTATGAATTTTTACGAAGGTAAAGACGCCCGTGCGTACTAGAAGTAGTTAAAAACACGCTTTTTATCGAATTTATTAGTAGATAATCTGATTTTTTTGATAGCGAAAAGCATTGACAATACATTTGTATCACCATAGCATTAGTAGGTTAAGTTTATGGTAGATTTGGGGCAAAAAGGGTGGAATTCTATTCCACCTTTTTATTTTTATAGAAATAAAAAACCCCGACAGTATTACCATCGGGGCTATTTGTAAATGTTATTTCAGATTATTTTGCAGCTGCATAACGTTTTGCTACTTCAGCCCAGTTAATCACATTGAAAAACGCCTCAATATAATCTGGTCTTCTATTTTGATAGTGCAAATAGTAAGCATGTTCCCAAACGTCCATTCCTAAAATTGGAGTTCCGCCACATCCGATACCTGGCATTAATGGGTTGTCCTGATTTGGAGTCCCACAAACATCCAGTTTTCCACCTTTCTGAACACATAACCATGCCCATCCGGATCCGAATTGTGTGGCACCCGCTTTTGAAAACTGTGCTTTAAATTCGTCAAAAGAACCAAAAGAAGCATTAATCGCTTCAGCCAGTTCTCCTGTTGGTAATCCACCGCCATTTGGCGCCATTACTTCCCAAAATAAATTGTGATTGTAAAAACCACCACCGTTATTACGAACGGCTGCTTTAGATAAATCAAGACCGTTAAGGATTTCTTCGATTGTTTTTCCTTCTAAATCCGTTCCTGCGATAGCAGCGTTTAAATTCGTAGTATAAGCATTGTGATGTTTAGAATGGTGAATCTCCATTGTACGGGCATCAATATGAGGCTCTAACGCGTCATAAGCATATGGAAGTTTTGGTAATTCGAAAGCCATAGTATTTTTATTTAAAGATTAGTATTAATTTTATTCAAAATTATAAATTATACTTTGGAATAAAAAATAGTAATTTTCTATTCTGATATTGGTAATACCAATATAAACATTTCTTAATTGTGGATAAAACGGCTTTTTCAATTTATGACGCTTCCGCCGGATCGGGAAAAACCTATACACTTGTAAAAGAGTATCTTAAAATTTTGTTGACGGCCGATTCGAATGATGCGTATAAAAAAATCCTGGCGATAACCTTTACCAATAAAGCAGTGGAGGAAATGAAAACCCGGATTGTAAATGGTTTGTCGGAGTTTTCAAAACCCGATACCAGCGACAAAGCGTTGGAGTTGATGAAGGATATTTCGGCCGAAACGCGGCTAAGTCTGGCGACAATTCAGGATAAATCGAAAGCGATTATCAAAAATATCATCCATAATTATGCGTCTTTCGATATTTCCACGATTGATAAATTTACCCATAAGGTAATCCGCGCTTTTGCACACGATTTAAATCTGCCGGTAACCTTTGATGTGTCCCTGGAAACGGATTCGTTATTACAGGAAGCCGTGGATGCGATAGTGGCCAAAGCAGGAGAGGAAAGTCAGCTCACAAATCTATTGGTCGATTTTTCGGTCGATAAAACCGATAACGACAGAAGTTGGGATGTAACCGGTGAATTGTTGGATGTGGGACGATTGTTGCTCAATGAAAACAACCGGAATGAGATTCATAACTTCGAAGACAAATCGATCGAGGAGTTTCTAACCGTTAAAAATAAATTAAAAGAATTGGTGTCGCAGCTCGATGCCGACAGTGTGGCAAAGGCTGATGCCGCCATGGCGCTGATCGAAAGTAAAGGAATCGATCTGAAATCGTTTTCCCGCGGAACGTTTCCCAATCATTTGGGGTATATCCAAAAAGGAGAATTAAAAAGCACGCATAAAAAATTTAGAGAAGTCGATGAGATTGCGGTCAACAAAGGTGCTAAAGATAAAGACCTTATCGAGTCGATTTCAGTAGAATTGATCACCTTACTGGCCGCGGTCTATAAAAACTACGAAAAAAAGAATTTTTATACGGCCTTTCTGAAAAACATAACCCCTTTGTCGCTGTTAAACTCGATTAGTCAGGAGTTGGAACGCATTCAGAAAGAACAAAATATACTGTCGATTTCGGAGTTTAATGCGATCATTTATAAAGAGATTCAAAACCAGCCGGCGCCGTTTATTTACGAACGTCTGGGCGAACGCTACCGTCACTTTTTTATCGACGAATTTCAGGATACCTCCGAAATGCAATGGCACAATCTGATTCCGTTAATCGACAATGCACTGGCGAGTGAAGATTTGTCCGGCGTACGCGGGTCATTAATGATTGTGGGCGATCCGAAGCAGTCGATTTACCGTTGGCGTGGTGGAAAAGCGGAACAGTTTATTGCGCTGAGCAAATGTCATAATCCGTTTTCGAACCCGGATAAAAAGCTCGTCCGACTGGAAAAAAACTATAGAAGTTATTCGGAAATCATTCAGTTTAACAACGCTTTTTTTGCAATGTTGGCCGATGAATTTTCAAACGAAGATTACCAGGATTTGTATCGCAATCACAGTCGTCAGGAGATCAATTCCAAAACCGGCGGTTATGTGAACATTTCATTTATTCCCGAAACTGCGGAAGTGACCGATGAAGACGGTGAGGAAACAAACGATAAGGAACAGCTGTATCTGAAAGCGACCTTAAAAACGATATATGAGGTTGCTGCAAAAGGCTATGCTTATAAGGATATTGTGTTGCTTACGCGAAAACGATCGTCGGGTGTTGCGCTTGCCAATTATCTGACGGAAAACGGAATCAAGATATTATCGTCCGAAACGCTGCTAATCGAAAATGCCACCGAAGTACGACTGATTTTAAACGTGCTGCGGTATCTGAAAAACAACAACGACAAAGAAGCTAAAGCGGCCTTTTTGTATTTTGTAGCGCGCTATCGTCAAAACCAGTTGCAGATTCACGATTGTATCGAACAGGGGATGCAGCAGGAAACAGAAGTCGCATTGGAAAGTTGGCTGCGGGAACTCGGCATCGAAATTTCATTTGATGAGTGTCGGAAAAAATCGCTCTATGAAACGGTCGAAATTATAATCGCCGTTTTTATAAAAGAAAAAAGTACGATTTCCTACGTGCAGTACTTTTTGGATCTGGTATTGGAACGAGACGTACGGACCCAATCCGGGATTGCGGATTTTCTCGATTACTGGGATAAAAACGGATCCAAGTTCAGTATTCCGTCGCCCGAAGGGAACAATGCCGTTCGGATCATGACGATCCACAAATCCAAAGGATTGGAATTTCCGGTGGTGATCTTTCCGTTTGCGGAGGAAAACTACGCAAAAGCGCCACGGAATAAGATCTGGCTGGAAATGGAAGAGGATGGCTTTTCGATTTCCAAAGCCTTGGTCGATGCGAAAAAAGAAGTGTCGGAATACGGTGGAAAAGCCGCAGAAGTCTATGAGGAAAAAAGTCAGCAGGATATTTTGGATAATATCAATGTGTTGTATGTGGCGCTCACCCGTGCCGAAGAGCAGTTGTATATTATTTCCGGACGTAATGTGAGTAGTAAAGGAGAGTTGCAAAATAATATGGCGTCGTTTTTTATCAAATATCTCGATTTTCAAGGGGTTTATAACAACGATAGCATGGTGTTTGAATTTGGAAATCCAAACCGGCAATCGACGGGAGGAAGCTTTACTGATAGGCAACAGCTGATCGTGGAAGTGAACGAAAAGCTAAACCCGAAAGCCATCAAAATTGCCCAACGGGAAGCTTTGATGTGGGGAACGACGCAGGAAAAAGCAATTGAATTCGGAAACATACTCCACGAAATACTATCGTTTATCAAAACCAAAAATGACATTCCGCTGGCGTTGATCAAAGCACAGGAAACCGGATTGATTGTGCGGATGCAAAAAGACACCGTTGAGCAGACTTTGCAGACTATTGTAGATCACGACGAGTTGCGGTTGTTTTTTGAAGAAGCCGATGCGGTTTATAACGAACAAAGCATTATTAAAAAAGACAGTCGGACCATTAAGCCCGATCGCGTGGTTATACGCGGGAAAACAGCGTATTTGCTGGATTATAAAACCGGAGCACATCAGGCCAAATACGCCCGTCAGCTGGAGGAATATGAATTGGCTTTACAGGAAATGGGATTTGAGGTTGCGAAAAAAACACTGGTATATATAGGGGAAACCTTAAATGTGATACATTTGTAACCGGAATAATAATAACCGAATAAACAGCATATCATGTACGGAAAAATTAAAGCGCATTTACAAAACGAATTAAGTGCTATTCAGGATAACGGATTATTTAAAAAAGAACGCATCATCACGTCGCCACAAGGTGCTGAAATCACCATTTCGACAGGGGAGACAGTGTTGAATTTTTGTGCGAACAACTACCTGGGGTTGTCATCACATCCGGAAGTGGTTCAGGCGGCAAAAGACGCATTGGATACGCATGGATTCGGAATGTCGTCGGTTCGTTTTATTTGTGGGACTCAGGATATTCACAAAACATTAGAACAAAAAATAGCCGATTTTTACGGAACGGAAGATACCATACTGTATGCGGCTGCTTTTGATGCCAACGGAGGGGTTTTTGAACCGTTGTTGGGGGAGGAAGATGCTATCATTTCCGATAGTTTAAACCACGCTTCAATCATCGATGGGGTGCGTTTGTGTAAAGCCGCGCGTTACCGTTATGAAAATAATAATATGGCCGATTTGGAGCAACAATTGATCAAAGCCAATGAAGAAGGAAGACGCTTTAAATTGATTGTAACCGATGGTGTTTTTTCGATGGACGGATTGGTAGCGCCATTGGATAAGATCTGTGATCTGGCCGACAAATACGATGCTATGGTGATGGTGGACGAGTGTCACGCAGCCGGATTTATCGGAGCGACCGGAAAAGGTACATTGGAGGCGAAAAACGTAATGGGGCGGGTGGATATTATCACCGGAACATTAGGGAAAGCTTTAGGTGGAGCCATGGGAGGTTATACAACCGCCAAAAAAGAGATTATCGAAATTTTAAGACAACGTTCAAGACCGTATTTGTTTTCTAATTCGTTGGCGCCATCTATCGTAGGAGCGTCGATTAAAGTTTTTGAGTTGTTGGAGAAGGATACAAGCTTACGAGACAAATTGGAGTGGAATACCAACTATTTTAAAGAAGGAATGAAAGCTGCCGGATTTGACATCATCGATGGTGACTCGGCGATTGTTCCGGTGATGCTTTATGATGCGAAACTTTCGCAAGTGATGGCAGATGAATTACTTAAAAAAGGAATCTATGTAATTGGCTTCTTTTTTCCAGTGGTTCCAAAAGATAAAGCAAGAATTAGAGTACAATTGTCTGCAGGCCATTCTAAGGAGCATTTAGACAAGGCAATAAGCGCATTTACAGAGGTCGGAAAAGCATTGGAAGTAATTCAGTAAGAAGTTTTTAGTAAGAAAAAGCGAATTTTTTAACAAATTGCTTTGTAGTTAATATTTTACATCTTACTTTTGCTCTAATTATAACGTATTGTAATTAAATAAAAAAAGTATGAGACATCTAAACAAATTATTCGTAGCAGCATTGATGTTTGCGGGTCTAAGTTCGCAGGCTCAGGATAGCAATAACCCTTGGGCTATTACTATTGGTGCGAATGCTGTAGACACTAGATTCAGTGCTAGTAAGAAATTAGAAGACCAGTTTTCACAGTATTTTAACGCGAAAAGCAACTGGAACATGATTCCATCTGTATCATTCGTTAATGTATCCAGACACATCGGAGATAACTTCTCTTTTGGTGTAACGGGGTCGGTAAACAAAATTACTAAATTTGTTGAACCAAGACTTACAGTTCCTGGAGATTACACTGTAGTGAATCCTGGAGATTTATCTTACTACGGAATTGATGGGGTTATTAACTATAGCTTCATGAACCTAATCGGATCTAAAGTTATCGATCCGTCTGCACACATCGGTGGAGGTTATACATTCTTCGGAGATGCTAGTACAGGAACAGTTAACGGAGGTTTAGGATTAACATTCTGGTTCTCTGAAAACGTAGGTTTATCGTTCCGTTCAACTTACAAACATTCATTTGATGAGACAAGAGATCCGTCAGTAGACGTTCCTGCTCACATGCAACACTTCGCAGGTATTACTTTCAAATTTGGAGGTAAAGATACAGATGGAGACGGA
The DNA here is from genome assembly GCA_023446155.1 of Bacteroidota bacterium. Taxonomy (GTDB): domain Bacteria; phylum Bacteroidota; class Bacteroidia; order Flavobacteriales; family Flavobacteriaceae; genus Flavobacterium. The sequence continues at coordinate 84,254 of JAEXIT010000006.1, forward strand.
ATCTATGATAAAGATGACGCTTGTCCAGATGTACCTGGTTTAAAAGAATTCCAAGGTTGTCCTGATACAGACGGAGACGGAATTCCAGATAAAGATGACGCTTGTCCAGATGTAGCTGGTCCTAAAGAATTCCAAGGTTGTCCTGATACAGACGGAGATGGAATTCCTGATAAAGATGATGCTTGTCCTGAAGTAGCTGGTCCAAAACAATTCAACGGATGTCCTGATACAGACGGTGATGGTGTGCCAGATAACGTAGACAAATGTCCAAACGTAAAAGGTCCTAAAGAAAACGGTGGTTGTCCTTGGCCAGATAGAGATGGTGACGGTGTAGCTGATAAAGATGATAAATGTCCAGATGTAAAAGGAACTGTTGCTAACAACGGATGTCCTGAAGTTTCTGACGAGACTATCAAAAAATTAAATGCTTACGCTAAAACGATCTTGTTCAACTCTGGTAAAGCTTCTTTCCAAAAACAAACGTTCCCTGTGTTACAATCAATTACTGCTATCTTAAAAGAGTATCCAAACTCTAAATTCAGCATTGAAGGACACACTGATAGCGATGGTAAAGATGCATTCAACCAAAAATTATCTGAAGACAGAGCTAAAGCCGTTAAAGATTATTTAATCGAAAATGGAATCGACGCTGACAGATTATCTTCAGTTGGTTATGGTGAGTCTAAACCAATCGATACAAACAAAACAGCGAAAGGTAAAGCTAACAACAGACGTGTTGAGGTTAAATTAATCAAATAATTTCCCACACAAATAAATAAGGAAAACGCCCCGTTTATCGGGGCGTTTTTTTATTTTTATACTATGGCAACGTTTACCTTTTTAGACAAACTCAGTAGTGCGATTATCGATCAGTATCAGGATACTATCTCCAATATAGTGATCATCCTTCCCAACAAACGAGCCCGTATTTTCCTGATCGAAGCCCTGAAAAAGCAATTGCCGGGCACGTTATTTGCACCGGAAATTGTAAGTATCGAAGATTTTATCCAGGATGTTGCCGGAATACGAACCTGCGATAACATCGAATTGGTGTTTGAGTTTTATGATGTCTACCTCGAGTTAACACCTCCGGAAAAACAACAGTCGTTCGAACTGTTTGCCAACTGGGCCAAAACACTGTTGCAGGATTTTAATGAAATCGATCGCTACCTGCTAAAGCCGAGCCATATATTTTCGTATCTAAAAGATATCGAAGATATCAAACATTGGTCGCTGGATCTGGAAAAAAGAACCACGATGATCGAGAATTATCTGGAATTCTGGAATCTGTTACCGGTATACTACGAATCGCTGTACGATCATTTGCTGCGGAAAGGAATCGGTTACCAGGGGTTGATTTACAGGGAAGCGGTAGAAAACCTCAATCACTTCTCGGATGCATTGGGATCTAAAAAACTAATTTTTGCCGGTTTTAATGCATTAAACCAGGCCGAAGAGAAAATTATCCAACAATTACTATTTAACGATCAGGCAAAAGTCTATTGGGACATTGACGCCGCTTTTTTAAATGATTCGTTTCACGATGCCGGTTTGTTTGTGCGTCGTTTTAAAAAAGAATGGAAACAATATACAACTCAGTCTTTTGAGTGGATTGTAAACGATTTTAGCCAGGAAAAAAACATCCGGATCATCGGGACTCCCAAAACGGTTGGACAGGCTAAAATAGCCGGAAAATTAATTGAGGAAATTCAGCTCGAAACCGAAAGCCTCGATAAAGTCGCTTTGGTTTTAGGGGAAGAGAATCTCTTGATTCCGGTACTCTATGCATTGCCGTCGTCGGTGGAGAGCCTGAATATTACCATGGGGTATAATAGTAAAAACAACCCGGCTCAGATATTGATCAACAAACTGTTTAAACTGCATACCAACGCCATTCAGCGAAACGAAAAAAGTTACGTTTTCTATTATAAAGAAGTATTGGACATACTCACGCATCCGCTGGTGGAACCTTATGTAAAAGCCGGATCGCTTGTTCAGGTGATCAACAGAAATAACATCACATTCCTAACGCATAAAAAACTCTTTGAAATCCAGGACAAACCATCTGCTTTATTTCAGTTGTTGTTTGAAAAATGGACCAGTGATGATGTAGGGGGGTTATTGGATCGGTTGTCGCAAATTATATTGGCAATCAAATCGTTTTTGAGTAATGATAAAGAAGAGGATAAGCTGTCGAAAACGTTTCTGTACTCGATTTTTAAAGTCATCAACAAACTGATCAATTACCACGAAGCGCATCCGAAACTGGATTCGGTGAGTACATTGTATACGGTGTACAAACAAGTGATCGACCTGGCGGAAGTCTCCTTCGAAGGGGAGCCGTTAACCGGACTTCAGATCATGGGGGTGCTGGAAAGTCGTGTTCTCGATTTTGAAACCGTAATCGTAACGTCGATGAACGAAGGGAAATTTCCGGCGGGAAAAACCATGAATTCGTTTATTCCGTTCGATGTAAAACGCGAATTGGGATTGCCAACCTACAAAGAAAAAGACGCGATCTACAGTTATCACTTTTACCATTTGCTATTGCGCGCCAAAAACATCTATCTGTTGTACAATACGGAAAGTGAAGGTTTGGATGCGGGCGAACGAAGCCGTTTTATAACCCAGTTGGAAATCGAAAAACAACCCGCGCACAACCTGTCGCATCAGATTTACAATGCCTTTTTGCCCGACAAAGCCTATGAACCCGTGGCGGTTCCCAAATCGGATCGGGTGATGACGCGTTTAAAAGAAATCGCTACCGGAAAAGGATTTTCACCTTCGGGACTGACGACTTATATGCGGAATCCGATACAGTTTTACAACCAACGAATTCTGCGTATTTCGGAAGTGGAAGAGGTGGAAGAAAACATCGCATTAAATACACTGGGGACGATAATTCACGCGACTTTGGAAGAACTATACAAGCCTTATGTCGGAAAGTTTCTGTCGTTTACCGATATGGACTGGTTGTTTGCCATGGCCGATTCGGAAGTGGAAAAACAATTCCGATTGGTGTATAAAGAAGGGGAAATTTCGAAAGGGAAAAACCTCCTGGCATTTGAGGTTGCCAAGCGAAATGTCTATAACTTTTTAAAAGAGGAAAAACGACAATTGGAAGCGGGCGATGCGGTTAAAATACTAGCTTTGGAAACGCCTTTGGAGCGAACTTTGGAAGATAGTCGGTTGCCGTTTTCGGTAAAAATTGCCGGAAATGTTGACCGGATCGAACAACGCAACGGAAAAATCAGGATTGTGGATTATAAAACCGGTAAAGTTCTAAAAAACAACGTGCAGTTAAAAGAGTGGACGGGGTTGACCGATGATATCAAAAACGATAAAATCATACAGTTGCTGTGTTATGCGTTTATGTATGAAGAAAAAACAGCAGGTCTGGAAATGGAAGTAGGTATTGTGTCGTTTAAAAATATGCGCGGTGGATTCATGCCTTTTGGTCGAAAAGTGGAAAAAGATTATGAAACAGTTGTGACGTCGGAAATACTGGCCGATTTCAGAACACAGATTGTTGTACTGATCAACGAAATTTTGAATCCGGAAATTCCGTTCGAAGAAAAAATTATATAATTATACCGTTTTAAAGAAATCGCGGAGTACGACAACCAGTTCGTCTCGATTTTCCAAATGACTCATATGGCCGTCGTTAAACGTGACCAGTTTTACAGCGGTATTTTCAATTTGCTCCAGACTGTCCTGATAATTTAAAACCGGATCTTTTTTACCGAGAATGAGAACTATCGGATAGGGCGCAAAATGCAGAATCACTTCCCGGTCGTTACGGGTTTTCATGCCTTCGAGTGCCGCAATAATCCCTTGTAAGGGTGTTTTTAGCGCTTCCGTTTTGGCGGTTTCGATAGCATCGGCCAATCGGTCGCGGTTTTCTTCGCTAAAAAGATTGGCGATCGACATTTTAATAAAATTCGTATAACTCTGCTTTACGGCAACGATCGCCCGATCGCGGTTGCGTTTCCGCTCGTCACTGTCGGCTCTGGAGGTTGAATTTAAAAGCACCATTCCTTTTACGTGGTCCGGATACAATTCGGCAAAAGCCAGCGCCACATAACCACCCATCGAATGTCCGATAAATACCGCTTTCCGAATGCGAAGCTCACTTAAAACCGTCTGAACGGCATCGGCCATATCTTCCATACTATGAATGTATCCGATGGATTCCGATTGTCCGTGGCCTAATAAGTCGATCGTGACAACGCGGTATTTTTGGGAAAACGAAGCCGTATAAAAATCCCACATTCCGGAATTTTCAAGAAAACCGTGCAGAAAAACCAGAGCGGTTCCTTTTCCGGTATCGGTATAAGCGATCTTGGCGTTTTTAAAAAGGGTAAACTTCAAAGTAAGCGGTTTTGATTCTGCAAAAATAAAGAATAAAGCGAGACAACTGAAAAAGAAAACGGTTTGCAACCAAAGCTGCAAACCGTCTTTATAAAGATTTGATGGTATCGATTATGAATGCATCAGACTTTCAATTTCATCGGCTTCGATAGGGATGTTGCGCATCAGGTTGAAAGGCTCTCCTTGTGCCTGGATCACCACATCATCCTCAATACGGATTCCAAATCCTTCTGCCGGAATATAAATCCCCGGTTCGATCGTGAAAACCATATTCGGTTGCATTGGCTCGTATAATAGTCCGTAATCGTGTGTGTCAAGTCCCATATGGTGAGAGGTACCGTGCATAAAATATTTTTTATACGCCGGCCATTCCGGATTTTCGTTTTGAACATCTGCTTTGTCCAATAGGCCTAAACCTAATAATTCAGACGTCATGATTTTACCGACTTCCACGTGGTATTGTTTCCAGAAATTACCCGGAACCAACATTTTGGCCGCTTCGTTTTTAACGCGTAATACAGCATCGTAAACCTCGCGCTGTCTTTTGGAGAAACGTCCTGAAACCGGGATCGTACGGGTCATGTCGCTGGAATAGTTGGCATATTCGGCACCAACGTCCAATAGCAATAAATCACCGTCGTTACATTGCTGGTTGTTTTCGATATAGTGTAAGACATTCGCGTTATTACCTGAAGCGATAATCGGCGTATAGGCAAAGCCTTTGGAACGGTTTCGTAAAAATTCGTGTGCAAATTCGGCTTCCACTTCATATTCCATAACGCCTGGTTTTACAAACGATAAAATTCGGCGGAATCCTTTTTCGGTAATGTTACAAGCCTGTTGGATCAAATCCAGTTCTTCGCTTTCTTTTACCGAACGAATGCGTTGTAGGATTGGATTGCTCTTTTCTACTTTATGTGCCGGATAGGTTTCTTTCCACCATTTGATAAAACGAGCCTCGCGGGTTTCGGTTTCTACCGAAGCGCGGTAATGTTCGTTCGTGTTGATGTACATCGTATCGGCATAGGTCATCAGTTCGTATAAAACTTTTTTGAAATCCTGTAGCCAATAAACAGTCTTAATACCGGAAACTTCAAAAGCACGTTCTTTAGTCAGTTTTTCCCCTTCCCAAACGGCGATGTGTTCGTTGGTTTCTCTAAGGAAAAGTATTTCTTTCAGATGTTCGTACGGCGCATCCGGGAAAAGCACTAAAATGCTTTCTTCCTGATCTACGCCCGACAGATAAAAGATATCACGGTGTTGTGCAAATGGAAGTGTACTGTCGGCACTTACCGGATAGATATCGTTGGAGTTAAAAATGGCAATACCGTTTGGTTTCATGGCCGCAGTGAACTTCTTGCGGTTTTTGATAAAAAGGTTTCGGTCAATCTGATGGTATTTCATAACGAAATAAATTTAAAGTATAGAACTTCAAATTTAGAGATTTTAGGGTTAAATGGTGTTAATGCGGATTTAAAATTTTGAAGAATTCATAATAATGGGTAATTTTCTGCCATGAAAAAAATACTATCACTCTTTATATTCCTGTTTTTTGTGACAATTTTGCAGGCACAGGACAAAATGCCGTATCAATTATTTGATAAAAAAGGAAAAAAGACAAACTACGGTAAACTGCTAAAAGCAGCCGAAAAAACTGATGTGCTTCTGTTTGGCGAACATCATGATAATGCTATCGTACATTGGTTACAGCTGGAACTAACAAAAGATCTGGGTGAAAAAAAAGATCTGGTATTGGGTGCTGAAATGATCGAAGCCGACAATCAGAAACAATTGGATCAATACCTGCGTGGAGAAATTGACCAAAAAGCATTCGATACACTGGCAAGACTTTGGAACAATCATAAAACTGATTATAAGCCATTGGTGGACTATGCAAAAGACAATCATAAACATTTTGTAGCCACTAATGTCCCGCGACGTTATGCCAGTATGGTTTTTAAACAAGGACTGGAGGCTTTGGAAACCCTAACGCCGGAAGAGAAAAGCTGGATAGCACCGTTACCGATCGCTTATGATGCACAATTGCCGGGTTATGTTAAGATGATCGAAATGATGGGTGGTCATGGAGGGGATAAGCTGCCAAAAGCGCAGGCGATTAAAGATGCGACGATGGCTTATTTTATTCAAAAAAATCAAAAACCGGAATCAATATTTATTCATTATAACGGAACGTATCACAGTGATAATTTCGAAGGAATCTATTGGTATTTAAAGAAAAATAACCCGGAAACGAAAATAATGACAATTGCTACGGTGACGCAAAAAAATATTTCGCAATTAGAGGCAGAACACTACAATAAAGCCGACTATATTCTCGTTGTAGATGAAGATGTAACCAAGACCTATTAATTTAACAAAATCTTGGCAGGATTTTTGTTAGTAATATTGTGTTAATCCAGACTATGAAATTTAAAAGCATCATATTCGTACTACTGCTTGCCATCGCATTCTTTTCGTGTGATGACAATGATGATGTGAAAAATACGGAACCACACTTGGTGATGCGATTCAGGTTTGATGCTTCACAGCCGAGATTGAACAATTTGGGACAACCTGCTGCTATTGCTGCGGGCAATGCGGCGCAATCACCTTCGTTTAATGCAATCAGTTCACATTATATGGAACTGGCACCCAATGCTAATACGGCTTTAGGTATGGGGACAATAGTGTACCATGCACCCGAAACGATGGCGGGAGGGGGAAATGCAATCGATTTTAGTCAGTCTAAAATTGTTGGTGAAAACGAAGTCTTTTTGTCGATTCCGTTAAGTCAGGTAGCGACAGGAAGTTACGAGTGGATACGAACTTCACTTTCGTATCAGAATTACGATATCAATATCCTGCATCAGGGAACGGATTATACCGGAACACTAGCTAGTTTTGTTGGTTTTAAAACCTATTTAACCACACATCATATCGGAAACAGCAGCTTCCCGGTAAACGGAAATCGCGAACAAGGGTATTGGGCTTTGAGTGTAAACGGAATGCCTTTTTCAGGTCAGACCGAAACCGGAGCAACCACAGTTCCGAATCCGCTTTATGCGACCTCTCCGATTCCGCCGAAATCGTGCGTGGTAACCGGTAAGTTTGCCACACCTTTGGTGATCACCGGAAATGAAACCCGCGACGTAGAAGTGACGCTTTCCCTATCGGTAAACAACAGTTTCGAATGGAAAGAAGTCCACGTAGATGGAAAATACGAACCATCGGCCGGAGAAAATGTGGTCGACATGGGCTTACGAGGATTGGTACCTACATATCAAAAATAAAACTTCCGAAGTTATTTCGCTATAATTTAATAAGATAGAAAAATGGGAATATGGTTTTCTCAGTGCTGTCGGATAAATACTTTAAATTCATTATAAATAAGCCTGAAAGGGTTGCGGTTAATTCGAAATAGCCTTATTTTTGTTTGATTTTTTTTAAAAACTATTACAATCAAACACTATGGCAAAATCTGCACTTTTAAAGTCATCTATTGGAAAGAAATACTGGATGGCTCTTACGGGTTTATTTTTATGCTTGTTTTTGGTGGGACACTTAGCGGGTAATCTACAGTTATTGTTCGGTACACAATTGCAATTCAATGAATATGCATTGTTTATGACAACCAATCCAGCGGTAAAAATTCTATCTTATGTTACCTACATTTCGATCCTTTTCCACGCGATCGACGGTATTCTTCTAACTATTCAAAACAAAAAAGCGAGGCCTATTGGTTATGCGAAGAACAATGCTGCGGCAAATAGTGCCTGGGCATCGAGGAATATGGCTGTTTTGGGAACATTGATTTTGATTTTCATTGCGACGCACATGGTAAACTTCTGGGCGAAAATGCACTTTACAACAATGCCGTTACAAAAAATTACGGTTGAAGCGCAGCCTGGAGCAACTCAGGATTTTTACCTGACTTCAGGATGGGGACAGGATAAATTTATTCCGGTACAGAGTGTTGATGGCGAGAACATCGTTATTGAAGGACGTGATTTCTACTACACCAAACCACTTAAAGTGAAATTTGCAGAAGGATATAAAGATTTACACACCATTACAATTGAATTCTTTAAAGATGCGAAATGGGGATTGGCATTCACAATTTTCTACGTGTTTTCAATGGCGGTATTAGCGTTCCACTTACTACACGGATTTAACAGTGCTTTCCAGTCGTTAGGAGCAAACAATCCTAAATATACACCGGCAATCAAAATTTTCGGAAAAGGATTTGCAATCATTGTACCGTTATTATTTGCTATTATTCCTTTATATATTCACTTCTTTAAATAATCCTATAATAGATAAAGATTATGGCATTAGATTCTAAAATACCTCAAGGTCCTATTTCAACGAAATGGACAGACTATAAAGATCATATAAACTTAGTGAACCCGGCTAATAAACGTAACATCGATGTGATCATCGTTGGAACAGGATTAGCAGGAGGTTCGGCTGCTGCAACTTTAGCAGAATTAGGATATAACGTAAAAGCATTTTGTTTTCAGGATTCTCCACGACGCGCACACTCTATTGCGGCACAGGGAGGTATCAATGCAGCAAAAAACTACCAGGGTGATGGTGACTCGACGTTCCGTTTGTTTTACGATACGGTAAAAGGAGGCGATTACCGGGCCCGCGAAGCTAACGTTCACCGTTTGGCGGAAGTTTCGGCAAATATTATTGATCAATGTGTGGCACAGGGGGTACCTTTGGCTCGTGAATACGGCGGATTATTGGATAACCGTTCTTTCGGGGGAACCTTGGTATCGAGAACGTTCTACGCAAAAGGACAAACCGGACAACAGTTATTATTAGGAGCGTATTCTGCGATGAACCGTCAAATCGGACGTGGAAAAATCCAAATGTATAACCGTCATGAAATGTTGGATTTGGTAATCGTTAACGGAAAAGCAAGAGGAATCATTGCGCGTGACCTGGTTACCGGAAAAATCGAAAGACATTCGGCTCACGCGGTAGTTATTGCTTCCGGAGGTTACGGAAACGTATTCTTCCTTTCTACAAATGCAATGGGAAGTAACGTAACGGCAGCCTGGAAAATCCACAAAAAAGGAGCGTATTTCGCCAACCCTTGTTATACGCAAATTCACCCAACCTGTATTCCGGTTTCGGGTGACCACCAGTCTAAATTGACCCTGATGTCGGAGTCATTGCGTAATGACGGTCGTATCTGGGTACCTAAAAAATTAGAAGATGCACAGGCAATCCGTGAAGGTCGTTTAAAACCAACGGAACTTGCCGAAGAAGATAGAGATTACTATTTGGAAAGACGTTATCCCTCTTTTGGTAACCTTGTACCACGTGACGTAGCATCGCGTGCGGCCAAAGAACGATGTGATGCCGGTTTCGGAGTAAACAAAACGGGAGAAGCGGTTTACCTTGATTTCGCCTCTGCTATCCAACGTTATGGAAAAGAGCAGGCAAAAATCAAACACCTTGATGCAGATGATGCGGCTCTTGTTAAAAAATTAGGAACAGAAGTGGTAGCCAACAAATATGGTAACTTGTTCCAGATGTATGAGAAAATCGTTGATGATAATCCATACGAAACACCAATGATGATCTATCCTGCGGTTCACTATACCATGGGAGGAATCTGGGTGGATTATAACCTGATGACGACTATCGAAGGTTGTTATGCTATTGGTGAAGCCAACTTCTCCGATCACGGAGCGAACCGATTGGGAGCATCTGCTTTGATGCAGGGACTTGCCGACGGATATTTCGTATTACCGTATACTATTGGAGATTATCTGTCTAAAGATATCCGTACCGGAAGAATCTCAACCGATTTACCGGAGTTTGTCGAGGCAGAGAAAAATGTTAGAGATCAGATTGAAAGATTGAGTAATAATAACGGAACACATTCGGTTGACTACTTCCACAGAAAACTTGGAAAAGTAATGTGGGATAAAGTAGGAATGGCGCGTAACGCAAAAGGATTATCGGAAGCGATGGAAGAAATCAAAGCCATCCGTGAAGAATTCTACAGAGACGTTCGTGTACCGGGTGATATTAACGGATTCAACCAGGAATTGGAAAAAGCAATGCGTGTAGCCGATTTTCTTGAATTAGGAGAATTATTCGCAAAAGATGCTTTACACCGAAACGAATCATGTGGTGGTCACTTCAGAGAAGAATATCAAACCGAAGAAGGAGAAGCACAGCGTGACGACGTTAACTTTGCATACGTAGCGGCTTGGGAATACAAAGGAGACCCAAGAGAAGCTGTATTACACAAGGAAGAGCTGAAATTCGAAAATGTGAAACTGGTTCAAAGAAGTTACAAATAATGTAATGTGTTAGGAGGACCTCTTAATACTTAATACTCAAAGTTATGAATTTAACGTTAAAAATATGGCGTCAGAAAAACGCTCAAGATAAAGGACAATTAGTTGATTATAAAATCAGCGACGTGTCACCGGATATGTCTTTCCTTGAAATGTTAGACGTATTAAACGACGGATTAGTTGAAAAAGGAGATGAGCCGGTAGCTTTCGACCACGATTGTCGTGAGGGAATCTGCGGGATGTGTTCCCTTTATATCAACGGAGAAGCACACGGACCGGACAGAGGGGTAACAACATGTCAGTTACACATGCGTATGTTTAAAGATGGTGATACCATCTTTATCGAGCCATTCCGTGCCAAAGCATTCCCGGTAATTAAAGATTTAGTAGTAGATAGAAGCGCTTTCGACAGAATCCAGCACGCAGGTGGATTTATCTCGGTAAACACTTCCGGAAATACACAGGATGCAAATGCGATTCCAATTCCAAAACACGATGCCGACAGAGCTTTTGATGCGGCGACTTGTATCGGATGCGGAGCTTGTGTAGCGACTTGTAAAAACTCATCTGCAATGTTATTCGTATCGGCAAAAGTTTCTCAGTTTGCCTTGTTGCCACAAGGTAAAGTTGAGGCAGCCGAGCGTGTATTAAACATGGTGGAGCAAATGGACCACGAAGGATTTGGAAACTGTACCAATACAGGAGCCTGTGAAATCGAATGTCCAAAAGGTATTTCGCTTGAAAATATTGCTCGTATGAACAGAGAATACTTTAAAGCAAGTATCAAATAGTTAAAAAAAATCACGTTTCAAAACGCACCCTTCGTTCCGTTGGGTGCGTTTTTGTTTTTTATATCGAAATTATGTGCCGAAACCGTTTCTTTTGACAGAACTTTTATATTTTTATTAGATAAAAACCCGCCAACCCTAAAATTAACAACTCGAGATGAAAATCAGTATCATTCAGGCACCGCTATTTTGGGAAAACCCAGAAGTAAACAGAAATTATTTTGCAGCAAAAATTCAGAACATACCGGAAGATTCTCTGTTGATTGTTTTGCCGGAAATGTTTAGCTCGGGGTTTACGATGAATCCCGAAGAAGTTGCCGAATCAATGGACGGTACAACGGTGAACTGGATGAAACAGACCGCTACGGAAAAAAACTGTGCCATTACGGGTAGTCTGGTGATTAAAGAAGAAGGTAGATTTTATAACCGATTGCTATTTGTCTTTCCAAACGGCGAGGTAGAACACTACGATAAACGTCATTTGTTTTCGTTGGCCGGAGAACATAAAACCTATACTTCCGGAGGAACCGAACGCCTGGTGGTAAACTATCTGGGCTGGCGTATTTGTCCATTAATCTGCTACGATTTGCGATTCCCGGTATATTCCCGAAATAACGACGATTACGATCTGCTGATTTATGTTGCGAACTGGCCGCAGGTACGAATTCTGGCCTGGGATACGCTTTTAAAAGCAAGAGCTATCGAAAATATGGCGTATGTGATCGGTGTTAATCGTATTGGCGACGATGTGAACCACAATTTTTACTCCGGACATTCGCAGGTTCTGGATTACCTGGGAAATGCCTTAGTGGAACCGGTTGAAAAAGAAGTGGTCTTTTCGGTACAATTGGATAAAGAATTAATGTTGGCGAACAGAAATAAATTAGGCTTCCTGAGAGATCGGGATACCTTTAATCTGCTTTAAAAACCTGATCCACATCCCAGTTGGCCCGTACATCAACCTCACCCGGGAAATAAAGCACTTCTTCCGGAAGTTCCTTTCTCAGGAAATTCCCGGTATCCCATTTGCGGTTTTTGTTATCGTCGTAGATTAGACGCAGGGTATAGGTGTTGGGTTCCAATAAATTGAAATCAAGAATCGTTTCTTTTTCACTATACTCCGTGGCAAAAATCTTTCCGTTTTTGTCTAATATCTCCAGTAAAACCGGAAAGCGTTTTACATTTTCGAGACGAATGCGCAAATTCCCGAAATCGGTATTGCTACGGGTGCCTAATGCATACTTTAATGTATCGTTCGGAGTTTCGTAAAAATCGGTCAAAGCACCTGGGAATAGTGTCAGTGCATAGCGTTGATCGGCTTCGCGTTTAAAGTCGATTTCCAGTTTCTTTTCATATTCCAGGTATTTTAACTGGAAAGGGATTGCTGTGGAATCTTTACTGTTGACCAATCTGATTTTCGAATTGTCGATTTTGGTCAAAGGTATCGATGGTGTAATCGTGAAAAGATCCCTGAAACCAATAGTTCCGGTTGGTTTGGCTTCAAAAGATAAACTGTCATTTTTGGTTTTCAGCTCTTTTATTTTAGTGATAAATTCCTTGGTATATTCACCGTTGCTGATATGGATTTTCAGTGAATCGGCTTTTACCTTAGGAAGCCAAATGTTCAAGGAATCCTTGGATGGATATTTTGTGATGAGAGAAGGAAGGGGTTCGCCTCCTTTGAAAACCGTAATCTTTGTGTTTTTTGCTTTTTCCTTACCTTCAAAACCCATGATCAGTCGACTGGAAGTTTCCTGAGTCGGTTTTTCGGCTTTAAAAGCCAGCTCTTCCTTAAACAGGTCCAAGCGGAAAATGGTATCGTTAGGAATGCGTATCGGTTTTTTAAAGAATGCAATCTTATCCGTTTTAGGATTGAACTTATAATCGTTATTGGCATCCTTCAGCGCAACCAGGTAATAATCGCCTTCTTTTAAATTTTCAAGGGTAAATACTTTTAAACTGTCGAGCGTGTTGGTTACATAGCGGGGCTGCTGTTTAAAAATGGTAGAATCGGCAAATGTGGCAGCTTCATAAAGCATAACCGAAACAAAATTGTCGACTTTTTTATCGTATGCGTCGCGAATGACACCGCCAATTTTTAAGGAGTCGATATACGATCCGGTGGAGAAAACATATTTAAATTGCGAATACGGATTTTGCTCGTTATTGTCGGAAATACTTTGTCCGAAATTAAAACTATAGGTGGTATTCGGTTGTAAGGTGTCTTTGATTTTAATCGTGATATATTTACTGGCATAACCCATCGGAATAATATCCGGTGCTTTTTTCATCGGTGGGGAAATGATCAGCTGTTTGCTGATGTCTTTTATCTTAATATATTCATTAAAATTGATCTTGATAAAATCACCGGTAAAATTAGTGCTGAAATTCTTAGGTGTACTAAAAGTGATGGTAGGCGGAATGGTATCTTTTGGTCCGCCGGAAACCATGCCTCTTTTGGCGCATCCGGTAAGCAGCAATGAAAAAACAACAATAAGAAAAGCGATACGGTATTTCAACATGTTAGCAGTGATTTTAACAGCACAAAATAACGATTATATTCAGTGGAAAGAAAATCTTTTTGGAAAATCTTTGTAAAATTACGAGTCGGTATAGGCAATGGTGGCAATACTTAGCCGGGCCCCCGGTATTTTTAACAATTGTTTGCCGCAGGCTTCCAACGTCGAACCGGTGGTGATGACATCGTCGATTAACAGGAAATGCTTTTGATAACCGTAATGGTTGTCGTGTAGTGCAAACAATTCCTGATTGGTTTCGGTTCGTCCAAAAAGTGTTTTTTGGGTCTGGGTTTTCGAATAGTGCTTCCGGTATAAAAGCTGATCGTTATAAAAGGTATGAAAACCATTAGCCAAAGTGCGGCCAAAGGAAGTGAGTTGGTTATAACCGCGTTCGCGCAACCGTTTCGGATGTAATGGAACGGGAATAATATCGGTAACGGACTGTAAATCCGGATTCGCTTCAAAACGAAACAGATACCATTCGGCGAGTAAAGCGCCAATCTCCTGCCGGTTTTTGTATTTCAGATGGTGAATGAGTTGTTGTGTAATCCCTTTTTTCCGGTAATATAAAAGCGAAGAGCCATGTATTAATGGTAGCCGTCCGTAGAACTTTTCAAAAGTCGTATTGGAGTTGGTAAACGGATGATTGGTAAACGGAAGCTCGTGACGGCATTTAAGGCATATAATCCTCTCATTTTGCAATAAAACAGAATTACAGCCAACGCAAATTGGCGGAAAAAGTAAGTTTATCAAGTTTTTTATCATTTCGTCGATTATTTTTTTTGGATTACTAAAGGCGGAATACTTTTAGCGATTATTAAATAGAAATGGTACGTAAAAACGCTACAAAATTAATTCAGGTAAGTGTTGGTGTACTGCTCGTCGGAGTGTTCACCCTGTCTTTTAATTTATATCGGTTATCCGTTGAAAATAAGACGCTTAAAGATAAGCTTTCTCTGGAAAATTCCCTTCATAAGAATGAGCTTTTGGAGATTTTAAAGCGGTACGACTCGGTCAATAATATGCTGGTCGGTCGGACAAAGAGCGCTATGATCCCTTTTAAGCCTGTTATACCGTCCAATACCCTTTTAAAAACAGTCGGAAGCGGTCATATTAAGACAGAAGTTGTAAAAAATAAACCCTTAAGTATTACGGTTAAAAAGGAAAAACGAAAACCGGTTAAAACAGTAGCCGAATCCGATACTTCTTCTGCTACTTCCGAGGCCTCTTCGAAATACTTAAAAGCACTCAACGTTAGTGTAAGAGGTGTGAAAATCATCTATAGTGATATATTGGAAACCAATCGTTCCAAAAAAATAGACCAAATCCGCATTTGTTATACCTTAGGGTATAATGAAATGGTTCCGAAAGGAAATCAGGAGATCTTCTATCAGATCGTAAATCCAGAACACATGGTATTGGCCAATTGTTCCCATCCGGACGAAAAATTCAACTGCGATTTAAGCTGTACGGCCAAAGGAATCGTATTCTACGAAAATAAATCTACCGATGTTTGTGCCTTTGTCGATGTAGATAAAAAAAAGCTGATCCGCGGTGATTATGAAGTGAACATAATCCATCAGGACCGTATAATCGGAACAGCGAATTTCCAATTTAGATAATTGGTGTAAAAAGTTAAAATTTTCCCTGTTTTTTACAATCTCTTTTCCCTATTTTTGCAACATGGCAAAACAAGATGACTTATTTAAAAATGTAGTTTCGCATGCTAAAGAATACGGATTTATATTCCCTTCGAGCGAAATCTATGATGGTTTGAGTGCAGTTTACGACTATGCTCAGAACGGTGTTGAATTAAAGAAAAATATACGGGAATACTGGTGGAAATCCATGGTTCAGATGCATGAAAATATTGTCGGTATCGACGCTGCGATTTTTATGCACCCAACAACCTGGAAAGCATCGGGCCACGTAGATGCATTTAACGATCCGTTAATTGATAATAAAGATTCCAAAAGAAGATATCGTGCCGATGTTTTAATTGAGGATTATGCCGAAAAATTAAACCAGAAAGCGCAAAAAGAAATAGATAAAGCACGCGAACGTTTTGGCGATGCTTTTGATGAGGCACAATTTGTCGCGACAAATGCCCGTGTGATCGAGTACCGTTCCCGCCAGAGAGAAATCCTGGAGCGTATGGCGCGTTCGCTGGAAGCCGAAAACCTGGCTGATGTAAAAGCCCTGATCGAAGAGCTTGAAATCGCTTGTCCGGAATCCGGATCTAAAAACTGGACGGAAGTACGTCAGTTTAACCTGATGTTCGGAACAAAATTGGGCGCATCCGCCGATTCGGCTATGGATTTGTACTTACGACCGGAAACGGCTCAGGGAATTTTTGTAAACTTCCTGAACGTTCAGAAAACGGGACGTATGAAAATACCTTTTGGTATTGCACAAACCGGGAAAGCCTTCCGTAACGAAATTGTAGCCCGTCAGTTTATTTTCCGTATGCGTGAATTTGAACAAATGGAAATGCAGTTTTTCGTTCGTCCGGGAGAAGAAATGAAATATTACGAATACTGGAAAGAAACCCGATTAAAATGGCACCTTTCATTAGGACTTGGAAAAGAGAATTACCGTTTTCACGACCATGAAAAACTGGCGCACTATGCCAATGCTGCTGCGGATATCGAATTTAATTTCCCATTCGGATTTAAAGAATTGGAAGGAATTCATTCCCGAACCGATTTCGACCTTAAAGCGCACGAATCGCATTCCGGAAAAAAATTGCAATATTTTGACAACGAAACCAACTCCAGCTATGTGCCGTATGTAGTGGAAACTTCTGTTGGATTGGATCGTATGTTTCTGGCCGTTTTCTCAAAAGCGTTGCAGGAAGAAACATTGGAAGACGGATCAACACGTACGGTGTTAAAATTACCGTCGGTGTTGGCACCAACCAAAGCGGCCGTTTTACCATTGGTTAAAAAAGACGGTTTGCCGGAAGTAGCCCGAAATATTATTGACGATCTGAAATGGGATTTCAATGTGTCGTATGACGAAAAAGATGCTGTAGGGCGTCGTTACCGTCGTCAGGATGCATTAGGAACACCATTCTGTATTACGGTTGATCACCAAACATTGGAAGACCAGACCGTAACGATCCGTCATAGAGATAGTATGAAACAAGACCGTGTTAAAATTTCCGAATTAAGAGCGATCATTAGTGAAGAAGTTTCGATGCGTAACTGGTTAATGAAAATGTAAGATCTATAAAAAAGCTTTCCGTAATTGGAGAGCTTTTTTGTTTACGGTTGGGGACTAATTTATGGTCTGAGTGGTCTTTTTAGGACAAAATGGAGGTTTGGGGAGTCAATAAAAGTGTTAAAATGGACAAAAAAGCTAAAAAAAATTCAAACCGTAAAAAAAACTGAAAAAAACCGTAAAATGCTTGTGTGGGAAACAAGTACTTTTACAGTGTCATTAAATACTTAATTAAGTTAGTTTATACAGTATAAGGTAAATATAGTGGATTACCTTCTTTAGCCCAGCCTGTAAAAGGTCTTGCTACAGCCCAGCCAAATAGAGGATTTGGTTTAGCTCATTAAAAATCAAGCGTTAGTAATGTACTAACGCTTTTTTTATGAATTTATTTTAATTTTGTAAGAATTTCTACTCGTTTTCCAACGCGTTCCATCCTCTCGCTTTCAACGGAATCTTGGTGTTGGCCCGGGTAATCAAATGAATTCCTTCGCTTTCCGGTGCCATATGACCAATTACGGTAAAATTCGGATTGGCTTTGATCTTGTCGTAATCCTCCATTTTAATGGTAAACAACAATTCGTAATCTTCACCGCCATTAATTGCAATCGTCGTACTGTCGACATTAAATTCCTCACAGGCGTTGATCAATTGTGGATCCAATGGCAATTTGTCCTCATATAGATTACAACCTTTTGAGGAATTCTTACAAAGGTGAATGATCTCAGACGATAATCCATCGGAAACATCAATCATTGCAGTTGGTTTTAAATCCAAAGCTTCCAATAATTCCTTAATATCCTTACGGGCTTCCGGTTTTAACTGACGTTCGATTAAATAGGTGTAGGCATCCAGATCGGGCTGGTTGTTCGGGTTTACCTGAAAAACCTGTTTCTCGCGTTCCAAAACCTGTAATCCCATATAGGCGGCACCAATATCGCCGGTAACTACTAATAAATCGGTTTCGTTTGCACCATTACGGTAAACCAATTCTTCTTCTTTCGCCTCCCCAATAGCGGTAATGCTAATGATCAATCCTTTTTGAGACGAAGTGGTGTCACCACCAATTACATCTACATCATATATTTTGGAAGCCAGTGCGATTCCGTCGTACAATTCCTCCAGCGCTTCCAGTGGAAAACGATTCGAAACCGCGATCGATACGGTAATTTGCGTCGGCTTGGCATTCATCGCACAGATGTCGGAAAGATTCACAACCACGGCTTTGTATCCTAAATGTTTTAATGGCATATAGGCAAGGTCAAAATGGACGCCCTCTACCAGTAAGTCGGTCGAAACCACCACTTTTTGATCCTTAAAATCCAGTACGGCCGCATCGTCGCCAATCCCGGTTACAGTAGATGGCTGATTGATTTTGAAATTTTGGGTCAGATGACTTATTAGTCCAAATTCGCCCAGTTGCGACAAACTGGTTCTTTGAGGTGTTTTGTCTTCTATCATCGAAATAAAGTATAAGCTGCAAAGTTGCGAAGGTTTTTTAAATAAAAAAAACGCATGCGGTTAAATACGGAGACTTTAAAAATGAAAGTGTTATCGTTTCATCGAAAAATGAGACTTAAACTCTTTTTCCTCGCCGTTATCTTTAAAGATGACCTTAAACCAATAGTCGGTCGATGGAAGGGGATAGCCGTTATAGGTTCCATCCCAACCCGGTCCGTCCGGGCGAAGTTGTTTTAGGAACTTACCATAGCGGTCGAAAATATAAATCCGGGCATCTTTCTGATTTCGCAGGTCGCGGATATTCCAGGTGTCGTTATAGCCGTCGCCATTCGGGGTGAAAAAATGCGGGTATTTCAGGATAAAAGCGCGTAATCGGGTGATACCGCAACTGGCTTTGGTATCGGTAATGGTCACCCAATGTTCGCCACCGGAAACATTCGTAAAGTAATTGGATGATTGCGGCGGACCATCATCAAGTTGGTATATATAATTCCCGTATCCGCCGGTTACGATAACGGTGATAGCACTCCCGTCGGAAAATGGCTCGCTAACGGATAGGGTAGCAATGGCCGTGCTGGACGGATCAATAGTAACGGTTTTCGGATTGTAATTACAATCGTTACCAATCTCCGGAGTGAGTTTTATAGTGTTGATGGTATATTGTCCGGGCTGAGTTGCGGTATAACTCGGACCGGTATGAATCAGTTGGTTGTTCTGATACCATTCTACCGTAAACAAAGCGGGACTTAACCCGGTTGCAATGGTATACGTTGTCAATGGATTTTGAGTGATGGGATCCACACAAAGACTACCATCGGCGATGTCGAGATCTAATAATGGATATATGGTGATCAAAAACAGTTTTTCGCTAAAACAGTCCGCGTTGTCGGGTGCCGCAAGATATACATATACGGTTTGTGAGCTGCTAATGGTATCGCCCGCCTGATAAGGAGTTCCGGTTCCACCGCTACCGCTAAAATAGCTGCCCGCTACCAATGGTGGTAAGGTATAGCTGCCGCAGCGTTCCACATTGTTAAAAGCGGGAAGTACCGGAGTTGTGGAAATGGTAACAACAAAATCATCTTCATCGGTACAATTGATCCGATTTCCGGAGATGGCATATACATATATGGTCTGACTGGTGGTTAAAACGGTTCCATCCGGAATCACAGGCCCCTGACCATTGGGTTGGGAGTAATAATTTCCCACCGTAAGATTAGGAAGTATATAGCTATCACAGGCTTTAACGTCGTCAAACGTACCTACCTCAACACCGATGGCGTTTACTGTAAATACGGTTTGGTTGCTACATTGCGGAAAATCACTCCAATTGTTATAGATATACAATGTTTGAGTGGTTGCAATTTCCGTGCCCGGACTTAACTGGGTTCCGGTTCCGCCTGGTCCGGTAAAATAGTTTCCGTTGGTTAAAGGCGGTAGTGTAAACGTTGTACAGGTATATACATCGGTAAAACTATCGATTAGAGGTAGCGGTCGGATGGTTACGGTAAAGGCATGTTCGTTGGTACAACCATTGGCAGCAACGGCATAAACATAGATTGTCCGTGTACTGATCAAAACTTGTCCGGCATTCAGTTGTGTTCCGGTTCCACCGGTTCCGGTATAGTAATTTCCGTTAGTTAAAGCCGGTAGTATATATTGCCCGCATTCCATTCGGTCGGATGGTGTGTCGACTAAAGGTTTGGGGAGTATGGTAATCTGATAATTTAAAAAATCGGTACAATTGGGCGTGCTTGTGGTTGGGGCATAATAATACACGGTTTGTGAACTTTGAATCACCGTACCAGCCGGAATTACGCTTCCGCCGCCTAAAGGTTGGGTGTAATAATTTCCGACTTCAATCGTAGGTAATGTGTATTCGCCACAGGCCGTTACCGGTTGGAACGATGGGCCGTCGATGATGGTTACCCGGAAAGGATGCTCGTTCGAACATTCTCCGTCAAAAGCATAAACATAAACGTCCTGGGAGGAGGTAATCACGGTTCCAGGCTGCAGTTGCGGGCCGGCACCACCAGGCTGTGAATAGTAATTACCGTGGTTTAGCGGTGGTAAAACATAGGAGTTACAAGTGATCACATCGGCTGGTTTGTCGATAACAGGCTTCGGTAAAATCCGGATATGGTATATTTTTTCCTGACAAACATTTCCGTTGACCACCGCATAAAAATAAATCGTCTGATCGGTAGTGAGCACTGTTCCAACTGGTAACAGTGTTCCTGTTCCACCCGGTCCGGTATAAAAATTACCGGCCGGTGCACTACGGATAATATATTGTTCGCATCCTACATCCGGGAAGCTTATCTGATCAATTAATGTTACGACAAAGGTGGTTTGATCCGCACATCCAAAAGGTCCTGGCGTGGTGTTATAAATGTAATAGGTGCCCTGTTGGGTAATGGTATCACCGGCAAAAAGCGGTGTTCCCGATCCGTGGGAACCTGAGAAATAGTTTCCGTTGGTAATAGGAGGTAATACGTAGCTATTGCATTCGATCGCATCCGGAATAACATCCACTAATGGCAGCGGAAGTATGGTAATGGTAAAACTGGTGAGGGCATAACAATTCACATTATTCACATCGGTCATCCGAACCCATACTGTCACCGGCGACTGGGATGCATTTACAATAAAAGCTGTGGGATCAGGAATACTATTGGTGTTGTTATCGGCGTCGCTTTGTGAGGTAAAGTACCGAATGCTAAAATCGCTAAGACTTTGTCCGTTTAGAACAATAGGGGTTTCAACGGTTAGGTCAAAGCTCAGGAGGCCATTGCGATTGCTGCACTTTGTCATGTTCAAAGCCTGTCCGGGGGTAATGGTGTTGTTGACGATCAGGTTAAACGAAGTGAGGTTATCGCAGATCACATTGCCGTTCCGTTTGCGTACTTTAATATAGATGATTTGGCCACCGGCGCTCATATAACCGCCAAGATCGGAAACCGGAATTGGATTGTTGGCATTGGCATCGGCTAGTGAGGCATAATATAAAATATCAAAATCGGCTGGATTCAGTCCTAAAACCGTAGCGTTATTTTGGGTAAGATTAAAAGGATAATTGGACGATCCGTTATTGCAGACCCGAATGTCGTTTGGTGTGCCGATGGTCAGATCGGTGATCTCAATTTCGTCGGTCATTTGACAAGCGCCGTTTGTTGTGGTAGCGATCACGCTATAAAGCCCGGCCTGGGTTACACTCAGCGACGATGCGGTCGCACCCGGAATAATGTTATGGTTAAAAGTCCATACATGATCAAATTGCGGACCTAATCCCGATTGTAACACAATGGTTTCACCCTGACAAATGGAGGTGTCGGAACCTAAATTCGTATTTGCTGTAAAACTCTTTCCGGCAATAAAAACTGCGGAATCAAAATTAGAATCGTTGTAATCGCCTATTGCTAATTTGATCCGATAAGGATTGTTTGGGGTAACCGCCGACGAAGCCGTTAGTAAAACCGTTTCTCCACGCATATTGATTGCCGAAGTCCCCGGATTGGTAACGTTATAACGACCAAACAAACCTGAATTTGCCGATGTACACCCGGAATTGTACTGATTGTTGCGAATGGTTTTTACGGAAATAGGGATGTTGGTATTGGGGATAACGGCCAGATTTGTGGTAATACCGGTTGTAAGATCGGTTAAGAGAAATGCAAAAATATCGTTGAATCCACATTGGTATTCGCCGTATTCGTTGGATGCGAATAGAAAATCGAAGCTAAAACTACTGGATAGCGGCGTAAAATCAAACTGTATATAAGCTGCATCCCGAATGGGTAGTGTTTGCCCACTGGCATTGCTGATGTTTTGTAAGTCGGGATCGCTGGCATTGGTTAAAAAAGAACTTTCGTTTAATCCGGTATATTGTCCTTCGGTATATTTGGCAATACCGTTTCGGATAATAATTCCTTCCTGAATTGGGAAATTCGGATTGGTATTGGTAAAACGTCCGATACCGCGAGGAGAAGAAAACTGAAAATTGGTTTCGTTAAAGCAAGAATTTTGCAAAAGTATGTTGCTTACCAATTGCGGAACGGTTTGCGAAGTAGTATCAACAGCAATCCCCTGCGCATAAAAAGTAAGGCTGGAAAAAAACAGCAACAATGATAATACTCTTTTCATGATGGGCGGGGCATTAATGCTGCAAAGTTACTAAAAAAAGTGTCTTTTTTTATGTTGATAGGAGTTAATGAGTGGCTTTTGCTTTAAAAAACATTATTTTTTTGTTAAAATCATAAATTGTCTCTAATCTGTCCGGAATTTAGGTTTGTTTTAGGACCGAAAAAGGGATAAAAAAAGACCGGATTTAAATCCGGTCTGTATGATTAATCGTTTAGTTTTAGTACGGCCATAAATGCTTCCTGTGGGATTTCAACATTTCCTACCTGACGCATACGTTTTTTACCTTTTTTCTGTTTTTCAAGTAATTTACGTTTACGGGAGATATCCCCTCCGTAACATTTGGCAGTTACGTCTTTACGCAATGCTTTGATCGTTTCACGGGCGATAATCTTCGCGCCGATAGCCGCCTGAATCGGAATATCAAATTGTTGACGCGGGATCAGTTCTTTTAACTTTTCACACATTTTTTTACCGATGTTGTAGGCATTGTCGGCGTGAATCAAGGCGGATAATGCATCTACAGAGTTCGCGTTTAACAGTACGTCTACTTTTACCAGATTCGACGTACGCATTCCAATAGGTGAGTAGTCAAATGACGCATATCCTTTGGAAACCGTTTTTAAACGATCGTAGAAATCAAATACGATTTCGGCCAGTGGCATGTCGAAAGTCAACTCCACACGTTCCGGTGTTAAATACGTTTGGTTAGTGATGATTCCTCGTTTTTCAATACAAAGACTCATTACTTGTCCAACAAAATCCGATTTGGTGATGATGGTTGCTTTGATATACGGTTCTTCCACACGGTCCAGTTTGGAGGGTTCCGGTAAATCGGAAGGATTGTTTACAATTTGAGGAGTATCCGGCTCTTTTTTGGTGTATGCCAGATACGAAACGTTAGGTACCGTAGTGATTACGGTCATGTTAAACTCACGCTCCAAACGTTCCTGGATAATTTCCATGTGAAGCATTCCTAAGAAACCACAACGGAAACCAAAACCTAAAGCTGCCGAACTTTCCGGGCTAAATACCAGAGAAGCGTCATTTAGCTGTAGTTTTTCCATGGAGTTACGAAGTTCTTCATAATCCTCGGTGTCAACAGGGTAAATACCGGCGAAAACCATTGGTTTTACATCTTCGAATCCCTGAATCATATTCTGAGTTGGTGTTTTGGCATCGGTGATGGTATCACCCACTTTTACTTCGCGGGCTTCTTTAATACCCGAAATCAGATACCCTACGTCACCCGTAGATACCACTTGTTTGGGAACCTGATTTAATTTTAAGGTTCCGATTTCGTCGGCAAAATATTCGTTACCGGTTGCCATAAACTTAATTTTCTGACCTTTTCGGATTTCTCCGTTGATCACACGGAAAATAACTTCAATTCCGCGGAACGGATTGTAAACCGAGTCGAAAATCAAAGCCTGAAGCGGTTCTTCCTTATCACCTTTAGGTGCCGGAATACGCTCAATAATGGCCTCCAGAATTTTATCCACACCAAGACCGGTTTTTCCGGATGCCGGAATAATATCTTCCAGTTTACATCCTAACAGATCCACGATATCATCGCTCACTTCTTCCGGATTGGCGCTTGGTAAATCAATTTTATTTAGAACAGGGATAATTTCCAGATCGTTTTCCAAAGCCAGATACAGGTTGGAAATGGTTTGTGCCTGAATACTCTGAGCTGCATCCACAATTAAAAGAGCACCTTCACAGGCCGCAATCGAACGGGATACCTCATAGGAGAAATCCACGTGACCCGGAGTGTCGATCAGGTTCAGAATGTACTGTTCTCCTTTATAGGTGTACTCCATCTGAATCGCGTGACTCTTAATAGTAATACCACGTTCGCGTTCCAAATCCATATTGTCCAGCAACTGAGCCTGTTGCTCGCGTGCAGTAACGGTTTGGGTGGCGTCCAGTAATCGATCGGCAAGGGTACTTTTCCCGTGATCGATATGTGCAATAATGCAGAAATTTCTAATATGCTTCATCTTCGTTTTGTATCAATTTTAAAGGCAAATCTGAATACAGATCGACCGTAGTCTTTGTTAAAAACAAAAGGACTTTGTATGCCTTTATGCAGATAATCAGCCGGATATGGGGATTTCCTATATAAAGGTAGTGAAATAATCCGCAAATATAATTGAAAGTTGGTCAGTTACAAGCGGATAGTATTGAAATCACTGTCTTTTTTATGGCGATTCGCTAATTTTTAGAAAAGAAAAGGAAGCTTTTGGGTAAAGCGCTACTCAAAAGCATACAAAAGCTTTACAGTAACGTTAAGAAAAAGAATGGATTAAAATTTGTAATTTTGCCGCAAAATGTAGAAGATGGTCAAGATTGGCACTATAGAATTACCCGATTATCCGTTATTACTCGCACCGATGGAAGATGTGAGCGATCCGCCATTCCGCAGATTGTGCAAATTGCATGGTGCGGATTTGAT
Organism: Bacteroidota bacterium; assembly: GCA_023446155.1. Taxonomy (GTDB): domain Bacteria; phylum Bacteroidota; class Bacteroidia; order Flavobacteriales; family Flavobacteriaceae; genus Flavobacterium. The sequence goes on from JAEXIT010000006.1 coordinate 109,533, forward strand.
GTATTCCGAATTTATCTCTTCGGAAGGATTGATTCGCGATGCAATGAAAAGTCGTAAAAAACTCGATATTTTCGATTACGAACGACCGGTTGGAATTCAGATTTTTGGAGGTGATGAAGAAGCGATGGCCTTATCGGCCAAGATCGTGGAAGCCGTTGAACCGGATTTGGTTGACATCAATTTCGGATGCCCGGTAAAAAAGGTAGTTTGCAAAGGCGCCGGTGCGGGTGTTTTAAAAGATGTCGACTTGATGGTTCGTCTGACGAAAGCCGTGGTTAAAAGTACGCATCTTCCGGTAACGGTAAAAACCCGTTTGGGGTGGGATGAGGATTCGATTAATATCGATGAGGTGGCCGAACGTTTACAGGATGTAGGTGTTCAGGCGCTTACGATTCATGCGCGTACCCGAGCACAGATGTATAAAGGACATTCCGACTGGACGCATATCGAACGGGTAAAAAACAACCCGCGTATCACCATGCCGATTTTTGGTAATGGCGATATCGATAGTCCGCAAAAAGCACTGGAATATAAAAACCGTTTCGGGCTTGATGGTGTTATGATTGGACGGGCGGCAATTGGCTACCCGTGGATTTTTAACGAGATCAAACACTATTTTGAAACGGGGGAATTATTGGCGGCTCCTACCATTAAAGATAGAGTGGAGGCAGCGCGAAACCACCTTACCTGGTCGATGGAATGGAAAGGCGAACGCGTTGGAATTGTAGAAATGCGTCGTCATTATACCAACTACTTTAAAGGAATTCACGGATTTAAAGAATACCGACAAAAACTGGTGACTCAGGATGACAGTGCGGTGTTGTTTAACGTTTTCGAAGAAATTGAAGACGCGTATGCCGATTATCAAATGACATAAAAAAAGAGCTGTGAACAGCCCTTTTATATCGAAAACCTGTCAGATGCCCGACATCCGACAGGTTTTTTTATACTTCAACACGTTTCCATCGACCTCTGCGATACAGAAAAATACTGGCAATGGTAATGGCGGTTTCGGCAATTGGAACCGAAAGGAATACACCGGTTGGACCCATCTGGTAATATTTAGCCAACAGATATGCCAACGGAATCTGAAACAACCAAAACCCGAAAAAGTTCACCCAGGTTGGTGTCCAGGTATCTCCGGCTCCGTTAAATGTATTGATCAAAACCATTCCGATGCCGTAAAAAACATAACCTAAACACATAATATGTAGCGCTTCCACGGCGATATCTTTGATCAGTATGTCGTCTGTAAAAAAGCCGATAATATACTGCGCAAACAAAAACGTAACAACCGTAATCACCGCCATAAAAGCTACGTTGTATTTAGCGGTTGTCAATACCGATTTTTCGGCACGTTCCACCTGTTTGGCGCCGAGATTTTGCCCTACCAGGGTAGACGCGGCATTACTCAGTCCCCAGGCCGGAAGGATAAAAAACATCATAATCCGCAAGGCCGTTTGGTATCCGGCCGATCCATGATCACCGCCGGTTGTAGCCACCAGTTGCGCTAAAAAGATCCAGCTGCAGGAAGCGATTACAAACTGTAAAACACCTGGAGCTGCGATTTTGATCAATGCTTTTATCTGACTAAAATCCGGAACAAAATAGGAAGGAATGATTTTTAAAATACCCCGTCCGTTAAATAAATGATACAATTGGTAGCATACACCGATACTTCTTCCGGTTGTCGTGGCAATTGCGGCGCCGGTAAGTCCGAAAGCCGGAATTGGTCCGAAACCATTGATCAATATTGGACATAGAATAATATTGCAAATATTGGCCAACCATAAACTTTTCATCGCGATAGCGGCATTTCCGGCCCCGCGAAAAATTCCGTTGATCAGGAAAAGCAACATTATACACAAACTACCGCCCATCATGATTCGGGTGAAATTAACCCCATAATCGGCAGCTTCCTGCGAAGCGCCCATTAGCAATAAAATATCTTTCGCGAAAATAAACCCGCCAATACTGATGACACTATTGATAAAAATGGCGATAATAATGGCTTGCATTCCGGCTTTGGCTGCGGCAACCGGGTCTTTTTCCCCGATACGACGCGCCACCACAGCGGTTGCGGCCATACTGATCCCGATGGCAAGGGAATAGATAATGGTGATCACCGATTCGGTTAAACCCACGGTCTGAATGGCGTAACTACTGTGTTCCAGATGGCCTACAAAATACAGGTCGACCAAAGCAAAAACGGATTCCATCAGCATTTCCAAAACCATAGGAATGGCCAACAGGATGACTGCCTTTTTGATACTTCCACTGGTATAATCGAAGTTTTCGTCTCCTTTAAGGGCTTGTTTGAGGGTGTTGAAAATTTTAAAAAGAGTGCCTTGCGGCCTATTTGTTTCTGTCATAATAATTAGGATTAATGATTGATAAGATCCCGGTAATCGGGAAGGAAGTTAAATCGAAGTGTCCTAAATTATCTCCGGATAGGTTAGGACGATACAGAAACAGTCATCGGCTTTCAGTTATAATGCGCGACAAATATAGGATTTATTTTTCAGCAGAAAATCTATTGCAATAATTTTTTGCTCACGCGGCTGGAGGCGATAAGAGACGCCAGAAAGCCCAGTATGACAATGGTTAACAGTACGGTTAGGATATTCATAATATCGAAAACAACCGGATACGCCATGGTTGGTGTAACCATGATCAATGAAAACTGCTTTTGTAGAATCACCACAATAATGCCAAGAACTAAACCGATAAGACCACCTGATATGGTGATCAAACTACCTTGGAGCAGGAAAATACTTCTAAGGTGTTTGATTTCGGCACCGAGGTTAAAAAGCGTTTTTAGATTGGCTTTTTTATCCAGAATCATCATGATCAAAGCGCCGATCAGGTTAAATAATGCTACGATGATCACTAATGTAAAGATCAGGTATACGGCAATATTTTCGGTATTCAGCATTTTGTAAAGACTGTCGTTGAGCTGTGCCCGGGTTTTGATTGAAACGGTATCTTTAAAAATCGATTTGATTTCGGATAACGCCTGATTTTCATCGGCACCGGCTTTTAGTTGAAATTCGACCGCGGTAACCTGATTGGGTTTGTATTGCAGTAATTCCTGTGCCAATCCCAAATCGGAAAAGACATATTTATTATCCAGATCTTCGTTGATTGCATAAATTCCAATCGGAACCAACACCGCTTTATTAAAAGCGTCATTGGGATTATCGATTGTGCCTTTACCAGGTTTTGGTACAAAAACCTCAAAAGTATTGTTGTAATCAAAAAGACCCATCGACAGTTTATTGGTAATGCCATATCCTACAACGACCTGACTGGTATTTGGATTGAGCCATTGACCGCCATAAATTTTCTTTTCAAACGGGTTGATTTTTCGATAGATGCTATCGACACCTTTTAAATAGGCCACCTGTTCCTTACCGTTAAAATAGAACAAGACGCGTTCTTCGACCACCTTACTAAACAGTGCGATGCTTTTGGTGTTTTTGAGCTGTTTTTCCTGTTCCGGACTAATAGTAAGGGATTTGCCGGTTTTTCCGAACATTTTCAGATCGGGATCGGTATCGTTGGCAAACGAAAGACTAAATTCCCGTAGGCCACTAAATACCGAAAGCACGACAAATAAAGACATAGCACTAACAATAATACCCAGCGATGCAATACCGGTAATGATATTGATCGCGGTGCTTTTGCTAAAACTAACGGTATATCGTTTGGCTATGTAAAACGGGAAATTCAATTACGATTTTTTTCGTTTGATTAAAAGTTCCGGATTTTCGATTGGATTTTCATCGCCGCTTAATGCTTTGTCGATTTTTTCGATATAATCAAGGCTGTCGTCGATATAAAAAGCCAGATTCGGCACTTTGCGCAATTGTAGTTTTACGCGTTGGGACAAATCGTGTTTGATCAATGGTGTATTACTACGGATAGCATTCAGTATTTCCGCACCTTTGTCGGCCGGGAAAATGCTTAGGTATACTTTGGCGATAGATAAATCGGTGGTGACACTTACTTTCGATACGGAAATAATTAGATTGCTAATTCCGTTTTTACGCACTTCGCCCTGCAAAATATCAACAAGATCTTTTTGCAAAACGGTTCCTATCTTTTTTTGTCTATTTGTTTCCATGATGCAAAAGTACAATTTTTTGGATTGTAAAGTTTTAAAGTTGACGGCGGATAAAGTTTTTTATCTTTGTTTTCGGAAGATAACAATCCAAAAAACAAAATAAGAAGTAGTACAATGAGAAAAATAGAGCATATCGGAATAGCGGTAAAAGACCTTGAAGTGTCGAATGTTATTTTTGAGAAATTATTTGGTGCGCCGGCCTACAAACAGGAGGAAGTGGCGAGTGAAGGTGTGAAAACGTCATTTTTTATGAACGGTCCGAATAAAATAGAATTGTTGGAAGCGACCACTCCGGATAGTCCGATTGCCAAGTTTATCGAGAAAAAAGGTGAAGGAATTCATCATATTGCTTTTGATGTGGAAGATATTGTCTCGGAAATCGCCCGTTTGAAATCGGAAGGATTTACAGTATTAAACGAGACACCAAAACGCGGTGCCGATAACAAGTTAGTGGCCTTTTTGCACCCTAAAGGGACCAATGGTGTACTGGTGGAGTTGTGTCAAGAAATTTTGGAATAAGTTTGCACCAAACGAAAAATAATAGTAATATTGCACCCTCTAAACCGGTCCTATAGCTCAGTTGGTTAGAGCACCTGACTCATAATCAGGTGGTCCTTGGTTCGAGCCCAAGTGGGACCACTGGTTAAAGAAAAGAAAAGCCTTACAGAAATGTAGGGCTTTTTTGTTATGCATTTATTACACCTGACAGGTGTAGCTGCTTTTAATCCAATTAGACCTAAAAATGAAAACAGCCATCATCGCCATTGTTCAAGGAATAGAACAGAAACATGTGAACGATCCTACGGTTTCTGACGACAAAGATAGGATTGAGGGAATGCTCCTTTCGGACTTGCCACAGGCAATAAACGCCATTAATAGTCTTGATCGAAGCACATTGGAATGGATATCACCGCGTTTTGAAACGATAGCCTATCAAACACAGTGTAAAGAATTTATCACATGTTTAAAAGGATTGCTAATTAAATTTCCGGATAGTTCAATATTGAAGGAAGATGTTACGGATGGCGTTGAAGCCTATTATGGAGAAGAAGAATAGCCTAATCCTTAATTTTTTAACTGATAGATGCCAAAAACATAATCGCTGGGATTCGATTTTAGAAAATCGTCTTCCATTTTGAAAAGATCCTGTAAAACCTGTTGTTTTTCGGAAGTGAAATGTTCGTTCTCTACAAAATGATGCGCAATATCTTTTAAGGTGCTATGAAGTAAATTGTTGCCGTATGGTTTTTCTACAACAATATCAAAGTGATGGTGAATGGCTGGAAGTATGCTTTCGGAATCGACGCATTCGGAAGGATCTGCGATAAACATTTTTAAAATTCCATTACCATAATAATGGTTTTTATAATACTTCGTTTTGTAGATTTTGCGGTATTTTTTTGGAATAAGTTGTAGCGCTTTGTTGATGTATGTTATTTGTTCCTTAGAATATTGAAGTCGGCTTTTGCCTACATATTCATTGATGATCAAATAACCGTTTGTTTTTAGACTACGTATAACGGTATATTTTAGGAAATGATGAATTTTGCTGAAATGATGTAGGGAGGCATGGAAGAATACGATGTCGTATTTTTCGGATTCAAAATTGTAGGTCACAATATTTTCAAGATAAAAAGAAATATTGTTTAGGTTTTTGTCTTTAGCAGTTTTGATGGCAACGTTTAAGCGCTTGTCGCAGAAATCAAAACAATCGATTTGCCAATGCGGGTTGAGCGTTGCCAATAGAATTTCATGACTACAATCGCCTGAACCCAACGCTAATACTTTGGTTTTTTTTGGATCTTGAAAATAATTTGTGCTGAGAAATTCTTCATAGCCTATATCGGAATGGCCGCTAATGAAACGATTCCATCTTCGTCTGACTTCAGGAATAATCCAGAAATTGGAGCAGTCTATTTTTTCTTCATTAAAGGCGCTTTTTGTCCGGGCATATGACGTTACATTTAGTTTGGACCATAGAAAATTTGAGCCTCTTTGGTGCAATTTAATAAAAACGTCTTTGATGTCTTCTACTGTTATAAAACGCATGGATTTTATCGTTGTTCAGATTAAGAAGTAGGAAGTTAAATGTAAAACAAAGAGCAGGAAGTATTAGGTAAATAATGTCCTGGAAATTGATGTTATTGTCTTGATAGATCAGTGCTTTTGGAAAAAGTGAAATATAATAATCAAAAAAACTAAATAATGTCCTGGTTCTTAATTTGTATAGTATATAAGAATTGACGTGCTGCCATTATTTTTTGTTCTTCTTCGAGAAGAAAACACTTTAAACGCAAAAGTATCGTTAGTAGTAGAAGAGGTGTTCTGGGACATAAGTAAGACTTATAGGGACAATGTGGTTGTCATTTTGCAGATAAACAGAAAAAACGGAGTATTGGTCTATTTTTTAGTGGAAAATAATTGTTTTGTTAAAAAAACTTGCTACATTCGTATCCTACAGAATTACTGGCGGAAAGGCTGGTTTTCTGTGTGATTTTTGCGATTATTTCAAATAGATTAACAATTTCTTGTAAAATATTTTTTATTCACGTTAAGAATATTTTTTATTTTTGCCAAATGAAAAACAGCTTTATAAAACTGGGAGTCTTTTCCTTGTTCGTTTTAAATACACTGTCAGCTATGGGAGCACCGGTGCCGCCACCTCCGGAAAATGGAGCGCCACCACCTCCGGGTGCGCCATTAGATGAGCGCATTTATTTGCTGTTGGGAGTAGGGTTGTTATACGCATTTTACTACTATAAAAACTATCATATAAAAAAAGCGTCCAAATAATTGGACGCTTTTTTTATTGGCGTAATTCGTGTAATCGACTGACGTATTTTCCAATTACATCAAATTCCAGATTAATAGTAGTGCCTACTTTAAAGTTCTTAAAATTCGTGTGCTCCATAGTGTAGGGTATGATGGCAACGCTAAACTCGTTTTCTTTGGAGTTCACCACGGTAAGACTTACACCATTAACGGTAATGGAGCCTTTTTCGATCGTGATATTGCGTAATTTGGAGTCGTATTCGAAGGTAAAATAATGACTGCCATTCGCGTCCTCTATACTTTTGCAGATTCCGGTCTGATCTACATGGCCCTGAACAATGTGTCCGTCCAGACGATCGCCTAATTTCATACCTCTTTCCAGGTTGATCAAATCACCTGCCTGCCAATTTCCCAAATTGGTTTTGTCAAGGGTCTCCTTTATAGCGGTTACGGTATAGGTATCGCCGTCAATAGCGACAACGGTTAAGCAGACGCCGTTATGGGAAACGCTCTGGTCAATTTTGAGTTCGTTGGTTATGGAAGATTGAACGTGAATATGAATATTGTCGTTTTCTTTTCGGATGTTCCGGATGGTTCCGAGAGTTTCGATAATTCCTGTAAACATAACTGATTTATTTTGCTAAATTTGCATATCCAAAATTAGTAATAAATAACTAGTCGGCATGGTGAAAAAAGCAGAAAATATAATTGTAGGAATTTCCATAGGAGATCTAAATGGGATTGGGAGCGAAGTAGTGTTGAAAACGTTCGAGGATACCCGTATGCTGGAGCTATGTACGCCGGTCATTTTTGCTAATGTGAAAATCCTTTCCTTTATAAAGAAGACCTTGCAGCTCAATGCGAATCTGCACGGGATCGATAAAATGGAACAATTGGTTCCCGGAAAGATCAACGTGCTGAATGTATGGCGGGAAGGCGTGAATCTCGAATTTGGAGTGAACGATGAAAATGTAGGGAAATATGCCATCCGATCGTTTACAGCGGCTACAAAAGCATTGAAAGAAGGATTGGTCGATGTGTTGGTGACGGCACCGATCAATAAATACAACATACAATCGGAAGAATTTCATTTTCCGGGGCATACCGATTATCTGGATCAGGAGCTGGAAGGCGATGCGCTAATGCTAATGGTTCAGGATAACCTGCGCGTAGGTTTGTTTACCGATCATATTCCGGTGAACGAAGTGTCGAATCACCTTACGGAAGCGTTAATTCAGAAAAAAATAGAAACCGTTCATAAAACGCTGATTCAGGATTTTGGAATTACACGACCTAAGATTGCTGTTTTGGGATTAAATCCGCATTGTGGTGATAATGGTGTTATCGGAAAAGAGGATGATGAGGTGATCAAGCCGGCTTTGAAAAAACTATTTGATCGCGGTATTATGGTTTTCGGACCGTTTTCGGCGGATAGCTTTTTCGGATTAAGCCAGTATGAAAAATACGATGCGGTGATTGCGAACTACCACGATCAGGGATTGGTTCCGTTTAAAACCTTGTCGTTTGGAAACGGAGTGAATTATACGGCGGGATTGAATAAAATTCGAACGTCACCCGATCATGGGACGGCTTATGAAATCGCAGGAAAAGGAGAAGCGGATTATAATTCGTTTAAAGAAGCGGTTTATCTGGCGATCGATGTGTATAATAACCGGAACGAACATAAAGAACTGGTTAAAAACCCTTTGAAAACCAAACAAAAACAGTTATAAACAAAAAAATGTTTACAACTCCTTTGAATTTCCAATAATTTTATATCTTTGCACGCTCAAAACTGTTGTTATGAATATTGATAAAGAATTTTTGATCCCCTTTGTTGGATTAAAGCAAGGGAAGCACCAGTTTGAATATCATATAGATAAGAAGTTCTTTGAGCACTTTGATTTTGATGACTATAATGATGTTGCTATCAAAGTTGATGTGATTCTGGACAAGAAAAGCACAATGCTTGAAATCGCTTTTAAACACAAAGGAACGGTAAATGTACCTTGTGATTTAACAAACGAGGATTTTGATTTGCCGATTAAAGGTAAGATGAATTTAATTGTAAAATTCGGTGATACCTATAATGATGAGAACGATGAGTTGCTGGTGTTACCTCATGGCGAATATCAAATCAACATTATGCAATATATTTATGAGGCAATTGTGCTGTCGGTTCCAACAAGAAGGATTCATCCCGGAGTTAAAGATGGAACCTTAAAATCGGAAGTGATTGACCGCTTAAATGAATTAGCGCCAAAAGAACAACACAAAGAAGAAGAAAATACAGATCCCCGATGGGACAAATTAAAACAACTATTAACGGATAAATAATATAGTAAGATGGCACATCCTAAGAGAAAAACCTCGAAAACAAGAAGAGATAAGAGAAGAACGCATTATAAAGCGACGGTTCCTCAAATTGCTACATGTCCTGTAACAGGAGAAGCACATTTGTATCACAGAGCTTACTGGCATGAAGGTAAAATGTACTACAGAGGTCAGGTTGTAATTGATAAGCAAGAAGCTGTTGCTTAATCGAAGAAAATAATAGAGAAAACTCTCACTATGTGGGAGTTTTTTTTGTTAAAAACCCTTTGAAACGAATTAAGTAGCGATAAAAAAGGCTTGGTTTCGGATTTTTTTTGTAATTTCCACCACTTTTTTCAGCTAAAATTTGAAAAAGAAAAAGTAACCCATATGACTAAAATTACAGCAGCCATTACAGCGGTTGGATCCTATGTTCCGGACTATGTTTTGTCGAATCAGGTTCTGGAAACTATGGTCGATACCAACGATGAATGGATTACTTCTCGTACGGGAATTAAAGAAAGACGTATTCTCAAAGAGGAAGGACAAGGGACTTCTTTTATGGCCATTAGAGCCGCACAAAACCTGATCGAAAAATCGGGAATTGACCCCAAAGAAATTGACCTGGTATTGCTGGCAACAGCAACACCGGATATGCCGGTAGCTTCTACCGCAGTATATACCGCAACACAAATTGGAGCGACAAATGCTTTTGCCTACGACTTGCAGGCGGCGTGTTCCAGTTTTCTATACGGGCTTTCTACAGCCTCCGCTTACATCGAATCAGGACGTTATAAAAAAGTATTGTTGATAGGATCGGATAAAATGTCTTCTATCATCGATTATACCGACAGAGCAACCTGTATTATTTTTGGTGATGGAGCCGGAGCCGTATTGTTCGAACCCAATACCGAAGGTTTAGGCTTTCAGGATGAATTCTTAAGAAGTGATGGTGTAGGACGTGAATACCTGAAAATTGAAGCCGGTGGTTCTATTTTACCTGCTTCGGTAGAAACGGTAAAAAACAAACAACACTTTGTACACCAGGATGGACAAACCGTTTTTAAATATGCGGTTTCCGGAATGGCCGATGTAAGTGAAAAAATCATGAAGCGTAATAACCTGGAAAAAGACGATGTCAACTGGTTGGTAGCGCATCAGGCAAATAAACGCATCATCGATGCTACAGCACACCGAATGGGGCTGGACGAATCGAAAGTATTGATAAATATCCATAGATACGGTAATACAACATCGGCGACCCTGCCATTGTTACTGTCGGATTTCGAAGACGTACTTAAAAAAGGAGATAATATAATTTTTGCCGCATTTGGTGGCGGTTTCACATGGGGAGCCGTTTACCTGAAATGGGCCTACAATAAACAAAAAACTAACTAAATCAAAATTCCGAACAAGATGGATATTAGAGAAATTCAAAACCTAATCAAATTTGTAGCGAAGTCTGGTGCTACTGAAGTAAAATTAGAGATGGATGATTTCAAAATCACCATTAAAACTACAGAAGCAGGAGCAGCAGAAACTACTTATGTTCAACATGTTCCAATGCAAGCGGCAGTTCCGCAAGCGGCAGCACCTCAGGCAGTAGCAGCACCTGCACCGGCAGCACCGGTAGCAACTCCAGCTGCCGATGACGACTCCAAATACCTGGTAGTTAAGTCACCAATTATCGGAACATTATACCGTAAACCATCCCCGGATAAAGCACCTTTCGTAGAAGTAGGAAGCACTATCAATAAAGGAGATGTGGTTTGTGTGATCGAAGCCATGAAATTGTTTAATGAAATCGAATCGGAAGTATCCGGTAAAATCGTTAAAGTATTAGTTGACGACGCTTCTCCAGTAGAATTCGACCAACCATTATTTTTAGTAGACCCATCATAAGAAATTTTAAATGCTAAATTTTAAATGATGGTTTTTTTATGCCGCATTTAAAAGGATTTAAAATTTAACCCGAATTTAAAATTTCAAGAGATGTTTAAAAAAATATTAATCGCAAACAGGGGAGAAATTGCACTTCGTGTAATCAGAACCTGTAGAGAAATGGGCATCAAAACTGTAGCGGTATATTCGACTGCAGATGCGGAAAGCCTACATGTTAAATTTGCTGATGAAGCAGTTTGTATCGGTCCTCCGCCAAGTAATTTATCCTATCTGAAAATGTCCAACATTATTGCCGCTGCAGAGATTACCAATGCCGATGCAATTCACCCCGGATATGGATTCCTTTCGGAAAATGCTAAATTTTCCAAAATCTGTGAAGAGCACGGTATTAAATTTATCGGAGCTTCACCGGAAATGATCGAGAAAATGGGTGACAAAGCTACGGCTAAAGCAACCATGAAAGAAGCGGGTGTTCCTACTATTCCAGGATCAGAAGGTCTGTTGGAATCGTATGAGCAAGCCGATCAATTAGCCAAAGAATTCGGATACCCTATTATGTTGAAAGCTACTGCCGGTGGTGGTGGAAAAGGGATGCGTGCGGTTTGGAAAAAAGAAGACTTACAGAAAGCATGGGAAAGCGCGCGTCAGGAAGCCGGTGCAGCCTTCGGAAACGATGGAATGTACATGGAAAAACTGATCGAAGAACCACGCCATATCGAAATACAGGTTGTAGGAGATTCCTATGGTAAAGCGTGTCACCTTTCCGAAAGAGACTGTTCGGTACAACGCCGTCACCAGAAATTGACAGAAGAAACGCCTTCTCCATTTATGACCGACGAGTTGCGTACGAAAATGGGAGACGCTGCGGTTAAAGCAGCCGAATACATTAAATATGAAGGAGCCGGTACGGTTGAGTTTTTGGTTGACAAGCACCGTAACTTCTACTTTATGGAAATGAATACCCGTATTCAGGTGGAGCACCCGATTACGGAGCAGGTAATCGATTACGATTTGATCCGCGAACAAATTTTGGTAGCGGCAGGAGTGCCAATTTCGGGTAAAAACTACTTACCGCAATTACACTCTATCGAATGTCGTATCAATGCCGAGGATCCGTATAACGATTTCCGTCCGTCACCAGGAAGAATCACTACGTTGCATTCACCAGGAGGACACGGAGTACGTCTGGATACACACGTGTATGCCGGATATACGATCCCACCAAATTACGATTCGATGATTGCGAAGTTGATTACTACAGCGCAAACGCGTGAAGAAGCGATCAACAAAATGAAACGTGCATTGGATGAATTCGTAATCGAAGGAATCAAAACAACGATTCCGTTCCACAGACAATTAATGGACGATCCGGAATATGTTGCGGGTAACTATACTACAAAATTCATGGAGAGTTTTGTAATGAAAGAACCAGCAGAATAATCTGGAAAGCAGATCATAAAAAAACCGCACTTTTTAGTGCGGTTTTTTGTTTTTTATCGGTTAAACGGTGCTTCGTTAATCCAGTGAAACCCGCGTCCGGTGAGTAGGAAATCATCTTTTGTTTTTCGTTTTAGCTGTATTTTTATCGAGTCGGCCGTATGGAATAGCAAACCGTCTTTGGTTTTTTCATAACGAAAATATTCCGCTTTGGGAACGGCTTTATCATTGTCGGTTATTTCGCGTAATATAACGTATCGGGCTACCGTATCGATAGTGGAAGTAAACTTAACTTCCCGGTTGTTTGTATAACGAATTCCAGCGGCATCACGGGTTTCGAAAACAAAATGCAGATAACCGGAAGGATTGTTGGGACCGGTCACTTCATAAAAACCATAGAGTGGTGGATTTTTGGTATTCTGGTTGTACATTTTCAGATAGGCGATTAGAAAAGCCGAAAAGATACCAACGGATAATAACAGTTTAAAACCGGTTTTAATATGCTGCAATACCTTTTCCGATCGCGTATCCCCCAGATAGATGGTATGTTCCTTTTGTGGTACCGGTTTGTCCAGAATAAAAAAGCGAACCAATCGGCTGCGTTCGTAATACAGCAGAATCAATGCCGCCAATAACATATGCATGGAGCTGAGTTTAACCGGAATGTCATAACAAAGATTCATCATCACGATATTGGAAAGCACGCCGGTAAGGATAACCGTCCCCAATGTGACCGTTTTGCGGTTTAATAGTAAAAGACCACCCAACACTTCGGCCAGGCCGGCAAAAGCTGTGTAATGGGGCGAAAACTGCATAAACGTCCATGCGAGACCCATGGGCGACGATTCGCCGTAAGGTTGTGCCAGTCGGAAATATAAAATAGGAGGAAACTGAAAGGGGAATACTTTGCTAAATCCGTAAACCAGCATGTAAAACGCGAGATACAGTCGGAGGGTTACCTGGAAAAGATAGCGTAGGGTGGTATAGGTGTTTTTGTTGTTCAGCTGACCGAGTTGCATCGTTACCGGAACGGCCAGGATAAGACTAAGGCACAGGTTCCAAAACGTAGTGATATAGGCATAGGTGTTGTCGCCACTTCCGCTACCACTGGCTTCAAACGGATAACCAATATGAAAAAGACTTTTGGCCGACCAAAAAATCAATGGATTCAGTACCAGTGCAAAAAGAAAACTGAACAGGTGGAAAATAAAATAAATAAACAGAAAATGTAGCAGATAGCTTTTCAATCGCATGACAAAACTTTTTAATAAATATAAACTGTATTTTCGTATAAATAGTATGTCATAAAAAAAATCCCGAAGCGGTTACTTCGGGATTGGATTTTGATTGATGATAGTAAGGTAATGTGAGTGTATTATAATTTTAACTTTTTAGCAATGGCCGATGGAATAGCACCTTTGTGAACCATGATATCGGTAGTTTTGTATTTTACGAAATCTTTAGTCATATACAAATACCCTTTGTAATCGTTGGTAAGACCCCATGAGTTTTTCACGATATAGTATTCTTTACCGTTCTGATCTTTAGAGATTCCTACGATATGCATTCCGTGATCATCGGTAGTCGTATAGTTGTCAAATGCTTTCTGACGCAATTCTTCCGTGATTTTCATTTCCGGTTTCGGACCGTTAAACATATCTGCTTTCTCCTCTGGCGTCATATCGGCAAAGTTTTTCTCCGGAATAAAGGCAACACCATTTTTCCAGCTAAATCCTTTTTCGCTAACGTCACCCGCCCAAGCTACAGTATATCCTTTTTTCAAGGCATTGTCGATCGTCTCGGTTAACTCGTCCATTCTAACGTTATACACCTGATCGAAAGCCCAGTTGTCTGGTACTAACAAAGTGAATTTAGAATAGTATGGGTATTCCTGTAGGGAAGAAAGTTCTACATAATCGTCCGGGTTAATTCCCACGACTTCTTTAGCAAACGATTGCGGCGTGTATTTTTTTCCTTTATAATCGAAAGAAGTAGGAACCTGACCCAGGTAAGCATCAATAACAGCAGTATAAGCTTTTTCCCAGTTTGGCGTTAACTCGCCATTTGGATTTTTAACCACAGCCGCCAATACGCCTTCCATCACACCACTCATTTCGGCAAATTTATTTTTATCGGTTCCGTAGTTTAATCCGGTATAAACGGTTTGCGGAACAGCACCATATTTGCGGTACATATTCATAACATCGTGGAAAGCACCACCATCGCCTAAAGTAACGGCACCATGCATGCGAACATACATTTTTCCTTTTTCTACATAAGCATTACGAGCAGAGAAAATCTGAGACAATTCAACCGGTTGTTTTCCCATACGGATCATCTCCGACTCGATAAATGAGTTGGCCGAATAACTCCAGCAGGTTCCGGAAGAACCCTGATTTTTGATAGATGTATTTTCCAGGTTGATCACATCGGTAAACTTGAACGACTCTTTACTGTTGGAACTCGCATTATTCTTTAAAGCATTTACTAAGTTGTCCTGTGCGAATCCGGAACTTAAACCCATTAATAAGGCCGAAGCCAATACAACTGGTTTAATAGAAAAATTGTACATAATTTAATTTTTTTGATTTCAATTAATTTGAGTCCGAAATTAGGATGTTGTTACACGGTAAACCAAATTTTAACACATATTTATGTTTTTGGTAACCTTTGCAAAAAGTATTTTCTTACCGGACGGTCACAGGAGCTCCAAAAGCAATGGAGCTGCTAATTCTAAAAGGGTAAGAAAGGGGAGGAGGTCGGGAGAGCTTTAGATTTTCAGACTTTTAATAAGTCGTAATTCGGTACTCCTGCTATTGGAAACCGCTTTGATGGCGGATTTGATTTCCTGTGCGAGTTTGGATAACCGGATACAGGTTTTGGTCCGGTTGTTTTTAAGCAGTAGAAATTCGGAATAGGTGGTGATTACGGCATCATTCGCCCAGACCGCTTCTTCCCGGATCGCTTTTAATGCTAAAACAGCTACGTTTTCATCGATGGGTTTATACGTGTTTAGCGTTTCAAGATACGCGATGATGCTTGAGAACAACTGAATCTGCGTCGTATAAGAAAGATAGGACTGGTTGATGTTGTTTTCAATACTGCTGTTGCCAACATTGTAAACCCTGTTGGTGCCTCGTATTTGGGTGATATAATTCGAAATCAGAAGGGCCTCTGCCGAATTTTTCCCGAATGATTCTTTCATATAAACTCCGATACCGGAGAGCCGTTTGCGGATGGAATCGTCTCGTTTAATAAAGATTTGTTTTAGATTCTCCACCGCTTCAGAATACTGCTGTTTTTTGATGAGGATGATGGTGTTCTGTTTTTTAACTGTCGAAAGGGTTGTTTCTAATTCGGGAATGATCGACTTACATTTTTCAGGCAGATGTAGCGTGCTTTCGTTTAATAACATAAGCAGTTTTTCGGCATTTCCGACTTTAGTACTATAAACGGATTCTGAACAGGATCGCATGGCATAAATATTAAATTAATATAATAATGTTTAAATGCTTTGGAGGGGAAACAGTATTCCGGATTGAGGGATAAAGCCGGTAAAAAGGGGATAAATAAGGAGTGCTCCGGTCGAAGAGGGAAATGTGACCGATAGTATTGTAAATATATAAAAAATATGGATTATAACATTTTTAAGAAATGCCAAAAGAAAGATGATGATATATAATTTATTGAGAACCGACTTTTACTGTAGAAAATACAAAAGAGTGGACGGAATTGTCCGGTTGGGATTTTGTGCATAAAAAAACCGGAGCATTGCTCCGGTTTCTGATATTATAAGGTTTCGTTTAACCATTTAAAAAATTCACGCTGCCATACCAACGCATTTTGCGGTTTGGTTACCCAGTGATTTTCTTCCGGGAAAAGCATAAAACGACTTTTGATTCCTTTTAGCTGTGCCGCTTGGAAAGCTTCCTGTCCTTGTCCGATTGGAACGCGGTAGTCTTTCCCACCCTGAATAATAAGGATAGGTGTATTCCAGTTGTTAATCAATTTTATAGGATTAAATTGATTGTAGGCTTTCTGTGCAACCGGATTGTTGGTTTCCCAATATGCACCACCGTGATCCCAGTTGTTAAAGAATACTTCCTCGGTAGTGCCATACATGCTTTCAAGATTGTACACACCACAGTGGGAAATAAAGGTTTTAAAACGGTTTTTGTGGATTCCGGCCAGATAAAATACCGAATAACCACCATAACTGGCGCCAACAGCTCCCAATCGGGTTTTGTCAACATAGGATTCTTTCGCTACGTCGTCAATAGCCGATAGGTAATCGTCCATTACTTGTCCACCCCAGTCCTTACTGATTTGCTCGTTCCATTCAACACCATGACCTGGCATACCGCGGCGGTTAGGCGCTACGATAATATACCCCTGAGAAGCCATTAGTGAGAAATTCCAACGGAAGGAATAGCTTTGCGTTAAAGCCGATTGTGGTCCACCTTGACAATATAATAAGGTAGGATATTTTTTGTTTTTGTCGAAGTTTGGAGGAAGAATCACCCAAACCAACATTTTCTTACCGTCGGTCGTCGTTACATAACGTCTTTCGGTTTTGCTTAAAGTCAGTTTATTGTAACTGTCGTTGTTTACGGTTGTTAATTGCTTCCAGTTTTTTTTCTTCAGATCATAGGCGTAGATCTCTGGCGCATGATTCATATCGGTACGGGCTACGATAGCCGTATTGCCATTTATACCGATCAATTCGGTAACATCAAAATCACCATTGGTAATTTGCGTAACGCGTACGGCAATTTTTGTCAATCCCGGGAAGTTTACTTCAAACAACTGACGGGTTCCGTCTACGGCTGCAATAAAATACACTTTTTTACCGTCGGCACTCCATTTAAAACCATCTACGGTTCCATCCCATCCTCCGGTTAGATTAATGTCGATTCCTTTATGGCGAACGATGATGTCGTTTTTGTCGGCTTCATATCCGTCGCGTTTCATTTGCAACCAACTTAGGTCTCCGCTAGGTGATAAAGTAGGATGTGTATCGTATCCCGGATTGTTTTCCGTTAGGTTACGGGTCGTTTTGGTTGCGATATCGTATTCGTACAAATCGGTATTGGTACTGATGGCATACGCAGTACCGGCTTTCTTTTTGCTGACATAAATGATTTTGGAACCGTCGTGCGACCAGATATAATCTTCGTCACCACCGAATGGTTTTTGAGGGGCGTCGTACGGCTCGTCTTTCATAATATCGATAGCACGGGCTTTATCGCTGTTTTCAGCATAAAAAACGTGATTGTGGCTTCCATCGTTCCAGGTATCCCAATGACGGTAATCCAGTCCGTCGTAAATTTGAGCTTCCGATTTTTTTAATTCCGGGTAAAAATCTTTTCCGAGTACTTTGGCTACTTTTACCTCTTTATGGGATAAGATATATTTTCCGTCGGGCGAAACATTTTTATCGGCAACCAGATTTTTAACATCCGGCACTTCGGTAGGGACACCACCGTTAACCGGAATCGTATAATATTTAGAATTCAGTTTGTTTTCGTCAATGGAAGGCGTCGCTACTTTGTAAACAATATTCTTCCCGTCTTTTGAAATCCCGATAGGGGATAGACGTCCCAGTTTCCAGAGAATATCCGGATTCAGGGTTTCTTGTGCTGTGCTTGTCAGTCCCATCATACCCAGGGTTAAAATCAGTAGTTTTTTCATTCGTGAATTAATTTAAAAAAAGAAAGCTTAAAAGTAAGCATTTTATTGGGATTAGCCCGGTTCCGACTGTAAAGTAAAAAGCGGCCCTATGAAGAGGCCGCTTTCGAAGGATTAATTAAGGGATAGCAAAAACGATTATTGTTTGATAAAACGTTTGCTGCTAACCGTATCGTTATCGTGGATTTCAAGAATATAATTTCCGGTCGCCATAGAACGTATTGTGATACTATTGTTGCGGATGGAACCGTTAAGCACCTCCTGACCTAACAGGTTAAAGATTCGGAAAGTTGCCTTTTCGGAAACATTGGTAAGGTTCAGGATATCGCTCGCCGGGTTCGGATATAGCGTAATATCGGCAACGGTGGTGGTTCTGCTACTTTCTTTAGCCGAAGTGGTGATGTTTACCGTATAATCTTCTACCTCGCCATAGGAGAATGCTTCGCAGGCAGTTGCAACACCGCCGTATTTCATTGAAACACGCATTCTTGTGGCTCCGGTTAATGCTGTAATAGGAACGGTAAAAGAACCTGTAGCCGGAGTGGTGGTCGAAGCGGCTTTGCTCCATACTTGTTCACCGGCGTCGTCGAAATCGCCATCCTGATTGTAGTCAATCCAAACGGAATAACCTTCGGAATACGTAGTGCCGGTCCAGGTTGGTGTTACGGTAATCGTATTGGAAACACCTTTCACCAGATTTGTACTGATGCTGGTATAATCGGAATATCCGGTTCCGCCTGTAGAGGCATTGTTAATGGTGCCAACTTGTACACGCCCGATATATTCATCGGCTACGCTATTCCCTTTAGAAGTACAATAGGTAAGTGGCGTCGTACCACCCGTTTGAAGGTTTACCGTATAATCTTCCACCTCGCCATAGGAGAAGGCTTCACAAGCGGTTGGAATGCCATTGTATTTCATCGATACGCGCATACGTGTCGCTCCGGTAATTGCCGTGGCAGGAATGGTAAAGGTTCCGGTTGCCGGAGTGGCAGTCGAAGCCGAACGACTCCATACCAGTTCGCCGGCATCGTCAAAATCTTTATCTCCGTTATAATCGATCCAAACAGCCATTCCTTCCGAATAGGTACTTCCGGTCCAGGTTGGTGTTACGGTAATGGTATAAGCACTGCCTTTGGTTAGGTTTGTAGAAATACTGGTAAAATCGGAATAACCCGTTCCGCCTGTAGACGCATTGTTAATGGTTCCTAATTGTACACGTCCGATATATTCATCGGCTACGCTATTTCCTTTGGATGTACAATAGCTGGCAGTAGCCGGTAAGGTTGTTACGGAAGCCACATTACTTTCGGCCGAAATATTACCGGCGGCATCTTTGGCTTTTACCGAAAAGGTATAGGTTGTGTTTGCCGTTAAACCTGTTACATTATAGGTTGTCGTCGTTACCGTTCCTAATAAGGTCGTACCGCGGTATACATCATAACCGGTTACGCCTACATTATCGGTCGAAGCGGTCCATGATAAATTGGTCGTTGTTTGTGTTGTCCCGGAAGCGGTCAAGCTTGTAGGGGCGGTTGGTGGCTGTATATCGCCTCCGGTTCCGCCGGTAATGGTAAAGTTGACATTCGAAATATCAAAGAAGATATGATTGGAGCCTTTCACCATAATACGGTTTTGCGTACCCGGATTGTTCGGTACGGTAATCGCCTGTGTACCGTCGTTTGGTGTACCGGCCAGAATGGTAATCGGATAGGTATTTCCACCATCGGTAGATAAAAGGATATCCACATTGGTAGCATTAACACCATTGGCGGTTGTCCCGGCCACGTTCCAGGTTACGGTTTGTGTCGATCCGGCCGCCCAGGATACGGCTGTGTTTGGTGCGCTTACGGTAAAAGGTCCGGCGGTAGCGTTTACGGTCACGACCATATCGTCGCTATTATTGGCAGGTCCTCCGGCTCTGTTATCGCGAACTGTCAAGCGGAAATTCATCGATCGGGCTACATTTGGTACGGCTTCCCATTTCCAGGAAGTGGCTCCGGTTTTAATGGTACTCATTTGCGGAAAATAACGTACTCCGGATGTCGTCGGAATAAACGATTTAAACGCCGGTCCGGAAGTAGCGGTTACACTTGGATACGTAGTCGTTGAAGTTCCGGAATCCATTTGCTCCCAGCAATACGTCAGCGCATCGCCATTGGCATCGGTAGCTGTTCCGGTTAACATAAAAGGCGTCCCTTTCGGAATGGTATAGTCGGCACCGGCATTGGCGGTTGGTACGGCATTTCCGGTCGCGGTATTGGTCTGGCAAGTAGTTGTTTTGATATAATTGGTTACCTGTTGGATGCTCACCGCATGGAAAAACGGATCGCTATGTGCCTGTACATCGGTAGCTCCGGTAATACCGGCATATCCCATAATGGTCGTACCGCTTCCCGGTTCGGTTTGTACGCCGGTTCCTTCGTTGCTAAAGGTAAACGTGTGATTGGCACCAAATTGATGTCCCATTTCGTGCGCTACAAAATCGATATCGAAATTGTCACCCGTCGGAACCGTACTGGTGGTAAAGCCACTACCTTTATTCGACTTACAAACACAGCCAATACATCCGGCATTTCCGTTGTTTCCGATGGCCGACATCAGGTGACCGACGTCATAATTGGCTGCACCGATAACACTCGTTAAAGTCGACTGTAACTCCGAGTTGTAATTGGCATCCGTACTTCCGTATGGATCGGAGCTGGCACTGGTGTAAATCACCGCGTCGGTATTGGCAATTAAAACCATTCGAACGCCGAAATCCATTTCGAATACACCGTTTACACGGGTCATCGTATTGTTAATCGCAGCCAATGCCAATGCTTTGGTTCCGCCGTGATAAGCGGTATATTCACCGGTTACCGACATCGCCAGACGATACGTACGCAGTGTACTGTCATCGGCATTCGGGCGAAGCGCTTCACCGGAATTGCCCACTTTCGAAATGGCATGATCCAGTACTTCGCATTCAAATTTGGTAAACCCGGCAATTTTGTCCGAACGTTTAAAAACGGAATACGTTTTCAGATCGGTCGAATACGGTTCGATAAAAACCGTCTGTTTGTCGGCTGCGGTTCGCATCGCCTGTACGCCCAATGGCGAAACGCTAATGCGGATGATAGCCGAAGGATCGTCAACACCTTGTCCGACATACGATTTTATTTCGGGATAACGGGCGGCAAGTTCCGGAGCCATTACCGAAGCTTCCGTCATACGGAAACGTTCCAGTTCGCCATCGGCATTTGGAAATGCAATGACAACACTCGATTTGGCATACGTTAGCGACCGGTCCGGCGCTTGTAAAAGTGCCGTTTTGAGCCCGTCGAGATTCAGATCAAAAAGATTTTTAACAGGAAGTGGTGCTCTTTTTTCGAAAGTAGTCACGCTACTTTTTTTAGAAGACACTTTCCAGAAAGGATTTCCGTTTTGAGCAAAGGAAACACTCGTGATTGCCAATAAAGCAATTGAAAGTAATTTGCACTTCATAGATTGTGTGTTTTTTAGGTTAATTTTTTTGAATAACAAATATATTTTAACATTTTTTGTTTAAATCGATCAAAAGTGAACATAAGTGTACCATATCTTAATCATAACTTTTTACTAGGGTAAAATGAATTGTTTGCGAATTTGCTAATTTAGAGTGGCCAAAAGCAGCTGTTAAATTGCTTTTTATGAAAATAGCAACGGGCAGTTTGGAAAAATATACCTATTTTCACGGACTAAAATTGAATGCACGTGAAAAGTAACAACAAACTATTTATCGCAATTATCGTTTCATTAGTACTGGGGGTCTTCCTGGGGTATTTGGTCAATTCATTAGGAAAAGGAAATACACTCCGCTATACACCCGCAAAAGAAGGCGCTGACGAACTGATATTTGAGACGAATGACGGGGTGACCCACCATCAAAAAGTTTTTGTTATAAAGGACAGTCTGGAATACAACCAACTTCATAAAACTTTGCCGGCAGACGTTATGGTCGTGGTGGCAAGCAGTAAAAAAGTGAGCCTGGTACCGGAGGTGTTAAAAACCAACACCACTTTAAAACTTGAAAAAACACATAAATCGGTTAATGAATCCGTTACATCTATTGATACTATCGACTCGTTTTCTGAAAAAATAAAATTACTGGGGACGATTTTTATTCGTCTGGTTCAGATGATCATTGCACCATTGGTGTTTTCAACATTAGTGGTCGGGATAGCCAAAATGGGCGATATGAAAATGGTGGGACGCGTTGGTGCCAAAGCCATGGGATGGTTTATTTCGGCCTCCCTGATGTCGTTGCTTTTAGGAATGGTATTGGTAAACTGGTTGGAACCGGGTAAAGGAACACCTATCAAAATGGAAGATGCTTCTTCGGCCGGGGAACTATTGGAAAAAACACAGTCGTTTTCACTGGAAGAATTTGTGAAACACGTGGTTCCGAAAAGTATTTTTGAAGCCATGGCAACCAATGAGATTTTACAGATTGTAATCTTCTCGGTTTTATTCGGAATTGCATTGGCCTCTTTAGGAGAAGCTGCCAAATCGATCATTAAAATGTTGGATGTTGTTTCGCATGTGATCCTGAAAATGGTTACCTATATTATGTGGGTTGCGCCATTAGGTGTATTCGGTGCTGTTGCAGCTGCAGTAGCGAGTTATGGTTTTGAAATCTTCGGATTATACGCCAAATACCTGTTGGATTTTAGTATCGGAATTGCCCTGCTATGGGTCGTATTGCTCTCCGTCGGTTACCTGATTTTAGGGAAACGCCTGTGGGAATTGCTACGACGTATCAAAAGTCCGCTATTAATTGCCTTTTCAACGACCAGTAGTGAAGCGGTTTTCCCGAAACTGGTAGAAGAATTGGAGCGTTTTGGTTGCCAGAAACGTATTGTATCGTTCACACTACCCTTAGGTTATTCGTTTAATCTGGATGGAAGTATGATGTACATGACCTTCGCGAGTATTTTTATCGCACAGGTATACGGAATTGACATGCCAATCGAAAAACAGCTCACCATGTTATTGGTGCTGATGTTAACCAGTAAAGGGGTAGCCGGGGTACCAAGAGCCTCTCTGATTGTAGTGGTGGCGACTTGTGCCATGTTTGGCATTCCGCCCGAAGGAATTGCATTGATATTACCGATTGACCATTTTTGTGATATGGCACGAAGCATGACCAACGTTCTTGGAAATGCCTTGGCAACTACAGCCGTTGACAAATGGGAAACAGCGAATGAAACTAACTAACTAATATTTATATATAATTTACCCAAAAAATTATGGAAGGCTTTAAGTGGACAGAATTGTTGAATCCGGAGTTTTATATTAACCTGGAAATCGGCGGACACCATATTGGAATTTACGTTGTATTGTTTATCGTTTTTGCAGAAACAGGTTTATTTGCCGGTTTCTTTTTGCCGGGAGACAGTTTATTATTCCTTTCGGGAATTTACAGCGAAGTGTTGATGCGCGAATTGCTAGCGGTTAACGGCGACTTTGCCAACGTAGCCTTACTATCCACTTTTGTAGCGATTTCCGGAATTATCGGGAATATATTTGGTTATTGGTTTGGTGCCAAAAGCGGACATTATCTGTATGCAAAAGAAGATAACTTCTGGTTTAAGAAAAAATACCTGATCCAATCGCGTTTGTTTTTTGAAAAACACGGAGGACGTGCCATTATTTTCGCACGTTTCTTACCTATATTGCGAACTTTTGCACCCATTGTAGCGGGTATCGTTCAGATGGAGAAAAAGAAATTTATGTTCTTTAACATCGTGAGTTCATTCTTGTGGTCGTTTACATTGATTTTCTCCGGACACTATTTGTACCGTTATTTATTGGACAATCACAATATGGATTTAAAAGCAAATATCGAATATATCGTAATTGCAATTATTATCCTTTCTACATCGCCACTTGCGATTAACTATCTGAAAAATAAAATCAAAGAAAGAAGAAGCTAATGCTTAGTCTGAGTTACTGGGAAATTAAAAACTGGTTTTCGAACGTCGACTATACGGTAGTCGGTAGCGGTATTGTCGGATTACACACGGCATTACGCTTGCGCGAACGATTTCCAAAAAGTAAGATCCTGGTACTCGAAAAAGGGCCGTTGCCACAAGGCGCGAGTACCAAAAATGCCGG
The DNA here is from genome assembly GCA_023446155.1 of Bacteroidota bacterium. GTDB lineage: Bacteria > Bacteroidota > Bacteroidia > Flavobacteriales > Flavobacteriaceae > Flavobacterium. The sequence continues at coordinate 133,909 of JAEXIT010000006.1, forward strand.
TTTTGCCTGTTTCGGAAGTCTGTCGGAAATTATAGACGATCTGAAAAAGCATACCGAAGACGAAGTCGTGCAATTAATCGAAAAACGTTGGCGCGGACTACAATTGCTGCGCAAGAGACTTGGCGATCAAACCATCGATTTCCGTCCGTATGGCGGTTATGAATTGTTTTTAAAAGACGACGAGTCGAGCTATGCCGAATGTCTTCAGAAAATGCCATTTGTCAACGAAGTGCTGAAACCGCTTTTTAAAGCCGATGTGTTTTCAAAAGAAGTAGACCGTTTCGACTTTAAAGGCATTCAGGATCATCTGATCTTTAATCCGTTCGAAGGGCAAATTGACACCGGAAACATGATGCAGGCTTTGCTAAAAGAAGCTGCGGCCAACGATATTCAAATCTTAAATTATCAAACCGTAACCGGTTATCTGGACAAAGGGAATAGTGTTGAGGTACATACCAACGATTTTATCATCACAACCGGAAAGTTGTTTTTTGCTACCAATGGTTTTGCCGGAAAAATTACCAATGGCGCGGTTCGTCCGGCCAGAGCTCAGGTTTTAATTACCGAACCGATTCCAAATCTGGATATTCGCGGAACTTTTCATATCGACAGCGGTTATTATTATTTCCGGAATATCGACGACCGAATTCTTTTTGGCGGTGGAAGAAACCTCGATTTTGAAGGGGAAACCACCACAACCTTTGGCGAGACGGAACAAATTCAAAACCGTTTGGAAGAATTGTTAAAAAATGTAATTTTGCCAAATCAGGAATTTCAAATAGCCCATCGCTGGAGCGGAATCATGGGAATGGGAATCCATAAAAAACCAATCGTAGAACAACAGTCCCAAAATGTCTTCTGTGGCGTACGCCTCGGCGGAATGGGAGTGGCTATCGGAAGCCTGATCGGACAGGAATTAGCAGACTTATTAGAATAATGGCGGTAAAAAAAACATCAAAAACAAACACCAAATCCAAACCAAAAGAAGGGAAAAGAAGTTTTGCGAATAAAGTAGCGCGCTTTTGTCTGAAAGCATTCCTATGGTTTTTTGCAATTTCCTTATTTTTTGTCATCCTGTTTAAATTCGTACCGGTTCCGTTTACGCCTCTAATGGCCATCCGGGGATTAGAAACCAGACAAGATGGTAAAGAAAAGGTGTGCAAACACGATTGGGTACCGTTGGAAGACATTTCCGAAAACTTGCAAAAAGCAGTTATTGCCAGTGAAGACGGTACGTTTTTAGATCATAATGGTTTTGATTTTGGGGCCATGCAAAAAGCATTCGACAGTAATCAAAAAGGCCGAAAACTAAAAGGCGGAAGTACTATTTCGCAACAAACCGCCAAAAATGTTTTCTTATGGCAGGGAAGAAGTTACCTGCGCAAAGGATTGGAGGCCTATTTTACCGTCCTGATCGAATTGATTTGGGGGAAAGAACGCATCATGGAAGTCTATCTGAACAGTATCGAAATGGGCGACGGGATTTACGGTGCACAAGCGGCCTCGGAATTCTGGTATGGGAAAAGTGCTAAAAACCTATCCAAATACGAAGCGGCCGGAATTGCAGCCATATTACCAAGTCCAAGACGATTTAAAGCCTCGAATTCATCGTCCTATATCAACCGACGAAAGGATAAAATTGTCCGCGTAATGCGTCATATCGGGAAGATCGAATATTAATTGAAAGATAAAATTACAACCATATAAAAAGGCTGTTTCATTTCGAAACAGCCTTTTTTTTGATCTTGCAAAAGAGACTAGTTGCTGGCGGCTAATTCGCCAACTTTGATAATAGTAACGACAGCGTCCACTACTTCGTGCCAGTTACCTTTATCATCGGTATACATAAAATTAGCTGTTCCGGACTGCCAGTTGGATTCCAACACCATTCTTAGTTTGGTATTTGGCAAAAGAACCGGTCCGATTCCGGCATGTGGCGGGAATTTAATGTTTGGATAACCCTCGGCGGTTACCAAAATATGTGTATTTTTTGGCATAACCGTCATATACGTATAGTCACCACGTAAATCCGTGAACAATGTAAAAGGCGGATTAACCGTAGCATTGTGAACTACTCCTTTACCTGTAACGGTTTGTGCAGGTGTGTTAACGGCAAAATGTACTTCGAAAGTTGGTGCTCCCAGGTTTGGAGAAGCAATCTTGTACGAAACGATGAATAAACCAGATTTTGATTCCATAATGAAATAGATTTGAGATTAGGATAACAAATTTCAGCGGTTTGAAGGAGGTATTTTAACGTAGAAGTACGGAATCTGCTTTTTGCGTAAAATTACGTGCTAGGAGTTTGACTGTTAGTTTTATTTGATAAAATAGGATGTTGAAAAAAGAGCGTTGTAACAATTCTAAAGGTCAAGCGTCTAATACATAAATCAAAAAACGAATAATTATGTACGCACATGAAATCGATTACCAGATTTTTGGTGAAGAGATGCAATATGTCGAAATAGAACTGGATCCACAGGAAGTAGTAGTTGCTGAGGCGGGAAGTTTTATGATGATGGACAACGGGATTCAAATGGAAACCATTTTTGGAGACGGATCCGCACAACAACAATCCGGAATTTTTGGAAAGTTATTGTCGGCCGGAAAGCGTGTTTTGACTGGAGAAAGTCTTTTTATGACGGCTTATACCAATCAGAACAACCGCAAAAGTAAAATCTGTTTTGCATCGCCGTATCCGGGAAAAATTGTAGCGATTGACCTGACGAAATACCAAGGGAAATTTATTTGTCAGAAAGATTCGTTCCTATGCGCGGCCAAAGGCGTTTCCATTGGGATTGAATTTTCCCGTAAACTGGGAACCGGACTTTTCGGAGGTGAAGGCTTTATCATGCAAAAGATCGAAGGCGATGGAATGGCTTTTGTACATTCCGGAGGAACTCTGGCACGAAGAGAATTACAAGCCGGAGAAATTCTAAAAGTAGATACCGGTTGTATTGTTGGTTTTACAAAAGACATCGATTATGATATTGAATTTATCGGAGGGATTAAGAATTCGATTTTTGGTGGGGAAGGTTTATTTTTCGCAACCCTACGCGGACCGGGAGTGGTGTATGTACAATCATTACCATTTAGCCGACTAGCCGACAGGATTATCGCTTCGGCGCCGAGAGCGGGAGGAAAAAGCAGAGAAGAAGGAAGCCTTTTGGGTGGACTAGGAAACCTGCTGGACGGTGACAACCGTTTTTAAAAAAGCATTTTTTTCTAATTAATTGATTTTATAAAAAGAAAAGCGCCCTGCAATTGCGGGCGCTTTTTGATTTGTATCAAAAAAAACGGATTACTTTTTCAGATTCGGTAAACTCTTAATTCCCATATTGTATAGGGTAAAGGCAAAAATGTCTACACTTTCCTGAATGGAAGCGGCAACCGATTTTCCGGCACCATGTCCGGCATTCACATCAATACGGATTAAAACCGGATTGTTCCCTGTTTGTTTTTCCTGTAATTCCGCAGCAAATTTAAAACTGTGCGCCGGAACCACACGGTCGTCATGATCACCGGTAGTAACCAAAGTTGCCGGGTACTGTACGCCTTTTTTCACATTGTGAACCGGCGAATAGCCTTTCAGGTAATTGAACATTTCTTTGTTGTCTTCCGCAGTTCCATAGTCGTATGCCCATCCGGCACCGGCTGTAAACGTATGGTAACGCAACATATCCATTACACCAACGGCTGGCAACGCCACTTTCATAAGATCCGGACGTTGCGTCATGGTAGCACCTACTAACAATCCTCCGTTCGATCCACCGCGGATGGCAAGGAAATCTTTGGAAGTATATTTGTTGGCAATCAGGTATTCTGCAGCGGCGATAAAATCGTCAAATACATTTTGTTTTTGAAGCTTGGTACCGGCATCATGCCATTTTTTACCATATTCACCACCACCGCGAAGGTTTGGTACGGCATAAACACCACCACTTTCCAACCAAACGGCATTCGAAATACTGAAACTTGGTGTAAGACTCGCATTGAATCCTCCGTAACCGTATAGGATGGTTGGGTTTTTACCGTCTAATTTTGTCCCTTTTTTATATGTGATGATCATTGGGATTTTTGTCCCGTCTTTCGACGTATAGAAAACCTGTTTGGACGTATAATCCTCGCTGTTAAAATCTACTTTTGGTTTTTGGTAGATTTCCGATTTTCCGGTTTGTGGATCGTACGAATAAATCGTTCCCGGTGTTGTATAATTGGTAAAGTAGAAATACAAGGTTTTTACCTCTTTTTTACCACCAAATCCGGAAGCTGTTCCTACGCCCGGAAGCTGAATTTCGCGAACCATTTTTCCACTATGATCGTATTGACGTACAACCGATACGGCATCTTTCATATAATTGGCAAAGAAGTAGCCGCCGCCGTTACTTGGCGTTAATACATTTTCGGTTTCGGCGATAAAATTTTTCCAGTTTTCCGGTTTCGGATTGCTGATGTCTGTCGTAACGATACGTCTGTTTGGTGCATTCAGGTTGGTCACGATAAACAATTTTCCACCGTCGTTTTCAATGACATAACTATCGCTGTTAAAATTATCCAGAATAGTTATAATCGGACTATTCGGTTTGGTAAGATCTTTAATGTATAATTCGTTTCCGGATGTTGAATTCGCAGCCGAAATCACCAAATAGTTATCGTCTTCGGTTACCGATCCACCAACATAACGTCTTTTCTGATCCAATCCGAAAACCACTTTGTCCTCTTTTTGAGACGTACCCAGTTTATGGTAGTACAATTTATGTTGATCGGTTTTGGCCGATAATTCACTTCCGGTTGGTTTGTCGTAACTGGAATAGTAGAAACCGTCGTTCCCTTTCCAGGACACACCACTGAATTTAACGTCAACCAAAGTGTCTTCGATTATCTTTTTAGTGATGGCATCCATGATGATCACTTTTCTCCAGTCGCTACCACCTTCTGAAATGGAATAGGCCACTTTCGAACCATCGCGGGAAAAATCAAGACCACCTAAAGAAGTCGTTCCGTCTTTTGAAAACGTATTCGGATCCAGAAAAACTTCCTCTTTTCCGGAAGCATCTTTGCGATAGATCACCGATTGGTTTTGTAAACCGTTGTTTTTGGTATAATAGGTATAGTTGCCTTCTTTAAAAGGAGCGCTTATTTTTTCGTAATTCCACAGTTTTTCCAAACGGGCTTTCAGAGCATTGCGAAAAGGAATCTGACTCAGGTAGTTGTAGGTCACCTCATTTTCGGCCTTCACCCAGGCAGCAGTTTCGGCCGAACGATCGTCTTCCAGCCATCGGTAAGGGTCTTTTACAGTTGTACCAAAATAGGCGTCATTCGTTTCGGTTTTACGGGTCTCCGGGTATTTTAATTTTACCGGCCCCTTGGATGTTTGTGCATTCATGGTAAGACTACAAACCACAGCCATGGTTGTTATTGTTTTTTTCATCTACTTGGTTTTTGGTTTCTAACAAAAATAAGGAATCAATTGTTATAGTTTCGTTAAAATAAAAAAGTGTTGGTTTTGTGATCTAAAGGGCATAATAGGTATTGTTTTTTTGAATATAACACAAAATCGGAAGTAATAACTATTGTCTTAGATACTAATTATTTTGACTGCCCATATGGTTTCAATTACGAAACTATTGAATGTATCTTTACATAAAGGATCCTATCATTGTCTTAAGATGTAATAACATTATATAAAAAAACAGAGAAATGAAAACAAAAATTACCGTAGTATTGGTCGTACTATTTTTAGCTTCATGTAGCTATGATAGGAATGATGATATAAAACAGAGCCATTCTGAGATAAGTGAAAAATATATTGATGAGAATTACTATAACTGGATTAAAGAGACTGGAGAATTGATTTATAAATCGAACCCGGTTCGGGAAGATTTTGGACAATATGATAAAAATAGTTCCAGAGTAGCGTCAGAAAACAAGGAGAAATTAACGAAAAAGCATCTGGATGAATTTGGATTTACAGAAGAATCGCTATTTCTTTTGTTTAAAGGTTATGATAGAGCGACTTTAAATCCATTTACAAAAAAACCAGACGAAATAATCATTAATGATTATAGTACTAAGAATGCCAAACGGATGGATTCGGCTAAAAAATATGGAGGAACAGCTTATTTAGAGCTTGGAGATCCTACAATTGAGACCTTTCCTTTAGGAACGCCGGAATACAGAGTGTCTGAAACCTGGGCGTATAACAGGGGAAGTACAGAAGATGAATTAATAAAAGAATTTGTGTATAAAACCGGAACGTTAACCCGATGGAATCTTGCCATGACAGCAGGCGTCACAACTTCTTTTAAAGTTAATATTCCATTTATCGGTGAGGCAGGTGCAGAAGTATCATTGTCTACTACAGCTGAAGGTGGAGGAGAAGAAACAAATGAAAAAGAAACAAAGACAGCCTATGTAGCAAAAGTGCCTCCTAAATCGAAAAGACGGGTTGTAATGATCGAAAAAATACAGCAAAAACGGATACTGTATAAAGTTCCGATAAAAATTACAGGATGGATTTGGACGGCTAAACATATACTGTATTTCTCAGGTGGAAATACACCTGCTAAAAAGTTGATGGATGGTATTAAACCGGAACAAAGATATTATTCCTGGGAAATAACAACAAAAGACAATTCAGATGTGGAAATATATGCTGAAGATCCAATTCCGTTGAATTAATTTATTACTGAATTTATAGGAAGTAAAAACGCCCTTTAAAAGTTAATTCCAATTAAAGGGCGTTTTACGTATCAATGTTTTAGTTAATTCGCGGCTTTATGATCATGTCCGTGATCGCCACCGTTGGCACCAATATAGATTTCAAGAAAGACCTGTTGTTGGTTCCCGGCTTTGTCCAGACAGAAAACACCTAAATGATAATGGCCGTCGGTAAAGGGTTGTCCGTTTGCATCCAATTCCGGAATCTCAATATGGTGGTGAAATTCTTTAATACGCAATCCGGCTTCAATCGGGAACGTTTGCTCATAGTGGAAATAACTGGCGGCTTCTGCACCGGCCATTTTTCCATGTGTATGTCCGTCTTCGGCACTGTGAACTTCGACTTTATAAGAAGCCAGTTCTACATTGTCGGTTAAAACACCTTCCAGATGGATTTCCGTTCCGGGTGTAAAACCTTCGTCAACTACAGGTTCTGTAATGGTAATCACTGGTTTTTCGGTGTCTTTATCGTCGCTGTCGCTACTACAAGAGGTGAAACTTAAAGCGGCAATAGTAGCAAATGCATATAGATATTTGATGTTTTTCATGATATAATTTTAAAAGTATTTGATTTTATTTGATTTCGTTGTTGTGTTGTGATCCGAATAAAATCAAACGGCTGGCGGGCCTCTTAAAAAACAGGAAAATAAGGTTTGTGATCCGTATTTTTTAATAAGTCTAAATGGCTTTTCAACTGGGAGTGCCGGAATAAATGGCGTAAAACTGAAAAAGCTAATCGCCGTGATTGCCGGTACTTTAAAAATGTGCAATTCACAATTATGGGCGTTGTGCTTTTCGCCAAAAACAACCCTTTTTTCGGTTGAATAACTAAAAGTATGCTCCAGCCAAAAATAATGAACGGCATTATTGATTTGCGGAAAAGCAAAGATCAGACACAGCAGTATAACAATATGTTGCTTGTATTTATTCATGTGATGCTTTTCCAAAAGGGATGCGGACTAATAACTGAATGTTACGTCCCATTTCGGGGATTTCCAGCGCCCTGTAATAACTGTTGTGATTAAAATATTTCGTGTTAAAGGCATTGTTTACCGATAGCTGAACATTGGCCATGAAATTCCCTAGTTTGATGTCGCTTTTCAGGGCACCACCAAAAATGGAATATCCCGGAGTGATCAGTTCGTTTTGGGCAATCCGGTTTTGCTCCAAAGCAGTTCGGCCGTTCACAGATAAAACGGTATTGGTAAAAGTTTTTAACGGTTTAAACTGATAACCGATTTCCCAATAAGCATTCGGCGGAGGGGTGAACGGTAACGGATAATCTTTGGAAGCATCGGAAGTAATCTGACGGTTGTACAGGTATTCCAGTACAACTTCGGCTGTGATCCGGTCGAAAAAACGTTTTTCGGTACTGATTTCAAAACCGGATATAAGTGCTTCCGATTGCGAATATTGGTAAATCTGTCCGCCATGCGGTAAAATCGAAAACTGACCGGACGGTTTCAGGAAAATATAATTGCTGAAATAGTACGCATACGGACTAAAAGCCATTTTAAAACTATTCTTGGCATAACTCAACTTGGTATCGAACGAAATCCCCTGTTCCGGCTTTAGCGAGGCATCGCCCATTTCGTGTCGGAAAGCACCGTGGTGAATTCCATTGGCACTCAGTTCGATGGCGGTTGGAAAACGAAAATTACTACCCAATGTGGCTGTCAGGTTCCAACTGTTGTTGATGGTATAGCCCATTCCGATCGAAGCATTAAAGCTCGAAAAATTTTTGTCGAGATCCTGACTTCTTTCGGCATAGAAATTGGCAACCGCAGAACTTTGCCCGTTTCCGATCAGGTAGTCGTATAGCGTTTGATCAAAAAAGCGATCGATGGTCACTTTAGCCCAATCAAATCGGATACCGGCATTGAGCTTTAGTTTGTCGGAAGCGGTATAATCATGGATCATATAGCTGCCAATGGCATTGCGGGTATACTTTGGAAGTAGAAAACTGTATCCGTCGATGGTATTGCTTTGGTACTGATTTTGAATACCAACAGTAGTTTGATGCGCGGTCGACCAGAGGTATTTGTATTTTAACTGTGCATCCAACGTACTCAGATTAAAATCCAGTTCCAGATCCGGATTTACTTCGGGCGGTTGCTGATTGCTGTAATGCGTATGGAATTTACTCCATTCCTGACGGTGGTTGTTCTGAAAACTAACGGATGCGTTTAACTGTGAATTTTCGAAATTCCACTGGTTGTTATTGATGATCTTAAAATGATTCACCCGTTGGTACGGTAATCCGATATTGCGGTCGTCGCCATCGTCCTGAACGGCAGCAATCGACGGAATACCATGAGCGCCCGGAAAGAATCCCGATTTAAAATACACATTACTGATGCTTAAGGTGGATTTGAATTTCTCGCTCACATAACCGATTTGTCCGAAAAAATCCGTTTCCCGGCCGGCAGTGTTTTTTAAGCGTTGATTGTATACCGGAATACGGGTGTTGAGGTACAGAATTTGATCTGTCGGAACCGTATAATCCCCAAAATCCAAGACCGTTCCTTTTAGTTTGTAAAAGAAATGATCCTTTCGGTATTTGATTCCTACGGAAGTTCCGATGGTATTGTTAACCGATTTCGCGATGGCCAACGCCTGACCCGAAAAGCTGTTTTTGGCCGGAACGGCATCGTTGTTAATACTGATCACGCCACCCATGGCATCGCTGCCGTATTCGATTGCGCCAACACCTTTTACGACTTCTACGTTTTCGGCATTAAAGGCATCGATCTCCAGTCCATGGTCGGCACCCCATTGTTGGCCTTCCTGTTTCACGCCGTTTTCGGTTACGGCAATCCGATTAAAACCCAATCCGCGGATAATCGGTTTGGAAGTTCCGGCACCGATTTCCATTGCATTCACACCGGGAAGTTTTTCCAATGATTTGGCTAGCGACCCGGCATAGGATTCTTGGATATAGTTCTGATTGACCTTTTCGGAATTTTTGACACTTTGTGGTTGCCCGGTTTTGTTGATCACAACTTCTTTGATGGCATTAAGATCCGGTTTCATTCGAAATGAAACGGAAATATCATCGTCTACCGTAAGTAAGGTGTCGATAGTCGTGTAGCCGATATAGGATACGATAAGGCGTTTTTGACCGGTCGGAATATTTTTTATTTCAAATACTCCGGCAGGATTGGTCGCAGTACTTCTGTCTGCGATATGAATATGTGCTCCGTTTAAAGGCTGTTTTTTTATATTGGTAATGGTCCCGGAAAGATTATTCTGAGAAAAACCAGATATGGCAGCCCATAGCAAGCAGAGAACAAGAAAAGATTTTTGTTGCATTTTTTCCTGATTCAGATAATATACGATAGCCCATAAATCCAAAGGGATTATGAAGCGGAACTACGGGTATGATTATACGAATACAGGGGGAGCACGCAACGAAAAGAAAGAGCCGGAAAAAACAATCGGTTTTTCGGTTTTGGCCGTATGTTGCGTTACGGTTTTATAAGTATTGGTAAAGCTAAACGAAACGAATTCGGTAGGCAGATAACTGCTAAAGGTAAATTCGCAGGCAAAACAATGATCGAAATCATGGTGGGCGTGCGTGAATTCTGTTTTGGATATATCGTATTTATGGTGGCAGTGTTCGTGTGTGAATTCCTCTGCCAAATGCCCGAATGAATGAACCGACTGGAACAGTATTGCAAACAATACCGCCAGCATTAGAGAAAGGTTAAATATCGCCAGTTTCTTTTTCATTCCCTGCAAATATAGAAAACCAAAAAATGAAAACCGTTTTATTTTAACAAAATTTAAGTTTTGTCAAAATAAAACGGTTGCTATTGTATGAAAATCGGTTTTATACTAAGTTGTTGGCGACCAGATATTCGGCAATTTGAATGGTGTTGGTAGCGGCTCCTTTGCGAAGGTTGTCGGCAACGATCCACATGTTTAAGGTGTTCGGCTGACTTTCATCGCGACGGATTCGGCCCACAAACACATCGTCTTTTCCGTGTGCATAAATTGGCATCGGATAGGTTTTGGTGTCGATATTGTCCTGAACGACCACACCCGATGTATGGTGTAAAATGTTCCGAACTTCGTTTACGTCGAAATCATTCGCAAATTGGATGTTTACCGACTCGCTATGACCGCCCACTACCGGAATACGGATAGCCGTAGCTGTAACGGCAATCGTTTTATCGTTCATGATTTTCTGTGTTTCACGAACCAGTTTCATTTCTTCTTTGGTGTACCCGTTTTCCTCAAAAACATCACATTGTGGGATCGCATTGCGGTGAATCGGATACGGATAGGCCATTTCACCCTGAATTCCGGCATATTCGTTCTCCAGTTGTTTTACTGCTTTCACACCCGTTCCGGTAATCGATTGGTAAGTCGAAACCACCACGCGTTTGATACCATATTTTTGATGTAATGGTGCCAATACCATTACCATTTGAATCGTCGAACAGTTCGGATTGGCTATGATTTTGTCCTCTTTTGTTAATGTTGACGCATTAATTTCCGGAACTACCAGCTTTTTGGTCGGATCCATTCGCCACGCGGATGAATTGTCGATAACGGTGGTGCCTACTTCTGCAAATTTCGGTGCCCAATCTAACGAGGTTTGCCCACCGGCAGAAAAAATGGCAATTTCTGGTTTTAAATCGACCGCTGTTTGTAATCCTACTACAGCATACGATTTTCCCTTAAATTCGATTTGTTTTCCAACCGACTTTTCGGAAGCGACAGGAATTAGTTCAGTTACGGGGAAGTTTCTTTCTGCCAGTAATTGTAACATTACTTCGCCCACCATTCCGGTGGCTCCTACAACGGCTACTTTCATTTTAATACAAGGTGTTAATAGTTAATTTTTAGTAGAACAAATGTAGTTAATAAAGCTGTTAAAAAAACAATAAATAAAAAAACCGTTCGGATCACGAACGGTCTAATTTAGAATATAGTAGGACTATTATTTTTTTAATAAATCGCGGATTTCAGCTAATAATTCTTCCTGAGTTGGTCCCGCTGGAGCTGCTGGAGCCGGTGCTTCTTTTTTCTTCGCGGCGTTAATTCCTTTGATCAGTAAAAACAATACAAAGGCTACAATCACAAAATTAATGACCGCCGATAAAAACATACCGTACTTGACGCCCCCAAAAATGGTAAGCTCTTCGATTTTAGACAAATTGGCCGCTTCCAGTGCCGGTTTTAACAATAAAGGTGTAATCACATCATCGATAAACGAGCTGACAATTTTACCAAAAGCACCACCAATGATAACCCCGATTGCAAGATCTACAACGTTGCCTTTCATGGCAAATTCCTTAAATTCTGATAGCATTCCCATACCTTAAATGTTTTTAATTAAAAATTTGTGTAGCACTAAAGTACTAAAACCGATTAAAATTTTAACAATTTTAGTAGTATTTTTTATTCTTTATAGAAAATACGTTTTACTCTTTGGGAGATGCTGGTCAGGATTTCGTATGGTATGGTGCCGATCGTTTTGGCGATTTCGGTCACCCGAGGCTGTTCCCCAAATAGAATGACGCTGTCGCCTTCTTTACAGTCAATACTCGTAATGTCAACCATTAACATATCCATACAAATATTCCCGATAATAGGTGCTTTTTGATTTTTGATCACGACATAACCTTTCTGATTGCCCCAGCTTCTTGGGATACCATCGGCATAACCAATCGGAATCGTAGCTGTACGGGTTTGATGGGTTGCCATAAATTTCCGGCTATAGCCCACACTGTCGCCGCTCGGGATGTCTTTGATCTGTAAAATCACCGTTTTTAAAGTACCGACGTTTTCCAGTTGTTTCATTTCGTTTTCGTCGTTCCCTACACCGTATAAGCCGATGCCCAATCGTACCATGTCAAACTGGTATTCCGGGAAATTATAAATCCCCGAGGTATTCAGAATGTGACGTATCGGTTGGATTTGCAATGCGGAAGTGATTTGTTGCGACCACTGATCGAATGTATGGATCTGATGCAAGGTGAAATCGTTAAATTCCGGTCCGTCGCTGGCCGAAAGATGTGAGAAAATACTTTTTACCGCGACAAAATTATTGCGTTGTAACAAGTGAATCAGTTCTTCCAGATTACCGGCTTCAAATCCAAGTCGGTGCATACCGGTGTCCAGTTTGATGTGGATCGGATAATTCGACAGGTTTTTCTGTTGTGCCACGGTGATAAAGCGCTTTAATACTTCGGGCGAATAGATTTCCGGTTCAAGATTATAGGCAACCATAGCCGAAAATGCACTGTTTTCCGGATTCATCACAATAATGGGCATGTCGATACCGGCGTTGCGCAACGCAATACCTTCGTCGGCAAAAGCCACACCAAGGTAATCGACTTTATGATGCGCGAGTAATTTGGCAATTTCAAAACTACCGCTTCCATATCCGAAAGCTTTTACCATAACCATTACTTTGGTACCTGGTTTTAACTTCGATTTGTAAAAATTCAGATTATGACTAATCGCGTTCAGGTTGATTTCGAGTACGGTTTCATGGGTTTTCTCCTCTAAGAGCGTGACGATTTCTTCAAAATGGAAATTCCGGGCTCCTTTTACCAAAATCGTTTCGTTTTCGAAAGCAGCAGGGTTGTATTGATTTAGAAATTCATGTGTGTTTTTAAAAGGAATAAAGCCTTTAAAATCGGATAAATAGCGGCTAATGGTTTCGCCGATACCGATGACCCGTTCGATTTTATTGCGGATTAACAAATGGGCGACTTTCGAATACAGTTCGTCCACCGGAAAACCGCTTTGGAAAATATCCGAAAGAATCACTGTTTTCTTTTGATGTGTTTTATGTTGCTCGAGAAAGTCCAGCGCGATTTTCAACGACTGATAATCGGAGCTGTAACTATCGTCAATAATGGTACAATTGTGAATGCCGTTTTTAACCTGTAGGCGCATTTCCACAGGATACAGATTCGGAATGCGTTCCTGTATAACCGATTTGGCATAGTCCAGATATAATAGTGTCATCAAACAGTGGATAGTATTTTCCACCGAAGCTGCATCCTGAAATGGTACGGTCACCGAAAATTGATGCGCTTGATAGGTAATGTCTAGAGAGTTGCCTTGTTTCTGAATCACAACATCGGCTTTTGAATCGTCAAAACTCCAGGAAAACGTTTTAAGATTCGGATCTAATAACGCGTCAATGGTTTCGTTTTTCTGATAAATCAGTACAGCTGCATTTTGGAAAAGCCTTAGTTTTTCGGTTATTTTCTGACGGCGATCGGTAAAACCCTCGTCATGTGCGGTTCCGATATTGGTCAGAATCCCGATCGTTGGTTTGATAATCGGTTCCAGTTTTTCCATTTCGTGTGTTGTCGAAATCCCGGCTTCGAAAATACCCAGATTGTGTTTTTCGTTAATTCCGATAACCGATAGTGGTACGCCCACCTGCGAGTTATAACTTTTCGGACTACGGATGATGTTGTATTCCGGACTTAGTAAAAAGTTAAGCCATTCTTTTACAATGGTTTTTCCGTTACTACCGGTTATACCAATCACTGGAATGTTGAATAACTTCCGGTAATAGGCTGCAAATTGTTGTAAACTTTCAAGGGTGTCTTTTACAACCAGAAAATTCGCCTTTCCGTTAAGATTTTCCGGAATATGATGGACGACAAAATTGGAAACACCTTTGGCAATCAGGCTTTCGATATAATGATGTCCGTCGTGATTATGCCCCACCAAAGCAAAAAACAGGGTTCCGGAACCGTTTTGTAATGAACGGCTGTCAATAGAAACGTTGTCAACAGGGCAAGTTTCGTCATTCCCATACCATTTGGCAGCAATGACAGGGATTATATTTTTGATAGTAAAACTCAAAATGTACTTTATTTTTTATTAATTGAAACCAGAAATTCGGCTGCAGTCATCACAGGGATCTCAGTTCTTTTTTATAATCAAAATCTTCCGGTATAGCAGTTGGTTGTGAAAGCTCTTTTACAAAGGACGATATTTTGATTTCTTCGGAATTATCCCGAAGATTGCCGGAAGTTAACGATTGCAGATAGGATTCTATGATCCGGGACAAGCTTTTTTTGTTCCGGGAAGCATACTCTTTGGCTTTTTCGATAACCTCTTTATCAAGTTTAAGCGTCAGTTTACGATCCATGGCTTCGGTTTTACTACGTATAAAATTAGCGAAATTATCCGTACAATCGTCAATATTAGCGTTTTTATAACACGAAGCGAAATGGGGTTATTCGTCGTTTTTTTTGTTTTTGGAATTTCGGTCTTTTTCCTGCATTTCTTTCATCGCCGTAAAATAGGCGGCACGACTTAGCGGTTCGTATTCTTCGGTTTCGCCAAGCAGAACAAGGTTGTCGTTTTGTGCTTTTCGGAAACTGTAATTGGCCAGATTTCCGGTTCGGGTACATACGGCGTGTACTTTGGTCACATATTCGGCAGTCGCCATTAATGCCGGCATCGGACCAAAAGGATTGCCTTTAAAATCCATATCCAGACCGGCAACGATTACGCGAACACCGGCATTGGCCAGGTCGTTGCAAACCGCTACAATCTCATCGTCAAAAAACTGGGCTTCATCAATACCAACCACATCACAGCCGTCGGCCAGAATACGGATATTCGCAGCGGCGGGAACGGGCGTGGAACGAATTTCATTCGAATCGTGCGAAACCACCATCTCGTCGTGGTAGCGGGTATCGATAGCCGGTTTGAAAATTTCGACGCGCTGTTTGGCGAACTGGGCCCTTTTTAAACGGCGTATCAATTCTTCCGTCTTACCGGAAAACATAGAGCCGCATATGACTTCTATCCACCCAAATTGTTCTTTGTGATTTACGGTATTTTCGAGAAACATTTTGTACTTTTCAAGCTGTAAACAGCGTTTTTTTCTGTTACTTTTGTAATGGAAACAAATTTATTAAAATAACCATCGTCTTACTCCATATAAAAGCAAAAGTTATGAAGAAAAAGTTAGAGGCCGAGTTGATCAGTATCGCGCATCGCATTTTAAAATTAAAAAACAAATCGGAAGTAATTCAGTTACATCAGGAAACGCAAAAGTTGTATGAAATCTTGTCCGTGTTGCGTTTTTACGAAGAAAATTTTGAAGAAGCGAAGCCAACGATCGGTCTGCCGGAACTGGAAGAAAAACTAGAGGAGACTTTTGAAAATAAGGAACCGGAAACCGTAGCTGTTGTTGAAGAACCGAAAAAAGAGGAGCCGATAGTAGCCGAAAAAGAACCGGAAGTTATTGCTGCACCGGAAGAAACGTTGGAGGAAGTAATTACGGAAGCTTCGGTTTCGGAAGAAGAGAATACAACGCTTGAAGAAGTTGTCGCGGAACCGGAACAAGAAGCCGAACCGGAAGTCGTGGAAGCGGAATCCGAAAAAGTAGTCGTAGGTCAGATTGATATCGACGAAAGTGATCTGGAGGAAGAGGAACCACTGATCGAAGAAGAAAAAGCCGTTTTCCCGGAAGTAGCCGAAGAGGCTGTTTTCGAACCGGTCAAAGAAGAACCGAGAAAAGAAGCGCAGCAAATCACATTGGAGGATTTGCTAGGGCAACATACCTATAAAGAACCGGAATTTGTAAAAGTAGAAGACGTACCGGCTGAGGTAGAAAAAGTAACCGAGATAACTTTCGAACCGGTAATCGAATCCAAAACGGAAGTGCCATCCTTTTCGATCGATGCGGAAAAAGACGCCTATAGTCGTAAAACGGATACCATCGGGAAGTCAATTTCTTTGGGATTGAACGACCGTATCGCTTTTGAAAAAAATCTTTTTGGCGGAAGCGGAGAAGATCTGAATCGCGTATTGTCGCAATTAAATAGTTTTGACAATTATCAGGATGCCCATAATTTTATTGAAGATCTGGTAAAACCGGATTACAACAACTGGGAAGGAAAAGAAGAATACGAAACACGCTTTATGGAGATCGTCGAGAGACGTTTTTCATAATAACGATACCAATCCATTACACCAATCGGTATAAACTGCGGTTTGTGCCGATTGGTGTTTAAATTTTACGCTATGTCTAAATTATATTTGGTCCCAACGCCAATCGGAAATCTGGAAGATATGACTTTCCGGGCGATCCGTATCTTAAAGGAAGTCGATTTGATTTTGGCGGAAGATACCCGTAACAGCGGAAAACTGCTCAAACATTTCGAGATTGCCACGCCGATGCAAAGTCATCATATGCATAACGAACACAAAACGGTCGATTATATCATCCGTCGTTTACAATCGGGTGAAACAATCGCGCTGATTTCGGATGCGGGAACACCGGCTATTTCCGATCCCGGATTTTTACTGACTCGTGCTTG
Organism: Bacteroidota bacterium; assembly: GCA_023446155.1. Lineage (GTDB taxonomy): Bacteria > Bacteroidota > Bacteroidia > Flavobacteriales > Flavobacteriaceae > Flavobacterium. The sequence continues at coordinate 150,945 of JAEXIT010000006.1, forward strand.
TGTGGAAAACAAAATCGAAGTGGAATGTCTACCGGGAGCTACGGCTTTTGTACCGGCTTTGGTCAATAGTGGATTGCCAAACGACAAATTTATATTCGAAGGCTTTTTGCCGGATAAAAAAGGACGTCAGACGCGTTATCTTGCATTAGCGGAAGAAACCCGTACGATGATTCTCTATGTTTCACCACATAAACTGGTTAAAACATTAGCCGAATTTGTACAATATTTCGGAGCTGACCGATCTGTTTCGGTATCGCGGGAATTGTCCAAATTACACGAAGAAACCGTTCGTGGAACCGCCGAAGAAGTATTACAACACTTTGAAGCCAAACCGCCAAAAGGAGAGATTGTAGTGATTGTAGGCGGGAAGATTACGGAAAAAGAAACGAAAAAAGATAAAAACGAAGCGATATGACACATCAGGTACGTACCAAATGGCTGGGAAAAATGCAATTTGAATCGACAAATCCCAGCGGTGATCTAATGACGATTGATGCCGGACCGGAAAACGGCGGCGAAGGAAAAGGGCTACGTCCCAAGGCGCTGATGTTGTCGGCATTGTCCGGTTGTACCGGATTAGACGTGGCATCGCTTATCGAAAAAATGAAACTGGAAGTTGCCGATTTTACCATCGAAACGGAAGGGGAATTAACGGAAGAACATCCGAAGACGTACCATACCGTTCGGGTGGATTACCATTTTTACGGAAATAACCTGGAACCGAAAAAACTGGAAAAAGCGGTCAACCTTTCCGTTGAAAAATATTGCGGCGTGATGGAAATGTTCCGTCAGTTTGCCAAAGTTGAAATCAAGATACACTATCATACCGTATAATATACTTACATTACACCTGACAGGTTTCGAAAACCTGTCAGGTGTAAAAATACCAATATAACATGCGCTGGACTCTCAAATCCGATCCGAATCCCCATAAAACAAGGCAACTGGCTGCCGAATTGGGCGTGACGCCATTAATTGCTTCTTTATTGGTGCAACGCGGCGTGGAAACCTTTGAGCAGGCACGGGCTTTTTTCCGACCAGCGTTCGAACATTTACACGATCCGTATCTGATGCAAGACATGGATAAAGCTGTGGCGCGTATCGAAACGGCTATAGCGGCCGGGGAAAACATTTTGGTATTTGGCGATTATGATGTCGACGGAACTACGGCGGTGGCATTGATGAGTTCGTATCTTAGAAGCTATTATCCGAATGTGGCAACCTATATTCCCGATCGGTACGCCGAAGGTTATGGGGTTTCGTTTCAGGGAATTGATTTTGCAGAAGACAACGGATTTACGCTGATCATCGCGCTGGATTGTGGTATCAAATCGATTGATAAGGTCGAATATGCCCAACAAAAAGGTATTGATTTTATCATCTGTGACCACCACCGTCCCGGAGATGAACTACCGAAAGCGATTGCCATACTCGATCCGAAACGACAGGATTGTGCGTATCCCTATAAAGAATTGTGCGGGTGTGGTGTCGGTTTTAAACTGATACAAGCCTTATCGGCCAACCGCGGACTGAGTTTACTGGATCTGATTCCCTATCTGGATCTGGTGGCGACGGCAATTGCCGCGGATATTGTCCCGATTACCGGAGAAAACCGGGTTTTAGCCAAGTTCGGATTGCAAGTGATCAATAAGAATCCGCGTCCGGGAATTAAAGCACTGATTAAAAATGTCAAAAAAAAGGAATTAACGATCACCGATGTGGTTTTTATCATCGCACCACGTATCAATGCGGCGGGAAGAATCAAACACGGAAATCACGCCGTGGCCTTATTGACTGAGTTTGATCTGAAACAGGCAGAAGAATTTGCCAGTCAGATTGAAACGTTTAATGCCGACCGGAAAGATCTGGACAAACAGATCACCAAAGAAGCCTTAAAACAAATTGAAGTCAACGGAGAACAGGGGCGATTTACGACGGTTGTCTATCAGGAAGACTGGCATAAAGGCGTTATCGGAATCGTAGCTTCCCGACTGACGGAAGTATATTATCGTCCGACGCTGGTTTTTACCAAAAGCGGCGATAAACTGGCGGCTTCGGCGCGATCGGTTAAAGATTTCGATGTTTATAATGCCTTGGAAGCCTGTTCCGATTATCTGGAACAATTTGGTGGTCATATGTATGCAGCCGGATTAACACTAAAAGAAAGCGATTTCGAATCGTTTAAAAGTCAATTTGAGAAAGTAGTATCCGAAACGATTACGCCTGATTTATTGGTGCCGGAAATCAGAATCGATGCCGAAATCAATTTTTCGGATATTGACGATAAACTCATCCGCATTCTAAAACAATTTGAACCGTTTGGTCCGGAAAATATGACGCCGGTTTTTATCGCGCGCAACCTGACGGATTCCGGTTATGGCAAAGCAATTGGTCAGGATGAAGAGCACCTGCGCTTGTTTGTCAAACAAAAACCCGAAGGAAAAGGATATGCGGCGATCGGTTTTGGTTTGGCGAAAAAAATCGAGCTTACTGAAAATCAACAACACTTTGATGCTGTTTTTTCGATCGACGAAAATGAATGGAACGGCACCGTTAGTGAGCAACTTCGACTACGGGATATTAAAGTATCTTAATTAACAATTTGTTGGGTTTTCCGAAGAAAGTATTTCTCTACTTTTAGTTTTATAAAAAGCGAGAAATGATTTCATCTGAAAATCCGTTACACGGAGTTCACTATTCTATATTGGATTTAGCGGTAGTTTCCCAGGGAGACACCTATTCCGACACCTTCCGAAAATGCCGGGAACTGGCTCAAAAAGTCGAATCTTTAGGTTATTCGCGATTTTGGTTATCCGAACATCACAACATGCAACATGTGGCGAGTTCGGCCACTTCTGTTCTGATCGGTAATATCGCCGAACATACGCAAACCCTACGTATTGGCTCCGGAGGGATTATGTTACCCAACCATTCGCCGCTTGCTGTAGCGGAACAATTTGGAACGCTTAGTACCTTATATCCCGGACGTATTGACCTCGGATTGGGACGTGCACCCGGAACCGATGGGGCGACCGCCATGGCGTTACGCAAAAACAATTACGATCTGAATTACGATTTTGAAGCGCATATAGCAGAATTACAACGCTATTTAAGTGCTGAAAACAGTACGGCAAAAGTGCGGGCTTTTCCGGGTGAAGGCATCGATATCCCGATGTGGATTTTAGGATCGAGTATGGAAAGCGCTATTCTGGCGGGAAAATTAGGATTGCCGTATGCTTTTGCCGCTCATTTTGCGCCGGCGCAGTTTTACCGCGCGATCGAATTGTACCGACACTATTTTATCCCATCGGAGTATTTGTTGGAACCCTATATTCTGGCTTGCGTGAATGTGGTAGCCGCGGATACGGATGATGAGGCGAACTATTTGGCTACTTCGCTTTATCAGGCGTTTACCGGAATCATCACCAACACCCGTCGCCCGTTAATGCCGCCAGTGGACGATATGGACGATGTTTGGACAGCCGATGTGATGGAAGCAGTGATGCAAATGACAGCCTTTACATTTGTGGGCAATAAAACCACTTTACAACAACATTTTGCAGAATTTATAAAAGCTACAAAAGTCGACGAGATCATGGCGATTTCACAGATTTTTGATCAGCAAGCCAAATTGCGATCCTTCGAAATAATGGCAGAAGTCTTTCAAAGATAATTACGGATAGCCTTAATAAAAATGGTTTTTTGGAATGCCCTTATATTGGTAGGTCCCCGGTATAAGGGTTGGCTATCCTGAAAAATAAAATAAGTTTATTTAGAATGAATATAAATAATTTTTTATATTTGTTTAAAATTAAAGGTGATGCAACAGATAGAACAACTATATCATAACGATTTCGGAGTAGCATTTTTCTGGATTAAAGACCAGCAGACATTACGTCATAAAGTACAGTTGGTTTTTAAGGAAACCGGATTTTACCTAACCCGGGAACAGATACAGGAATTTTCGGAGTTGATCGATTTATCGTGTGAGAGCAGTTGTTGTTCGGACTGTGAAATGCGTGGTCGCTGCCATAAATTTTTATTGAAAACCCCATTTGAGGCCCTTGATCTTGCGGTAACGCGAAAAGAAGTATATCAGATTAAAGACCTGGTAGAAGGAACGCTTTTCCAGTTGGATCTCAATAGCTATTTGGATGAGTTGTGTAAAAACTAAACACTTTTCAAAACATAGGTTACGATTCCCCAAATGATCAAATCATTTTCAACGGTTACTTTTATCGGATTGTAATCGGTATTCTCCGGGATGAGGTAGACACACTCTTTTTCGATTTTAATCCGTTTTACGGTAAATTCCCCATCGATATAACAAACGGCGATTTTATTATTTTTTGGTTCCAGACTACGGTCGATCACCAGGATATCACCATCGTCGATACCGGCACCCGTCATCGAATTACCCTTGGCTCGGGCATAAAAAGTCGCCTCCTGATTTTTAACTACCACTTTATCCAGACTAATTTTAGTTCCGTCAAAATCGGCGGCCGGCGAGGGAAATCCCGCTTTGATACCATCGGCGATAAAAGGCAGTTCCACCGAAGCATCGCTGTCCGGGATAAAAAATTGCAGGGATGTTTTGTCTAGTGGCATTGTATTTCGAGTATGTCCTTAATGTCGGTTGTATAGTTTGGGGAAAGATGATTTTGTTTCATTTTCCAGGTTCGTTGTAAATCCTGATTCCCCAATCGGATTTTTCGGTCGCCTGTTTTTCGATGGTAGCTGTCCATGACTTCCATCAATTTCTGATGTTTCGGATTTTCCTCTTCAAACAAATGCAATTGCTTTTGATCCTGTGGCATCAACTGGGTTACAATTACACCGGCTTTTAGATACACCGCATTGGGTTCGTACAACTTTTCGAGTAGGCCGATAGCCATATTGCTAATCGTGATATTCGAATTACTCGCAAACGGCAGATTTTCCATCTGACTGAAATAATGGCGTTTTGACGGTGTTTGATGTTTGTCTTTTACCAAGAGTACAACCACACTATAACAACAGGATTTTTGTTTGCGCAGTTTTTCGGCACAAACGGACGCAAAAGTGGCAATTCGTTCGCGTATTTCCCGATAATCGGACAGTTTTTTTTCGAAACTACGGGTGATGGCGATACTCTTTTTCGAATCCTGTTGGATTTCGAGTTCAAGTACGGGATTTCCAAGGAGTTCACTACGCAATCGAAGACCGATAACGCCCATTTCCCGACGGATCCAGGCTTCGTGTTCCGGCAGTGTAAAATCGTAGGCCGTGAAAATTCGTTGCGCTTTTACTTTTTTGATCAAACGATAACCGATACCCCAAACATCCTCAATTTTGGTCCATTTTAGGGCTTTAAGGCGCTTTTCCTCACTATCGATTACATAGACACCGCCGGTACGGTCCTGGAATTTTTTAGCGATTTTATTCGCTACTTTCGACAGCGCTTTGGTAGGTGCCATGCCGACGCATATCGGAATACTCAGCCATTTTTGGATTCGTTGTTTCATTTGAATTCCATAATCGTGGTAATCGGCGATTGTCATACCATCGAAATTCAGAAAAGCCTCGTCGATACTGTATTCTTCGACATGCGGCGTGAATTGTCGGAGGATATTCATCACGCGTCCACTAAGGTCGCCATAGAGCGCATAATTGGACGAAAACACTTTGATACCAAGTTGTTTGAGTTGATCACGCACCTGAAATTCCGGAGCGCCCATCGGAATGCCTAGTGCTTTGGCTTCTTCACTACGCGAAATGATACAACCATCGTTGTTGGATAAAATCACGACGGGTTTACCCACATATTGCGGTTGGAATACCCGCTCGCAGGAGGCGTAAAAGTTGTTACAATCGACCAAAGCATACATGGTGTAAAATTACGATTTTGGTCGTTAGGGAGACAAAATGAGGCGTTAAAAGTTACTGTCGACTGATGAAAACAATCATTTGCGTTTTTTCTTTTTTTGAATTGGAAAAAGATCATCAATATTGATGTCGACAGGAATATTGTCTTTGAGTAAGGGTTTAAAAATATATTTTTGATAGGGGGCTTCCCGAATTCTTTGGGCTAAATGTCTATTTAACCTCATGTCAATTTTAGGGAAAGGTTGGCCTAACTTCAGATAAAGGGTATCGCCAGCTGGGTCTAAATATCCGGTATAGTTTGCATGATATTGTCTCCAATCCATTCCTGTTGCAAAAAAAGTAAATAAACCTTCCATATGGATGGTGTCACCACTAAAATAATATGTTCAATGGTCTAACCGTTCATTTCTGCTTTTTATTTTTTCAATGACGTTTGAACTTATCCAATCAGAATGAGGAAACTGAATGAAATGGTTCTTTTTTAGAAATAAAATCGGAGAGATAGACACCGTTAAGCCGAATGTTATGGGTATCAGATGTGGTTTTGATTCCAGGTATATATGATTCCCTTTTTTAGGAGTACTTCCATAAAAAACTAAGACGCCTGTAACTAATAGTAATATAAATCTTAGGACTAGATTCTCGAATCGTTATGTCTTCCGTCATTTCACCTGTCATCATACTACCACCTATAGCCAGGGTAAAGGTGTCGTTTATTTTATAAGTGGCTAATAAACCACCGGTTCTGTAACGATCCCCCTTTATCTTCCAAATAATCCTCATCTACCTGCATACCCAAGTTGTCTGTTTGTATTGTAGTTACCATTGTTTTATTTGGTCTATTGCTAAATCTTTAATATCAATCCATCGGCAAACATTTTACAGCATCCGTTTTTACAAAATATAGGGTTTGAGGAGTAAATAATCGCTGATTATATGTTTGTTTAAACATAAATTTGGTGAATTTTTTTGGATAAGGTGGTACCACTTTCCAATCTGTAATCGTATCCTTATTTTTTATATAACCTCTGTAATTACAATAAATCAATTTAATTCTTCTGGCAGAAGTTACCGTTCTTACTTCAACATAAGCATAAATCGAATCATTTTTAATCGTATAATTACCCAGATATTCTTCTTTATGTAATTTATTCCAATCTCGAATTCGCTTGTAATAGTCACATGTAAATGGTTTATTTCCAAATGTTCCAACACCATCGATATAGATTTTTTTATTGCGCCCGAAAATAACAAGGTAAAGAGAAGAATATATCTCAGAACGACTCTTACCAAAATAAATATCATTTTGTCTATTGATTATCGTTGTATCTAATGTATTGTAAAATCCATTAAACCTTATTTTTGTTGTGTCTGATTTATGTGCTTCTATAAAAGCGGCCGGTTTAATGAGAAAGGGAACTTTATAGTCAGATCCCATAGCGACTAAAGACATTATCAAAATTATTTTTTTCATAACTATGGCCTTTAATAATATAAATAATTTGAATGGAAGCTTCCTGAATAGGTATAAGGTTTTGAAACCAGATTTCTATTAGGAAAATAAGGAGTAGTATATATTGGCCAGTTTCTATGTATTGCATTTTGGATCGTATGCAGTCTTTTTTCACTATTATGCCCATAAAAAGTAGCCTGCCCTTTGTCGATAATACCTCCGTATATAGTTCCAGCACGTAAGTTCCCTAAATTTGTGTCATTATGCATACCAAGTTTACTTTTCACATTTGGATTTCCTCCATAAACATCATTCTCTTCAAAAGCCTCTCCTGTAAGCATACTGCCTCCCATTACCAGAGTAAAGCCCTCATTTATTTTATAAGTGGCTAACAGGCCACCGGTTCTGTAACGATCGTATTTATCGCCGATTCCTGGAAAAAAATCCTCATCTATACGAAGATTTAAATCACCAATTTGAGCATTGATTGCGCCCACTCGCTGTGCTGTATTACCGGAAAATGTAGTGCTGGATAAACCAATGCCATAGTTTGCATGACTGTCATTATAGCCGGCAAAACCTCCAACGCCCCAATAGGAGCTGGGACCAGCGGCTTCCCCTAATGAACTCATACCGGAGTTAAAACCGGCACTTATACTGCTACTCCAAACAAAATCACCAAATTTTCCACTAGCATTTAAACTCCCCCCGGCAGTGAAACCGCTACTACCAAAACCAATCATCGGAGAGATACCAAGATTGAAATCAGCGGATTGATAAATTGGGATATTGGGTAAAAAACGATTCATTTGATTTATGCCAGCAGCAAGGAGTGCCTGACTTACCGTGGTAATGCCACCACCGAGGCAACCGCCCACAGCTCCCATACCTGCAGACATAGCAATTTGTCCAATGTTCATTTTGCCATCATGTACCAATAAATCGACGCCTACGTTTACGGTAGCAAAAATTATAGGGACAAACCAAACGAATTCGCCACTTGGATCGGTAAATTTTAGGGGGTTATTCCAACAATACCCATAACGATTATAGTTTTGGGTGTTATAGGGATCCTGCACATGATTATCGGGTGACAGGAATCGGTGGAGTTTAGGGTCGTATATGCGCCCGTTCATATTGATAATCCCAACACCCTGTATATGCTCGTGCCCGGTATAACCGCGATCTAATAGGGTTAATTCGGCCAGATTACGACCTTCTTTGTCTTGTACTTTTAGTAGTTTTCCCCAAGGATCAAAAAGTCGTTTTTCGACAAAATTTCCGTTTTGATCGGAGATGGCAACGATGGTTCCTTGGTAATCCCGATGCAGGTAAAGATATTCACTTGTCGTTCCGTTGTCTTTAAAAACAGCCGGAGCGGTATAGGCATCACCGCCCACAAAAAATACAAAAGTAGAGGGGCCGGTTTGCTGGTTCGTGGTAATTTCCATCGAGCCATCGGCAGCATAATCCTTACGGAAAGGTTGCTGTTCCGGTACTTCCAATCCACCATAATACATGGCATTTCGAAAATGACTGTCGGTATAGGTAAAGGCTACTTTTTCCACTCCGGTTTCGGTAATGGATATGGGTTTTTTAAAAAGGTCATACGTCACATCCAACTGACGCAAATCGGTTTTTGGATTTTCAGTTTTTCGGATCCGAATATCATCAAACCATACATTTCCACCCCCGTTATTGTCCACGCGAATAT
>JAEXIT010000007.1 GCA_023446155.1 Bacteroidota bacterium
TCGCCACCACATGAAAGTGTGATATCCGCCGGAGCGGTTGGTGCAACCGGAGCCACGGTATCATTTACGTTGATGTTTTGTGACACGCTAGATGTGTTACCACAAGCGTCGGTAAAGGTCCAGGTTCTCACGATGGAATACGAATTCGGACAGTTACCTTGAGTCGTTACATCCACACCTTGTACGGTTATTTCCCCGGAACAATTATCATTGGCTGTTAAGCTGATCATTGCCGGTACGTCGCCACCACAAGAAAGTGTTACATCTGCCGGAGCAGTCGGTGCAACCGGAGCCACGGTATCATTCACGTTGATGTTTTGTGATACGCTAGATATGTTGCCACAAGCATCTGTAAAGGTCCAGGTTCTTACAATCGAATAGGAATTCGGACAATTACCCGGAGTGGTTACATCCACACCTTGAACGGTAATTTCTCCCGAACAGTTGTCATTGGCTGTTAAGCTGATCATCGCTGGAACATCACTGCTACACGCTACGGTTATCGCAGCCGGAGCGGTTGGTGCAACCGGAGCCACGGTATCATTCACGTTGATGTTTTGTGACACGCTAGATGTGTTTCCGCAAGCATCTGTAAAGGTCCAGGTTCTCACAATCGAATAGGAATTCGGACAGTTACCCGGAGTGGTCACATCCACACCTTGAACGGTAATAGCACCGGAACAGTTGTCATTGGCTGTTAAGCTGATCATCGCTGGAACATCACTGCTACACGCTACGGTTATCGCAGCCGGAGCGGTTGGTGCTACCGGTGCCACGGTATCATTTACGTTGATGTTTTGTGACACGCTAGATGTATTGCCACAGGCATCTGTAAACGTCCAGGTTCTTACGATAGAATAGGAATTCGGACAGTTACCTTGGGTAGTCACATCCACACCTTGAACGGTGATTTCCCCAGAACAGTTGTCATTTGCTGTTAAGCTGATCATCGCTGGAACATCACTGCTACACGCTACGGTTATCGCAGCCGGAGCAGTCGGTGCTACCGGTGCCACGGTATCGTTTACGTTGATGTTTTGCGACACACTAGATGTATTGCCACAAGCATCGGTAAACGTCCAGGTTCTTACGATAGAATAGGAATTCGGACAATTACCCGGAGTGGTTACATCTACACCTTGAACGGTAATTTCACCGGAACAATTATCATTGGCTGTTAAGCTGATCATCGCTGGAACGTCGCCACCACATGAAAGTGTGATATCTGCCGGAGCAGTTGGTGCAACCGGAGCCACGGTATCATTCACATTGATGTTTTGCGACACACTAGATGTATTGCCACAAGCGTCGGTAAAGGTCCAGGTTCTGACAATCGAATAAGAATTCGGACAATTACCTTGAGTGGTTACATCTACACCTTGAACGGTGATTTCACCGGAACAGTTATCGTTTGCTGTTAAGCTGATCATTGCCGGTACGTCGCCACCACATGAAAGTGTGATATCTGCCGGAGCGTTAGGCGCCACCGGAGCCACGGTATCATTTACGTTGATGTTTTGCGACACACTAGATGTATTGCCACAAGCATCGGTAAACGTCCATGTTCTTACGATAGAATACGAATTCGGACAATTACCCGGAGTGGTTGTATCCACACCTTGGACGGTAATCGAACCGGAACAACTATCGGTTGCTGTTAAGCTGATCATCGCTGGAACATCGCCACCACATGAAAGTGTGATATCCGCCGGAGCAGTCGGTGCAACCGGAGCCACGGTATCATTTACGTTGATGTTTTGCGACACACTAGATGTATTGCCACAAGCATCGGTAAACGTCCATGTTCTTACGATAGAATACGAATTCGGACAATTACCCGGAGTGGTTACATCCACACCTTGAACGGTGATTTCACCGGAACAATTATCATTGGCCGTTAAGCTGATCATCGTTGGAACAGCGCTACCACAAGTTACGGTTATAGCCGCCGGAGGTGTTGGAGTTACAGGAGGAACGTTATCGTTTACAGTAATGTTTTGTGTTACACTAGATGAATTACCACAAGCATCAGTAAAGGTCCATTTTCTAACGATAGTATAAGAATTCGGACAATTACCCGGAGTGGTTGTATCCACACCTTGAACGGTAATCGAACCGGAACAACTATCGGTTGCTGTTAAGCTGATCATCGCTGGAACGTCGCCACCACAAGAAAGTGTGATATCGGCCGGAGCAGTTGGTGCTACCGGTGCCACGGTATCATTTACGTTGATGTTTTGTGATACACTAGATGTGTTTCCGCAAGCATCTGTAAAGGTCCAGGTTCTCACAATCGAATAGGAATTCGGACAATTACCCGGAGTGGTTGTATCCACACCTTGAACGGTAATCGAACCGGAACAGTTGTCATTTGCTGTTAAGCTGATCATCGCTGGAACTGCGCTTCCGCAAGCTACGGTTATATCTGCCGGAGGTGTTGGAGGAACTGGTGCTACATTATCGTTGACAGTAATGTTTTGTGATACGCTAGATGTATTACCACAAGCATCTGTAAACGTCCAGGTTCTTACGATAGAATACGAATTCGGACAGTTACCTTGAGTGGTTGTATCCACACCTTGAACGGTAATAGCACCGGAACAGTTGTCATTGGCTGTTAAGCTGATCATCGCCGGAACCGCGCTACCGCAAGCTACAGTTATAGCCGCCGGAGGTGTTGGAGTTACCGGTGGAGTGGTGTCTTTTATAGTGATTTGCTGCGTAAAATGCTGATTCGCCGCACAAGGTGTACTAATCGTAAAAGTTCGGGTCACAACCAACGGACAGGTACCGGATTGGGTATCGGCGTAGGTAATGGTATAGTTTAACGATTGGTTGGTTGTGGTTCCACCGGCGGCTAAAAACTGAGCAAGAGTAATGCTAACCGGTGTGGCGCTATAAACCAAACCTGTTATCGAACCGGTATTACAGCCTTCGAGCGTATAGTTAGCCGGAGCTGTGATAACAGGGCTTGTAGCAATGCTAATTTTAAAGGTGTAATAGCAATCGGTACTTCCCGGAGGAATGCCATAATAGGTTTGTGTTCCTACAGTCGCCGGAAACGGATTCGTGGCGGTATATTCAACCGTGTTGGAACCAACCGGATAGCTGTTGTAAAAACGGGTTCCCGGAGGAAACGCGCCACTCACTTGGGATACCGCAATACTGCCGGATGCATTACAAAAATTAAATACAATCTCGTCCGGTGTATTCTGACAATGACTGTTTACATAATCCTGTGAGTTGATACTTATTGTCAGCGGGTCTTTTATTGGTTCGCCCTGACATATTCCGGAAGCGGTATATCCTTGAATAAACGGTTTGGTGCTAACGGTCACGCCGGAAATAGCACCGACTCCGTTGATGTAACCATATATCGTTATTGCCGGACTACAGTGCGTATTTTTGAGGATACTACAATCTTCGGTTGCTTTTAATTTAAACGTAAGTTCACCCAAAACATCCGATGGATTTGCCGGTAATGGAAGTGTTCCAATATTCCAGATCACTGAACCATTGGCGCCTTGTGACGGATTAAACGATACCGCATTTGGTGTCGGAGCAGGACTAAAAAGGATATTGCCCGAAGCACTACCATTTACATAAGTTGCGGTAAAAGGTACCGGAATTTCTACCGTTGCATTGTTGATGGCTTCGGAGCCTTCGTTTAAAACTTTGATTTTAAACTCGATTTCCTGACCAGGTAAAACGGTTAACGGACCGCTTACCGGATTACCATTGATCGTGGTAACAGACGAAATTCCCTGAGGTTGCGGAACATAGGCATCGACCGACATGGCTATCGTAAAAATAGAATAGGTATCCTGCGTCGTTCCGTACCGGAATTTGGTTGCCGTCTGATTATTGGTGATCACACTATTTCCAGAATTCGGAATGTTAAACATACTGATATCCAGTCCGGTATTATTCAGAAGGTTGGGATTTCGGGTATTGCCGCCGGTGAGTATCGAGGAATTAAAAAAGTTAGTGGTTGTATTTCCGGAATGATTCAGATCCAACCAGCTGTTATCGCTTTGTTTTTGGATGCTGAAATAATCGCCGCTAATACCACGGTCACCTTCACCGGCCATTAATCCGAGTTTTAGATTCACCGGACCGGTCTGAACGGTGTTAAATCCGGATACGGGTAATTCGAAACTGGTGGTGTTACTTCCGCTCACATAAGCATGTCCGTCGAAAACGGTTACATCACGCCATTTCATTTTGGAGTTCTCATAAACCACAATAAGTCCCCAGCCACCATAATAGCCTACAGATCCACCGTTTCCTTCGATCATCGCAACATCGGCAACGGTATAATCACCCAAACCGTATTGTTTTACGTAATCGGTTACTTCCGCGTAGGCGGAATAGATAAAATCATCGGTGGAATTAGGATAGTAAATATCGTTGGTATTGGCCGTAACCGGTGTATAACCCGAAGCGCCAGGACCTTTTAATAAAACTTCTCTTTTATTGAAGTTTTTGGTCACGGCTACTGTGGTCGGAATGCTTCCGCTAACGTTGGTATAGGCGAAAGCAGTCGACTGGTATTGGGATGCCGATTGGTTTTGTCGGGAGTCGCGTTCCAAACCGTTTACGGTGAGCGTGATTCCGCCGGATTCGGTATATACGGTAACGGGATCAAAAGTAACCACCCGGGTGTTTCCGTTATTGGTCACCACCTGATTAGTCGGATTGATCCAACTTCCGCTGTTAACGCGATAGCGAATATACGGTGAGGCATTCTGAAATTCGAATTGGACCGTATTTCCATTGCCACTAAAATCATAGCGTACATAATAGCTGTTGTTATTTCCTTGACGCGAAACACTCATCGTATATTGTGAGTTCGTAATCGCACCATTGTGGCCAACAGTCTGGTTGCTATTTACAGTTTGTGGTGCGCCCGGAAAATTTTTAGTCACCGAAAAAGTATCGGGACTGGAACTACCATTAGTAGCTCTAGCCGACCAATATAATCCGGCATAAATAATTTTGGAACAATTGGGAATCGCTCCGTTTTCTGAAGAAAAGTTCAGTGTTGCGGAGGATGAGTTCAATGTATTAGGATCACTGTCTACATCTACATATTGCATATCGTTGTTACTGTTGTTCGTGTTGTCCCCATAATTTACCAATGTCAGGTTGGTGTTCCCGATCATGGTAAAATCGCCCTGAATGTTGTATATCTTTTTGGTTGGTGAATACTGGGAGGTACGTTGGGTAAACGGAACCCGAACTTGCGAAAACACACCAATGGCCATAAACATCAAAAGAGATGTCAGTAGAAACTTGGTGGATGTCGCCGATATGATACTACTTAATTGGGTAAAGTTTCTCATAATCTGATGACTTTTAATAAAACTTAACTGGGTATAGATATCGAGTATATGATTAAATAATCATGGCGATTATTTAGAAACAGGCCTTTGATATAATCCGGATTGCACTTAAAATCACAGATCACATAGATATACTTCAGATTCTTGAATTTTTCAAGTGCTGTCGTATCAATTCTTGCTGCATCATTGGCACTGAGCTTAAGCGTAAGCATTTCCAATGACCCGGTATTATCCATCGCCAGCAATTGCCTGAATGAAGCTGCATCAACTTCGGCATAATACATATAACCCTGCGTTAGGTTTTTCTCTTTACCATTAAGGATGTAAAGTTTTGGGTGCAATTCTTTTAATAATGATTTTACATGATCAAAATCAAAAGCGGAACCATCTTTTTTACTTTCATATCCATTGTTTGTCATTAAATCCTGGTAGGATATAAAAGTTTGTGAATGTACCATTTCTGCCAGGAGGAATAGCAGAAACAGTACCGCTGCTTTTTGTTTTAAAGCGTTCATAATCAATATATTTAATTAAGTTAGTTTCAAAACGAAAGGCATAAGGAATCCCCGGGCGATAAAACAATAGCGTTCTAACACCTATAGAAATACGATATGCAAAGTCATGGAACAAATCATCTGGATAACAGACAAAAAGTGTGGTGACTCAATTAAAGTAGGTTACGATGCTTTTGAAAATACGAAGCGGTATTGCGATACGATTAGTGGCGTCGCAATAGTCACACGGATTTTATGCGGAACATTGTTCGTTATTTTAAGTGGTAGTGTGGTATTTACTTAAAATAAAAACAGTGCCTTACCGTGTTTCTAGTGATACTAAATTATTCAAATAAAATGGGCACACCTTGTTTCCGTAAGGTTTTTCGATAAAAAGGCTTTTTTTATCCGTGAATTAACATTTATTTTAAACTTCTTTTGTTATAATTCTCTTTTTTTTATAAAAATATGATTGAGGTAAGTGTCATGTCGGATTGAATCCATAAGGACTTTAGAACTGATTTTTAGGACAATTTCTTCGTGTAATACAATGTCAGGGTAAGAATAAAGTAGATTTGTAGCTGTATTACTTTATTCTATAAAAGAATGAACCACTAAATATCCAAATCCAAATACCCAAAACACAAAAGCATCCTTAATTTACAAGGATACTTTTGTTATTTTAAAGACACTGTTCTTTTATAATGCATTAGAATAGGACTAAGTTATTGAAATGCAATAGGATTAGCATAAAGAAATCGTATTTTGAATAAAACAAGGTATTTTGTCTTCGGAATTAACATTTTTTTGATAGTTACAGACTGGTATTTTTCTTTTTTTTTGTCGTACTTTATAGAATAAATCTTTTTCATTATGAAAAATTTAATCCTAATACGTCACGCTAAATCGAGTTGGGAAACCCCAAGTAAAGATATTGACAGACCTATTTCTAAAAGAGGTATTCACGATGCCAATATCATCTGTAGTCAGCTAAATGGTTTTTTACCTAAAACTTTTTTGGTTTGGAGTAGTCCTGCAAAACGGGCCAGAGAAACAGCCATGATATTTTCACAAAATCTGTCGATCCCGTATGAGAGTGTTATTATAAACGAAGACTTATATACTTTTGACAGTAAAAATCTGGAAGTCGCTATTAAGAAATGTGAAAACAGGTTCGATAGCCTAATTCTTTTTGGCCATAACGAGGCTATCACAGATTTTGTTAATAAATTTGGTGACCTTTATATTGATAATGTGCCTACCGCCGGTTTTGTTTCGATAAGCTTCGAACAAGAGGACTGGAACGCGATCCATAAAGGAAAAACAATAAAAACCTTATTTCCAAGGCAATTAAAAGTATGACATCTCACGAAAACAGATATATCGACAGAGAAAAAAGTTGGTTGGCATTTAATGCAAGAGTTTTACAGGAAGCAGCAGACGAAAGCGTTCCACTATTAGACAGACTTCGGTTTTTAGGGATATTTTCCAATAATTTAGATGAGTTTTTTCGTGTTCGCTATGCCGCTATACGCAGACTGAGTATGGAAGGGATTTCCGGTGAGAAAATCCTGGGTGGTATTTCGGCACAGCAATTATTGAAAGATATTACCGAAATCGTAATCGAACAACAGTCCGAAAGTTTGCGTATTCTGAGTGTCATTGAAAAAATGCTCGAAAGAGAGAACATTTTTATTATTAATGAAACCGAAACGAATAAGGAACAACAAAATTTTATCAAGGAATTTTTTATTCAGAAAGTAAGTCCCGAATTGGTGACGATCATCCTTAATGACCTTGATGAATTCCCTTTGCTAAAAGATACTTCCGGATATCTGGCGATAAAATTGGTGATGAATCCCCGGAATAAAGTTTCGGAAGAATCTGAGGTTGTTCAGAAAAAAGAGGTGCGTTATGCTGTGGTCGAAATTCCTAAAACTATCAACCGTTTTGTCGTACTGCCATCAAACAACGATAAACAATATGTGATATTGTTGGATGATGTAATCCGCTATAACCTGCACAGTATCTTCAATATATTCGATTACGAAAGTATCTCAGCACACATGATTAAAATCACACGTGATGCCGAACTGGATATCGATTCCGATCTGAATAAAAGTTTGATTGAAAAAATTTCAACCAGCGTAAAAGATCGTAGAATAGGGGAACCGGTACGTTTCGTATACGATCAATCTATCGATAAAGATACTTTGGCTTTTTTTCTGACCCGAATGAAAATCGATGCTACCGATAGTCTTATCCCTGGCGGACGTTACCATAATCGTCGCGATTATATGGACTTCCCTAATTTAGGACGTTACGATTTACTTTTTAAACAAAATCCACCGTTACCGGTTGTTGGGCTGAGTCTGGAAGGAAGTATTTTAGAGCGTATTAAAGAACAGGATTTTCTGGTTAATGCGCCGTATCAGTCGTTTTCCTATCTGATCAAATTTCTACGGGAGGCTGCCTTGGATCCTAAAGTGACATCTATCAAGATTACCTTATACCGTTTGGCTAAAAATTCACAGATTATCAGTTCTTTGATCAATGCTGCAAAAAACGGAAAAAGGGTTATTGTACAAATTGAATTGCAAGCGCGTTTTGACGAAGCCAGTAATATTTCGTATGCCGAACAAATGCAAACCGAAGGAGTTGAACTTATTTTCGGTGTTAAAGGGCTAAAAGTACATAGTAAAATTTGTGTGATTGAACGTGTGGAGGAGGGTAAAATTTTTAGATACGGTTTTATTTCTACCGGAAATTTTAACGAATCAACAGCCAAAATTTATACCGATGTGACACTGCTAACCAGTCACCAACCGATTTTACGGGATATTAACCGGATTTTCGATTTCTTTGATGTGAATTACCGCGTGCATCGTTATAAGCACCTGATCGTTTCGCCACATTATACCCGTTCGAAGTTTATTAAACTAATCGAAAGGGAAATGCACAATGCTCAGGAAGGAAAAGAGGCCTATATTAAATTAAAAATGAACAGTTTGTCTGATTTTAAAATGATCGACAAATTGTATGAGGCTAGCCGTGCGGGGGTGAAAATTCAGCTTATTGTTCGTGGTATTTGCTCGCTGATTCCAGGTGTACTGGGAATGAGCGAAAATATTGAAGCTATCAGTATTGTCGATAATTATCTGGAGCATGCGCGGATCTATATCTTTGGAAATGAAGGTGATCCGGAAGTTTATATTTCGTCGGCCGATTTTATGACCCGAAACCTCGATGCCCGTGTGGAAGTTACCTGTCCGATTTACGATCCGAATATTAAAAATGAATTGATCGAAACCTTCAATATCGGATGGAAAGGAAACGTAAAAGCCCGATTGCATTCGGAAAACCTGGAAAACAAATACCGGAAACGACCTAAAGAAAAAATGTTCCGGGCGCAATTGGAAACCTATAACTACTATCGCAATCAAATGGAAGTGATTGTAGAAAAAAAACTATAACCTGATTTTAGAATAGCATGATTTCTATAAAAAAATATGCCGCTATCGATATCGGATCCAATGCCATGCGATTATTGATCACCAATATCGTTGAGCAGGTCGGTAAAGAAACGCAATTCAACAAAAGTGAATTGGTTCGTGTTCCCATTCGTTTGGGACAGGATGCTTTTACTGTTGGTGAAATTACCGATGATAATATCGAACGAATGGTCGACGCGATGAAAGCATTTAAATTATTGATGAAAGTATATAAAGTAGAACGTTATATGGCGTGTGCTACTTCAGCTATGCGTGAGGCATATAACGGTCAAGAAGTGGCTGATATCATCAAGAAAAAAGCTGACATTAAAATCAATATTATCGACGGAAAGAAAGAAGCCAAAATTATCGCTTCTTCCGATTTACGTCATTTTATTAAAACAGATCAGACGTATTTGTATGTCGATGTTGGTGGGGGAAGTACTGAATTTTCACTGTTTTCAGAAGGGCAAATGATCGCGTCCAAATCGTTTAAAAACGGTACCGTTCGTTTGCTGAATAATATGGTCAATGAAGTGGTTTGGCAGGAAATCGAAAAATGGATTAAAGTGCAAACCGAACCGTATGATCATATTACATTGATCGGTTCCGGTGGAAATATCAATAAACTGTTTAAACTTTCGGGGAAATTACAGGAAAAACCACTGTCGTATGCTTATGTAAATGCACAGTATCAATACCTGAATTCACTTTCGTACGAACAGCGTATTTCCGAAATCGGTTTAAATCCGGATCGTGCGGACGTGATTATTCCGGCTACACGGATTTACCTGAATGCGATGAAATGGAGTGGTGCCAAAAATATTTATGTGCCGAAAATCGGTTTATCCGACGGTATTGTAAAAGCCATGTATTACGATAAGATTTAAAATGAAGCCACCAATTGAGATACCTTCGGTAACGGATTATGTTGAAATTACCGAAGTCTGGGAAGCGTCCGTTCGCGCGACGCATACCTTTTTGACAGAAGAGGATATTCAATATTATAAACCGCTGATTTTGAAGGAGTACCTAAAATCGGTGCGCCTTTTTTGTACTCGTGATCAAAATGCAATTACGGGCTTTTTAGGTTTGGATGACGATAAAATCGAAATGCTTTTTATTCGACCCGATTATCGCGGAAAAGGAGTTGGGAAAGCATTACTTGATTTTGCAGTGAACAAACAAAATGCCCGAAAAGTAGATGTAAATGAGCAAAATGAACAGGCTGTGGGCTTTTATGAATACCTGGGATTTAAAACGGTGCGCAGGGAACCTCTGGATTCTGGCGGAAAACCATTTCCTATTTTATCGATGGAACTTCAAAAATAATTTAGTGCTTTATTAGATGAAAACGTTATTTAAAACACTCGGAATACTGACATCCAGCGAGTTGGATATGCTGGATGATATCCTTACCGAACGAAGTTTAAAAAAAGGGGAGTACCTGATAGAGGAGAATACCGTTTGTGATGAAATTGTTTTTATTAAATCCGGTGCGCTGCGCTCCTTTTATATCAATGGTGATGGCGATGAAATCACCAATTGTATTACGTTTGAAAAGGAATTGATGTCGGCTTTTTCCAGTTTTGTGACTAAAAAATCGACAGACGAAAATATTCAGGCACTTTTTGATACCGAATTGGAGGTTTTACACCAGGATGACCTCGAGCGACTTTATTTTCAGAATAGCAACTGGCAAAAAGTGGGCCGTATTTTGGCCGAAACGCAATATGTCCAGTTGGAAAAAAGAATTGCGTCTTTTCAGAAATTTTCCGGAAAAGAACGTTACGAAGAACTGTTTCGGTTACAACCGTTATATATCAAATTAATTCCGTTGCAATACCTGGCTTCATTTTTAGGAATTACACCACGACATTTGAGCCGCATCCGAAAAGCAGTCTAAATTTTTAAATTCCGATAGGATCACTATTGGACATATGTCCGGCAATTGCTTCTTAATCCTCCGATATTTTTGCAGAAAACAATTCCTGTTATGCAAAAAAATATTCTTATTATTGGAGGAACCGGCCTGATCGGTACAAACATTTCCCAAATTTTAAAATCCAGAAATCCCGATTCTAACGTTTTTATCGGTAGTCGTAAAAAAAGTATTGCTGCAAATCGGTTGACAATCGATGTGCTGGATTATATGACACTTTCTGAAATTTCCAAACATGCAATCGACCTGATTGTATTGTGTGTAAACGACAAACTAAATAATGTACTTTATTATGCAATTGACAACCAAATCGATTATATCGACATTACCAAACCCACACCCGATTTAACTGAAGCGTTTTCGATTGCCGGTAAAGAGACAAAATTGTCCAGTAAAATTATTTTTAGTTCCGGATGGATGGCAGGTGTTGTTCCTGGTTTAATACCGGATTTAAAAAATAGTACGGCGGTGGCTTTATTGGTGTATTATTCGATAAAGGATAAAGCCGGTGAAAGTTCGGCGCATTTTATGGCGGAAAATGTAAGCAAACCGTTTCTGCGTTATCACGACAATCAGCCGATAACGATCAAACACTTTTTAGATTCCGAAAAATATGATTTTAGCTTTGAAATCGGAAAACGACTGGTGTATAATTTTGATGTACCGGATTTATTCATTCTGAATGCAGTCGAAAAAGTCCCGACGGTTTCGGTTAAAATGACCTATAGTTCGAAAATAGTAACCCGTCTGTTAGGCTTTTTTCAGTCGGTGAGACTATTTGATCATTTGTCTTTAAAAAACAGAAGATTACTTTTTAGCGCCAATGGAAAAGGAGATAAGACAGTCTTCGAAGTATTGGCGACTACTGCAAACGGAAGAACAAAATCCGTTTTACAGAGTGATAACGGACAATCGGAATTAACAGCGTTCGCAACGGTTTTGCACATTGAAAAGTTACACACCACTTCTTTTTCCAATGGCGTTTATTTTAGTCATCAATTGTACGAGCCGAATGAAATGATAATAGCACTAATGACGAATAAAACGATTAAAATCAATACATTTAAACTATAAAACAACGCCTGGTATATGAAAAAAGTACTGATCATCAATGGACATCCGAATAAAGACAGTTTTAATTTCGCTTTAGCGGATGCATATCTAAAAGGAGCCGAAACAACTGATGCAACCGTTTCGATGCTTGCGATAGCCGATCTGAATTTTGATCCGAATTTACGTTTTGGGTATCAAAAACGAATGGAATTGGAGCCGGATTTACAAAAAGCATGGGATTTGATAAAGGAAGCCGATCATCTGGTTTGGGTACACCCGGTTTGGTGGGGCGGACTTCCGGCGATTACTAAAGGATTTTTAGACCGTCTTTTTTTGCCGGGAATAGCATTTCGCTACCGTAAAGATTCCGTTTGGTGGGACAAATTGTTAAAAGGAAAAACCGCCCGGATTATAACCACATTGGATCAGCCGGGGTTTTATTATTGGCTGGTATATGGTAAGCCCAGTGTAAATCAGTTAAAAAAGGCCGTTTTGGAATTTTGCGGAATAAAACCGGTAAAGGTGACTTATTTTGGAATTATAAAAACGTCCAAGGCGGAGCAACGCAAAAAATGGTTGGAAAAAACCTTTTATTTAGGACAAAAACTGGCCTGATGCTTATAAATCGAGGTCAAATGTTTTGCGTAACAATTCCAATGCCGGATTGATTGCTTTTAATTTGTCGAATTTTTCCTGAGTGGTAAAAGCATATTTGGTTTCAACTACTTCATTAACATGGACATTGATAACAATATCGTGGTTGTGTAGTTTTCCGCGTAAATAGCCGAGAAGCTCAATTTTACTATTGTCAAAATCGACTTTGGAACCTTCGTTGGGCAACTCCAGTTTTATAGTGGTACCGTCGGCTTCCAAAACAGGATCGTTGATCTGCATATAGGTTGCCATGATTTTCTGGCCTTTATCACTCAATCGCTGAGCAAATTTATTCCATTGCAACAACATATCGGTTTCGGTAAAGGTTTCCCGCGGAAGTTCGTCGTGTTGCAACACATTGGCTTTCTGCTGGGCTTCCAGTTCTTTTTTAGCCCGAATACTGGCCAATGAAAAAGCAGAAACTTTCTTTTCGGCATTCAGATCGGGTGGAACCATTGGTTTTATCTCGGGCGTAACTACTTTTACCGCTACGGGTTCCGGATTGATAGCAGGTATAGCTGCAGCTTCCTGTGCCGGAATACTTAGCGGTTGTGGATTGGGTTGCGCCTGAGCCTGTGGAATAGCCGCTACTTCCGGGCTTGGTGCGACCGGTCGCGGATTATTCCTGAAAAAATCGGGTGGGATTATGTATGACTTAGCTTTTTTTTTTCTCCATCAAAAGTAATGGAGGCCAGTTGCATCAGGCATAATTCAACTAAAAGACGTTGATTCTGACTACTTTTGTATTTTAAATCACAATCGTTTGCCACATCAATTCCTTGTAATAAGAATTCCTGAGATGTTTTTTGTGCCTGCTCTCTGTATAAATTCTGAGCGACTTCACCTGCTTCCAATAATACCAAAGTTGCCGGGTTTTTACAAACCAGTAAATCTCTGAAATGGGAAGCCAGTCCGGCAATAAAGTGATGACCGTCGAATCCTTTGGCCAGAATATCGTTATAAGCCAATAATAATTCCGGAATTCTGTTTTCCAAAATCAAATCGGTTACTTTAATATAATATTCGTAGTCCAGTACGTTTAAGTTTTCGGTTACCGCCTGACGTGTCAGATTCGTACCGCAATAGGAAACAACACGGTCAAAAATAGACAAAGCATCACGCATAGCACCATCTGCTTTTTGAGCAATGATATGGAGCGCATCGTCTTCAAAAACAATGTTCTGACTTTTGGCTACTTCGGCCAGATGCTCTTTGGCATCTTTAACAGTGATCCGTTTAAAATCGAAAATCTGACAACGCGACAAAATAGTCGGGATGATCTTGTGTTTTTCGGTTGTTGCCAGGATAAAAATAGCGTGCTTTGGCGGTTCTTCCAATGTTTTCAGGAAAGCGTTAAAAGCTGCTTGGGAAAGCATATGCACCTCGTCGATGATATACACTTTAAATTTTCCGGTTTGTGGCGGAATACGCACCTGATCAATAAGATTACGAATATCGTCTACGGAGTTATTCGAAGCGGCATCCAGCTCAAATACGTTGAACGCAAAATCTTCGTACGGATCATCGTATCCTTCCTGATTGATTTTGCGGGCTAAAATACGCGCACAAGTAGTTTTTCCAACACCACGCGGACCTGTAAACAGTAAGGCCTGCGCCAGGTGGTTGTTGTCGATTGCATTTAATAAAGTATTGGTAATAGCCTGTTGTCCCACTACGTCTTTAAACGTTTGCGGTCGGTATTTACGGGCTGATACGATGAATTGTTCCATGACTTTATATTACAGGCAAATATAGCGGTAAAAATAGCAAATTGCAAAACCGCCTGCAGATAGTTTTTAACAATATAAAGGGATAAGCCGCTATTCGGTTCTGCCTTTTATACTTAGGTCAATTAATACTTTTTCAATATCATTTTCGGAAGATGCTAATTGTCCGGCCACAAATACGCCTTTTTCTCCGGTAATGGATTTAATGCCATATACGGTAGCTTCATCATCAGGATTGGTCTGACCTTCGTAACGGTAAATATGAACGATCTCGTAGTTGGAAGGATTTTGAATAATATCCTGTTCATGAATATTAAAATCGACAGAAAAACCTTTTTCGGCTAGCTCTTCCAAAGCTTTGGTAACGGTGGCATAGTGATACATACGGATCATGATTTAAAATTTGAGGTTACACTTTAAAGATAAGCATTTTATTCTCAACAGACTATAAAGCAATGTTAAAGTACTGTTGTTTAAAATGCCCGAAACACGAATATTCTACTATCTTTGCAGCCGCAGACCGCCTTATCGTCGTCCGCCTTGGCGGAGGGAGGAAAGTCCGGACACCAGAGAGTAGCATAGCGGGTAACACCCGTCAGTTCCGATTCGTCGGGATTAGGACAAGTGCAACAGAAAGTATGTACAGGTAATGCTGTAGTGAAACCAGGTAAACTCTATGCGGTGAAATGCCATGTATATCAACATTTAAGGGCTACTCGTCCGTTGTTGAGGGGTAGGCAGATGGAGCTTTACAGTAATGTTCAGCCTAGATAAATGATAAGGGTTCCGATGTATCGGAATACAGAATCCGGCTTACAGGTCTGCTTTTTTTATTTTAACTGTCAAATTCATCTTCCTCGTCGGTTACATCTTCTTCAGCGTCATTTTCAAATTCAAAAAATGAAAATACAGAACCGCCGTAGTTTTTCGAAAAAGAAAAATTAATCATATGATCAATAGGAGTATGCTTGGAATGCTCGATAATCATCATACCATCTTCTTCCAATAATTCATTTTCGAATACCAGACTCACAATACGCTCGAATTCCTTCTGTTCCATTCCGTAAGGAGGATCGGCAAAAATTATATCGAAAGTTGCTTTGCTCTTTTCCAGAAATTTAAACACATCGCTTTTAATAGCGGTAATATCAAACTCAAATTCCTTAGCGGTTTTTTTGATAAATGCAACACAACCATAATCACCGTCTACACTGGTAATAGGCCCGGAACCACGGGAAGCAAATTCATAACTGATATTTCCGGTGCCTGAAAATAAATCCAAAACCCGTAATTCTGAAAAATTAAAATAATTATTCAAGATATTGAACAAGGATTCTTTCGACATATCGGTTGTTGGTCGGACAGGTAAATTTTTAGGAGCATTGATACGTCTTCCTTTATATTTTCCGGAAATTATTCTCATGAATGAAGGAGGATAAAATTTTCTAAAATAGTAGTTTCTTCGAGTGAATAGCGTTCTTGTAACGCATCGGTATTTAATAGAGCTATATTGCGTACATAACGATAAGCAATTTCATAGCAAGGATGTTCTTTTGTTATTTTACCTAACAGATTCACCGCTACCGTTTCCGGATTTAGCTGTAATTGTTCGAGGGTAAACAATAGATAATACACAAAATCCTCAGGCGTTTTGTATTCAAATGAATTGAATAATAACAACTTTAGATTATGTGTTATAATTATTTCAAAATGAGTATTTTGAATATGGATAAAAACTTGTTTTTCATCTTTGTTACGGGATAAATCCAACAAAGCAGACACCAACGGGGTATTACTGTTTTTGTATTCAAAACTACCAAACTGATCGATCAGAAAATTGTTTGCATTTATAAACGGAACATATACATTGTTCATCTCATGAACTTCAATTTCATCAAAAGCAAAAAAATCCGATTCAAATACTTTGGTATTGTATTGCAAATAACTTCCCAGAAAATTTTCATCAAATAGCGCCTTGGGTACAAAAGTGCTAAAATTATTGTCATGTAAAACGATAATTTCATCATAATGCCGCGTTAACGCAGGATAGTCCACAAATGTCCTCCATAATTGTTCTTCAAGCGATTGCGTATAGTTAAACGCAACAGATTCTAATTCCAGAATACGGTCATTTAGTGTGTCGGTAACACAAAATGAAAACCCGTTTGGAGCGACCTGAAGGGACAGTTTTTTATAGTTTTTTAAAGCTATCGTGGCTGTTGATGACATTATCTGGATTCGTAATTGATAGCAAATTTACATTTTTTTTGCCACGGAAACGGATTTGGGATAAAAAAGGTATGTATCTTTGGACTTCTTTTCCGTCGTAGTAGTCACGCGGGTTTTACAACTTCAATATGTTATTTTGGTTTTCATGAATTCTGGTAAATTTTATAGTGCTTTAAAACAAAACTTTCCGTATTTGCCGACGCAAAAACAGGATATCTTTTTTCAGAAAATAGCCGATTTTATCACGAACGAAAATGACGATGAAATTTTCCTGCTTAAAGGTTATGCCGGAACAGGTAAGACGACCGTAATTTCCACCATTGTAAACCAATTAAAAGACGTCAATAAAAAATATGTTTTATTGGCGCCTACGGGACGAGCGGCAAAAGTAATTTCGAATTACGCTCAAAAACCGGCATTTACGATCCACAAACGTATTTATTTTCCCAAAAAGGGAAGTGGTGGAGGGGTACATTTTACGATGCAACCGAATAAGTTTAAAAATACGGTATTTATTGTCGACGAGGCTTCGATGATTTCCGATGCCAATAGCGATTCGGGGCTGTATGAAAATGGCTCCTTATTAGACGATTTGATCCTTTATATTTATTCGGGTTATAAATGCAAGATGATTCTGGTGGGGGATACCGCACAGTTGCCACCGGTAAATATGGAGGTTAGTCCGGCTTTAAATATCGACGGATTGGCAATGAATTATAGCATGGAAGTCCAGCATATCGAATTGGACGAAGTCATGCGACAGGAGGAAAAATCGGGAATTTTATTTAATGCCACCGAATTACGGGAAATTCTAAAATCGCAGTTTATCGATTCGTTTCAATTCCGATTACGCGGTTTTAAAGATATTATCCGATTAACGGATGGCTACGACATACAAGATGCGATCCATCAGGCATATAGTAATTATAGTATTGAAGACACGGCTTTTATAGTGCGCTCCAATAAAAGAGCCAACCAATACAATCAGCAGATTCGGTCGCGTATTTTGGATAAAGAAAGTGAATTGTCGGCGGGCGATTTTATGATGGTGGTAAAAAACAATTATTTCTGGCTTAAAGATTCGGATGAAGCCGGTTTTATTGCAAATGGTGATATTATTGAAATTTTGGAAATTTTTAAAATTCAGGAGTTATACGGGTTTAAATTTGCCAAAGTAAAAATCCGAATGGTCGATTATCCGAACCAGATTCCGTTCGAAACCGTATTGATTTTGGATACCATTACCAGTGAATCCCCATCATTAACCTACGAGCAATCCAATTTATTATATCAGGAAGTATTATTGGATTATGAAGACGAACGAACACAATATCGCAAATTGCAAAAAGTAAAAGCGAATCCGTATTTTAATGCGCTTCAGGTAAAGTTTTCCTATGCGATTACGTGTCACAAATCGCAAGGTGGTCAGTGGAATACAGTTTTTATTGAACAACCGTATTTACCCGAAGGTATTAATCGGGATTATATTCGCTGGTTGTATACAGCCATGACGCGAGCCAAAGACAAATTGTATCTTATTGGCTTTAAGGACGAGTATTTCGAAGATTGATTGTATTTTTAGATTTTAAATAGAAGACATACTATGAAAATAATAGCGGTAATTCCGGCACGATATGCCTCTACGCGATTTCCTGCCAAATTAATGCAGGATTTAGGAGGCAAAACAGTGATTTTAAGAACTTATGAAAGTGCATTACAAACCGGTTTGTTTGACGATGTTTTTGTCGTTACCGATTCCGATCTGATTTATCAGGAAATTATTTCAAACGGTGGTAAGGCCATTATGAGTATCAAAGAACACGAAAGTGGAAGTGATCGGATTGCAGAAGCGGTTGAAAACATGGACGTTGACATTGTCGTTAATGTACAAGGCGACGAACCGTTTATCAACAAAGAACCGTTGGAAAAAGTTTTAGACGTTTTTAGAAATGATCCGGTAAAAGAAGTTGATCTGGCTTCTGTAATGCGCGAAATTACCGATATAAAAGAGATTGAAAATCCGAATAATGTAAAAGTTATTGTAGATCAAAAGGGCTTTGCGTTGTATTTTTCCCGTTCGGTAATTCCCTATCCACGTGAGGTAAATGTAGGCGTTCGGTACATGCAACACATCGGGATTTATGCGTTTCGTAAGGAAGCCTTACTGGATTTTTACCGTTTGCCGATGCTTTCGTTAGAAGCTTCCGAAAAACTGGAGCAATTGCGTTATCTTGAATATGGAAAACGCATCCGAATGGTCGAAACGTCCCATGTTGGAATCGGAATTGATACTCCGGAAGATTTGGAAAAAGCCCGTAAAATGATCATAAAATAAAAAAAGGAGAAATTAATTTCTCCTTTTTTATAGTCGTATTTTTCTTTTTTCTAGACTCTTTATTCTTTACTCTCGTATATAATCACCACCTAAAGTACCACCGCCACCGCAGAAATACATCAGATCATAACGTTCGTTAAATTTTGAAGTTGATACTGTTGCCGTTTTGCTGTCAAACGAAATGGTCATTATGGCTTTTAAATCGGGATTAGTATCTTTTAAGTTGACTTCGATTCGGTTATTTACCAAAACACCTTTGCCTTTAAATTCACAGCCTTTTTTGGTCGCTGCTTTAAAAGTTACCGCAACATCAAATTCGTTATCGGTTGTATTTTTTAAGGATAAGGTTTGATAGTAGCCTTTTCCCACTTCTCCCTGAATATAATTTCCGTTAAGTGTTTTCGGTTCCAATGGTTTTTCTTTCGACAAGATATAATGAGAGGCCAGATCGGTTTGTACTTCTTTTTTGTCCTGATCGAGTACTGCGATAGTACTGTCGGTTTTGATCAGATAAAATTCTTTCTGATTGTCGGCGAAAGTAACTTCTACATAAGGGCCGTTTAATTTCCAGTTCCCCTTTTCAGTTTCGCTGGTTTTATCCCGATCCTGGTACAGAATGGTTTTCGAAACGGTGGCATCGTTATTAAAGGCCAAAGAAGTTTCAATTCCGGGACAATCAGCACATGGTAAAACACCTTCATACATACCCGAAACGGTTCTGGTTACTTGTGTACTGTCGGCAGCGCTCATTTCTTTTGCCGTATTTGCTGTTTTTTTACAGGCAGCGAGCGACAATAAAGCGACGAATACCAACGATGTTAAAGGTTTTTTCATCATAATTTTTTGTTTTATCGTTATTTATAACAATTCCTATCAAAAAGCTTACCAAAGTACCTTTGATTTTATGATTTTTTGTAGTCTTTTACAGCGTGTCTAAAATTGACACCGGAAATTGAACGCTAAAACAGTAAAACCCAAACCGTTTAAACAATTACATACTTTATTCACTTTTAAGATCGAGGTAACGACGGGCAGCCTGACTCATGGTTACCAATGCTGCCCCCATCATAATGGCGTCTTTTATCACCAATCGTCCTGCTCCGCTTAGATAGGGGAATCCGTGTTCCGAATCACCTAAATCAGGGACCCAGGCTTCCGGTGTGGTGATTAGAAAAGATAAGGTTACAAATGACATTCCAAAAGCTAAAAAACTCCCAATGGCCGATACGCCGGGTGCAACTGGATAAAGCGCTATTAATATTCCAATTCCAACAATCAAAGCACCTAATCCATACGAAAAGCCATAGGTATTATTGTCCTTATGCCAGGCTATATTCTCCGGTTTATTTTCGCCTTCCTTATTCATATGAGCTTTATAATCCGGTGCGTCATAATGATAAAAGAAGCTCATAAACGGGCTGTTGGCTACAAATGGTACGATTCCGTTCGCTTCATAACGAAACGCTTTTAAGCTGCCAATCCAGATTAAAACCACAATTAAACCAATTCGCGTCAACTGAATTCCAGTTTCCTGTAAACGGGCCGCATATTCAAATAATTTGTCCATAATGCTTATTTTTAGATTATGGAACAAAGATCCGGCCTATTCGTACAATAGAAAATGAACAAAAAGAGCTAAGGAATGGACAAAAATCCTTTTCGGATTTTCCATTCTTCTTCCCGGAAGTGTTTTGGTGAAAGTCCGATATGTTTTTTAAAAAACCGACTAAAATAGTATTCGTCTTTAAATCCGAGATCGGACGCAATCGTTTTGATCTGAGTAGTTGTATGCAATAATTCCCATTTGGCTTTTAGGATCAGTTTTTCAATGATCAGCGCTGAAACGGTTTTCTGATAATATTGTTTGGTTGCGGTGCTTAACGTTTTAACGGTGATGTTTAATTTTTCGGCATAAAAAGCCGGTTGGTGTTGTGATGTATAGTGGTCGTTAATCAAATCACCCAATTGCAATACATAATCGGGAAGGGCAGCAATACCTGGGGAAACAAGTGTTTCCGTTTCGCTTTTCAGACGCGTTAATTTGATCAGGAATATTTTAAGATAGGAAAAAACAAGTTCGTTTGAAGCGAGTTCCTCTTCTTTGATTTCACTTTTGATATTTTGAAATAAGGTCTTTAATTCATCACGATCGTTAGGTGGAATAGCAATTTTGGAGGTTGCATAACTATTATTAAACAACACTCCGTTACAACCTACCTGATGGTGATAGGTTTCGATACAAAAGAAATTAGCATGAAATAAGAGTAATGTCGCTGTGGTTGTCCCTTTAGCATGTACCGCAAATGCCTGATAAGTATTAAAACAAAAGACCTCATTTTCGGAATAAGGCACTTTCATCAGGTCGGTTTCTAGAATACCTTTCCCGCTGTGGATCCATAGAATCGCAAAATAATTGGTGTGCAATGGCCAGCTTTGATCCGCAATTGAAATTTCCGTTGTCAGTATCGGTGTACTTTCTTTGGAGGCTTTTTTGATTTCAAGTGCGATGGTATTCGTTAGCATGATCAGGCTAGTTTTTTAATGGTAAATAATTCATTGTGATCTTCTACTTTTGGATACATTCGCACCGAATAATTCGGATCAAACCGCGAACGATAATCGCTATTTCGTTGTTTATGGTTACTATTTAAAACCATGGTATTAAATAAGATAAAACCATTTACATTGAGTAGAAAATTAATCCTGTTGATAAAGAATTCTTCAAATAAAAAATTTGGCATGACCGTATCCTGAAACACATCGATAATGATCAGATCGTATTTCTCGCGGGTTTTTAAAACAAACTCAAAAGCATCATCCTGTACGATGTCAAAGTTTGGGATACTGTCGATTTGGAAGAATTTTTTAGCCAGTTCTATCGCTTCCGGATCAAGTTCCACGCCAGTAATTTTACCTTTAAAACCAATTTCGTCTGTTAGCGTTTTTACCACACT
This sequence comes from Bacteroidota bacterium, assembly GCA_023446155.1. Lineage (GTDB taxonomy): Bacteria > Bacteroidota > Bacteroidia > Flavobacteriales > Flavobacteriaceae > Flavobacterium. The sequence continues at coordinate 22,225 of JAEXIT010000007.1, forward strand.
ACCACCAGCCACACCCAAAACAAGGATGTTTGTAAAATTGCGAATTCTTTCGAAACCGATATAATGCAATCCTTTTCTAAGGATTCGCTGTAAACTGCCGTAGGAGTAATTAGTATTTTTTGAATCCATCACCAGCTGACCATTGGTCCAGGTAACTTCCAGGTTTTTATTGATTGCTGATTTTTTTTGATGAATTTTAATTGGAATAAAGTAACTCAGCAGTTTCTTCGATATCATTTGGCAACATTTTCTATTCGTAAATATAATGCTATTTTTACAGCAAACTTTTTAAAATGAAACAAAATCTTTATCGTTTTATATTCTTTAAGTGTATGGGCTGGTCGATTAATGGGACTATTGCTCCGGAAATCAAAAAATGTGTGATGATTGTAGTGCCACATACGAGTTGGCACGACTTTTACCTTGGTGTTTTTACACGGGGAATTCTAAATCAGGAAATGAATTTTGTAGCAAAAAAAGAATTATTCCGATTTCCCATTGGAGCTTATTTCAGATGGATGGGTGGCGCACCCTTAAACCGTGAAAAAAACGAAAATAAAGTCGACGCAATAGCAAAAGTTTTTGAAAGCAAATCCGTTTTTCGCCTTGCGATCGCACCGGAAGGAACCCGAAAAAGAGTAACCGAATGGAAAACCGGTTTTTATTACATCGCCATAAAAGCAGGCGTACCAATAATTCCTGTCGCTTTTAACTACAGTAAAAAGGAAGTGAAAATTGGCGAACCGTTTTACCCTACAGGGAATAAGGACAACGATTTTGAAATATTGGAGCAAAATTATGTCGGCGTAATCGGTAAAATTCCGGAGTATAGTTTTGTGCCGGAAAAAAAATAAAAAAAAATCAACTTTAGTAAAACCATAAATTAACCCCTTTCGTATATACCTGAAATTAGCGTATTGTTTTGGTAATAATTCAGGCTTTTACCAGGCAAAACTAATTGGCATCTTTTCTGCCCGGGGTAGGAGAATTGCAGTAGGTAACTGTATTTCCGGTTTTTGGGAGGAAACGTCAGGGAAAAATTGCTATGAATTAATGTTTAGAGAATATACAGTTTAGGGCAGAAAAGTTTGTTTATTTTTTTATTTGAAGTTTGTGGTTGGTTATAGATCTCCGTTGTTGATATATCGATAGCGGAGATTTTATTTTTGAATATATTCCTTAAAAGTTCCGTTTTTAAAAAAAATCACAATGCGCTCAATTGCTTCAGAATCTTTCGGAAAACCATATGGTTTTGGTTCCGAACGCATCGTAACCGGCTCTTCCGATTTCGTAAATAAATCGGGTAGTGGTGCAGTTGTAGCTGGCGTGGTAGTGCCGGGTTCTTGTTTTGGAAACTCTCCTTTTCCGTTTAAAATCCAATACAAATCCACTTCGGGATAATAGGCTGTTATTTTAAGTATAAAATCAAGACTCGGTTTGTTCCTACCGGAGAGTAGGTGTGACAAACTGGAACGTTGCACCCCAATGGTATCGGCAAAAGCCGAAGCTGAAAGCCCGTAATACTCCAGTAGTATTTCAAGACGTTTAATAAAGTCATCCGTGTTTACCATTGTAAAGTCGCTTACGATTAATGAATTACAAATGTAACTAATTTTTAATAATTATATATGATTACAATTGTAAACAGGACTTCATATCCTATAGTAAAACTTCATTAAATACCACATAATTAATTGATAATTAAATAAAACCACGCTCAATAATTAAATTAATTACTATTAGTAATGCTGTAAACATTTGTAATCATCTTATTGTTTACAAGGGTAAATTAATAACCTTAAAGTTTTGTTTACAATTGTAATTTATTAGATGTTTACTTTTGTAAATAAAATAAATACTCGTGGAGTTCGAATCAATATACCAACAGTTCAAAGAAAAAACACTTTTCGGTCGTTATATTACCAATAGTACTATAGCACCGATTTTACAACAACTGGGATCCGATTTTAAAATCAGTACTCCAGCAGTATCGGTTAATCAGCTGCCAATATATACTATTGAAGTAGGTCGTGGCCGTCATAAAGTCTATATGTGGTCACAAATGCATGGCAATGAATCGACAACAACGAAAGCCTTGTTTGATTTTCTAAACCTATTAAATAGTGATCACCCTCTGGCAATTGAATTAAAAGACAATTTTCATTTTATGATTGTTCCGATTGCGAATCCGGATGGTGCGGCGGCGTATACCAGGGTTAATGCTAATGAAGTGGATCTGAATCGCGATGCATTTAATTTAAGTCAGCCGGAAAGTCGATTGCTACGGGATTTATACGACTCTTTTCAGCCGGATTTTTGTTTTAACCTACACGACCAGCGCACTATTTTCGGAGCAGGAAGCACCGGTAAGCCGGCTACGGTCTCTTTTTTAGCGCCGGCCTATAATGACGAAAGGACGATCAATTCGGTACGGGAACAGGCTATTGGCATTATTGTTGCTATGAATGCGGCGTTGCAAAAGTATATTCCGGGACAAATAGGACGGTTCGATGATTCGTTTAATATAAATTGTATCGGTGATCGTTTCCAATCGTTGGGGACTCCGACTATTCTTTTTGAAGCAGGGCATTATCCAGGAGATTATGAAAGGGAAGTGACCCGGGAGTATATTTTTAGAGCTTATTTAGTTGCTATGACAACTATTTCAAAAAGCGAACATGTTAACAATAAAACGGCCGAATATTTTGAAATTCCTCAAAATATGATTGTCTTTTTTGATTTTATTTATAAAAATATCAAAATTGATGCTGCCGATAACCAAAAAATTACTAATTTCGCAGCCCAATATAAAGAAATCCTCAAAAATGATAAAATTGTGTTTGAGGCCTATATTGTAGAAACAGGGACATTATCGGATTATTACGGACATATCGAGTACGATTTCAAAAATGAAACAATTCGGAATTCGGATGGAGACGTACCGGTAATAAATGACAAAGCTGATTTTTTAGTAGCAAATGAACAGAAAATTGTTAATGGTTTGCTAAAAAAATGATAATTCAGTAATTATACTGAAGAATTAGTGTTAATTTGTCGTAGATTTGCATTTTGAATATAAATTGATAAATATAACTTTATGAGTAAGTTTCGTTTGGATGAAGTAGATCATCAAATTTTAGACATGTTGATTGATAATACGCGAGTACCTTTTACCGATATTGCTAAAAAATTGTTGATCTCTGCTGGTACTGTTCACGTACGAGTAAAAAAAATGGAAGATGCAGGAATTATTCAAGGGTCTTCGTTAACACTGGATTACGAGAAATTAGGATATTCTTTCATCGCTTACGTCGGAGTTTTCCTTCACAATACTTCTCAAACCAAATTTGTATTAGAGCGTATTAATGAAATTCCATTTGTTACCGTAGCGCACGTTACTACCGGTAAATTCAATATCTTCTGTAAAATTAGAGCTAAAGATACCAAACATGCGAAAGAAGTTATCTTTATGATCGATGATATCGATGGCGTATACAGAACGGAAACCATGATTTCATTGGAAGAAAGCATTAACGACAAAAAACGTCTGATGCACACCATCTTTAAAGATATGTAATATTTGACTATATTTTGAAAACCCTCAGCTAATCCTGAGGGTTTTTCTTTTTACATTTACACCAACCATAAAAATTAGAACAATGAAACCTACCGAATTGGATCCGTCTGAGTACGCACCGTATTATCAAACTTATATCAATGCTTTGGACCCGGCTATCGATCTTATAGAAGAACTGGAAATTAGTCTTTATAGTACGATCCGGTTTATTCAGGATATTCCAATGGATAAATTCGATTATCGTTATGCTGAAGGAAAGTGGACGATTAAGGAAATTATCCAGCATATTATCGATACAGAACGAATATTTGCATACCGTGCGTTGCGTTTTTCCCGTAACGATGCTACTGAATTACCGGGATTTGATGAAAATAGTTTTGCTGATGTGGTGAATCCAGTGGCCAACAAACGTCATTTAAAGGACTTATTAACAGAGCTGACCATCGTGCGTCAGGCGACGATTACATTATTTAAAAGTTATACTCCGCAAGATTTACTAAAATCGGGAATTGCATCTCAAAACCGAATGTCGGTTCGGGCTTTAGGATTTATGATCATCGGACACCAAAACCATCATGTCCGCGTTTATCAGGAACGGTATTTATCATAATAAAAAGAGCCACGCTAAGCTAGACTGCACCCAAAAGATTAGACAAATTTATAATTAATTATTATAATAGTGAGCTCGATATTTTATCGGGCTCATTTTGTTTAGATTTGATTTAATTCTTTCGTTATTGTAATAGATTATATATT
>JAEXIT010000008.1 GCA_023446155.1 Bacteroidota bacterium
AGTCCCTGCCCGATCACTCAGGCAGGACTTTATATAATGTTACTGCTTATTTCTCTCTGCTGATATAAACCCATCCGGTTTTAGTATCCCCACCTTTTAACTCGATAACATAGAAATACGTTCCGTCTGGTAATTCACTACCACCTTTCGATTGTCCAAACCATTGCTTAGTATAACCTGTACCATGGCTGTAAACTTCAGTACCGTAACGGTTAAAGATGCTTAGTTTTTCTACTTCGAAATTAGACAGGTCGAAAGTATCATTTAATCCGTCATTGTTTGGTGAAATACCTCTCGGAATCACACATGAAGCAGAAATCTCGAAACTACTTTCGTTTGTACAAATTGCTGAACCTGTTCCGGTTTGAGCAAAGATGTAAACTGTTTGAGTAGTCGATACTACCTGTCCAGCTTGTAACTGAGCTCCTGTTCCACCAGTACCTGTATAGTATGCATTTCCTGCTGGTAATGCCGGTAATGTATAGCCTTCACATTCTACCGTTACATCTGGTAATGTTGCAACCGTAGGTGTATTGTAGATCGTTACCGTGAAGCTATTCTCGTCATTACATCCAGCAGAAGTACTTGTATATACATACAATACTGTAGTTCCATTAACAGGATCACCTGCATTTAACATCGTACCTGTACCACCTGGGCCAGTGTAGTAGTTATTGTTAGCAGACAATGCTGGTAAAGTATACGCTCCACAAGAAGCTACGTTTTCCGGAGCATCCGCATTTGCAGTTTGGATTGTTACTACAAAACTACTTTGATCTGTACAGAAGTTTGGTGCAACACCAGACTGTGCATATACATAGATCGTTTGTGAAGTTGTAATTGTAGAACCAGCGGTTAGCAATGTTCCTGTTCCGCCAGTACCCGTATAATAATTAGCAAACGAAGGCAGTGGTTGTAATGTATAGCTATCACAAACTGTTGCGTTTGGAATTACCGGAGCAACGATGTTTGTTGTAATATTTACTGTGAAGCTATCTTCTGCATAACAGCTCGGGTTAACCGTAGACTGTAAGTACACATAAATCGTTTGTGTCGATGTGATAGGGTCACCTGCATTTAATACAGTACCTGTAGCACCAGAACCTGTATAGTATGTACCCGCATTTAATGCTGGTAATGTATACGATCCACAAACAGTTACATCGTCCGGAGCAGTAACCGTAACACCGTCGTTTGTCACAACTGTGCTAACAGAGTTAGTACATCCGTCAATCGTTACTTCTAAAGTATACGTACCTGGTTGTGATACCACGATTTGCTCTGATGTTTCACCAGCGATTACAGTTGTACCGAAGTACCATGTATACGTTGGATTATTAGCAGTAGTATAGTTTTGAGGGGTCCCTACTAACGTTACGTTACCTGTACATACAGAATAGGTAGCTGGCATGGTTACGATTGGCATTAGTTTTACAACTAAGTTCACCGGAATCACACCATAACAAGTAGCAGCATTAGCACCTTCAACACGGATATAAATTGTTTTTGTGTTACTGTTATACGGAACCGTTGCGTCAATTGGGCTTACTCCATTTGTAGCATCCGCTAATGAAGCATAATACGTTACATTATAAGTAAACGCTGGGTTCTGTCCTGCAACAACCTGAGGGGTTAATGTAGACAAATCAAAATCAGCGAATCCGTCGTTAGATACATCGTCACACACTTTATAATCCGGCATAGTAACCTGATTAATTGTTGGTCCGAAAGTAATGTTTACACTATCCGTAGGGTTGTTTGAACATGATGGTTTTGTAACCACAACGCTATACTCACCTGACTGTGTAACCGTTAATGTCTGACCTGTAGCTCCAGGAATAACGTTTGTTCCGTTATACCATGTATAGGTAGTTGCATTTACAATTCCGGCATCTAAGGTATACGATGTTTGTCCACATAATACTTTATCCGGACCTAAATCAACCGTACAAACGATGTCACAGTTCGTAGAACCGGCACCTGCCTGACCCTGGTTGGTTTGTGCTAACGTAATGTTACCCGCACTACCATTATAATTCGTAATCTCAATCAAATAATATTGACCAGATACCGCATTCGGAATATTAAAGTTCTCCACTGATGCAGAACTATAACTACATCCTACGTTCGCTCCTAGATTACCACAACCTGCAGTAGGTGAAGTAAACGGACCATACGCGATGAAATCCACGTCAATTCCAGCTCCAGTAGTACTTGTTTGTGAAATCTGGAACTGTAAGTTTCCTGATTGTTGTACTTGTAAGAAATACCAAGTTGGGTTTGGCGTTGTTGTTAAACACGCTACCGTTCCTAAGTTTGGCACCCCGATAGAACCTGGGAAGGTAATCGATGGCGATGTATTGTTCGCACAGAATGCTTGCGCATCGGCACAAGTAATAACCGTACCCACACAAAGGTTAAATGTAAAGCTTTGTGCTGTTGTAGCGTTACTATATACTCGGATCAAATAGTTTTGTCCCGGTACTAAACCGTTAACAAGACTGTTATTCGGATCACTACACACAATTGGCGTACCACCACATGCACTGTATACAGAGTGATACATATTATCTGTATTTAAACCCGTTGAAGTCGTATTTAACAACGCGATATAGTGTTGTGTATGTGTCGCTGTAAATTCAAACCAAACGTCATCATTCGGGTTACCACCACAAGTGTTTGGTAACGCTGAAGCTGTTGCTCCCGCTAATGTTCCCGGAGTTGTCTGACCACAAAGTGAATCTTCATTTACCGGTACATGAATTGGTGCAGTACATTCGTCATTCGAAATTAATGTACGGAATGTTCCTTTAATCGACCAGGCACTGATATCCGAAGAACTACAAAGTGCTCTTACATAGAAATCATAAGGTCTTCCTGGCAATAATGCCGGTGGACCACTATACGTAAATGGTGGTGGTGTATTTACGATTACTCCAGTAGCTCCAGTAGCTGGTGCCGGAGAACCTGCTGGTAATACAATCACTTCCCACTGCGTAGCCGTACCCATTTCCTGCCAGTTTAGATCAGCAGAAGTTTGTGTAATATTGGTAGCCGTTAAGTTTTTCGGTTTCGGACATGTTGGTGGTGGTGCACAGGTTACAGTAGCATCCCATCCATCACGTACGCCACTTCCGTCTGACGTAAATACAAATGTTAAACATCCTCCTACAGTCGACTCAAATGGGCCAGGTAGGTTTGTTGTTAAATCACCTGCATAAGTACCTAATAATGTACCTGTTGTTCCTGTTCCTTCATACACACGTACAAAGTCATATCCAGCTTCTGTATTGAAACTATTGAATGTAACCGTAACCATATCAGTCGGGTTCGCCGGACAGATTGTAGTGGTTACGTTAGCACTGTTTCCATACTGACCGTTAGGTCCTCCCGGATCATAGAAATGATCACCGGCACAGTAGTTCGGTAATGTTTTGAAATTTCTAGGGCCAGTCCATGTACTGGAATCTGTTGGGCTACAAACCGCTCTTACATAGAAATCATATTCTGTATTTGAGTTTAATCCACCCAATACATATGGCGGCGGTGTATTTACCGTAGCTGTAATTGCTGTTCCAGGGATTGGGTTTGTATTTGGATCTGGTGTTCCTACAGGAACTGCCATTACAACCCAACTTGTTGCAGTTCCGGCTTCAAGCCAGTTCAACTGAACAGAGTTCATCGTAGGGTTAGACACTACAAAGTTTTTCGGTTTCGGACATGTTGGTGGTGGCGCACAGGTTACTGTAGCATCCCATCCGTCACGTGTACCACTTCCGTCTGACGTAAATACAAATGTTAAACATCCACCAAGTGTTGATTCAAAAGGTCCTGGTAAGTTCCCTCCGGTCAAAGCACCTGAATAGGTCCCTAATAATGGAGCTGTAGCATTTGGTCCGTTGTAAACACGAACGAAATCGAATCCAGACTCCGTATTGAAGTTAAGGAAAGTAACCGTTACGATATCTGCAGGCGTTGGCGCACAAATTGTAGTCGTTACGTTCGCACTGTTTCCGTATTGCGCGTTTGGTCCTCCCGGATCATAGAAATGATCTCCCGCACAGAAGTCCGGTTGTGTTTTAAAGTTTCTAGGTCCCGCCCATGTACTGGAATCCGTTGGACTACAAACCGCTCTTACATAAAAATCGTAATCGGTATTTGAAGTCAATCCGTTCATGGTATACGGTGGTGGTGTATTTACCGTAGCCGTAATTGCTGTTCCTGGAATTGGGTTACTGTTCGGGTTTGGTGTTCCTGCAGGTACTGCAATTACAACCCAACTTGTTGCTGTTCCCGACTCCAACCAGTTTAACTGAGCAGAATGAGCAGTAATATTGGATACAGCTAAGTTTTTCGGTTTCGGACATGTTGGTGGTGGGCCACAAGTTACAGTAGCATCCCATCCGTCACGTATTCCACTTCCGTCTGACGTAAATACAAATGTTAAACAAGCTCCCGGTCCGGATGATTCAAAAGGACCTGGTAAGTTCGCACCTGTTAAGTTTCCTGAGTACGTTCCTAATAATGGAGACGTAGCATTTGGTCCGTTATAAACACGAACGAAATCGTATCCTGACTCAGTGTCAAAATTATTAAAAGTAACCGTAACAATATCCGTTGGACTTGTAGGACAAATCGTAGTTGTTACGTTAGCACTATTGGCATATTGAGCATTCGGTCCTCCCGGATCATAGAAATGATCTCCCGCACAATAGTTTGGTAAAGTCGTGAATGGTTTTGGACCAGACCACTGACTAAAAGATCCGTCTGGACATTTTACTCTTACATAATATTCATAATCTGTCCCAGATGCTAAAGGCGCACCTCCTACAGTAGTCGTAGCCGTATAAGCTGGACCAGTTGTTACAGCTGTTCCTGCTCCCTGAGGGATTCCCGCACCAAGTGCCTGAACAACTACTTCCCATTCTGTACCCGATGAAGGATTACTCCAGCTTAAGTTAGCCGAGTTCATCGTAATACCCGCAACAGCCAAAGCACCCGGAGGTGTACATGTTACTTTCTGAATTACTAAAGTATATCCCGTTGTTTGCGGAGTCGCGTTGGTAGAAATAACAAAATAGTAAGTCGTTCCTGCCGTTACCGGGAAGTTAGGAATGCTTCTGATATTGGAATTCGAGTTACCGATACCCGCTAAACAGCTGGTTCCAATATTAGCACAGTTATTATATACGAAGATACCCGAATACGTTGCCGTAGGTGTCATCGAAATATCAATATTACCGGTAAAAGTAGCAGTATAAGCATACACTACGTCATTACCTGTTAAATAGTTTGTTGTGGTACCACAACCTGTTGTTCCCTGGCTACCACTAATATTATTACCGTAGTTACTCGTATTATCGGTAGTGGAGTACGGCAACTGGTTGATCATAATTGGCGCAGCACAAGTCTGTCCTAAACTTACCGTTGTAAAATAGAACGGTCCGGCCCAGTTACTTGGAACACCACCGGTACAGATAGAACGAACGCGGTACTGATAAACAGTTCCAGGTGCAATAGGTGCACCCGTCGAAGTTGTTGTAGCCGTATATGGATTCGAATTTATAACCTGTCCATTTCCTGTTAAAGGATCCGTAGAAGGAATTAATTCAATTTCCCATTGTGTAGAACCACTTGGATTGGCCCATGATAATACTGCAGAGTTTGTAGTGATATTACTTGCTACCCCAGTGTTTGGATCCAAACACTGCTGAACCAAGTTGATGTCATCAATCACAAAACGATCACCATCGGCTCCAGTTCCAACTTGTGTATGCTCTCTTACAAAAGCGATATACACTTGCTGGTTAGCCGCTACAGCTGGCGATAAGTTAACAACCACCTCTCTGTATTCACCTGCAACAGGAGATACCTGAGCTTCTGTCAAGTTCGCTACCTCAGTAGTAAAACTCGTCAGGTTGGTTTGTGACGTCGTTGATATTTTAATTTTAAGTTTTGATCCCTGATCTCCGGCACGTCCCTGAAGTCCGTAGAAACGCAACTGCCCGTTAGCTGGTACCGTTACCAGCGGAGAAATCAACCAATCCTGCTCGGTGTTCCCATCACCGATATTCACCCTTTCAACCACGGCGGCATAGTTGCCTGTGTGAGGAGGAGATGTTGTGGAATTTAGCGGTGTACGCACCCATAGGTTCGCACTACCGGGTCCCAATCCTATGCCATTATGAGAGACAACCCAAGTTCCTCCTGGCCCTGATGGTGGAAAAGCACCTTCAAATCCTTCGGGGAAAACTTGCGAATAACTCACAAAACTCAATAATGACATAAGAATTAATAATGTAATTTTTTTCATAATTAATCCTATGATTTTTGATAAGTTTAATCCCCAAATATAAAATAAAATTAGCAATAACTTAACGTTATATGTTAAAATTCACAAAAAAAGCAGCCATACGAGCTGCTCTTTTAGTATTGTTAAATTATTTTATTATCTATTTCTTAACAATTCTCAATTCGAATGTTTGGTTTTTCACATTTTCTCTAAAATAGAATCCGGATCACCCATCTGTTTTTAAAGTCCTCTAACCTGGTTTTTACCCCAATCATGTCACTTAAATTTCCCAAAATAAACCAGCAATCCCTTTGTTTTTGGGACTTCCGACTTGTAAAGCAAAACCACCAACACATACGCTTAATCCCGAAAATAAATTTCAACTGCAGTGTTTGCAGTAAAAAAATACAAATAGTGCTTTACGATCAGAAATACACCCCTGTTATATTTTAATATTTACCATCATTATTACCGAAATGCTTATTTTTGTACTTTAATAGAAAAGAATGTTAGAGAAAGAAGTAATAAATTTTGAAAAAACCGTAATTGTCGGGATCATAACCAAAGAACAAAGCGAAGAAAAACTGAGCGAGTATCTGGATGAACTGGAATTTCTGACCTATACTGCCGGAGGGGAAGTGGTGAAGCGTTTTTCTCAAAAGATGGACAAACCCAATCCCAAAACATTTGTGGGAACCGGTAAAATGGAAGAGATTCAGTACTATATAAAAGATAACGATGTTAAAACTGTAATTTTTGACGACGAGCTTACTCCGGCGCAACAAAAAAACATCTCCAAAGTACTGGACTGTAAAGTACTGGACCGTACCAACCTTATTCTGGATATTTTCGCCCAAAGAGCCGAAACATCCTATGCCCGTACACAGGTAGAACTGGCGCAATGTCAGTATTTGTTACCGCGCCTTTCGGGGATGTGGACGCACCTTGAACGACAACGTGGTGGTATTGGTATGCGTGGTCCCGGTGAAACCGAAATCGAAACCGACCGCCGTATTGTTCGGGATCGTATCGCGTTATTAAAAGAAAAAATCAAAACCATCGACCGTCAGATGTCGGTACAACGTAGCAATCGCGGCGCCATGGTACGTGTGGCTTTGGTAGGCTATACCAACGTTGGAAAATCAACTTTAATGAATGCCATCGGTAAAAGCGATGTATTTGTCGAAAACAAACTGTTCGCAACTTTGGATACAACGGTACGTAAAGTAGTGATCAAGAATTTACCGTTTTTGTTATCCGATACCGTTGGATTTATCCGCAAATTACCAACACAATTGGTGGAATCCTTTAAAAGTACATTAGACGAAGTACGCGAAGCCGATCTATTGTTGCATGTGGTGGACATTTCGCATCCCGATTTTGAAGATCATATCGCCTCTGTAAATCAGATTTTACAGGATATTAAAAGTGCCGATAAGCCTACGATCATGGTCTTTAACAAGATCGACGCTTACAAACACCTGACGATTGACTCCGATGATTTGATCACCGAACGGACAACCAAACACTATACGTTGGACGAATGGAAAAATACCTGGATGTCGAAAGTGGGTGAAAACAATGCCTTGTTCATTTCGGCCACGAGTAAACAAAATTTCGAGGAGTTCCGTGAAAAAGTATACGAAGCCGTACGAACCATTCATATTACGCGCTTCCCTTATAACAACTTCCTGTATCCGGATTATAAGGATGCGGTTGAAAAAGATGAAGAATAAAAAAAGGCTGTCGATCGACAGCCTTTTTTAAACCTGACAGGTTTTTGAAACCTGTCAGGTTTAAAAACCGTAATTAATTCCGATACCCAATACCTGACGGATCTGAAATCCTTTAAAAGCATTGTCGTCATAAATGGTTTGAAAAGCCAGATTGGTAGTCAAATACTTATTGATTTTCATCACTACGTTTAACTGATAATCCAAATCCACGTTTTGCGGATCTTCCAGATAATTGGAATACAGGTTTAGTATGTTTTCAACCGATACATTTTCCATCAGCGTGAACTTATAGTAGGCCGATGCGTTAAAACCCAGTTCGTATCGGATGCTTTTTCCTTCATCAACCCCAAAATAAGCCTGATTGGGCAACGTAAAATTCTTATCGACAATCGTCAGCTTTGAAGTTGCCGGCGACAGGTTCACTTTCAGGTTATCGCTTTTTTTCCAAAGCATACCCGGACCAAATGACAGATATCCCGGAGACAAAATATTGGTATATTCATTTCGGGTTTCGGCTCCATCGGCATCGGTCCCATACGTATACCCTTTGGTCATCTGCGTTTTAAAGTTTAAAAAAGCCGAATAATACCAGTAACCGGCCGCCTTTTTACCCAATAGCGAATTTAACTCCAGTCGGTCGTCCGTTTTCTTTTCAAAGGCCGAGTTCTTCGTTTTAACAAGTCCGTATGCGGCAATAATTTTATTATCCCAGGACCAGTCTCCTTTTTTATAATTAAAATCGTAATTCACACCCAAATTTCCGGCGATATTGTTTTCTCCTCCGGCAACCCAGTTGTTAAAGGCCGATTGGTTAAAAAGGAACGAAATATTCCCTTTCGTAGTCCAGTGTTTTGTAGTATCCTGAACGGGTTCTTGTGCTTGAACGGCCATAGTACCGATAAAACAAAGCAGTGTCAATGCAATTTTTCTCATAGGTAGAATTTTCTGTTTCACACAAGGTAGCAAAAAATCATAAAAAAATCACAAAAAACGCTGTGAAATCCAGCCAAAATTATTTGCGTTTGTAAACCGGAACTGCCGAACAGGCTTCACCAAACATAATGCTTTTAGCAACCGGCATCAGCTTTTGTGTTGCCAGTACATAAACTTCCTGCGGAACCGGTTTGCGGGAACACCCTTTGATGATCACCGGTTTATCCTGATAACTTGTATAATCCAGTTTTTGCAATATTTCCTGATACATCCCAATCTCCATTTGCGGAATCGTTCCCCAGAAAACATTTTTGGCCACCGGCTCCAAATAAGCTGTGATCAACATATATGCCCAAGCGGGAACAATAGCATCTGTGCTACAGGACAAAGCCACAAATCCATCTTTATAGGCTTCCCAGTCGTGGTTTTTTAGTTGCTCGCGGAAATCTTTTTCACGCAACACCAATCCTTCATAAAGCCATTGTGAAACATCAACGGTAAAACGAGGTCCTTCCGGGTAATAATCTTCCAGATCAAAAACCTGCAAGACACTATTCGCGACTCTGTTTACAATCTCCTCTTCCATTATAGCATTCCCAGTTCGAGTTTGGCTTCTTCGCTCATTAAATCTTTACTCCATGGCGGATCGAAAGTGATTTCCACTTCACAGGATTTCACCGCATCAATAGATTTTATTTTTTCTTCCACTTCCATCGGTAAGGTTTCAGCTACCGGGCAGTTGGGGGATGTAAGGGTCATTAATATTTTTACGTCGTTGTCTTCGTTGATCATCACATCATAGATAAGACCCAATTCGTAAATATCCACCGGGATTTCGGGATCGTAAATACCTTTCAGTACTTTTACCACATTTTCTCCCAGATTTATAGTATCGTTAAATTCTTCCATAACATTTAATTTTTGGACTGAAACGCCAAAGCATACATTTTAATTTGTTTGATCATCGACACCAATCCATTCGCACGGGTTGGTGATAAGTGTTCTTTTAATCCGATTTCATCGATAAAATCGGTGTTGGCTTCTAAAATAGCCTGCGCCGACTGGTTCGAAAAGGTACGGATCAGGATCGCAATGATTCCTTTAGTCAGGATCGCATCGCTATCGGCTGTAAAAACGATATTCCCTCCATTTTCTTCGGCATACAACCATACTTTCGACTGGCAGCCTTTTATTATATTTTCGTCTTGCTTATATTGTTCTTCAATGAGCGGCAGACTTTTACCAAGTTCAATGATGTATTCATACCGTTGCATCCAGTCATCAAACATCGAAAACTCGTCTACAATCTCCTCCTGAATTGCTTTTATCGTCATCTTCTTATTTTTTGTCGGCTAATTCATTTAGCGTATTTACAATTTTTTCAATCGCTGCCGGCGGAAATCCGTGATCAAAAGTTGGCACCGTATACGTTTCGTTTGCCGTTTGTATCGTAAAATTGGCCATAGCAGCTCCGTCATAAAACCGTTTTTCGGTAGGCGCTTTCAATTCGGATAATGTTTTCAGATCCAACTTTTTAAAATTCGCCAGAATAGTATTCCATTCTGCATCCGAAAGTTTGATTACCGTAGGTTCATCCCTATCGCCTCTCCTACTGCTTACCCGTAACTCCTTATTTTCCAGCACGATTTTTCTATAAAAACCTCTCGATGAAGCATCATATTCAAAAACCGGGTTTTGTTGTTCCTGTTTCATCGTTAGTTCGGTTTCTTTTTCCGTCGATTCGGCTACTTTTTTCTGAGTACAGTTACATCCTGTACAGGTAATGATAACCGATGCCAAAAGGGTTACTAGTCTCATAGGCTTGTTTTTAGGATAACATTTGTTTTGCTTTTTTTACAGCTTCTACAAAGATATCAATTTCTTCTTTCGTATTGTAAAACGCAAACGATGCACGTACCGTACCCGGAATATCGAAGAAACTCATCACCGGTTGCGCACAATGGTGACCGGTTCGTACAGCGATTCCCAGTTTGTCGACAATCGTTCCGATATCATACGGGTGGATTCCTTCAATATTAAACGAAATCAACGAGGCTTTATGCGCTGCGGTTCCGTATATTTTTACACCTTCGATTTCCAATAGTCTTTCGGTTCCGTAGGCCAGCAATTCCTGTTCGTAGGCTTCGATCGCTTCAAACCCGATTCCATTCAGGTAATCGATTGCGGTTCCTAAAACGATTCCTCCTGCGATATTGGGCGTACCGGCTTCGAATTTATGTGGCAAATCGGCATAGGTTGTTTTTTCGAAGGTTACTTCTTTGATCATTTCACCACCACCTTGGTAGGGCGGTAATTGATTCAACCAGCTTTCTTTTCCGTACAGGATTCCCACTCCGGTTGGTCCGCAAACCTTATGTCCGGAAAATACATAGAAATCACAATCCAACTCCTGTACGTCGGGACGTAAATGGGGTGTCGCCTGTGCGCCGTCGATCAAAACGGCTGCACCAACCTGATGTGCTTTTTTTATGATTTCGGCAATTGGATTTACCGTTCCCAACGCATTGGAAATATGATTTACCGCGATGATTTTTACGTTTTCATTTAGCAATTTGTCAAATTCCGAAAGGATTAATTCTCCTTTTTCATTCATCGGAATGACCAACAACTTCGCCCCCGTTCTTTCACACAGCATTTGCCATGGTACGATATTGCTATGGTGTTCGATAGCCGAAACCATTACGCCATCGCCCGGTTGTAAAAGCGCCGCAAAACCATTGGCAACCAAATTAATACCGTGTGTTGTACCTGAGGTAAAAATAATCTCGTGGTTGTGTTGGGCATTCAAGTGCTTTTGAATCGTATTACGGGAAACTTCATAGGCATCGGTTGCCAGCTGACTCAATGTATGCACCCCTCTGTGGATATTGGCATTGATTTCTTCGTAATATTTTGTAATCGCATCGATTACCACTTTAGGTTTTTGGGCGGTTGCACCATTATCGAAATAGACCAGCGGTTTTCCGTTTACCGTTTGTGACAGTATTGGGAAATCGGCTCTTACGGCCTGAATATCTAATTTTTTCATCTGATTTTACTGTTTTGCGTCAGATGGAATTGCAGACAAGTGGTTCACTTGTCCCTCCATTTTTAATCCTTGCAAATTTACGGGATGTTTCTTTAAAAGACGCATAAATTAAGACAGATTTAAGGGAGCCTTCCGGGAAAGCAAAAAAGGCCGTCCAAAAACGGACCGCCTTTTTATGTATAACCGTACCGACCTCGCATATCGGCACGGCTTTAGGATAAATGGATTATATTTTTTTCGTCGGATGAACCCAATAATACAACGCCGGGATGATAAGCGGTGCAAAAATCAGCGTACTTAACAATCCTCCGATGATTACCGTTGCCAACGGACGTTGTACGTCGGAACCGATTCCGGTTGACGTCGCCGCCGGTATCAATCCCAGTACGGCTAAGACCAGAATGGACAAGATCGCCCGCAACTGCTCCTTAGAAACCTTTTCAACTGTCTCACGGGAACTTTCTCCGGTTATTCCCACATTCGCCCTATTGAGCGCCGAGACGAGCAATACACCGGCCATTACCGAGATACCAAATATCGATACAAACCCTACACCCGCCGAAACGTTAAAGTAATAACCCCGCAATAATAAGGCACTGATTCCACCGCCAAGGGCAAACAAAATACAAGCCATCGTGATCAAGGTATCTTTAAAGTTTTTATACAGTGAGAACAACAATATAAACACCAACCCGATCGTCAACGGAATCGTGAGTAATAATTGTTTACCAGCACGTTCCAGGTTTTCATATTGTCCACCGTAAATGATCTGGTAGCCTTTTGGCACTTTCACCGTTTTGTTGATTTTCGATTCCAGTTCTTTTACAAAACTCACCTGATCACGCCCTACGATATTGGTACGTACGGTAATCATCCGTTTTCCGTTATAGTGGTAGATATTGGTTTGTCCCTGAATAAAGCTAACATCCGCCAGCTGATCAATTGGGATTAAAGCCCCATTAGTTGATGTCACCAATAACGATTTAATCTCGTCGATATTCGCACGGTGTTGTGGTAGATAGCGCACTACGATATCGTATCGTTTTACACCGTCGTATAAGGTTGTGATCGCTTTTCCACCGATTGCCGCTTCGATAATATCCTGAACATCGGAAACATTAATTCCGAAACGCGCCGTTTTTTCACGATCGATATGGATCGACAACTGTTCCTGTGGTCCTTCCTGTTCGATATTTACCGCGGCACTTCCTTTCATTTTATTGACAATCGACACAATACTATCGGCTTTGGAACGCATCAACTGCAAGTCGTCTCCTACGATACTCACTGCCAAATCGGCCGCACTACCGGTTACAATCTCCATTACCTGGTCGATAATTGGCTGACCGGAGGAGAAGCGCACACTTGGCAACGCGTGTTCCAGATCGGTACGCACCATTTTTACCAGTTCTTTTTTGGTAATCGTATCGCTCCACAATTTATAATCTTTTAATCCGATCAGAATCTCATTACGGTTGGCCGGGAACGGATCGGTTCCATCGTCATTTCGTCCCGCCTGTGTAATGATATAGGAAATCTGCGGGTATTTGGAAATCACTTTTCGGATTTTAGGCGAATAGGTTGAGTTCTCCTGAATCGAAATACCTGCCGGAAAATTCCCACGGATAAAAATCGATCCTTCGTCCAATTCCGGTAAAAACTCCGATCCCAAACGCGAGCCGAAAGCAATCAGTACAAATACTACGGCCATTCCGATATAAACGGTTTTCTTATAATTATTCAACAATCCGCTAAGGAATTTGCTGTATTTTTTATCCAGATAATCCAGTACGATATTTTTGTGTTCCTTGATTTCCGAATCGGTATTCGAAACCACTTTATTGTATACAAATGAAATCAATACCGGTATTAATGTTAGCGCCGCCAACATCGAACCTACCACCGCAAACGACAGGGTTAACGCCATTGGAGAGAACAATTTCCCTTCTACACGCGTCATCAATAAAATAGGCATATAGGCCAGAATGATAATCGCCACCGAGAAGAAAATCTCACGTCCTACTTCCTGAGCCGAAAGCATGGTAATTTTTACAATTCCTTCTTTTCGCTCTTCAATGGTCGCCTTTTTATAACGCCTGATCAAATGTTCGGCCATAACCACGGCACCGTCAACGATAATACCAAAGTCGATCGCTCCTAACGATAGCAAGTTCGCCGGAATACCGGTGAGTCGCATAATGATAAAGGCAAACAATAACGAAAACGGAATCGTAAGCGCTACCACTAAAGCACTTCTCCAGCTTCCCAGGAAAAAGATCAATACGATAATCACAATACTGATTCCTTCGAACAAGGTGTGTCCTACGGTTTCCAACGAGTGATTGATCAGGAAGCTACGATCGTACATTGTACGGATTTTTACCCCTTCCGGTAATTCGTGATCCTGAAGATCGGCGATACGCTGTTTTAAGCTTTTTAAAACCTCACTTGGGTTTTCATAACGGCGCAATAAAACGATTCCTTCCACTCCATTGTTTACATCCACTTTTTCATCCGGGAATGTATAGCCCAAAACCCCACTTGGCGGTGGCGGCATGATTTCCACTTCGCCCACATCGCGGATAAAAACCGGAAGTCCGTTGGCCGTTTTGATTACGATGTTTTCAATATCTTTTTCGCTTTTAATCGCTCCAAGTCCACGAACGGCAAAAGCCTGTCCGCCACGTTCGATGGTATTTCCTCCGGAGTTGATATTATTTGCCACCACCTTTTCCTCGATATCGGAAATTTTAAGGTCGTATTTTCGCAGTTTTTCCGGTGATAACTGAATGTGAAACTGTTTTAACGGACCACCAAAAGTCGTGATATCGGCAATACCGTCGGTTTGCAGTAAATATGGTTTGATCACCCAGTCCTGTAAATCCCGGATCTGGATTGGCGTAAAACTTGGCGGTGCTTCCACCACATAACGGAATATTTCCCCAACTGCGGTTGACAATGGTGCCAGTTCAACTTCCACACCATCCGGCAGATCGGCTGTTGCCAATCGCTCCATAACCTGTTGTCGGGCGAAATAATCGTCGGTTCCGTCTTTAAACGTCAACTGAACGATACCCAATCCGAAAATCGTACGGCTTCTTCGGTCCAGTACGTTCGGTGTATTTTGTAGCGCCCGTTCGATTGCCACCGTAACCTGTTGTTCCACCTCTTCGGCAGCACGTCCTTTGTATTGTGCCACAACAATTACATTGGTATCGGCAATATCCGGATACGCTTCAATTTTTAATTGCGTAAAGCAAAAATAGCCCACCAGCATCAAAGCGATACTGATACCCACTACGATCCATCGGTTTCTAAGTGAGAATAAAAGTAAATTCTTAATCATTTTTTACCATTGTTCTACAGCGTGCGTGATGATTAATCCGCCGCTGTACACGTTTCGCAATTCTTTTATAGCTCCTTCCACATTTTCTTTTGTATCGACAAAAGAGATCACCAGAGGTGTTTCGTCAAAAGAAAACTCGCGGTTCGGCCTCTTGAGCTTCTGGTGTTTTCCAAAGCCCATAAATCCGTTAAATGCTGTTGCGCCTGCGATGTTTTTTTCCAGCAGGAACAATAAGATGAATTCGTATAAAGGGCGCGTGCCTCTCAATTCGTCTTTGTCAATAAAAATCTGAGCCTGTACCATTATATGATTTTTTTAGTAACCGAATGACAATCCTTTAAGCTGCATTACCCCGTCTTTTACGACTTTACTTCCATTATCCACACCTCCGAAGATGATGATACGATCCCCGATCTGTTGCCCGATCTGTACTTCTTTTCGTTCAAACTGGGAATCATTCTTTTGTATAAAAACATAATTTTTCCCTTGTACCGTCACGATAGCGGTTTTCGGAACACTAATCGCATTATTACTTTTTAAACCGAAAGCCACATTGGCATACATCCCTACTTTTAGTCGGTCGTCGGAATTATTTAATCCGATGCGCAGTTTCACCATACGCGTGGTAAAATCCACACGGTCGGCAATAGCTTCAATCTTTCCGGTAAAGGTTTCGTTCGGATAGGCGGTAAACTGAATACGACAGGTATCCCCTTTTTTCAATTTACTGATTTGATTTTCCGGGATATCACTCACCAAGTAAGCCGCTCCTTTTTGTGCTCTTCGCAACAAATCCGGGTCGAAACCAGCCGATTTCAGCATCGCTTCGTGTTCGATGATCGCTGCTTTTTCGTTCGACAAATTGGTCATCTCCATGGATAAAGCCGTCTGTGCATTTAACAACTCCTGACCCGTCATCGCACCGTGCTGATTCAAATCTTTTGCCCGGGCCAACTCAATCTGACGTTGTTTGATATTGACATTGCTGATTTGTTTGATATTAATCTGATGCTGGATCAATTGGGTATAATTGGACGCCAGTTCGGGATTTTCGAACAACACAATATTGTTGGAACTACCGGAATCCGATCCCAATACTGTTGCGCCCACCTGACCTACCGCCATCAAATCGCCGGATAAGGAACCGCTTCCGATTGCTTCGGTTTTAAAGAGGTTGAATATGCTCTTATCCGTAAACGTGATAAGGCTTCCGTCGTTTTCTACTTTCGGAGGCTGTGGGTCTTCTACTTTCTTTTTCTCTTTGGAATTGCAGGAAAGCAAGAGCCCTAAAACTAAAATTGAAAAAACACGTTTCATTATTGTGCAATTTGATTTATTAAACCTGTAGTGTATAGTAATTGGATATAACTTTCTTTGTGTTGGTATACCGCTTCATAATAATTTTCCTGACTGTCGTACCAGGTACGTTGTGCCTCCAGAAAGTCGATTAAGGTTGTTCCACCGCGCATATAGGCATATTTCACATTGCTTAGGATCTGATACGACTGTTCTTTCATCTTTTTCAGATTTCCGGCATTCTGTTCAAACTGTTTGTAACTGGCGTAGGCGTTTCCGATCTCTGTCTTTATGCGTTCTTTGGACGTCGCCAATTCCTGTTCGGCTTTGTCTTTCGTCACCTGCGATTTTTTGATTTCCCCCTGATTCCGGTCGAAAAACGGCAAATCGATAGTCGCATAGATCCCAACATATGGCACCGTATTCTGCGGATTATAAATCGCTCCCAGTTCCGGCTGCGGATAGGCCATGCTTTTCTGAAGGGAGATATTGCTTTTCATCATCTCCACATTGTTTTTCAACACATTGATATCGCTTCGGTTTTCGATGGCGTTTTGCAACATCTGATCCTGATTTTGCAGTGCCGAAAGTTCGACCGCATCATCCGCAGCAATGGCAATATCATTCGTCACACCCAAAGCGAATTTCAGTGTATTTAATTTGTTCTGGTAATCCTGCTTTGAAGTCTGCGACAACAGGTTATATTGATTGGCTACCAATTCGGTACGATTGTAATCGGTCGTGGTGATTACCTGATTTTTCAATCGGTTTTTGTTGATCGTAACCAAGGTATCCCAGTTACTTTTGGCCATTAAAGCCGTTTGCCATTTTTTCTGTGCCAACCATACATCCAGCCATTTCATCGCGACATCCGTAAGCAAGTTGCGTTCGAAATCCTGATAGGCTGCTTCGGAAACCGCTACGCTTTTATTGGCCACATCAATTTTATTTTTCCGTTGTGACGGAAGCTGGAATTGTTTGGTTAACTGCCACCAAACCTGACGGTTTTGGCCATTACTCCATTGGGTACCGGGCGCATAATGTGCCGATTCGGCCAGTTGTAGTGTCTGATTGTTTAACGACAGGTTGGGTCGTAATTTTGCCGTAACCACGTCGGCTTGTGCCACCTGCACAGAGAGTTGTTCCGATTTAAGTTCCCGGTTATTGGCTTTAGCGGTTTGTAGTGCCGTTTTGATATCGTAAACCGTTTGCGATACCATAACGTCTTTTGCCATAACTACGAGAGCAAAAGTGAGCAATAGTTTCAATTTCATATAAAAACAGTATTGAAATTTGTCTTCAACAACGAATCCTAATTCTGCAACAAAATTCCACCTTCACCCAAATAAAAGCTAATTTATCTCATTAGATTTTTATTAGATTTTCATTAACCTCATCCTTCATGCAACTAAAATTAACAATAAAAATCGTAATTCACTTATATAAAACCACTTAAAATTCGCAAAATGTGTGTTTTAAACAAAAAAAGCCTGACAAAATTGTCAGGCTTTCATTTATTTTGAATGGTCTTGTATTACAAATCGAATCCCATGTTTACCCCTAATTTAGTGGCAATGATACGGGCAATTTTGTTTTTCAATTCCGGTATTTTAATACTTGCGGTTACTTCACTAGTAAACGCATACATCAATAACGCTTTGGCTTCTTTTCTTGGAATTCCACGTTGTTGCATATAAAACATGGCGTTTTCGTCCAACTGTCCGATTGTACAACCGTGCGAACATTTCACATCGTCGGCAAAGATTTCCAACTGCGGTTTAGCATTAATTGTCGCTTTATCGCTCAACAAAATGTTGTTGTTTTGCTGGAAAGCATCGGTTTTCTGCGCTTCTTTTTCCACATAAATCTTCCCGTTAAACACACCGGTTGCATTGTCTCCAAAAATACCTTTGTAATTCTGGTGGCTTTCACAATTTGGTTGAGAATGGTGTACTAATGTATAATGATCAACGTGTTGTTTGTCGCCAATAATCGTAATTCCTTTTAACGTACTGTCGATACGTTCCCCTTCATGGTAGAAGTTTAGGTTGTTACGGGTAATGTTTCCACCAAAAGTAAAGGTATGTACCGAAACGATACTTTCCTGTTTTTGAGAAATATAGGTATTGTCGATCAATGTTGTGGTTTGCACATCATTCTGAATCTTATAGAAATCGACAATAGCACGTTTGTGCGCGAAGATTTCCGTAACCGAGTTGATCAATACCGGATTCTCGTTTAAGCTCTGGTGACGCTCTGTAATTTGCACATGCGCGTTTTCCCCCACGATAATCAGATTTCGGGGTTGTACCATCAAAGCCGCTTCGTTTCCGGTGGAAAAGTAGATAATTTCGATTGGTTTATCGGCTACTTTACTTTTCGGGATATTGATATACGCTCCTTCATAGGCAAAAGCCGTATTTAAGGACGTTAGGCTTTCTTCTTTACTTGCTACCTGATTAAAATAGGTATCGATAATCATTTTGTATTTTGGTTTTGTCAATGCCGATGACATCAAACAAACATCCAATCCGTCGTGCGTTGTTGATGATAAAAACGAACTAAACACGCCGTCGATAAAAACCACTTTATACGTATCCACGTCATTCAGGAAGTATTTTTTTACCTCCTTAAAATCAACGGCACTTTCTTCTTTCGGAAATACACTGAAATCCTTTTTTAAAATCGCGTTGAGCGATGTATATTTCCAGGCTTCCTCCTTTTTGGTTGGAAAGCCTTTATTTTCAAAGTTCTTCAAAGCTTCGGTACGCACGTCGTGCAAGCTTGCCTGCACGTCTACGCGTTCTTCAAAAGCCATAAAAGAGGCTAACAGTTTTTCTTTTAAATCCATGTTTATGCGTTTCAAAACCGGGACAACCGGTTATACCGAAATCTAGTTTTCGTTTTTAATCCAATCGTATCCTTTTTCTTCCAGCTCTAATGCCAGTTCTTTTCCGCCGGTTTTAACGATTTTACCATCGTGTAAAACGTGAACGAAATCCGGAACGATATAATCCAAAAGTCTTTGGTAGTGTGTAATTACGATTACGGCGTTGTCTTTACTTTTCAGTTTGTTTACCCCGTTGGCAACGATACGCAACGCATCAATATCCAAACCGGAATCCGTTTCGTCCAGAATGGCCAATTTTGGTTCCAACATCGCCATTTGGAAAATCTCATTTCGCTTTTTCTCACCACCCGAAAAACCTTCGTTTAACGAACGGGATAAGAATTTACGGTCAATTTCCAATAACTCGGATTTTTCGCGGATCATTTTTAGCATTTCATTGGCCGGCATTTCTTCCAAACCTTGTGCCTTACGGGTTTCATTGATCGCCGTTTTCATAAAGTTGGTTACCGAAACACCCGGAATTTCAATCGGATACTGGAACGACAAGAACACCCCTTTGTGCGCGCGCTCTTCCGGTGCCAGTTCGATCAATTCTTCGCCTTCCAAAAGGATTTCCCCTTCGGTTACCTCATAATCTTCCCGACCTGCAATTACCGAAGAAAGCGTACTTTTTCCGGCTCCGTTTGGCCCCATGATTGCGTGGATTTCTCCGGCTTTTACTTCCAGATTGATCCCCTTTAATATTTCTTTATCTTCTACGCTAGCGTGTAAATTTTTGATAACTAACATTTCGCTTCTAATGTTTAATTTTTATTTGTAACGTTTCCGTTGCTTTTATACTGTTCGAAAGATTCGGATTAACCTACCGATCCTTCTAATGAAATTTCAAGTAATTTTTGTGCTTCTACCGCAAACTCCATTGGAAGTTTGTTTAGCACCTCTTTACTGAATCCGTTTACGATCAGGGCAATTGCTTTTTCAGTTGGAATACCACGCTGATTACAATAAAACACTTGATCTTCTCCGATTTTACTGGTCGTCGCTTCGTGTTCGATCTTCGCTGTGCTGTTTTTGGATTCGATATACGGGAACGTATGCGCCCCGCAATTATTCCCCATTAGTAACGAGTCACATTGCGAAAAGTTGCGGGCATTTTCGGCTCTGGCGCTAACCTGAACCAAACCACGGTAACTGTTTTGTGATTTTCCGGCAGAAATACCTTTGGAAATAATCGTACTCTTCGTATTATTTCCTAAGTGAATCATTTTTGTTCCGGTATCGGCTTGCTGGAAGTTATTGGTCACGGCAATCGAGTAGAATTCCCCTACCGAGTTATCCCCTTTTAACACACATGACGGGTATTTCCAGGTTACTGCCGATCCGGTTTCCACTTGCGTCCAGGAGATTTTGGCGTTTTTCTCGCACAAACCTCTTTTGGTTACGAAGTTGAAAACCCCACCTTTTCCGTCTTTATTACCCGGGAACCAGTTCTGAACGGTCGAATATTTAATTTCGGCATTGTCCAGCGCAATAAGTTCCACAACGGCAGCATGCAATTGATTTTCGTCACGCGATGGCGCAGTACATCCTTCCAGATAACTTACATAACTCCCTTCGTCGGCAACCACAAGTGTTCTTTCAAACTGACCTGTTCCGGCCTGATTGATACGGAAATAAGTCGATAATTCCATCGGACAACGAACGCCTTTCGGAATATAACAGAACGAACCATCGGAGAATACCGCCGAGTTTAATGCCGCATAGAAGTTATCTTTTTGCGGTACCACCGAACCGATATATTGACGCACCAATTCCGGATGTTCCTGAATGGCTTCCGAAATGGAACAGAAAATAATTCCTTTTTCGGCCAGCGTCTTTTTAAACGTAGTGGCTACGGAAACCGAGTCCATTACGATATCGACCGCTACACCGGCCAGTTTCTTTTGTTCGTCTATAGAGATCCCTAGTTTTTTAAAGGTTTCCAGTAATTCCGGATCCACCTCATCCAAACTTTGGTATTTATCTTTTTTCTTAGGAGCAGAATAATAGGAGATCGCCTGGAAATCGGGTTTTTCGTAGTGTACGTTAGCCCATTCCGGTTCGATCATTTCCGTCCAGGCGCGGAAAGCTTCCAATCGCCAGTCGGTCATCCATTCCGGTTCCCCTTTCTTTTTCGAAATGGCCCGAACGATGTCTTCATTTAACCCAACAGGAAACGTTTCCGATTCGATATCGGTATAGAAACCATATTCATACTCTTTGGTTTCCAGTTCTTTTTTTAATTCTTCTTCAGTATACTTACTCATTTCTATATGCTTGTTCTCGATACTTTTACCTTAGTTCCGACCGAGAGCCGGAACCAGGTATCGGTATAATGACTTATCTTTTAAAGTGAAAAACTTTCACCACAACCGCAGGTTCTGTTCGCGTTAGGATTGTTAAAAACAAATCCTTTTCCGTTTAATCCTCCGGAATATTCCAAAGTAGTTCCCACCAAATACAAAAAGCTTTTTTTATCAACTGCTATTTTTATATTATTGTCTTCGAACACTTTATCATCATCGCCTAAGCTTTTATCAAACTTTAAGTCATACGATAAGCCTGAACAACCGCCACTTTTTACGCCTACGCGAACATAATCGGTAGCAGCGTCAAAACCATCGTCTTCCATTAAATTGACGATTCTTTTTTTTGCTGTTTCAGATACTTTTATCATAATGTTTAAACAGATTATTTCTAATTTCCTGCAAAGATATTACAAATATTGCGGTTTGCCATACTACCTAACATTTTTATAACGAATAGCTTGATAGAAAATAGTTATAGTATGATATTTATCATTTTTAAATCCTAAAAAGCCCCTTATTATTGTAAGTTTTTACTCTTTTCATTCCTATCGGTTTCGGTTTCTCTCTATTTATTTTTCCTGATTTAGCATTAAAAAGTATCTTTACATTCCAAATTAAAACGAATGCAATGAAATTATATCCTATAGAAAGCGGCAACTTTAAACTGGATGGTGGCGCTATGTTTGGCGTGGTTCCGAAAACCATCTGGAACAAAACCAATCCTGCCGACGAAAATAACCTTATTGATATTGCGGCGCGATGCCTGTTAATCGAAGACGGCAACCGACTGATTCTGATCGATACCGGAATGGGTAACAAACAATCGGACAAGTTTTTCGGGTATTATTCCCTTTGGGGTGATCATACGATTGACAAATCATTGGCGCAACACGGTTTTCACCGCGACGATATTACCGATGTCTTTATGACGCATCTTCACTTTGATCATTGTGGTGGTAGCGTAATCTGGAATAAAGACCGCACCGGATATGAAGTCGGTTTTAAAAATGCGAATTTCTGGACCAACGAAAACCATTGGGAATGGGCTACAAAACCAAATGCCCGCGAAAAAGCTTCTTTTTTAAGTGAGAACATCTTACCGATCCAAGAAAGCGGTCAGCTGAAATTTATACAACGTCCGGAAGGCGACTTCCTTGAAAAATCCGAATTGGGCTTTGGAATCTTTTTTGTCGACGGTCATACCGAAAAGCAAATGATTCCGCATATCGAATACAATGGCAAAACCCTTGTTTTTTGTGCCGATCTTTTGGCTACCGCCGGACATATTCCAATTCCGTATGTAATGGGATATGACACCCGTCCGTTGTTGACATTGGATGAAAAAACCAAATTCATGAACGCCGCCGCCGATAAAAACTATCTGTTGTTTTTAGAACACGACGCACATAATCCAATCATTACTGTCGAACATACCGAAAAAGGCGTGCGTTTAAAAGACGTCTTTACTTGTGATGAAATACTAAAGTAGTGTTAATCTCAGCCCTTTTTGTAACAAAAACAAATACTTTCGACCTATAAAATCAGAAAAAACAAAGAATATGAAACTAATAAAACCACTTTACTTATCTGCCGCATTGGCTTTAGCCCTGGCAAGTTGCAGTACGCAAAAAACAAGTGTTTACGCGCCTATTTCCGCACCGGATAACATGCCGGTTAAAGTGGGCAAACTGGCTGAAAAAGATTTAAAACGCTGGAGCCATCTGGATCTTATTAAAGATACGGTTCCCGGAATGAGTGTCGACAGAGCCTATGAATTCTTGAAAGGTAAAAAAAGTAAAAAGATAATCGTTGGTGTTGTGGATTCCGGAGTGGATATTGATCATGAGGATTTAAAACCGGTTATCTGGAACAATACAAAAGAAACGCCTGGAAATGGAATCGACGACGATAAAAACGGATTTATCGATGACATGCACGGCTGGAATTTCTTAGGAAAAGCGGAACATGAAAATATGGAATTCACGCGTATCCTTAAAAAAGGAGACGATGGTTCCGAAGCCTATAAAAAAGCAAAAGAGGCCTACGACAAAGAATACAATGAAGTAATTCAGGCCAAACAACAATTGGATTTTATCTTAAATGCCAGCAATACACTTAAAAAGCATTTAAAGAAAGACACCTATACTTTAGAAGACATTCAGAAAATCCAAACTACCGATCCGGCTGTAAATCAGGCGAAAATGGTAATGTCGCAGGTATTGCCTCAAACAGGAAACGACCTGAAAAAAATCGACGAGTTTAAAGACCAGGTATACAGTCAGGTGAACTACCACTTAAACCTTGAATTCCACGGAAGAAAACTGGTTGGTGACAATCCGGACGATATTAAAGATGTAAAATACGGCGACAATAACGTAATCGGACCGGTAAAAGACGGAGCGAAACACGGAACACACGTAGCCGGTATTATCGCACAAACCCGCGGAAACGGATTGGGTGGCGACGGTGTTGCGAGCAACAACGTAGAAATCATGGCCGTAAGAGCGGTGCCGGACGGAGACGAATACGATAAGGATATTGCATTGGGAATTCGTTATGCAGTAGACAACGGTGCTAAAGTGATCAACGGAAGTTTCGGAAAATACTTTGCACAACATCCGGAATGGGTCTATGACGCGATTAAATATGCCGCTTCAAAAGACGTACTAATCGTAGTGGCTGCCGGTAACGAAGGCTTGGATCTAAATGCCGATGGCGGTGTAGATCGTTTCCCGAACGACAACATCAAAATGGGACCTGAAATCGCAAACAACTTCCTTACGGTAGGAGCGTTAAACTATGTGTACGGACCGGAATTGGTTGCTGATTTCTCCAACTACGGAAAATCGGATGTAGACGTATTTGCACCGGGTGAAAAAATCTATGCTACAACACCAAATCAAAGCTACGAATACCTACAGGGAACTTCTATGGCATCGCCAAATGTTGCCGGAGTAGCAGCCTTGATTCGCTCGTACTATCCAAGCCTAACAGCGGCTCAGGTTAAACAAATCATCATGGATTCGGGTATTGCTGTAAAACAGGATGTCATTTTAGGAGGAGATCCAAACAATGTACGTCCGTTTAGCGAAGTATCCAAATCCGGAAAAATGGTAAATGCGTATAATGCATTGATCATGGCCGACAAGATGGCTTCTAAAAAATAATTCCAAAACACGCTGAAATGGAAGGGACTCCCCTTCCATTTTGGCTATTATACCGATCGGCGACGATCCAAAATCAACTACTACAAAATGAAAAAGTTATTCTTACTTTCTTTACTGAGCATTGGCAGTTTGTGGGCACAGAAAAACAACCCGGATCCGGGTTACTGGCAACAGCATGTTGACTACAAAATGGAGGTAAACATGGATGTGAAAAACTTCCAGTACAAAGGAAAACAAACACTCGTTTACACCAACAATTCGCCCGATACCTTACGCAAGGTATTCTACCATTTGTATTTTAACGCCTTCCAACCGGGGAGCGAAATGGATGCCCGTTTAAAAACCATATCCGATCCGGACAAACGTATGGTCAAAAGCTTTAAAACCGGAGACAAAACGGTAAAAGAAAGTAGAATCAGCACCTTAAAACCTAATGAAATCGGTTACCTTAAAGTGACTAACTTCAAACAGGACGGTGTTGCCGCTACGAGTCGCGTAGTAGGAACCGTATTGGAAGTCGAGTTGGCCAAGCCAATTTTACCAGGGAAATCGACCACGTTTGCCTTGGATTTTGACGGACAGGTGCCACTTCAAATCCGTCGTTCCGGAAGAAACTCCGACGAAGGTGTAGCCCTTTCCATGACACAATGGTTTCCTAAAATTGCCGAATTCGACTTCGAAGGATGGCATGCCGATCCCTATATCGGACGGGAATTCCACGGGGTTTGGGGTGATTTCGACGTAAAAATCACGATCGATAAAGACTATGTGATCGGATCGACCGGTTATTTACAAAACAAAAATGAAATTGGTCACGGATATGAAGACAAAGGCACTACCGTAACCTATCCCAAAAAGACCAAAACGCTTACCTGGCATTTTGTGGCACCAATGGTACACGATTTTGCATGGGGCGCCGACAAAGATTTTATCCACGATGTTTATCCGGGACCAAACAATGTAGAACTACACTTTTTCTACAAAAACAACCCGAAATACATGGACAAGTGGAAAGAGCTACAGCCAAAAACAGCCGCTCTAATGGAGTTTTTCAACAAATCCGTAGGCGAATATCCGTACAAACAATATTCTGTGATTCAGGGTGGCGACGGCGGTATGGAATATGCTATGTGTACGTTGATCACTGGAGATAGAAGTCTGCCGAGCTTAATTGGCGTAACTGCCCACGAAATGGCGCATTCCTGGTTCCAACATGTGTTAGCGACCAACGAAAGCAAACATTTCTGGATGGACGAAGGATTCACATCTTTCATTTCGGATTTGGCCATGATCAAGGTAATGGATAAAAAACTTCAGGAAGATGAAAATCCATTCCAATCGGCGTATAACAACTATTTCTATATGGTGAACACCGGTCATGAACAACCACAATCCACACATGCGGATCGATTTGACGAAAACATGATTTATAGCATTTCGGCCTACAGCAAAGGGGAAGTATTTTTAACCCAATTGGGCTATGTAATCGGAATGGACAAAATGATGGAAACCCTAAAACGTTATTTCCGCGATTATAAATTTACGCACCCAACGCCAAACGACTTTAAACGTACGGCCGAGCGTGTTTCGGGAGCGTCATTGGATTGGTACCTAAACGACTGGACCAAAACCACGAATACGATCGACTACGGAATCAAATCGGTTACCGAAGACGGAAAAAACACTAAGGTAACACTGGAACGAATCGGAAGAATGCCAATGCCATTGGATATTCTTGTGATATATCAGGATGGAACCAAAGAAAGTTTCTATATCCCGAACACCTTAATGCGTTGGAACAAAGAGAATCCATTCCCGGAAATCCAACGAACTGTTTTAGGCGGATGGGATTGGGCTTTTACCGCGTATGATTTCACCATCAACAAAGAGAAAAAAGCCATCAAAGCCATAGTAATCGATCCAAGCGATTTAATGGCCGATGTCAAAAAAGAAAACAACGTTTATGAGGCAAAACCATAACGACAACACACCATAAAAAAAGCGGCTTTAGAGCCGCTTTTTTTGTTAATTCATAGAATTGATCCGGATACTGGCTTTAACGAGCGCAAGCGCCTTTATTTTAGCCATATCAACATCTTTATCCTGATGGTGTTTGTTCTGACTTACCAATCGTACAAAACCATTAGTCTCCGACTTCTGGATATACTTTACCGTAATGTATTCTTCCCCACTCATATCGATACTCAACAGATACATCTCCCCCCAGAAAATTTCATTTCGGATATCATTCACTTCTTTATACAGTACAATATCACCACTTTTTAAAAGCGGATACATACTGTCGCCCGTCACATAAATCGCTCCGTCACATTTGGGCAAATGCGGAATTGAAATATGATCGATTGGTTCTTCCTTATTCGTCCCTTTAAACAACGGCACTAATCCGGCCACCGCTTCAATATCGTAAAGCGGAATTTGCTGCTGTTCCATCGAGCGATCTGTTTTTAACGAATACGATTCAACACTTCTTTTCTCCATAAAATCTTGGTCGCCCGTAGCAAACATATCGCCCTGACCGGTTAAAAGCCATATTGGATTCAAATCCTTATAAATCTCCAGAATACTTTCCAGCATCGATGATCCGATACTTTTGTTTTCCTTTACCGCCTTCGAAATAGCGCCTCGGCTCGCTCCAATACTATTTTCAAAAGCATAATAGCTCATATCCTTTGCCGCTATATATATTCCTAATCGTTCCGAAACCATAATACGTGATTTTAATACTCCAAAATTACGAAAATAATCTAACTCTCAATATAGGTCTTCGAAAAAAACATCAAAAACACCAATCTCTTTCGAGATTAGCGACTTATATATGAAATAAATACACGTTTACAGATACACACTCTAAAAATAAAAACCGTCAAATTCTCTAAACAATCTAAAATAGAGGGATTACAAGAGATTTGAAAATAAATGAAAAAAATCATATAAAATATTTTGAATATTAGATTATTTTCATCTATATTTGTACTGTAATTGCAAGACAATAATCCACCAACGAATCCTAAATCCAACCAAAACCTTTATAAATCGCTTAAAAGCCGTAATCAAAAGGACCCTTTTAGAAGATTTTTTTCAAACAATTACAAAATAAGCGCTTATTCTTAAACAACAACATTTAATTCCTTTTACACCATGAGTACAGAACTTAAAAACACCTTATTTCGCTTTGTAACGATGCGAGCTCCACAATTGACAGACAAGTCTAAAAACGAATTATTATTTGTTAAACATCCGGAAATTGGATCCGACGTAATCCCCAACGGTGAATTTTCGAAAATCCTGTCAAATCCAAATTTTGACGAAAACCGAAAAGAAGAATTGGAAGCGGCGATTTCCCGTTTTGGATCAAAAGCAATCCAAACACCGGATGCCCTAATGACCGACCTTGTAAAACCGGATTTATACGAGTTTGCCAACTGGTTAGCAAAAAACAGAACGTCTTTTACAAAAGAGGCACTTCACGATTATGTTCCGGTGAATACCAAGGGACCCGATGATCATTACACCCTTGCTCCATTAACAGAAAATAATCGTGTTGCATTATGGGACAATCTGATTTATCAAAGCATTACGTTCCAATCGGATTACACAAGAGATATGATCATTTCAATTCTGGTGGCGGATGCATTTCTTGAAAAATTTGAAGACACCGATTTATCTCTCGAAATACTGCAAAATCTTGCTCAGGCCAAAGTAGTAATGCCGAAGCCTATTTTTGGAATAAAAACGGAAGAACAATCGGAGGACAATGAGGAACTTCCGATCAGTATCAAGCATCTCGAAAAAGACGTACAACTGATCCGATCTGAAATCAGCATTACGAATTATTCTAAAGTTCTGGAAGAGCTAGCAGTAGCTGAAAAACAGTATCAAAAAAAGGACCAAAAAACCTATGATGCTGCCTATAAAGAATACCTGGAATCCGTAGAACTTTTATATCAAAATGCCGACACGGTTACCAAAACGATTACCGATTGCAAAACCGGTTGTGAGAGAACAATCAAAGAATATGTTGACTTAAAAATCCCAAAATTCAATTACATCGCCAAACCCGAATTAAACCTTACGGATTTAGCACTTTTCCTATCCACTGAATCGTTGGCCATGTTAACCGACCTAACCGAAGGAGGCATCAGTACGTTTGCCGAAGCCAAAGAGATTCTGAAGAAAAATATCGATTCGGAAACAGCAAAAGTCTTTCAAAATACGGTATTCACCCAAAAAGCCATTAATGCGAATGGAATTGTCCTTCCGGTTCAGAGTGAGACTGCCGCTACTCCAACATCTTCAAACGCAGTAGCCATAACGGGTCAGGGTAACAGCAGCACGCCTATCTCGCTATATATGGTATTAGGAGAAATCGCATTAGGATCGGATATCGTAGCCGCAACCTACACTGCTGTTTTTAACGACTCCACCACCGTAAACGATACCGCTTTTGAAGACAATTGGATTGGCGACAAATTAAACGTCAAACTATTTAATGATACTCTGAATTACGCCGGAAAAAACAGTGGTACGCTAACCGGTACGTATACCTTAAGCAATGGTGATTTGATTCATTTTACAGCCACGTTTAAAATCAAATCGATGCGAATGACGGGCTTCCATCCGGTTGTTACATTTACAATTGAGGGCGGCGGTTCTTATCGCTATCAAACGAAAACAAAACCGGACACATCGGGCGTGCCAAATACGGTTCCGGACAAAGAAGCCGTGCCGTTAAACGGAATAACCCGTCTTGGAATTGCCGATTATCGTAAAGTGGAACAGGAAATCTGTTGTTATGTTCCGGGTGAAGTATCTCATATCGAAAACATTATGGCTCGTGAGTATAAGGATCGTACCACAAAACGTTCCCGAAAAACGGAGAATACCACCACGTTGACTTCCGAATCCGAACGCGAAAAACTAACCGATTCGACGACGACCGATCGTTATGAAATGAATCAGGAAGTAGTAAAAGTAATAGCCGAAAATACGGCAATCGGAGCTTATACAAATGCTACATTTGATGCATTCAAAACCCATTTTAATGTAGGCGGCAATTTTGCTTATAATACCTCAACCGAAGAATCGAACAGTCAGGCCGTAACTCAGGCGAAAGAAATTACCGAACGCGCCTTGGATCGAATCGTTCAGAAAGTAAAAGAAGAACGTATTTCCAAAGTCATCGAAGAGTACTCGGAAGAAAACGCACATGGTTTTGACAATCGAAAAGGGGACGAACACGTAACCGGAGTTTACCGTTGGGTTGATAAAATTTACAAAAACAAAATTGTGAACTACGGTAAGCGCCTGATCTATGAATTTATGGTTCCGGAACCGGCTGCCTTTCATAAAACCTGGCAGGAATTCAAAAAGACCGACTCCGGCACCGAAACATTGGAAAAACCTGTTGACCCAAGGAATGTTAATGCTACGAATCCGTTAACCGATCACACCAAGGTATTGGAAAGCACTTATGCCTATTGGGCTGCCATTTATAATGCTGAGGTAGATCCGGCTCCGCAATTGGAATACAATATCGGAAAATCATTATCCGGTAGTTATGTAGGAAGCTTGTCTGAAGTGGAATTTTTCTCCTTAAAAGACGAGATCAAAGTTCCGGAAGGTTATAACGCCATCAGTGGAAAAGTGAGCGTTACCGCCACTCAAGATTTTGACAATCATAATGTCGCGATTTTAACCGGCATCGGAGACCAACGTTATACCGTTATTGCCGGCGGTTTCAGAAACGAAATTTCTTCCGAATTGTCGTTTGGCACATCGTATAGAGATACCGTACCGGTTACAGCAACATTTTCGAATTTCTTTACCGGAACCGCTAATTTCTCCGTTAAAGTACGCCGCGGTCAGGACTTGTTCCAAAAATGGCAGATCGAAACCTTTAATGCGATTATCAGTGCTTATGAAACCAAATTAAAAGAATACAATGAAAAAGTAGCCGCAATAAAAGGCGAACAAACGGAGAAAGAAAAAGTAAATCCGCTGTATTACGAACAAATTGTCAATACCGTTTTGCGTAAAAACTGTATCGCCTACCTGATCAAAAATGATAATTTAGGACAAAACGATTTGATCATCAACAGAAATGCCTTACCGGATGTTCGCGTAGTAAGCGAAAGTGTCAAATTAAAGCAATATGCCAGCCTGGTTAAGTTCATGGAACAGGCATTCGAATGGGACTTAATGAGTTATAATTTCTATCCCTTTTATTGGGGAGAAAAAGCCAACTGGAAGAAAATGTATAATTCCACGGATATCGATAATCCTTTGTTCCGTGCCTTTCTTGAAAGTGGTATGGCGCGAATCATGGTAACTGTTCGTCCCGGATTTGAAGAAGCTGTAAACTGGTTTATGGCAACCCGTCAGGTTTGGAACGGCGGACAAGTACCCACTTTGGACGATCCGTTGTTTAAAGATTTGATTCAGGAATTACAGCAACCTTACGGAGAAGTCGAAGAAACATGGGAAAGCCGTGTACCAACAGCGTTGACCATTCTTCAGGCCGGAAGCATCGGACTCGACGTTATGGACGCATTGCCGTGCGACAGTGATTGCAACGACAATCGAATGACCGACAGTGAGGGCAATACTAAAAAAGCATTTATCCGAACCGATGTTTTAATTGGCGGAGATGCGATCGATGTAAAATAATCTTTCCAAAAACAACCCTTTTCCCTGAACCTCAGCCAGCCAAAATTTGGCTGAGGTTTTTTATTCACTTTTTTAAAGCAATATCATGAACGATTTTTCATATTTAATCGAATACCTCAGGATCGGGCGAAGACAGGAAGATGCCGCTAAAAGAGAAGTGCGTTTTGAAGTTATCATTGTAAATCAAAACTATAACATTTCCGTTTTGGAATCAACGCAATACCTCTTAAAAACGGATTTCGATAACCCGGCTCTCATTACACCATTAGCTTCTATTCTTGAAGGTCACGATACTCTTTTTTATACCAATGATGCCGGAACATTAACCTATTATATTCGCAGACAACTATCGGATGAACCACAGAATAACACCTATGAATACCGGAATATTTTGTCCGATGGCTGGATAACTCTTACCGGTCAGGACGTCTATAGTATTTCGATTCCGTTTTCAAAAGACCTCTATTTCTATAGCGAAGTATACCGATCGGTAATCCTAAAACAATTGGATGAAATCCTGCCAATCACCGATTGGTTTATCTACCATCCAAACGACACGGCTTCGATTGATAACGGAGAATATGGATTTGACTATAAAGATCATCAGGGCAATACCAAAAATGATCCGTTAAAGTTGCTTTTTCTGCAATTTATAAGCACCGCCGTTTCGACCTACAAAAGAAATGTGACCGTAGACAAAAGTCCTTTTTCCAATAAAACCTATTTGTTTCCTATTGTTACAAAAATGTCCAACCGGTATATTTTAAAATACCATATCAAAACCGACGATCCGTTGGAAACACTTCGTTTTCAGGAAATTTGGTCGATCCGACTAGAGTTTACTTATCTTGGATCCTGTCTGGAATTTTTAAACCAGACCATTATGCATGATTATGAAGCGCTTGATTGGGAAACCAAACCCCGTAAAGCTTTTTTAGACAGTTATAAAACCATTGTTAACAACGCCTTAATGGCCGCCAACTCCGGTAGTATCGAAGAGGTTTTGGAAATTCTGTACTATTTACCCAAAGCGTTTATCAAAGAAATCGACAAAAACCTGCTTTGGGACTTTTTAGATCGTTCGTTAAAAGATTTGGTAACCAACGTCGGATTGGATAAGGAGGATCTTGTTTTGGTACTTTTGGAAGCCTTATCGGAAGTAGCACGAACTCCAACCATTTTTCTATCCGAACTGATCCAGCCAAAATCTGGTGGCGAAAGTCGTTTTCTGTTGTTATATAAGAAAATGAATGGAGAAAACTTTAAGCAAACCATTCAGCTACTTTATAAATTTTGGTTAAAAAGCACTTTTAGCGATAGTGACAATCCGGTTTTTAAAAACAGCGACGGACCTTTGTTTTTACCCTATAAATCGGATAAATTCTTAGGTTTTTACAGCAGTAATAAAAACTTCACTTTTAAGAAAGACAACACTATTTTAGTGACTCCGGACGATCATTATATTGATGAGATTATTGCTATTGCCAATCCTGCCGTAAGAAATATAATCGATAAGGCTATTGAAGACAAAATCGAATATCAGTACCATCCGTTCCAACCGGTATATCTGACTGAAACCGAGCAGGAAGCGGAAATTGATTTACCAAAGATTGTCCCGGCCTTTTTTATTAAGGCAAACGAAGACAAAACATTCTGGGCCAACATCATAACGGGAATCGAATACAGTTTGGATATTCTTACGATACTTTCGGGAATTGGAAATATTACCAAATTCCGATATTTGTATCGCTTGGAACAGGCCGCCGGTGCGATGGCTACTTTTCGTCTGGCAACCGGAGCCATTGAAATTAGTAGCGGAGCCGTTAGTGCAATGGTCAAGCTTAGCGGTACGAAAAACGAATTTGCGCTCGCCTTACAGAAGCATTTGGTGTATCTGGAATTAATTGCGCTTTCCGGAGAATTATCCATCGCCATCCGAAATCGGTTAAAAAGTAGTGCTAAAGAAGTTCTTCATTACGAAAAAGAAATACTAGAAGAGTTAAATAAAATTGACGGAATTGACGAGCTTGGAAACGCGGGCTTTATCGATGAATTAAAGAAAATAGCAGGCGACTATGTAGATGATTTATCTACTTTAAGAATTATACCGGATCTTACTAATGCTGCCGAAAGAAAACTTTACGCCGAACTCCGAGATCTTTTTTATAAAACATATGGAGATTTACTTAAAGGAGAGCTCTTGTTTACCAATCAGGTATTAATGGGATGGAAAAAACTAGATGCTATGCAGGCATTATCCAAAGCAGATATAAACGAATTATTAAGTATTAGAAATCAATTTATTGGCAAAAATGCTTTTGAAAATGTAGCTAAATTAGAAGTTGTTGTTTCTATAAATGGTCAAATTCATAAAATCCCATATAAAGCAATTTCCGGAAGCTTTAATAACTTCGAAGGTTTTGTAAAAACACCTAGCTTGGAATATATGGCAAAACAGCTCAATACCACACCTGAAAAGTTAAAAAAATTTTTTGAAGCTAACTCAGCAGATAGTAAAAGAATTATGAATAGGTTTAATGATACCGAACATAAAATTTTAGCTACATTTGATGATGATATGCAAAAATTATATGCTAAATATGGAAAAGAAAATGTGCTGGTAAAAGAATTTAATTTTGAATCATTATATGCCCCTTGTAATTCTTGTAAAAAGCAAATTCTGCTTCGTAATAAAATTTATAAGCCTAAAAAAATATTATTTGGAGCAGTAAAAATTAGTCAAAACAAATATGTTGAGACTTGCAAAAACTTAAACTCATTTTTAAAACTATAAACCATGACATTAAAATATCTTCAAAAACTAAAAGACAATCCTATAATTTATGAGGAATCTATTAAAGGTATTTCTGAAGAAGAAATTACAAAATACGAACAAAAACTAGGCATACAGTTTCCTCTTTCCTATAAGGAATATCTGTTTTTAGCAGGTGATTACCTTGGAGACCTTCTCCTTCTTGAAGGACATTCAGGAATTGAAGAATTGGCTGATCCAGATGTTCAGGAATACCTAAACTCTATAAAGCAACGAGCAGGAGTAAATATAAAAAGGCCTTATTGGGTTTTTTCAACGGGTGCTGATGCTTTTCTATATTTTTATTTAGATGAAAATACCGAAGATCCTTTGGTTTGGGTTTGTGGCTGGAGCATGGGAAAAGCCGAAATAGGAAAATATGACAACCTCTCTTTTAGCCAGTATATCAATTCCGTTATCGATTATTCTAAAAAATACTATAGAGAATCGTATGAGTAGATTGATTCCTTTTGTAGCCATTTGATCTAATAATGCGTTTAATTCATGGAAGAAAAGAGATTATCAAACACCATTCACGGTGCAGTATTTAATAAAAACATCCTGAAAATTCAATTACTATTGATCCGGAAACAAATAATATTGATGTAATTATCACCAAATAAACAACCATGAAAGATTTTAACATTTATAGAAATAACGAAGTAAAATTAATATCGGGCTTTAGTAGTGATTATGAAAAATTACAACAAGAGACTGGTTCTACTACCGTTAATGGGTTATTAGTTTTATTGATTGGTAAAGAAGCTTCATTGGCAAAAAAAATAATGAATGGTGAGAATTTTGTATTAGATAAAACTGAAAAGAAAATATTATCTGAAGCTTTAGAAAAACACATTGACCCAAAACTAACCAGTTTCAGAAATGCAAATGAAGATGATCCATATAACAAAGTTATTTATAAAGGGAAAACATATCGTTCCAACACAAAAGGACTCGATTTTAAATCTGAACGAAACTTAGTAAGAGCGATGTCCTTATACAACAAATTCTTTGATCCAAACGATGAGGATATTATTGAGATACGATATAGTTAATAGTATATTCATAAAGAATAACTAAATCAATTATATCCACTCCATCTTAACATTATACACGGAAGATCGTGAAAAATAGGAGTAATTTATTTTACTCTCAAAACCCCGTTTCTAATGGAAACGGGGTTTAGCTCCCAAACAACCTTTATATAGTTGATTTATAACACGTAATGACCTTTTTTTCTCCAATCTAAACTTGTTTGTTAGATTTCTTCCTCTATTTTTATACTATTAAAGACGATCTCTATGCCATTGGGCGAACAAAACCCGGAAAAAAGCCACCAATGCCAAAGGTGGACAATCCATTCATAACTACGGATTTGCTTTAGATATCGTTTTGATCATTGATGGAAAAACCGCATCCTGGGACACTAAAAAAGATTGGGATAATGACCAGATCGCCGACTGGTACGAATGTTCAGTATTTTTACCAAACACGGTTGGGAATGGGGGCGGCAACTGGAAAACCTTTAAAGACCTGCCGCACTTCGACAAACGCGGTTATAACGACTGGAAAAAATTATCAAAATTGAAGACCGATAAAAACGGTTATATAATTCTTTTGTAATACATTAGCCACAACAAAATCCCTTGTAAAACGGGATGGTAACCCCTTTTGTACCATGTCAAAAAAAATACGAATATTAAGCCTCGATGGTGGTGGTATCCGCGGAATCATTACCTGCGTGATCCTGAAATATATCGAAGAAGAATTACAGAAGCTTGATAATCCGACTGCAAAATTAGGCGATTATTTCGATTTGGTTGCCGGAAGCAGTACCGGTGGTTTACTAACCTCGATTCTATTATTTCCGGACAAAAACAAAAAAGCCAAATTTTCGGTAGAAGCCGCCTTGGATCTTTACGCCAAAAAAGGAGAAAGTATTTTTAATGTTTCGCTGTGGGAGCACATGATCAACCCCTTTGGATTGTTCAACGAAAAGATTTCCCAACGCAATCTGGAAAAACAACTTCTGGAGGTTTTTGGCGATTTACAGTTACAACATTTTATCAAGCCTTGTTTGATCACGTCCTACGATATTGGTCAACGGAAAGCAAAATTCTTTACCAGTCACGAAGCCGAATCAACTCTGGAAAATTTTTATGTCAGAGATGTGTGTCGGGCGACAAGTGCCGCACCAACCTATTTTGAACCGGCCAAAATAAAATCATTATACGGACAGGAATTCACTTTAATCGACGGCGGTGTTTATGCCAACAATCCAGCGCTATGTGCCTATGCCGAAGCGCGTAAAATCGCCTTTTCGAAAATTCTAGGTGACAAGGAAAAAACAGATTTTCCAGCCATTAATGATATGATCATCATTTCTGTAGGAACCGGAGAAGTCCACAAACCGTATACTTTTGAAAAATTTGAAAACGCCGGGAAAATAAAATGGATCGGACCACTGATTGATATCTTGCTGTCTGCCAACGTGGAAACCGTCGATTATCACTTAACGAAAATGTACGAAACCTTAGGGCCACGCAACCAAAAAAACTATTACCGATTGATGCCACAATTAAAAAATGCCTCACCGGAAATGGACGATACCTCACAAAAAAATATTTACGAACTGATTCAGGCCGGTTTGTTTTATGTGGATCAGAACCGGGAAATGCTCCGGGAAATTGCCAAGAAACTGATCAAAAACAAATAAGCAATAGCAAACCTGTCGGCTATTAGTAAACCCGACAGGTTTTATGCTACCTTTTTGTACCTTTGCCGGATGAAAAACACCTATCCGAAAGCCGAAAAGCTTAAAAGCCGAAGCACAATCGATTTACTCTTTACTCAGGGGAAGTCGGTTTCCAAATACCCGTTACGACTGGTATATGTGCCTATGGACGCAACTGAGCCCGGTGAAAACATCAAAATGGGTGTCTCCGTTTCGAAAAAATACTTTAAAAAAGCCGTAGATCGTAATTACTTCAAACGAGTGTTACGCGAAACCTACCGATTAAACAAAAGCATATTGTTAGATTCCATTGACAAGCCCTATGCTTTTATGTTTTTGTACCAAACCAAAGAACGCTTGTCATATCCGGAAATTGAGGAAAAAACGGTGCAACTTTTTGAGAAGTTTGCCGAAGCCATTCAAAACAAGGAGTTATAAGTTTTTTTATTTTATAGAATTCCGATTGCATCTAAAATTGTACTTTTAGTAGTGATTTTACGTTGTATATCAAACTAATGGCGTTTTCTATGAAAAAAATTTTCCTTCTTGTAGCGATCCTTATCTTTTCTATTAGCTGTAAAAACCAGCATTCTGAAGATGTGGCTGTGGCCGAATCCCTAGATGTTAAAATGATGAATCTGGAAGCTGCGCCCGTAGCGACTGATGAAGCATCTGCCGAAGGCGGATCGGAAACCACTATCGAAGCCAAAATCATTAAGAATGCCAACCTTCGATTTGAAACATCCGACCTCAACCAGTCGTATGCCGATATTCAAAAGGCAATTATAAAATATAAAGCCACCATCCAAAACGATGTGACCGGAAAAAATAACAATTCGGTGTACCGCGACCTGACGATACGGATTCCGAATACGGCCTTCGATGCGTTTATCAACGATGTCGGCAAAGGTATTTCTCATTTTGATCGGAAAGAAATTTCATCCGACGATGTAACCGAAGAATATATCGATATCGAATCGCGCGTTAACACCAAAAAGACGTTGGAAAAACGCTATCTGGACTTATTAAACAAAGCGACTAAAGTTTCCGAAATACTGGAAATCGAAAAAGGACTGGCTACCGTACGCGAGGAAATCGAATCGATCGAAGGTCGGTTGAAATATTTACAAAGTCGGATTGCGATGAGTACCATCACGATCGAAATGTATACCCAAAATGCCTCCGAAAGCGGTGCAACGGTTTCCTATGGCAGTAAAATGTGGAATTCGTTTAAGGAAGGCTTTTTCGGAATTTCAACTTTCTTCCTTGACCTACTGCAAGTTTGGCCATTTATCCTTATTTTCGTGTTACTTTTGATTTATATACGCAAAAGATTTACCAAAAAATCCGTTTAAAAAATGCTACGCCAGTTTAAGAAAAGATATATCATTCCTGTAGTTGCGGGAGGTTTTTTGTTTGTAGGTGCCAGTTTCAGAGATGACTTTTTTGAAATTGCCAAGCAGATTGAAATTTTTACCACGCTCTTTAAAACCGTTAATCAGAATTATGTAGACGAGACCAATCCGGCCGATTTGATGGACAAAGCCATTAAAAATATGTTGCTGGATCTCGATCCGTATACGGTTTACTTTAACGAACAGGATGTTGCGAAATTCAAGATCAATTCGACGGGCGAATATACCGGAATCGGTGCTTATATTTCACGTCGCGAGGGTCGTTTGATCATTCGCGAACCGTATAAAAATTTTCCGGCCGACAAAGCCGGTTTAAAAGCCGGTGATGAAATCGTTCAGATTGGCGATGTCAACTTAGTGGATTTTAAAGACGATGCGGCGCAACTTTTAAAAGGATCTAAAAATTCCAAGATCGACATACAGTACAAACGTCAGGGGAAACTAATGAAAACCCAGATTGTACTGGATGAGGTCGATATCAAAGCAGTTCCTTTTTATGCGTTATTAGCCGATAAAACAACCGGTTATATCGTGTTGTCGCAGTTTAACGCGAAAGCATCGGCCGAAACCAAAGACGCACTGGAAAAATTAAAAAGTCAGGGCGCAACCAAAATCATCTTGGATTTACGCGGAAACCCGGGTGGTTTACTACATGAAGCGGTGAACATCTGTAATCTTTTCGTACCGCAAAACGAGGTAATTGTAACCACAAAATCAAAAATTGAAAAACACAATAACAGTTATAAAACCCAAAAGCAACCGGTTGATCTTACCATTCCACTGGCTGTTTTGGTCGATGGCAAAAGTGCTTCCGCATCCGAAATCGTTGCCGGAGCATTACAGGATCTGGATCGGGCGGTAATTGTGGGAGCGAGAAGTTTCGGAAAAGGATTGGTACAACGTCCGCTGGATTTAACCTATGGAACTCAGGTAAAAGTGACTATTTCACGTTACTATACGCCATCCGGAAGATGTATTCAGGCGTTGGATTATTCCAAAAAAGATAAAAATGGAAAAGCAATCCGTACCGATGCGAGTCAGTATAATGCTTTTAAAACCCGTAAAGGAAGAACCGTTTATGATGGCGGTGGTATTCAACCCGATATCGAACTTTCAGAAGCCAAAACGAGTACCATCTCGGATGCTTTGCTCAGAAACGATGGGATTTTCAACTATGTAACCCAGTATTATTATAAAAATCCGAATTTAGGAACCAACATTCCGAGTTTTTCGGATACCGAGTTTTCCGAATTCAAAGCGTATCTGAAAAAAGAAAAATTCGAATTCGATACCGAAACCGAATTGGCGTTAAAAAATACTTTGGCGACGGCTAAAAAAGAAAAAATCGAAGAAAGTATTAATGCCGAATACCAACAATTACTGGCGGCAGTACAACGAAGTGAGGAAAAAGAACTGGATAAAAACAAGTCGGAAATCAAAAAACTTATCGTTGATGAAATCATAAAACGCTATCAGTATAAGGAAGGATTGTATCAATATTACACAAAAAGTAACATAGAAATAAC
This sequence comes from Bacteroidota bacterium, assembly GCA_023446155.1. GTDB lineage: Bacteria > Bacteroidota > Bacteroidia > Flavobacteriales > Flavobacteriaceae > Flavobacterium. The sequence continues at coordinate 40,193 of JAEXIT010000008.1, forward strand.
AAAAGCGCAAGCATTACTGAATAATCAGGCCGAATACAATAAAATTCTTAAAAATTAATTTTCGCAAGAATTGTAATGGACTTTCATTTTTTATGATAATTTTGTGATTTTAAATATTTCACATCGTGAGTTCTACACACAGCAGTAACCACCTTAACAAAGTAACCTTAGGTGGTTTAATTGTCACATTAGGAATTATTTATGGAGATATCGGAACCTCTCCATTATATGTAATGAAAGCCATTGTTGGAAAACAGGCTATTGATCCGGATGTGGTACTTGGTGCGATTTCCTGTATTTTCTGGACATTGACCATTCAGACAACTTTCAAGTATGTAATTCTCACCTTACGTGCCGACAATAAAGGGGAAGGCGGTATCTTTTCGCTGTACACCCTTGTCAAAAAACTCAAAAAACGCTGGCTGATTGTTCCTGCTATTCTTGGAGGAAGTGCCTTGCTTGCCGACGGTATTATAACACCGCCCATTTCCGTATCATCGGCCATTGAAGGATTGCGGACCTATAATCCGGAACTAAACACCATCCCGATTGTTATCGGAATTCTTTTTGTTCTATTTTTTATTCAGCGCTTCGGAACCAAACTGGTTGGAAAATTCTTCGGACCATTAATGCTATTGTGGTTTGGAATGCTTGGAACATTGGGTGTGATTCATTTAATGGGTAATGTCGCTGTTTTAAAAGCACTTAATCCCTATTATGCTTTTCATTTATTAAAAATACACCACGAAGGATTTTATGTTTTAGGTTATGTATTCCTGTGTACCACCGGAGCGGAAGCTTTGTACAGTGACCTTGGCCATTGTGGTATCAAAAACATTCGTATCAGCTGGATTTTTGTAAAAAGTATGCTGGTACTAAACTACTTCGGTCAGGGTGCCTATCTGATTTCGAATACCGGAAGTACTCTAGTCGAACTAAGCGGAAACGCAAGTAATCCCGGAAATCCGTTCTATCTGGTGATGCCGGATTGGTTTTTACCGTTCGGAATTGCGATCGCTACCATGGCTGCCGTTATTGCCTCACAAGCCTTGATTAGCGGATCGTTTACCTTGATCAGTGAAGCGATGCGTTTAAACCTATGGCCAAAAGTGCGCATCAAATATCCAACCGAACTAAAAGGACAATTATACATTCCGTCGATCAACTGGTTGTTATTTATCGGATGTGTATTTATTGTCGTTCACTTCGAAGAATCCGGAAATATGGAAGCCGCCTATGGATTGGCAATCGTAATGTGTATGATCATGACCACCATTTTATTAGGTTTCTTTATGGTATTAAAACGCTATAACCCAATCTTTATCGTTTTGGTTATCGCTTTATACCTAACCATTGAAATCTCATTCTTCCTGGCCAATATCGAAAAATTCCCGCATGGCGGTTATGTCTCGGTATTCATTGCCGGCTTACTGGCCTTTATCATGATTGCCTGGTTTACGGCGAAAAAAATCCGAAAAGATTATACCGAATTCGTTAAAATTGACAAGTTTAAAAATGTCATTTCCGAATTGAGTAACGACCTTTCGATACCAAAATATGCAACGCATTTGGTGTATATGACCAATGCGAGTCACGGTGACGAAGTGGAATCCAAGATTATCTATTCCATTCTTCAAAAACGTCCGAAACGCGCTGATATTTACTGGTTGATTCACGTAAACGTTGTCGACGAACCCTATGAAATGGAATACCGCGTGCGCGAGATCGTAAAAGACGATATTATCCGCGTGGATTTCTATTTGGGATTCCGTGTGGCACCGCGCATCAACCTGTTGTTTAAAAAAGTAGTTCAGGATATGGTTAAAAACGGCGAAGTAGACATTACCAGTCGTTATGAATCTTTAAACCGAAACAACGTACTGGGTGATTTTAAATTTGTGCTGATCGAAAAATTCATGTCCTACGACAACGATTTCCCTTGGTACCAGCGAATCATCCTGGATATTTATTTCTTCCTGAAAAAAATCAGTTTATCCGAAGAACAGGCCTTTGGATTGGATAGTAGTTCGGTAAAAATTGAACAATATCCGATTGTAATCCATCCGCCGGAAGACATCAGCCTGACCCGAATTAAAGACCGAAAATAACCTCTGAAATATGAAACGTATTGCGCTTGTTTTTCTTTTTTTGTTGACGTATCAGTTTCTTGCGGCACAGGAAGAAGTTGTACATTCTGTTTATTTTGAATTCGACAAATTTAATCTGGAAGAAAAACAGGCCAACGATGTAGTGGCTTTCGTAAAGGCAATCGATACTACCCGTATCGAAAGCGTGCAGATTTACGGATATTGCGACGATCGCGGTAAAGATGCCTATAACTATAAGCTTTCGAACAATCGGGCGAATACGATCAAAAATAAGCTGATTGAAAAGGGTGTTAAAAACAAGATCATTGTAACCATCGAAGGAAAAGGGCGTGTTTTGATCGACGACGATATTGTGGACAACCTACCGGAAGTACGCCAGAAAAACAGACGCGTCGATGTGGTGATGAACTTTAAACCGGTTCCGCCAAAGCCGGTTCCCGGAATGCATTCGACCATTAAAGGCGATATGATCGTTGGTGACCGTATTTATCTTGAAAAAATACTTTTCGATAAAGGAAGCAGCCGTTTAACATTAAAATCGAAAAACGAATTGGAACGGGTTGCCAAGTTGTTGCACAAATACAAAAACCTGGAATTCGAAATTCAGGGGCATATTTGCTGTACGCCAACCTTCCAAAAAGAAGCGATCGATAAAGACACCAAAAAGAGAATGCTTTCGCACAACCGCGCACAATCTGTTTATAAATTTCTGATTCAGAAAAAGATCGATAAAAAACGAATGACGTTTAAAGGCTACGGAAACACCCAACCTTTAGGCAACGGCCCGGATCAGGACCGTCGCGTGGAATTGGTGATTACGAAAGTGTAACGTTATTTTATCTGCATTTCGATATGCGGAATATTATCTTCCAGGTATTCGTCTGAAACCTGAACAAACCCGTGTGATTCATAAAAGCGTTTCAGGTATAATTGTGCCGATATGGTGATGGTATCCGTACCGTAATGCGCACGGATTCCGTTTTTGGCTTCGCGAATCAGGTCATGGCCCCATTTGCGGTCGCGGTACGATTGCTTCACCACTACCCTTCCAATGGACGCGGCATTTGGGAAATAATCGCCCGATTGGAACAAACGGCAATAGGCTACCAATTCTCCGTTAAAAGTTCCCATTAGGTGTAGCGCTTTCTGATCTTTGCCATCAATGTCCTGATAAACGCAATCCTGTTCGACTACAAAGATTTCGGAACGTAATTGCAAGGCAGAATATAGCTCTGCCAGCGAAAGTTCGTTAAATCGCTTTATTTCAAATTTTAGAGTCATGTCTGTATGGTTGTTACTAAATTATTGCAGTATGCGAACGGATTTCATAATGGCCTCCAGTTCGAAAATCATATCTCTTTTGGCATTGGATGGGTCATACACAAAACCTTCCAAAATCAGATAGCGTTTGTTTTTTTCATCACGGATGGCATAATTCAGAAACGGCCCGCTCATAAAGTTATTCTGAAGTTCCCAGGTTCCTTTGGTTTCATAGGCAGTTTTCCCATCAAGCCGGGTACTCATAAAATACGGTGAATAGCCTTCTTCGGTAACCATCGAGGAATGTTCCATCGTTCCGCGAATATACAAAGCGCCCACCGAATCGCGGACTTTGATAATGTTTCCGACGATGTCGTTGTCCTTTTCGATTTGTGAAATCGGCACCTGATAAACCAAAAGACTCGAACTACCGGAAGGGATATCTTTCTTCATCCAGTAAAAATATTCCTTTTCATCGGCATAGCGATAGGTCTCGGGAATTTCGATATTGATCATAAAAACCCCCCGAAGCTTATCGTCACTGAGTCGGGCTTTTCCCATTTTATGCTGGATATAGTGGATTTCGGAATATTTGACAATCGAAATCAGGGTTTCCGAATGCGTTTCGATCAGGTCGAGAATTTCGTGAATGGAATAACCGGTGATATAGAAAACATTTTGCGGTTTGGCATATTTATTCTCCACATGTTTGAATTCCTTGTTGAGTCCTTTGGACACCACCAAAATATTCCGGCTTTGGGTTACCACACCTTCAAAGATTTTCGGAGAATACTGATTGATGGTAAAAATCGGTTCTTCCTGTGGCAATCCGTCTACAGGATATGCCAGTTTTTTACGAAGACTGTCGCCTACTTCTCCACTCCACATTACATCGTCGATCACGATGGCAATTTCATTCGTATTTCCTTTTGATTCAGGCAAAAATGCTTCCCCTTGTTTCTGTCGGTCTTTACAGGAAACAAGAGAAAGCATTGGTAAGAGTATTGCAAAAAAGATTGCTTTTTTCACAGATTATTTTGAGGAATCTACCCGTTGATTTTAAGTTTCATTCCGGGTTTGATATTTTCGTTATCGATATTATTCCATTTTTTGATTTCGGCAACGGTAATACCCGGGTGTTTTTTAGCGATGCTGAAAAGTGAATCCCCTTTCTGAACGATATACATTCTTTCTTTGTTGTAGTTACGTTCTTTGCTGGAATCACGGTTTATGATTTCTTTTTTCACTTCTTTTTCAGCTTTTTCAACCACGGCTACGGTTTCCTGAGCCGGTTCTTGAATCGTTAATTTCTGACCGATTTTAATTTCGTTACTTTCGATGTTGTTCCACTCTTTCAGTTGGTCGATCGTTACTTTATTCTTTTCGGCTATAGCGGTAAGATTATCCCCTTTCTGAACCACATACAAATCGTTTTCGATTGTTTTGGGCTCCACAATTTTAGGTTCTGCCACTTTTGGTTCCGCTGTTTTCTTTTTGGCTACCGATCGGTCGGCTACCATAACGTTGGTTTCGAATTCGATTTTTAGTTTTTGTCCGGCATTAACCGTATTCTTTTTCAGTTTGTTCCACTTCTTCAATTCAGCAACCGTTACATTGTTTTTTGAAGAAATCTCCGACAGATTATCGCCACGCTTAACGGTGTAGTATTTAACTCGCGTCTTTTTAACCGACTTCATCGGAAAATCTTCCACATTGGCTATCGCAAGTGAATCGCGTTTTGTGGTACGTTGCGCAATCGCATCTTTACGAATGGATGTGAACGGTTTTTCACGTTTGTCTTCTTCCGATTGGATATAGGCATAAATCTTGTCTTCATTCGAAACAAACATTCCTGCTTTTTGTTTTGGCAAACGAATGTAATGTGCTTTGTCGGTTACATACGGAACCACATCCAGTTTATAGATCGGGTTTAACAATCGCAATTGTTCTACCGGTACATCCAATAAATCGGAAAGTTGTTTGAACGACATTTTTTGTTTCACCATTAGCGTATCGGTTTCAAAATACGTTAAAGGTGCGCGTTTCGGAACGATTCCGTGTTCTTTACGGTATTCGTAGATATACATGGTTGCTAAGAAAGCCGGTAAATAACCTTGTGTTTCCTTGTGCATAAATTTACGAATATTCCAATAATTCGTCAATCCACCCGAACGACGGATCGCTTTGGCTACGTTCCCCGGTCCGGTATTATACGATGCCAACACCAAATCCCAATCCCCAAAAATACCGTACATTGTCGACAAATACTGACAAGCGGCTTCGGTTGCTTTCATCGGATCGCTACGTTCGTCCACATAGGAATTCACTTCCAGATTGTATTGTTTTCCGGTAGCATACATAAACTGCCATAATCCGGTAGCACCCACTCTTGATTTTGCTTTGGGATTTAAAGCCGATTCGACAACCGCTAAATATTTTACTTCCAGTGGAATATTGTATTTAGCCAGTTTTTCTTCAAACATCGGGAAATAATATTCCGATATCGCCATCATTCGTTCAAAAGCTTTCGGTCTGTTTTTCAGGAATGACTTAATAATATTTTCAAGCCCCTGATTGTATTCGATGTTAAACGGTGATTTTTCGTCGAGTCTTTTTAAGCGTTCTTTCAGTACATCGGTTGGCAAGTCATAAGGTACTTCTTGATCAATATTTACTTTCGCAAGATCCGATTCCATATCGGTAAACAAATCCTGATTGCTTAATTCCTTCATCCACATTTCGTCGATGCAGGCACTCGTTTCATATTTTACGAACGTCGATTTCAGCGAGTCCAGATAGGACATTTTGATTTCCGGTTTTGCCGGAACTTCATTTTCGGCTGTCTCCTGAGCCATGGCGCCCAGACTTAGTAAACCCAAAAACAAAGACAATACTTTTTTATTATCCATACATTCTATCTTATAACATGTTAAAGTTCAATTTCTTATGTAAGCCATGCAAACATAATAGCTAATAACTTATAATTTGTTTAAATATTGTTAAAAAAGGAAATTTATCCCAAAATGGCCGCGATTCCGGGTAGTGTTTGTCCTTCCAGCATTTCCAACATCGCTCCTCCACCAGTGGAAACATAGCTCATTTTCGGCTCCAATCCAAATTGTTTTACTGCAGCTACAGAATCGCCTCCACCTACAAGTGAAAAAGCACCGTTTTTAGTGGCTTCGGCAATAAAGTTTCCAAGGGTAATGGTTCCCTCTGCGAATTTTTCCAATTCGAAAACACCCAATGGTCCATTCCATAAAATGGTTTTGGAATTTTTGATTACGTCTTTTAACGCTTCCAATGATTTTGGTCCAACGTCCAAGCCCTGCCATCCGTCCGGAATCTGGTTTACATCAACGATTTGTGTGTTCGCTTCGTTCGAAAACGCATCGGCTGCCACCACATCCACCGGAAGGTGAATTTGTACATTTTTAGCTTTTGCTTTTTCAATAATCTCCAACGCCAGTTCCAATTTATCATCTTCACAAATCGAATTTCCAATATGACCTCCCAAAGCTTTGATAAAGGTAAACGTCATACCACCACCAATAATCATGTGGTCTATTTTATCCAGGATATTCTCAATTACGGTAATTTTAGACGATACTTTCGATCCTCCCAAAACTGCCGTTACCGGTTTTTCGGCATGGTGTAGTACTTTGTTTAAACTTTCGATTTCTTTTGCCAACAGGAATCCGAAGCATTTGTTTTCCGGGAAAAACTGCGCAATAATCGTTGTTGAAGCATGTGCACGGTGTGCCGTTCCAAAAGCATCATTCACATAGATGTCTCCCAGTTTGGCTAATTTTTGAGCAAATTCTACATCGCCTTTTTCTTCTTCGGCGTGGAAACGCAGGTTTTCCAACAGCAATACTTCACCCGGTTGTAAGTTGGCCGCTGCATTTTCGGCTACCGAACCAATACAATCGGATGCAAAGGTTACCGGAACACCCAATACCTCAGCGGTTTTGGCTACGATATGTTTTAGTGAATATTTTTCTTCCACGCCTTTCGGACGTCCCAAATGCGACATCAGAATAACACTTCCCCCCTGTTTTAAAATTTCATCGATAGTTGGTTTGGCTGCTTCGATGCGGGTTGCATCGGTAACGTCGAAGTTTTCATTAAGCGGCACATTAAAGTCAACACGGATAATTGCTTTTTTATCTTTAAAATTAAAATCGGTAAGGGTTTTCATTATATTTTATTTGTTGATTGTTTGTTTAATAATCTACAAATATAGTATTTTTATTTTTTATGCCCTTTTTTCTGTTTTATTCAAATTTTTTAAGCGGGTAAATGCGTAATATTTATTTATCGGAGCCGAAATGCAACTTTTAGTGCGGAAATGATTTTTAAAGAAACCCCAGTGTATCTGGGCTAAACGCTTTCTTTTTCCAGATAGCAAATCGCCAGATTGGGATGCATCGGGAATGAAAGAATCTCCCAATGCGTCGTGACATCGGTATCTTTGGAAAGCAAATACTGGTTGTTTACAATATCGACCAATACCAAAAGCGGTGTATAAAACGTAATGCCGATTTTATGTCGCGACTGGTCGTTGCTATCGGTATTGACAATATCGAGTTTATAATTTACAAACGGCAAATAGGAATTTCCCAGCGCATCGGGCAACTCATAAATATTTCCTTTCAGCTGGCGAATGTAGGGTTCGGCTGCGATTCCGGTTAGAAAATGCAGTTTTTCGGCTTTTTCATTTTCATGCAACAACTCCCGGAAAGTCGGCTTCGGATTTTCGGGCGTAGTGTACAACTGCTGCTGCATCAAGTATTCCCGATAGGTATCTTCAAAAACATATTTTTGCCAGGTCACTGTGGCGGAACTATCGATTAGCAATCGAAAAGCCATTCGGATTTTAGAAAACTGCATCATAAAACATTTTTAAAGCAAAAAGAAGCTACCCTTTCGAGTACCTTCTTCTGTTTGACTGAGTTATTAGTGAACTATCATTTTTTTACTTTCTGTGAAAACACCGTTTTCATTTTCTATTATAACTCTGTAAATATAATAACCACTACTCAGTCCATTTCTATTGATCAACAAATAATTGGTTCCTGCCGGGTAATCATCGTTTATGGGTGTATCGATGAGTCGTCCGGTAAGATCGTATAGTTCCATTTTGACTTTCGAATAGGTATTCAACACCAATGGGATTTTAGTATTATCAGAAAATGGATTCGGAAAATTCTGATTTAATTGGAATTCCGAAATCGAAAGATCCTCGATTCCAAGTGTCGGTCCGTTGACAAAAATCGTATGGGACAGTGTAAAACCTTCGGCAATACTTCCGGTAACGGCACCGAGTTCGTTGGTAACGCCATCCGAAAAAACATTGTCGGTTGCATTATACGTATAGCCCGACATCCCTTTGGTATAGCCATAACTCGTAGCCGAATTCACCTGAACCACCGCACTGTTAGCTCCTTCCGGGAAAGCAATTTGGGTGATTAGAAGCGAGGTTCCGGACGCATTGTAAATATGCACGTGAATATGCGTCGCTCTTCCGGTATACCATCCCGGAAAAATGGAGGTATAACTAACAAGTCCGTTAGCATCAGTAGTTTGTCTTCCTCTTAAAAAGTGGTTGGTTGTATAATTGGTCGGTTGCATTCCGGTTCCGCCATATTCGGAATAATTACCATCTTTATCGCAATGCCAGATATCGACAATTGCGCCGGAAAAGGCATTACAATTTCCATTGACATTTTTTACGGTAATGTTAATCGTAAACGGAACCCCGGTTCGGTCGCCAATAATATTGGTTCGCACCCATGAAGCCGGCGAAATGGTTGGAAAAGGTCCTGCCGTTTCACTGTTGGTCACACTACAAGCCAATGCGGCTGTTTCGTCCGGCATTCCTTTTTCGGTACCCATGGCACGCAAAAGTGAAGGTGCCGCAGCTACCATTCCAAGGAAACCCAGACTGTTTTTTAAAAATACTTTTCTTTCCATACTCTTTTAGCTTTTTCGTTACTCAAAATTAAATTTGTTAACAGGGAAAGCCAAAAAAATGAGGTAAACTGTTTTTATTTTGAGGTAAATCGCAATTTAATGCTTTAATTCCAAAAGCAATAGAATCGCATTTTCGGTGAGCGATTCGAATTCAATCACTTCCGAACCCTCAATCGCCAGTCCGTCGCGGTTTTCGATCAAACGGTTTTGAAATTCAAAAGCACCGTTTAACGCAAAAGCAAAAATACCATGATCTTTGTTTTCCGGTTTATATATCCCTTCCTCCCGCGAGCGGTACATTCCGATCTTAAACGAAAAATCGAGAGTATCGATAAGTGGTTGTTGCGTTTTGTTTGTATTCAGATCAAAAGACAACAGTTGATCATCCTGAAATTTTTCGCTGGATTTGAGTTGGATTTGCAAATAATTAACCTGTTCGTTTTCATACGGATTTTGTATTCCAAACTCTGTTCCCGCCATAAGGGTACAAAAATAGACCTGTCCGGTTGTGATACAATGCGTTTGGGATCCAACCTGGCAATCGATCGCTCCAACCAACGGAAGCAACAACATCACGGAATCGTCGTCGGCGGTATCGCGCACGACTATTTTCGGAGCCAAAACGGCTTCATTCCAAACCTGTAATTTTTGATATGGCTTTCGACTTTCGTCCTGATACGTTTTAAAATTAAAAGTCGCCAGACAACGATGGGTATCGCTTTCAAAATGCCCTCGTAAATGCGCTTTATAAATTTGAGCCGGTTGTTGGATAAATTTTGTCATGTTTAGCTGTTTTCCAATAGCGTTAAAAATGCCGTTTCATAAGTCGCACTAATCGGTATTTCTTCAGCTCCGATATAGACTATTTTGCTTTTTACCCGGTCAATTTTTGACAGCGAAACGATAAACGAACGATGTACTCTAAAAAAAGCATCTGTTGGTAATTTTTCCAAAATGCTTTTCATCGTCATTCGGGCAACCACGGTTTTCTGATTCCGGATATGGATTTTCAGATAATCGTCCAATCCTTCGATAAACAGAATCTCGGTAACCGGAATTTTTATCAGACTATAATCGGCGCGGATAAAAAGAAACTGCGAATCGGCCGCGGTATTTTTCTGCTCTTTTTCCAACTGAATTTTAGCTTTTTCGACTGCCTGTTCAAAGCGCGAAAACGAAAACGGTTTTAACAAATAATCCGTAGCGTTGAGCGTAAAGCCTTCCACGGCATATTCCGAATAGGCCGTTGTAAAAATCACACTGATTTTATGCGGTACTTTTTTAAAAAAATCAATACCGGAAATTGATGGCATATTGATGTCGAGAAACAGTAAATCCGTTGGATATTTTTTCAGATATTTCAATGCTTCGTCCGATCGGGTAAAGGTTTTTTTCAATTCGATACCATCGATCTGGTCGCAAAAACTTTGCAACACTTCCAAAGCAGGCGGTTCATCGTCGAGTGCTATAGCATAAATCATAATTCAAGCGTTAGTACAGTGGTATAACTTTCTTTTGTTTCGGTAATTTGCAGATCGTATTTATTGGGATAAAGGCGTTCCAGACGTTCCATCGTGTTTTGCAATCCCATTCCTTTTTCGGTTTGAACGGAACTGACTTTTTTATTAAAAACCAACAATTGCAGCGTAGCCTCGTTAATGAGAATATGAATGCGGATTTCTGAATTCTCATCCGGATTGACACCGTGTTTAAAAGCGTTTTCAATAAATGAAATCAGAATCAGCGGCGCGATTTTCTTTTCGTAATGCCCTTCGGTCACCTCATACCCTATCGCAACCGTATTTCCAAGACGCGACCGTTGCAATTCGATATAATTGTGAATATAATTTAACTCTTTATCCAACGCAATCGTATCGTCGTGTGCATCGCGGATGATATAGCGCATCAATTCCGAAAGCTGGACAATCGCATCGGCAGTACGATTGTCTTTCCGAATCGCCAATGCATAAATACTATTCAGCGTATTAAACAAAAAATGCGGATTGATCTGCGCTTTAAGCAATGAAATTTCAGCCTGCATTTTATCGCGTTCCACATGTTGCAAACGTCTATTAATAGCTAGGAAAAGACTTGTTAAAGTTCCGATCAGATAAACCAAAATCGTATTCAGATGCTCGTTGGGTTTTTGCATCGGTCCCGGTCCAAATCCGGGTTTTGGTCCTGGCGGGTGAATCGGCTTAGGGCGCGCCATTTTTTCGATATTAAAAAGATCTACATCCGGTTTGTCAAAAAAATGAGACGTCAAAAGCAGTACGATCAGAAAAACAAAAAGCAATCCAAAGTAGACGGTCTTTTTATTTGAAAAATAGAGTTTTGGAATAAAATAGTAATAGTTCACATAGAAAAAAAGGAGCAATCCGACATAAACCGAAAAGTACGTCCGGTCGTGGCCATTGTGTAGAATATCCGGAATGCGTATAATACTGGTTTGCGAAGATAACAGATACGGCAATACCAGAAATGACAGGCAAATACAAAAGTGGTAGGCATAAAACGAAATCTTCTTTTTCATTTTTCTAACAGTTAACCTATCAAAAATACAGTTATTTGATTGATGCGATAAATAATTGCGGTAAATAATGCAATTTTTGCGGTGAGCGCGAAAGCAGTTTTTACTGTTGGTGTTTTATTCTATATTTGCTCTATGCTATTTTCAGAAATTTTAGGACAAACCCACATTAAAAGCCATCTGACCAAAAGCGCCGATTCCGGCCGTATTCCACATGCACAGCTTTTTGTTGGTCCGGAAGGATCAGGTACACTGGCGATGGCCATTTCCTATGCCCAATATATTTTATGTTCCAATACCAATGGCGAAAACACTTCGGGGAACGAAGCCTGTAATCTGAAATTTGAACATTTTTCACATCCCGATCTGCATTTTGTATTTCCGGTTTCGACCAACGATGAAGTGAAAAGTCATCCGGTGAGTGCGAATTTTTTAAAATACTGGCGCACGTTTATAACCGAAACTCCGTATGGAAGTCTTTTCGATTGGTATAAAACCATTGGCATTCAGAACAAACAGGGGCAAATTGGTGTAGACGAAGCACAGGAAATTGTAAAATCTTTATCCCTCAAAGCCTACGAAGGCGGTTATAAAGTGATGATTATCTGGATGGCCGATAAGATGAATATCGCCACATCGAACAAACTTTTAAAACTGTTGGAAGAACCACCACAAAAAACGGTTTTTCTGTTAATCACCGAAAATGAAAACGATATACTGCAAACGATCCTATCCCGTTGTCAGGTGTTACATTTTGGCGGACTTCCGGAAAGTATTATCGCCGAAGCTTTGGTTTCACGTGAAAAAACAGACGAAAAAGCCGCTTTTAAAATAGCACATCAGGCACAGGGAAATTATAACAAAGCCTTACAATTGCTACACAAAACCGAGGATGATTATCCGTTTGAAGCCTGGTTTGTACAATGGGTACGTGCGGCGTTTCGCGCCAAAGGAAATGCAGCGGCCATCCAGGATTTGATTTCCTGGAGCGAGTCTATCGCCGGAATTGGTCGTGAAGCACAGAAACAGTTTTTGCATTTTTGTATCGAAATGTTCCGTCAGGCCTTATTACTTAACTACCAATCCCCTTCTCTGGTTTATATAGAACCTACGGTTGAAAAATTTAAACTGGAGAATTTTGCACCTTTCGTAAACGGTAACAACATCAACGATATTTTTAAAGAATTGTCGGATGCAATTTACCATATTGAGCGTAACGGGAATGCTAAAATTATCCTGACCGATTTATCGATAAAACTAACACGTTTAATTCATAAAAAATAAATACCATGACGAATACGGAAATTTTCGGAATTTTAATTTTGGCTTTTTTAGCCATTACTTTTTTACAATCCGGCTATGATAAAATTATGGACTGGAAAGGAAACGTCGAATGGCTTAAAGGTCATTTTGCACAAACATTTATCAAAAATCAGGTTCCTCAATCGCTGTTTTTGATTTTAGTATTGGAAGTCATTGCCGGTGCTTTATGTGTGATCGGAATTGCACAATTGGTGATGAACGGCGCCACAACATTTGGTCACTATGGTGCGACTTTTTCCTGTGTTACCTTACTGTTTTTACTTTTCGGTCAGCGTATCGCAAAAGATTATGACGGCGCACGAACCATCGTAATTTATTTTATTCCTGCGATTTTAGCGGTTTATTATTTATAAAAAATATATTTCTTTCCATATCACACCAGAAAGGTTTTGAAAACCTGTCTGGTGTTTTTGTTTTCGGAAACCTGTCAGGTGTTTTTCTGCAAAACGGCTTTATACAAGCGGAGTTCTTCCCAGCTAAATTCATCGCCGTATTTTTCTTTTATTTCGCCTAAACCTTCCCCACTATATTCTTTAAAAGCCGATGCCAGATTTTTGAGTTTATCGGGTGGTAAAATATCCGAAATTTCAATCGCTTCCATCTGAATCAATTTTGAAAAATGGGTATATACCGTACCTACGGTAAGTTTTCGGATTCCGGCTATTTCTGGGATCGATAGGTTTTGCGTCCACAATTCCAGCGTTTCTTCGTAGGTTGATTTTTTCGGTTCCTTTGTCTTTTTCTTTTTGGAGGTATAGCGTTCAATATCGTCCTCATCTTCAATAAGCGTAACGGATGTTTTTCGCAACGCTTCCCGGATAATTTCAATTTTATCCTGTTTGTATTTTTGCAAGTAGGGCGATACCAATACTTCTTTTGATATTTCTTTGTTTTCCAGAACGGCGCGTAGTAACAATTTGACTTTTAACAATCGTAAAACCGCATTGGTTTGCAAATCCTCCAGTTCCGACAATTCTTCGAAAAAGGCTTTTACTTTTTTTAGGCGTTTTATTTCTTCTATTTTCCAGTACAACTCGAAAGTCAGCTCGTCCATTTTCGGGAAAAAATAATCGAATGCTTTATTGATCCGCTCTTCAATAAAAGCCAGATCGACCGGTTCCTGCTGAAACAATTTTGTTAACTGTGCAATGAATTTTTGCGACGGTTCCCGCAATTCATGTACCGCCAGTGATTGTTGTTGCGCCCATACTTTTGACTGTCCTTTAACCGATTTCCCAGTTTCCGACAGGTAGGTTTGCTGGTGTTTGCTCCACTGTGTGGCCAATTCGCTCCAATTAAAACTGTCTTTCAGATAATTAAGTAAAAAAACACGTGTTTCAGATACCAGTTCACCTTCCAGTTTCTCGACCGAAACGCGGTTTTGTGCATAATCCATTACATCGACATCATTAGAAATACCATTCATTTGTATCGTAGAAAGCAAAATAAGCCCTTTTAACGAACGTAAACGCGAAAGAGCAACATAGGCTTGTCCGGGAAGAAAAACCTGCGATACATCAAGCGCTGCTTTATCGAACGTCAAACCCTGGCTTTTATGTACCGTAATTGCCCAAGCCAATTTGATCGGAAAGTGCGTAAAAGTGCCCAAAATCTCCTCTTCGATTTCCTTCGTCATCTCATCAACATAGTACCGAATATTTTTCCATTCGTAACGTTCAACTTCGATGGTTTTATTTTCTTCCGGAAAATGCACAAAAATTTCACGGGGCGAAATCGATTTTATAACACCCATTTTTCCGTTAAAATATTGCTTTTCAAACGAAAGATCGTTTTTCACAAACATTACCTGTGCACCAACTTTTAATTTGAGCTGTTCATCCACCGGAAAGATCTTATCCGGAAAATCACCTACAATTTCCGGCTGAAACGTATAAACTTCTCCATCCAGTTCCTCCAGCGCAGTACTATTGATAGCGTCGGCTTTGGCATTATGTGTAGTAAGCGTGATGAAACCGGGATTCTTTTTAAAATCGAAATCCGGTTGTACATATTGGTTTAAAATAGCCAGGTCATTTGTCGTAACCGTATTATTTCGCAGGTTGTTTAAAACGGAAATAAATTCAGAATCGGTTTGCCTGAAAATTTTATCCAATTCGATATACAAAGGCGGGTTTTGCTGAATCACATGGGAATGGAAAAAGAATTTCCCACGATAGTAACGTTGTAAAACCGACCATTCTTCATTTTTGATAACCGGTGGTAATTGTAGTAAATCTCCTATAAATAATACTTGGACGCCACCAAAAGGCATTTCATTTCTGCGGACTTTACGAAGCATAAAATCCATCGCATCCATGATATCGACACGAAGCATACTCACTTCGTCGATAACCAGTAATTCCATATTCTGAATGACAGCGCGTTTGGCACCGTTCATTTTAAAATGCCGACTTAAGGTATTTCTATTTTCGAAACGGGAATTTTCTGAAATATAAGGATCCGTATTTACATCCGGGAGAAATGCCGCAAAGGGTAACTGAAACATCGAATGTATCGTAACACCACCTGCATTCAAAGCCGCAATACCCGTAGGTGCGACAACAACAGTATTCTTGTGTGTTGTGTTTATGATTTCGCGAAGTAGTGTCGTTTTACCCGTTCCGGCTTTACCAGTAAGGAAAACCGATTTTTGCGTTTGGTTGATAAAACGCAATACATAGGCAGCAGCATTCGAAATAGTTTCCATTTGGCGTATAATTTAAAACTAAAAATACAATTATTTATCTGATTTTCAATAAAAAAGCCTTCACAAGGAAGGCTTTTCATTATTTCTTTTCTTCAGTTTTCTCTTCTTTTTTATCGGAAGACTTATACTTATCGTTTAATTCTTTGCTGATTTTTTCGGTAATGTCCAAACCTTCTTTACCGTATAAAATCGTAGCGGCATCACCCGTTCCGTAGATATATTCGTAATTGTTTTTCTTACCGTAATCTTTGATATAATCTTTAATTCGTTTTACCAAAGAATCCATTTCTTTTCCACTCTCCTGTTGCAATGTTTGTAACATCGCTTGTTGTTTCATATTGATTTGTTGCTCTCTTTTTTGCAACTCCGCTCCTTTTTGTTGTGCCCAAGCCATACCTTTAACCTGTGCGTCTCTTTGAAAATTAGCAGCATCGGATTGGAATTGTTTGGCTTCACCTTCTAATTCTCTTCCCATTTCTTGCGACTTGGTTTTGTATTTTGACTCAATATCTTTAGCCTCTTGATTTTCTTCTATTAATTTAGAAGTGTCCACATAAGCCGTTTTATTTTCTGAAGCAGTAGTTGCTCCTTCTTTGTTGCAAGAAAACATTGCCAACGCAAGTCCGATAATTAAAAAGGATTTTTTCATTTTATCAATTGTGATTTTTAAAATTTTTGTAAAAATAAGAATTCGTATTAAAGTTTCAAAAGTTGTACGACCGAAAGTTAAAAATATGATTTTTACTCTTTTTCCCAGTCTATAAAGTTTTCTTATGCATCATTTAAAAAATAATAAGAAAATCTTATAAAAAACGGCTTTAAATAAAGCGTTTTAAGCGCCTTTTAAAAAATCCCCGATAGATAGCATATTTTAAGCTCTAATCGTGGATCATTTTATTTTAATTTAATTTTTCTTCGTTTTTAAGGATATAAATATGCGAAGAATACTCAAAATTTTGCTTTGCGAGCCAATTTGACCGTAAACCGATCCAAAAGCCTTTTATAAAATTCATTTTTCCATTTTTATATTTTTCAGATAAAAGGGAAACATAAAAACTATCAAAAAGCATTGGTTTTATTTTTACCAGTCGGATATGTTGGCGGGTAAAAAGTTTTTCAATCGAAGTTTTTGAAAAATGCCACAAATGTCTTGGTACATCATAGGCCGCCCAAAATGCACCGTAGTACTTTGCGTCGTATGATTTATAATTCGGCACCGCAATAATTATCGTTCCGTTTGTTTTTAATAAACGTTTTAAAGTAGCAATCTGATTTTCTAAATCCGGAACATGCTCCAATACGTGCCACATGGTGATCACATCAAACGATTGATTTTCCAATTGTTCTAAACTATCCGCAAATTGAATTCCTTTTCCGATGGCGCTGTTTTTTGCTTTATCACTCGGTTCGATTCCAATTGCTTTCCAACCCTGGTTTTGAGCTTCCAAAAGAAAATCGCCTGTTCCGGCACCGATATCCAAAAGCACACCTTTTTCCGGTTGAAAAGCGGTGATCAATTTTACTTTATCGCGAATGGCTTTTCGTTTGATGATATGATATACTTTTTCAAACAACGAACGTTTTCCATCGGTATGCGAAATATAATCGTCACTTTCGTAATAGGACGGTAATTTTTCCAGGCTTGGTTGTGGAGTCGTTTTTAATAATTGTAATTCTTCGTCCAAAAGCAATTCGAAATTTTCTTTAGAAACGGAATGGTCATTTACTTTTATAAAAACGGTATTACTTGAAAAATTCATTACTGCTAAAAAATTTATTTTTTAAAGATTCCTTTGTTTATAAGGCTTGGCGGGATAGTTTCACGTGGAACATAAACTAAAAACAGCCAAAGATAATTAATCTATCATGGCTGTTTTTAGTTTGATTAAATTTTTATCGTCCCATATGAACCAATAAAACCGAAACGTCACTTGGCGAAACACCACTGATACGGGAAGCCTGCGAAACGGAAATCGGTTTGATTTTCTTTAATTTCTCACGAGCTTCAAACGAAAGTGATTTTATTTTATCGTAATCGAAGTTTTCTGGAATACGAACATCTTCGAGACGGTTTAACTTATCGGCGTTATTTTTTTCTTTTTCAATATAACCTGAATATTTAACCTGAATTTCGGCTTGTTCGATGACTTCCAAATCCAATTCGTGTTCGGCTACATATTCTTTTACTTTTTCAAATTTTAAAATATCTTCCAAATCCAATTGCGGACGGGAAAATACTTTAAACATTTTATCCGGTTGCGAAATCGGTGCGGAACCTTTGGCTTCCAAAATTGGATTGGCTTCTGCAACTTTTACACTGGTTTCTTTAAAAAACGAAACAAAAGCATCCGACTGACTTTGCTTCTGCTCCATACGTCTTAATCGATCATCCGAAGCCAATCCAACTGCATGTGCCATTGGTGTTAAACGGAAATCGGCATTATCCTGACGCAATAAGGTACGGTATTCGGCACGTGATGTAAACATACGATACGGTTCTTCCGTTCCTTTTGTAATTAAATCATCAATCAATACTCCAATATACGCTTCGTTACGTTTTAGAACAAACGGTTCCTGATTGTATGCTTTTAGGTGCGCATTCATTCCGGCGATCAAGCCTTGCGAAGCCGCTTCTTCATATCCGGTTGTACCGTTAATCTGTCCGGCGAAAAACAAACCTTCAATTAGTTTTGTTTCCAACGTATGTTTTAATTGTGTTGGCGGAAAGTAATCGTATTCGATTGCATATCCCGGACGGAAGAATTTTACATTTTCGAAACCAACTACCGAACGCAACGCTTTAAACTGAACGTCCTCCGGTAAGGAAGTTGAAAATCCGTTTACATATACTTCTACGGTATTCCAACCTTCCGGTTCAACAAAAAGCTGGTGACGCTCTTTATCGGCAAATCGATTAATTTTATCTTCAATCGATGGACAATAGCGTGGACCCAAACTTTTGATTCGCCCGTTAAACATAGGCGAACGATCGAAACCTTCGCGAAGCAAATCGTGAACCAGCTCCGAGGTGTAGGTCATATGACACGGTTTTTGAACCGTCAATGGTTTTGTGACATCCAGATACGAAAATTTCGAAGGATTCTCATCCCCCGGTTGAATTTCCATTTTCGAATAATCCAATGAACGACCATCCACACGTGGTGGTGTTCCTGTTTTCATTCGACCGGAAGCAAATCCTAACTTTATCAAATCTTCAGTGATTCCATGTGCAGCGCTTTCACCTGCACGTCCTCCACCGAATTGTTTTTCTCCAATATGAATCAAACCATTTAAAAAAGTACCATTCGTTAGCACCACCGTTTTCGCTTTGATTTCAATTCCAAGCGAAGTCCGCACACCAACGATCTTACCATTTTCGGTCAGGATTCCGGATACCATTTCCTGATAGAAATCCAGATTTGGAGTTTGTTCCAACATCAAACGCCATTCTTCTGCAAAACGCATACGGTCCGATTGCACCCGTGGCGACCACATTGCCGGTCCTTTTGATTTATTCAGCATCTTGAACTGGATGGCTGTTTTATCCGATACAATTCCGGAATAACCACCCAAGGCATCAATCTCCCTAACGATTTGTCCTTTTGCAATACCACCCATTGCCGGGTTACACGACATCTGTGCGATGTTTTGCAAACTCATAGTAATCAGCAGCGTTTTGGATCCCATATTCGCGGCCGAGGCTGCGGCCTCGGAACCAGCATGACCCGCACCCACTACGATTACATCATATTTATCTTGAAATAAACTCATTGTTCCACGTGAAACATTTTACTGTTTCAATTAATTTAAAAAATATTTTCTACAAAGCTACGCAGAAGTAGAAAACGAAATAAAACTTTATAAAAGAATTAAGATGTTTATTGTTCCACGTGGAACATAGCTACCTTTTCATCTTCTTTAGCACGCATTAAAAGTTCGTCCTTTTCGGATTTATCCTTATAACCACAGTAATGTAATATACCATGTATTATCACTCTTTTCATTTCTTCCTCAAAGGATACCTTAAAATCTACAGCATTATCCCGTACACGTTCCACAGAAATAAAAATATCACCATGTAAATCGTTTCCTACAGTGTAATCAAAGCTAATGATATCTGTAAGCGTGTCGTGATCGAGGTATTCTACGTTGATTTTATGCAAATATTCATCATCACAGAATATATAATTGATCTCCCCTTCGTGCTTGTTTTCGGATTCGATTACAGCTGTAATCCATTCTTCATAAGCCGTTTCATTTTCCAAGGCGAAATCGGTTTCGTAATTAAAACTAATCATCTTTCTTAAAATAGTTTTGAACCTTCTGGTTAAAATTTGGGCGCAAAGGTAAGCTTTGTCTATTTAAAATTTCAACACTATTCAAATATTCTTTTAAAGCAGCAGGTAATTGATTACCAGAACCATTAAATTCTTTTTTATTGGTTTGCGACTGCCTTTTGTTTTCTTCTCCCTGTTGCTGAATCGCGTTGTCTAATTTTAATAGCTCGTGCTTCAGGTTTAACATCCGTTGTAAGGTTTCATTTTTAAACCCTTTGTTTAACAATTGCTTTTCGATATCCTTCATTTGGTTCAGCGCATTCTGACCATTACCTCCCATCCCTTCTTTTTCCAAAGCCTTTTGTAAGGCTTCCCGAAGTCGTTGTTGTTCTTTATAAATTTCAAGGATTTCTCCGGCATCACCTTCTCCATCATTTCCTTCTTTCCCATCCTTGCCTTCCTTACCCTCTTTACCACCTTTGTTTGGTTTACCATCACCTGGCTTTTCTCCTTTTCCTGGCTTCATTCCCTCTTTCATCTTTTCACTCAGTCCTTCCTGTTTTTTGATGATGTCCGGTAATTGCATTCCACTTCCTTTGCTACCCGGTTTTGGTTTCCCTTTTCCTTGACCGGACGATTGCATTTGCATTTCCATCTGCATTTGATTCATCACATCACTCAGAAAATCAGCCAGCTTATTCGAAGAAGTGATCGTATACTGTTGGTGCGAAACACCACGACCAATGTTATTATCCGTAAAGTTGGTAAGCGATTTATCAATGTTGTAATGTACATTACCCACTTCATTCGTGATCATTTCGGTGATTTTAGGATTCCGTAACGACATCGCAAAAAGACTATCATCAACATGTTTGAACTGTAATTTTAAATCCTGTTGCTTTTTCAACATCTTATTAAAACCAAGACTACGATCGCCGGACGATTTAAAATTCTTCATCAGGTTTTCCTGCGAAAACGAAAAGGCTAACAAGTTATCCAAGATCTGACGTAGCATTTTAGCGTCTTCTTCCAGCTGATCCATTTCTCCGGATTCCATAGACGACTGCATTTGCTGCGCCATCTTTTTCATTTTTTGAGAAGCCGATTTTTGTTTTGGTTTTGCCTTGGACTGGTTTTGCTTTTGTAATTCGTCCGAAGCATTTTTCATATCTTCTTTAATTCCCTTCTCCTCTTCTTTGTTCGAAGGTATATCCATTGGTGCTTTTAAATCCTGATTTTGTTTTTCAAGATCCCGTAAATCTTCCTGCAGCTTATTAAAATCCTCGTTAATTTTATCCTGTTCTTTTTTATTGTTGTCGTTACTGTCGGAAAGTTTGTCTTGCTTTTCGCTTAACTTATCCAACTTGTCGGCCAACTGTTCCGCCTTTTTTTCAACATAAAAACGCTTGGTTAATTCCACCAACTGTTCTAAGTTTTTCGACTGGTCTTTTGTATTTTGTTTTAGCTTATCTATTTTTTCAAAAAGCTCTTCCTCTTTTAGCTTGTTTGTAAGCTCATCCAATTCTTTTAAAAGCTTTTCATTTTTCTCAATTTCCTTTTCATTTTTTTCCAGTCGGCGCATTAACTCGTCTTTGAATTCATCCTTTTTTTCAGGGCTGAATTGCTCCAGATTGTCTTGCATCTTTTTAGAAAATTCTTTCATCATCTGATCTTGTTGCTTCTGACGGTTAATAAAATCCTGGACTTTCTTCTGATCTTTAAAATCAAGATTCGTTTTTTCTTTTCCTAATTTTTGCAATTTATCCAGTTCTGATAATTGCTTATCCTGGTTTTTAATTGACTTTTCAAGACTGTTGATATTGCTATTTTGCTCCTGTAAGATCTTATCCTCTTTTTCCTCGGCTGTTAACTCACGGTGTGAAAAGACAGAAGACTTCGAACTTTTAAAATTGTGAATCGCATCGTTATCAAAAATCTCAAAATAGTAATCGTATTCAACACCCGGTTGAATCGTCAACCCATTTGGAAAGCTATATACAAACTGATCAAATGTTTCACGTTTCACTGGAATGGTTCCACGAGAAACCTGAGTTGGTTTGTCTTTTGGATAATACACCACGTGTAATTTCGTCAGACCATAATCGTCCGAAACCTGACCGATAACCATATTCTTTTTGAGTTGTAACGAATCCGGAGCCGATTGAACCGAAATAGACGGAAACTGATCTTTAACCGTAGTAATCTGATACTGCAATTTTTCGTGATCGGTTACCTTTTCATTTGAAGTAAGTATTTGATATTCTGTATTTTGAAGTATTCTTTTGGAAATATTGAATAAATTTTCATTGCGTTTGAATGATTCATTAACTGTAGCATCTTTCCAAACTACTTTACTCGTAGCCAATGCATTAACTTTCCAGGTAATGGTAGTTCCTTCCGGAACAATCGCATTACCACTACCTTGAATCAATTCCGATTTTTTTCCAAGATAAGCCGGAAAATTCAGTACCATTTCAAAATTAGCAATCGTCGGAACGGCCACGACATTTAATTGATAGGTATTCGAAACCACTTCGTTGGCCAATAGTTTAAAATCGGTATTCCTGGTAATCTTATCAAACTGATATTGAAACACACCCGGTCGAACGGTTTCCAGATAATAATTTTCATTACCAATAGCAATCATCGCATTTTCCGGAATTACCGTACCATTGGTCTTAACCTGTAATAAAAAATCCTGGCCTTGTTCGGCTGTTAGATTTTTATTGATAATCTGAAAACTAAAAGGAGCCGGTGGCGCATATTCTTTTTTGTAATGCACTACCCGATCCAAACTTTCGGTAATCAGATTTGAATTTCCGGAAACCATAAAAAATAATAAAACCAACAATGGGATTATAGCATACGGAAGATACTTGGTATTCTTTTTAAAATTAATTGCATTTCCAAACGGAACCGGTTTTAGCGATATTGCTTTTTGTTCGATCGAAGCCAATAATAATTCCGATTTATCACTTTGTCCGTACAGCTGTAAAAAATTGGTGAGTTTATCATTTACTTCCGAAAAGTGACTTCCAATAATCAATGAAGCCTGTTTGTAATCGATTCCCTTTTGTAATTTGAAAAGTTTAAACAGCGGAAACAAAATAAACCGTAGCAAAAAGAAAAGTTCCACTACAATAAATAGCCAGAACAAGACCGTTCTACCGTTTGGAGAAAGCCATAAAAAATGTTCCACGAGCAACGTGACAATAAAATACAGCAAACCGAAACCGGTAAAAAGAATAATTCCTTTTAGCAATTCGTTCGTATAAAACTTTTTTATAAAGTCTTCCAGCTTTTGAAATATCAGTTCTTTCGTTTCCAAATTATCAAAATTTGTTTATAACCGATAAAATTACAATTTTAATCGAAACAGGAATTAACTATTTTACAGAAGCAACAACGTTTGGAGAGGAAAGAACAAAGAAGAAAGAGACAAGAGGAAAGAATTCATTCAAGGAAGTTGTCAACAAACATTAAAATAATAAAAAAAGATCTTTTAAAAATTTTAAAAAAATTGTTTGTTATTATAGCTTGTTAATAGTTGCAATAACTTTTAAATTTTTCTTCTGTTTTTGGAGTTATACAATTTTATCCGGGTTTATCAACAGTGTTGTTTATCGATAAAGCTTTAGAAATGAAGTCTTTTTAAAACGTTATTAACAATGGTGGATAAACCATTTATACTTATTTTTATTAATAAGTTTACTTGTTAATTTCTGTTAATAACTGTTGACTACCTATTAATAATTTCAAAACAAATTTTAAAAAATAGATTTGGTAATTTCATTTGGGTTTTGGATTAGCAAATTTTAGGATACAACCAAAAATCTTTTATAAATTTCTATCTAAAGTTATAAACAATCCATGTTAATTTATAATTAACTGAAAATCAATACAATGTAAATTTGTATTAACATAGCTCATTTTTAATGTTAAAATGATATAAAATTTACTGATTTACAGGGTTTTATATTAAATAATCAGCAATTTATATTTGTTAATTACCTTATATACTATAGTCTATTTTAAAGAACGCTATTGATTTAATAATACAAAGGTATTTTTATCGGTAATCATTACGAAAAATACTTTTCAGATAGGATAAACAGCAAATGAAACCATTTATAAACAGTATCGGATAAAATAATTCGAAGGAAAAAAGCATAATTGTATCTTTGCGTAAAATTTTTAAAAAATGTCAAAGCCAGTTCGTGTGCGATTTGCACCCAGTCCTACAGGACCTTTACATATAGGAGGCGTTAGAACCGCTTTATTTAATTATTTATTTGCCAAACAACACGGTGGTACGTTTTACCTTCGAATCGAAGATACCGACCAGAACCGTTTTGTACCCGGAGCAGAAGCATATATTATGGAAGCTTTGGAATGGTTAGGTATAGCACCGGATGAAACGATTGGTAAAAACGAAAAATTCGGACCCTACCGTCAGAGCGAACGTAAAGCGCTTTATAAGCAATATGCCGACCAACTTATTAACAGTGGTTGGGCGTATTATGCTTTTGATACTGCCGAAAGCCTGGATAACCTGCGTAAAACAGCCGAACAGGAAGGAAAAACCTTTATCTACAACCATACGGTTCGCGAGCAATTGGATAATTCCCTTACCAATTCGGCCGAAAAAGTTGCCGAACGTATTAGCAATGGTGAAGAATATGTAATCCGTTTTAAAACTCCGGTTGGAGAAACCTTACACCTGAACGACATCATCCGTGGTGATATTAAATTTGATACTAATTTATTAGACGATAAAGTATTGTTTAAAAGTGATGGAATGCCAACCTATCACCTGGCGAATATTGTAGACGACCATTTGATGGAAACCTCCCACGTGATCCGTGGTGAAGAATGGTTGCCTTCCCTACCCTTACACGAATTGTTATACAAAGCTTTCGGATGGGAAGCCCCAAAATTTGCCCATTTACCATTAATTTTAAAACCGGTTGGAAACGGAAAACTGTCCAAACGTGATGGTGATAAATTAGGATTCCCGGTATTTCCATTGGATTGGAACGATCCGGTTTCGGGTGAAAAATCATCCGGATACCGCGGAAAAGGATTTTTTCCGGGTGCTGTGGTGAACTTCCTGGCGTTATTAGGATGGAACGACGGAACCGACCAGGAGTTATTCACATTAGAAGAATTAGTAGCGAAGTTTGATTTAGGTCGCGTACATAAAGCCGGTGCGAAATTCGATCCGGAGAAAAATAAATGGTTTAACCACCATTATCTGGTACAACAGTCGGACGCTTCTCTTGCGATACCATTTGCTGCTATTTTAGAAGAAAAAGGAATTAACAAAGACATTTCCTTTGTTGAAAAAGTAGTAGGATTGGTAAAAGAGCGTGCGACTTTTGTAACCGATTTATATGATTTATCCGATTTCTTTTTTGTAGCGCCATCGGCATACGATGAAAAAGCGGCTAAAAACTGGAAAGAAGATACCGGTTCTATCATGCAGGAATTAATATCGGTTGTTGAAAACATTGGTGACTTTACTTCAGTCAACATCGAAACGATTGTAAAGGACTGGATGGCCAAAAACGAGATTGGAATGGGTAAAGTAATGCAACCGTTCCGTTTAAGCCTTGTAGGCGCCTTAAAAGGCCCACATTTGTTCGATATTGTCGAAATGATCGGAAAAGAAGAAACCGTACAACGAATTCAAAAAGCGATTAGTACTTTATAAAACAAAAAACGCTCCGACATCGGAGCGTTTTTTTATTATTTAGAGTTATGGTTTAGTTACCAAAACCAATTCTCACACCAAAAAGGATGTTTGGTTGTGAAACCGTATTTTCGTTTTCAACAGCAACATTGTTTTCATAGTCGTAGCTATAAAAAGTGTGTTTAGTGGAAGCGATTCCACCACCAAAGTAACTATCAATAAT
This sequence comes from Bacteroidota bacterium, assembly GCA_023446155.1. GTDB lineage: Bacteria > Bacteroidota > Bacteroidia > Flavobacteriales > Flavobacteriaceae > Flavobacterium. Next base: position 66,289 of record JAEXIT010000008.1, read on the forward strand.
TACGTTAGAATCAGAGAAAACTTGTTTACCGATAATAATGGCAACACCCGTTTTTACTTTAGTATCTTTACCGGTAATGCTATAACTACTTTGATTTTCGGCATAACCTCTGTTCGTTGTTTTACTCATAAGCTGAATACCAAAATACCAACCTTCAATAGCATCATAATCAGATGAAGGAAAATATTTAATACTCGCTCTGAAAGAAGTTCCCATTTTAGCATTGTCAGATTCAATAAATGAAGTATTGCTACCAATGATGTTTAATTCGTCGCTTTCAAGAAAAGTAGTAGTCAAATAACCATAGGTTAAACCAACAGAACCTTCTACGCTAAATTTATCCGAAATTCTATATTCACCAATAATAGGGAATTCACCGGTTATAAAAGAAATGACATCTGTTTTTACTGCCCATTTATAAGAGTTGTCACTTTTAGAACTGGAAGTGCTTGGAGAAAATACTCTGATTTTGGAAGGTGCTTCTTCAGTTGACTGAGTTGTGGACTTGTTTGTGTTAGTTTTTTTACCTGTTTGTGAAAAACAAACGGAAAAAGATAATAAAAGTAATAAAATAGTAAAATTTTTCTTCATAAAAAAAAGTTAAATTAAATTTGCGGCAAACTTAATTAAATTATATGAAGTATTTAGGATTTTTCATGTTATTTCTTACGTTGGGTATGCAAGCACAACAGATAGATTTAACCTGGGCAGAAAAAATTAAAACAAAGAAAAAGAACATTTTTGTTTTAGGAGGTAAAAACGGAAATTATTTTACCGGCCATGTTGATAAAGATGATCATTTTGTTTGTAGAAAGTACAATGACAAAATGAAAATGATAAAGGAAGAGATTGTGCCTTTCGAATTAGATGAGAAGCGATATATGCATGTGAAATCAATATTTGTGAACAACAAAATTGTACACTTAATATCCGAACATAAAAGAAAAGAAGACAAAAGAGTATTATTGGCTGCTTTTACCGATATGGATTTAAAAAATAGCGATAAAACGTTAATTATAGATGAAGCATCGGACGAGAGTATGTTATTTGGAGCGAATTATATTTCTCCGGATTCGACAAAAGTTTTAATCTTTCATGAAAAACCAGGGAAAAAAAAGGATCCAAGTACACTAAGTCTTAAAGTATATAAAAGTGATTTTACTGATATTATTTTCGACAAGTTGGTACAGATACCTATTAAGGATAAAAACTTTTCCACAGAAAGTATCAATGTGGATAACCTTGGGAATGTATACATTTTAGCAAGGATTATCCGTGAAGGTAAAGAAAGAAAAAAAGGACAAAGTGAAGATTATTACAAATTAATTGTTTTTGATAAAGATACGGGGAACCCAAATGAATTTGATTTTGATTTTGAAAATCAAGCAATTAGTTCTATTGATATTATTCCAAGTAAAGATAATACACTTATCTGTACCGGATTTATAAGTGATATTGAAAATGGATTTTTATCAAAAAAAGTTAGTAATGTATCCGATGAGATGTTTACAGCTTTGATCGACTGTAAAACAAAAAAATTAAGTGCTACATCGAAGGTTAAGGTTGACGGATTATATCCGGAAAAAATGAAAAAGAAAGAAGATTTTGTTCCTTATCGGATAAGAAAAATTTTCCCTAAAAAAGAAGGTGGTTATGTAGTAGTAGCCGAACAATATAAATTAGATATTCAAACCTATTATACACAAACGGGATGGAGAACGGTTTATAAATATTATTACTGTGATATTGCCTGTATGCATGTTAATAAAAATAATGAGCTTGAATCGATCACAAAAGTTCCTAAATATCAACTAAATGCTGCTAATCCTTCTATCCTATCAACTTATATTGATGGTAAGACGTATATTATTTTTGAAGATTTAGCTAAAAATTTAGAAGCAGAAAACGATAAGGAAGTAAAGAGAAGTACAAAATCGATGTTAAGTTCCGATTCTAAAAATGCATTGTTTTTATTAACTATTGCTCCAGATGGCAAACCGAAAAAAGAAATTATTTTCAGTTATAAAGAATCGAAAATCAGACCACAAATAATGGAGAGTATGTTAATTGATCCAAACACAATAATCTTAAAAGCAGAAGATCAGATTGGAGAATTAAATTTCAAATAATATACAGAAGGGCGATTTTTTCGCCCTTTCTTTTTGGTGTTTTTTGAAGATCAAATATAAATTCTCTTTTTTTCGTATCTTAACCGAATAAACCATTAAAAGCTACATTTTATGTTTAGTTACGTTATTATTTTTATTCTCGTATTTCTCTTTTTAGCCTCGTTTTTCACGGTTAAACAGCAAACTTCCGCGATAGTGGAACGTTTTGGAAAATTTAGCAGCATCCGTCATTCCGGATTACAATTAAAAATTCCGGTTATCGACCGTATTGCCGGTAAAGTGAATTTAAGAATCCAGCAGTTGGATGTGATCATTGAAACGAAAACAAAAGATAACGTATTCGTTAAAATGAAAGTTTCCGTTCAGTTTAAAGTAATTCAGGACAAAGTATATGATGCATTTTATAAATTGGAATATCCGCACGATCAGATCACATCGTATGTATTTGACGTGGTACGTGCCGAAGTACCAAAATTAAAACTGGATGATGTTTTCGAAAGAAAAGATGACGTTGCGATCGCTGTAAAACGCGAGTTAAATGAAGCGATGACAACATACGGATATGATATTATCAACACCTTGATTACCGATATCGATCCGGATATTCAGGTAAAAAATGCAATGAACCGTATTAATGCAGCCGATCGTGAAAAAACAGCTGCCGAATATGAAGCGGAAGCCAGTAGAATCCGTATTGTAGCGAAAGCAAAAGCCGAAGCTGAAAGTAAGCGTTTACAAGGTCAGGGTATTGCCGATCAGCGTCGTGAAATTGCCCGTGGATTGGTAGAAAGTGTGGATGTATTAAATAAAGTAGGAATCAACTCTCAGGAAGCTTCTGCCTTAATCGTTGTAACACAACACTATGATACATTACAAGCGATTGGATCGGATACGAACTCGAACCTGATTTTATTACCGAATTCACCACAAGCCGGAAGTGATATGTTAAACAACATGGTCGCTTCTTTTACCGCTTCGAACCAGGTTGGTGAAGCGATGAAAAAGGCACAGGGAAAAAAGAAATCGAAAGATGATTACCATAGACCGGATCATCATGATACAACAGGATTACCGGAGACGGAATAAAGTAAAAAAAGCGGCATTAAGCCGCTTTTTTATTTGAATAACCGGTTAAAAATAAAACCGATTATTAGATTTTGAATGGTCCCCGATTTTGTAAAGAATGAACCTATGGAACGGACCACTCCGGAAGTAAATACTCCTGGTGTAAGGTCATCCCGTGTTTTTTCGACTGCATAGACCAAACGTCTGTAATCCAGTTCTTTCTGTACTTTTAAGATTTCCAGCTCACGGTTGATTTCGTCATAAGACGAATATTTTTTTCTTTCCATACTTAATCATTAAAAAAGAATTCGGAGAATTTTTCCAGTATCGGGCCTTCCACAATTTTATCTTTGATGTAGTACACCACGATACATAGAATGAGATAAATGACACCCACAATTAAAAAACCGAGGGCATAACTACCCATCATGTTACCCAAAGCAAAGGCGCCGGCTATAGATAAGAAAAGTACCATCAACATCAGGAAAATACTCAAAAGGAAAATTTTAAGTATCATTGTTGTTGACTTCATGGCTACTTTAAAAAACCATAGTTTATAGTAGGCCACGTTGGTATCGAATAATGCTTTGGCATTATCCTGAATCTGTTCGGTATTTTCTTTTAATTTTTCAAAAGCCATAGCCTACTTTATTTAGTTGCTTTAGCGTGTTGTTTTTTAAGATCGTCCAGTTTTTTTTCTAATGTTGCGATAATATCTTCGGTCTTATTATCGACGTTGGATACTAGATGATCAAATTCACTTTCCAAATCCATTTTGGCTCTGCTGAATTTATTTTTGAGGTTATGGGTAGCCTCGTTAAACTTGTCTCGTAAGTGATCTGTTTCCTTATCGAAACCATCTTTAATTTTTCTTCGGGTTTTTGATCCTTTATCGGGAGCAAATAAAATTCCGACACCAGCACCGATAGCTGCTCCGGCTAAAAGTGCCAATAATGTGTTACCTGTGTTATTAGACATAATCTCACTTTTTAAAAATTAATAATTATAAACTTACGAAATTAATATTCATAAATACGTTAATAAGTAGTTAATAAAAGCTTGTTTTTTAAAATAACGAAATTAAAAGCTTTTTTAAATCGTATTTTTTTAGAGATGTAAAATCTATTTAACTAAAAAAGATAATCAATTTAAAAGCATTGTATAAAGTCAGTTTTAATAGATTTTAAAAATAATTATTTTACTTTTAATCGATATAATATATAATAGAAAAAGGCTTCTTTTTAGAAGCCCTTTATCATTTTTGTCTATTTGCTTTTTCTTCAGCCCGAAGTTTGGCAGACGTTTTAAAATCTCCGGTATGTGACCATCCCGGTGGATAAAAAATATATTTTAGTCGATCGGAAAATTTGATGTCCGGTTGGGAAGCATCCCTCCAAATATCTTTCCATTCGTGGAATACAATATTAAGCGGTCCTTTGTCTTCTATTTCGGAAGTAAGTCCAAAACGTACTTCTTCATAATTTGGATCTTCTTTTTCAAAAGTTCCGAAAATACGATCCCAGATAATTAATCCCATTCCCATATTACGATCTAAATAACGAGCGTTGGATGCATGGTGTACTCTATGGTGTGAAGGTGTAACCAAAATCCATTCTAAAATACCCATACTTTTTACCGTTTTGGTATGTACCCAGGTTCCATAGATCTGAATAATCGCATAAGCGGCCATAATATGCCACGGATTAAAGCCTAAAAATGCTATTGGTGAAAAGAACAAATAGCGGTATAAGGGCTGTAAAACCGGTGATCGGAATCCGGTGGTAATATTAAAATAACCTGAATTATGGTGTGTTACGTGCACCGCCCAAAACATTCTGGAGTGATGATCCACATAATGATGGACATAATACGCAAAATCCTGTAACAGGAAAACACCAATCCAATACCAAACACTGCTGTATTCCAAATCGAAAATGCGGTGTTCATAAAAGTAGAACATAACTCCAATAGCAAAAGCTTTCATGATAATGTCCAAACCATAGTTCAGACAAGCCATATAGATATTGGTAAGCGTATCTTTCGTATTATAAAAATGTTTTTTATGCGAATAGCTGTAAAACATTTCAAATAAGATGATTAGGATATGCAACGGAGCCGAATATAAATAGACATTGGCAACGGCCTGTTCTCCAAAAAAATGATCTAACATAACTTTATTCTTTACTTTCTACTTTAGCCCATGTATCGCGAAGGCCTACGGTTTTGTTAAAAACCAGTTTATCAGCAGTAGTGTCGCGATCTACACAGAAATATCCCAAACGTTGGAACTGGAATCGGTCGCCATCAACAGCCGTTTTTAGGCTTGGCTCCAGGTATCCGGTGATGATTTCCAATGAATTAGGATTTAAAAACTCTTTGAAATTAATATCTTTATTACCATCCGGGTTTTCATGTGAAAACAAACGGTCGTAGATTCGGATCTCAGCCGGAACCGCATGTGCAACCGATACCCAGTGAATGGTACCTTTTACTTTTCGCATACTCGCTTCCGAACCACTTCCACTTCTACTGTCTTCATCATATGTAGCATGGATTTCGGTAATATTTCCATCAGCATCTTTAACCACGCTTTCCCCTTTAATGATATAAGCGTTTTTTAAACGTACTTCTTTACCAAGGGTTAAACGGAAAAATTTACTGTTTGCTTCTTCTAAAAAGTCTTCTCTTTCAATATATAATTCTTTTGAAAAAGGTACTTTTCTATAGGTCATTACTTCTTCTTCCTGATTGTTTTCGGCATCCAACCACTCCTCTTTTCCTTCCGGATAATTGGTAAGGATCAGTTTAACAGGATCCAATACGGCCATTACACGTGGAGCCGTTTTGTTAAGGTCTTCGCGAACACAGAATTCCAATAAGGAAACGTCAATCAGGTTATCGCGTTTGGCAATACCAATTGTATCGGCAAAATTACGGATGGCAGTTGGCGTATACCCTCTTCTGCGCATTCCGGAAATGGTCGACATTCTTGGATCGTCCCATCCGGTAACATGTCCTTCCTGAACCAATTGTAGTAATTTACGCTTACTAACAACGGTATGCGAAAGATTTCTACGTGCAAATTCACGTTGTTTCGGACGTACTTTGTCGGTATCAATGATCTGATCTAAAAACCAATCGTACAATTCGCGGTGTGGTAAAAACTCCAGCGTACAGAACGAATGCGAAATTTGCTCCAGGTAGTCGCTTTCTCCGTGTGCCCAATCGTACATCGGATAAATACACCAATTTTCACCGGTTCTGTGGTGGTGTTTGTGTAAAATACGGTACATGATTGGATCACGCATTAGCATGTTGGTAGAAGCCATATCAATTTTGGCTCTTAAAATATGCGTACCTTCTTCGAATTCACCGTTTTTCATTCTTTCGAATAAATCCAGGTTTTCTTCTACCGAACGGTTTCGGTACGGACTATCAACACCCGCTTGCGTAGGCGTTCCTTTTTGTTTCGCCATTTCTTCCGAAGTCTGACTGTCGACATAGGCTTTTCCTTTTTTGATCAGCGTTACGGTCCAGTCATACAATTGTTGAAAATAGTCGGAAGCATAACATTCTTCTGCCCATTGGTATCCTAACCATTGTACGTCTTTTTTGATTGCATCTACGTATTCCTGCTCTTCTTTAGCCGGGTTGGTATCATCAAAACGCAGGTTCACCGGCGCCTGATAGTCCAATCCTAATCCAAAATTAAGACATATGGAACTCGCATGACCAATGTGTAAATAGCCATTAGGTTCCGGTGGAAAACGGAATCGCAATTTATCTTGAGATAAACCATTTTTTAAATCTTCCTCAATGATTTGTTCGATAAAATTTAATGATTTTTCTTTTGTTGACATAAAATAAAATTAGAAAGGCAAATTTACCAAAAATGTTGTTTATGTCGGTATATCTTTAAGGGCTTATTATCATATTGGCTTTAAAAATTCGTACTTTTATCGGTCGAAGGACTAATCTATTATTGAATACGTTTAAAAATGGGAATCATTAAGTTAAAAAACATCCGTACCTTTTCGTTCCACGGATGTCTGGAAGAAGAAAGTAAAATCGGATCGGATTACAGTGTGGATTTGGAAGTGAAAACCGATTTGCGCAAGCCGTCGGAAACAGACGAATTGGTCGATACGGTGGATTATGTACATCTAAACCGGATTGTTCGGGAAGAAATGGCCATCCGCTCCAAATTATTAGAACATGTTGCGAAGCGAATTCTGGTTCGGATTTTTAAGGAAATTCCTTCCGTTTCAAGAATTACGGTGGCGGTTTCCAAACTAAACCCACCAATTGGTGGCGATGTGGAAGCGGTTACAGTTCAAATGGAAGAATACCGCAGTTAACAGCCTGTTGAAAACGAGCAAATTATAAAATAAGTACAATAAAATGTCGAATTTGAATTTGAATTTCAAAATATTTTAGTAAGTTTGCGCCCTACAATACTGGCATCGTGGCCGAGAGGCTAGGCAGCGGTCTGCAAAACCGTCCACAGCGGTTCGAATCCGCTCGATGCCTCAGGAAACAAAAAGAGCGGTTATATTAACCGCTCTTTTTTTGTATTTATAGTTTCTACTATTTCTTATCTTCTATTTTTTCCAATGTATTTTTTACAAATTCCTTTTCTTTCGGAAACCATCCCTGGAACATCAATACCAATCCGAAAACAATTAATAAAATACTACTTAATTTTTTAACTTTCAGAATGTTAGCTGGAGTCAATTTTTTACGAAGCTGTTTGGCCAACATGATTTTCCCGATGTCGGTAATAAAATAAGAACCGATCACCGCACTAAAAAACGTTAGCATACGGTTAGGTTCCATATCTAGTTTTGGACCAAAGGTGATGATAATCGCCAGCCAGAACCCCAAAACACCGATATTGATAAAGTTTAAAAGGAATCCCTTTAAAAACAGGCTGAGGTAATCTCTTTTGATCAACTCAACAACTTCCTCATCTTCTTCAACGGATTTACTTTGTCTTCGGAGTTTAAAAAAAGTAATCATCCCATAGGTAAACATCAGTATACCACCAAAAATAAACAAAGCCGGATCGTCTTTAATGCTTTGAATCAGCCGCACACTACTAAAGTAGGCTATGGCAATAAAAACGATATCACCCAGGACAACTCCAATGTCGAACGAAATGGCCGCGCGAAATCCTTTGGTGATACTGGTTTCCAAAAGAACAAAAAAGACAGGGCCGATCATAAAACTTAAAAAGAATCCTAACGGAATTCCGGTAAGAATATCGTCTATCATGTAAAGGTATTTAAGGTGAATATGCGAAATTACCTGTATAAACGGGTAATTTACAAATATAGTTTAAAAATTCCGATAGGTTTAAAACGATTGTCTCAAATCGACCGGAAAATGGGTTTATTGTATAAAAGAAACCCCGACTATTACTAGTCGGGATTTTAGCTATTTTGTTTCAATTGTAGCGGAATTATTTTTTAATAACGTCAATACTTCCACCGGCAAATGTTTTCTGATTTACTTTTTTAGGGTTTCCATAAATGGTAATGTCTCCTCCTGCTCTTGTTTTGGCATCTACCAGATCCGTAGCAAAAACATCGGCTTCGCCACCGGCATTTACCGCAACGGATGTTTGTGAGGTTTCGAAGGTTTTCGCATTGACAATACCACCAGAGTTGATGACAATATCCTGATTTTCGGCTTTACCACTCAGTTTAACGATTCCGCCTGTAGTAGCGCGAATACCGGCTTTTTTGACATCCAAAGCCACTTTAATTTGGCCGCCTTTATTGGCATTTACGGTGAAATCCACCCCTTTTAAAGTAGCGTCAGAGGAAACATAAGCACCTTCACTGGCTTCGATACTTTCTACATTTTTACAGTAAATAATCGCCGTGATATCTTCCCCTTTTAGGAATTTATCCAATGGCATTCGGATTTTTAAATCACCGTTTTTATTTACAATTTCCACTTTTTCAGCACCTTGTCCTTTCAATTCAATTTTGCTTTCTGAGGAAGGAATTAACTGAGCCGAAATTTTATCGAATACTTTTACCGCTGTAAAATCACCTACGTTTTTTGTCACCTGAGAAAAACCAAACTGGGTTGCCAATAGGAATGTGACTATTGCGAAACTGTTTTTAAAAGTTGTTTTTAGCATCGTTTTCTGTTTTTTAAATGTTACGAATCTTTCTTTTTGATAAAATGAAAATCCAGTTGTTTTTTAACCAGATCGGCATTTTTCACTTTTACGATGACTTCGTCGCCCAATTGGATTATGTTATGTGAAATTTCGCCCACCAAGGCATATTGTTTTTCGTCGAATGTATAGTAATCGTCGCGGATTTCGCGGATACGTACCATTCCTTCACACTTATTATCCACAATTTCAACATAAATACCCCATTCGGTCACACCGGAAATAACGCCCAAAAACTCCTCATCTTTGTGATCCTGCATATACTTAACCTGCATATACTTGATACTGTCGCGTTCGGCATTGGCTGCCAGACTTTCCATAGTAGACGAATGCATACATTTTTCTTCGTATACTTCCGCATCGGCCGAAGTACCGCCATCGAGATAATGTTGTAGCAAACGGTGTGCCATAACATCGGGATAACGACGAATAGGAGACGTAAAATGCGAATAATAATCAAATGCCAGTCCGTAATGTCCTATATTTTCGGTAGAATAGCTGGCTTTGCTCATACTGCGAATGGCCAGTGTATCCACCAGGTTTTGTTCTTTTTTGCCCTGTACGTCTTCCAACAAGGTATTCAGGGATTTTGAAATTGAATCCTTGGATTTAAAATTAAGCGAATAGCCGAATTTAGAAATCACGGTTTGTAGATTGATCAACTTATCCTGATCCGGTTCATCGTGGATACGATACACAAAGGTTTTCTTTTGTTTTCCGATAAATTCCGCTACTTTTCTATTGGCCAGCAACATAAATTCTTCGATCAGATGGTTGGCATCCTTAGCAACTTTAAAGTACACTCCGGTTGGTTCGGCATTTTCGTTAAGATGGAATTTTACTTCCACTTTATCAAATGAAATAGCCCCGTTTTGCATTCGTTTTTTTCTAAGGATTTTTGCCAGTTCGTTTAGTTTTAGCGTTGCTTCTACGATAGGTGCATCGACAGTATACTCCTTTCCGGTAAGCGAAATTTCGGCCGGAATCTGATCTCCTTTGGTTTCGATAATGTGTTGCGCTTCTTCATAGGCAAAACGCTGATCGGAATAGGTTACCGTTCTCCCGAACCACTGGTTGATCAACTCGGCTTTTTCATTTAATTCGAAAACAGCCGAAAAAGTATATTTCTCCTCATGTGGCCGTAGGGAACAGGCGAAATTGGATAGCACTTCCGGTAGCATTGGCACTACCCGATCGACTAAATAAACCGAGGTCGCGCGTTGGTACGCTTCATCGTCCAATACGGTTCCTTCCTGAACATAATGCGAAACATCGGCAATATGAATTCCGATTTCATAGTTTCCGTTTGGAAGTTTTTCGAACGATAAGGCATCATCAAAATCTTTGGCATCTTTAGGGTCGATCGTAAACGTAAGCGTATTTCGCATATCGCGACGCTTCAGAATTTCGCTTTCCTGAATGGAAGTATCGAGTTTTTTAGCATATACCTCTACTTCTACCGGGAAATCATACGGCAGCCCGTATTCGGCAAGAATGGCATGGATTTCGGTATTGTGTTCACCGGGTCTTCCGAGTACTTTAGTAACCACCCCAAACGGACTGTCGGCTTTTGCGGGCCAGTCTTCGATATGAACCAAAACGACATCGCCATTTTGGGCCTCTCCAATTTTGTCTTTTGGAATAAAGATATCGGTATACATTTTCGGATTGGCCGACGTCACAAAAGCAAAGTTCTTTTGGATATCGATCACCCCCACAAAGTCGGTTTTTTTGCGTTCGATAATTTCAACGACTTCCCCTTCCGGTCTTCGTCCTTTTCTACGATTGTAGATATAAATTTTTACCTTATCACCATCCAAAGCATGATTCAGATTGTTGGTTGGAATAAAGACATCATCTTCCAGATCGGGGCAAACAAAATAAGCCGTTTTCCGACTGGTCATATCGATTACACCTTCGAAATAATCGGCTTTTGTGATGATACGGAATTTACCGCGGTCCACTTCTTCGATCTTTTCTTTGGCGGTAAGGTATTTTAATTCTTTGATGATTTCATTCCGACTTTGGGTATCATTCAGTTCCAGAACAGCAGCTATTTGTTTGTAGTTGAATGTTTTGTTAGGATCTTTGGAAAGTATTTTAAAGATTTTTGCAGAAAAGTCTTTCCCTTTGTTGCCTAACTTTTTGTGTTTCTTACTCATAAATTCTTTTCTAATATACTGCTAAAATTACGAATTAGTATTCACAATCGGGGAAGAAAGAATAAGAATTATAGAAATAATAACTTTTGTATCTTTATCAAAACCTTCAAAAGATGAATGAATTTGTAACAGTAGCCGTTTTTGATTATCCGCACGAAATAGCCGTGCTAAAACATTTATTGGAACAACAGGAAATACGTTATTTTTTTGAAAATGAGACGATGATGAATATTGCGCCGATGTATTCCCAGGCTTTGGGAGGCATTAAACTAAAGGTACATCCGGAGGATATTGAGACGGTACGGGCAATTCTGAAAAAATTAAATGACGACTCCAATTTAAAAATTGTTTAACAGTATTCTTTGCTAACTTTGCAGTAAACAAATAAACAACAACACAATGAGAATTTCAATTGGGAACGACCATGCCGGTCCGGACTATAAACAAGCGATTTTAAAACATCTGGAAGCCCAGGGGCATACGGTAACGAATCATGGAACCGACACTTTCGACAGTGTGGATTATCCCGATTTCGGTCACCCGGTTGCGTTGGATGTCACAGAAGGAAGAGCCGACTTTGGTATTGTGATCTGCGGAAGCGGAAACGGTATCGCAATTACGGTAAACAAACACCAGGGAATTCGTGCAGCATTGTGCTGGACAAAAGAAATTGCGGCTTTGGCACGTCAGCATAACGATGCGAATATTATCAGTATTCCGGCGCGATTTACGTCAATCCAACAAACGATCGAAATGGTCGATACTTTTTTAGCAACTGCTTTTGAAGGTGGACGTCATGCGAATCGTGTGAATAAAATCCCGGTTTGTCAATAGACTGGAGAATAAAGAATAAAGAGAAAAGACCTGCTAGGGTTATAATAAAAAGGCTTCCATTTGGAAGCCTTTTCTATTTGTTGCAGCACACCTGACAGGTTTTTAAAACCTGTCAGGTGTAGCGATATTTTTAACAAACTCCTGAAAAGTTCCAAACGGCAGTTTACTTTTTTTCATATTCGAAATAAACTGGTCCAATCGGTTTTCCATTTTTACGCCGGTGTTTTTACGAACATAACCGGGGAATCCGAAACGTTCGAAATCGTCCAGATCGATAAATTCCCACGGGTGGAAATAAATGTTGAGGTACTTATCTTTTTTATACGTCCATTTGGCCAGACGACTGTACAGCCCTAACGGAAGATTGTGAAACGACAGCCAGAAAAGCGGAAACCGTACTAACGGACTCACCGAAGCGGGTATTTGCAAAACCTGGTCTTTCATATAATACGTCCGGGAAATATGCAGGTTATTATACCTTCCGGGAAGATAGGTCGGATTTATCGAACTGTTATAAACATATCCGGCTTTGGCGATTTCTTTTTCATCTACCGGCATCATACGGGGCATTCGAAAACCGGAAACCGTCATGCCAGACAATTCTTCCAGTTTGTCTTTGGATTCCTTTAAATGCGGTACTTCAAAATTCGAATGGTAATAGGTATGCGACGCCAGCTCATGTCCTTCCCTTTTGATACGTTCGATAATTTCGGGCGCATTAATGGCAAAAGTAGCGGTACTAAAAAACGTAGCTTTTACCTGGTGTTTTTCAAGAATGTCCAGTATTGTATGCGAACCGGTAATCGACAACTGAATCTGATCGTCGAACGAGATGTCTTTTCCATATTCGAACGGCATGTCGAATTCTTCAATATCAAAACTTAATAAAATCATGACTGATCTTTTAAATTGGTAGAACGGATAATATAATTTGGTCGGTTTTTGGTTTGCATAAACATCTTACCGACATAAATACCAATGATTCCCAACATAATAAGTTGTAAACCGCCAAAGAAAACAATGGTAATAATAATAGAAGCCCAACCGGAAACCTCGATATGATTATAAAAGGCATACACCACATACGGGATATACAATAGTGATAACAGCGACATGATTAGCCCTACATAAACCGCAGTATATAAAGGTTTTATACTAAAAGAAGTTACACCATGCAATGCCAGGCGGATCATTTTCTTTAACGAATACTTACTGTTTCCAGCAAAACGTTCGGCCGGTTCATAACGGATACCATATTGTCTGAAACCAAGCCATTTGGTGAGTCCTCTTAAAAACGGTTCGGTTTCATGGAAATTTCGGAAGACATTTACCACGGTGCGATCCATCAGTCTAAAATCGGCAGTGCCGGCTTCGAGTTCGATATCCGAAAGGGAATTAACCAGTTTATAAAAAAGATTCGAACTGCTTCTTTTGGCTTTCGAAAGACGTTTGTCTTCTTCCCGAATGGTGTAGACAATATCAAAACCTTCCTCCCATTTTTGAAGCATTTCCGGAATAATCTCCGGCGGATGTTGTGCATCACAATCCAATGAAATCACACAATCACCAAAAGCATTATCCAAACCGGCTTTTACCGCCAGCTGATGTCCGAAATTTTTGGAAAACTCCAGAAAATACGCATTGTTATAATCGTTTGCCAGCTCTTTTACCGTGACCAATGTTTCATCTTTACTCCCATCATCCACAAAAATAACCTCCCAGTTATACGGCAACGTGCTAAAAACGGAATCAATCTTCGTAAATATATTCCGGATATTATCCGCTTCGTTATAAGCAGGAATTACAATAGAGACTAATTTTCGCATACGGTAACGGATTTAGGTTTGAAATCTTTGGTGAGCATTTCATAAATTATTACTAGCCAAATGATAACACAAGGTAAGGCTTTTAACGCATGATTGCGGATAAAAACGCGGGCCACTTTTGGAAACAAATCGGTCGGCGATAAGGAAGTTAGTAAAATGGCAAAAATGAGTAAAGCGATTTCCCATTTGGAATGTTGTGTTTTACGCATAAACCAAATGGCCACACCGGTAAACGCGATGATATAGGTAGGCGATTCGGAACCGCTGCTAAAAATGACAGTGAAAATTAACGTCGATGCCAGTAATAACAATCGAAACTCCAGAAATTGAAATTGTTTTATTCTCAGATAAGTCGCCCCGAAAAGCAATACACCACCTAGTAAAAACGGACTATTCGGAATAGTCGGATCACCCAAAGCCCGTCGAACCATCCCCATAAAGGAAATATCCTGATACGAATCCAGACTGATATTCGAGGAGTTTTTATAAACCAACGTATTGAACCATTCCACATAGGTATCGATAATAAACTTAGGCGATGACAATAGCATCGGTACCACAAAAAGCACGACAGCCCAAAAAACAAGCCCAAGGATAAACAGAATTTTTTTCTGTGTAAAAAAGAAAAACGCCAGTCCAACAATACCATATAATTTGATCATTGTACAGCTTATAATTGGAAAAGTAGCGATCAGGTTTTTATTTTTCAGCGTATAGGAAAAAGCAATCAGAATAGCGCCCGTCAGGAAAATATTAAACTGGAAACTCAACAAAGCCGTAATCAACTCATTGGCGCAGATTAGTGCTATAATGGCCTTTACTTTATTCGAAAGTGGCAAACTTTTGATTCCGAAAGCAAAAACAAGGACACTGCAAACATTCCACAACAGCATCCCCAGATAATCCGGTAATAGCGCAAAAGGAGCGATAAACAAGGCAAAAACAGGGCCATAATGATTTCGATCCCAATACTCGTCGGGATAATGGGCATAAAGTGATTTGGATTCGATTAAATGCCAAAACGTATATTTAAAAATCGAATAGTTATTATAACTGCCGTGGTCATACTGTTTAAGGGCAATTAAAGCTGCCACAGCTACGAGTAGACCAAAAATATATTTGGGTTGCAGTAGAAAAGAAAACCGGGAAAACTTATTTTTTGTAAGATTCGGTATCAAAATATCTTAAATTTAGTAAGGGATTGGACAAATATATAGATTTCGGCGGAATTATTCCGGGCGGGATTTTATTATGATCAAATGATAATGTCAAAGATCAAAATAATGTCTGAGGAGCATCAATATTCCGATTTGTAAAACCAGCAATACGGAAAATTTCCATAAAAAAGACGGTTTCGCAGTTTTATGCCGAAAAAGGAGCATCGCACCGATCGCACCGATACTTCCGCCAATAAAACTGATGGCCAGTAATGTTTTTTCGGATATCCGTTTTTGTTGGCGAACCGCGAGCCATTTATCGGTGCCAAAAACAACAAAAGCGAAAACATTCATGCTGAGGACATAACAGAATAATGGCTGCATTGTTATAAAATTTCTGCCAAAGATAGTATTTTAGCCAGCACGTTCCGTTTTTTAAAAACAGGGTTTACGACATTTTAACACGCAATTTATTTATAGAATGACAAATATAGAGTACATATTGAAGTCTGTTTCGACAGCTCCAAAGAACGTAGAAAGTACCTTACAGCTTTTGGCAGAAGATTGTACGATACCGTTTATAGCCCGTTACCGAAAAGACAAGACAGGAAATCTGGATGAGGTTGTTATCGAGCAGATTGCAAAATTGAATGCGGCTTTCGAGGTCATTGTAAAGCGAAAAGAGGCCATTTTAAAATCCATACAGGAACAAAATGCTTTAACACCAGAATTGGAACAGAAGATAAGTAACAGTTTTGACCTGAATGAATTGGAGGATTTTTACCTTCCGTACAAGAAAAAAAGAAAAACCAAAGCTGATGTGGCCCGTGAAAACGGATTGGAGCCGTTGGCCAAAATCATCATGGCGCAAAATGCCGATGATCTCGATTATATCGCATCGAAATACCTGAATGATAAAGTAGCAAATGAAAATGAGGCACTTCAGGGTGCGCGTGATATTGTGGCCGAATGGATAAATGAAAACATTTATATCCGGAAAAATTTGCGAAGAATGTTCCAGCGCAAAGCCGTGATCGAAACCAAAGTGGTAAAAGCGAAAAAAGACGAAGAAGGGGCTAAAAAATTCGAACAGTATTTCGAATGGTCGGAACCGATCACCAAAGCACCGTCACATCGTTTACTGGCCATGTTGCGAGCAGAAAACGAAGGTTACATCAAATTAAAAGTGGATATCGAGCAGGAGGAAGCCCTGGAATTTATCGAAGGGAATGTCATTAAAAACAAAAAAGACACCGCTACGCATCTTAAAAAAGCGATTGGCGACAGTTATAAACGATTATTAGAACCAGCTATTTCGAACGAAACCTTACAGGAAGCGAAGGCAAAAGCCGATGCGAGTTCGATCCAGGTATTTGCCGGAAATCTAAATCAGTTGTTACTGGCACCGCCATTGGGTGAAAAACGAATTCTGGCAATCGATCCGGGATTCCGAACCGGATGTAAAGTCGTATGTCTGGACGAAAAAGGGGATTTGCTGTATAACGAAACCATTTTCCCGCATGCGCCGCAAAATGAAACGGCCATGGCGATGAAAAAAATCCGTTCGATGGTCAATTCCTATAAAATAGAAGCCATATCAATCGGAAACGGAACGGCTTCCCGGGAAACGGAATTTTTTATTAAAAAAATAGCCTTCGATAAACCGTTACAGGTATTTGTGGTAAGCGAAGCAGGGGCGTCGGTCTATTCGGCTTCAAAAATTGCCCGCGATGAATTTCCGAATTATGATGTTACCGTACGGGGCGCTGTATCGATTGGCAGACGATTATCCGATCCGTTGGCCGAGTTGGTAAAAATCGATCCGAAGTCGATTGGAGTAGGGCAGTACCAACATGATGTGGATCAGACACAACTTAAAAACGAACTGGATACGGTGGTTACCCGTTGTGTAAACTCCGTTGGAATCAACCTGAATACGGCGAGTAAATCGTTATTGAGTTATGTGTCCGGAATAGGCGAGAAGATGGCTGAAAATATAGTGGCATATCGCTCGGAAAACGGCGCTTTCGAAAGTCGGAGTCAACTAAAAAAAGTACCGCGATTGGGCGAAAAAGCCTTCCAACAGGCGGCGGCTTTTATCCGGATCGCGAATGCTAAAAACCCGTTGGATAATTCGGCGGTACACCCGGAAGCCTATGGAATTGTGGAGAAAATGGCAAAAGACCTTAAAATATCGGTTAATGAACTGATAGCGAATAAAGAAAAAATCAGTGCGATCCGACTGGAAAACTATGTAACTGATGCGGTTGGACTTTTAAGTTTACAAGACATTGTAAAAGAATTGGAAAAACCGGGATTGGATCCGCGGAAAGCAGCCAAAGTATTCGAATTTGATGCGAATGTAAAAACGATCCGCGATTTGCGTACGGGAATGATATTGCCGGGAATTGTAAACAATATTACCAATTTCGGCTGTTTTGTCGACATCGGAATCAAGGAAAGCGGACTGGTTCATATCTCGCAGCTCAAAGAAGGATTTGTGAGCGATGTCAACGAAGTGGTTAAGCTACACCAACACGTACAGGTAAAAGTAACCGAAGTCGACGAAGACCGTAAACGAATACAGTTAAGTATGATACTATAAGAACAAATAAAAAGAGGCTGTAAAAAATAAACAGCCTCTTTTATTTTAAAAAGTCGTTTACTTTTACAGCCTCTAAAAAAAAGTATTACAAAAAATTACTCTTTGGTTTCGTCTTTCTTAGGAGCGGAAGGTTGATCGTCTTTAGCCGCATTTTTGAATTCTTTAATTCCGGAACCCAAACCTTTCATTAGTTCAGGAATTTTTTTACCACCGAATAAAAGTACAATTACCACTACGATCAGGATTATTTCTGTTGCACCAAGCTTTCCCATTGTTACTGTGTTTATTATTTCAAAAAATTAATTCGCAATTCTAGAGAACAAAGTTAGCTATAAATACAATTAGACAAATAAATAATTGAAGCTTTTTAAGGATGAGGCGCTAAATTTAGGATTTCTTTAACCTAAATCATAAAAATCAATAATGAGTATAGGATTAAGAAAGCCGGTATTAAATTATTATATTTGTGAATTAAAAGAATATAATGTCTGCGAAGCGACTAAAACGACAGCTTTTAAAAAAGAAATTATTCAATAAAAACCGATTGGTAATATTGAATGAAGATACGTTTGAAGAGATCTTTTCTCTGAAGTTAAATCTGATGAACGTTTTTGTGAGTCTTACCGTATCTACGATATTTTTGATTACCGCGACCACATTTATTATTGCTTTCACACCTTTACGGGAATACATACCGGGTTATTCATCGACCAAACTTAAAAAAGAAGCCACGCAACTGGCTATAAAATCCGATTCACTGGAACAGGTGATCCGGCAAAACAACCTGTATGTGGAGTCGATTAAAAAAGTGCTTACCGGCGATCTGGACTATGCCAAGTTAAACAAAGATTCCATTAAGGTAGAAGATAAGACCACTGAGGTTGCCGATTTGAATCCATCGCAAACGGATTTAAAATTGCGGGAACAAGTTCGACTGGAGGACAAATACAATGTTTTTGAAAAAGCGAAACCAAGAGTAAATCTGGTTTTACTGCCACCGGTAAAAGGTCATATTGTAGAAAAATACAATGCAAAAAACAGGCATTATAATATTAGTATTGCACTGACGAAGAATACGCCAATCAAAACGATTGCAAATGGAACCGTAGTTTTTTCCGATTGGACACCAACCAACGGGCAGGTTATCATCATTAGACACAATGACGGAATTCTTTCGGTTTACAAACGGGCGGCATCTCTAACCAAATCGGAAGGCGATGTGGTAAAGTCAGGGGAAGTGATCGCGTTGGCCGGAATTACCGGAACCTATCCGGATGTACAATTACACTTTGAACTCTGGAAAGACGGTTACCCGATCGATCCGACACAATTTATTGATTTTGAATAAATAAACGATGGAGTGGACTGCGAATCTATTACAATTACCGTTACTATGTGGAGCAATTTTTGTCCTTGCCGGACTGATTCAGTATTGTTTTCCACCTAAAAAAATAAACAGTTTATACGGTTACCGTACTTCAAACTCAATGCAATCGCCGGAGCGTTGGCAATTTGCACAAAAATATTCCGCAATAGAATTGATCAAAGGTGGCGGTATACTGATGCTATTGGCGATGACACCGCTGTTGTTGCCCGTTTTGAAGAATATTGAATTCGTTATAAGTATGGCGCTGGTATTGCTTTTTGTTTTTATTCTGATATACCGAACCGAAAAAGCATTGAAAAAAAAGTTTGCCGATAATCCTAAATAAAATCAAATGTCGATAAAATCGATTGTTGCTAAATTACTAGCCGGAAAAATTTATAAAAACACGCGAAAATGGGCGGACAATCCGGTGGCCACTCAGCAAAAAATATTTTGGGAACTGATTCGTTCGGCTCAAAACACCCAATTTGGAAAAGACCATCAGTTTGAAACGTTCACCTCGGTAGCCGATTTCCAAAAACAGGTACCGGTGCGCGATTATGAACAACTACGCCCGTATATCGACAAAATGTTAACCGGAGAATCGGACGTATTGTGGAAAGGAAAACCGTTATATCTGGCCAAAACATCCGGAACAACATCTGGAGCCAAATATATCCCGCTTACGAAAGAATCGATGCCGTATCATATTGAAGCGGCGCGAAATGCGATTTTGCATTATATCCATGAAACCGGAAACGCATCGTTTGTAGACGGAAAGATGATTTTCTTACAGGGAAGTCCGGTGTTAAGTGAGAAAAACGGAATCAAACTGGGGCGACTTTCGGGAATTGTCGCGCATTATGTTCCGAAATATTTACAAAAAAACCGGATGCCAAGCTGGGAAACCAACTGTATCGAAGATTGGGAAACCAAAGTCGATGCAATAGTAGAAGAGACCTTCCACGAAGACATGGCGGTAATCTCCGGAATTCCGTCGTGGGTACAAATGTATTTTGAAAAACTAAAAGAAAAAGGCAACCGACCGGTAGGTGAGATCTTTAAAAACTTTAACCTGTTTATTTACGGTGGTGTGAATTACGAACCGTATCGGGCGAAATTCGAAAACCTGATCGGACGTAAGGTCGACAGTATTGAACTATTCCCGGCTTCCGAAGGTTTTTTTGCCTATCAGGATTCCCAAAAAGAAAAAGGAATGCTACTGTTGTTGAATTCGGGCATTTTTTATGAGTTTATCAAAAGTGATGAATTTTTCCAGGAAAATCCAAAACGTTATACGATAGGCGATGTGGAACTCGGAATAAACTATGTGCTAATCATTTCTACAAACGCCGGATTATGGTCCTATAATATTGGTGACACGATTCAGTTTACGAGTTTAAAACCGTATCGGGTAATTGTCTCAGGACGAATCAAACATTATATTTCCGCATTTGGCGAACACGTTATTGGGAAAGAAGTGGAAGCCGCGCTAAAAGAAGCGATGGAAAACACCAATGTTCAGGTGAATGAATTTACCGTAGCGCCACAAATCACACCAACCGAAGGTTTACCGTATCACGAATGGCTGATTGAGTTTGAACAGGAACCGGAAAATATGAGCCTATTCGAACAAAAGCTGGATAAAGCCATGCGAGCGCAAAATGTTTATTACGACGATTTGATTTCCGGGAATGTACTGCGAACCGTGGTTGTGACAAAAGTGGCACGGAATGCCTTTCAGGAATATATGAAATCCGAAGGAAAACTGGGCGGACAAAATAAACTACCGCGACTTTCGAACGACCGTAAAATAGCGGATAAACTAAAGAAAGCATAACATGGGAAAAATCTTGTTTTTACTGTTATTCCTTTCGATAAGTAGTACGGCTCAGATTCGAGGAATTGTGGTTAACGAAACGGGACAACCGGTTGCCTATGTGAATATCTGGGTTGAAAATGAAAATAACGGAACAACAGCCGATGTAAACGGAGATTTTACTATTTTCGAAAAAAATCCGGAGAAGGTTTTAGTGTTTAGTGCGTTGGGTTATGAAACGGCAAAAGTAAAAGGTAGCGAAGCGGCAAAAGTCGTGTTAAAGCAACGTCCGTTACAACTTCAGGAAGTTGTGATTGCTGGAAAAAAAGGCAATAAAACAACAACCATCGGCGATTATAAAAAAGGAGGAATCAGTCATTTCTTTTCCAGTGGAAAAAATCCGTGGATAGTAGCACGTTATTTTCCGTTTGATGAAAACAGTGTCCAAGCACCCTATATTAAAGAGTTGATGATTATGACCGACTCGGAAGTAGATCCGGCAACGTTTATCCTGCATTTTTATGACGTGACAGAAGATGGAAGCCCGGGGAAAGACCTGACCGATAAAAACCTGATAATCGAAGCGGAAAAAGGAAAACAAAACACGGTGGTAAAACTGGACGGTTATAATTTAGAAATCGGAAAAAAAGGCATCTTTGTAGCGGTCGAATGGCTTATTATCGACGGGAACAAATACGATTTTAAAACAGATGTAAAAGATGCGGCTTCGGGAAGTTATACCGTTACCAACTTTTCTGGAACGCGGTACGAACCCAGAATAGGGACA
Organism: Bacteroidota bacterium; assembly: GCA_023446155.1. Taxonomy (GTDB): domain Bacteria; phylum Bacteroidota; class Bacteroidia; order Flavobacteriales; family Flavobacteriaceae; genus Flavobacterium. Next base: position 88,229 of record JAEXIT010000008.1, read on the forward strand.
ATACCGTCTGAAACGAGTACTTCCTGGCGGTTTACGATGGGACGCTGGTCGCGATTTGACAAACCAATCCAATCGGGAATAAAGAAGTATAACAACAAGTTTAATGAACTTGCGATAAAGTTAACTTTAACAAACTAAAAAATAAAAATCCTACATTTGTGGGTTACTAAATAGAAAGCATATGAAAGAGATTAAAAACATTTCGCGCTCACGCGCACAGGAATCATCGGCAGCAATTGAACGTTTGTACATTACCATGCGTCATTTGTTTAACAGAGGATTCTACAAACCTATGGGTATTTCGGGAGAAACATTACGTGAAGCTTTGTTGTCTTTACGCCCGGAAATATATGGGACGATAGCAGAAGAGAAAGTAGAGTTAAACGGATTATTATATGTAATTGAGCGTTTACCAATTGGTATTGAAGAATGCCGTTATATCAACCTGACCTCGGATGAAGGGTATTCGAAGTCGCATTTCCAAGCGATTGTACCGCCAAAAAGAAGACGAAACTGTTACCGTATCGACGACGAACAGATGAATATCGAAATTACCCGTGGTCGTTCGGATATCTATGATATTTTAACGCACCTTACCTTTATTTTTATCGAATCGCATAAAATTAAAGACCGGGTATTGATTGACGAAGACGGTCGTTTAACGCGGGATTGGGAAAAACTGGAGCAGGTGATTCTTCAGAATAAAAAACTGACGTTGGTAGAACGCGAAAAAGCGATTTCGCATGTGTCGAATATCTTAGGAAGAACCTTTGCTGAGGTATTGGATATTTACGACAGTTTTGCCACCCAACAGGCGCCGGAACGTTTTCTACACATTATTTACTGGTTAGGGAAACTGGCGATAGAAGAGGTGGTCGACAACAACAAACGAACGATTACCTTTAGTCCGATTCTAAGAGAGCGTTTGGGTCACCATATCCATGGGGAGATCTGGGCGAATAACATTAAAAAAGTTTTACAGAAAAATAAATTAATTCAGCGTCCGATTCACGTAATCAGTGCAAACATGCACAGTGTGATGAATTCCTTATTTGCGACACACGTCTTAAAAGGAAAATTCAAAGACCAGTCGGATTTTGTGATTTACGAAGAACTGAGCAAATCCGGGAATAACGATTTACGTGCAAAAGCGGAAGAGTTTGCGATTAAACACGGAATGATTTCGCTTCCGGATACTTCGGGAACCAATATTGATGTTCAGATTTTCGACACGGCAAAAATTGATTGGAATAAATCGGCCTTTCCTAAGGCAAAAGTCGAAGGCGAACATCCGGTTATCATTGTAATGGATTACGCCTTTGGGGAACAAGCCTACGAAACGATCGACGAACTCTTAAAACCGTATAAAGACGGACAGGAGAAAGTATTCCTAAACGTAGAATCGGTTTCGATTATGGGGAAAGCCGGTATTTTAGAAGGTGGAAAAGGCGACATTATGATTCCGTCGGCCCATATCAACGAAGGAACGGGCGATAACTATCCGTTCGACAACGAACTTTCGGCCGAAATGTTCGAAGGAAATGAAATCCCGGTTTTTGCAGGACCGATGATAACGGTATTAGGAACATCGTTACAAAATAAAGACCTGTTGAAATTTTTCCACGAATCGACCTGGGGTGTCATTGGACTGGAAATGGAAGGCGCTTATTATCAGAAAGCCATCCAGTCGGCTTCCAAAATCCGAAAAAGTATCCCATCAAATGTAAAAGTACGTTATGCGTATTATGCATCGGATAACCCATTGGAAACAGGAAGTACATTAGCTTCGGGCGGATTGGGAACAACCGGAGTGAAACCAACGTATTTAATCACGATTAAGATTTTAGAACAAATATTTAATATTAAATAACCTATCACTTACTATGAATAATAACTCTAATACCACTAATTCGGAAGAACAGGAAATCGATTTGTCCCAAGTTTCCAAGAAAATCGGCAATCTTTTTCAGTCCTTTTTAGACTGGATTTTTGACGGTGTTCTATTTTTAAAACGCAATATTATAATCATCTCCATTTTGTTTGTTGTAGGAGCAGGATTAGGATTTTACATGGATAAATCGGAAAAAGTTTATGAAAATCAAATGATTGTAATCCCGAATTTTGAAAGTGTGGATTATTTATATGCCAAAGTAGAGTTATTAAATTCAAAAATTAAAGAACGGGATTATCCGTTTTTAACAAAATTAGGAATAAAAGATCCTGAAAAAATAGTAAGAATAGAAGTAGAGCCGGTAATAGACATCTATAGATTTATCGATAATAGTGACGAGAACTTCCAGATGATCAAATTAATGGCGGAAGACGGTGATATTCAAAAGATTTTAAAAGACAATATTACCAGTAAAAACTATAAATTCCATTTGATATCCTTTATGACAAGAGGTTTAACAAATAGAGATAAAACAAGCGAACCATTACTGAAGTTTTTTAATGACAGTGATTATTACCGAATGGTTCAAAAAGAAAGAATAAACAATATTCGATTAAAAATCAAAACGAACGAAGAAACCATCGCTCAGATCAATGGAATTTTAAATCAGTTTTCATCGAATACAAGTTCGCAACAAAAAAGCGATAAGTTGATTTATTATAATGAGAACACACAATTAAATGACGTAATCAAAACCAAAGACCAAATGGTAAATGAATTGGGTCATTTAAATATTGAGATAAACAACTTTCAAGATATTATTAAAGAGAGTAGTGCTACGATAAATGTTCGAAATACAAAAGCGTTAAATGGTAAAATGAAATTGGTTTTACCTGTTCTTTTTGTCGGAATGTTTTTATTTTTCGGAATGCTTCGTTCTTTCTATAAAAAACAAATGATTAAAAGAAACTTAGCATAAGCATGAAAAATATACTAATAACCGGAGGTGCGGGATTTATAGGAGCTAATTTTGTAACCTATTTTATAGAAGGGAATCCGGATATAAATGTAATTAATTTAGACAAGCTGACGTATGCAGGCGATTTGGCCAATCTGGAAGAAGTAGCCAATCACAGTCGGTATACCTTTGTACAAGGCGACATTTGCGACCGTGAACTGGTAGAAACGCTTTTTGAAAAATACGATTTTTCGGATGTGATCCACTTTGCAGCCGAATCGCATGTGGATAATTCGATTTCCGGACCGGAAGCGTTTATCCGCACCAATGTTATCGGAACTTTCAACCTGTTGGATGCCGCCCGTAAACATTGGATGACAGGACCCAACCAATATAAGGAAGGATACGAACAATCGCGTTTCCACCATATTTCCACCGATGAGGTTTACGGAACATTAGGTGCCACCGGTTTGTTTACAGAAGAAACACCGTATGCGCCCAATAGTCCGTATTCGGCATCAAAAGCATCTTCCGATATGATTGTACGAAGTTATTTTCATACCTATGGAATGCAAGTGGTAACGACAAACTGTTCCAATAATTACGGTCCGAAGCAACACAATGAAAAGTTGATTCCAACCATTATCCGTAAAGCGATTTCGGGAGAAAATATTCCGATTTACGGCGACGGAAAAAATGTAAGAGATTGGTTGTATGTGTTGGATCACTGTAAAGGAATCGAATTGGTTTTCAAAAACGGAAAAGCGGGAGAAACCTATAATATCGGAGGCCGGAACGAGCGCAACAACCTGTATATCGCCAATACCATTTGCGAAATTTTAGACGAATTGCAACCGAAAACCGAAGGCAGTTATAAAACACAGATTGTTTTTGTAAAAGACCGTCCGGGTCATGATTTGCGTTATGCGATCGATGCCACCAAAATCGAAACGGAACTGGGATGGAAAGCCGATGAAAATTTCGAAACCGGAATTCGGAAAACCATTGCCTGGTATCTGAACAAATTTGACAAAAAGTAGTAAAGCAATAAGCATTTAATAAAATGAAAGGGATAATATTAGCAGGAGGCTCCGGCACCAGATTACACCCGCTTACGCTGGCCGTGAGCAAACAGTTAATGCCTATCTATGATAAGCCAATGATTTATTATCCGCTGTCGACATTAATGTGGGCCGGAATCCGTGAAATATTGATCATTTCCACACCACATGATTTACCCTTATTTCGCCAATTATTAGGCGACGGAAGTAAACTGGGTTGTCGTTTTGAATATGCCGTACAGGAAAATCCGAACGGACTTGCGGAGGCCTTTATTATTGGAAAAGATTTTATTAAAGACGATAAAGTAGCGTTGATTTTAGGCGATAATATTTTTTACGGAACCGGATTAGCCGAATTACTTCAGGCAAATAACAATCCGGATGGCGGAATTATCTATGCGTATCACGTACATGATCCGGAACGGTATGGTGTCGTTGATTTTGATAAAGACGGGAAAGTCCTTTCGATAGAGGAAAAACCGATTTATCCGAAATCAAACTATGCGGTACCGGGGATTTATTTTTATGATAATGATGTGGTGGCGATCGCCGAAAATATCAAACCGAGTAATCGTGGCGAACTGGAAATAACCGATGTAAACAAAGAATACCTCGAAAGAGGAAAACTTCAGGTGAGTATTTTAGACCGTGGAACCGCCTGGCTCGATACCGGAACGTTTCAGTCGTTAATGCAAGCCGGGCAATTTGTACAGGTTATCGAAGAACGCCAGGGATTAAAAATCGGAGCCATTGAAGAAGCGGCCTACCGAATGGGATTTATTGATGCCGAGCAATTGCAGCTTTTGGCTGAACCGTTATTAAAAAGCGGATATGGAAAACACTTACTAAGTATATTAGAATAAAAAAATGACGATTACCCCTACAAAACTATCCGGCTGTTATATACTCGAACCCAAAGTGATTCAGGACGCGAGAGGTTATTTTATGGAAAGTTTTAATGAAAAAACATTCCGGGATGGAACCGGCGAAGCGGTTCACTTTGTTCAGGACAACCAGTCGTTTTCGACCAAAGGAGTACTACGAGGTTTGCATTATCAAACGGGAGCACACGCACAGGCCAAGCTGGTTCGTGTACTTCAGGGAGAAGTATTGGATGTAGCAGTAGACATCCGTCCGGAATCGGAAACCTATGGCCAATATGTAGCCGAAGTATTATCGGCCGAAAACCAAAAACAATTATTTGTTCCCAGAGGATTTGCACACGGTTTTTTGGTATTAAGTGAAACGGCTACGTTTTTTTATAAATGCGATAATTTTTACAATAAAGAATCCGAAGGCGGAATCATTTATAATGACGCAACCCTTGCGATCGACTGGAAACTGGAAGTATCGGAATTGTTGATTTCCGAAAAAGACCACATCTTACCTACATTGGATAAAGCCCGAAAAATATGGTAGTACTGGTAACCGGTTCGTCCGGACAATTAGGACAATCGCTACAAGCTATTTCGGAAAACTATCCGGAAATTGACTTTGTATTTGTTTCATCATCCGATTTGGATATTACGGATAAAGAAAAAGTCACTGCGTATTTTCAGAAAATACAACCGGCTTATTGTATCAATACGGCGGCGTATACGGCGGTTGACAAAGCCGAAAGTGAACCGGAAAAAGCATTTCAGGTTAATGTAAACGGACCGCAAAATCTGGCGAAAGCCTGTGAAAAATACAATACCGTTTTACTTCATATTTCTACAGATTTTGTTTTTGACGGCGAAAAAAGCACACCTTATACCGAAGAAGATATACCCAATCCGAAAGGAGTTTACGGAAAAACAAAATTAGAAGGAGAGCAGGCCATTGCAAAAGAATGGTCAAAATACTATATTGTGAGGACTTCATGGGTATATTCCGAATTTGGAAACAACTTTATGAAAACCATGCTACGACTTGGTTCAGAGCGAGAAGTGCTTAATGTGGTAGACGATCAGATCGGAACACCAACCTATGCCGTCGATTTGGCCGAAGCGCTCGTTACAATAATCCGTTACGATTTCCAAAATGAGATAAAACCTTATGGGATTTATAACTTTAGCAATGAAGGAGCGTGCAGTTGGTACGACTTTGCTAAGAAGATATTTGAAGTGAATCAAATGACCATTCAGGTTAATCCCATTCCTACAACAGCTTATCCAACGCCGGCGAAACGGCCAAAATACAGTGTATTGGATAAGCAGAAAATTAAAAGTACCTTTGGGTTTGCAATTAATACGTGGGATGAAAAAATAAAACGGTGATGTTTGCGAAACTTCAATTTGTAAAAAATAATAAAAGTATAGTTAGAAACTTTTTTCATATAGGAATTATAAAGTTTGTAAACATTTTTTCAAAATACTTATTAATAGGTTACCTCATACGAGTGTTGGGTGAAGAAAATTACGGTACCATAACATGGGTAGACTCCTTCATCCAGTATTTTCTGATATTGATAAATTTTGGATTTGACTTATACGTTTCTAAAAGTATCGTTGAAAATAAAGAGGACAAGGATAAAATAGACGAAATTATTTCGGCGGTTTATACCATAAAAGGACTGTTGTTTTTATTGAGTTTTATCCTGTTAATAAGCTTTATTTTTATTTCCGGTACGCAAACATATAGCCACCTTTTTATAGTGATGATGCTAATGGGAGCCGGGGAAGTTCTTTTCCCGATCTGGTATTTTCAGGGAATTGAAAAGATGAAACCGATTACAATTGTTACGGTTGTAGCCAGGGTTTTTTTAGTGATTTCCACGTTTCTTTTGGTTGAAAAAAACAGTCATGGATTTCGATATGTCATACTATTGGTTATTTCAAACCTGATTTGGGGCGTATTTGGGTATTATTTTCTAAAGAAAGAGTCAAAATTTAGGTTTTTAAAAACATCATTTGCAACCTTACTGGCCTATTTAAAAGACGGGTATTTGTTTTTTTTAGGGAAATTCTCAACTCTTTTTCTAAATTTCGGAACTATTTTTTTAATCGGCTATTTTTGTTCAAAAAGCTTGGTTTCGGGATTTGATTTAGCGTCCAAAATAATCTTCACTTTTGTTTTTGTTTACGAAGTGATTCAACAGGCCGTTTTTCCGTCTATTGTAAGAAACCAACGCCTACAGTTTATGCGAAAGTTGGTGTTGTTGACATTTGCAATGGGACTTTTTTTTGCCATTATAACCTACTTTTTTTCAGAAAAAATCATTCTGTTTTTTGGCGGTAATGAAATGGTAAAATATTCCTATCTTTTAAAAGAAATGGTAATATTAATACCGGTTATCGGAATTTCCAATATTGTAGGAAGCTGTTCACTGGTAGCATTTGGCTCCATCAAACAGTATAATTTTTCGTTAATAATTTCCTGTTTGACCTATATCGGTATTTGTTTGTTACTATATATATCGGATGGGATGCAATTTGAAAATTTGGTCTCGCTACGAATAGGGATCGACATATTAATGGCGTCGTTAATCCTGTTTTTTTCCATTAAAAACAGGATACTGTTTCCGTCGTTTTATTTTGCTAAAACCAAAAGCGAATAACCGCCTAAAAACCGTACACACAAGTCGGGAGCAATTTTAAAAAGTAATCTGCGGGGAACATTAAGAATACGTGTTCTTAATTTTCGATTGCTTAATTCAACAGTACCTGCGGTATATATATAATCAACAATTTCCAAATTACAGTCCTTTAATGTAGAGAGTGCGGTATCTTTCATAAAATAATGAATGTGACCTACACTTTTTCGTCCATTAATAATTTCATTGCGCATTACAGACGAAACGGAAATATCCAGTGGGATATGAAAAATCTTGTAGTTGGCTTTTTGAGAGCAATTTTTGATGAAACCGAAATAGTCTTCAACATGTTCAAAAACGTCCATCATTAATAGTAAGTCATAGTGAACATCTTTTTCAAGGAAATTATCCTGAAAAAACGTCAGGCGATCTTTCTCTTTTTTATGTGAAATTTCATAAGCATCGGGAGAAATATCATATCCGTGGAATGTTATTTCGGGGCTTAGTTTGGAATGTAATTGGTTTAGGATTTCACCGGCTCCGCAGCCAACTTCAACAATTGTTTTCAGATCCAGTGTATTTCGAGAGAATAGTTTTTCAATTTGTTTTGCTTTCCATGGAGAATCTTCTTCATGCCAAGTCGGGTTATTATTTAAGTATTCGGATTTTTTCTGGTTATAAATTTTATTAATAGGATTATCCATTTTATTGTATTTTAGATTTCACATCTAAAATACAATTTATGATTATAACCTGCCTGTTAAAATTATAAAATAAAATATTGTGAATTGATTTTATAAAGTAATTATTTAGTGACATAATATTCTATATTTGTAGAAAAAAAAATAAAAATGAGAGTAGTATTTCTTAGTATTTTGTGCAGTGTTTTTTTGCTTTCTTGTCAAAATGATACCAAAAAGCAAGAAGAAGGCAAAGCTATTGCAAGCAAAATGGAAACAGCTGAAAAATATCAGATGAAGGTTTTGCAGTCGTCTAATGATGATTTTACATTAGTCTGTTTGAATCGATTTACAGGGGATGTTTTTGTTCGAAACAGCAACGGATCTTGGTATAATGCACAAGACAAATCTCAAGCCTTAAAAAAATACGATCACGCGGTCTATTCAATTGATATTACCAAAAAAGCCGATGGTGCATTCCAGATAATTTTATTTAATAATAAAAATGGAAATGTATATATCCGATCCTATTCCAGTGCCTGGTATGAGGCTTCAGGGATAAGAGCTTTGGAAAATAACTAATTTTTCTTGTGGGGTGTTTTTTTAAATGCCCCACAGATTTTTAAAATAATGATTGTATATCTTTCTTTAATAATAGTTTTACTTTTTGTAGTATATAATAAACGGAAGTTATTTGTTTTATCACCGGTAGATATCTTTATTGTATACTATCTCGCAGTTGTTGTTTTCACAACACTTTATCATTTTTATTATCCGAGATCCGAAAAGATAAATTTCTTTAATCTGGATATAAAAAACCACAAAAATTTTACCGAACAACTTTGCGTTTTTTTACGCGTGATTACCCTGTTTTTATCCGGAGTCTTCCTTTATAAATTTATAAATCCCACTTATAATGCGATTAACCGAAAGCCAATAGAAGTTGTAAATTTAAAGGATCGAAAAATCAATTATAAGGTTCTTAGCGATGTTACAACGGTACTGTTGCTGATATGTGTCCTTTTGGTGTATCTGGATTACGGGGATCAATTGTTTGTTCGGAAAAAATATATTCCAAAAGACAGTTCCGTTTTAAAAATGATCTATTCCAACCTGATGATTTTTATTTCGGTTTTGGCCGGTATTCTGATGAATAAATTTAAAACAGTATCCCGAATTGCTATTTTCACCACTGTTTTTATTGGGATCTGTTTGGGAAGTAGGATCGCCTCAATTTGCTTAATTCTTTTTGGGATAACCTATTCCTTATTTTTAGCGACCCGAAAGGAAAAAATCGTATTCCTTTGCTTTTTCGTCCCTTTTATGACGATCTTTTTCGGGTATAACATCTCGCTGCGATCGGAATCATTTGGACATGGTCTGATTCCGTATATGGAGGTGACATTTAAAAGACCGGAAATAATCTTTGAATATACGGTTAGGAATATATATTATACCTTTATTTTTGGATTCTATGTTACATCCGAAACCATTAAATTATATAAAGACGCTTCTATAGACAAACTAATGACTTGTATGAATCCATTACCCGGTGGAATGGTCAATTGGTATCAAATATATAAACAGTTACGAATTAACATTTTTGCTCCTTTTTCGGCAATAGGAGAGTTGGCAAAATTCCCGATTTTTAGTTTCTTTTATTACATCTTCCTGGGCTATTATTTTTCAGTGATCGATAATTTTATAAAAAAATCGATCGTAAACAGAAAATATGTTTTTGCGATTATTCAAGTATTGATGTTGCTTTTGTTTGTAATGTTTAGTTATGAATATAATTTAAGGTCTACCCACCGATTTATATGGTACTCCGTTTTTGTATTGATAATCTCCTTTTATTTCTACAAAATCAAGAAAATAAAATTTGTTTTTAAAGAAACGAAGAATGATGAAAGCATTACTCAATAAAAACTGGAATTATCTGATAAACAGTATTGCTGTTTTATTTGGACTTTTTGTTTTACTGCCATTTAAGGCAAAACCGTATTTAGTCGTACTGCTATTTTTAGTGTCGGCATTATCTTATTTTTATAAGAAAGGCAATGAAAAGCGGGCAATTAAGAAAGGAATCCCGATTTTGCTACTTTTTATCATTGCACTCGTTTCATTATGCTATACAAGCAACCTGAACGAAGGTTGGAAAATTATCGGCAGAATGATTCCTCTTGCATTACCATTAGCATTTTGTCTGCTTACCGACGACGATAGAGATCTGTTCTTTAAAACGTTCCGAAAGGTATTTGTGCCGTCATGTGTACTCTATACCATTCTAATATTTATATACCTGAATCAGTTGGGTTGTTTTTCAGGGGACATGTCTTTAAATTATGGCTATTCCTATATTATGTTTGAGTTTTGGGGAATAAATGATCATCCAATTTATATTTCAACATATTTTGTGATTGCATTATTTTTTCTGTTGGAATGGGAACTTAAACCCAGAATAGTATCCTATTTGCTTTTTATAATATTGTTTTCCGGATTGTTAATCTTATCCAGAAAGGGATCTATAATTTCTTTTTTGCTTTGTGTACTTGTATTCTTTTTTTCCAAAAAATCCAAGGGATATTGGATAAAGGGATCGTTTATTATTGTGCTAATTTCGTTATGTATGATGTTGATTCCGGAAATCAAGTACCGATTTTTAGAATTGGTATCGGTTGACCGGATTGTTGAAAATCCGGAAACATCAACAGGAATACGCTATATAGTCTGGAAAACGAGTGCAGAATTGATCCAGAAAGCGCCCGTTTTGGGATACGGAATAGGAGATGTTCAGGATGTGCTAAACCAAAGTTACATTGATAAGGAATACGATCAATTAGCAGTTGACACCTATAATGCGCACAATCAGTTTATACAGATTGTATTATCATCGGGAATTATAGGATTAGTATTGTTTTTAGCAGGGACTATCTTTTTATACCGTCAGTTTATCGCATCTAAAGAAAAAATAGGACTACTCATTTTGACGTTTTTTTTAATAGTATTTTTAACAGAAAGCTATTTGGAACGACAAAATGGAATTATTTTCTATTCATTAATAATGAGTATGTTTATTTATAAAAAGGCTCGGACATGACAAAAAAAATAGTGGTGATAGGTCCTTTTCCATTACCGGTTTCCGGAGTAAGTCTGGCAAATGAAGTAATTGCCAAAGGACTAAAAGGTAAAAACTGGGAGGTTAAGCAAATTAACACCGAGTTTGCTTCCGGTGTATCCGACAGACATGGGACGATCAGTATGGAAAAGGCTCGTTTTTTTAAATGCTATCTGGAGGCTTATAAAATTATAGCGACAAAGATTGTTTATATTACTATTGGACAATCGTTTTTAGGGGTTGTGAAATACCTTCCCTTTATGATGCTTTCCAAGTTTTTGGGGAAGACATTGGTTGTACATTTACACGGGAACCATTTGTTGGAAGAATACAACCAATTAAAAGGAAGTAAAAAAAAGATTTTTGGTAAATTAATAGCAATGTTCGACTATGGAATTGTACTGTCGAAGTCGTTGCGTAAAAATTTTGAGCCATTTATAAAACCCGAAAACATCTTTGAACTGAATAATTTTTTTGAGGATTCATTAGTAATACCGGAAGAAGAATTACTACAAGTAAAAGAGTATTCAACCTTAAAAGTGGGCTTTTTGAGTAACCTGATCGAAGAAAAAGGGATCAATGTTTTATTGAAAGCCATACAGCTTATTCGGGAAAAAGGTATAAAAATCGATTTGAAAGTTGCGGGGAATAAGGTAATAGAGAATGATCTTACGGAATTGTTTGCTAAAAATGAGGTCGACTACAAGGGCGTTCTTTATGGTGAAGCTAAAAAAGACTTTTTGAGAGACTGTAATGTTTTTTGCTTACCAACATATTATAAAATGGAAGGTCAGCCAATTAGTATTTTGGAAGCCATGTCGCTAGGAAATCTTATTTTAACAACAAATCATGCCGGAATTGCCGATATTTGTAATGAAGATAACGCCGTTTTTTGCGAAAAAAACAATGTGGCGGATTTAGCAGAAAAATTAGAAACATTATATTACAACCCGCAGATTATTGAAAAAAAGGGACGTTATAATATTACATATGCTAAAGAACGCTTTACGGAAGAACACTTTATAATTAACGCGACTACACTATTAGAAAAATGTATAAACTAGAAGAATTTCATTTGCCGGAAGGGTTTAGAGGCCGTAGTGCTGTAGTTGTTCAGTTATGGTGGCTTATTCATTTCTTTTTGTTTCGGCCTTCACCACAATTTATGTATGGATGGAGACGATTTTTACTGCGATTATTCGGCGCTAAAATCGGAAAAAAGGTAATCATTCGCCCTTCGGCACAGATAACCTATCCCTGGAAAGTAACCATTGGCGATTATTCGTGGATTGGTGATGATGTTGTTTTGTACAGTTTGGGGACGATCACCATTGGTACGAATACGATTATTTCACAAAAAGGATATATCTGTACCGGATCGCACGATTATGATAAAATAGATTTTCCTATTTATGCCAAACCAATTATAATTAGAGATTCCTGTTGGTTGGCTACAGATGTATTTGTAGCACCCGGAGTCGAAATAGTTGATGAAGTTGTTATTGGCGCCCGATCATCGGTATATAAAAGTATATTGGAGAAAGGAGTATACAAAGGAAATCCGGTTGCAAAAACCTAAAAAGACCGTTATAAAAGAATGCCCCCAAAAGTAAGCTCTTTGGGGGCATTTTATTTATAAGTGTTTTATTCGATCACATAAGGCTTTATAGCATTTGGATTAATGATCGGATTGGCTACATTGTTTACTTTCGCTCTGCTATTAGGATTAGAATAGTACGACACAAAGGTTACCCTCCATTCATTAGGTTCAGTAAGTTTACTAGGATCGGTTGAATATCCCGGAGCATAACTGGTAATATTATAACGAGGCAAACGATCCGTTGGATTGGAACCATTGTTTCCGGGCACAAATACCGCGTTGATAAAAGTAAGTCCGCTGCATCTTTGTTCGGCTGGACTGGTAGCGGTATCGAGTACCAAATCGTCATACGTATTGTTCGCCGCCAAACTATTACCGTTAAAAGCTTCACCGGTTAGTGTACTTTCAGAGCATCGGATCATTTCCATACCAGAGCCTCCGTTAAATTCATAGCGATTATTTGCAAATTTATTTCCGGTACATCCCATAAGGAAGGCGCCTTTATCTCCATTTTCGAAAATATTACCATTAATTACAGATGAGTGAACCCGGTTTGCTAAGAAAGATACCGCTTTTCGATTCACATTTTTTAAACTACCATAATTGGTAGACATTCCAATTTCATTATTCGATATCCAGCAATTCACGACATCACGAAGGTGTAAAGCACCAAGATGACCATTGTCTGTCGAAGTATCGGTACCATACGGAAGTGGTGGTGGTAATGTTACCCATTCTCCATTTACAGTAGGAATCCACAATCCCTGAATCATATTGTTTTCAATTCGGGAGGCATTGAGTTGCGTACTTAAAATACAATGCTGTTTGCAATACACAATATTATTATTGTACAATCGATTCCCCGTTCCGTTAAACCAAACGGCGGCAATTAAATTATGACCGGTTGCGGCATTTTGCGATTCCCCATCAATATTCAGGTTTTCCAAAGCCGAATTATTAGTAGAGTTTAAAAACTTAAAGATATATTGTGCCGAATTAGCCGGTCGAATGATAACAGGTGTCTGGTAACTTAGATCATGACTCACGCCTTGTTCGCCGGAAAACGTAAAACCGGATGGAACTTCAATATCTTTTAAACGGTAAATCCCTTTTGGAAAGACTATTTTTACACCGCGAGTATTTTTAAAAACGTTAATAAGTGCGGTTAATTGATCGGAATAATTTGTAACACCATCACCTAAAATTCCAAACCATTTTACGTTAATGGCTGTTCCTTCATAATTGCGAACCCAACGTCCGTTGGCAGGATTGGTAATGGTTGGTTTGATAATGGTGCCACCGTTATCATCAGCAGCAGTATATCCGGCAACACGCCAGATAAAATAACCACCACCGCCATCATTATTACCGGTATAATCTTTTACATATACCGCATCACCTTCAGTAGCGGCAATTGTTCCGCGTAGGCTGTTGATATTCGGAATCAATTTAACGCCATTTGTGGTACTACCACTGTGTAGCGCATAGGGAACACTTAAAAACTGACTGATTCCGGATACGGTATAATTGGTTCCTCCAATTGGATCCAGTTCCACTTTTAAATACTTGTTTCCGGTTCCCCACGGAATGTTGGCAAATGTTCCGGAAAGAACCGTACCTCCTCCGATTTTTAAATCGTAAAAACCTTGTGCATTCGTTGTTTTGGTATGACTTTCACTATAAAGAACCGTACCAAAGGGAACAATGTCCATGATGCTTATTTTAACACCAACACTGCCGTTAATAGGAACATTACTACTATTGTAAGCAATTCCCTGGTAGCTTATTAATTGAGGCGCTTGAGCAAAAACGGCACATGAAGTAAGCAGTAGTAATAAAAATATTTTTTTCATAAGATTGAGTACGTAATGATTATAATTTAGTTGATAAGATAAGGGGTTACTGCCGGATTAGTAGTATTGTATATTGAAGATCCGGAAGCTCGACTCGAGACGTGGAAGTAAGGCGCAATAATAGTAACTTTCCAGTCTCCGGAGTTTGCAGCATAGTTTGTTATATTATGTCTTGGCAGTCGGTTGGTTAAATTGGCACCATTATTTCCGGGAATGAATACCGGATTGACAAATGTGAGTCCGCTACTTTTTTGATCAGACGGACTTGTACTGGTATCGATTACGACATCGTCGTAAGTGCCACCGGCGGCCATACTGTTACCCAAAAAGGTTTCGCCGGTAAGGATGCTTTCGGTACATCGCATTAATTCCAAACCACTACTACCATTAAACTCATATCGGTTGCTGGAATATCGGTTTAAAGCACAATCGAGAAGAAAGGCGCCTTTATCGCCATTTTGAAAAATATTACCACTGATTACCGATATGTTAAATTTATTCCCCAAAAGAGCAACCGCTTTTCGATTACTATTTCTCAGGTTTCCATAATACGGAGACATTCCGATTTGGTTATTCAGAATCCAACAATCTACAATCCCATAGTCGCCTCCCATATTGGCATGTGAAAAATGAAGCACGCCGAGATGACCGTTATCTACGGAAGTATCGCTTCCATACGGTAACGAAGGAGGTGTTCCTCCCGGAGGAACATACAATCCCTGAAACATATTATTTTCGATTCGGGATACGATCAATTTGTTGCTAACGACGCAATGCTGTTTGCAATACACAATGTTGTTATTGTATAGGCGGTTTGCGGCTCCGTTAAATAAAACGGCAGCAATAAGGCTTTGCCCGTTTGTAGTGGCTTCACCATCGATGTTCAGATTTTCTAAGGACGCATTTTTAGTTTCGTTTGAAAACTTAAAAATATATTGAGCTCCCTCTACCGGTCGTATAATAACGGGAGTGTCGTAATTGAAATCATGACTAACCACCTGTTCTCCGCTAAATGTAAATCCGGTTGGGACATTTATATCTTTTAGGCGGTAAATACCTTTTGAAAAAACAATCTTTATGCCGCGGGTGTCTTTAAAAAGATTGATCAGGCTTTGAAGCTGCGGACTATAATCGGTAGTCCCGTCGCCCATAATACCAAACCATTTTACGTTAATGGCGGTGCCTTCGAAATTGCGTACCCAACGACCGCTGGTCGGATTGGTAATAGTAGGCGTAATAATTGTACCGCCATTATCATTGGCAGCAGTAAATCCGTCAACACGCCATACAAAATGACCACCACCACCATCGTTATCGTTGGCATAGCCTCTTACATAAATGGCGTCGCCATCGAAAGTACCAATTTTTTGACGTAAGGCATCCACTTTGGGAAGAAAGGTAAGACCATTTTCGGATGTACCACTGTACAATACATAGGGAACACTTAAAAATGGATTGGTTCCGGATGCGGTATAATTTGTTCCGTTGTTAGGATCCATTTCTACCTTTAAAAATTTAGCACCGCTTCCCCACGGGATGGTATTAAAAGTTCCGGAAACAACCGTTCCACCACCAATATTTAAATCATAAATCCCCTGAGCGTTGGTTGTGGGCGTATGTGTTTCGCTATATAAAACCGTTCCCGTTTCACTGAGATTAAGAATACTGATTTTAATACCAATAGGACTATCCATAATAGGAGTATTACTGGCATTATAGGCTATAGATTGGTAGTTGATGAGCTGTGGTGCCTGTGCAAACACCGTGAAAGAGATCACGGATACGAATACAAGTAGGATCTTTTTCATAAGCTTAGTTTTTGATGATTTTAAAAGATACGGCTCCTTCAATTTTTGGTACAACGGTATAGGTGCCTTTGATCAATCGTGACAAATCAACGTAGGTTTCTTTGTGAATTGATTGCTGTACGACTAACTGACCGGAATCACTATAAATTTCGATAGCAAAACTCAGTTCGCGCTCTTTGTTATAGTGAATAAAAAGCTTATCCGTTACCGGGTTGGGGTAATACGAAAAAGCGGGACCATTGGTAACAACCGCTCCCGGCAGATGGGTGGCTATGGTTATCGAATCGTTTTCTTTTAAATGAGTGGTATAAGTCAGCGGAACATTAATAACACCCGTGATGTAGTTAAAAGAATTGTTGGTACTGGAATAGGATGAAGAATTGATCCTGTAGTTGTTTTGTTGTGCATATCCGGACAAGCCCGTAACACAAATTAGAAATAGAATGTAGGTTTTATTCATATAATAGTTGATTAGGTGACGTATTAAAATAGCCACAATCCGATAGTAAGAAGAGGCTATTGGGAACTATATTAGAATGAAATAAAATGATTTGGGAAATAAAGATAAATGCCGTCGTAATCGCAACATTGTTTATCTATATCCTAAAGATATTAAAAAAATAAAGCCAATGGCGTTTTTAAGATTAAACGTAATAGTATAATAATAGTGGATTTTGTCTTCCGATTTCGTGAATCAAAGGAGTATAAAAAACCTCCTATAAAACAAATTACACTCGATAAGTCATAATATAAGGTAATTTTTTAACATTTATGTTTGTAAATAATCATATATTTATGTTGTATTATTATATAAAAAGCAAAAAAAATGATAAAAAACTATTATTTAGGGCTTGTTTCTATAGTGTTGTTTGTCGGATGTCTGGAAGCTAAAGGAATTGCCCCCGTAAAAGGATTAGAGCAGCCATCGCATTTAATGGGACAGTTTGCAATGGACATGTGTCTAAAAGAGGTTGATAAAATAGAGAACGGGTACGCTACGATTATTACGGATGACCGAAAGATGGTATCGCCAGACAGGATAAAGACAAAAATGACGGTCGGTGAAAACAGAAAAAGGGTCAATGGAAAAAGGGATAAAATAGCGAATGAAAGTCAAAAGAAAAAAACAAGAGCAACGTTTGTTGCGAATAAAACTCTTTCCGGGAACAAAATAGAGCCTGGAAATGATACGGTTGAAAAGAAACAAACGGACTCCGGATCGGATCCGTCAGATAAAGTAACTAACGAAACGAAAAAAGGAGCAAAACGATTAATTGTTGGTTGGGGAGATAGCCTAACGGCCGGAGCCGGGGGGAATGGCGTAACCTATTTAACAACATTACAAGGACTTTTGGGAAACGGCTATGAAGTGATAAACTGCGGAGTAGGTGGCGAAACAGCAGCGACAATTGCTGCCAGACAAGGCGGCGTTCCGGCCTATCTTAAAAAAGGGTTTGTTTTACCGGAAACAACAGAAGAAGTCATTATTTCTAAGAATTCGGCAAAGGGAAATACGTTTACAAACAAATATGGAAAACAAATAAGCCCATTGATTCAAGGAGATGGATATTCGGTGAATCCGTGCTATATAAAAGGATTAAAATGTACACTTTCGTATGATTATTTGTTGAAAAACTGGAAAATTCGCCGGGATGTAGCATCAAAACAAAAGACCACAGTAGCCGCAAATACACCGCTGACTTTTTATGGAGCTAAAGCATATCGAAACCCATATGCACAAATCATTTGGATGGGACAAAATGAAGAAGGACATTCCTCAAATGAACAACTTATCGAGTATTATCGATCGATGATTGAGTTTACCGGAAGTAAAAATTATGTTGTAATTGGACTACATACCGGTACACGGGAGAGTCGCGCCGCGCTTGAAAAAGATATGGCGGAAGCTTTTGGTCAGAATTATATTAATTGGCGGGAATACATATGTAGTGTAGATGCCTTAAAAGACGCAGGCTTAAAACCAACGGATGAAGATCTCAAAGCCATTGCTGAAGGATATCTGCCTCCTGCTTTTTGGTCGACAAAAACCGATGCGGTGCATGTGAATGCGATCTGTTATAAACTACTTGGGCAACAGGTGTATAAACGATGTCAACTATTAGGGATTATTAAATAAAAAGAATTCCTAAAATAGCGGTCATTCTGTATTCCTTAAAAAAGGAAATAAACAAATTATAGAAAAATAGAGAAGGGTATGATTATAATATTCATAACAGTCTGAATACTACAATCATACCCTTTTATTAGGGCGTAAATCGTAATCAGGTCCTAAACCCTTTTAGCATTAGAATTTTCTGATTGACAGATTTGCAATTATATTTTATAACTGTTTTCGTGAACCATTTGGTTGATCCAGCTAAAGGTTTTCACCATTCCATCTTGTAATGGTTCCGACACTTCCCAGCCAATTTTTTCTTTATACAAACGGTTATCGGAATTACGACCGCGTACACCGGTAGGACATTTAAAACCATATTTGTCGAAAAACTCCTGACCTTCGATGTTTTTAATCGTAATGTCTTTTCCGGAAATAGCGATTGCCATTTCTGCCAGTTGGTTAATTGTAACCATTTCTTCCGAACCGATATTAACCGGACCTAAGAAATCGGATTCCATCAAACGCAATACGGCTTCCACACATTCGTCAACATACAGGAAAGAACGGGTCTGTTGTCCGTCGCCCCATACTTCAATTTGAGATCCCGGTTCCGATTCGGCTACTTTACGGCACATTGCTGCCGGCGCTTTTTCTTTACCATCTTTCCAGGTTCCCTGAGGACCAAAAATATTGTGGAAACGCGCCACGCGAACATCCAATTTATAGTTTCGGTTAAACGCTAAGAATAATCGTTCAGAGAATAATTTTTCCCATCCGTATTCCGAATCCGGATTTGCCGGATAAGCCGACGATTCTTCGCAGTTCGGGTTAGACGGATCCAATTGGTTGTATTCCGGATACATACAAGCGGAAGATGAATAGAAAACCTTTTTAACCTTTTTAACCACCGATTCTTTAGCAACGTTTAAGTTGATTAAAGCGGAGTTGTGCATTACATTCGCATCGTTTTCTCCGGTAAAAATATAACCGGCACCACCCATATCGGCAGCAAGCTGGTATACTTCATCCACACCTTCGTCAATGACACGGGCAACCAAAACAGGATCGGTTAAATCCCCTTTTATAAATTCGTCACAAATTTCTTCGTGTGCAAAATATTCATGGTTTTTTATATCGCAAATGCGGACAAAGTTTCCTTCATTTTTTAATCGTTTCGCCAAATGGCCTCCAATAAAACCACCCCCACCTAAAACTATTATTTTTTTCATAATTATAGCGTTAATTATAATGTATTGATCTTTTCAATAAATGAATTTAAAATCATATTCTTGGAGAAATTCTCGACCATATAGGCACGCGCTTTTTCTCCGGTTTCTTTTTGTAAATTTTTATCGTCCTTTAAAGTCAGCACTGCATTGTATATCGCATCGCTGTCTTCATTGGTATAATATCCCCATCCTTGCGATGAGTTAATATGGCGTGCTACTTCCGAACTCAAGTCACCCGTAATAACCGATGGCCGCGCGCTACTCATCATACCCAATATTTTTGACGGCATAACCGAATCGATCACATCGGATTTCTGAAACAACACGTGTAAATCGGCGCTACACAATAAATTCGACAAATCTTCATACGGTATCGGTTCGTAATAGCGAATAAAGCCCATCAGGTTATTGTCTTTTAAGACCTGAAGTAACTCATTTTTATAAGCGCCTTCACCCACCAATACAAATTCGATGTCCGGGAACTGTTGCAACTTTTTGGCTAAGTTAATATAAACTTCCCAATTTTGCTTCTGACCGATATTTCCGGAGTACAAAATGGTAAATTTATCTTTAGAAATATAGTCGTGTTGCTGGTAATTATTCGGATTTATAAAATCCACATCAACCCAGTCCGGGAAAAATACAGGATTGGTCTGCGGTGCTTTTAGTTTAATACGGTCCACCATTTTAAAACTGATGGAACTGATAATATCCGATTTTACATATAGATAGGTTTCGATTTTGTACAAGAGTTTTTTAAAAGCAGCCGAAACCGGGTTTTGCTTTAGTAAGCCGGATTCATAGGCGGCATCGAACTCAAAATCCTTAATCGAAGTCCATAATTTGGCTTTCAGACGTCTTTTTAAAAACAGTCCAAGCATCACATTGGTGGTAAAAGGGATGTTACAAAAAACAAGATCCGCTTTTTTGATTTTTCTCAGATTAAAGAAATTTCCGAAATTAAAAGAGAGTATATGCAGGATACGGCGGGAAAAATTCTGGTTTTCCGGCACATAAAATTTATAACGGTACACTTTTACACCATTAATGTCTTCCGAATAAAAACGTGGTTTGTCTTGATAGTGTTCCGGGATTTTCCACATTGGATAATACGGAAAACCGGTTATTACCGAAACATTATAGCCTTTTGTAACGAGAAACTCGGCTAATTGTGAGGTGTATAAACCAATAGCGGTATCTTCAGGTGCGTAATTTACGGTAATGAAAGTAATGTCTTTGATCATAATTATTTATGAATATTGACTGAATATCATTGGTGTTTTGTGTGTTTTGGTACAAAATTTTAATGATATTCACAATATTGTAATATTTTTTCTGAATGGATAAAATGTAGAGGAGAATTTTGAGAACAAAATGTTAGTAAAAAAACATTTCGTGGTTTTTTGTAAAGTTTTTTACAAAAAAACAAATATACACAAAACAACCCTAAAAACACAACATAAAATCCGTGGCACATCAGCCTTATATTGCAAATATAGATTTTAGAATGAAATAAAAACAGTTTTATTCTTTTTAATTAAATGATTATATTTTATGGGATTCGGCGGGAATCGTTAATTCTTGTTTTTTGTTAAATTTAACTAAAAGTAGACCAAGGTTTTTTTATATATTGCAACCATTAATTGGAATACATGAAAAGAATATTAATTACAGGAGCAGCAGGGTTTTTAGGATCACATTTATGCGACAGATTTATAGCGGAAGGCTACTTTGTGATTGGAATGGACAATCTGATTACGGGTGACTTGAAAAATATCGAGCATTTGTTTAAAAATCCAAACTTTGAATTTTACCATCACGATATAACGAAGTTTGTGCATGTTCCGGGTCAATTAGACTATATACTACATTTTGCCTCACCGGCAAGTCCAATCGATTATCTTAAAATTCCAATACAAACGTTAAAAGTAGGATCGTTAGGAACGCACAATCTGCTAGGATTAGCTCGTGTGAAAAAAGCGAGAATTTTAATTGCATCAACTTCAGAGGTCTATGGAGATCCGTTAATACATCCGCAAACGGAAGATTATTACGGAAATGTGAATACCATCGGTCCGCGAGGCGTATATGACGAAGCCAAGCGTTTTCAGGAATCCATTACAATGGCCTATCATACCTTCCACGGTGTGGAAACCCGTATTGTACGGATTTTTAATACCTATGGACCACGAATGCGTTTAAACGACGGTCGTGTTATTCCGGCATTCATCGGTCAGGCGTTACGTGGCGAAGACCTTACAATTTTTGGAGACGGTTCGCAAACCCGTTCGTTCTGTTATGTAGACGACCAGGTAGAAGGAATCTTCCGATTACTACATTCAGACTATGTATTACCGGTTAATATTGGTAATCCGGACGAGATTACGATAAAAGATTTCGCAGAAGAAATCATCAAACTTACCGGTACCGATCAGAAAGTTGTATATCGACCACTACCGGTTAACGATCCGTTACAACGACAGCCCGATATTACCAAGGCTAGAGAAATCCTGGGATGGGAACCTAAAGTATCCCGTTCGGAAGGGATGAAAATTACCTATGAGTATTTCAAGTCGTTATCGACCGAAGAATTATTAAAAGAAGAGCATAAGGATTTTTCTAAATATATATTTTAGTGCGTAGAACTACCGGCCGGTATTCCGGATATATTAGACCTTTTTCCTATTTGTTGGATTTGATTATTATCAATATCCTGACAGTCTTTTTATTGCCCGAAACGATAGGATTTTACTATAATATATTTATCAGTATCACTTGGGTCACCATTGCTTTGAATATCGGTTTTTATGAAGTCTATCGCTATACAAAAGCCATTGAGATATTTGGAAAAATACTAAAACAATATGCTTTGTTTTTGGTATTCAGTTTTGCCTATATCGGATATTTCTCCAAATATTCGAAACCTTCGGAAACGATAGAATATACGACAACCGCAATGGCTTTAGTCGCAGCATTTAAATTTGCAGTATTCTATTTTCTAAAACGATTTCGGGTGGTTTTCGGCGGAAACTTCCGCAGGGTTATCATCGTTGGTCAAAGTAAAAATATTTGTCAGCTTCAGGAGTTTTTTACCGAAAATCCGGATTATGGATATAAACTGGAAAAAGTATTCCATTTTGATAAAAATGAACCGGGCGAAAGCATTTCCTCTTGTTTTAAATTTGCATTGGATCGGAATATCGATGAAATCTATTGCTCCTTGGAAGACTTATCCAATTCTCAGGTGAGTAAGTTTGTCGATTTTACCGATAATAATCTGAAGTTACTTAAATTCTTACCGGATAGTAAAGAGATTCTTTCCCGTAATCTGGTTTACGACTATTACGGCTATATTCCCATTATATCAATGCGAAACATCCCCTTGGACAAGCCGTTTAATAAAATTGTAAAAAGAATTTTCGATATTTTTTTCTCGCTGTTAATTATCATCGGATTGCTTTCCTGGTTAACACCATTGTTAGCGATTCTGATAAAAATGGAATCAAAAGGACCAATATTCTTTAAACAAAAACGAAACGGACTCAACTACAAAGAGTTTAACTGCTATAAATTCCGCTCGATGCGCCCAAATGAAATTGCCGATTTGGAGCAAGTTTCTAAAAATGATCCCAGAATTACCAGAATTGGGCGTTTTATCCGTAAGACGAGTATCGATGAATTACCACAGTTCTTTAATGTGATCCTAGGCGATATGTCGGTTGTAGGACCACGACCACATATGGTGAGTCATACCGAAATGTATGCCCGAAGTGTAGATAAATTTATGGTACGCCATTTTATTAAGCCCGGAATTACCGGATTGGCACAAACCAATGGATACCGGGGAGAAGTGGAAACGAACTACGATATCATTAATCGGGTGAAATACGATATTTTCTATTTGGAAAACTGGGCGCTTTTACTCGACATAAAAATTATTTATCTTACCGTATACAATGCTATTAAAGGAGATAAAAAAGCCTATTAATGTCGCAATTGGTTTCTATAATAACACCAACGTTTAATTCCGCACAATTTATAAGCGATACCATCCTGTCGGTTCAGAACCAGACGTATCCGGATTGGGAAATGCTTATTGTGGATGATGCTTCGACGGATGAAACGGTAGCAATAGTCAAAATATTTGCCGAACAAGACAATCGGATCCGACTCTACCAATTAGAGTGTAATTCGGGAGCGGGTGTAGCGCGAAATCAGGCTTTGGAAAAAGCCTCCGGTCGGTATATCGCGTTTTTGGATGCCGATGATTTGTGGAAACCGGAAAAACTGGAAAAACAACTCGCTTTTTTAGCACAAAACAAACTCCCTTTTACCTTTTCCTTTTACGATTGTATCGATGAAAACGGTATGTCGTTACACAAAAGAATCAAAGCGCCCCTACGACTTAGTTACCGCCAATTGTTCTTTTGTAATTTTGTAGGAAATCTAACCGGAATATACGATACGGATTATTTCGGAAAAATTCCAATAGCATCGTTCCGAAAGCGACAAGACTGGATTGTTTGGTTAACCATCTTGAAACAGATAAAAACCGCACAACCGGTTCCGGAAAGTCTGGCCTTATACCGAATCCGAAAAGACTCGATCTCGGCGTCAAAGCGAAGTTTGTTACAACATAACTACCGGATATACCGCGATTTCCATAGGAAAAGCAGTATCGTAGCTTTCTGTTGTATGATTGGATTTTTATTTATGCAATTACTGATAAAACCCCGTTTTGTAGAAAAATTATAATAACGATTGGAATTGTTTTAGTTTCCCTCTGTTCGAGCGGGCTAAGGTTGCCTTCCGATTAAAAATAAAAGTAAGTCCGGCTTCCAGATACAATGCGATGGCGGCTTCAATCTTCTGAATTTGATCCAATGTCAATTCGACATCACTCACATAATCGATCTCAAAAGTATCCTTTTGGATTTGTTTGATGATAAATTCCTTCACATTACCGTCGTCTTCGATAATACTTTTGGTGATATAATAAAACGTAAGTCCCGGTGCTTTTTTACCGCTTGGCAAAACGGCTACATCATTCGTACGTCCGGTTAGTTTTTTTAAAATCGTTTTTTTAGCCGTACTCGATTCGTCCAAAACTCCGATATCACCAATATCATAGCGAATAAAAGGATGGGCTTTGTTATATAAAGACGTAATCACAATACGTCCTTCCTGACCGTTTGGAAGCGGCCGATTCTCTTCGTCGAGAATTTCCACAAATAGTGTTTCGGTATTGACCTGCCATTCACCATCTGGATTTTGAAAAGCGATCAGATCCAACTCGGAGGCACCATATTCGTTTACGATTGGAATGCCGAATTGTGTTTCGAGTAAAATTTTATCTTCCTCAAAAAGCATTTCCGAAGTGACCATACAAACCTTTAATGTCGGACAAACGGTTTTAAGTACGATATTCCGAGTCTTCAAAAACTTGGCAAACAACACAATCGAACTGGTGTAACCGTTGATATAATCGAACTTTTGTCTTTTGAATTTTTCCAATACCTGCTCAAGGAAACCATCGGATAAGTCAAAAATCGGAAAGCGGTAGCGATTGCCTAAATAATCTTTTAAGCGCTCCTTATAATAGCCGAATTTGTCCAATGGAATGCCGTAAAAACGGGCTTGATATGAGGTGTTGAAATCGATGTTGTACCAGCCGAAACGATAAAAAAAGGACGCCCAGGTTAAGGCATGTACATACTTGTCTTTTGCAAAAATAAACGGATCGCCACTGGAACCAGAGGTTTTATTTACAAACGAATTGGAAAGGGTATAACCTCGCGAAAGACGATTTTCCAGCGGTTGTTGCAACGCTTTTTTAGTCAGTACCGGTAAATCCGACCAGTTGTCAAAGGTCTTTTTTCCGACTAGTTTTTGGTAAAAAGAATTGTTTTCCAGATGAAAGGTGACGATTTCTTTTTGCTTAACAGCAATATAATCCGGATAGATATTTTCCGGAATTGCGCAAATGGATTCAAATTCCGATTGTGCCTTCTTCATCGGGAAACCACTGATTTTTAAAGAGAAATCGAATAGTCGGAACACAGGTGTCAATTTTAGTCAAAGTTAGAAAAACAAACGAAGCAGCCTATAGTCGGATAAACTTTTTAGCATTAAAATTATAATATCCATTCAAAACGGAGTATTTTTGACGTTTCAAAAAACAACACAACAAATGACAATTTTATTATTAGGATCCGGCGGAAGAGAACATGCTTTAGCCTGGAAAATGCTACAAAGCGAACACTGTTCAAAACTATTGGTAGCACCCGGAAATGCCGGAACAGCAGCGATAGCCGAAAATGTAAACATCAATCCAAACGATTTTGAAGCGGTGAAAAACCTGGTACTGACCGAAAAAGTGGCTATGGTTGTTGTAGGGCCGGAAGATCCGTTGGTAAAAGGAATTTTCGACTATTTTCAACAGGATGCTTCGTTACAGGACATTCCGGTAATTGGTCCGTCAAAAATTGGCGCGCAATTAGAAGGAAGTAAAGAATTCGCCAAAGAATTTTTGGTCAAACACAATATCCCAACAGCGGCTTACGACAGTTTTACAAAAGACACCGTAGAAGCCGGATGTGAATTTTTAACCACCTTACAACCACCTTACGTTTTAAAAGCTGATGGATTGGCAGCCGGAAAAGGCGTTTTAATTCTGCAGGATTTGGCCGAAGCACAAGCCGAATTGCGTAACATGCTGGTAAACGAAAAATTTGGAAGCGCCAGCGCGAAAGTTGTCATCGAAGAATTTTTGGACGGAATCGAATTGAGCTGTTTCGTATTAACCGACGGGAAGAGCTATAAAATATTACCAACTGCAAAAGACTACAAACGAATCGGAGAAGGCGACACCGGATTAAACACCGGAGGAATGGGAGCTGTTTCACCAGTACCGTTTGCCGATGCTGTTTTAATGGAAAAAATTGAAAGTCGGATTGTTAAACCGACGATCGACGGATTACAAAAAGACGGAATCCCATATAAAGGATTTGTATTTATCGGTTTGATCAATGTTGGAAACGAGCCTTTTGTCATCGAATATAACGTTCGTATGGGTGATCCGGAAACCGAAGTGGTTATGCCGCGTTTAAAATCGGATTTGGTAAGCTTGTTTAAAGCGGTTGCGACACAAACATTGGATCAGGTAGAATTGGAAATCGATCCGAGAAGCGCAACGACCATTATGGTGGTTTCTGGCGGCTATCCGGAAGATTATGAAAAAGGAAAAACCATTTCCGGATTGGAACAAGTAGACGGATCCATCGTTTTTCATGCCGGAACAGCCTTACAAAACGATCAGGTTGTAACCAACGGAGGCCGTGTTTTAGCGGTAACATCCTATGGCGATACGTTTCAGGAAGCCATAAAAAAATCTTACCAAAATATAGATAAACTAAATTTTGATAAGATGTATTTTAGAAAAGATATCGGTTTCGACCTCTAAATATTATTTTAAAAACGAGTGGGCTGTAGTATCTTGACTATCCTCGCCGCTATCTTTGTGTTTCTTTAACTCTTTAATCCAGTAGTAAGTAGCACCACAACAGATGATGATGAAAATCCAGTTTAAAAGATTCGCAGCCCACCAGTTTGATAATTCTAATTTTCGCATCAAATCCATAGGGGCGAATAGTATGTCTACGAATAAGTACTGTATTCCTTCAAAAAATGCTTTCATTTTTGTTTAAGTATTATATTTACAGTCACAAAAATATAAAATATCTACATGATAGCAAGCCTTTTTAATAAATCTAGACCGTTAAATTATGCGATAATTAGTTTATTACTGGTTTTATTTTACTTTTTATACCTAACCCAATACCCGGAGTGGACGGAATACTACACTACGGTAGTACAAAAAATAGGCTTGTTGGTGGTATTAACGGGATCGTTATTCCTGGTTCGTTTCGTTACCAAAAGGAATGGATTGAGTAAGGATAACAGCTATGCACCCTTCTTGTTTTTGCTATTTCACATCCTGTTTCCATCGGTTTTAGTCAATACCAATATTATTCTGGCTAACTTTTTTATACTGTTGGCACTCAGACGTTTGATATCGTTACAGTCGTTGATCACTCCCAAAGAAAAAATCTTTGATGCCTCGTTGTGGATCTTTGTAGCGACGCTATTTCACTTCTGGAGTATCCTTTTTATCGCGTTGGTTTTTGTCTCCATTATATTTCACGTATCGCGCGATTACCGAAACTGGATTATTCCGTTTATAGCGCTTTTTACGGTGGCCATTTTGTTTACATTGGCGGTTATCGCCGGCGAGCGTGATCTTTTGTTCCTCGTATTGGATAAAGCCTACATCAGTTTCGACTTTACCTATTTTGAAAATATTTACCAGAATATCGCCTTGGCCATTTTCTCGTCGATCGCAGTATTGTTTTTTGTGACACAGCTATTAGCACTGTCCAACCGACCGCTAAACATGCAGTCGTCCTACAAAAAAGTATTGTTTTCCTTCGTTTTGGGTGTTGGGATTTATGTCCTTTCAGCCAGTAAAAACAATAGCTTTCTGGCCTTCACCTTTTTCCCGTTAGCGGTAATGGGAACCAACTTTATCGAAAGTCTGGATAATAAATGGGTACGGGAAAGCGTAATGTATTCTCTGATTGTGATCAGCTTTTTTATCTTTTTCGCGCAGGTATTATAATTTACTACCGTAAGCCAAATCACCGGCATCGCCCAATCCCGGAACGATATAATTTTTAGCATTCAAACCTTCGTCCAGTGCGGCTACCCAAAGGTGACAGTTATTTGGCAGGTTTTTTTCGAGGTATTCGATCCCTTCCGGCGTAGCGATTACAACAGCAATGTGGATTTCTTTTGGCGTTTCTTCAGCCATCAGTTTTTGGAAAACCGCAACCAATGATTGTCCGGTGGCCAACATCGGATCGATCAGAATCAGGTTTTTATTTTCGAATGATGGCGCCGCCTGATATTCCACTTTAATCTCAAAAAAATCGTCGTTATTCGGATGAAAACGCATGGCCGAAACAAAACCGTTTTCGGCATCGTCAAAGAAATTCATAAAACCGGTATGCAAGGCCAATCCGGCTCTCAGGATGGAACACAACACGACATTGTCTTCCAACGCGGTTGTTTTTTTAATCCCCAAAGGCGTCTGCACCTCAATCTCTTTATAGGTCAGAATCTTACTCAATTCATACGCCATCACTTCACCGATCCGTTCGATATTTTTACGAAAGCGCATACTGTCTTTCTGGATCGTAACATCGCGGATCTGCGATAGAAAATGATTAAGAATACTATTGTTTTCTGAGATATAATGAATGTGCATTTTGCGGCTAAAATTTGTATTAGTAGGATAAAAGTATAAAAACTATATTTGTAAATAAAATTTAAACTATGTTTTCACAATTTGCCTTCTCGATTTTCGAGGAAAGTATCAACGATTATCATCAATATGATAATGTAGATCAACCGATTAGCAATCCGTATCCGAAAGATAAGATTGAACACCTGTTGTATCTGAAAAATTGGATCGATACGGTACAATGGCATTTTGAAGACATTATCCGTGATCCGCAGATCAATCCGGAAGCGGCTTTGGTTCTAAAAAGAAGAATCGATGCTTCGAATCAGGAGCGTACGGATATGGTGGAATATATCGATAGTTATTTTCTTCAGAAATATGCTGATGTTACGGTAAAACCGACGGCAAAAATCAACTCGGAAAGTCCGGCGTGGGCGATCGATCGTTTGTCAATTCTGGCATTGAAAATCTATCATATGAATGAAGAAGCCAACCGTGTGGAAGCTACACCGGAACACCGTGCAAAATGCCAGGAAAAACTAAATGTATTGCTGGAACAGAAAAAAGACCTGACGACAGCGATCGACGATTTATTGACCGATATCGGGAACGGAGATAAATACATGAAAGTGTACAAACAGATGAAGATGTATAATGACGAGGAATTAAACCCGGTATTATATCAAAATAAAAAGTAGCCATCGGGCACATGACTAAGATCAAACATATTTTAGTAATACGACTTTCGGCAATGGGCGACGTGGCGATGGTCGCACCGGTATTGCGCGCTTTTGTTTCGCAATATCCCGATATAAAAATTACCGTTGTATCCCGTCCGTTTTTCAAACCTTTTTTTAGCGGAATTCCGAATGTGGTTTTCTTTGATGTCGATTTACACGACCGTCATAAAGGGCCAAAGGGATTGTTGCGTCTTTTTGGGGATCTTAGAAAATTAAAAGCCGATGCGGTGGCCGATTTACACAATGCCATCCGATCGAAAGTGATCCGGAAATTATTCGGACTCATCGGAAAAAAAGTGGTGTATATGGACAAAGGCCGAAAAGAAAAAGAAGCCTTAACCCGCGCCGAAAATAAAGTCTTCCAACCGTTATTATCCACTTTTGAACGCCATGCAGAGGCGTTTAAAAAATTAGGTTTTCCAATTGACTTGAGTCATCCGGTTTTTCCGCCAAAAGCGACATTAAGTGATGCCGTTTTACAAGTAACCGGATCCAAACAGGAAAAATGGATCGGTATTGCGCCCTTCGCACAATACGATACCAAGATGTATCCGTTGGATCTGATGCAACAGGTCGTGGAAGAATTAGCCAAAAATCCGAATTATAAGTTGTTCCTTTTTGGTGGTGGACAAGATGAAGTGGCGCAATTAGTATCCATGCAAAATGGAGATCCTGCCATTGTGGTAGTTGCCGGAAAATTAAAATTGCCACAGGAAATGGAAGTGATCAGTAACCTGGATCTTATGGTCAGTATGGACTCCGGAAACGGACATATTGCAGCCATGTTAGGTGTTAAGGTGGTTACGATATGGGGCGCTACACATCCGTATGCCGGATTTACACCCTTTAACCAGCCATTGGAGAATTCGGTGCTTCCCGATCGGAAAAAATATCCGTTATTGCCAACCTCGGTCTATGGAAATAAATTGGTTGAAGGTTATGAAGATGCCATGCGAACGATACGCCCGGAACAGATTATAGCTAAAATAGAAGCGTTAGTATAAAACACCAGACAGGTTTCAAAAATCTGTTTGGTGTAGTAAAATAAAAAAGCCTTTCGAATGAAAGGCTTTTTTATTTTATACATCATCGTAATCGATATAAATTTCATCGGAAGTTGGATGCGCCTGACACGTCAGGATTAATCCGGATGCAATTTCACCATCGGTTAGGATCGAATTCTTTTTCATTTCTGCCGATCCGCTTGTAATGCGTGCCAAACAGCTGCTGCAAATTCCGCCCTGACAGGAATACGGAGCGTCAACACCTTGTTTTAAAGCGGCTTCCAGAATTGTTTGTTTCTGTGCCATTTCAAAGGTCGTTTCCTCATCGTCTACCAAAACGGTAATTTTGGTATGTCCACCCAACGTTTTTTCAATTTTGGTTTCGTTGGACGACGTTGTGAAAAGCTCAAATTTGATATCTTTTTCCGCTACGTTGTTTTCTTTTAAAACGTTGCTTACGGTAGCGATCATTTCCTCTGGTCCGCATAAATAATATTTCGCAAACGACAGCGATGCATGTTTGTTTTTGATTACAAAGTTCACCGTCGAACGCTCGATACGTCCAAAAAGCGAATCTTCGGCACGTGCCTGACTAAAGACAAAGTGTACAAAAAAGCGGCCAACATATTGTTGTTGTAAATCGTGTAATTTTTTGTAGAAAATCGTGTCTTCCGGCGATTTGTTTCCGTAAACCAAAACAAAAGTACTGTTTGGCTCGTTTTCCAATACCGAAAGAATAATCGCCATGATTGGTGTAATACCACTACCGGCTGCAAAAGCAGCATAACTACGCTGATTGTCGGCTTTGGGTTCGAAGGTAAATTTTCCTTCCGGAACGCCAACCTCGATCGTATCCCCAGCCTTTAGTTTTTCATTGGCATAGGTCGAAAAGAAACCATCGGAAACGGCCTTAACTGCAATTCGCAATTCACCGCTATTTGGCGAAGAACAGATCGAATACGCCCTGCGGATTTCTTTTCCATCCGGAGAATATTTTAAGTTAAGATACTGACCTGCTATAAATTGGTATTCGGCTTGTAAGGATTCCGGAACCTCAAAAGAAACCGATACGGCCTTTGCGGTCTCTCTTCGGACTTCTTTTACTGTTAATGCGTGAAATGTTGACATGGTATGTTTGTTTGTGTACAAATGTACTAAACCTTAGCCCTTTTCGTAAATCTTATGACAAAAAATAATACATCAGATCCTAATGCATAAAAAACTTATGTATATATTTGTTTTTATTTTTAAAGAAGATGAAAAATTCACAACTATATAAAGGAAGCCTTACGACTATCATTATGAGGTTATTAGAAGAGAATGGTCGGATGTACGGCTATGAAATCACCCAAAAAGTAAAGCAGCTAACCGATGGCGAACTGAATGTGACCGAAGGAGCGCTTTACCCGGCCTTACACAAACTGGAAGCGGAAGGCTTTCTGGATGTTGAAATCGAAAAAGCCGGAAACCGACTTCGAAAGTACTACAAACTCACCGAAAGCGGCGAAACCGAAACCGTAAACCGCCTCGCCGAATTGGAAGCCTTTATCCGGAATATGCAGGCATTGGTAAAACCGAAACCGGAATTTTAATAAAAAGAGAAAAGAGAAAAGAGAAAAGATGAACAACAATAGTATACCAAACCGACATATCGATACCGACGAAGTTGAAAAACTCTACGCTTTTACCGACAAACATTTTGTCCCGTATTACGATCTGCAAACCGAATTGGTCGACCATTTGGCCAATGCGATAGAAGCGCAGTGGCTTGATAATCCGAATCGTTCCTTTGAGGAGGCTTTACAGGCCGAGTTTAAAAAATTCGGCGTTTTCGGATTTACGACCATAGTCGAAGAACGACAGGCGTCGCTTTCAAAATACTATTGGGGTAAAATTTTTCGTGAATTTGCCACGTTTTTTCGATTTCCGAAAATAGTACTGATGCTGCTCATGATGGGTGTGGTGTATCGTACTTTACTATTGAGCAGCTATAATAATTACATCATCCTGGCTTTGTTTGGTACAATGGGTATCGTCGAAATTGTAGCCGGTTATCAATGGTATCGGAAAATCCGACACCAACAAAAAATCACCGAAAAAAAGTGGTTGCTACACGATATTATCCGAAACATCTACATTATGGTTCCGGTAATGCTGTTTGGAAATGGTCTGAATTTCTTGTTTAAAATGGCGGTAAACGGAACGTATGGACATTGGCAGATTGTAATTTTTACGATTATCACAGTACCGCTTGGTTTTTTAGAATATGTACGAATCGTAAAAATGCCAACGTTGATTGACCAAGAAATGACCCGAATTGTTAAAAACCATTCGTTTGTCAAATAATTTGTAACAAATATTAACAAGCTGCATCTAACCTTTAACTAAAACTACCAAATTTACATGTTAAAGCACTTCATCACTCTGGAATGGAAATCTTTTGTCCGATCGGCTTCATTTGGGTCGAATATGGTTCTTAAGATTTTTATGATTTTAGCGGGATTGTATTTTATTACCTTGTTTTTATTATTGGGCGCAGGTTCGTACTACATGCTCGAAGAAAACAACTTAAAGCCGTTTCCGACTATCACAATGTTTTTGATTTATTATTTTTTCGCTGATATTTTAATCCGCTTCTTCTTACAGAAAGCACCGGTTATGAATATCAAACCGTTGTTGTTTATCAACATCCGGAAAAACAGCATTGTCAATTATGCATTGGGAAAAACGCTACTGTCGTTTTTTAATGTAACACACCTGTTTTTCTTTATCCCGTTCTCGGTAGTATTGATGATAGAAGGATTTGCACCGCTTGGTGTGATTTGCTGGTTAATCAGTATGTTACTCACGGTTTTTGCGATCAATTACTTAAACATTTTAATCAACAAAAATGACTATTTGTTATATGGTATCGGCGTATTAGTTGGGGTGATCGGAGTTTCACAGTATTATTCCTTTTTTGATTTGACGCTGTATACGGGTCAATATTTTTCGGCACTTTATGAAACACCATGGTTGATCATTATTCCGTTGGCCCTTTTCATCGGATTGTATAGTGTAACATTCCGATTCTTTAAAAAGAACCTGTATCTCGATGCCGGATTAGCGGTGAAACACGAAGTTGCCAAAACCGAAGAACTAACCTGGTTAAACCAGTTTGGTACTTTGGGAACATTTCTTAAAAACGACATCCGACTTTTAAAACGAAACAAGCGTTCCCGTATGACCATCGGAATGAGTATCGTGTTCCTGTTTTATGGCTTGTTATTTTTTACGAATAGTATCGAAGCCTATAATGCACCGCTTTGGAAAATATTCGCTGCGATATTTGTAACGGGAGGTTTTCTGTTGAACTTCGGACAATTTGTACCGAGTTGGGATAGTGCTTATTATCCGCTGATGATGAGTCAGAATATTAAATACCGGGATTATTTGAGTTCGAAATGGTGGTTAATGGTTATCGCAACCGTTATTTCAACGTTGTTGGCAAGTTTTTACCTCTATTTTGGAGTGGAGGTTTATCTGGCGATATTGGTCGGAGCCATTTATAATATGGGCGTAAATGCACATGTCGTATTATGGGCGGGTGCTTATGTCAAAACCCCAATTGACCTGTCGACGAACAAAAATGCCTTTGGCGACCGACAAGCTTTTAATGTCAAAACCCTGTTACTGGCACTTCCTAAAATTGTATTACCGCTGTTGTTATACGGAATCGGCTACTATACTCTAGGCGCAAACTTCGGATTTGCACTAGTGGGTGGAGCCGGAATAGTAGGATTTGCGTTTCGTAATAAAGTGTTTACGATAATCGAGAAAACCTATAAAAGCCAGAAATACGAAACACTGGCAGCATACAAACAAAAAAACTAACGCACTAACGATACTTTAAAAAGACATACATATGATACAAGTCAGCAACCTGTCGAAAACGTATAACGGAACCACCGTATTAAATATAGAAAACCTTGAAATTAAAAAAGGAGAAAGCTTTGGATTAGTAGGCAATAACGGAGCGGGAAAAACCACTTTTTTCAGTCTGTTATTGGATTTAATCCAACCCTCAACCGGACATATCACCAGTAATACGATACAGATTAATCAGAGTGAAAACTGGAAACCGTTTACGGCGGCTTTTCTGGACGAAAGTTTCCTGATTGGTTATCTGACACCGGAAGAGTATTTCTATTTTATCGGGGAATTACGCGGACAAAATAAAGCCGATGTCGACGCTTTGTTGCGCGAACACGAAGACTTTTTTAACGGAGAAATTCTGAAGAATAAAAAATACCTGCGTGACCTTTCGAAAGGAAACCAGAAAAAAGTGGGTATTATCGCCACATTAATTGGTAACCCGGAAGTGATCATTCTGGATGAACCGTTTGCGAACCTCGATCCGACGACGCAGATCCGATTAAAGAATATTATTAAAAAATTAGCCGATAATCCGGAGGTAACCGTATTGGTTTCCAGTCACGATTTGTTACATACCATTGAAGTGAGCAATCGTATCGTGGCTCTGGAAAAAGGCCGAATTGTAAAAGATATCTATACAAACAAGGAAACCTTACAAGAGCTCGAAACATTTTTTGCCGTATAAAATGCTATCCCTCCCACAAAGAGGGATATTGTTTTTTTAGAAACAAATTTTTCCCATATCAAAAAGAAACGTATTTTTACCTCTCTTTATACTAAAAAAAGAAATTGGAAGTTAAAGAACTAAAAACGTTTTATATTGAAAACCAATCTGTTTAAATACGCCTTAAGCGTAGGGCTCGTTCTTTTTTTGCTGGCATGTTCCACAAAGAAAAACTCATTTGTAAGACGAAACTACCACGCAGTTACAGCCGAATATAACATTTTATACAACGGAGGCGTTGCTTTCGATAAAGGAGTAGAAGAACTAAAAGGGACTTATAAAGACAACTTTTGGGAAATTCTACCTGTAGAACGAATGCAGGACATTGATGCCGGAACCCTTCCGGGTCAGACAAAAAACGCCAATTTTGAAAGAGCGGAAACCAAGGCGATCAAAGCCATTCAGAAACACTCCATGTATATTGAGGGCGGAGAGAAAAACCCGCAAATGGACGAAGCACATTTATTGTTAGGAAAAGCGCGTTATTACGACAATCGTTTTATCCCGGCATTGGAAGCGTTTAATTATATTTTGTATAAATATTCCAACAGCGATAAAATCTACGAAGCCAAAGTGTGGCGGGAAAAAACCAATATCCGTTTGGAGAATGAAGTTCTGGCGATTAAAAATCTGAAGAAACTTTTAGAAGATCAGAAAATAAAAGGACAAGTACAGGCCGATGCGAATGCCATTTTAGGACAGGCCTATGTAAATCTTGGTTCTATCGACAGTGCTTTGGTTAATTTAAAATTAGCGAAAGACCTGACAAAACACAACGAAGAAAAAGCCCGTTACCATTTTATTATTGGTCAATTATATGAAAGTCTGAATTATCCGGACAGTGCGTATGCTTCGTTCCAGTCGGTTATCGATATGAACAGACGATCACCACGTCGCTATGTAATTCAGGCGCATGCCAAGCAGGCCCAGCAATTCGATTATAAAACAGGGGACACACTGGCTTTCCTGAAAAAATTCAACAAACTGGCGGAAGACCGTGAAAATCGTGCGTTTTTGGATGTAATCAATCATCAGGTGGCGTTGTTTTATGACAAACAGGGCAACAAACGCCAGGCGAAGAAATACTACAACAAATCCTTGCGTTCGATGTCGCAGGATAACTATCTGGTAGCGTCGAATTACCGCAATCTGGCCGTGATCAATTTCGACGATGCGAAATATTTAACAGCGGGTCAATATTATGACAGTACGATGTCAAAATTAAACCCGAAAACCCGTGAATTTATCGCGATCAAAAAGAAAAGGGAAAACCTAAACGATGTGATCAAATACGAGGGTATTGCCCGGGTAAACGACAGTATCTTATATGTGGTCGGATTAGGTCCGAACGAACAACGTAATTACTACGAAGAATATATCGCCAAGCTAAAAATAGAAGAAGCGAAAAAAGCCCTTGAAGCCGAAAAGCTAAAAACAATGGCCGAGAATAGCGGATTTGCCGATCCGGGAGCGCCGGCTGCGGGATCGAATGCTTCTACAAAAAGCGAGATGATGCAATCCCGTCAGGCACCACCATCAGAAGAGACAGCGCCAAGACAAGCGGGAGCTCCTTCAAGTGCGGGAAGTTTTACAGGTGGTAGCACCTTCTATTTTTATAACCAGGCTACGGTGGCTTTCGGTAGAACGGAATTTAAAAAGAAATGGGGGAACCGTCCGTTAAAAGACAACTGGCGTTGGTCGACACAAAGTATTATCGATAAAACAAACGAAAATCCGGATGCGGTAGCTGTGGTGGATGAAAATCCGCAGAGCAAAACCGAAGACGAGCGCTTTACACCAGATTACTATATCAAACAATTACCAACAGATCAAAAGGTACTGGACAGTTTGGCGAAAGACCGCAATTTTGCGTATTTCCAACTGGGAACCATCTATAAAGAGAAATTCAAAGAATACAAATTGGCAGCATCCCGATTGGAAAAACTACTGGTGAACAAACCGGAAGAGCGATTGGTATTGCCGGCCAAATACAACCTTTTTAAAATTTACGAAATTATCGACCCGGCCAAAGCAGCGATCATGAAGCAACAGATCATTGCCGAATATCCGGATAGTCGTTATGCGCAGATTTTGTTAAACAATATTTCGGAAGGAACCATTACGGGTAGCCCGGAAGAAGTATACAACAAACTGTTTAAACAATTTGAAAAAGACGAACTGCAGGATGTGCTGGCACAACTGGATCCGGTTATTGAGAATTTCACCGGAGAAGAAATGGTTCCGAAATTTGAATTGCTCAAAGCCAGTGTAATCGGCCGATTAAGAGGATTGGAAGAGTATAAAAAAGCATTGAACTTTGTCGCGTTGAATTATCCGAATGCGGAAGAAGGCAAACAAGCCGAAGTATTGCTGAAAACAGACATTCCGAAAATGGAAAAACTGGAATTAGGAAAAGAAAATCCGTCCAGTTGGAAAATTGTATTCCAGGTTCCGTATCCGAATGCAAACGATGCCAAGACAAAAGTGCTGACCGATAAATTGAAGAAATATATAACTGATAGAAACAGCGACCGTATTACCCTGTCCAACGATGTGTATACAATGGATAAAAGTTTTGTGATTGTTCACGGTTTTAGCAGTAAGGAAGCGGCACTTTCTACGATTAGTGTGCTAAAGGATTTTAAAGGTTATAAAGTTTCGGAAAATGCATTTGTGATTTCAAATGATGACTATAAAGTGGTTCAGATTAAGAAAAATCTGGACGCATATCTGGCAACCCTAAAATAACTTTTAAAAGAAAGTAACAGTAATACAGGATAGCTCCTGTGATTTTTAAAAGAAATAATACCATGTTTGAAAAACAACAGAAAAAGTCTTACACGGATTTATTAGGTAAAACCAATAGAATAGTAGAGGGAACCACCATTAAAGGCGATATCATTTCGCAAGCCGATTTCAGGTTGGATGGAAATCTGATCGGGAAT
This sequence comes from Bacteroidota bacterium, assembly GCA_023446155.1. Classification (GTDB taxonomy): domain Bacteria; phylum Bacteroidota; class Bacteroidia; order Flavobacteriales; family Flavobacteriaceae; genus Flavobacterium. The sequence continues at coordinate 126,689 of JAEXIT010000008.1, forward strand.
TTTAATTCGACCGGAAGATTGGTTATTGGGCCGGCAGGAAGTGTTGTTGGCGATATCAAATGCAATACCGCTGATATCGAAGGGAAATTTAATGGGAAAATCGAAGTAACCGACATGCTGAGTATCAAATCAAAAGCATCGATAAAAGGAGAAGTAATTGTTGGAAAACTGGCCGTTGAACCCGGAGCTGATTTTAGTGCGAGCTGTGTAATGATGGAAGCGGCTGCCGGAAAAGTAACCCATAAAAAGTAGTAACAAATGGACCCGGATCAGGAGAAAAAAACGCGTAACAAATGGTTGGCATTAATTAATATCCCGTTTCAGATGGGCATCATTATTTTTGCCTTTGCGTTTTTAGGGAACTGGCTCGATGAAAAATATCCGAATCCTAACGATCTGTATGTAAAGATTCTTACGCTGCTGGGCGTTTTTATAGCGCTATACAATGTGATAAGGCAGGTAAATCAGTTAAATAAATAAAATAAATATGAGTAGGAAAAAGTATGCTGTAATCTTTCGTTTGTTTCAAATTGCCCCCGTTCTGGCACTACTGCATATTCTTATTTTTAAGTTTGGTGTTTCTGCACAAACCTATCAGGAATTCCACTATCCTATCTATGGGGTTTATCTTTTCTTTCTACTACTTTCATTAGCGATATTACTATTTTTAATCCGGATAAAAGAAACCAAACCGGAACAGATTGGCTTTGTTTTTTTAGTATTGATCAGTATTCAATTTGCACTGAGTTATGTCTTCCTGATACCGGTACTGGAGCGGGTTGACACGAGTGCGTATATAGAGAAAATAAACTTTTTTATGATTTTCATTATTTTTTTGGCATTAGAAGTGTTTTTAACGTCAAGATTATTAAATGATAAGCAAGGAAAGTAGTTAAATTTGACAAATGCATTAAAAAATACTACCAATCATCTTGGAATATTAATTAAAAATGTACCTTTGCACCAAATTTAAGGACCGTAAAAATTAAGATATTTAATAAGGTATGGTGATTTCAAAAAAACCTGTCAGAATTATTCTAGCGACTTTTGCAGGGCTGTTGTCTTCAATAGCTTTCGCAAACCCGGTAGTAGACACTACACATGTAGCAACAGCAGTAACGCATGAGGCCCATGCAACAACAGAGGTTGCTCATAATGAAGCTTCTCATGGAGACGAGCACGCGGCTCAGGATCCGAAAGACAAAGTAACAGCTTATATTGAACACCATTTGCAGGATTCGCACGATTTCGTTTTCTTCTCCGATGAGAAAGAAGGGAAACACTACGGATTCTCTTTGCCGGTTATCTTATTGGATAACGGATTAAAAGTTTTTTCTTCTTCAAAATTACACCACGGAGAAGCTGTTGCCGAAGTAGACGGTAACTACTACAAATTATACCACGGTAAAATTTACAAAACCGATGCTGCCGGAACGATCAGTTATGATGAGCACCATCATCCAACTAACGTAAAACCGTTGGATTTTTCAATTACTAAAAATGTAGTGTCCATGTTGTTTACATCAATCTTGTTATTCTTGATGTTTACAGGTTTGGCACGTTCGTATAAAAAAGGAGCGATTCCAACAGGATTCGGAAGAGTATTGGAGCCACTGATTATCTTTATCCGTGACGAAATCGCAATCCCGAACATCGGAGAGAAAAAATATAGAAAATACATGGGGTACCTGTTAACGGTATTCTTCTTTATCTGGTTGTTAAACCTTTTAGGAATGACGCCACTTGGAATTAACGTAACCGGAAACATTGCTGTAACGGTTTGTTTGGCTTTGTTTACCTATTTTATCACACAATTCAGTGCAAACAAAGATTACTGGGGACACATTTTCTGGATGCCGGGTGTACCGGTTCCGATGAAAATCATTTTGATGCCAATCGAGATTCTGGGAACCTTAACAAAACCATTTGCGTTGCTAATCCGTTTGTTTGCAAACATTACAGCGGGTCACGTGGTAATCATGAGTCTGATTGCAATGATCTTTGTAGGGAAAAATATTTATGCCGATATGCCAATCTCTTTAGGATTAACCTTGTTTATCTCGGTAATTGAGATTTTGGTGGCATTCTTACAAGCGTTTATCTTTACGATGTTGTCATCCTTATTTATTGGTATGGCGGTTCAGGACCACCACCATGATGGACACGGACACGAAGAAGAAAATGTAATTATTTAATTTAGAAGTTTAATTTTTTTAATATATACTTATGGGAAGTCTTAATTTAATCGGAGCTGGTTTAGTAGTAATCGGTGCAGGTTTAGGTTTAGGTAAAATCGGTGGATCTGCTATGGACGCTATTGCTCGTCAGCCAGAAGCTGCTGGAAAAATTCAAACAGCGATGATTATTATCGCTGCTTTATTAGAAGGTTTAGCATTCGCTGCTTTAATCTTAGGAAAATAATAAAGAACAGAAAAACAATACCTGTAACGGTTGGTTGCAGGTGTTGTTTTATTTAGTAAGAAAAAATTAAATCATAATATATTCAGTATAAAATGGAGAAATTAATTAACGATTTTTCATTCGGTTTATTCTTTTGGCAAGCACTTATCTTATTAGTGTTGATTTTACTTTTGGTTAAATTTGCCTGGAAACCAATCATGGACTCAATCACGGCTCGTGAAGAAGGTATTAGAAATGCTATTGCTTCTGCAGAAAATGCGAAGAAAGAAATGCAAAACCTTAAAGCTGATAACGAAAAATTGTTAGCAGAGGCTAGAGCTGAAAGAGATACTATGATCAAAGAAGCTCGCGAAATCAAAGAAAAAATGATTGCTGATGCCAAAGAGGAAGCTCAGGTGCAAGGTAGTAAAATGATCGAGCAGGCTAAAGCTACAATTGCAAGCGAAAAGAACGCTGCTATGGTAGAATTGAAAAACCATGTATCGACATTATCATTAGAGATTGCTGAGAAATTATTGAAAGAAGAACTTTCTAACAAAGAAACTCAAACCAAATTGGTTGAGAAAATGTTGGATGAAGTAAAATTAAATTAATCGTTATGGCAAGAGCAGCGATTAGATATGCAAAAGCAATTTTAGATATTGCAAACTCAAACGGCCAGTCGGCAACTGTAAACAACGATATGAAATCGATTGCTGCAGCTGTTGCGGAAAGTGACGAGTTAAAGAATTTTTTAGCAAGCCCGGTAGTTAAGGGTGATGTTAAGATTTCAGCATTATCAGAAATATTTGCTTCTGTACAATCAGAAACAAAAGGGTTATTCCGCTTACTTTTAGAAAACAAACGATTTGAGATTTTACCGGAGGTAGCATCACAATACATCGCTTTGTTCGACGAAATGAATGGCGTTGAAACGGCAAAAGTAACAACGGCTTTTCCGATTACCCCGGAATTGGAAGCAAAAGTTTTAGCGAAAATCAAAGAGTTTTCCAATAAAACCATCACCCTGGAAAACACCGTGGATCCATCTATCTTAGGAGGATTTGTGTTGCGAATTGGTGACAAACAATACAACGCTTCAATAGCAAACCGATTAAGAGAATTAAAAAGAGAACTAAGTAATTAATATTTACCACACTGCAAAGTGTTTAAATTATAAATCAAGATGGCAGAAATTAAGCCTGCTGAAATTTCAGCAATATTAAAGAAACAATTATCTGGTTTTGAATCAGGAGCCACTCTGGAAGAAGTGGGAACAGTTCTTCAGGTGGGTGACGGTATCGCCCGAGTTTATGGTTTATCTAACGCACAATACGGTGAGTTAGTACAATTCGAAAACGGGTTAGAGGCAATTGTATTGAACCTTGAAGAAGATAATGTAGGTGTGGTATTATTAGGTCCGTCTACTGGAATTAAAGAAGGGTCAACTGTAAAAAGAACACAACGTATTGCTTCATTAAAAGTTGGTGAAGAAATGGTAGGTCGTGTTGTTAACACACTAGGTTTCCCTATCGATGGTAAAGGACCAATCGGTGGTGATCTTTATGAGATGCCATTAGAAAGAAAGGCGCCTGGAGTTATCTTCCGTCAGCCGGTAACAGAACCGTTACAAACAGGTATTAAATCGATTGATGCTATGATCCCTGTAGGACGTGGACAACGTGAGTTGGTAATCGGTGACCGTCAGACTGGTAAAACTACAGTTTGTATCGATACCATCTTAAATCAGAAAGAATTTTACGATGCTGGAAAACCAGTATTCTGTATATATGTAGCTGTTGGACAAAAAGCATCAACTGTTGCTGGAATTGCAAAAACATTAGAAGAAAAAGGAGCGATGGCGTATACGGTAATCGTAGCGGCTAATGCTTCCGATCCGGCTCCAATGCAGGTATATGCGCCATTCGCAGGTGCTGCAATCGGTGAGTACTTCCGTGATACAGGTCGTCCGGCGTTAATCGTTTATGATGATTTGTCTAAACAAGCGGTTGCTTACCGTGAGGTATCGTTGTTATTACGTCGTCCACCAGGACGTGAGGCGTATCCTGGAGACGTTTTCTACCTTCACTCAAGATTATTAGAGCGTGCTGCTAAAGTTATTGCTGATGATAGCATCGCTAAAGATATGAATGACTTACCAGAATCTTTACGTCCAATCGTTAAAGGTGGTGGATCGTTAACAGCGTTACCAATCATCGAAACACAAGCGGGTGACGTTTCTGCGTATATTCCAACAAACGTAATTTCGATTACAGATGGTCAGATCTTCTTAGAGTCGGATTTATTCAACTCTGGGGTTCGTCCGGCGATCAACGTAGGTATCTCCGTATCTCGTGTAGGAGGAAATGCACAGATCAAATCAATGAAAAAAGTATCCGGTACATTAAAATTAGACCAAGCGCAATTCCGTGAATTAGAAGCATTCGCGAAATTCGGATCTGATTTGGATGCGGTAACTTTAAACGTAATCGAAAAAGGTAGACGTAACGTTGAAATCCTGAAACAGGCTGTAAACGATCCGTACAAAGTAGAAGATCAAATCGCGATTATCTATGCAGGAACGAAAAACTTATTGAGAAATGTTCCGGTAGAAAAAGTAAAAGAATTCGAAAATGACTATTTAGAATTCTTAAGAGCGAAACATAAAGATACTCTTGACGCTTTAAAAGCTGGTAAATTCACAGACGAAATTACCGATGTTTTAGAAAAAGTAGCTAAAGAAGTTTCTGCAAAATATTAATAATTAGATAGTCTTAAAATCCGGAGTCCTAACTTCGGATTTCAGATTGTTTTATTTCAAATCGACAAATGGCAAATTTAAAGGAAATACGTAATAGGATTACTTCTGTTTCATCTACGATGCAAATCACATCGGCGATGAAAATGGTATCTGCTGCTAAGCTGAAAAAAGCACAGGATGCAATTACAGCAATGCGCCCTTATGCCGAAAAATTAACAGAGTTAATACAAAATTTAAGTGCGTCGTTAGAAGGTGATGCTGCTGGAAAATTTGCAGAACAACGCGAAGTAAATAAAGTATTGATCGTAGCCATTACATCAAACAGAGGACTTTGTGGTGCTTTTAACGCCAACGTGATCAAACAGGTTAAAGTGCTTACCGATGCGTATGCCGGTAAACAAATTGACGTGATCACGGTGGGTAAAAAAGGAAACGATGTTCTTAGAAAGGTGAATAATGTAGTGGATAACCAAAGTGGACTTTTCGATGAGTTGACTTTCGAAAATGTTGGTGCTTTGGCAGCGGTATTGATGGATAAATTTGTGGCTGGTGACTACGACAAAATTGAGTTGGTATACAATCAGTTTAAAAATGCAGCAACTCAGATAGTAGTTGCAGAACAATTTTTACCATTAGCGCCAATTGAAGGTGCCGCTACTGCAGCATCCGATTATATTTTTGAACCATCAAAAGAAGAAATTGTGTTAACGTTGATTCCAAAATCATTAAAAACACAATTATACAAAGCTATCAGGGATTCTTTCGCTGCTGAACACGGAGCGCGTATGACAGCAATGCATAAAGCAACCGATAATGCAACCGAATTGAGAAACCAATTGAAGCTTACGTATAACAAAGCGCGTCAAGCCGCGATTACAAACGAGATCCTTGAGATCGTTGGTGGTGCAGAAGCTTTGAAAAACTAAGATTTTTTGTTCCGATAAAATTGGAATTCAATATAAACCGCAGGTTTTCCTGCGGTTTTTTTATGCCCGACAGGTTTTTGAAGTCTGTCGGGTATTTTTATTTTAAGGCGATTTTGATCCGGATTTAATGGTTGCTATATATAATAGTAGGATTTTTTATGTTTGGAGAGTCGATTTTTACAACGGATCAGCAATTCTTTTTAAACACACACACCTATATATAAGTAGTGATGTTACTAATTTCCCACCACCCGACAGTTTTTTGAAGTTTGTTGGGTATTTTTATTTTAAGGCGATTTTGATCCGGTTTTAATGGTCGCTATATATAATAGTAGGATTTTTTATGTTTGGAGAATCGATTTTTACAACGGATCAGCAATTCTTTTTAAAAACACACACCTATATATAAGTAGTGATGTTACTAATTTCGGGCCACCCGACAGTTTTTTGTAACCTGTCGGGTGTTAATTTTCGGTTATTAAGCCTGTTTTCGGAACCTGTCAGGTGTAGCAAACTTGGC
>JAEXIT010000009.1 GCA_023446155.1 Bacteroidota bacterium
AGAGTATGTCGCCGCCTTTCTTTTGAAAACCCTATCCATACCGGATAGGGTTTTTTGTTTTAAAAGAATACGAGATATACCCGACAGGTTTTTAAAACCTGTCGGGTATAAAAAAACCGGAGCGAACTCCGGTTTTTTGCGTTTGTTGAATATTGTTATTTGTTTTTATTCCTGTTATAAGAAGTGGTTCGATTATTGGAACCACCCTTGTTGGAATTAAATGGTCTTTTTGAAGTGGTGGCCGATTGTTGTACTTTTGGCTGCTGTGCTTTTGGTTTGGGTAAGCTGGCTTCTTCGGTTTTGCTCGATGGAGCAATTAGTTCGTTTAAGGTTTTGATTTCATTATCGGTTAGATCACGATAGCGACCCACCGGGACATCAAGGGAAATATTTATAATACGAATACGCTTTAAAGCGGTTACTTCATAGTCAAGGTATTCACACATTCTTCGAATTTGGCGGTTAAGCCCCTGCGTAAGGATAATCCGAAATACAAATTTGCTGATTTGTTCTACCTTACATTTTTTAGTAACCGTATCCAAAATAGGAATTCCATTCCCCATACGTTGTATAAAACGATCGGTTATAGGCTTGTTTACAGTTACGATATATTCTTTTTCGTGGTTGTTACGAGCACGAAGAATTTTGTTTACAATATCGCCATCGTCTGTCATAAAAATCAAACCTTCACTGGCTTTATCCAAACGTCCGATCGGGAAGATACGTTTCGGATAATTGATATAATCCACAATATTATTGCGAACAGATTGATTGGTGGTGCATTCAATTCCTACGGGCTTATAAAAAGCCAGGTATACCGGTTTTTCAGTCTTTTCACGAACCAATTTCCCGTCAACACGTACTTCGTCATCAAGAGTGACTTTAGTGCCCATTTCCGGGACTATTCCATTGATGGTGACTCTTCCTTCTTCAATTAGCCTGTCGGCCTCTCTACGGGAACAAAATCCGGTTTCGGATAAGAATTTGTTAAGACGTTTTAAATTTTCTTCCATCTGACAAAAATACGCTAAATAATAAGGAATGACAATTTATAGCCGGCGAATTGATTAGTCGGCTTCAAAAAGGAAATGATAAATCCGTTGGTACAACTGATCGTCATGTAGACTGTGTCCCAATCCTTTTGTCGAGATAAACTCGGCTGTTTTCCAGGCTTCGGCGATCTGTTTTCCTTCGTTATAGGAAACGACCATATCGTCTTCGTCGTGAGCAATCAGGCCTTTTAGGTTAAGTCCGGAGACAAAACGCTTACCAGAGAATTCATTCGGATCAATATTAAAACGTTCCATGATCCGTTTTTCCAATAAATGGGATACTCTTTTATTCAGACTCAGCGTGTTTTTATAGTTATTCAAAACAATCATAAATTCACTTGGAGCGCCTAAGATGACCATCTTTTTCAATAAAGGATTCTGATAGGTATATTGGTAATAAATACAAGTGGCACCGCCCATAGAATGGCCAATAATGGATGTCGGATTGAATTTCTGCATGATGACGTTTACAAAACGTGCGTATTCGGGAATATTGAATTCGGTTCCGCTGGACAATCCTTGTGCGGGTCCGTCGAGGGCAATAATGGTGCTGCCGGATTTTTTAAGCCATCCGATAAAACGCTCCCATCGGGCAGCATTGCTTTCCCAGCCATGTACTAATAAAATACGATGCTCATTTCCTTTCCAGGTATAGGTTTGAATCTGATGCTGACCAAAAGCGACCGTTTCCGGATGGGCTTCACTCAGTATTTTCGGAATCTTTGTAGCGTCGAGTTTCCCATCCCGCGGTTCTGTAAAAAAACGATATGCCAGATTTGTGGCTTTTTCAGGAAATAAAAAGCCCGTCAGGTTGATATACAATCCAATGGATTTGGTGAGTATAAAATAGGATATTTTGTCAAACAGTTTCATAAAAAAAGCCTCCGGTTGGAGGCTTTAAGTTACTTATATTTTAGAAAATAATTGTTGCATTTTCTCTTTTTCTTCGTCAGCTAATGCACTGTCAACTAAGATTCTTCCACTGTGCTCATCGGTGATGATTTTTTTACGGGAAGCAATCTCCATCTGCGTTTGTGGCGGGATTGTAAAGAAAGATCCTGCAGAAGCACCTCTTTCAATTGAAACTACAGCCAAACCATTACGAACGCTGGTGCGGATTCGGTTGTAAGCATTTAATAAACGCTCTTCAATCTGCTCCTGGAATTCTGCTGATTTTTCCATTAAGAAGTTTTCTTCTTTTTCGGTTTCAGACATGATGTCTTCCAATTCCGCTTTTTTGTGTTTTAAATGCGATTGTCTTCCGTCTAATTTTTCTTTCGTCTGCGAAACCACCTCTTTTTTGTGTTCGATAGACGCTTTCATCTCACGGATGTGTTTTTCTGCTAACTGGATTTCCAACTCCTGAAATTCAACCTCTTTTGTTAGAGAGTTAAATTCTCTGTTGTTGCGAACATTCTTTTGTTGCTCGGTATATTTCTTAATAGCTTCTTTATGACCGTCGATAGCATTCTTTTTTTCTTTGATTTGCTCTTCGATAGTCTCTAAATCTGCTTTCAATTTCTCTAAACGAGTGCTTAATCCAGCTACTTCATCTTCTAAATCTTCCACTTCTAGAGGTAATTCACCTCTTACATTTCTAATTTCATCAATGCGTGAATCGATTAACTGTAAGTCATAAAGTGCTCGTAACTTCTCTTCTACACTTAGTTCTTTGATGTTTGCCATATTTTAAAAGTACTTAACTGGATTTGTATTTTCTTCCGATAAAATGATTGCAAAATTAGGAATTTTTTTCATAAGATAATCAACTATATAGTTTTTTGTATATCTTTCACTTTCAAAATGCCCGATATCGGCTAAAAGTAGTTTGTTTTCGGCCTCATAAAACTGATGATATTTCAGATCAGCTGTGATAAAAGCATCAGCCTGCGCCGAAATAGCATTCCCAATCGCAAAACTTCCTGCACCACCCAATACCGCTACTTTTTTGATTTTTTTTCCGGTAAAGGCGCTGTGACGAATTCCGCCGGCTTGCATTTTGTCTTTTACCAGTTGCAGGAATTCGGTTTCCTCCATCGGATTTTCCAATTCGCCGGTCATTCCCAATCCGATGTTCTGATGTGTATTTTGTAGCGCATAGATTTCATAGGCGACTTCTTCGTAGACATGGTTTTGGAATAAGGCTTTTACGATTTTACCCTGAAGGTGTTTTTCAAAGGTTACCTCGATTTTGATTTCGGGGGCTTCTACAAATTCAAAACGCTCACCGATTTCGGGGTTGCTGTTTTCGTTGCCCATATAAGAACCCATTCCCGGCGATGTAAAGCTACAGTCTTCGTAATTTCCAATTTTTCCGGCACCGGCTTCAAAAAGAGCATTGCGAAGTTGGGCGGCATTTTCCGGGATGGTATACGTTACCAGCTTTTGGATAAAATTGGTTTTCGGAATCAAAACACGGGTATTGATAAGTCCAAGCGCATCGCAAAAGATTTTGTTGACACCTTGCTGATGGTTGTCTAACGCTGTGTGAACCGCATAAATGGCAATGTCGTTTTTGATGGCTTTGAGTACGGAACGCTCGACATAATTTTTCCCGGTAATTTTTTTCAGCCCCGAAAATAAAATCGGATGAAAGCAAACGATAAGGTTGCATTGGCGTTGGATGGCTTCGTCAATTACATTTTCAAGGGCGTCGTGGCACACAAGTACACCGGTTGCGGTGGCATTGGCATCGCCTACGAGTAAGCCTACATTGTCAAAGTCTTCGGCATAGGCCAATGGAGCCATTTCTTCCAGGATGTCGAGTATTGCTTTTATTTTCATCAGAACGGTTTTTTGTAGATGGAACCGCTAGTTTTACCCCCAAACAGGCTAAACTTTACGGCAAAAGTTATTTTCAAAGATAAAAAATAGCTACTTTCGTAATATGAATTTTTTGCGAAAAATACTTTTTCCTTTTTCCATCCTATACGGATGCGTTACCGGGGTTCGTAATTTTTTGTATGACAAAGACATACTAAAATCCAGTTTTTTCAATACGCCAGTAATTGCCGTCGGAAACCTTAGTGTTGGCGGTACCGGGAAAACACCGCAAATCGAATACCTGATCCGCTTGTTGTCTGATACGTATAAAGTGGCCACACTAAGCAGAGGTTATAAGCGAAAATCGGAAGGTTTTGTTTTGGCCGATAAAACTGCCACCGCGGAAACGCTGGGTGATGAGCCCTATCAGTTTTACAAAAAATTCCCGAATATAAATGTGGCTGTCGATGCCAATCGTACCAATGGCATTACACAGCTGTTAGCCTTGTCGCAACCGGAAGTGATCTTACTGGACGATGCTTACCAACACCGTAAAGTGAAAGCCGGATTTTATATCTTGCTCACCGCTTACAGCGATTTGTATATCGATGATCTGATTTTGCCGGCCGGGAATCTTCGGGAAAGTCGGGATGGTGTAACACGGGCATCGATTATTGTGGTTACCAAATGTCCACCATCGTTAACGCAGATTCAGCAAAATGAAATAAAAGGACGACTAAAACTGAAGTCGTACCAGCAGTTGTTTTTTACCTATATTAAATACGACGATAGTGTATATTCGGAAACAAAAACACTACAAGTCGCCGATCTGGATCCGGAAAATTTATTTTTAGTCGCCGGTATCGCGAAACCCCAGCCCTTTTTTGAACATTTAAAGGTCAAGGCGTCTCATTGTATGACTTTCGCGGATCACCACCATTTTACGGAAAAGGATATTGCTGCGATTCTGGAAAAAGCCGGAACCCGAAAAATTATTACAACAGAAAAAGATTATGTGCGATTGGAGGGGAAATTGCCATCGGAGCAATTGTTTTACCTGCCCATTGTCAGCGCATTTTTAAATAATGAAAACGATTTTGATAAAACTATTTTAGATTATGTGGGAGCAAGTACAAGAAACAGTTAGTTACATTAAAGAAAAAACAAATTTTACTCCGGAATACGGTGTCATTTTAGGTTCCGGCCTGGGAGGATTTACCAATGATATTACAATAGAATTTACCTTGCCGTATAACGAGATCCCGAATTTTCCGGTATCGACCGTACAAGGGCATAAAGGCGCGTTGGTTTTTGGAACCATCGGAACTAAAAAAGTGGTGGCTATGCAAGGGCGTTTTCACTTTTACGAAGGTTATTCGATGCAAGAAGTTACCTTCCCGGTTCGGGTGATGAAATATTTAGGAGTCGAAAAATTAATCGTTTCGAATGCTTCGGGTGGTGTTAACCCGGACTATAAAGTGGGATCGATCGTAATCATTAAAGATCATATCAACATGATGCCGGAACATCCGTTACGCGGAAAAAATGACGAGCGTTTCGGACCGCGTTTTGTAAATATGAGCGAACCGTATAGCCGTAAGATGATCGCCAAAGCAAAAGAACTGGCCGCTACTTTGGAAATTGACGTTCAGGACGGTGTGTATCTTGGATTACAAGGGCCAACGTTCGAAACACTGGCCGAATACCGTATGGTGAAAACCGTAGGTGGTGATTGCGTTGGAATGTCAACAGTACCGGAAGTGATCGTAGCACGTCATATGAATATGGAGTGTTTCGGGATTTCGGTAATTACCGATATGGGCGATGAACACAGCATCGATACCATCACACACGATGAAGTATTGGAAGCCGCGCAGGCCGCAGAACCGCATGTGCGCAATCTAATCCAAAACCTGATAACGGCCTATTAATTGCCGTTTTTTGAAATGATGGTGGTCGCAATAATCTCGTAGAATTTCTCCGGGTCAAAAGGTTTTGTGATCACCTCATTCATACCATAGGATAACAGCATTTCGCGGTTTTCGTCCAATGAAATAGCGGTTAAGGCAATGATCGGCGTTTGCATGTCGAACTTGCGGATTTCTTCGGTGGCAATGGTTCCGTTAATACCCGGAAGGTGTACGTCCATTAGTACCAGATCGTATTTGTTTCGATGTTTTTCCAAATGCTCAATCGCATCTTCTCCGTTTTCGATGATCGTACAAACAATCTGTTTGCGTTCGAGCATCTTTTTAGTGATCATCTGATTGATCTTGTTGTCTTCGACTAATAGTATTTTTTTGTCGGCTAGCCATTGTTCGTCATAGCCTAGTCCGGTTTTCTTTTCCACGTTGATTTCTTCTCCAATCGGGAAGGCCAGATCAAAGTAGAATTTGGCGCCTTTGTCGAGTTCGCTTTCCAGATGGATTTTTCCGCCTAATAATTCGACCAATCGTCTAACGATGGCCAATCCTAATCCGGTTCCACCATATTTTCGGTTGATTTCTACTGAACCTTGTGTAAAACTGTCGAAAATAGCCTCCTGTTTTTCTTTTATAATTCCAATTCCGGTATCAATAATTTCAAAATGCAAATCAATACAGTTGCCGTCTTTTCCGGTTTGGGATACATTAACCCAAACATCACCGTCTTTGGTGAATTTCAAAGAGTTGTTTATAAGGTTGATCAATATTTGCGAGAGTTTCGTCGGATCACCGATCAGGAAGCTTGGAACGGTTTCCTCGATGTTGAGTCGGCAAATGACATTGTTGTTGTTGGCGATTTCAACAAATGAATCCATGATGTTTTGGAACAATTCCCGGATATTGAAGTTGATGTGTTCCACTTCCAAAGCATTCGATTCCACACGGTTGATTTCCAGGATATCGTTGATAAAAGTCGACAGGTAATTTCCGGAGAATTTCAACGAATTCAGATAGGCCAGCTGACTTTCCTTGGGTTTGTCTTCCAAAAGAATATGCGTAATTCCGTTTATCGCGTTTAGCGGAGTACGTAACTCGTGACTTACGGTCGACAGGAATTCGGAGCGTGCTTTTGAGGCGCGTTCGGCACGTTCTTTTTGAACTTCCAGTTCCAGATTTTTCTCTTTTAAAAGCTGGTTGGTTTTCTTCCGGATGATGTTGTTTTTGTAAAGCGAAAGACTGAGTAGGGACAAAATGGAAATCAACGCAATGCTCAGAATACTGATCAGCTTGGAAAACTTAATGGATTTTTCCTGTTCTTTGTTTTCCTTGTCCATTTTTTCAATGGTCTTAAGCTGCTCGTTGGCAATATAACGCTCGAAAGCCGCCTCGCCAATACTGTCGTTATTAATAGCCGAAAGGGAATCTTTCAGATGAACATAACGTTTCAGGTAGTGAAAAGACTGATTGACACCGTTGGTTTTATTATAAAGTGTACTGATTTTTCGAATGATCTTCAGCTTTTGGGATATGTTGTTGTTGCTGGTGAGTACATTCGCTTTTTCCAGATAATCGATTGCTTTTTTGGGATTGTTCCGTTCGTTGATTTCCGCCAGCTGATAATAAGCTTCTGCTTTTGTTTCGAAAAGATTGTCGATATTGTTTTTGGAAATGATGTTTTTAAACAGGGCAGTGGCCAGGTTGATATTTCCTTTTTTCTTGTAAATAATGCCTTTTTGCAGGTTGATCAACTCAATTGCATCCGGAATTTGTATCTGTTCGTAGATGGAAATGGCTTTGTCAAAATAGTTTTCGGCTATCGCAAAACTGTTTTTGTCCAGATAGCACAAGCCCAGATTGTAATAGCAAAACGCAATATTAGACGACGGTTTTAAATTGTTGTAAATCGCCAGACTTCGAATAAAGTTTTCGATGGCGTCATCCGTCTTTTTTAATTGATAGTAAATACCGCCAATGGCCAGATAAGTGTCGGCAAGACCTTTTTCCAGATTGTTTCGGGTAGCATAATTAACCGCTTTTTTACCAAATTCTAACGCTTTATTATAGGTGTAATTGTTTTTGTGAAAATTAGACAGCTCCAGATAATAGGTGATACTATCTACTTTTATCGGGGCGCTTTTTTCCTGAGAAAAACCGGGAATTCCTATAAAAAATAATAAAAGCAGTATATACTTCATTTCTTTGTTTAAAAAATCCGTATAAATATAGTTAATTATTTGGTATGAGTATATGTGATCAAATCTATTATTCGGGAAGAATAGCCGATTTCATTGTCATACCAGCCTACAACTTTTACCATTTTATCGATTACGGAGGTCAACTGTGCATCAAATAAACAAGAGGTTGGATTACCAATAATATCGACCGAAACAATTGGATCTTCGGTGTACGATAAGGTGCCTTTTAAAGTGGTCTCGGAAGCCTTTCGGAAAGCTTCATTGATTTCGGCAATACTAACCTGACGTTTTACATTAAAAGTAATATCGGTCAGGGAACCGTCGGGAACGGGAACCCGTATACCACAACCACCCATTTTGCCATCCAGATCCGGGAAAATTTTAGTTAAAGCTTTGGCCGCACCGGTTGTAGTGGGGACAATCGATTGTGCCGCACCTCTGGCTCTTCGCAAATCTTTATGCGGTTGGTCGTGTAGACTTTGATCGGTCGTATAGGAGTGTACCGTTGTGATATAAGCTTGTTCAATACCACATAGTTCCTGAATGACTTTGATCATCGGAGCAGCATTGTTGGTCGTACAACTGGCATTGGAAATAATACGTTCCGAACCGTCCAGAATCGAGTCGTTTACACCCAATACTACGGTTTTAATGATGTCGTCTTCAGCCGGAGCCGAAAGAATCACTTTTTTGGCACCCGATGTAATATGGGCTTCCGCCAACGGATAAGTTTTGAATTTTCCAGTCGCTTCCACCACAATATCCACATCTAACGGTTTCCAGTTTAATTTGGAAATTTCTGTTTCGTGGAAAAATGGAAAAGCCCGGCCATCGATACTAATGGACGTCTCATCAAATGTAACGGTATTGGGAAGTACCCCATGGATACTGTCATATTTGATCAAATGTGCCATCGTCCTATTGTCGGCAATATCGTTAATCGCTACGACTTCTATGGTAGGATGGTTTAACAACAATCGGAACAGATTGCGCCCGATTCTGCCAAAACCATTAATGGCAATTCTAATTTTTGGATTCATTTCAGTGTCCGTATATTGTGGGTTGACCGCTATTTATAAAATGTGTTTTTGTGCATGGTAGGACGAACGTACCAAAGCGCCGCTTTCTACATGGCGGAATCCGAGTTCTTTACCGATGGCTTCGTATTTGGCAAATTGTTCCGGCGTGATAAATTCTTTTACCGGTAAGTGTTTTTTACTTGGTTGCAGGTATTGTCCAATGGTTACAATGTCTACATTCGCCTCGCGTAAGTCTTTCATAGTCTGAATCACTTCTTCTTCGGTTTCGCCAAGTCCTAACATAATACCGGATTTGGTACGACGAATACCCTGGTCTTTTAAATATTTCAGTACGGCAAGACTACGGTCGTATTTCGCCTGAATCCGAACCTCACGGGTCAGACGGCGAACGGTTTCCATATTGTGGGATACTACTTCCGGATTGGCTTCTACAATACGGTCGATATTGCGTTCCATACCCTGGAAATCAGGGATAAGGGTTTCTAAAGTGGTTTCCGGATTCATTCTGCGGATGGCTTTTACGGTTTCTTTCCAGATAATGGAACCACCATCTTTAATATCATCACGGTCTACACTGGTAATTACCGCGTGTTTGATGTTCATCAGTTTGATGGAACGCGCTACTTTTTCAGGTTCGTCCCAGTCTACAGTTTCCGGACGACCGGTTTTTACGCCGCAAAAGCCACACGAACGCGTACAGGTATTCCCCAGGATCATAAAGGTTGCTGTTCCTTCTCCCCAACATTCTCCCATGTTCGGACAACTTCCCGAGGTACAAATCGTATTTAGTTTGTATTTGTCTACAAGTCCTCGTAATTCGGTATATTTTTTTCCGGTCGGAAGCTTTACGCGTAACCATTTCGGTTTTCCGGTCGGAAGGATATTTGTATCTAAAACAGTTTCCATTCCTGATAATTTTGAAACGCAAAGATACGTAATGTTGTTTATTTGTGATAGTCCGTTTAACGCATTTTTAAATAGACAATACCGATCAGGAAATTGTCCGAAAATGGCTTTATTTTAAAAATTGTATCTTTGTAATTATCGATAAAAAGCCGTTTAATTTATTCTAAGCATAATGAAAACTACCAAATTGTTTACCGAGTTTTTTGATAACGAAAAATCTTCCGGGATTGTTTTGATCTTTTGTACCCTGATTTCGCTACTACTGGCCAATTCCGGATTACAGGAATTTTATCAGAGTATCTGGCATTTCGAATTGGGATCACATTCGTTTGAACATTGGATAAATGATGGTTTGATGACGATCTTCTTTTTTCTGATCGGACTGGAGTTGGAACGGGAAATATACAAAGGAGAACTTTCGAATATCAAAAATGCAATGTTGCCCATTTTTGCCGCTATGGGCGGTATGGTGGTTCCTGCGGCGATTTATATGATTTTTAATCACGGTACGCCAACACAGGCGGGTGCCGGAATTCCGATGGCAACCGATATCGCTTTTGCGTTAGGGGTATTGTCGCTGTTGGGGAGTCGGGTGCCGTTGTCGCTAAAAGTATTTCTGACGGCCTTAGCTGTAATCGACGATTTGGGCGCCATTCTGGTAATCGCTATTTTTTATACCGATCATTTATCATTGCTGAATTTAGGAATTGCTTTGGGAATCATGGGGGTGTTATTTGTCTTTAATCGTTTAAAAGTGAATAATCCGTTTCCTTACCTTTTAGGAGGGGTGTTGATGTGGTATTTCATGCTAAACTCAGGTATTCATGCTACAATAACCGGTGTGTTACTGGCCTTCGTTGTGCCTTTTGGAGATGGCGGTAAAAAAACGATTTCATATAAAATGCAGCACGTTTTGCACAAACCGGTGGCCTTTTTTATATTGCCGTTGTTTGCTTTGGCCAATACGGCCATCGTAATCGGAAACAATTGGGTAGAGGGATTGATGCATGAAAACAGTATTGGGATTTTCCTGGGATTGGTTGTTGGAAAACCACTGGGCATCTTTTTGTTTAGTTTTACAGTAGTTGCCGTAGGAATCTGTAAACTACCCGGAGATTTAAAATGGAAACAGGTATTAGCAACCGGTTTTCTGGCGGGTATCGGTTTTACCATGTCTATATTTATAACCCTATTGGCTTTTAAATCGCAGGCCGAAGATATTACGATTTCCAAAATTGCCATCCTGATTTCGTCATTGGTGGCCGGAGTCATCGGATTTGTTTTTCTGAAATTTTCATTGGATACTAAAAAAGAAACCCTATAAAAGGAACATGTACACAATAATATAAAAAAAGCCTGTCCGATTGCTATCTGACAGGCTTTTACATATAAAGCATTTTCATCTTGGTTCTTTTCTCTTTCTTCTTAATTCACATTCACGGTTATTGGAAGGTTATAAGCAGTACGTGCCGGTTGACCGTTTCGGTAGCCTGGTGTCCATTTGGTTGTGATGGAATTTAATACCCGAATGGCTTCTTTGCCCAAACCATATCCCGGATCTCGTGTTACCCGGATATTGGATAAACTACCGTCTTTTTCGATTACGAAATAAACCATGACTTTAAAGGTTTTAAATTCTTCCATTTCCGGAGTTTTAAAACGTTTACCAATGGTTGCCAAAAAAGAATCAATTCCGCCTGGGTATTGTGGTAATGCTTCCAGCTCGTAGGTGGCATTGATGCTGTTCCCACTTTCCGTTCCGTTTCCGTTTCCATTCCCCGCTGGTTGTACAGCAACGCTAAGACTGGTGGTCGTACCAACTCCTTCACTGTTTTCACTGCTGATGGCGGCATTTTTCAGATCGTCATTGGTAGGAACTTCCTGAGTAGCCTGATTTTTAGCAACCGGTGTAAAACCAACATATTTAATTTTTTTTACCGGATCGGAAGGCGTGGTTTCCAGTTTCGGTTCTTCTGTTTTTTTAGGCAATTTAGGCGTAAGATCCGCAATAACAATTATGTCGTCGGGTGTTTTTGTGAGGGTACCGGCCATATCGTTTCCATTGTTGAGTGAATTCATAACAATCGGAATAGCAATGGCGGTACTTAGTAGGAAAACACCGGCAAACAACGCTTTTAATGTTGTTTTTGGGTTTTCGGCACGTAATTGATAGGCTCCATACGCTTTGTTGCGGCCCTCAAAAACCAAATCGAGCCATTTGGTTTCGTAGATGTTTAATTTAGACATGATAACGTAGTTTAAGGTTATTATATAGTGGATATACCTTTAATAACGTTGGATGTTGTAGTATTATTATTTCAAATGTTAATAAAATAATAAATATTTCTGATATTAGGATTTTGATAAGGTATTCTGAAATCGCGAGGGGTTTGGGTTGCGAAAAATTGAATTATTTTTTTTGCTGAATGATTTCAGCCAATAGCTTTTTAGCGCGTAGTAATTTGATTTTAACATTATTCAGCGGTTCTTCCAGCTGATCGGAAATCTCCTGATAGCTCATCTCCTGAAAATAGCGTAGTTGAATAACCTCCTGATATGCCGGTTTTAATTCTTTAATGTATTGTAATAACCGCGCCAGATTTTGTTCTTTAATGATTTCGTCTTCAATGGTAGGAGTGGAGTCGATTACGTTGTAGGCCTGTTGGTTTTCTTCGTCGATGGTGCCCAAAAATAAAGCCGATTTCTTTTTGCGAAGCATGTCGATATGTACATTTTTGGCAATGGCAATCAACCAGGTATTAAAACCAAACTCAGGATTGTAGGTGGTAATTTTATCAAATGCTTTGGCAAAGGTCTCGATTGCAATGTCTTCTGTATCGGTTTCGTTTTCCGTACGTTTTAGCATAAATCCGTAAATCTCATTCCAGAAAAAGTCCAGTAAAAATGTAAAAGCTACCTGATCGCCGTTTTTTGCTTTTTCAATATTTTTTTGAATTATTTCCGAATTTATTTCCAATGTACCGGTTTTGAAAAAGAGTTGGTAAAATATACGTTTAGTTGCGTGAAGATAAGGATTAATTCGATAAATGGGAACCAATACATGACATCTTTTTCATGTAGTTTGCCCGAAGCATAGCCCAAAGTGATCCAGGTAAAAATATAGCGAACAACAATCAATCCCGTTACAATCATCCATTGGAACTGAAATGCCAATAGTAAAATGGCCAGTATAAAAAATGCCAGTTGTGAGAAAAAGAACAATCCCAACTGGAATTTATCAAAGCTTTTATAGTAAGACGCGGTCGAAACATGACGGCGTTTTTGTTGGAACCAGCTTTTGTAACTGGTTTTGGGAGCCGAAATGGTAAAGCTCTCCGGACTGTAACAAATCGTAGTGTTCTTACTGTTTGCAGCCTGGTTGATAAACAGATCATCGTCGCCGGAGCGCACTTTCATATGATCCATAAAACCATTTACTTTAAAAAATTCTTCTCGTTTATACGCCAGATTGCGCCCCACTCCCATATAGGGTTTGCCCATTTTTGCCCACGAAAAATACTGAACGGCTGTTAAAAGCGTTTCAAAACGGATAATTTTATTTAAAAAAGAGCCTTTAATTTTTTCGTACGCACCATATCCTAAAATAATGGTTTTATGCAGGGTGAATTGTGAGGTCATTTGGCTAATCCAATCTTTGGAGGTCGGATAGCAATCGGCATCCGTAAAAAGTAAATATTCTTTTCGGGCCGCTTTGATTCCAAGTGTGAGGGCAAATTTTTTATTTCCCCAAAAGGCTTCGTTATTCTGAACTTTTACCAGTCGGATGTTGGAATATTGTTTCTCAAATGCTTCAAAAATCTCCAAAGTATCGTCGCTGGAAGCATCGTCAATTAATACAATCTCATAGTCGGGATAATTCTGATCGGCTAAAAGCGGGATGTATTTAGCCACGTTTTCAGCTTCATTTTTAGCACATACAATTACCGAAACCGGAATGCGTTTTGAGGTGATTTTTTGTGCCGGTGCAAATGCAAATTTGCCGAAAACGATCAAATAATAGAAAATCTGGATGGCAATAATTCCGATAAAAAGATAGAGTAGAATTGTTAACATATGCAATTCATCATGATGATTAATGAAGCGACAAAGGTACGAATCAAATGTTAAATCCCAATTGGAATTTAACAAATTCGTCGCGGCTTATTTTCGGTTTTTTCGCATTTCCCGGGCAATGCTAATGGCATTCGGATGGTTTTGGTTTTCCAGCTTTTCGATAATAGCCGAATGGTTCTTGTCATCCCGGTTTTGTGAGAGTTTGTGAACCGCCTGAATTTCATCGATAGTGATCTCAAAGGCTGTGATGCCATTTACCTGACGCATGGTTTTAGCCGACAATCTTTCGATGTTTACTGGGTTTTCGGAACCGACTTCGTATTTGTCGACCAGCTTTTTAAGGGCAAATAACAACTCATCGCCTTCAATGAGGCGAATGGTGCCGTAAATGTGTACCGCAATATAATTCCACGTAGGGACATTTTCATGATCGTACCAGGAAGACGAAATATAATGGTGCGGGCCATTGAAAATAGCCAGTACCATAGCACCGTTTTCTAAGGCAGCCGATTGCGGATTGGCTTTAGCAATATGACCGTAAAGGACTTCCTTTCCATCCGGGTTGTGTTCCAGTTCCAATGGAATATGAGTGCCCCATGGTTTGCCTTCGGTTTGGTTGATCAGTATCCCAAAACTATGCTGTCGGATAAAAGCACGGATTGCTTCGGGATCGTTATTTCGATACTGCTCGTCGATATACATATTAAATAATATTGACTTCGGCTTCTATGGCAATGCCGAATTTCTCGAGGATGGTTTTCTGGATGTTTTTTGAAACAGCCAGAATTTCCGCTCCGGTAGCCTTACCGTAGTTTACCAATACCAGTGCCTGATGCTGGTGTATTCCGGCATCACCAAATCGCTTGCCTTTAAAACCAGCCTGTTCGATAAGCCATCCCGCAGGTACTTTTACTTCCGTATCAGATACTGTATAATGCGGCATATCCGGATATTCACGGTGTATTGTGTCGTAAGCCGCTTTGCTGATCACCGGATTTTTAAAGAAACTACCGCTGTTTCCAAGTTCTTTTGGGTCGGGAAGTTTGCTCTGACGGATCGCGATCACGGCATTGCTTACGTCTTTAATCGTCGGATGGGTAATGTTGTGACGCGTTAATTCCGCTTCGATGGCACCATATGAGGTGTTGATTTTATGTTGGATTCGGGTCAGTTTAAAAATGACCGACAGGATTACATAGCGATCCTTTTCCTGATTTTTAAAAATACTCTCGCGGTAACCAAACTGGCATTGCGCTTTGTTGAAAGTTACAATCTCCTGTGTGGCAATATTCATCGCCCGACAGGATACAAAGGTGTCTTTGATTTCCACACCATACGCACCGATATTCTGAATCGGGGTAGTGCCTACATTGCCGGGAATCAGCGACAGGTTTTCCAATCCGCCTAGTTCCTGATCAATACACCAAAGTACAAATTCGTGCCAGTTTTCACCGGCTTTGGCTTGTACCAGGGCATAGTCGTCATTTTCTTCAAGTATGCTTTTGCCTTTTAAATTAACGTGGATCACCAGTCGGTCGATGTCTTTCGTGAGTAGCATATTACTGCCACCGCCCAAAATAAAAGGTTTTTCCGAATGGTGCTCTTGTAAAACGGTCGCCAGTTCGGTTTCATTACTAACCGAAACAAAGGTTTTGGCTTTAGCATCGATCCCGAAGGTGTTGTATTTTTGAAGCGAAAAGTCTGAAGAAATGTTCATGAATATGTAGGCTTTTTTAAGGATGTAAAAATAGGTAAACCATTTTAAATTCTGTTTCTTTTCGCTGTCAGAATTCATAAAAAACAAAGGAGATCAACGTACAATTTTTAAAATTTTAGCGTAAAGTTCTTCTTTGTTTACCGGTTTGATAATTACGGTTTCAAAAGGGGAATCGTCCGGAGCTTTTTCTTTTGTCCAATAATCATCACCGGTAACGGCGATAATCGGAATCGAATAGGTTTTGCGGATTTCACGAGCCAGTTGTATACCGGAATGCGTGCCCAGTTGTAAATCGGAGATGATCAAATCTGTGCTGTGCCGGGTCAGATGCTCGTGTAATGCGACGGCCGTTGTAAAGGCGCTGACTTTAGCTTGGGTGTTGGTGAGCATCTTTTTCAGACTGGCCAATGTAATGACGTCATC
Source organism: Bacteroidota bacterium (assembly GCA_023446155.1). GTDB lineage: Bacteria > Bacteroidota > Bacteroidia > Flavobacteriales > Flavobacteriaceae > Flavobacterium. The sequence goes on from JAEXIT010000009.1 coordinate 16,096, forward strand.
GTCGACGATTGCTATCGATAATGGTTTTTTGCGGTTGATTTCCAATAGTTGTTCCAAACTTGTCTTGATATCGCGGGGTTTGTCCAATAGTAGGGAAAAACGAATTTCGGTGCCTTTTTGTAGGACACTGTTTACGGTGATTGTACCGCCAAAAAGATCGACGATTTCTTTGCACAGGTTTAGGCCAAGTCCGGCGCCAAGCTTGATTTGTTCGGAATGGAATTTACTCTGATAATGTTGATCAAATATATTTTTCAAATCTTCGGGCGGAATACCGGCACCGGTGTCTGTAATCGTGACATCCAACAGGTATTGCATGCCTTTATCCGATAAACCGGTAGTAACGGTAATGCTGCCCTGATCGGTAAACTTGATGGCATTCCCGATAATGTTATAAAAAAGTTGGTGTATTTTTACATTATCCGCCCAGACCAGAGTGTCCAGTTGCGAATCAATCGTATGCTTCAGGTCGATTTTTTTGATCTCGGCCAGAGAATATAAGGATTCTAATATGGATAGGATTTCATTTTTTAGATTAAAGTTGGAATTGTATAAGCTGAGTTTGCTGCTTTTATTTTTAAAAAAGTCCAGAATTTGGTTGACGGTAATCTGCAGTGAATTGGAAGTGAAAATCAGAGAATTGACCGTAGGTAGCGCAGTTTCCGGTAGGGTAGCCGATTTTAATCGTTTCGAAAAGTTAGAAATAATATGAAGGGGTGCCCGCATTTCGTGACTCAGCATACCAATGATCCGGTTTTTGAATTCCAGATTTTTTTCGGCTTCGGTTTTGGCATCCAACAGGCTCTTCTCGTAGATATACGCAAACTGAGTATAAAATAACAGGATTATCGTGATGAGGACCATAATAGGAAGTAATGCTAAAATCAGGGTACGCTGTTTTTCGATGTTTTTGAGTGCCGTTGCGTATTTTAATTTGTCGAGTTCCTGAGCCGAATCGGAATAGATTTGTAGTATTTTCTGACTGTTGCGTAATATGGTTTTGTTGATTTCTAATAATTCCCGATCCTTTTTTCGGAGTTTGTTATACGTTCGGTTTAGTTTTTTAAATTCTTGAGTGTAATAATGATCAATACTACTAAACGTATTTTTGAGTTGGTCTTCAAACGAACCAACTTTTTCGGTAGTACCGTATACCATTTTAATACGTATCTGGAGCCGTTCCTTCATAATGTTGTTTTTTCCGGAAATGGCTTTTCCGATCCGGGAAAAAAAACCATTTTTACGGTCTTTGTCGGACGTGAGTAGGGTGTCGTAGCTGATTGAATTCAGGGTTTTTGCATAATTGAATTTCCGGATATTGAAATTAGACGGAAGCGAATCGTTACCCATTAGGGAGATAACGCCTTTTCGCATCAGTGAATCCAGCTGTTTCCGGATATGATAGATTTGTTTTTCGGTGGTCTCTTTTGATTTAACCACATTGAAAAAATCTTTGTTCACAACTGTCAGTCGGTCAAGACTGTCTAAATAAATTGTCATCTCCTGAATGGAGCGCTCGTATTGGTTTAAAGAAACTTTTTTATAACGCAGCAGGTAATCGTTAAAAGCATTCTGAGCATTTAAAAAACTCCGTGTCGCCTGATTGGAAAAATAGACCGCCTGATTGGGTTTACTGGCGTTCTGAATCGATTCGGATAAGGTGTTGTATTCGTTGTTCTGTTGGTACCACATCCAGAAAAAAAGCAATTGGATGATGATGATAGAAATAAAAAGGGCAATGTGTACTTTTTTTCGCTTTTGTAAAGGTATCTTCATCAGCTATCTTTTATGAGTCAGTTACTACGTTTGAACAGCATTAAAAAGAAAGGCAGGTAGTGGTATTTGGGGCTGTAAATTTAGGAAAGTCCTGGTTTTATTTAATAGATTTGGGATCAAAAAAATAAATATCACGAATATTTAATTAAAATCCAAACAAATTCTGTGTTTGTTGTGAAAAAACAAATAGATGAGGTGTTTTGCTATGGATAGCAGTGTCAAACGACGGTTTTTACAGCTGAAAAAGGGTGTAGCTCTGCAAGGTCGATTTAACAATGGCCTCGGTTCGCTCCGGATGGGTGTCGGAAATAAAGAGCTGACCGAATGTTTCATCGTTAACCATTTCTACAATTTTATGTACCCGACTTTCGTCCAGTTTGTCGAAAATGTCGTCAAAAAGAAGTATCGGAGCGGTGCCGTTTAGTTTTTTGATAAACTCAAACTGCGCCAACTTTAACGCAATCAAAAAAGATTTTTGTTGCCCCTGTGAACCAAATTTTTTGATTGGGAAATGGTCAATCTCAAACGACAGGTCGTCTTTGTGAACCCCAACACTGGTGTATTGTAACGCGCGATCTTTTGATAAAAATTCCTCAAAAAGGGCCAACATGTCTTTTTGGAAAAGCTGACTTTCGTAGACAATTTGGACGGTTTCGGCCGAATTGGTGATCAACTGATGATAACGGTTGAAAATAGGAATGAATTCGTGGATAAAGTGTTGTCGCTTTTCAAATACCTGCTGACCTATAACGGAAAGTTGCTCATTATAGACGGCAAGGGTCTCTTTGTCGAACGTATGGTTTAACGCAAAGTATTTTAACAGTGCATTGCGTTGTGTCAATATGCGTTGGTATTGGATCAGTTGTTGTAAATAGTGACTGTCTGATTGCGAAATGACACTGTCTATAAATTTTCGGCGGGTTTCACTACCTTCTGTTATAAGGTCCTGATCCGACGGAGAAATAATAACCAACGGAATAAAACCGATATGATCCGAAAATTTATCATAAGCTTTGCCATTGCGCTTGAGTACTTTTTTCTGACCTTTTTTTAGACTGCAGACAATTTGCTCCGTGCGCTGGTCTTTTTCAAACTGACCTTCGATTACAAAAAACTCTTCCCCATGTCGGATATTCTGAACAGCCAACGGATTGAAGTAGCTTTTTCCATACGCCAAATGATAAATAGCATCCAGTATATTGGTTTTGCCAATACCGTTTTTGCCGACAAAGCAGTTGATTTTAGCATCAAAATCATAGGTGGCTTCGGCAATATTCTTATAATTAAACAGTGAAAGCGTCTTTAAATACACGGATAGAAATACGGTTAAGTCTGATATTTATGTCAGTTTTTTTTAAAAGTGGGTGCAAATTATTGAAAAATATCGATAAAAAGGGCTTTTAAGTTTCAATAAAAAGTATATTTTTGCAGCTCATTAAATTTAAAATAAATGGCAACATATAACAAAAGAGGATACAAAGCCCCGAAACCGAAAGAAGAAGCTGTTGAAAACGAATTTGAGCAAGTAGAAGAAATCCAGGAAAAAGATAGTACTACTGCCGGAGTTTTTAATAAATTGGACGAAGGTGCTTCCAGAACCGAAGAATGGGTAGCTAGAAATCAGAAATATATCTTCGGATTTATTGGTGTTATTGCTATCGCTGCGACAGGTTATCTTTTGTATGACAAATTTGTAGTGGAACCTAAAGAAGGGGAAGCTGCCAATGAAATGTTCCAGGCGCAACAATATTTTCAACAAGCTGTTGAAGGACAAGCGGCCGATTCACTTTTTGCATTGTCTTTAAAAGGTGGTGAAGGTAAATTAGGTTTCCTTGGAATCGCGGATAACTATTCCGGAACTAAAGCGGCGAACTTATCCCATTATTATGCGGGTATGGCGTATTTGAATACAGCTAAATACAAAGAGGCAGTTCAGCAATTGGAGCAGTTTTCTTCCGATGATATGATGCTTAAAGCATTGGCTTTAGGAGGTATCGGAGATGCTTTCTCAGAACTTGATAAAAAAGAAGATGCTTTGGCCTACTATAAAAAAGCGGCAGAAGCTAATGATAACGAATTTACAACACCACGATTTTTATTTAAAGCCGGACAAATTGCTTTGGCAATGAATAAAAAAGCGGATGCAGCGAAATTCTTTACGCAAATTAAAGAAAAATACGAAGGATCTGCTGAAGGTGCTAATATCGATGCGTTGATCGCAATGACAGAATAATATGGCGACAGCTAATAAAAATTTATCCAATTACGATAAAAACACAATCCCAAACGCGAAAGATTTTCGGTTTGGGATTGTTGTTTCAGAATGGAATGATCAAGTAACAGAAGGATTGTATTCCGGTGCCGAAGCAGCTTTGCTGGATTGTGGTGCTCTGGAAAGTAATCTGGTTCGTTGGAATGTGCCCGGCAGTTTTGAACTGATTTACGGGGCTAAAAAAATGATCGAAACCCAAAACGTGGATGTGGTTATTGTAATCGGCTGCGTGATAAAAGGGGAGACCATGCATTTTGAATTTGTGTGCGAAGGTGTTACACAAGGTATCAAAGACCTGAATGTGCAAACGGATGTGCCGGTGATTTTCTGTGTGCTTACCGATAATAACGAGCAACAGTCTCTCGATAGAAGTGGCGGCGTTCATGGAAACAAAGGAACCGAAGCGGCTATCGCGGCTATCAAAATGGCGGAACTTCGGAAAAAAGCATAAAAAAATCAAGTTATATAATTAGGGACCTGTAATGTTTTGCGTTACAGGTTCTTTGTTTTTAGGGGGTTGACCATTAACAAAAAATTGAGAGACTTGATTCGTTAAATGTCTGTCATTTTCTTTAAATTTGGTGGTTCAGAAGGAAAATCCTTTTTTAATCTAAAAAGCTTCAAAACATACGAATGTCGAGTATTATCCAATTACTTCCCGATCATGTTGCCAATCAGATTGCCGCGGGTGAGGTGGTGCAGCGTCCTGCCTCGGTTGTCAAGGAATTGATAGAAAATGCGGTGGATGCCGGTGCAACAGAAATTAAATTAATCGTGAAAGATGCGGGTAAAACGCTTATTCAGGTTATCGATAACGGTAAAGGAATGACGGTTACCGATGCCCGATTGTGTTTTGAACGCCATGCGACTTCCAAGATCCGCCATGCAGAGGATTTGTTTTCACTGCATACCAAAGGATTCCGGGGAGAAGCGTTGGCTTCAATCGCAGCGATTGCTCATGTAGAACTGAAAACCAAACAGGATCAGGAGGAACTGGGAACGCATATTGTGATTGAGGGAAGTAAGTTTGTGTCGCAGGAAGTGGCAGTATTGCCAAAAGGGACGGCCTTTTCGGTGAAAAATCTGTTTTTTAATATTCCGGCGCGCCGAAATTTTTTGAAATCGGACACGGTGGAATTCCGCCATGTGATCGATGAGTTCGAACGGGTGGCGTTGGCGCATGCCAATATTCATTTTGTGCTGTTTCACAATGGAAGTGAAATGTTTAACCTGCCGGCTTCGAATTTCCGACAACGCATTGTGAATGTATTTGGCGGAAAAACCAATGAAAAACTGGTTCCGGTTAAGGAAAGCACCGAAATTGTCGAAATTCAGGGATTTGTAGGAAAACCGGAATTTGCTAAAAAAAGCAGGGGAGAGCAGTTTTTCTTTGTAAACGATCGTTTTATTAAAAGCCCCTATCTGCATCATGCGGTTATGGCGGCCTACGAGGGGTTGTTAAAAGACGGTTGTCAGCCGAGTTATTTCCTATACTTGGATTTGCCACCGCATACGATTGATATCAATATCCATCCGACAAAAACAGAAATTAAATTTGACGACGAGCAGGCGCTTTATGCCATTTTGCGGTCGTCTATAAAACATAGCCTTGGACAGTTTAATGTGGCACCGGTACTCGATTTCGAACGGGATGCGACGTTAGATACGCCTTATGATTATAGCGGTAAGGATGCCGAAACACCATTGATTCAGGTGGATGCCAATTTTAATCCGTTTCTGGAGGAAGAACCGAAACCGGTTACGAATTTCGCATCTTCTTTTTCCGGGAGTGTTCCAACCGAAAGAAAAGCATCGGGTTCCGGGAGTTCTTTTTCTGGAGGTAGTTATAAAAAAGAATCGGCCGGGCCAAGTTGGGAAAGTCTGTATGTCGGACTCAAACAGGCTACCGAAGAAGTGGAAATCGGAGAGATTCAGCTGGAAAGCGAGGAGGTGACCGGTTCTCTTTTTGATGAACATACGATCGATGAGGTGTCGAATAACCGAACCTATCAGATTCATAAAAAATATATTGTTAGCCCGATTAAATCGGGTATGCTGATTGTTGATCAGCGACGCGCACACCAGCGTATTTTGTACGAGCAGTTTCTGACGAATATTACAGTACATCAGGCCTCAAGTCAGCAATTGCTGTTTCCATTGGAATTGTATTTTTCCAAAGGGGAACTGGCGATGATCAACGAACTAAAACCATCGCTGGAAAGTACCGGTTTTGTTTTTGAGGCGTTCCATGACGATCGGGTGACGATTTCCGGATTACCGGTAAATGTAGCCGAAAGTGAGGTATCCCTTTTGCTGGAAGAACTGATCGGAGATTTGCAGGGCGAGTTACCGGAAAACAGCTTTAGCCAGTGTGACCGCATTGCGAAATCCATGGCGCGAAGTCTGGCGGTAAAAACCGGAACGTATTTAACCGAACACGAACAGGAAACCATGGTGAATACCTTGTTTGCCTGTAAAGAACCAAATGTTTCCCCTTTCCTTAAACCGACTTTCATCACAATGCGGGTGGAAGATATTGATAAACGATTTGCACTATGATGAATATCACCGAAACCGTAAAACAGTTAATCATTATTAACGTTATTTTTTTCCTGGGAACGATGTTTGTTCCGGCGGCTTTTAATTATTTGGCATTATGGTATTTTGAAAATCCAAATTTCCAATACTGGCAGCCGCTAACGCATATGTTTATGCACGGCGGATGGATGCACATTTTCTTTAATATGTTTGCGTTGTATTCGTTCGGGTCGACATTGGAGCATTTCTGGGGTGGAAAAAAATTCCTGTTTTTCTATATTTCCTGCGGATTGGGTGCGGCTTTGCTGCATAGCGGGGTGAATTATTATCTGTACCACAATGGATTAAATATTTTGATGGAGAATGGAGTGTCCCAATCGGAAGTGGTCCAGTTGTTATCGGAAGGAAAAATAAATCAAAACTGGAGTGCTATTTTAGGAGGAATGGATAAAGTTACTGAATTTGCTTCGGCTTTTGCAGCGCCTGCTGTTGGAGCTTCTGGAGCCATTTACGGACTTTTGGTGGCCTTTGCTTTTATGTTCCCGAATGCCGAATTGGCACTGATGTTTATTCCGGTTCCGGTAAAAGCGAAATATTTTGTACCGGGCTTGTTACTGATTGACTTGTATTTGGGAATGAGTGGCCGTTCTATTTTTGGAGGCGCCAGTGGTATTGCGCATTTTGCTCATATCGGCGGTGCGATTGTCGGCTTCCTGATGATGTGGTTCTGGAAAAAAAATCAATTCAACAATAATCGTTGGGATCGCTAACGGTTCCAAAAATAAAGCCTAAATTAGTAGTATAAAAACCACAAAAAAGAAAGAATAGAATGAATATACTGGATGATTTTAAAATGCAATACCGACTGGGAGGCATCGCACAAAAGCTGATCTTCTGGAACGTAGGGATTGCCATTCCGTTTTTTCTTTTCAAAGCGTTTGCTCCGAATCTTTTTGAGATTATACTGGAGTGGACGAGTCTGTCGTCGAATGGGATGACTGTGTTAATGCGGCCTTGGACTTTATTGACCTATGCTTTTTTACATGCCGACTTCTTTCATTTGTTGTTTAATATGATCGTGCTGAATTTTGCCAGCCGTTTGTTTACCACCTATTTTACCCAAAAACAACTTTTCGGTTTGTACCTTTTAGGTGCGATTTTTGCCGGACTGTTGTTTGTAGTAACCGATTTTATTTTTCAGAATAATACGATATTGGTTGGTGCTTCCGGAGCTATTATGGCGATTTTGGTGGCCGCGGCAACCTATACACCCTTTTCGGAAGTCCGATTATTGCTCATTGGGAATGTGAAAATGTGGCACATTGCGGTGGCACTGGTTGTTCTGGATCTGATTCAGATTCCGTTATATAATACCGGTGGGCATATTGCGCATCTGGGCGGTGCTTTTTTTGGGTTTTTATATATCAAATTGCTACAAAACGGTACCGATTTGTCCAAGGGTGTTTCCGCTTTTTTAGATTATATTTCAGGGCTTTTCCGTCCGAATAAAACAACGCCTTTTAAAACGGTGCACCGAAATACCCAAAAGCAATCCCCAACCAGTAAACCCGTGCCGGCAGCTGATAAGAAGGATATGACCCAAAAGCAAATCGACGAGATCCTGGATAAAATCAGTAAATCCGGTTATGATAGTCTGACAAAAGAAGAAAAGGAATTCCTGTTTAAAGTGGGGAAATAATCCGGTTTCGAAACGATAACAAGCGGATAGCGGCGAAGTATGAAAAATCTGTCATGGTTTAATAAAGTAGTTTTCTTTTTCAATATAGTGCTTACTGTATCGAGCTTTATTGCCTATGTGTTGCCGTTTCTCGCGCCAAAATTATTTCCGTTTCTATCGGTACTGACATTGGTTTTGCCGTTGTTGTTAATCCTGAATTTACTGTTTCTGTTTTATTGGTTGGTTCAGCTCAAAAAGCAGGTGTTGCTGTCGCTATGTGTATTCCTAATCGGGATTACATTTTTTAATAAATTCTATAAATTCTCCTCCAAGGATCTGATCGCGGAAGAAGACGATTTTGTCGTGATGAGCTATAATGTGCGTTTGTTTAACGTATTCGAATGGATCAAACAAGACAATGTGATCGATAAGATCGAGGCGTTTGTATTGTCGCAAAATCCGGATATTTTATGTCTGCAGGAATATTCGAATACGCAGCCGGTACATTTTGATGGGTATAAGCACCAGTTTATTTATATGCAGGGCGACAAGGTGAAAACCGGCCAGGCGATTTTTTCGAAGTTCCCGATTGTAAATGGTGGGAATATCAAATTTCCAAATTCAAATAATAACGTCATCTTTGCTGATATCAAAAAGGGAAGAGATACCCTTCGCGTGTACAGTATGCATTTGCAGTCGATCAAGATAAGTCCCGATATTCACGAGAAAATCGATGAGGTGAAGTCTAAAAAGATTTTCAGACGGATTAGTGAGGCTTTTGCGATTCAGCAAATGCAGTCTGAGTTGATCAAACAACATAAAGCGGAATGTCATTTTCCGTTAATTATCTGTGGCGATTTGAATAACAGTGCTTTTTCGTATGTATACCGCAATATTAAAGGGAATATGAAAGATGCGTTTGAAGAAGCCGGTAAAGGTTTTGGGAAAACCTATGATTACGACTATTATCCGGCGCGTATTGACTATGTTTTTGTAGACAAGCGTATCGAGGTAAAAAATTTTGTGAATCACGACAACTTTATCAATTCCGATCATTTTCCGATCACCACCCGATTGACATTGCGTGACGAAGCACCACAACATCCGGTGAAAGCCGATGCCGAAAAAGCAAAAAAATAGTCGCTTTTAAAGCGACTGATTTTTGAGGTATTCCATAGCATAACGCCCTTCGTTAAACAAGAGGTCGAGAATACTAAGGTTGTTTATAAAACCGTGCTTTTCTTCGAAAACCTGCGTGTAAGGCTCGAAAACAGCCGTGTCTTTCTTTCCGTTAACTAAGTTTCTAAAATCGGTTTTGTCGGTCACTTCGTGAAAATATTCGTCCGTTTTGCCGTATTTAAAATCCATTCCCAAACAATCCGTTACGATTTCCATGATCTGAAAATTAAGATCCATCATAAAAGTATGCTGCTTTTCAAAAACAGGGCGGATGTCATCTTCAAAATATTCAAAGAATGGCGACGTTCTATACGCGGCTTCAAGCGATTTAAAATGTTGTTTTTGCCAGTTAAAGGCATTTTCAATTTTTACATCTTTAAACTTCTGATGAGCTTCTATAGTATGTTTTACCGGGATATTGAGCAATTGTACTCCGTTTGGACTGTAAATGTACATTCGGTTACGGTTGGTCTGTTTTTGGAAATTGTCTTCTACTTCAAAGGTAATCGTATCCGCCTTTGCCATCGCCGCAAAATGGCTGATGGAAGGGAAGTAGGTCGGATGTAGTATAATGTCCATAAGCTTGTTTTTTTATGACGAAAGAGAAGTAAAATCAGCGGTTATCGCTAACCGGCTTAATCTTACTTCTCATTTCGTGTGGTTTACGATCGTAAACCGGGAATATCTCGCGATTTAATTACGAATTCTTTTTCGCTTTTCTTTTTCTGTAAAAATCATATCCGAACCAGGCTGCCAATACGATAACAAAGTATTTGAAATACGATACCGGTTCGCCGCTTCCGCCTACTGTGGTAAACAAACGCTCCCAACGGATCTTGTCGATCGCTTTCGCCCACGGCACATTCTGATCCAAACTCATCCAGATAAATACCGGTTTTCCAACTACATTTTCAAACGGTACATAACCCCAGTAACGGCTGTCTTGCGAGTTGTGACGGTTGTCTCCCATCATCCAGTAGTAATCCTGTTGAAAGGTATATGAGGTAACCACTTTTCCATTAATGCGGATTTCGTCACCGTTTACTTTAAGATCGTTGTGCTCGTATTCGGTAATGATTTGTTTGTAATAGGGAAGAGATTCTTTGTTCAAAGCAACCGTTTGTCCTTCGCCGGGAATATAAATCGGACCGAAGTTGTCCCGGTTCCAGTTTTGATGTCCTGAAAAAATATCAGCTTCGCCAGTTGTAGTCAGTTTTTTAGTAACCGATTTTACGATTGGATTGTTGCGTAAGCGGTTGGCCGTTTCATCGGTAAGACACTGAAATATAAACTGATTCTCGGATATTTGACCGATTTCACTAGGGTTTAATTTTAAATCGTGTATCAGATAGTTATAGTCGAAACGATTGCCATCGGTTACCACATCATAGGAGAATTGTAATTTCTGACGATCGTGTAACGGTAATGGTTTTCCGTTGATCATTACTACTCCGTCTTTAATTGAAAGACTGTCGCCTGGAATACCCACACAACGTTTTACATAGTTGGTTTTTTTGTCAACCGGTTTGTAGGTGTACTCTCCGGAATGATCGCCAAACATGGTTTTAACCGTATCTACCGGCCAGTTAAACACTACGATATCGTTGCGCTCGATTTTCTGAATGCCCGGAAAACGGAAGGTCGGAATCTGTGGCCAGTTTAAATACGATTTTGCTTTAAACAAAGGAATAGAATCGTGTACCATTGGTAAGGCTACTGCCGTTTGTGGTGTACGTGCTCCATAATGGAATTTACTCACAAACAGGAAGTCACCAATTAATAGTGATTTTTCCAATGATGATGACGGGATCGTATACGGCTGCATCACGTAGGTGTGGACCAATGTTGCCACCACAACAGCAAACAATAGCGAACTTAAGGTATTGTCGGTTTTTACGTGGTTTTTATTTGGGATGTAGGTTACATCCTGTGTATAATTAATGTAATAAATGTACAAGCCTAATGTTACGACACCTAAAATGGTATCGGTTGTGGATTTTTTTCCAAAGCTACGCAGGATTTCCACCCAGATTACCGGGAACATGATCAGGTTGACAATCGGGATGAAAAGCAGGATCGTCCACCAGCGCGGACGGTCGATGATTTTCATTAGTACAATTGCGTTGTAAACCGGAATGGCCGCTTCCCAGGATTTACGTCCGGCTTTTTCATATAATTTCCAGGTTCCTACGTAATGAACGATTTGTATTACAAGGAAAAATATAAACCATTGGATTAGTGTCATATTTGTTTTTTTATATTATTAAATCAGGTTTAATACGTCTTTCATGGTGTGAATCCCTTTTTTGCCAACGATCCACTCGGCGGCAACTACGGCACCTAAAGCAAATCCTTCACGGTTATGAGCCACGTGCTTGATCTCGATAAAATCGACATCCGAATTATACGTAACGGTATGCGTACCGGGTACATTTTCGATGCGTTTGGCCTCGATATGTATTTCATTGTCTTTTGCGGTTTCCATGGTCCAATCGGTATAAGCCGAGTTTTCGATGATTCCTTTGGCTAATGAAATTGCGGTTCCGCTGGGAGCATCCAATTTTTGTGTATGGTGGATTTCTTCCATGGTTACGTTGTATTCCTTTAGGTTGGCCATCATTTTTGCCAGGTAGTTGTTGAGTTCAAAGAACAGGTTCACACCCAGACTAAAATTAGAACCGTACAGAAAAGTACCGTCTTTTTCACGGCATTCCTGTACAACAGCATCATACTGTTCCAGCCATCCCGTGGTTCCGGATACTACCGGTATATTAGTATCAAAACAAGTGGAAATGTTACGTACTGCGCTTGTCGGTACGCTAAAATCGATGGCAACATCGGCATTTTCAAGTCCGTCGTAGTTATCGCTACTGGTTTTTCGAAGCACAATTTCGTGTCCGCGTTCCAATGCGATGCGTTCGATCACTTTTCCCATTTTGCCATATCCCAAAAGTGCTATTTTCATTGATCAGTATGCTTTAAAAATGATAATTCAACGTTAGTCCAAGATTTTGTTTGTAGTCCAGATTATTCTGATAAATATCGGGACGGATCGACAGGTTGTCGTTTACGTTAAATTGCATTAAGTGTGCGTCTACGTTGGCATCGACAATATTCAGAATATAAATACCAACCGTCACTAAAATGGAAAGATCCCGGTTTCGCTGATAGAATTTTTGCGCTTCTATCAGTCGGTTGTTATCCAGTCCGCCAAAATACGGATCGTTTGGATCGGCCGTACCGTTCAAACGTTTTTTGTATTCGTTACGGAAGTCGTGGTATTTGTTGTTATTGCTGTTGTAAAAATACAAACCGGTTCCCAGTCCGATATAGACTAAAGGAACCTTCCAGTATTTTTTATTGTAAATCTGACCCAATCCCGGTACGACAGCCGAATAGAAAGCGGCTTTCGAAGGGGCAAGCGGATTGATGCGAACAGCTTTGACCGTATCTTTTACTTTTAATAGCGCGTCGTCTTTTGTATTTTGTGAAAAAACAAACGGACCGATTAAAAGGAAGGTCAGAATCAGTATGGAGGAAAAGCGACTCACTAACCTTCTATTAGCTTAATAATTCGTTTAAAATCTTCTTCGGAATGAAAAGGGATGGTGATTTTTCCTTTACCGTTTCCGGCTACCTTCACATCGACTTTGGCTCCGAAAAATTCGGTAATGGCCTTTTTATTTTCTTCGGCTACTGCAAATGTGTTTCCTTTTGGTGCTTTCGCCGGAACTGGTTTTAAGCTTTCATGGTAGGCTTTTACCAAGGCTTCGGTTTCCCGTACCGAGAGGTTCTGACTCACGATTTTCTGATAAATATCGGTCTGAACGTCCAGATCTTCTACATTGATGATCGCACGCCCGTGTCCCATCGTAATAAAACCGTCGCGAATTCCTGTCTGAATTATCGGATCCAGTTTTAACAAACGAAGGTAGTTGGCAATGGTCGAACGTTTTTTACCCACACGGTCGCTCATCTGTTCCTGTGTTAGCTGGATTTCGTCGATCAGACGTTGATACGATAAGGCAATCTCAATCGGATCAAGGTCATGACGTTGGATGTTTTCCACCAAAGCCATCACGAGTGAATCGTTGTCGTTTGCCAAACGGATATAAGCCGGTATGGCGGTTAACCCGACTAATTTGGAGGCGCGCAAACGACGTTCCCCGGAAATTAGCTGGTATTTGTTGAATTCCATTTTTCGCACCGTAATCGGTTGAATCACACCTAATTCACGGATGGAGGTGGCCAATTCCTGTAGCGATTCTTCATTGAAATTGGTACGCGGCTGGAATGGGTTTATTTCAATAGCATCTATTTCAAGCTCAATAATATTCCCAACAACCTTATCGGCATTTTTGTCTTCCACGGATTTGATATCATTTTCCGGGTCTTTTAATAATGCGGATAAGCCTCTTCCTAATGCTTGTTTTTTTATTGCTTTGGTCATAAAAACTAGTTACTGTTTTTTTTGATTATTTCTTCTGCTAAATGGATATAGTTGGTCGCTCCTTTACTGGTCGCGTCATAGTTAATGATGCTTTCTCCGAAACTCGGTGCCTCACTTAACTTAACATTACGCTGGATAACCGTCTCGAATACCATATCGTTAAAATGTTTCTGTACTTCTTCCACTACCTGGTTGGAAAGGCGCAAACGGGAATCGTACATCGTTAATAACAGACCTTCGATATCCAACTGTGGGTTGTGGATTTTCTGAACACTTTTGATCGTATTCAATAATTTTCCTAAACCTTCCAATGCAAAATATTCACATTGAATCGGAATAACAACCGAATCAGCGGCCGTTAGTGCATTAAGCGTTAGTAAACCTAACGACGGTGCGCAATCGATGATGATATAATCGTACTTTTCCTTAGTGCTTTCCAAGGCTTGTTTTAGCATGTACTCACGGTTTTCTTTGTCGACTAACTCAATTTCGATCGCCACCAGGTCAATATGAGCTGGAATTAAGGATACGTTAGGTGCCGTACAGTCTAAAGTAGCTTCGTCGGGGGTATTACTATGCTCTAATATCTGGTAGGTTCCTATTTCTACGCTTTCAACATCGATACCTAATCCGGAACTGGCATTTGCCTGTGGATCAGCATCAATCAATAAAACTTTTTTTTCCAATACGCCTAATGCGGCGGCTAAATTTACTGAAGTTGTAGTTTTTCCAACGCCTCCTTTTTGATTGGCTATAGCAATGATTTTACCCATCTGTCTCTAAAAATTTTGAACCGTAAAAATACAATTTATTATGGTTTATGAAAATCTTATTTGTTAACAATGTAATAAAGTTCCCCGGTAAGGCTATTGCTAAATGGAGTGGGGTTATCTGGTATTTATTCAGAAGGTTTTTTTGTTTTTGTTTGGAATTTTTGATGTGACTTAGGAGGCTGTTCTTTTGGTTTTAAAGTTGATTTTGTAACAATTTGTTTGTATAGTGTGATTTTTGTAAATTGTGTTTATAATTTCAAATCCCGATAAAATTTGGGAGTACCATATACGTATAATGGTTTATGAGAGTACTATTTTTGACAGTAAGTCTGTTGCTTTCGCTGGGATTGCTTTCCTGTTCGGGAAGTAAATATTATATGGATGGGCCGACTTACAAAAGGCAGGCACATACATATGCTGGTGTTTACCGACAAGTGCCACCGGAAGATCAGGGATTGGCAGCAGTTGATACAACCGATCATAAAAGATGGATCGGTACGGTGAATTTTGGCATCCGAAAGCCGAATTATGTCGTGCTGCATCATACGGCTCAGGATTCGGTTGGGCAAACCATCCGGACTTTTTTGTCTTCGAAACGTGAGGTAAGTGCGCATTATATAATTGGACGTGATGGAAGTATCGTACAAATGGCAAATGATTATTTTAGAGCCTTTCATGCCGGAGCTGGAAAATGGGGGAATGATACCGACCTGAATTCGTCCTCAATTGGGATTGAGTTGGATAACAATGGAACGACCGATCCCTGGCCGAAGGTACAAATTGCAAGCTTAATTCAGTTATTGGATTATCTGAAAAACACCTACAATATTCCGCAGGCCAATTTTATTGCACATGCCGATTTGGCGCCTACGCGAAAAGTGGATCCGCATCATTTTCCATGGAAAGACATCGCCGAAAAAGGATTTGGGTATTGGTATCAGGAGGAAGAACTAATCATACCACCAACCGGTTTTGATCCCAAAATTGGACTTAAGGTTATCGGTTATGATGTGAGTAACACTGAGGCAGCAATCAAAGCATTTAAAATTCACTATATTCAACAAAATGAAGAATCTGCCGAACTATCGGAGCAGGATTTGAAAATTCTCTACGCGATTTACCGGAAGTATATATAAATACAAAGCCGTCCTACTATCAGAACGGCTTTGTTTGTTTTTATTTATTACCTTTTTGTTTGATCATGGCTTCTAGCATATCCCACATTTCTTTCGGGATGGCTTCCAATAGGTTAAACTGTCCGGCTCCCTGTAACCATTCGCCTCCATCTATCGTGATCACTTCACCGTTGACATAGGCGGAGAAATCGGATACCAGATAAGCAGCCAGATTAGCGAGTTCCTGATGGTCACCTACGCGTTTTAAAGGGACTTTTTTGGCTAAGTCGAATTTATCTTTTAAATCACCAGGTAATAAGCGATCCCACGCACCTTTGGTCGGGAATGGTCCCGGCGCGATGGCATTGGTTCGAATACCATATTTGGCCCATTCTACCGCAAGGCTGCGCGTCATGGCCAATACACCGGCTTTGGCTGTAGCCGACGGAACAACATAAGCCGATCCTGTCCAGGCATAAGTGGTTACGATATTCAGAATAGTGGTGTTGGTTTGTTTGGTGTCAATCCAATGTTTTCCAAAAGCCAGCGTACAGTTTTTGGAGCCTTTTAAAACGATATCGATTATCGTATCGAAGGCATTGGCCGAAAGGCGTTCGGTAGGGGAGATAAAATTCCCGGCGGCATTGTTTAGTAAAACATCCACTTTGCCAAATGCTTTTAAAACCTCCTGTAGCATGTTTTCTACTTGCTCATAGTGGCGTACATCACAGGCTACAGCCAGACATTTGCCACCTGTTTCCTGTTCCAGTTCTGTTGCCGTATTTTGTAATTTGTCCAGATCACGGGATGTAATGGCTACTTTGGCGCCCAGTTCCAGAAAATATCGGGTCATGGCTTTTCCAAGCCCACTTCCGCCACCGGTAACGACAATCGCTTTATCTTCCAGTGCGTTATCGCGAAGCATTTTTGCTGTAAAATTCATAAGGTTCGTTTTTTGGAATCGTAAATATACTAAAAAATAATATTATGCATGCATAGTAGTTGAATTTCTAAAAGAAGAAAAATATAACCTGCATTTTGTTTTTAATACGTCAAAACCAAACCACCACCCAGTCCCATATCGCTGTCGTAATGAGCCGATAACGACCAATATTTAGTCAAAATATAACGAGAACCAACACTATACTCAAAGTCGGTGTTCCAGGATCCCCATAGGCGGAGTCGTTCGGTTACCGGAATATCTTTACGGGTAAATTGCATTCGGGCTTTTCCTTCGTGATCCACTCGCATGTCGGCATTGATCAACCAGGGAAGTTGATAGATAATCCCAATGCAGGCCACGGCGCGTTGGTCTTGTGTGCTCATTTGTCCGAAGAGATTTTTGTCCCGTTCGAGACTGTTGTGATAGCGAAAATCGAATCCGGTATAAACCGATAAATATTGATTTTTGTCCAGATAACGTCCAAAATGGGCTTCGGTTTCGTAGCCGGATTTTTTGTCCAATCCCAAACGCCACTCTACATCAAAAAAGTTACGGGTGTTTTCCAGTCGCATTTCCCCGTCGCTACCGTTACTTTCCAGTCCGACTTCGGCAGAAAAATAATAACGACGGTCGTCATTATAAACCATCTTTAACGCTTTTTTCGGATCGGGTAATTGCGGATTTGGCGGTGAATTTTCATAGGTGAAGATACGCCCCATTCCGGCCATCATATGGTACAAAATATGACAATGGAAATACCAGTCGCCGTATTCTTCCGATGCGTGAAATTCGATCGTGTCGGTTTCCATCGGCATGATGTCGAGTACGTTTTTTAGTGGCGCATAATCGCCTTGGCCGTTTAGGATTCTGAAAAAATGCCCGTGTAAATGCATCGGATGGCGCATCATTGAGTTGTTGGTGATGACGATACGGATGTTTTCTCCTTTCTTGATCATCACTTTATCCGATTCGGATATGGTTTTGTTGTTTAATGTCCAAACATAACGGTTCATATTACCGGTAAGTTCAAAATGCAATGTTCGAACCGGACCATCGGGTAGATTTGTTTTGACCGGTGATTTTAGCATGGCATAATTCAACGTTACAATATCCGGATTGGTATTGCCGTGTTGACTGTGGTCGTGCTGTGGCATATCGGGCATCACAGCGGACTTTTTGGGTTGTTTTTTTTCGGTTATTTCGGGATACATCACCGCATTCATATCCATTTGTTGCAGACTCATATTCATGCCCATATCTTTCATAGTACCGCCAACGGTCATCATATCGTTCATCATTTTCATCCCTTCGAAATATTTTAATTTCGGCAAAGGCTGTTGCAATTGTTTTAAGCCACTTCCCAACCATAACGACGCCTGACCGGTTCTGTCTTCCGCAGTGGCAACCAGTTCGAAGGCGTTGCCTTTTTCGGGAATCGTCACGATGATGTCGTAGGTTTCGGATACACCCACAATAAAGCGATCCACCGGAACGGGTTGGACATCCATACCGTCGCTGGCGACCACGTCTATTTTTCCACCGGCATAATTGATCCAGAAATAGGTCGAAGCACTTCCGTTGATAACCCGAATGCGTACTTTTTCACCGGGTTTGAATTGCGGTGCCTGATCTTCGGTTTTTCCGTTTACAAAAAAGCGTTCGTAATACACGTCACTCACATCCATGGCATGCATGCGTTTCCATTCATTGGCTAGTTTGGTCTTAAAATGGCCTTTTCCAATCGCTTCGGCATAGTTTTGAGTTGCGCCTTTTTTTATTGCATACCAATCGTTGGCTTTGTGTAGCGAACGTTCAATTTCATGCGGATTAGCGTCGGTCCAGTCGCTTAACAACATGGTGTATTCGGGCATTGAAGCTGCTTCTTTTTTGTGAATGATAAAAGCGCCGTACATTCCGTTTTGCTCCTGCAACATGGTATGCGAATGGTACCAATAGGTGCCACTTTGTTTGATTGGAAATTTGTATGTGTGTGTACTCATCCCTTTAATCGGAGCGGTGGTCAGGTACGGAACACCATCCTGCTCGTTGGGCAATAGCAATCCGTGCCAGTGAATGGAGGTTTCATGGTGCATTTTGTTGTGTACGCGGATAACAGCAGTATCGCCTTCGGTAAAATGTAAAGTAGGTGCCGGAATACTACCGTTTATCGCAATCCCTTTTACTTTTTTACCGGTATAGTTTACGATGGTATCCGAGACATAAAGGTCGTATTCTTTGACATTTTGCGACCAGGCGTTTAGCGTAAAGAGTGCTATAAAAAGTGATAACAGGCCTTTCATCGGATTACGGTTTTAGGGTTTCAACCGTACTGCCACAGGTTAGCATGGCCGAACCGTAATAGGGATTTTTGATCGTGTTTTCCTGACTTAACCAAAAAGCGCCTTTTCCGTCCTTATACATTGGACATTTTTGATAGTAAATGGTCTTTCCGCCGGTTTCCGATTTTGCCAGTGTATATAAGCTTTCGGAAAGTGAAGCAAAATGATCGCGTTGGTGTTTTATATCGTTGGTTTCGGCAATATGTTTCGCAGCTGTTTTCAGATCGTTTTGGATTTTCATCCAGATGGTATGTTGTTCAGGTTTTAATTTGTCCATCGGAACAGCTGTAATGGCTTTGTTCAATGCGGCTGCTTTGGTCGAAGCGGTTTTTCCATCCGATTGTATTAGGGCATCTTTAACCCCAAAATAATTCGTATAAACAGCACTCAAAACGTCACTGTTTTGTGGCATGTCTGTCATATTGTGATCTTGATGTTCAGAGGGATTGTTCGCCATTGCCATTTCTTTTACCGGTCGGTCGTACTGACAACATTCCGGAAGGTTTTTATAGGCTTCGTCCGGTGCGCGGAAAGCATCACTGTCGTATCCGGCATAAGCGACCTTTTTTAGAATGGCATCGGTATTGGTTTTAGTTTGATCATAGGTAACGGTGAGTATATCGGTATCGATGTCCCAATTGGCTTTGACAAGACCTTTTTCGTTCGCGGCTTTTTCGATGGTACGTTTGCACATGCCACAATTGCCGTACACTTTAACGGTTTCGGTTTTTTGATTTTTAATTTGGGCGTCGCATCCGGTAAAAAAGAAGGTAGCAACAAGTGCCAAAAATATATTTTTGAAGGTTTTCATGGTATTGAAATTTTTGAATTAATGAATTTGGTGTAATACATACAGCCGACGCAAATGGCCGGTAATTGTCCGTTAAATTCTAAAAATCAAATTCGCAATACATTGTTGAGCAGGTAAATGTCCTGCTTATAATAAGGTTCCGGTGGATTGTAAAAAGAATGATTCTGGTTTTCGGTGCTTTGAAAGGCAAAAGCCAATTCCAGTATCGCAGGAATCGTAAATTGAATGTGAAACGGGTTACTGAATTTTGGCGACAATAACTCGGCTTTCTGCTGATTATCGTCGATTTTAAATTGCAGTTGTTTGTCTTCACAACAGCTTTTTTTCATCGGCTGTACACCACAAAGACATTTGTCGGTGTCGCTTACACGATGATTGACCGAAGCAAGTTCCTGGCCACAAAAATGCGCAGAAAGGTTAACTCCTACAGCAGGAATTAAGTACAGCAGCATTAAAAGCGTTACCAAAAACTTTTTCATCGGAATAAAATCTTGTTCAAAATTATCGAATTCATAAGATTGTTACCCTAATAATCTGTTAAAATGATCTAGAATCCTATTTTTTGCAATCGGGATGTGGCCTGTTCCAGTGTGTTATTGTCTTTCGCGAAACAAAAGCGAACCAGTTTCAGATCTTTGCCGTCGGCATAAAAGGTCGAAATCGGAATGGTAGCGACACCATATCGGGTGATCAACTCTTTACTAAAGTCGATATCGTTTTGTTTTGAAAATGAAGCATACGAAGCAACCTGGAAATAAGAACCTTCACAGGGTAATAATTCAAATGGAGTTTGTGCCATTAATTCCCGGAAATAATCCCTTTTATGTCGGTACATCGTTGCGATTTCGTTAAAGTTCACACGATCAAGATATTCACTGATAGCGGCCTGTGATAAGCTATTCACACTAAAAACAAGAAACTGATGTACTTTTTTGATTTCGCGCATCAGGTGCTCCGGGGCGATAGCATACCCGATTTTCCAACCGGTGATATGGAGTGATTTTCCGAATGACGAAATGATCACACTTTTTTCACGGAGTTTGGTTCGGGTGTTAACCGAAATATGTTTTTGTTCGTAGGTGATGTATTCATAAACCTCATCCGAAAGCAAAATGACATCCGGATAGAGTTCCAATAGTTTTTCCAATTGTATAAAGTCGGCTTCCGACCAGATTTTGCCCGTTGGGTTATGCGGGTTGTTGATGATCAACATTCTGGTTTTGGTGCTCATTCGGGACGCGATGGCTTCCCAGTTGGGGGTGTAATCATCGTTTAAAGCCACGCGAATGGGTAGGGCATTGCTTAGGAGTATAGGGGCTTCGTAACAATCGTAGCTGGGATCCAGAATGATCACTTCTTCATTTTTGTTGACCAACGCCTGGATTGTAGCAAAAATGGCTTCGGTAGCGCCGGCGGTTACAACAATATCAGTCGCCGGGTTGATATTTCGGTTATAGGAGGCCAATGTTAATCGGGTTATTTTTTCCAGTAAACCGCTATGTCCCGCCATTGGTGTGTATTGGTGTACGTTTTCATAGGCGAGTTTAGCCGTGATGGCGGTTAGTCGTTCGTCAACCGGGAAGTTTGGAAAGCCTTGCGACAAGTTGATAGCCTGATGTTCGTTGGCCATTTGCGACATTACCGTAAAAATACTGGTACCGATATGAGGGAGTTTTGACATGCTGTTTGTTGTTGTTGTCACACCTGACAGGTTTTAAAAACCTGTCAGGTGTAGCGGTATTACGAATTAATCCTCCTAAATACCATCGATCGAGAGAATTTGATTTTTCAGTTGATGAATATATTTAAAATTTTCAATTCCTCCGAATAATTCCAGAACCATTTCTCTTTTTAGTTTTGTTTTTGTAGTGGATAAAATGGTTTTGTAGGAACTCCAGGAATATGCCGTTGGACACTTGCATAAATTATGATGAACAGGATTGTTATGTACATAAGCAATACTATTTTTCAAGTAGTCGGTATTGTCAATTTCCTTTCTTTTAAAAGGTCGTTCAAACAAAGCGCCGTGTCTGTTGTGGCTTTTATTATAGGCTTTGGTATACGCATTAAAGAAATTAGAAAATGCCTGTGAAGGTAAAATAGCCTTTAAGGAAATATTTTCGGTATTGTTTTTAATCCGAACAATAAAATGAAAATGATTCCGGAGGAGACACCATGCAAAAGTTTCGGCAATGGGATCGATATGATGGTCGTATAACTTTAGAAAGTATTCATAATTTTCATGTTTCCGAAATAGGGCGCAACTGTTGATACCGCGATTGTAAATATGGTAATATTTGTTGTATTCAAGTGGAACTAATGTTTTCATGGCGTAGAAATAGACACCTGACAGGTTTTTAAAATCTGTCAGGTGTAGTTAGCATACAATATACAAAAAATAAGCCAACCCTAGGGTTGGCTTTGTATCTTTAGGCATCCATCAGGATCTCGAGGATCTTAATGGCGGCTTCGCTAATTTTTGTTCCGGGTCCGAAAACGGCTACAGCGCCACTGTCGAATAAATATTGATAATCCTGAGCCGGGATAACACCACCCACGATGACCATAATATCTTCCCGTCCGTATTTTTTTAGTTCTTCGATCACCTGCGGAACCAGTGTTTTATGACCGGCTGCGAGGGAAGAAACCCCTAAAATATGAACGTCGTTTTCTACGGCTTGTTTCGCTGCTTCGGCCGGCGTTTGGAATAAAGGCCCAATGTCGACGTCAAAACCAACATCGGCATATCCGGTGGCTACTACTTTGGCACCACGATCGTGTCCGTCCTGACCCATTTTGGCGATCATAATACGCGGACGACGCCCTTCGGATTTAGCAAAAGCATCGGCTAACTGCTTGGCTTTTTCAAAACTTTCATCGTTTTTAATTTCTTTACTGTACACGCCACTAAAGGATTTGATTTGTGCTTTATATCTTCCAAAAACCGATTCGAGTGCATCGCTGATCTCACCTAAGGTGGCTCTGTTTCGCGCGGCATCTACGGCTAATTCCAATAAGTTCCCCTGTCCGGTTTTGGCACATTCGGTTAGCTTGGCTAAACAATCCTGTACTTTTTCGGAATTACGGGTGGCTTTAATATGATCCAAACGTTCGATCTGTTGTTTTCGAACGGTCTGATTGTCGACTTCTAAAATATGTAACGGATCTTCTTTTTCAAGTCGGTATTTGTTTACACCAACAATAATATCCTGTCCGCTGTCGATACGTGCTTGTTTACGCGCAGCAGCTTCTTCGATACGCAGTTTTGGAATTCCGGCTTCGATGGCTTTTGTCATCCCGCCCAATTCTTCCACTTCTTCGATTAAGGCCCACGCTTTTTGTGCGATTTCATGCGTCAGACTTTCAACGTAATAACTACCGGCCCAAGGGTCGACGGTTTTACATATTTTGGTTTCTTCCTGTAGGAAAATCTGCGTATTACGAGCGATACGCGCCGAGAAATCCGTTGGAAGGGCAATCGCCTCATCCAAGGCATTGGTGTGCAGGGATTGTGTTCCTCCGAAAGCAGCAGCGGCAGCTTCGATTGCCGTTCGCGCTACGTTGTTAAACGGATCCTGTTCCGTTAAACTCCATCCGGATGTCTGACAGTGGGTTCGCAGTGCAAGAGATTTGTCGTCTTTCGGGTCGAATTGTTTTAGCAATTTAGCCCAAAGCATTCGTCCGGCTCTCATTTTGGCGATTTCCATAAAATGGTTCATCCCAATAGCCCAGAAAAACGATAAACGCGGTGCGAATTCGTCAATTTTCATTCCGGCGGCCAATCCGGTACGGATGTATTCCAAACCGTCGGCCAGCGTATAGGCCAATTCGATATCGGCTGTGGCTCCGGCTTCCTGCATATGGTATCCGGAAATGGAAATCGAGTTGAACTTCGGCATCTTTTTACTGGTATAGTCAAAGATGTCGGCTATGATTTTCATCGATGGTGTTGGCGGATAAATATAGGTATTCCGTACCATGAATTCTTTTAAAATATCGTTCTGAATGGTTCCGGATAATAGTTTTGCTTCGACACCCTGTTCTTCGGCGGCTACGATGTAAAAGGCCATAATGGGTAATACGGCACCGTTCATCGTCATCGAAACCGACATTTCATTTAGCGGAATCTGGTCGAAAAGGATTTTCATATCCTCCACGCTGTCAATCGCTACACCGGCTTTTCCAACGTCGCCCACTACACGTTCGTGATCACTGTCGTAACCGCGGTGCGTGGCTAAGTCAAAAGCAACGGAAAGTCCTTTTTGACCGGCGGCAAGATTTCGGCGGTAGAAAGCATTACTTTCTTCGGCGGTCGAAAACCCGGCATACTGGCGGATCGTCCAAGGTCGGCGTACGTACATCGTAGCATACGGTCCGCGTAAGTTAGGTGCAAACCCGGCTCCGAAGTGCAAATGTTCCAGATCCTGAAGATCGGCTTCAGAATAGGTTTGTTTGATTTCAATTCCTTCGGCATTTACCACGGTTTCCGCGTTACCGGTTTCCGCCTGCGTTTTGGAATTGTCTAAAGTTATATGTTGAATGTTTTTTCTCATTTCAAAGCTGCTGTTATGATGCTGATGCGCTCGGTAAACGTATTATTTTTCGGTTTCCAATCGTTCCTGTTCCAGTTTTTCGGCCAGTCGTTTTTCGATGATTGGCGTGATTAACGTTTTACGCGGATTTACCTTTACAAACGGATACAGTTCCAGATCATGACTCATACGGTCTTCTTTGTTCGGGTATTTGTTGGTTCCCAATAGGATTTCTTTACCATTGTCGAACAATTCCTGTTCTTTTTTGGCACTTTCTCCGATTTTTCGTTGAATGGTACCTTCGATCAATTGGGTGATAAAACCACCATTGGCTTCAATATCCTTAAATAGGGTAAGGGCTTTTTCCGCTAGTTGATTCGTAAGGGATTCGATATAATAAGCGCCATCCGACGGGTTATTTACCAGATCAAAATAGCTTTCGTGTTTTAATACCAATAGTTGGTTCCTCGAAATACGATCGCCAAATTCGTTGTCTTTATGATACATCGCGTCATAAGCCAGATTCGAAACCGAATTTGCACCGCCCAAAATTGCACTCATACATTCGGTTGTTGTCCGAAGCATGTTGACATTATAATCGTAAAGGGTTTTGTTGCGTTTTGTAGGTACGGCTATGATATGACACTCGTGTTTGTGGTCGTATTCTTTTGCCAGCGCCGTAAATAACAGGCGAAGCGCGCGTAGTTTGGCAATTTCGAAAAAGTAATTGGTTCCTACGGCTACCTGAATCGTTACTGGTGCACCGATTGTAACCATACGGTTAAAATATTCGTTTACATGCGCAAGCGTATAGGCTAGCTGTTGTACGATATTGGCTCCGGCATTCTGATACAAACTACTGTTGATACTCAGGAAATTCAGGTTGTTGCATTTTAATGCAATATCGTTTAACGTATTAAAGTCGGTGTCGAGGTTGGTATGCCAGTTTCCGTCCTGAGCCAATTGCCCGATCGGATCCACATGCAGGTAAATCGTTGCGTTGTGTTTTTTGGCGATACTATTGATTTTTTCGATAAACGGAAGATCCAGGAAATGAAAATTCAAATACACCGGAGTGGTTTCCAACGGAAGGGATGTCAATAGCCTTTCGATATCGGTTTTTTCATTTTCCAATGTAAAACGCAAACTTTCGGCACCTCGGGATAAGGTTTCCTTAGCACGGGCAATCGATTTTTCCAGATCGTGTACAAAAATATTCTGAACGATTTTAAAACCGGATACTTCGGTAGGAATATGAAAAGGCTCTGCCGCTTCGTCAATATGGTAAAACGGACGTACTTTAATACCTTCGGGGCTTTCCCAAACCAGCGTTTCGTTATAGTCGGCTCCTTTTAATTCGTATTGAATCTGTGCTTTCCATTGTTTGGACGATAACGCCTCAAAATCCGTAAACAGTTTGTTGCTCATAATGCAAAATTAAAGTGATTTTGTGTCCTCTTCGGGCACATCTTCTTCAAACTCGATGATATAAATATCTTCGTTGTCCCGTTTCATATAATATTTTTCGCGGGCATATTTTTCGATCTGGTCCGGATTTTTAAGCTTTTTGATATTTTCGCTGTCTTTTTTAATCTCGTCCTGATAGTATTTTTTATTGTCTTCGAGTTCGTTTATTTCCTTGTCCAGAACGCGGTGTTCCAGATAAGAATAGTTGTCCAGAAAGAGCATCCAGATTGCAAAAAACAGGCTTACCAATACGTATCGGTTCCCGAATATTTTCAGGAAAGGGTATTGAGTAACTATTTTTTCGAATGCTTTTTTCATGGCTTATAAAGATAACGATAAATTATGATATTCTTTGGTTGATCACCGCACGTACCACGTCGATGGCGACCGTATTGTACTTGTCGTTCGGGATGATGATATCGGCATAAGCTTTCGATGGCTCGATAAATTGTTCGTGCATCGGTTTTAAAGTCGACTGGTAGCGGTTTAATACCTCTTCCATATCACGACCACGTTCGGCGATGTCCCGTTTTAAACGACGGATCAAACGCTCGTCGGAATCGGCATGAACAAAGATTTTTACATCAAACATATCGCGTAATTCCGGATTGGTCAGGATTAAAATTCCCTCCACAATCATTACCTTACGCGGATGCGTTACGATGGTGTCGTCGGTTCGGTTGTGGGTTACAAACGAATATACCGGTTGTTCGATGGTTTTATCGTCTTTTAAGTCTTTAAGATGGCTTACCAATAATTCAAAGTCAATTGCTCTGGGATGATCAAAGTTGATAAGTGCGCGCTCATCAAAGCTCAGGTTGTTTGTCGCCTTATAGTAGGAGTCCTGTGAAATGATCCCTACTTCGGTTTCGGGTAATTCATTCATAATCTGATGCACTACTGTCGTTTTTCCACTACCAGTTCCTCCGGCAATACCAATTATAAGCATAAATAGTTTTGTTGTTTTTTATCACCGCAAAAATAATAATTAATAGGAAGTAGGGTTTATTTTTTTTAGTTTTATGCTGTTTGAGGATTATTCAGACCCGGTATAAATTGTATCGGACCTAAATAACTTTGTTTTAAAACTTTAGCAGCAGTACTATTATGGCGATAGCAATCCAGGACGATGCGACGGCGGGAAAGATGATGCTTTACCTGGCCGAAAAGTACCAACTCGAATCGATTACGGTCGATGTCCGGACAACTTTACTGGAGGAAGGTGAAAAAGCGCGCCGTATTTATTTTATAAAGGAAGGTTGCCTGCGTTTGTGGATGAACAGCAATGGAAAGGAAATCACGAATCAGTTTTTTTTCGAAGGAAGTCTGGTGGCCTCGCTGGAAAGTGTACTTACGAATCAGCCGAGCGATTTTTATCTGGAAACCTTAGAGAAGAGCGTACTCTATGTGTTGGAAAAAGAACGTTTTGAACAGTTATGGGAACAGGATGCCGAGTTTAAAGCCTGGTTTGACAACTATATTCTAAAACGGTTTATCTACTATTCGAAACATCTGCTGTCATTTTTACGGGATAAACCCGAAGAGCGCTATCGCAATCTTCTACAAAAGAATCCGGATATTTTCCAACGGGTTCCGCAACATTATATCGCAACTTATTTAGGAATTACAGCCGTTTCGCTAAGTCGTATCCGGAATAAAGTGGCCCGGATAAAATAAACCCGTAGCGGCAATTATAATGGAAACTACAGGTTTGTGATCGTATGATTTTAATGAATACGTTTATTTTAGGAGTTGATCCAAAAACGGTTTTAATTCGGATGATGACGGTCTGTCGGCATTCGGATTGATTACTTTTCCATCCGGTCCGATTAGAATAAAACGCGGAATACCATCGATTTTAAACGCCTGAATCCAGTCGGATTTCCAATCGTTATCGGCAAATAACTGAATACCGCCCAACTGCTTGTCGGCTACAAATTTTTTCCACTTTTCGAAATCTTTTTGAGCATCAATCGAAATACTGATAAACTCGATATTTTTTCCTTTATACCTGTCTTCGAGTTTTTGTAAATGCGGAATTTCAACGCGACACGGTCCGCACCAGGTAGCCCAGATATCAATATACAGATACTTTCCTTTTAGTGACGACAATTTGGTTTTGCCTCCTTTGTGATTGACATAGTCAAATTCGGGCGCCATTATGCCTTCCAAAGCGGTAATTCCATTTGTACGAAGTCGAACGGCTTTAAGCTCTTCGGCGATGCGTATGTTTTCGTTTTCATATTCGGCAAGCATCTGCTTTGTAAAATCCGAATTAAAAGCATTGGCGGTAAGATAGGTTTTGGCATCCGAAAAACGTTTGTTTAGTGCCGTTTGTAATTCGGCATCGCTTGGTAATTTTCCGCCAAAACTTTGTTTCATTTTGGTATCGTCGGCTACTTTTTTAAGGAGATAGTTGTTTTCGGTGGCACCGTTTCCACGAAACGATAGTGTTTCCCGAAATTTTTTACCATCCGCTTTTAGATCGAGATCATACCCCGGACTGAAATATAAGATTGCAAATTCGGCACCGTCAAACAACTGATAAAAACCTTGTGGCGCATTAAAATTGTCTGAGAATTTCCCATCTTTTCCTTTTAAAGTAACTTTAAAGGATTTGTTATGTAGCACTATAGAATCGGAATTGGGATGAGCAATTTCTGCTTTAAAGCGTACGTTCGTTTCCTGTGCGTATAGTCCGGTCGAAGCCAATACCAAAGCAAGTAGTATTTTTTTCACGAGTTCTGATTTATCGTTCAAATATAGTCGGATTATTCTTATATGATCAAAAAAATAATTGATCTTAACAATTGTTATCGTTTTCTGCTATCCATTCCTTTGAATTTTGCTTAAAAATAAAAAGATGAAAGCAGCTGTATTAGCACAATTGGGAACGGTTCCGGTTTATGCCGAATTTGCCGATCCGCAACCTAAAAGCGAAAATGAAATCGTAATGGATGTCAAAGCCGCATCGGTAAAAAATCTGGACAAACTACGCGCCAGTGGAAAACACTACGCCAGTTATACGCAATTGCCCACTGTAGTTGGTTTTGACGGCGTAGGAACGTTGGCCGATGGCACCTTAGTATATGCCCAGGGAATCAGCGGAATGTTGGCCGAAAAAGCGTTGATCAACAAAGGAAAATACCTTGTCCTTCCTTCGAATATCGATGTGGCTACTGCGGCAGCTTTGCCCAATGCAGTCATCGGATCGGCAATGGCGTTAGTGTTTCGCGCTAAAATCCGTCCCGGTGCAGTGGTGTTGATCAACGGTGCGACGGGTGTAACCGGACAAGTAGCGGTGCAATTGGCGAAGCATTACGGCGCGTCGAAGGTAATCGCAACCGGAAGAAACGCCGATTCATTG
The DNA here is from genome assembly GCA_023446155.1 of Bacteroidota bacterium. Lineage (GTDB taxonomy): Bacteria > Bacteroidota > Bacteroidia > Flavobacteriales > Flavobacteriaceae > Flavobacterium. The sequence goes on from JAEXIT010000009.1 coordinate 45,336, forward strand.
GAAAGATTATTGACTTTGGGTGCCGACGAGATCCTGTCATTACAAGATGAGGATGCCGTTATTGTGGAAAAACTAAAAGCGATTCAGCTACAAAATCCTATCGATATTGTGATCGATTATATTTGGGGCCATTCGGTGGAGTTGTTGCTTCGGGCGTTAAAAGGGAAGGGCGGCTATACGCATCCGGTAAAAATCGTAACAGTGGGTAGTAGTTCGGGAGAGGAAATTGTATTGCGTTCCGATGTATTGCGTAGTACGGCGATCGAAATTCTGGGTTCAGGAATTGGCAGTCTTTCCGAAAATGAAATGAAATTATATATCGAAGAAGTATTGCCGGAAGCTTTTAAACTGGCAGCCAACGGAAAATTGCAGATCGCAACCGAAGTAGCGCCATTAGCACAAATCCAAGACTATTGGAATAAAACGATCGATGCCGGAAAACGACTGGTGGTTTGTGTGGGATTAGAATAAAGAGGAAAGAAACAAGAAACAAGAAACAAGATTGTAGATGTCTTAAAATCTTTGAAAAAAATATCCGATGTTTGTGAAATAATTAAACAGCAAATAATATGATCACTATAGTAGCCACACTTAGAGCGAAAGCCGAATATCGGGAAATGGTTTTGGCGACATTACAGGAATTGGTAAAAGCGTCGGCACAGGAAAACGGATGCAACGAATACCGATTGCATGTTTCGGCGAATAATCCGTTGGAGTTTCTTTTTTATGAAGTTTGGGAAAGCAAAGCCGCTATCGATGCCCATACGCAAACCACCCACTTTTTGGATTTTCAGCAAAAAGCAACAGAATGGTTGGAACAAAGCGAAATCAATCTGTATCAACCGCTATAATTTACAATTTTATGATCAATAAATTAAGAATGCTAACCATATGTGTACTGGTTGGAATGGGTGCTTTTGCGCAAAGTGCTGTTAATTATGAAGGGGAAACAATTAACCGTTTGGATAAGGACGGAAAGAAACAGGGTGTCTGGAAATTGTTCGATACAGAAAGAGGTATTAGAATCGTCGGTAAAACCCAAGACGATGTTTTTGTGTCTACTATCGAGTACTATTTTAAAGATTATTTAGTGCTTACCTATAACACAGAAACGAAAGGGTATACCTTTTACGAAGATTTGAAAGGGAGTCCGGTAACGATAGTAGATAAAGGGAATAAGCTAACTGAAGTCGTAAAGGATAATGGAGAAGTTCTCGATGAGAAGAGGCGAAAAGTTTTTTTTGGTGTTCAGGAGTTGCGACCAATATTTTACGGGGGGAAGCAGGGGATGCATAGTTTTATCGAAAATGCCGTAAAAAAGAATACTTTACGACATTCGGGTAAAGTAAAGTTAATGTGGACAATCGATAATGATGGAATCGTTACCAATGTAAAAGTAATGGAAAGTGAGAATAGTGCTTTAAATGAAGAAGCTGTTCGGATTATCCAAAGTATGCCGCGTTGGCAACCCGGTATTCAGCGCGGAAGTTTTGTACGGGTGAATTTTACCACATCGATTGTATTTAACAACTAAGTCTGTTTTTTAGAATGCTTTCCAGGGAATAGAATATAAATAAATAAATGAGCACAAAATTAAAAGCAATGGCACTATGCCTGATGATTTCAGTCTGCACATTAGGACAAAGCGAAATCAAATACGAAGGCGAAACGATTAACCGAATTGATAAAGACGGAAAGAAACAGGGTGTCTGGAAATTGTTTGATACTAAACGGGCGATTATGGTCGTTGGCAACATGGAAAATGATGTCTTTGTATCCAATATCGAATACTATCAAAATGGAAAATTAGTCGTGTCGCAAAATAAAGACAAAGGCGAGTATGTCTTTTATGTGGATTCGAAAGCCGTTCGTGCGAAAACAATTGTTGAAAAGGACGAATACAAAATTGTAGCAGAAAACGGAGAAACATTAGAGGAGGCAATACTGGCTAATTTTAAGTCGATTGGAAGTTTGGCACCGTTCTTTTACGGAGCGCCCAATGCCATGCAAAATTTTCTGAACAACGAAATGAACAAAAAGAAATGGAACGATTCGGGAAAGGTGAAATTTAACTTTATCGTTGATAAAAACGGATGGATCACAGAAGTGAAAGTAGCCGAAAGTGGAAACGAAACACTTAATGAAGATGCGATCCGAATTGTGGAAAAGATGCCGCGATGGCAACCGGGATTCGATAAAGGCAAATTTGTACTATATCGTTTAAATAGTGCCATAACGTTTGATAGCGGGATGTAATAATGCTGTAAAATAATTTGAAAAACCTTCTATGAAAATAAAACTAAGAATATTGACTTTAAGCCTTTTGATGACCATTGGCACTTTTGCGCAAAGCGAAATCAAATATGAAGGCGAAACGATTAACCGTATCGATAAGGACGGAAAGAAATACGGTGTCTGGAAATTGTTTGATAAAGACAAAGGTATTATGATTGTGATGAAAATGGAAAACGATGCTTTTGCCTCCAATATCGACTATTACCGGAATGAACAACGGATTGTCTCACAGGATAAAACCGATCCGGGGAAATATCATTTTTATCTGGATTCCAAACCGGTTCCGGTTAAAATAATAGTCGAAAATGACAAACGGATAGTAGTACAGGAAAACGGAAAAGCACTGGATGAAAAAAGTCAGGAGGCTTTTTTTAGTGTTTTAGGGGTGAAAATGACGTACTATGGAGGTGAAACAGCTTTGCGGAAATTTCTGATTAACGCGAGTAGCGGCGATTGGGATAACTCGGCAAGCGTGCAGTTACGATGGACTATTGATAAAAACGGAGGCGTCGAAAATCTAAAAGTGATCAAAAGCGATAATGAAGCTTTAAACGAAAAAGCGATACAGATCATCCAGAAAATGCCACGTTGGCAACCGGGTTTTTCAAATGGACGTTTCCTAAAAGGAATGTATACTACCGGAATTCGGTTTATGGCGGGATAAGGAAATAGACCGATAGTTATTGACACCAGCCAGGTGTGATCTGAAAAATAAAACCTAACTTTCGGCTTCTAAAAACTGTTCAGAAAAATGAATCTTTTCCGTTTTTTTCAAAAAAAGAAACCCGATCCGGATTACCTCATCTTCGGCATTTTTAAAAGCGGTGACTATCTCGGTTCGTATACGATTTACAAACTGACCGCTACCCAATTATGGGCCGATACCCGCGAAGTATGGCATTCAGAACGCTTTAATATGACCAGAGGTTATGTGTTTAAAGGGGAACAACTATCCGAAGCAAAATTTAATCAGGTTAAAGGATTATTGGGTACGATTCCACAGGAATTACTAACCGGCGACTGGGATGGTTTTTACACTACCGGAAATAAGAATGAAGATAAACTCGTATTGGCATTTGGTACTTCGGCATTTGAAAAGACAATCACGATCGACGACTATGTGATTGCAACGGAAAAACTCCCGATAGCGGTTCGCGACTTTAGACGAGCCATTGAAAAGTGGGTAAAAGTAATATAAGAACGATTCGGTCAGATTACAAAAAACAGCCTTAAAGCAAGTGTCTTTAAGGCTGTTTTTGTATTGGATATTACGCAGTTTTTCGAATTGCTTTATAGACCAATCCGGATCCAAAATAGAAAGTTGAAGCCACTAAAAATGTGATACCAACCATTCCGAAAAACTCCATAAATCGGAGTAACATGCTGGGTTCTTTTGCGTCACCATCCATTAAAAAACCAATGGTGGTAAGGGTTGAAGACAGGGCAAAGATGTTTAACAATTTTCTTTTCATAACTACATATCAGGTTGTTTGGTTATTTATTCACTCAAACGATTTTTATCCGGGTTTAGTATACTGCTATTGGTAGCGATGGAAGGGAGATGCAGTGGTTCTTTCATCGTTTTTTACCCGAATTAAGAGGTTTTTAAGTGGGAAAAATAGAGACATTATTGGTTGGTCACATGGACAGTTTGAGACTTTTTTTTACTTATTCGGGTCGTGTGAAAAACAATTGATTTCATTTTAAATTGTTTGTAATCAGGTTTTTATGATTTATTTTTTTTCTTTTTGCGATATGGATTCAAGGATGTAGGGACGGTAGAGGGCTTATCCTAAGGAATCCATAACTCTTTACCTTTGTACTGTAAATCTATTCAAAATAAATGTTGATCAGAAGTCAGTCATTAGCTATGAAATTAACGATATCCGACTCCGGAATCGTAGTATTACTGGGAAACAAATAACATTAAAAACATCGTGATTATGATAAAATTTAAATTATGCTTAAGCTTTTTGTGTTTTTTATCTCTAAGCTGTTTTTCTCAGGTTGGGATTAATACTGATACTCCGGATGCTACTTTAGATGTGAATGGAAATGTCAAGTTGAGAGTGATCAATACGACTACCGGAAATACCAATAGTATTTCTCCTTTGGTTATGGATGATGTTACTAAGGAGATAAAAGTGATTCGATCGAGTTCAGGAAATACTTTTTCAATCAATTATTTAGTCTACCACCTCCGTAATGTAAATAAAGATTGGGTTTTCGATTTTAATACAAAAATTAGCACCAGTGATTATACTTTGGTAATAGTGGGAAGTTCTTTTGATAAAAATTTAAAGCTTCCTCTCACTGTGGATTGTGATTATAGTCCTATAAATGTTTACGCTTTTCAGAGTGGGGGTACTTGGCATATCAATGCTGATTATATGGATTCTACGACTGAAAGAGGCGAAAATGGTACCTGGAAGATATATTGTCTGGCTATTAATAATAGCATCTTAAAAAGATTGCCTTCTGTGTCTAAAAATATGAATGGATCACAAAATGGAAGTGCAGCAAGTCCTCCGGCAGGGTTATAGTCCTCAATAGGGTATAATGAATTGTAAAAACAGTAAAAGATAGTGATTATGGTAAAAATGAAGTTATTAGTAAGTTTTTTATATTTTTTATCTCTAAGTTGCTTTGCTCAGGTTGGGATTAATACCATTACTCCTGAAGCTACTTTGGATATTAATGGCAATTTAAAGATCAGAACTACAGGTGTTGTTTCTAATAGTACTACTCGAACAACTTCTCTGGTTGTTGATGATACCACTAAAGAGATAAAAAGATTTAAAGCGGCTGGCTATACGATCAATTATATTACGTATAATTTGAATAATGTCAATCAAGATTGGGTTGCGGACTTTGATACAAAGATTGACGCCAGAAATTATGCTTTAGTGATAGTGGGGAGTTCTTTTGATAAAAACTTATCGATTAATTATCCCGATCCAGGGGTGTATAGTCCTGTGAATGTTTATACTTTTCGGTGGAGAGATACATGGCATATCAGTGCCGATTACAAGGACAGTGAAACGTTTCGTAATGAGAATGGTAATTGGACGATAAATTGTCTTATTATTAGTAAGATTCTAATAAAAGAGATGCCTACTGTTAGCGTGGATATGCATGGCTCCGAAAATGGGAGTCTGGCAAGTGCTCCGGCAGGATTATAGTCTCGATTTTTATAATCTCGCAATGAAATTGTAAAAAACAGTAATAGATAGTAATTATGATAAAAATGAAATTATTTATAAGCTTTTTATACTTTTTATCCCTAAATTGTTTGGCTCAGGTTCATAGTGGCGTTGGGATAAATACCTCTAATCCGGAAGCTACTTTGGATATTAATGGTAATCTAAAGATACGAACAACGGATGTTATTCCCGTTAATTCTGGCGGAGTTACGCCCTTAGTTATCGACAATGGCACCAAGGAAGTAAAAATCGTGCAATCCAGTTCGGGAAACAAATTCTCGATGAATTATATACAATTTAACATCAATAATGTCAATAAAGATTGGGTTAATAATTTTAATACCAAGATTAGTACTAAAGATTATACTGTAGTTGTGGTAGGATCTTCATTTAATAAGATCTTGGTTACTGTGGCGCCTAGCCAGAACGACTATAATCCTTTTGCGGTTTATGCTTTTGAACAAAATGGTACCTGGCGTATAAAAGCAGATTATCATGAGGGGTATACCAAGGATAATACCAATGGTAGCTGGTCGGTACGATGTCTTATTATTAATAAAAGTATATTAAAAACAATTCCTCCGATTATTGTAGATATGCATGGATCCGAAACCGGTAGTGTTGCAAATCCACCTTCGGGTTTATAAATTGTATTTTTAAAAAGTGTTTCAAATTTACACGCCGTCTTAAGGATTGTATTCTTTAAGACGGTTTTTACAATTAAACCATTTGATCTTTAATCGGATCTTTTCGAGATCTAAAGTATTTTTTTCGATTATAGATAAAAAATAAAACAGTTCCGATGAGTCCTCCAATGCCAACATAAATTCCAATGCTTTCTTTGTTTTCATACTCGGACTGATGAATTAAAATGACATTATCCCGTTCGGCCTGGATAAGATCAATATTTACATTTTCGCGTTGGTTATCATTATCGTAATAGTAAAGGGTTAATGTATCGCCAACATTTATTTTTTGAAATAGCGCATCATAATTTTTTGATATTCGATATACACCAAGCTTTTTATCGACTCCTTTTAGCTTAATGTAAAAAACGTCGCTGGGTATCCCTTTACTCCCATATTTCAGGTCAATTCCCCGGTTTTCAACAATACCGGTAATTTTATCTGCTTTATTTAAATCGATATTTTGCCTTTCAAGTCCAATAAAAAGGCTAAAAGAAAACAGTAGGATAAGTAAGCTGAGGTTATATATAAATTGTGTTTTTTTTTGGGTCATGTTTAAAAGGTGGTACAGGAGTAGAAACCAGTGATTGTAACAAAGGGTTTTAGGGACTGGAATCTTTTTTTAAGCGGTTTTGAGAATTAAGTTTTTAAAGATAAATAGATTTTAATTAGAAATTACCGGGTATACATGTTTAATGAACGATACTGTTCCGTTACTGCAATTTTTGAAGCCTCTTTTTTCGAGGCATCATTCCAATTACCGGTAAATTTAATGGTGCCCTACAGTTGCTTATCCTAGAGTTTTTCATCAATTTGTTAGAAGAGATAGTAAGAATTACGTTAAATTTGAACGGATTGTAAGGCGTCTAATTTAAACTGCAAAATGTACGAACTTCAGAAAGAAGAATATTTAGGAAATACCAGAAACTGTTACAGTAGTTCGGATGGAATTGCAGTAGTTGAAACGGAATACAAAAGTAAAGTTTATGAAGGCTGGCATTCGCACAATAACTCACATATTACTTTCTTCCTTAGAGGAGGAACAACAGAAAAGAGAAAGAACTTTAGCCAATCTATTGGGGCGGGTTCATTATTGTTTTATCACAGCGATGAACGCCATCTGAATCAAGATACGCTCTTTCCTTCTAAAAATATCAATATTGAGATTGAAGACCGCTTTCTGAAAGAACTGCAACTATCGGAAGCCATTATCGAAAGGTCCATTCAAAATGCAATGCACGTTAAATTTTTAATTTTAAAAATTTTTAAAGAGTCGCTCATTGCCGATCCTTTTTCCAACGATACGATAACGATGTTGTTCTCTCAGTTGACAGAAGGCTGTGATCGTTTGGATCGATTTAATAAAAGCCCTTATTGGGTAAAGAATCTGCATGAACTATTAAACGACTGCTGGGATGAAAATCCAAGTCTTCAGAATCTGGCACACGTTTTAAACATTCATCCCATTACGATTTCCAAACATTTTCCCAAATATTTTGGATGTACTTTAGGAGAGTATTTAAGGCGTATCAAGATAAACCGTTCGCTTCCGCTTATCGCATCGGAGAACAGCAGTTTTACCGAAATAGGTTTACAATGCGGTTTTTCAGATCAGAGCCATTTTACCAGAACCTTTAAAAACCAAACCGGTTTTCTGCCTAAGCAGTTTCAAAAAATATAAAAGGAGGCAAATTTCATTCTATTTTTTGTTTTCTCCGCACCCTATTTTTGCTTTGAATTAATCTTAAAACGAAACAAAAAATGGAAACCTTGAGTACCAAACAAAAAATATTTAAATTTTCATTAACCAAAATAATTCTTGCCCTTTTTGTCTTTATGACGGTTGTAATACTTGGACAGCAGATTGCCGTAAAACTTCTTTCGTTAACCACTTTAGATAACGACTTCAGAAGTCTGCTAAAAGGTTTTTTTGTATCGGCTTGCTGCATATGGAGTTATATTATCTTCTTTAAGAAGTATGATAAAAGGAAGATAGATGAGTTTGCTATGAAGGGTTTAGGGAAAAATCTTATTTCAGGTTTTTTGATTGGCTTTGTTTTACAGTCGTTAACCATTTTAGTGATTTATCTGAATGGAAGCTACACCATTCTAAAAGTAAATCCGGTTTCGTTTGTACTTATTCCTTTTGTTTTGATGTTTACAGTGGCCGTAATTGAAGAAATATTAGTACGCGGGATCATTTTAAGGATTATGGAGGAGAAGCTTGGAACGTACCTTTCGTTACTCATTTCATCCGTGCTGTTTGGCGTTTTCCATGTCTTAAACCCAAATGCAACTGTAATATCGGGCATTTGCATTACAGCTGCAGGTTTTATGTTGGGTGCTGCTTTTATCTACAGTCGTAATTTATGGATGCCTATTGCCCTTCATTTTGCGTGGAATTTTACACAGTCGGGCATTTTTGGTGCCGTGACTTCCGGGAATGAAAAAACAAAAAGTCTGTTGGAAGCACAGATAAGTGGTTCCGGATTGATTACTGGAGGCGAATTTGGACCCGAGGGATCGATACAGGCGATTGTTTTCTGTACGCTCGGAGCAGTATTACTTTTGGTTTTATGCCATAAAGAAAACAGAATCATTAAACCGTATTGGAAAAGAGCTTAGAAACGCAAATAGATAAAGTTTTTTATATGGGTTTTAAAAGAGATTCTTTTTTGGGTGAAAATAGTTGATACGTTGTTAAAGATTAACGTAATGGCAAAAGATTTCAATTTTAAACTTCGGTTAAAAAAGTGAAACCAGCTATTATTGGGTTAAACTTCAAAATATTTTAATGTGACACCTTCAGTTGTTTTCCATTCTGTAAGGCCATTTGCAGGTCTGCCAAGTAGCGTTGCTGCAGCCCGCGATGGCGATGTAAAGACATAATCTTTTGTCAGTAGATAAAAGGTACCTTCCATTTTTAGTGTTCCGTCATTTAGCATTTTTTGCCTTTCCCGAGAAATGCCCTCCGCTAATGAAGGCTGTTCCTGAATCATCAATAACGAACCTTTATAAACGATAAACCCTTCTGTAGAAGGACTTCCTTTACCTTTTGCTCCGGCACCGTTTTGACAATAAAACACGGGATTCTGGATTTTCGAATTTTCAATGGTTTCTTCTAAGGCTTCGAATACTTTATGACCTAAAGTGGCGGTCAATATTTTTATATGAGCCAGGAATTCTTCTAACTCGGCTTGTTCGGCTTCCGATAATTCCGAACGGGTAGGGGTGTTTTGATTAACGGAATATCGGCCGGCTTTTACGGCCAGTTTATGTAAGCGGTTTTCCAGATATTTAATACTAGCTTTATTAAGATATTTATCTTTACTACCAAAAAAGATCACTTCATGCCAGAAATCTTTATTGGAGATTTGTTGGGATAAACGTTCAGCGATGACTTCAGCTTCGCCAATATAAGCCGTATCTTCATTGTTTTCACCTTTGCCAATAAGGATATACACCCCCGGTTTTTGAAACTCCGGACGGTTGCTGTATTCTTTGATTTTGATACGAGGTACTTTTACACCAATACCCGTCCAATTACTGAGTTCGGCAGTAGTAAGGCCGTTGGTGGTGCCATCTACTAAAAATAGGCGTATGGTTTTTCCGAAGGTGTTCATTTGAATTAGATATTATATTCTTGCTAAAATAAATTGACGTACATACTCTGCAATTGCTTCTTTTCTGTATTGCAAAAATAGGCCTTCATCTGCAACATCATAATAATGCCATATACTATCCGGATTGCTGTTATCAAGGACAAACTCCTTAATGTGATAATCGTTTTGTCTCAAGGTTCTAATTGTGTTTGCATATTCAGCACCATTCAATTGCTCTGCCATAAATAAAAAGTCTGGCCACCATTCAAGAGAATCGAAGGTTTCTTTCAGTGGAGTTGATCTTTCTGTTCTGGAGGATGGTAAAAAATATGCTACGATTTTTACACCAAAATATTTATTTGCAAAAGGAGTGATGGAGTGTCTCCATCCTTGTTTGAAAGTAGATACCGTGTGTGGTTTATTATATTCGTTGCAAAAGTGTTTTAGTATAGTTGTTTTTCCTGAATTAGGATTCCCCACTATAAGTATAGCTAAGCGATCTTGTCTCATATATCGTTATTATTCGTTTTCTTTATTTTATCAAAAGCTTCTTTCGCCAACAATTCGGTCAATGCTTTATTAAAGTCTTTCTCTTCCATAAATCGGGCAAAAATATCTTCGTTCTGGTCTATACGTTCAATGAATAATTGCTGCAAAATACTTTTAAAGATCAAGGTAAACTTATCCTGAGAATTGGATTGAGCCGCCTGAATAATGTCTTCATCCACAATTGCCGTTTCTATAATCTGATCAAAAAAGTATTGGTCTGCCTGATTAAATTCTGTACCAAACCGATTATTAACCACATCTATGATTCGTGAAAAAGGAACCTCTGGCTCTCTCACTATTCCTGTACCCACATCAGTAGGGCCATCCAATTTATATTCTTTAGCTGTATTCAGACTTATAGAGCCTTCACTGATTTTTTGTAAACGATAGTATTCTAATCTTACTGAATCATCAAAGTTATAGTTGGCACCTGTATTGCGTTTAGGAAGCTTACTTGACAAATGTCTCAGGAAAATAAACAACTTTTCAAGATCTGTATCCTGGTAGGGAATAATCTGGCTTAAGAAAGCATACAGGTTCTTAAAGGAAGTAATCTTGCCTCTCCATAATTCGGCCTCTTCTTCATTTTCTTGTAAAAACTCTCTGAATCTTTCTACAGGATGGTCTAAGATATGATTCATATCTTCATGATCTTTATGGCTCTGTTTCTCCCTGGATTTAAAATAAATCGCTGTGAAAGCATCTATGTCCTCGGTTGTGAAAACATCAGCTAATAATAACTCTTGTTGAATACGATACAAATTATTTGGATCGGCTTCCTGTCCTAGTGCTGCACCATCATAGTAGGTTTTAAAAGCGTCCTGAATTTCATCCCGATCATTTACAAAATCCAACACAAAAGTTTCCTCTTTCAAGGGATGAATACGGTTCAAACGAGATAAGGTCTGGACCGCCTGAATGCCTGATAATCTCTTATCTACATACATGGTATGTAATAAAGGCTGGTCGAAACCCGTCTGATATTTTTCGGCAACTAAAAGAATGTGATATTCTGCCGTGGCAAATTTTTCAGGTAGATCTTTTTCTTTAATACCATTGTTCATCCCAATCTCCGTATAGGTCAGATCGGGAATTTTATCATCGGCTACTTCGCCTGAAAAAGCAACTAAGGATTTGATTTTATATCCTTTGGTCTTAATGATCTCATCAAAGCTTTGCTTATAACGAACCGCTTCTAAGCGAGATCCTGTTACCACCATAGCTTTAGCTTTACCACCTATTTTATGACGGGTCGATTGGTAGAAATGTTCTACCATGATTTCTGTTTTCTGTGCAATATTGTGCGGATGTAATCGCATGAAACGCCCTAAAGCTTTTGCTGCTTTTTTACGCTCTACTTTCGGATCATCTTCCGACGCTTTTACCAGTTTATAAAAGGTAGCGTAAGAGGTATAGTTTTGCAATACATCCAGGATAAAGCCTTCTTCAATGGCTTGCCGCATGGTGTATTTATGCAATGGCTCTCCATTGCTAGAAAATAATTTGATGGTTTTGTGTTTAGGCGTTGCTGTAAAAGCAAAAAAGCTGATGTTTTTTTGCTTTCCTCTTTTTGCCATATTACGGTACAATTGTTCCAGCGTACTGTCTCCTTCTTCATTAGCTCTCGCCGCTGCTTCTCTGGCTAAATCTTCACCTCCCAATACTTCTTTGAGATCTGCTGCTGTTTCACCCGATTGTGAGCTGTGGGCTTCATCCACCAAAATGGCATAATTCCGGGTTTTTAATAAGCCTTTGGAGTCTTCACCTCGTTCCTCCGCCAGTTTACGCAATTGCTCGGTGACAAACGGAAATTTTTGTAAAGTAGTAATAACAATAGGCACCGAATTTTCCAAAGCTTCCGCTAATTGTTTGGAGTCTTTATCGATTTTTAGTACCACACCTTTTTTATGTTCAAACTGATAGATGGTATCCTGTAATTGACGGTCCAAAACCACACGATCGGTAATCACCACCACCGAATCGAATAATTTGGTGTTATCTGATTTATGTAAAGAGGACAAGCGATGTGCTACCCAGGCGATGGTATTACTTTTTCCACTGCCTGCCGAATGCTCGATTAAATAATTGGTACCCACTTCATCTACTAATGATGTATTGATCATTTGGCGCACTGCTTGTAATTGGTGGTAGCGGGGAAAGATCATGGTTTCTTTTTTCACTTTCCTGCCTTCTTCGGTAAACCGTTCATCTGTTTGCAGGTGCATGAATTTCCCAAGGATATCTATCAGGCTATCTTTTTGTAACACTTCTTTCCAGAGGTAAGCTGTCTTATAACTCAGCCCTTCCTGATCCACTGGGTTGCCTGCACCACCTTGATTACCTTTATTGAACGGAAGAAAATAAGTAGCATCTTTGGCTAAACGTGTGGCCATTTCTACCACATCGGTATCGACGGCAAAATGTACCAATGTTCTTTTTTTGAATTCGAATATCAGTTCTCGAGGATCACGATCATGCCTGTATTGGTGTTTGGCATGATTGATATTTTGATGTGATAAAGGATTTTTAAGCTCTAAGGTGATGAGCGGAATACCGTTTACGCTTAATACAACATCTATTGAATTTTGATTACGTGAACTGTAATATAACTGCCGGGTAATACCAAAGATATTTTTTTCATAACGTTCCAATACTTCCGCATTCATAGAATGAGAAGGTTTGAAATAGGCTAATTGTAATTGTGTACCGTAGCATTTAAAACCATGACGAAGTGTAGAAAGCATACCATTTAACTCTATCCACTTGGTTAGGTCATAGATGATCTGATTGGCGGTATTATCTCCCAATATAGAATGTAGTTTAGTCCATGCTTTAGCTTGCGAAGCCTGGATAAATGAAACCAATGCGTCTGGAAATATTGCTTTTTCTTTATCATAAGCTGAGCTGGCTAATGAAACATATCCTTTGGCTAATAATACCTGCTCTATGCTTTTTTCAAATGCTATTTCTTTGATTTGGATATTCCTCATGATTTACCTGAATTATTAAGGTGATTGGCAGTCCTTGGGCTTACTGGATCAGTATTGGCATCAAAACAGCCGACTTCAGTACCTATAAAGGTATTAATTAATTCTTGTCTGACAGCTCTTACTCCTTCAAATGCTTTCATCCAAATGGAGAAAAAACCATAGCCTAATGCTAAATCAATTATAGATTCTACATCAATTAAATTTTGATCGAATTTAGTTCGATACTTAGCAGCCAAATCAAAAGTTGATTTTCGTTGACTAGCCCGTTCTAAAGCATGATATATTAATAATTGTTCATCCGGATCAAATGGATAAGAGTATTTATTTAATCCTACAAGATCAGATGTATTTTGTGCAAATGTCCTAATTGGGTTATTGGCATTAACTTCAACTAAGCCGCTATCCAAATAATCATAATAAGGGAATGTGTTATCTCGATCAGGCAGTAAATATGTGCTTTCATTGATTATTTTTACTCTTTTAATAGAATTACAATTTACACAAGCTAACAAAAAATTATCCCACTCTTCTCTCAAATGTACATACCCTAATGCCGGATCTTTAGGAAAGATATGTTCAATTGCTATATTGTTTGGAATTCTACGTTCACAATAAGAGCAATAACAACCTATTCTATTTACCAAAGGCTGTTTGGCGTCTTCATATTTAGTAAATACCTGGGGTGAAATTCCTTTATCTATTGGTCTCATTTATTCTAATTTTGCCTTCAGCTTTTAATAATGCTACATAAGCTGGATCATCAAAAAATGGTTCTAAAAGATTATTTAGTTGTAATTCTATTTCCTTTCTTTCTCTCTCAGATTTATCTTTTAGACTTGAGGCAAGCTCTAAATATCTTCTGGCAACTTCCTTCATGTCTTTAATTCTCGGGCTATATTCTGCATTCTCAATATCCATTACAAACCTGGAAACCTCTTCCAAACTTTTTCCATAAGGATTTACAGGTACTTCATGGTCTAAGGAGATCAATTCTCCTTCACGGGCAGTTTGAATAATATAAGGCGAGTGCGTTGTAACAATGAATTGAATATTCGGAAAGATTGTTCTTAAATTTTCTAAAAGTTCTAATTGCCATTTTGGATGCAAATGCAGTTCTATTTCATCTATTAAAACAACTCCAGCTCCCAGTAATGGATTTTCTAGCTCAGGATTAGCCAAAGCAAGTCTTCTTCCCAAATCTGAAATTAATGCTATAAAAGCCCTTTCACCATCAGATAACTGTTTTATATCAATAATTTTATCTCCCTTATGAACAACTAATCGCAGTGGATTTTCTTCGACATGTAAATCGCCAAATCCTTGCATAAATTGAGTAATGGCTGAATTGATTGCGGTAATAACATTGGAACCAAATGGTGCATTTCCTGACGAAGCATAACGATAACGATACATAAGGTCTTTATAATCTACTAAATGATTAACCAATGCACCATTATATGCCATTTTCTGTGCTGATCCTACAACTGTTGATATGGTTTTAGGGAATTTATATCCGGCTCGGTCAGTTGTATAAAATACAGCTAATGGTGCCTGATCATTACCTCTTGAAGAGTCTCCATAAGCATTCGCTATGGTAGCTCTGACCTGCTTAGGTAATTTCGTAGAGGTTTCTGTATTGTTGTCATATTCGATCTGGAAATTAACCGGAAAGTTAGCACAATTCGCCTTGACACTTATTTGTAACTCCTCTTTTCCAATTGAAATATCATACTCCTTAAGGATTGTTTTTCTTGAAGTTGAAGGAGATATTTGAGGAACCAACCTAGATAAGATCAGTACTAAAGCATCCAGAATGGCTGTTTTTCCTTTACCGTTGATACCAGCAATGATCGTTATGTTCTCATTAAATTGAAATATCCGCTCTTCTTCTAATGCTCTGAAATTATTTATATGCAGTTCAAGTATTCTCATGATAATTCTGAGTTTAGTTCACCATTAATCGCCGCTGATATAATGGCTGTTCGTTTTTCTTTTAAAAGATCAAGCGATAATAAAACTTTCTTTTTTAGATCATTAAACTTTTCAAAGTACAAGTCTAATGAATCAATTGTTTTTTCTTGTTCATCATAATTAGGAACAACAACAATCATATTAGCATATTTTTCACCGCTAAAATTTTGAATTGTTGCTTGTATGCTGTCGATATAGATTTGATTCCAATAAGAACTAGAGAGTGTATAGTAATACATATACCTTGGACTAATTTTAGCATTACATCTCATACGAATTAAATATCCGGCATATGCAGATATTCCATATTCTTTTTTATATAAAAAAGATTTCCCAACGGTAGCACCACTTCTAGCTAGTAAGATATCGCCGTCTTGTAAAAGATACTCTTCAGCAACTTCCAAAGGAATTGACCTAAATGTTTCTTCTCTTAAATCTCCATTTTCATCAATATCCGTTATTCTAATATATCTCGGGTCATTATAATTATCATCTTCTGCTGCCTCATTCGCTCCATATTTTAAGCCATCGGTTAAATACTTCAACTTCACCATCTCCCAATGTCCCGGAATCTCTCCTAACCATTCAATTCCTGAGTTTTTCATGGAAACACTCAGGTCTAAGCCTTTGGTTACCGTTTGGTTGATCACCGCTTTTTTCTTTTCCTCAAGAATAGTGATTAGCTGGATTTTCTTCTCAATTAGAGCATCTATTTTCGCTACTTCCTGATTGAGATAGTCGACAATTTTGCTTTGTTGTGTAAACGATGGTAAAGGAATTTTATATTTTGCAATAGCATTTTTTGGAATTCCAAATCGAGTTACACCAGTTGCTTCTATCTCTAATTGTAATCTATGCTGTTTAGATTCAAAACAATAAAACAGATATTTCGGAACTACTAATTTTTTATATGGTCGCATTAACGCTAAGTGATATCCGCAAACCGTAGTGTGTTCAAAACCGCCTTTAACTATTGCAGGAATTCCAATATCATTCCAGCTTTCAGAATCTTTGGTAATTAAAATATCTCCATTCTGAATCACAAATCTTTCTATTTCATTTTCAGAAGCAGAACCATCCATGAATTCAATATCAGAATTAATGTAAGTGTTCTTATATACATCTGTATAATTGCAGAGCTTTACCGGCTCTTCATCATCTTTCACGATTTTATCTACCGGAGATATATGGTAATCTGCAACAAATAACAATGGAACAATTTTATGATCCGTTGAAACCTTATTCTGCCAATTCAAGTAATTACTCATCTCTAAATAGATAATAATTTTAGAATTTCCTTTTCAATCTCACTCAATTCTTTATTAATGATTTCTAAAGAGCGATTCTCCGTATTTTTAAAAAAATAACGGTTGAAATTGATTTCGTAGCCTACTTTATCTTTAGTACGGTCCATCCATGCGTCCGGTACAAAAGGTAAAACTTCATTTTTAAAATAGGTTTCAATATCGATTTTTAAAGGAATATTTTCAAAATCCCTTAAATCTGCATCCGCTTCAAATTCATTTTTTCCTTTTTGTACTTTAGCTGCTTCGGGATCTTTATCAGTAAATACGTTGCGGAATATTACCAATTCTCTAGCCGACCACTTCTGTTCACTTATTTTCTTAATGTCTTTCAATACCTTGTTCCAATCCATCAGGATTTCCTGACCTAATTTTTTGTCAATTATCTGTACATCGTCTAGCAAATGTGGGCAAGCATCTAAAAAAGCATACTTCCGTTCAATTGTCATTTGGTATTTCAAACGTAAAGGACGTTCTACAGTTACCCGTGTAAAACCAAAATCATTATTATCAAACACCTTGGTATTTGTCGTATGGTCAAACTGACCATATTCTGTAATAATCTCTGCGATCTGGTTGGGTTCCACCACATGAATAATTCCATCATCTACCTCACCTTCACCAATTTTTCGGCGTTTGCTCCCCTGGCTTTTACGCATGGAAATATAAAACTCCCGGGCATCAAACAATTGAATTTTACCTTTTCGACTCTTAGATTTTCTGTTGGTCAAAACCCAGATATAGGTATTGATACCTGTGTTATAGAACATCTGTTCCGGTAAGGCAACAATGCCTTCCAGCCAGTCATTTTCGATTATCCATTTTCTAATGTCACTTTCCCCAGAGCCTGCTCCGCCAGAAAACATAGGTGATCCACTGAAGACAATCGCTAAGCGGGATCCAAATTTTTTAGTTGCAGGCTCATAAGGTTCAAACTTACTGATCATGTGTTGCAAGAACAATAAAGCACCATCGTTAACACGAGGTAACCCTGCTTCAAAACGACCTGTTTTATCGCGATCGATCTGTGGCTTTTGCTTTTTCCAATCTACACCAAAGGGAGGATTCGCAATCAGATAATCAAATTTTTTATCGGGAAACTGATCATCCACTAAAGTATCTCCAAACTCTATAATGTCTTCTTGAACCATCCTTGCTGAAGGATCATTTTTAATTAATAAATCTGCTGCTGCAGTGGCATAAGCACGTTTATTATAATCTTGTCCATAAGCAACCAAAATGGCATCTTTATTGAGCTCATTTACATAGTTTTTAGCTTCTGATAACATTCCACCTGTACCGCAGGTAGGATCCAAAATCTCTCGAATCACCGATTTTCCTTTTAGGAAATCGTCATCATCAATAAATAAAATATTGATCATCAACTTAATGATTTCCCGAGGTGTAAAGTGGTCTCCTGCCGTTTCATTTGCTAATTCATTAAAACGACGGATCAGATTTTCGAATATCAATCCCATATCCCGGTTAGAAACCAAGTTTGGATGTAAATTCACCTTTGCAAACTCAGAAACGATTAAATATAAAATATTGGCATCGTTCATGGCAAAGACCTCTTTCTCAAAGTCGAAAAATTCAAAAATCCGTCTCACATTCGGCGAGAATCCGTTTATATAACTCACCAGATCCTGTGCAATACTATCTGGTGCTCCTTTCAATTTTTCGAATGTAAATGGAGAGGTATTGTAAAATTTTTGACCTGTGATTTTTTCAAGCCTAGATTTTATTATTTCAGGATTTTTGTCCTTAATCCTTTTATATTCTTCGAGAACTTCTGCTTTAGATTTTTCCAGTACAGAATCAAAACGACGTAAAACCGTCATAGGTAGCATTACCCGTTCATACTGTGGAGGACGATATGGTCCACGTAATAAGTCTGCTATGTCCCAAATGAATTTGATATGTTGTTGATGTGTAGTCATTTAAATGTATTGTAGTATATAATGTCTTTGTGAGAAATTTTAAGCATTTAGCCCTGTAAAAATAAGGAAAATATAATGTGATAATGTCAGATCATAAATAAACTTCTCCTAAATGTAAAGTGTTTAACCTAAAATATAACCTCTAAAATCATATTAAAAATTATTTTAATATGATTTTAGAGGTTATATTTGGAAATTCCGATTTACCCATACAAACATAGCATACATAATGCTATTGTATATCGTCCTAATGAATTCATCGGTTATACATCAAGTTGTCCAATGGTATTAAAGAGTTAATAGGCAAGGAGTAGTTTGATCCCGAAATTCTGTCATAGCATTGTATCGTGTAAGTTAAGTACTACTATTTTGAAATCCTGTAGCTTTATTGCCAATGCGATTTGTCTTGCTATATCTATATGATAAAAGAGCTGATAAATAAAGGGTAATAAATAAAAGTCTGGGTATCTAACTTTTCGTCGGGGTGGTAGGATTCGAACCTACGACCTTCCCGATCAAAATCGGGACAAGATAACCGTTCACTCGCAACTCTAAAATATTTTATGTTAGTTTGTTAGATATAGTTTTATTTATAGAAATAGGTGCTGTTAAAATATAAGTAGAGTACTTAATAGAAAGGTCTAAAAACAAAAAAAGCCCTAACTTTCGTTAGAGCTTTTCGTCGGGGTGGCAGGATTCGAACCTGCGACCTCCTGGTCCCAAACCAGGCGCGATGACCGGGCTACGCTACACCCCGTTCGGTCTGTTATTGTGGGTGCAAATATAGAACTTAATTTTAAAATGCAAAGCCTTTTTGAAAAATAAATCATTTTTATTTTGGCATAGTTAAAACTAATCCATTTTGTGTACATCTTTTTTAATTAAGGCTTACATTTGCTATCGCTAAAAAAATAAAAACAGAATTATGTCAGATACCATTGAAAAAGTAAAATGTTTGATTATTGGTTCGGGACCTGCGGGCTATACTGCAGCGATTTACGCAGCCAGAGCAAACATGAATCCGGTGCTATACCAGGGAACACAACCGGGCGGACAATTAACCACAACCAACGAAGTAGAAAACTTTCCGGGCTATCCGGATGGCGTAACCGGACCGGAAATGATGGTGCAGTTACAAGAGCAAGCCAAACGTTTTGGAACCGATGTTAGAGACGGTTGGGCTACAAAAGTGGACTTTTCCGGACCAGTACATAAAGTTTGGATCAACGATACTAAAGAAATTCACTGTGAGACGGTAATTATCAGTACCGGTGCTTCGGCTAAATATTTAGGATTGCCATCCGAACAAAAATACCTGCAATTGGGTGGTGGTGTTTCGGCTTGTGCCGTTTGTGACGGATTTTTCTACCGTAATCAGGATGTGATTATCGTAGGAGCAGGTGATAGTGCTTGTGAAGAAGCGCACTATTTGTCTAAGTTGTGTCGTAAAGTAACCATGTTGGTGCGTAGCGAAAAATTCCGCGCGTCTCGTATCATGGAAGATCGCGTTCGTAAAACCGAAAACATCGAGATCCTGTTAAATACCGAAACGGATGAGGTAATTGGCGACGGACAAGTGGTGACGGCAGTACGCGTAAAAAACAGAACGACCGGAGAATTAAACGAAATTCCGGTTACCGGATTTTTCGTAGCAATTGGTCACCAACCCAATACCGATATTTTTAAAGACTATATTGCTTTGGATGAAACCGGATATATCATCAACGAACCGGGAACGTCTAAAACCAATGTACCGGGTGTTTTTGTAGCTGGTGACGCAGCCGATCATGTATACCGTCAGGCGATTACTGCCGCCGGAACGGGATGTATGGCCGCTTTGGATGCCGAAAGATACCTGGCTTCACAAGAGTAAGGAATACCATTTCGATATAAAAAAAGCTCCTCGTTTTGAGGAGCTTTTTTTGTTATTGCTGTTTCTTATACAAGGTCGCGTTATCGGCAAAATTCTTCATGTCGACTTTCGGCGTTCCGAATAACTGAATTTCGGATTTTCCGGTTGCAAAAATGCTAATCGTTTTAAGCGCATTTACCGTGCACGTAGTATACGACTCGGTGATTAACTCCATATCGGTTACCGAAAATTTCTTCGCGTTTAAAGTGGCGTTATTGTCCAATCGGATTTTCGAAATACCGGAATCACCTTCGATCGTTGCAGTGGATTTCTGATATAAGTCAATTTTAGACTCTGCAGTAGCAACTAAAACCTTTAAATCGGCATTTTTACTTAATTCAAATGCAGCAAACTCGGCTTTTACATTTAATTCGGCTTTACTTTTATCGTTAAGTAAAATTGTAAAAGACGATGATTTTACATTTAAAAAGGACTTCGAATAATCGAAATTCTTTACCGTGATATTGTCCAGTTGTAAATCGGCTAAGGCATTCAGTTTGGTTTCGTTTTTAGCCGAAATCATTTTTAAATCGTTGGTATAGGTAACGCGAACGCTTAATTTTTTGGCATTCGAAATATCTTTGTCGGTGTAAACACGTAGGGTGCTGCCATACATTTCGGCTTTGATGGATTCGTGAAGGTTGTCATCGGCTTCAATTTCCAATGCCTGTTTGTCTCCTTTCACCAGGAATACTTCAAGATTATCTTCAAATTCCAGACTTTCAAATTTTTCAACATCTTTTTGGGTAACGGTTACAATTTTAGAACCTTTTAGTTTTTCTTTTTTCTGAGCAAAGGTGAGTGTTGCTGTGAGTAATAGGGCAAATAATAAAATTGTTTTTTTCATGAACTATTTGAATTTGAATCGCAAATTTAGGTAAAAAATAACTGCGCACGGGCTATTTTTGCGGATGATTACCTTAAATTAATCCTAAAAAAAAGCACCGCTATTGCGATGCTTCCGATTCGTTAGTATGAGGATACACTACCTCCCGAAGAGACTTTCTTTTTTAGATGACCCGGATTTCCGATATAAGAAACCGAACTGCCACTAGAGGATTCGGCGGTAAGGCTTTGCGTCGCGTTAAGTACGATGCTGCTGCCACTGGAGGCATCTGCCGTGGCATCTTTTACTTTAAGATCACCTGCAACGATGCTACTCCCGCTGGAAGAATCCGTTTCCAAACGATTTGCTTTTCCTGCGATTTTTATCTCGCTGCCACTACTGCTTTCGCAACTGATGGTTTCGGCGTTCACTTTTACATCGATACTACTACCACTGCTAGACGAAAATGCGATGGTGTTGTTGCGCAACATATTCGTACTGCTCACACTCACGCCGCTTGATGCCTGGAAGGAATCCAGTTTGGGAAGTGCAACATATACGGTTTTCGATTCCGCATTTCGGATGTTAACATCGGAAGTAATCTGCAATTCTCCTTCAACTACCGCGGTCTTAATATGACCTTGTAAATTACTGTCGGCTTTAACGGTTACTTTTGTTTCCGGTGCTTGTATCAGAATGACTTCCAATCCTCGGGAAGCCGAAATAGAGGTGAAGTTCGAAGAAATGTTTCGCGTTTGAGTCGTTACATGGCCATCACCGTCAACTTTTTGAAAGTTGGGTATGCTGATGTTGTTACAGGAACCGAATAGTAATGCTACCGCTGTGGCAATCACTACTTTTGCAAAATGAATAGCTAGTTTGATCATAATATTCGTTTTTTGGTTGGTGGTTGATGGGGTGACGCCGGTCAAACCGGAATCCTGTTTGGAACGGTAAAGTCAGCTTTCAAATTGGCCAACTTTACCGCAATTCCGTTATTTGGTGTTGATGATAATTTTGTCTTTTTGTAATTCAACGCCTTCAACACTTTTGGTTACTTCTTTTTTTGAATTTTCTTTTACCTGAACTCCTTTGCCATTAATGGTGATGGTTGTGGTGGTATTGGTACTGTCGATATCACCTTCATTCCATTCTTCATTTTCTTCTGGTGGACAATCCAGACATTTTAATTCTTCTTTTTCAACGCGGTAGAGGTATTGATCACTATCACCGTGCAAGTAATAATTCGAATAGCTGTTTTCGATGTAATCGTTTACATTTTCACCCGGGTGGATGATGATACCTTCCGGAAGATACAGATACACTTTTACTTTTTGGTTGCGGTATTTATTCGCGATACCGGTTAGTAAATAGTTGTCTAAGTATAGTGTATTGTTTTTAATTTCAAAGCTATATTTGATTTTTTCGGCTCTTTTACGGGCATCGGATAACGAACGCCCTCCGGCTACTTTTTCGATTTGTACATACGGCGCTTCCGATGTTTTTAATAAGTGTACTTCAATGTTGTTGGAGTATATTACTTCATTTTGTGCAGAATCCTGTACAAATTGGAATTCGGTGTCGCTATCGGCTGTTTTAGAAAAATAATCGTTAAAACGCATTTTGATGTTTAAGGTGTCGTTAACCGTTATATCGATATTCTTTTTTTCGACTACTTTGCCCTCAAAACCAACTTCTGTTGCCTGACGAATTCCTAAATAAATCAACATGATCAATGAAATAATCCAGATGCCCAATAAGGTGAATTTTGCAACATTTCCAATTGAACGCAGGTTGTTTACCAAAATTTTTAATCCTAACAGGAAGAAGAAAAATAACGGAATTCCAATGCTTAAAAAGGCTAACAGTCCCAATAACCACATCGGCATATCGGTATAGTTAAACGCATTCATAAAGTCAAAGAAAGGAGAGTTGGGGATCGCTGCGGTAAAGATCATCATAAAGGAGGTTATCACAATTCCGATTAATCCCATTAGCGAAAAGATCACAATTATCGCTCCGATTACTTTGGCGAATACTTTAAAGATTACCAGAAAAACATCCTCTATGGTTGTGGCTACTTTGGTAGCGCCACTTTTGGCTTCATCGGCTATTTTTTGATGATCAAGGTTGTTGATCTTGTCGGTGATTTCACCAAAACCTTCGCGGACTTTTTTTTCGATATTTGATATGGTAATCGGTTCTCCGGTCATTTCCAGTTTTTCGGCTGTAGATTTCGCCTCCGGAACCAAAATCCATAAAATGATATAGGCTACAATTCCGGCACCAAATCCGGCCAATGTTAATAAGATCAAGATGATTCGCAACCAAAGTGGATCCAGTCCGATATAGTGTCCAAAACCGGCCGCTACACCACCTAACATGCCCTTTTCTTTGTCACGGTATAGTTTTTTGGAACCGTTGGACGTATAGGTCGTATAGGTCTTTTTCTCAGTATCTGTATCATCTTCCAGACGGTAATCTTCCGGCTGACCCATTACGGCGATAACCTGATCGATCTCGGTTAGACTTACGACTTGTTTGTCGCTCGAAAGTTTTTCCGACAAAAGTTCTGCAATTCTGCTTTCGATGTCATTCATAATTTCGTCCCGGCCATCTGGGGATAAGGAGCGCTTGATTGCATCGAAGTATCGGTTCAATTTCTGAAAGGCATCTTCATCTATATGAAAGAAAAAACCTCCTAAATTTATACTTACTGTTTTGTTCATGGCTATTGGTTTTGGCTGGTTATAATGGTTACTGCATCAGATAATTCTGTCCAGGTACTATTTAATTCTTTTAAAAATTCATGTCCTTCTTCGGTTAGGCTGTAGTATTTTCTCGGTGGCCCGGAGGTCGATTCTTCCCAACGGTAGTTTAGTAATCCGTCGTTTTTTAACCGGGTCAATAAAGGGTATACGGTGCCTTCTACAACGAGTAGTTTTGCGTTTTTTAAGGTGTCCAGAATTTCAGATGTGTAAGCATCTTTTTCCTTGATCACGGAAAGGATGCAGAATTCCAGAATCCCTTTGCGCATCTGAGCTTTGGTGTTCTCAATGTTCATAGAATTTCTTTTTTGTTGTTAAACTGTTCATTTTTTGATTGATGATTGATGATGTGATTGATGATTGATTTTTTTATCGTAAAAAATTGATGCTTAATGGGTATTGGTATTTCTGTCCGTTACTGCTCTTTACCGCGGCGTAAATCACCAGGAAAAATTCCATCACTTTTAAAAAGCAGAATAGGAGTATGGCGACTACGGCTACAATTACGATCCCTGAAATATTAGCTGTCGACATTTCGCGGATGATTAGGTCGCTGCCGTCAAAATTGCTGAATGAAATGTTTTTGAAGATCGTATACAACAATACCGGTACCGATATCAATAATAGGATCAAAGAGTACAATAACATGCTTAATTGGAAATTAAGGGTCTGTTTTCCGTTGTAATCCACAAAATCAGATTTGTCCTTTTTAAAAGCCCAGATTAGTATCGGAAAAAAATAATTCCCAAATGGAATAAAATACTGACTTAAGGTGCTTAGATGCATGATCGTCGCGGTGTTCTTTTCGTTAGTTGTTGTGGTCATAATACTATTGTTTTTTGATTGATGATTGATGCTCGTTTTTATAATACTATTGATAAGCTATTATTTTCTTATACAAATATATGGCTAAAGAATGGTATCTTGTATTACATAGTACATTAATTTAACTTTTTTTTAACATTTTGAAAGTGTGAAATAGAACTTGGGTTAATACTTTTTTCTTTGTAAATCAGTGTTTTATATTGGGAATAAGGGGGCTGGAATCAAAACAAATAAAAAAGGAAAGTTATAGTGTTTTGTGATATGAGCTTATGTTTTCAACAGTCGGCTTGGAGTTACAAGAGTTTTATTTGGGTTTCTATAAGTATTGTTCTGTGAGAATGAGGTACTCTTTGTTTGTTAAAGCGGAGCAAAAGAGTGAAATGTGAGAGAAGTATCCGTAAAAAAACAATCCTTACTCACTATATAAGTAAGAAAGGATTGTGATTTTCTATACTACGGAAGTTGCGATTGATTGAATTAATAATTGTGTTAAAACGTAAATCGAAAATATAGGGCAATGTCTAATTTAAAAAGTTTGAGTTATTTGTCTACTGACAAATAACTTTCACAACGGATTATCAGATCTTCATTTTTGATCATTCAGAATTATTTTTTAGTTAAAGATCTATTCGTAAGAATAACCTTTTCATGTAGTTTCGGATTCCATTTATTTCCGGCATAATCCATGATGACCCAGCCGGCTCTGTTTTTGATGTTATGCTCAATGAAATGTGCAGTCTCTGGATTAAAATATTTAGCAAAATAATACGGACTGGACCATATAGTACCACCAGATGCTAAACTGGTATAATTTATAAATAGTTGACGATCGTCTAGGTTATTATTGGTTTTCTTTAAAAAATTCCGAATAGCATCTTTTTTGGGCCAGTACTTAATATTGTATTGATCCTGTACGTTTAGGGTGAGTTTTTTATTAATCATATGCGAAAAAGTAGCATTGTCTTTCCAGCCACAATATGGAAAAGAAGAGATGGATGAACTGTTGGGTAATCTGTTAAAAATAACAATTTTACCTCTGGTTTCACCAAGTGTAGGATTGTCAGAATTTGCTTTGTAGAAAATAGAATTAGGAGAATAGTAAGAATCTCTAAAGATATCGGTTACATTTTTCGTTGCATTTTTTGCAGATGTATGGTCTTTTTTAATACTCATAATAATAGTTTCCGAAGGATGCTGTTTGAGGAAAGTTTTTGCATCATTTAAAAATCGGTGTAAGCCAATATATAAATAAATGGAACCATGATGTAGCATAAAAGTATTGTTATTTGTGGCCCGCACTCTAATATCAAAAAAGCGAATACCATTATTCATTTGGTTTAGAAAATTACAATCTTGTGTCTTGGCCCAAACTCTTTTTATTGGGTTTTTTAATTCAAAAGTGCCGCTATCATGGGTTCCCGGGATTGATATTCTTGCCAAAGGAACGTTGTCTTTTATTGCGGCCATCCACGAATTCCAGTTCGTTAAATCATTTTTAGGGGTATACCCTTTTAAAGTCATATCCGTTGAGGATGATTCTTTGCTGGTTTCCCAAAAGGTATCGTCTTTTGTGCAGGAAGTAATGGTGAACAATGCTATTAAAAAAGCGAATAGTTTAATTTTGATTGTGCTTTTTTGATTACCGATGGAACGATAATTGAATTTGTCTTTAGTATATAATATTACTCGATTAATCATTAAATTAGATACCAAAGCGTGTTTAAATTTTGTCATGATAATATAAAAAAATTAATGAATACAAAGTTTTTTTCCTATTTGTCTTGATAGCAATTGGAAAGGAGAAGATTGATAATTGCTTGATAGTATTACAGGATTATAAAGTGTTCTGTTTAGAGTGGTGTATAAAAGTAAAATGTTTGATGAATTTAGTGGGGGGTCAGGCCTCTAGAGTCACCCGATTGTTTATAGATGACCCCTAGCAAAATTTTAATGTGATTAATAGGAATAATTTTGATAGTTGTTTGTCGAAAATCAGAAGGAGTAGTCGTGATAAGATAAGAACGATAGAAACTATTTTGAAAACGGAACTACTTTTTAATATGTTTAGTTTTGTATGAGCGCATAGTATTTTTTGTATTTTTATAGAAAAATAAGGCTTTATGAAATTTACACCTTCAAAACTAAACACCTTCTTGTTCTTTAAATTACCATCGGCTTTTTGGAGTGGCGTACGTGTGCGAAAGATATCGGAAGTTTCCTGTGAAGTAACGGTCAAGCATCGCTGGTTGAATCAGAATCCGTTTAACTCGATGTATTTTGCCGTTCAGGCAATGGCAGCGGAATTGACTACCGGTGCGTTGGTGATGTATCAGATTCAGCGTAGCGGAAGGAAGATTTCAATGTTGGTAGCGAATAATAAAGGTAATTTTTCAAAAAAAGCACGAGGCCGGATTACGTTTGTTTGTAATGACGGTCATCTGATTGAAGAGGCGATTAAAAATACCATTACAACCGGCGAAGGCCAAACATTCTGGATGAAATCGATCGGAAAAGATGAAAAAGGGGATCAGGTGTCGGAAATGGAATTCGAATGGAGTGTACGGATTAAGTAATCTTTTAAGGGTAATTTTACTACGTTAAACCTAACTTAAATAACTTTTATATTCCCAATATAGCTTTTAAATTTGTAATAAAATGCTGAAAATGAAAAGGGTGTAAGCTTTGTTGTTGACGGTGTTTTCGAAAAAGAAAGGGTGTATGAAAGTATTAATTACCGGAGCGACCGGTTTAGTAGGGAAGGAATTGGTTGCGCTGCTGTTACAAAACGGTATCGCGATTCATTATCTCACTACTTCCCGGAAGAAAATAGAAAAAGAATCCTATTACCACGGATTTTTCTGGAATCCGGAACAGGGTATTATAGATGAAAACTGCTTGTTGGGAGTGGATGTAATCGTACATTTGGCAGGTGCTTCCATTTCAAAACGATGGACTTCGGCCTATAAACAGGAAATTATCGAAAGCCGAATCCTGTCGTCCAATCTTTTGTATAAAGTACTAAAAGAAAATCCAAATCAGGTCCGACAAATTATTAGTGCTTCCGCTATCGGGATTTATCCGGATAGCCAAACAGTAATGTATAGCGAGGAATCCAAAGAGGTGAGCGATACTTTTTTGGGTAATGTGGTATACAAATGGGAAGACGCCGTTGCTCAATTCCGTAGATTGGATATTAATGTCTGCAAACTCCGTTTCGGATTGGTATTGTCCAATCAGGGCGGCGTTTTAATGGAAATGCTCAAACCTGTTAAAATGGGAATGGCAGCTGGTTTTGGTTCCGGAAAACAATTTCAGTCCTGGATTCATATTCACGATCTGGCCGATATGATTTATTTTGCGATGGAAAATAACTGGACCGGTGTTTATAATGCCGTAGCGCCCAATCCGGTAACGAGTCAGGAAATGATAAAAGCAATCGCCGAAGCCGTCAATAAAGAAGTGATCCTTCCAAATGCGCCTCGTTTTATGATGAAACTCATTTTGGGCGACATGCATATACTACTATTTGAAAGTCAGAAAGTAAGTGCGCAAAAAGCACTCGACAATGGTTTTCAGTTCAAATACAAATTCCTCGATAAGGCGTTGGATAATCTCTTACGGCCATAAAAAAAGTGCTGAAAATATTCAGCACTCCGTAGCATAATCGTAAGATGAAGTAATAATTATTTTGTTGCTTTTACGCTAACTTTTAATTCGATATCGTCATTGATAAATTTGTCTCCTAAATTGTCAAATACAGATTTAGAACCATAATTTACATTCCACAACGTTCTGTTTATGGTAAAAGGCTCACTTTCGATGCTGATACCATTGGCATCGGCAGTGATTGCAGCCGGGAATTTCACGCTTTTTGTGATGTCTTTTAAGGTCAGGTTTCCTTCAACCATTTTCTTTCCGGCTTCTTCGGTTACTTTGGTAATTTCAAATACCGCTTCCGGATATTTTTTAGTGTTAAAGAAATGATCCACATCACTTTCTTTTCCAAGACCTTTTAAGTGGCCTTCCAAAGTTGTTTTCTCGTCACCTTTTAAATCGGTTACCGCGATAGAGGTCATATCAATAAAAACCTTTCCGGTTTCAATAACACCATCTTTGGCATATAGTTCACCATTTTTAATACTAATCGTTCCGGTGTGCTTTCCGGTTGGTTTGCTACCTACCCAATTAATGGAAGATGCTTTGGCATCTACATTAAACTTTGCGGCTTCGTTCGAAGTAATAGGAGCTTCTACCGTTTCTTTAATCTCGGCTTCGTTGGTCGTTTCTTTTTTACAAGAAGCCAGTGATAAAGTCGCTAAAACAAATAAACTTAAAATGCCTTTTTTCATAAAAATAAATTTTTAGTTTCCACAAATCTATCGAAACGAAACGAATAAATTCTTAAAATTATATTAAATTTCGATTACGAATCGCACCAAAAAGCCGTTTTTATTGTTCTTTTTTTGATTGATAAGGATGTCGGAATTACCGGTAAATCCTTGTCTTTTTTGCAGTTAATGCCGGTTTTGAAAAAATAGTTAGGTGACAAATTGACATTTTTAAATATTTGGCAATACTTTTGCAATCCAAATTAGCGATACAAACTGAAAAATGTTCAAGAAAATATTTAAAAATATGAGCCAGGACAATACTGAAAACATAGAAAAAGAAACAGCACAAGGAGAAAATGCAGCAGAAAATCAGGGGATTCCACAACCGGAACTTACTGTTGAAGAACAATTGCAGGAAGAAGTAGCAAAAGAAAAAGACAAATTCCTACGACTGT
This sequence comes from Bacteroidota bacterium, assembly GCA_023446155.1. GTDB lineage: Bacteria > Bacteroidota > Bacteroidia > Flavobacteriales > Flavobacteriaceae > Flavobacterium. Next base: position 74,993 of record JAEXIT010000009.1, read on the forward strand.
TCGCGGAGTTTGAAAACTATAAAAAACGAACTTCAAAAGAACGATTGGATTTGTTTAAAACAGCCAATCAGGAAGTTTTACAGGCCATGTTGCCGGTATTGGACGATTTTGACAGGGCTTTGCCGGAAATCGCGAAAAATCTGGGTGACGAAAACCTGACAAAAGGGGTGACGCTGATTTATGATAAATTAAAATCAACTTTAGTGTCGAAAGGCCTTGAAGAAGTGGAACTGAAAGCCGGTGATGCTTTTGATGCGGATTATGCAGAAGCCATTACCCTGATTCCGGCACCGTCGGAAGAATTAAAAGGGAAAATTGTGGATGTAATCGAAAAAGGATACAAACTTGGCGACAAAATTATCCGTTTTCCAAAAGTAGTGGTAGGACAATAAAGCTTAAAAAATAGAAACTCCGGAGGCCTTTTTTGTGCCTTCGGAGTATTTCAATTGGAATAATTTGGTTTATGAAAAAAGATTTTTACGAAATATTAGGTATTGAAAAAGGCGCTTCGCCGGAGCAAATTAAAAAAGCGTACCGAAAAAAAGCGATCGAATATCATCCTGATAAAAACCCGGGCGATAAAGAAGCGGAAGAGAAATTTAAACTGGCGGCTGAAGCCTATGAAGTACTAAGTGATCCTGACAAAAAAGCACGTTATGATCAATATGGTCACGCGGCTTTCGACGGTGCCGGTGGATTTGGCGGTGGCGGACATATGAATATGGACGACATATTCAGTCAGTTCGGGGATATTTTCGGAAGCGCTTTCGGTGGCGGATTCGGCGGTTTTAGCGGTGGATTCGGCGGAGGCGGTGGTCAGCGTCGTATGAAAGGGAGTAACCTGCGAATCAAAGTGAAATTAACACTGGAGGAAATCGCAAACGGCGTTGAGAAAAAAGTCAAAGTGAAACGTAAAGTTCAGGCGCAAGGGGTAACCTATAAAACCTGTCCAACCTGTAACGGTTCCGGTCAGGTGACAAAAGTGACCAATACGATTCTGGGAAGAATGCAAACGTCTTCTCCGTGTCATACCTGTAGCGGTAGCGGACAAATCATCGATAGTAAACCATCCAATGCCGATGCGCAGGGAATGATTATGGAGGATGAAACGGTATCGATCAAAATTCCGGCTGGAGTAGTAGACGGTATGCAGTTAAAAGTGGCCGGAAAAGGAAACGACGCACCAGGCGGAAACAGTGTTCCCGGCGATTTGATCGTGGCTATCGAAGAGGTAGAACATGAAAAATTAAAGCGTGAAGGCGAAAACTTGCATTACGATTTGTACATCAGTGTGGCCGAAGCGGCTTTGGGAACCTCAAAAGATATCGATACGGTAAACGGAAAAGTACGTATCAAACTGGAAGAAGGGATACAATCCGGAAAAATTCTGCGTCTGAAAGGGAAAGGAATTCCAAGTCTGAACAGTTATGGTAGCGGTGATTTACTGGTCCATGTTAATGTTTGGACGCCGAAAACACTGAACAAAGAACAGAAGCAGTTTTTTGAGAAAATGTTAAACGATGAAAACTTTATTCCGAAACCGGAAAAATCAGATAAATCATTTTTTGAAAAAGTTAAGGACATGTTTTCATAATGTTTATAAAAGTTATACTTTTGAATTTCACTAGCTAAGGCTGGTGAATTTCTTTTTCATAGCAATTTTTCCCATCCTTGCGAAAATCAGGGGTGGGTTTTTTTATAAGAATCAATCCTATTTGGTAACTATTTTTTACTTTTACAGAAATCTATAGTTAATCAAATGAGTTCAATCTTAGAGGTTAAAAACGTTGTAAAGCAATACGGTGATTATACAGCTTTAAACAGCGTTTCTTTAAAAGTTCCCAAAGGAAGTATATATGGACTGTTAGGTCCGAATGGTGCCGGAAAAACATCCCTGATCCGGATTATTAACCAGATTACCATGCCCGATAGCGGCGAAGTAATTCTCGACGGTGAAAAATTAGCACCGCATCACGTTCAACATATCGGTTATATGCCCGAAGAACGAGGTTTGTACAAAACCATGAAAGTAGGGGAACAGGCGTTGTACCTGGCACAATTAAAAGGACTTTCGAAAGCGGAAGCCAAAAAACAACTGCAATATTGGTTCGAAAAACTGGAAATTCAGGGTTGGTGGAACAAAAAAATCCAGGAACTTTCCAAAGGGATGGCGCAGAAAATCCAGTTTGTGGTTACGGTATTGCACCAACCGAAATTGTTGATTTTTGACGAACCTTTTTCTGGTTTTGACCCGGTTAATGCCAACATCATCAAAGACGAAATTCTCGAATTAAAGAAAAAAGGATCCACAATTATTTTTTCGACCCACCGTATGGAAAGTGTGGAAGAAATGTGTGACGATATCGCGCTGATTCATAAATCCAACAAGCTGATCGAAGGTAAATTGATCGATGTAAAAAAGGAACACCGTACCAATGCTTTCGAAGTGGGAATCCTGTCAGATAATATCGAACGCCTGATGTACGAACTGACACAACAATTTACCCTGGAGCAAACCAATTTTAAATCGCTTAACGACGAATTAAAACTGGAGGTGCAACTCGGAAACGGAACCCCGAATGCATTGTTGAATATTTTAACCCAAAATGGACAGGTAACCCATTTTGTGGAAAAAATTCCAAGTGTGAACGATATTTTTATTCAAACTGTAAGCCGTAAATAATGAGCGTTTTATCCCTAATCATAAAAAGAGAATTTATCGCCAAGGTGCGTAATAAATCATTTATCGTGATGACGTTCTTAAGTCCGTTGCTAATCGTGGGTATGTCTTTCCTGATTGGCTATTTGGTCAATATGAACAATGCAGAAGTCAAAAAAGTAGCGATACACGACGAATCCGGAATCTTTAAAAGCGATTTCAAAGATACCAAGAAGACCGTCTATGTTGATTTGTCGGCTATGCCGCTACAAGTCGCAAAAGATACGGCCAGCAAAAACTACGAGGGAATGATTTACATCCCGAAAGTAACCAATCCAAAAGAATTGCTGACTAAAGTAGAATATATTTCAGATGACAGCCCAAGTATGGACTTTATCATGAGTATGGAAGAAGTAATTGATCATCAGTTAACACAGAACAATCTGAAAGAATTGGGATTTGATTACGATAAAATCGAAAAAGCCAAAACCAATGCCAGTATTCACCTGACAAAGTTTTCGGGCGAAGACAGTATTAAAGGACTAAACGAGATCAAAATCATAATTGGTTCGGCCTTTGGTTATCTGATCATGATGTTTATCATCATTTATGGTAACTTTGTAATGCGCAGTGTAATCGAGGAAAAAACAAACCGTATTATCGAGATCATTATCTCATCGGTAAAACCATTCCAGCTGATGCTCGGTAAAATTATCGGAAACTCATTGGCGGGACTTCTACAGTTTACGATTTGGGCTATTGTAGGGATTACGTTGCTCGTGGGAGTTGCTTCCTTTTTTGGGGTGCAAACCGGAGCGCAGGCTTCGATTGATCCGGAAATGATCAATGCGGCACAACAGGAAATGGGCGGAACCATGCAAGCGTATATCAAAGAAATTTTAAACTTGCCTTTGGGAACATTGGTGAGCTGTTTTATCATCTATTTTATTGGCGGATACTTTTTATATAGTTCGCTATATGCCGCTATCGGTGCCGCTGTCGACAGTGAAACGGATTCGCAGCAATTCCTGTTACCGATTATTATGCCGATGATGTTGGGGGTATATGTTGGTTTCTTTACCGTAATGAACGATCCTCATGGTACCGTAGCAACCGTGTTTTCGATTATACCGCTCACTTCACCCATTGTAATGCTAATGCGTATCCCGTTTGGAGTGCCATGGTGGCAATTGGTTATCTCGATTGCGTTATTATTCGGAACCTTTTTACTGGTGGTATGGTTTGCCTCCAAAATTTACAGAGTGGGTATCCTGATGTACGGTAAAAAACCTACCTGGAAAGAGTTATACAAATGGCTTAAATATTAGCAAATACAATGCTGGAACATGTAAAGAACATATTGGGATTTCGGCTGATCGACACCAAAAGCATCGATTTTTCGGTGTTCGATCTGCTCGTCCTGGTCTTTGCTTTTATGTTCACCGGGATTATACTGCGGATTATCTTCCGGATTATAATCAAAAAAATACCCGAACAGGATAAAAATAAATTTGTAGGCGTATTTCAGTTTTTTAAATACATCGTTTACATTTTTGTGGTGATGTTCACACTTCATGCTTCCGGCGTGAATATGAACGTCTTCCTGACAGCCTCGGCAGCACTGTTTGTCGGAATTGGATTGGCATTACAAACCTTTTTTCAGGATATCATTTCCGGCGTTCTGATGATACTCGACCAGTCGTTACACGTGGGCGATGTTATTGAAGTGGATGGGAAAGTAGGTAAGGTAACCGAAATCCGCTTGCGAACCACCCGAGCGGTGACCCGCAACGATAGGGTGATGATTATTCCAAACCATCAGTTTATGAGCGAAACCCTTTTTAACTGGACACAAAACAACAGTACCAACCGCGAACAGGTGACCGTTGGAGTGGCCTATGGTAGCGATGTACAACTGGTGAAAAAATTACTGGAAGATTGTGTCCGCGAAACGGAAGGTGTGGTCGTAGAAGAAGGAATCACAGTGCTTTTTCAGGATTTTGGGGATTCGTCTCTCGATTTTGCCGTAACGTTCTCGGTTAGCGATGGAATGAGAAGTCCGAAGATTCAAAGTGAAATCCGATTTAAAATCGATGCGGTTTTCCAGCAACATAAAATCAGTATCCCGTTCCCGCAACGGGAAATTACAATCCTGAACCGCTAATTTTTTTTTCGGGGCAGGAGTTTAGCATAAACTTCACAAACTTTGTTTTGCTTTTTGTTATTTTAGCAAACAGTTAACTTTCAAATACGGTCGATAATGCCCAAAATACTAATCATAGAAGACGAAGCAGCCATCAGAAGAGTCTTGTCAAAAATACTTTCGGAAGAAAATGATACTTATAAAGTAGAAGAAGCAGAAGATGGATTACAGGGATTGGAAAAAATCAAAAATGAAGATTACGATCTGGTATTGTGCGATATCAAAATGCCGAAAATGGATGGAGAAGAAGTACTGGAAGCCGTAAAAAAAATAAAACCCGAAATCCCGATGGTGATGATCTCCGGTCATGGCGATCTGGAAACGGCTGTAAATACCATGCGTTTGGGGGCCTTTGATTATATCTCCAAGCCACCCGATTTAAACCGTTTACTGAATACGGTTCGCAATGCTTTAGACCGCAAAAAACTCGTGATCGAAAATAAAATACTGAAGAAAAAAGTCAGTAAAAATTACGAAATGATAGGCGATAGTGAGGCCATCAATCAGATCAAAGACATGATTGATAAAGTAGCGCCAACCGAAGCCAGAGTATTGATCACCGGTCCAAACGGAACCGGGAAAGAGCTTGTGGCACATCAGTTGCACGAAAAAAGCGAACGTTCAACCGCGCCACTAATCGAGGTGAACTGTGCCGCTATTCCATCGGAACTGATCGAAAGTGAATTGTTTGGCCATGTGAAAGGTGCGTTTACCTCGGCGGTAAAAGACCGCGCCGGAAAATTTGAAGCGGCCGATAAAGGAACCATCTTCCTGGATGAAATCGGAGACATGAGTCTGTCGGCTCAGGCTAAAGTTTTACGAGCCTTACAAGAAAATATGATCACAAGAGTCGGCGCCGATAAAGACATCAAAGTAGATGTTCGTGTCGTGGCCGCTACCAATAAAGATTTGAAAAAGGAAATTGAAGAAGGACGCTTCCGCGAAGATTTATACCATCGTTTGGCTGTTATTTTGATCAAAGTACCGGCATTAAACGACCGACGCGAAGATATTCCGTTATTGATTTCACATTTCGCCGAAAAAATAGCTTCCGAACAGGGGAGTATCTGTAAGAAGTTTTCGGCTCAGGCGGTTAAATTATTACAGGAATACGATTGGACCGGAAATATTCGCGAACTTCGAAATGTAATCGAGCGATTGATCATATTAGGGGGTGCTGAGATTTCGGAAAATGACGTAAAAATGTTTGCAAGTAAATAATATAAAAGATCGGGAGACCGGTTCTTTTTTAGGGATTATCATATGAAATTAAAGAAAATTGACGAAAAACTGGCGCAGGCTTTGGCGGAAAACGGTATTACGGAGCCTAATGAAATCCAGAAAGAGTGTTTCGGAACGTTAAAAAGTGGCGCCGATGCAGTGGTGATTATGCCGGATAACGGTGGAAAATCGACAACAATTGTATATACCGTAATTCAGAAACTGGAAAAAGCAGAAGGCGAATCGACACGGGCAATGATTGTCGTAAAAGACAAAGAGGAAGTGCTGGAGATGGTGGAATTGTTCCGTAAACTCGGAAATTACCATAACCTCCGCGTTTTCGGAGCGCACGACAAAGGAGATATCGATTACGATAAAAACCAAATCTCATTGGGTGTGGATATTTTGGTGGGAACACCAAATAAAATCAACGCGATGTTTTCTTCGGCCGGGTTTAATATCAATACGGTGAAATTATTTATCGTGGATGATGCCGATGAAATATTCCGTTTGCGTCAGGATGCTATAATACTGAGATTGTCGAACAGTATCGAAAAAACGCAACGGGTTTTCTTTGCCCATGCCTTGACGGAGCGCGTCGAAACATTGGCTGATAAGATCATGATCGAACCGTATTTGTTCGGATTGGAAGAATATGGAGAAGAGACAGAAGATGAAAATCTATACATCTAAAACAGATCAAAAGCCGGTTGGAACCGGCTTTTTTATTTCCAAAAACTTACGGTAAATTCCACTGTAACTGTCTAATAAAAAACTATCTTTGCGCCTTAAAATTAAAAGGCATACAACCATACCATGATTACAGTTAACGATATTTCGGTGCAGTTTGGAGGTACAACATTGTTTAGTGATGTAACTTTCGCCATCAATGAAAACGACAAAATCGCCTTAATGGGGAAAAACGGAGCGGGTAAATCGACTTTGTTAAAGATTATTGCAGGAGTAAATAAACCGTCTACCGGAGCGATATCGGCACCAAAAGAAGCCGTTATAGCCTATTTGCCTCAGCATTTGTTAACCAAAGATGATGCAACCGTTTTTGAAGAAACCTCAAAAGCATTTGCCGCAATTTTTGCAATGAAAGCCGAAATCGATGACTTAAATGAGCAGTTAACCGTTCGTACCGATTATGAAAGTGACGACTATATGAAACTGATCGAAAGAGTATCGGAAGTAAGCGAGAAATTTTATTCGATCGAAGAGGTTAATTATGAAGCGGAGGTTGAAAAAGTGTTAAAAGGACTGGGGTTTGTTCGGGAAGATTTTAACCGTCCGACATCCGAATTTAGTGGTGGATGGCGTATGCGAATCGAACTGGCTAAAATACTATTGCAAAAACCGGATTTGATTCTGTTGGATGAGCCTACCAACCACATGGATATCGAAAGTATTCAATGGTTGGAAGATTTCTTGATCAATTCGGCTAAGGCGGTAATGGTGATCTCCCACGACCGTGCTTTTGTCGATAATATTACGAATCGTACGATCGAAGTAACCATGGGACGTATTTACGATTATAAAGCCAAATATTCCGATTATCTGGAATTGCGTAAAGATAGACGTGTACACCAGCAAAAAGCCTACGATGAGCAACAAAAAATGATTGCCGAAACGCAGGAGTTTATCGACCGATTTAAAGGAACGTATTCCAAAACCTTACAGGTGCAGTCGCGGGTAAAAATGCTCGAAAAACTGGAATTGGTCGAAGTGGACGAAGTGGATACTTCGGCGTTGCGCTTAAAATTCCCACCGTCACCACGTTCGGGACAATATCCGGTTGTGGTGGAAGAACTTACCAAATCGTATGGGGATCATGTGGTGTTTAAAAATGCCGGTATGGTAATTGAACGCGGTGAGAAAGTGGCTTTTGTCGGGAAGAACGGAGAGGGAAAATCGACGATGATCAAAGCAATTATGAAGGAGATCGACTTCGAAGGGAAGCTGGAAGTGGGACACAATGTAAAAGTGGGGTATTTCGCTCAGAACCAGGCGTCGTTATTGGATGAGAATCTAACGGTTTTCGAAACCATCGACCATATTGCGGTGGGTGATATCCGTACCAAAATCAAGGATTTATTAGGGGCTTTTATGTTTAGCGGTGATAATACTACGAAAAAAGTAAAAGTATTGTCCGGAGGAGAAAAGACACGTTTAGCGATGATCAAGTTATTATTGGAGCCGGTTAACGTTTTGATTCTGGATGAGCCAACGAATCACCTGGATATGAAAACCAAAGATATCATTAAGGATGCCTTAAAAGATTTCGACGGAACCTTGATTCTGGTTTCGCACGACCGGGACTTTTTGGACGGATTGGCGACCAAAGTATTTGAGTTCGGAAACAAACGCGTTCGCGAGCATTTCGAAGACATCAAAGGATTCCTGGAATTTAAGAAAATGGAAAACCTTAGGGAAATAGAAAAATAAAAAAAGAGCGGTTTTATACCGCTCTTTTTACATCTGACAGGTTTCCAAACCTGAGCCTAGCACACCTGACAGGTTTCCAAAACCTGTCAGGTGTTTTTTAGTACAGCTTTCCGTTTAAAATACAGCGCGACATAGGAAGCAACGCCGCAAATCACGGCAATGAGGACCATATTTCGAATCGCACTTACCGTTTGGGATAAATCACCATTTTCGATGATCAAGATGCGGAAGGCTTTTAAGAAATGCGTCAGCGGAATAACATCGGCGATACATTGTACCCAAAAGGGCATCTGACTCAACGGCCACGTAAAACCACTCAAAATAAAGCTTGGCGTCGCAATTACCATCAGGATTTCGGTGGCTTTAAGTTGATTCGGGATCAGAATACTGACCAGAATTCCGATAAAGCAAACGGCGATCACAAAAATACCGGCTACAAGAGTCAACGGCCATAAATTATCGAAAAATGGAATCCGGAACCATAAGGTAAACAGCCAGTATAAAATCCACAAACCAAAACTCATAATCAGATACGGAACGATTTTTATCGTGATCAGTTTTAATAACGACGGGCATTTTTGAACCAGTTCTTTAAAGGTTCCGTTTTCATATTCCGACGCAAAGGATAAAGCCAGTCCTAATAATAAGACTTGTTGTAAAACTGTAGCCAAAACACCTGGCCACAGGAAGTACATATAGTTGGTACTGCGGTTGTATTTTTTGATAAATGTGGTTCGAAACGGCTCGTATTGCGTCATCACCAGGCTTTCAGGTGTTCCCTGTTTCCGCAGCGTTTCAATTTGCACGCCGGCTTTGAGTGTTCCGAGACAAACCTGTAAGGCGGTTGAGGCATAATTAGCCGTTAGTACGTTGGATGTATTCACAATCGTGACGATTTCCGGATACTTTTTGGTCAGTACCATTTTTTCGAAACCTTTAGGTATCAACACCACACAAGTAGCTTCTTTATCAATCGCAATCTGAGATAAATTATTCTGATCGTATAAGGTCGCGGCGATATTCAAAACTTCATTATCCTGGAACATCTGAATCGCCTTGGCACTCATTTCGCTGCGATCTTCATCCACAACCACGATCGGTAAATCGGTTACTTTTCCTTTGCCATATACATAGCCCAAAAGGATACCATAGAGCAATGGCGCTCCGATAAACAATAATCGGAGGACTTTGTTTTGCCAGAAAAAACGAAATTCTCTTTTTATCAATGATCCGAAATTTTCCATAGGCTATAGTGCTAAAGTGACAGTGGTTTTGGTAATCAGATCTTGGGTCGCATTCGTGTCGGTTGGGGTGATTTTGATCTCAAACAGACTTTCCTGCATTTCATAATCCGGATAGGCGGTTGCAATATTTCCGTAAGCACCCAGTTGTTTGATCGTGCTCACTTTGCCTTTAAAATCCCGCTTTTTATACGGCACATAAACCGACAATTCCTGTCCCTTTTTGACTTTATCCAGCTGACTTTCCGGTAGTGTAAAACGGAAATACAACGAATTGTCCACATAGCCGTTGAACAACGTATAACCGGGTAGTGCCAGTTCGCCTACGCTTAACGTGATGGTCTCGATACTCATGTCCTGAGGGGCGATAACATAACGCTCTTTATCGGCGGTTTCTACCTCTTTTAAGGCACCTAAAGCGCGGTCCTGTTGCCCTAAAGCCATGGTTTGCTGTTCGATTCGAGCGCCTTTTCGCGCATCGTCCAATTCGGCTTGTACGGCAATGTATTGTGATTGTGCGCCTTGGTATTTGGCAAAAGCTTCGTCATAGGTTTGCTGTGAAACTAAGGAATCTTTTAGCATATTACTTAGTCTGCGGATGGATTTTTGCGCAAAATCATATTGTTCTTTTAAGGCTTTTTGCTTGGCTTCCAATTGTTTGATTTGGTTATCCGTCGCTCCTTTTACCGCCATATTATATTGGGCTTTCGCCGAAATTACAGCGCCTTCCGCCTGACTTTTTTTAGCGTCAACTTCCGGAATGTCCAATATAGCTAAGGTGTCGCCTTTATGAACCAGATCACCTTCTTTGACAAAAATTTTGACAATCTTACCGGGAACTTTGCTTACAACAGCAATTTGTTCTTTTTCGACTTTCCCCTGGATTTTTTTGTCATTTTCGGGTTTATTACATCCAATGAGTAATGAGACGGTGGCTAGTATAGTAAGTGTATGTTTCATAATACTGGTTTTATTTGGATAAATAATGGGTGAGTTCGCCTGTTGCAATCACGGTTTCGATGGCTGATAGTCGTTGCTCGATTAAAGTGCTGACTTTGTTTAATGCCGCTTTATACATATCGTTTTCGGCTTCCAGACGTTCGGAAATATTGATCAGACCTTCTTTGTATTGTTTGATCGCCAGATTCAGATTGTTGCGAGCGACTTTTTCCTGCTGATCGGCGATTTCTGTTTTCTGATTTAACACGGTATAATTGGCATAATTGTTTTCGAGTAACAATTGTAGTTTTTCTTTGGTATCGTCGATTTGGTTCTGAACCTGCTCGATATTGATTTTCGCTTCGTGAACTTTGTGTTTGCGTTCAAATCCACTAAAAATTTCCCATTTTAAAGCCGCACCAATAACCCAGTTCTGACTAATGGTAAGTTCGTTCAATCCTAAATTCAACGGTTGACCGAATATCGGAAGTGGCGGTGTGGTTGCATTGGCATCGAATAAACTCGAATAAGTTACCCCGCCAAAAGCACCCAAGGTTGGGAGATAAGTTCCTTTTTCTTTTTTCAGGGCATATTGATAGGCCGATTTAAACGATTCCAGTGCCTTAATTTCCTGTTTATTATCGGTTGTCAGGTTTTGACGGATCAAATACGGAACCATTTGGTACTGTACGTTTTTGATTTCTTCGCTTGAATAACCCGTTAGATAACTTATTTTTTTGAAGACGACTTTTCGTTTTCCTTCCATTTCAATTCTTTTGGACGAAAGTTCCAACGTGGCTAGTTTGATCTTATCCCGATCATACGGAATCGCCAGTCCTTGTTCAATGGCTTTGGTTACGCGTAAGGTCTCGGCATTTAAACGTTTTTCACTGTCGTTGATCAGTCGTTCGACCTCATCCAGAAGCGCGAGCTGATCGAAGGTATTGATCACGTCTTTTACAATGCCATCTTTCTCCGAATCAGTTAAGTAGGCCGTTCCAATGGCTTTTTGTTCGATGGCCTTCGCACCGTTTGGAATCTGAAGTCCACTAAAGAGTATCGTTTTGGCTAAAACACCACCATGGAAAATATTCCCGTAGTTGTCAAAGGACGTTTTGCCATCCAGCAGTGGATAGTTGGCAACCATAACCGTTGGTAAATCGATGGTCATCCGATTGTCGAAGTACATATACATCGCGGTGGCTTCGACGGTTGGAATGTATTTATTCCAAATGCCTTTTTTCTGTAGCTTCAGTTTTTCAATTTCCAGTTCTTTGTTTTTTACCGAACTGCTCTTTGCCAATGCTTTTTGTATCGCATCGTCCAGTGAAGCCGAAACCGCTATCTGCGAATAGCTTTCCGCCAGACAAAAGAGTGCAATCAAAGGGAGTAGTACGTGTCTTTTCATTTTATTTCTTTGTTTCCAGGTTATTATAAATCCGAATAAAAGTGTCTCTGACCAATTGAATAACTTCGGGATCGATATCACGAACGGCAGTCGTAACGGTTTGATCGACCACTTTCATAGCGCCTTCTTCCAGCGATTTACCTTGTTCAGTTAGGTAAATAAGGTTCAGACGGCGGTCTTTTTTATCCGGGCGCCGTTCGGCCAGTCCTTCTTTTTCCAAATGATCCACTAAACGGGTGATGCTGGGTTTGTCGCGATAGGTTTCATCGGCGAGCACTTGTTGGGAACAACCGTCTTTTTTCCATAAAACAGCCAAAATTGACCATTGCTCTTTGGTTAAGTTGATGCCATTGGCTTTAAATTGGTTCAGTAAAGCACGATTGAAGGCCGACGGAATGCGACCCGATAATAAGTTATATAAATTCTCTGTAGTAAAAATGGTTTCCATAACAATAGTTGTTTGAACAACTACAAAAATAAGAACTCCAATGCAGAAGGCCTTGCTTTTTGTTGAGATTAACAAATTTTTATCAGAAAGAGTTCCTTATAAATGTAAGAATTATTTTTGTAAAATGCTGTATTCCAATATTATTTTTTGGGTGTGCTGTTGGTAGATCACAAAAAAAATATCCGTTGACAACAACGGATATTGGTATAGCGTAGCGATCAAAAGAATGATCACTGTATTATTTTTTTAAACGCAAGCGATAGATGTCGGCTTGTAGTTTTTCGGTATCATTGTCTTCACATAACAAAAAGGAAATTTCCTCTTCGGAATCGGAATACAAAGTTAGTCCTTCAAATTTATGGGTGTCGGTTATTTTTCGGGTAAAATCAATTTTCATTTTTTCGACATCGATCCGTCCGATTACACTTCCCAAAACCGCTCCATCGTTATAAGTCGAATTGGTAGCTTCGGCTGCAGCCAAAAAATAAAGCTTGTCCTGAACTAAAGTAGCATCGGTAAAACCGGTACGCACACCTTTGATTTTCGGAAGTTTTAATTCACTGAAAATAATATTAAAATCATCGACCAGGTTTTTACCTTCAATGGTAAAAACAATGTTTTTTCCGGTTGCCCCATTACCACGGTTAAAAAAGTACCAACTTTTACCATTATAGGCCACTCCTTCGATATTAAAATTCTCCGGACTAAGCTCGGCAAAGGTTTGCATGGCGGCATATAAATCGGAAATATCGGAAACGGAAACCACTTCTTTGGTCTTCGCATTTACTTTAACCATCTTATTTCGGTTTGCCGTAGATCCGGATCCGAAAAGATATAAGGTATCGGCATAGGAAGTAATCGCTTCAAAGTCGGGTTTGATTTTTTTGGCGATGTTTTCTCCCGGGTTTTCCAATAATGGATGACGTCTTAGTTGTGCCGATTTGGTGTCGTATTCGTATAAATAGGAACTGTTGTCGCTGATAATATTCAAAGCCGAATGGTCGAAAATTAGCCCGGAAGCCGATCCGACGCCAATGATCTGAAATAATAATTCCAAGGTAAATCGATTCATAATGTAGGGTTTCAAATGCACTATCAAAGGACAGCATTATTTTTGAGAATTGCGAAAAAAGCCGGGTGAAATTCTTCTGAATGCGTCAAAATATTCTTATTTTTATAGAAACATCTAATTCCCCAGACGTATGAAAACGATTAAATGTGACGATTTTAGAGTGGACGGAACGGTTAAATTATCCGAATGCTCGACTTCCTTAAATATTGATACTTCCGAAAAAAAGAAATCCAAGGCATTGGAAAAAACAAGGGAAAAACTGAGTAAACTTCAGGACAAGATGTATGCGCACAATCGTTATGGCGTACTGATTTGCTTGCAGGGAATGGATACGGCCGGAAAAGACAGTCTGATTCGGGAAGTTTTTAAGGAATTTAATTCCCGTGGGGTAGTGGTACATAGTTTTAAAACGCCGAACTCGTCGGAGTTGGAACACGATTATTTATGGCGCCATTATCTGGCATTGCCGGAAAAAGGAAAGTTTTCCGTTTTTAATCGTACGCAATACGAAAATGTATTGGTGACTCGTGTGCATCCGGAATATATATTGAATGAAAATTTACCCGGAATCGAATCGGTCGACGATATTCCAGCCGATTTCTGGGAAAAACGCTATGAACAAATCAATAATTTTGAAAGGCACATCGTCCAAAATGGAACCATTGTTTTAAAATTTTTTCTACATCTGAGTAAGGAAGAACAGCGTCAACGTTTATTGCGCCGTCTGGATAAAGAGGAGCACAACTGGAAGTTTTCACCGGGTGACTTAAAAGAGCGGGCACATTGGGACGAATACCAGCAGTATTACGAAGAAGCTATCAACAATACCTCCAAAAAGCACGCACCCTGGTATGTGGTTCCGGCCGATAATAAAGAAACCTGTCGCTATATCGTAGCGAAGACTATCTTGGATGAGTTGGAAAAATATACCGACATTAAAGAACCGGAATTGGATCCGGAAATTAAAAAGCATCTTTCGCACTATCGCGAGGACTTGCAAAAGGAATAAGTACAAAAAAAACGCCCGGAGGCGTTTTTTTATTTTATTATTTTACAGCTTCAAATTTGGCCAGTGGCGCCATTCGGGCTTTATTCAGTTGTAACGTTTTACCGTTATGATTGTAATTATCCACGGTGTTTAGTACTTCTAAAAAGGCAGTTTCGGTACTCATGTCCTCACAAGCCATTAGCGTACCCATTAATTGTGAAAGTTCGATACGGCTTCCTTCCTTAAGGGTATAGGTGCCGCCAAAGCCATTACAACCACTAAACCCTGAAATGCGATGATCTTTTGCGTCTAACTGCAGGTAAACATCCTTGCCCATTTGGGTTTGCGAAACCGGTTTTCCGTTTAGTTCTACCAATTTCCATTTGGTGCCTTCCAGGGATGCGGTTGCGGTTGTTTTTTTTGCGGTGTTACACCCTACGGATACTAAAGCCAGGGTTAGTAATGATAAAGTTACTTTTTTCATGTTCATTTAATTTTCTGGGACATTCATCTCTTTGTTTAATACATATTTCTTTGCAAGTGCCCCGGTTATTTTTTTTCCTTCCATATCCAGCATGGTTATCTGATTGGCGCCAACCAAAAACTGACTCGGACCGTCTTTGATATTGTCCAGTTTGACCGTACTGCCATCATCGCTCCAGCTGAAGGATCCTGTTACCTGGAGGATGTCGTTGCCTTTGCCCTGATATTTGGTCGTCATCACATACGTTTTATCCCGGTTAAGGGTAAGCGTAGTTTCGATACCTTCACAATCGGCACATGGCGTTACACCTTTATAGGTTCCGTCCCAATCCAATACATTTTCACTACTTTTTGCCAATGCCGAACTACTTTTTTCAGTATTTGTTCCGACACCATCGGCTTTGTTTTCTTTTTTACACGAGGTCATCGCAAAAGCGATACAAGCTACGGCTAGAATTACTTTTTTCATAAGAAGTGATTTATAAGTTGTTGATTATCCAGAGAATTCACTTATAAAGGTAGTGATATTTTCCTAACATTTTTGGAATTAATGCTGAAAAAATATCACCATTTTCCTATTATAATTTAAAGCCGTAGGCCAGGCGGAGCGATACCTGTCCGGTATTAAAATGGTTGTAATCTTCGTAGCGCAGACTAATGTCGATGTTTTTGGTTGCAATACCAATTCCGGGTGCCCAAAGGAAAGAAGTTCCCATACCGTCTTTAACACCAATACCGGCGCCGACTTCACCCAGCACATAAATCTGATTTCCTAAAAAGGATTTAAAACCCAACTTCGCCGGAATAAAACCAGCATCTGCATCTTTGCTGAACAAATGGGTATATCCTGTTGTTGCGGCCAATGACGTTTTTTGCGTTAAATCGTATTGCAATCGCGCATCTGCTCCTAAACTGAAGTCGTACGAACTGTTTATCGGAATCCCCCCGTTTAGTCCGAAACCTAACCGCCATCCTTTTTCATATCCCTGCGTCTGAGCCTGGGAATCTGTCGAGAAGAATAGTGCTGATGCTATTGCCGTCAGTCCTAAAAGCTTTTTAACATTTTTCATATTTAATACGTTTTATGTTTAACAATATGGATTTTAACAATAATCAAGCCATTTTGTTATTTTTTAAAACCTAATTTTATGTTAATTTAATATAAAATATCGCATTAAAATAGTGTAAAATATTGACGTTTAGTGTTTTGTGTGGGGGTTTGGGTAGCGGTGAAAATTACCATTTTTAATAGTACTATGGTGTGGCAAGTTCTTACCTTTGCCGGAAAATAGAGTAAAATGAGATTGTCGGTATACACAAAAGAGTTTGGTTATAACCTGCGATTGGCCTACCCGATTATTTTGGGAATGCTGGGACATACCCTGGTGGCTATCGTGGATAATATCATGGTGGGGAAACTTGGTCCAACCGAATTGGCGGCCGTTTCGCTGGGGAATAGTTTTGTATTTATTGCCATGTCGCTGGGCGTAGGGTTTTCTACGGCCATAACCCCATTAATCGCGGAAGCCGACGGTGAAAAAAGTCTGGAAAAGGGGAGAAGTGTTTTTCATCACGGACTGGTGTTGTGTACGATACTGGGTGTTTCATTGTTTACGCTGATCTATTTTTCAAAACCGATTATCCGTTTTATGGGACAACCGGAAGAAGTGGTGGAAATGGCACGACCGTTTCTGGACATTGTTGCTTTTTCGTTGATTCCGTTGATCATTTTTCAAGGGTATAAACAATTTGCCGATGGTAAGTCGGAAACCAAATATGCCATGTGGGCGACGGTGATTTGCAACGTAGTCCACCTGATCATTAATTATTTCCTGATCTACGGAATCTGGATTTTCCCCAAAATGGGAATTGTCGGGGCGGCTATCGGCACGGTATCGTCTCGTTTTGTAATGCTTATTTATATGCATTATGCCTTAAAAACAAAGGAAAAGTTTAAACCGTATTTTGAAGGATTCAGTTTGGCTTCCATCAAAAAATCAATGAGTAAAAAAATTATCGCGCTGGGATTACCGTCTTCGATGCAGATGTTTTTCGAAGTGGCCTTGTTTACCGGTGCCGTATGGCTTTCCGGCCGATTGGGAACGACCAGTCAGGCGGCCAATCAGATTGCGTTGAGTATGGCGTCGTTTACCTTTATGTTTGCCTCAGGCTTAAGTGTAGCCGGAATGGTGCGCGTGGGGAATTATAAGGGTATGCAGGATTATAAAAGATTACAGGTGGTGGCACGTTCTATTTTCCTGTTGGCGATTATTATTGAAACGATTTTTGCCTTACTGTTTGTGGGCTTACATCAGATATTACCGGCACTTTTTGTCAATGCAAATAGTGCGGCCCATATAGCCGATACCGCCGAAGTAATCCATATTGCTTCCCGATTACTACTTGTAGCGGCCGTTTTTCAGATTTCGGATGGTGTGCAGGTTGCGGTTTTAGGCGCTTTACGCGGAATTCAGGATGTGAAAATTCCAATGTATATTACCTTTGTGGCGTATTGGGTAATCGGATTTCCAATTTCGATTTATCTGGGATTGTATACCAAATTGGGTGGCGAAGGAATTTGGATCGGATTATTAGCCGGATTAACCATCGCAGCAATATTTTTGTATATTCGCTTTAGCCGTCTGACGCGAAAATTGCTTCAGGATGACGCGAATAAAGTTACCGAAATTTTAAAGTAAGAGAATTAAATAAAGAACAACATGGAATTACCAAAATTTGTACTGGCCGATAACACCGATTTCCCGGATGATATTTTTATTATTCACCTGGAATATCCTCGTTTTTTGATCAACCTTAAAGACGACTCAATCGAGTTTCTAGAAGAATTGGACGATGAGGATGAGGAAGACATGGAAGCCGAAATGGAAAAATTAATCCAATTTGCCGGTGAGTTTTACGACCGCGAGATGGAACGTTACGAAGAATAAGCCTATTTAAAATAGTTGTCAAGTAATAACTGAGCGGCTGCAAACGGTGATATTTCATTGTTTTGCACCGCTTTTTTATTTTCTTCCAATAAGAGTTGAACATCGGGATGGTTGTAGAAGTTGCGTTTTAACTGTTCGTTAATCGTTTCTAACAGCCAATACTGATTTTGTTCTTTTCGCTTTTTATAAAAATAATCGTTGTCACGAGTGAGTTTAAAGTAATCTTCAATCGTATCCCAAACATCCGGAATACCTTCCTGAGTTAGGGCACTACAGGTAGTCACTTTTGGCGACCAGCCGGAGTTTTTCATCGGAAATAAATGCAAAGCTCTATTGTATTCCGTCTTCGCCAGTCGGGCGCGTTTGATATTGTCGCCATCCGCTTTGTTGATCACAATCGCATCCGCCATTTCCATAATCCCGCGTTTGATGCCTTGCAGTTCGTCTCCGGCACCGGCCAGATTCAACAACAAAAAGAAATCGACCATACTGTGAACGGCGGTTTCACTTTGTCCCACACCAACGGTTTCGATTAGAATA
Organism: Bacteroidota bacterium; assembly: GCA_023446155.1. Taxonomy (GTDB): domain Bacteria; phylum Bacteroidota; class Bacteroidia; order Flavobacteriales; family Flavobacteriaceae; genus Flavobacterium. The sequence goes on from JAEXIT010000009.1 coordinate 93,591, forward strand.
GTGTCAAATCCGCAGGCTTCGCAAAGAATGATCGTCTCCCGGGTTTTACGGGCGACACCGCCCAAACTTTCTCCCGATGCCGACGGTCGGATATAGGCGTTTTCGTCTTTTACCAGTTCTTCCATTCGGGTTTTATCACCCAAAATACTACCATGAGAAATAGAACTACTCGGGTCGACAGCCAATACGGCTACTTTTTTACCCAATCCGGTCAGGTATTTTCCAAAAGCTTCGATAAAAGTACTTTTTCCAACGCCGGGTACACCGGTTATCCCAACGCGTACCGAGTTATTGGCATGTGGTAAACAGGCTTTGATAATTTCATTGGCTTTTTCCAAATGGGTGACACTCGTGCTTTCAATTAAAGTGATGGCACGACTCAACGCAATTTTATCCCCGCTTAGAATTCCGGCGATCAATTGTTCCGATGTCGGTTGTTGCCGGCGGTATTGTCGGATCTGAGCTACCGAAGCCGAACTGACGATCTCCGGTTGTTCGATACCGTCTTTTTCGTGTAAAGCCGTAGGATGAGGTTTCTTTTGCGCCACTGGGATAATTTTGAACTGTAAAATTAAAGAAAAAGTGCACAATCTTCAAGTCGAATTGAATATTGTGCACTCAGGGTTAAATTAGTTGGAAAATTAGTAAGCGGCTGTAAAGCGTACCTGGTGGTGTTTTGGGTTTTCGGTTTCATCGGCAATAACTACGGCCAAATCCTGAACCGATAGGATACTGCGTTGATTGTCATCAAATACCGGGTTGTCCAAACCTAAACGGTAGTTACCGGTTCTTCCGGTAGTAATGCCCGGATGCATTTCGAATGCCGGACTAAAGAAAGCCCAATCCAATTCTTTTTCGTCTTTTAAAAAGTTCAGGTAATCGCGTGCGGCAGTAGCTCCGGCATGGTATTCTTTTGGAAAATCCGGCGTGTCTACGGCTTGTAAGTCCGGAGCAACAAATAAACTTCCGGCACCACCAATCACGATATAACGTTTTACGCCCGATTGTTTTACGGCTTCCTGAATGGCTTTGGAACCATTGATAAAATCGTCGTAAATATTCGGATTCGTCCATCCGGAATTATAAGCGCTGATCACAACATCATGACCGGCTACTACCGTGGCGAGTTCCGAAACGTTAAAGATGTCGGCTTTTACCCAATTTACATTGGTGTGAGCTGTTGTTTTTGGATTTCGGGCAATGGCGGTAACCTCATGGTTGCGGTTGCTGATTTCGTCTAAAAGGGTAGAACCTACAAATCCTGTGGCTCCGATAATGGCTATTTTCATATTTTTATATATAATAAAATTTGTTACAGTTTTGGATAAAAAAATATCAGAACCGCTCACTGAATTCTTCAAGCGAGATGGACTTCAATTTATTGACAATCGCAATGTTAATGTCGTCATATAATGCAGTTAGATTGGTGTTGATTTGTTTGCCAACCGGACATTCCGGGTTCGGATCGTTTTTCGAAAAACCAAAGCTCATCTTTTCGAAAGTCATATGAAATACTTCTTCCATAGAGATTGTCGCAGCGGGTTTGATCAATTTCGTTCCGCCATTTTTTCCCTCTTTGCTTTCTACCAAATGGTGTTTTTTCAGATTCGCGATTTCCTTGCGAACCAACACCGGATGAATGTTCAAGCTCCCGGCAATATAGTCGGAAGCCATGTATTCGTCTGGGAATTTTGCTAAGAGCGTTAGTATATGTGTGGTGATGGCAAACTTACCGGTAATCATAACTGTAATAAAATATATTGCAAATGTATGCCGCTTCTTTGAAAGAAAAAAGATTTTGGCTTTTTTTTAAGAAAAATTATTGCCGCGGATTGTCGAAATTTGCACCTTGATACTACAATTGTAATGACATTTAAACAAAAATACACCATCCTTTTTATTCTCGCCGGTTTATCGGCTTTAGCACCTTTTAGCATTGATATGTACCTACCCGCATTTCCGGCCATAGCCAAAGGATTGCATACGAATATCGCACAGGTTACCCTGTCGCTTACCAGTTATTTTATCGGAATTAGCATCGGTCAGCTTTTCTACGGACCAATTATTGATAAATTCGGACGAAAAAAGCCGTTGTTATTCGGTTTGTTGGTATTTATCGCAGCTTCGATTGGCTGCGCGCTTTCGCCTTCGATTTATTGGTTGATCACTATGCGTGTAGTGCTGGCATTAGGCGGCTGTGTTGGTATGGTTGTAAGTCGGGCGGTGGTGCGCGATTTGTTTCCGGTTTCGGAAATTGCTAAAATCTTTTCCATTCTGATGTTAATCGTAGGTGTGGCTCCAATTTTAGCACCATCTATCGGTGGTTGGGTGGTAGCGGTTTCCGATTGGCGGTCTATTTTCTACGTACTGGCACTAATCGGATTATTGTTAACCACAGCGGTATATTTATATCTGCCGGAAAGTATAAAAGAAAGGACAGCGGAACCGCTAAATTTCAACAACAGTATTCGCGATTATAAAACCGTATTTTTTGAGAAAACCTTCTTGTTCTACGCTTTTGCCGGTAGTGCGGCCATGGCGGGAATGTTTGCGTATATCAGCGGATCGCCCTTTGCGTTTATGAAGTATTTTGGATTAACGGAAGCCCAGTACGGTTGGGTTTTCGGAATCAATGCGATGGGCTTTATCATCGGAAGTCAGTTAAACCGTTTACTGTTAAAACGATTCACGTCCTTGCAGATTGTTACCTTATCCGGAGGAACCTTACTGATCGTATCTTTATCGTTGATCACATTATTACAACTGCAATTGTTCACTCCTGTGATTCTGATTCTGCATTTGTTTACCTTTTTGTTATGCCTCGGAATTTTGGTGCCGAATAGTACGGCGATGGCTTTGGCACCGTTTTCGGAAAATGCGGGTAGTGCTTCGGCATTGATCGGTTTTTTGCAAATGGTTTGCGGCGCGATTTTGTCGGCGGTTGTAAGTGCGCTACACGACGAAACCTTATTCCCAATGGTCGCCGGAATGGCTACGGCCGGAATATTGGCTTTTGTCATTATTCTGCGTTTGAACGTCAATACCAAAAAAGGAAAAATTAACCCGGAACCCATACCGGTACCGGTGGCTACTAAAAAGTTATAGATTACCATGAAAACCAATGAAATTGCTTTAGAAGCAAACCAGTCGCAAGAATTGCTACAAAAAACAGCCTATTCGATCCTGTTTTCAATCAGTTTTGCGCATTTATTGAATGATTTATTACAGGCGGTTATCCCGGCTGTTTATCCCATATTAAAAGATAATTTTCAGTTGTCGTTTACGCAGATCGGATTGATCACCTTTTCGTATCAGATGGCGGCTTCCATTTTACAACCGTTTGTTGGGTTTTATACCGATAAACATCCCAAACCCTTTTCGCAATTATACGGAATGCTGTTTACATCGGTAGGGATTATTGCGCTGTCATATGCGACTAGTTTTTATATGATCTTGCTCGCTGTGATTTTGGTCGGGATCGGATCGTCTATTTTTCATCCGGAATCGTCCCGGGTTTCCTATTTGGCTTCCGGTGGTAAACGCGGATTGGCACAGTCGATTTTCCAAATTGGTGGAAATGCCGGAACGGCCATCGGACCTTTATTGGTGGCGTTATTTGTAGTACCCAATACCCAACAGTATATTTTGTGGTTCCTGATTTTTGCGATCATCGCGATGGCGGTACTGAGTAAAATTGCATTTTGGTACCGCGATCATTTGAGTTTGCGGAAAACGAAAAAAACAGAACCGGAAATCTTGCATAATCTGTCGAAAGGAAAGGTAAATCTGTCGATTGCAATTTTATTATTGCTGATCTTTTCGAAGTTTTTCTATACGGCGAGTATGTCGAGTTATTTCACCTTTTACCTGATGGATAAATTCCACGTATCGGTTCAGGATGCACAATTTCATTTGTTTTTATTCCTGATGTCGGTTGCGGCGGGGACACTTTTGGGCGGACCGTTAGGAGACAAATTCGGACGTAAATATGTGATCTGGTTTTCGGTTTTGGGTGTGGCACCGTTTACGTTGTTGTTGCCTTTTGCGGATTTATTCTGGACGGGGGCTTTATCGATGATCATCGGTGTGATACTATCGTCGGCTTTCCCGGCAATCTTAGTATATGCGCAGGAATTATTGCCTAAAAAACTGGGAATGGTTTCCGGATTGTTCTATGGATTTGCCTTTGGAATGGGCGGTTTGGGATCGGCACTTTTGGGATATCTGGCCGATCATACGAGTATTACGTTTGTGTATCATATTTGTGCTTTTCTACCTTTGATCGGACTTATTGCGTATTTCCTTCCGAATATTAAGAAGAAATAGTACTTTCACTGTAAAATAAAAGATATGAATCCGGAAATTATAGCGAAGCTTCAGGGAATTGTAGGTGTTTCTTATGTTTTTACCGACGAAGAAACCCGGAATAGTTATGGTCATGATGAAACGGAAGATCTGGTATTTCCGCCTCAGGTGGTGGTAAAACCGGCTTCGGCTGCTGAAATTTCGGCTATTGTTATCTTGGCTAACGAATATAGCATTCCGGTGGTTCCTATTGGCGGACGTACGGGTTTAAGCGGTGGTGCTTTAAGTATTCACGGTGGTATTGCACTTTCGACGGAGCGCTTGAATCGGATTCTGGAAATTGACGAAAAAAACCTACAGGTGATCACCGAACCGGCTGTAATTACGCAGGTTTTACAAGATACAGTGCTGGAAAAAAGTTTGTTTTATCCGGTCGACCCAAGTAGTCGCGGCAGTTGTTTTATCGGTGGAAATGTAGCCGAAAATGCCGGTGGCGCACGTGCGGTAAAATATGGTGTAACCAAAGATTATGTACTGAATCTGGAAGTGGTATTGCCAACTGGTGAGATTATCTGGACGGGCGCTAATACGCTAAAAAATTCCACGGGGTATAACCTGACGCAATTGATGGTGGGTAGCGAAGGTACGTTGGGAATCATTACCAAAATAGTATTGAAATTACTGCCGAAAAACAATCATAATGTCTTGATGTTGGTGCCTTTTTTTAAAGCGGGTGAAGCTTGTGAAGCGGTTTCAGCGATTTTCCGCGCGGGAATCGTACCCAGTGCATTGGAATTTATGGAGCGTGACGCGATTGACTGGACGTTGCGGTTTATCGACGGAATCAATATTCCGGTAAAAGAAACGATTGAAGCGCATTTATTAATTGAAGTCGACGGAAATTATCCGGATATTTTATTCGCCGAAGCGGAAAAAATTATGCAGGTATTGGAAGCGTTTGCAATTGATGAAATTCTTTTTGCCGATTCCGATGATCAAAAAAATGCCTTGTGGAAAATGAGAAGGGGCGTAGCCGAAGCGGTTAAAGCGAATTCGGTTTACAAAGAGGAAGACACCGTAGTACCGCGTTATGAATTACCAAGACTATTGAAAGGAATCAAAATAATTGGTGCAAAATATGGTTTTCAGTCGGTTTGTTATGGCCATGCCGGCGATGGTAATTTACATGTGAATATCATCAAAGGGGATATGACCGATGCGAATTGGAAAACCGAAGTGCCAAAAGGAATCCGTGAAATTTTCGAACTGACGGTTGCTTTAAAAGGAACACTTTCCGGAGAACATGGGATTGGTTATGTTCAGAAAAACTATATGGATATTGCTTTTAGTGACAAACAACTTCAGTTGATGAAGGCGATTAAAACGGTATTCGATCCAAACAATATACTCAATCCGGGGAAAATTCTGCCGGATACAATCGCATAAAAAAAGGCTGCTTGATCATCAAGCAGCCTTTTTTGTTTATCGTTACTACACCTGACAGGTTTTTGCAACCTGTCAGGTGTGAAAAACTATTACGCTTCTTTCGGTAATACTTTATTCGCTAGTTTTCCGATACTTAAACCTTGTACGACGATGGAGAATACCACTACAAAATAAGTAATCGCAAGGATCATCTGTTTGTGCGGACCTTCTTCCATTGATAGGGCTAAGGCAATCGAAACACCACCGCGTAATCCACCCCAAACCAGGATTTTGATCGTTCCGCGGTTGAATTTCTCTTTAAACGGAATCACCAGTGTTGGAATCCAGATCGAAAGGAAGCGGGAGAATAATACCAGTAGTATACAGATCAATCCGATTTGCCAGTAGCCTAAAATATCCGGAATTAAAAGCAATTCAAATCCGATAAACAGGAACAGAATCGCATTCATGATCTCATCAATCAGCTCCCAGAATTTGTTTAGATAATCTTTGGTGATAGGCGACATGGCTGTTTTTTTACCATAATTTCCAATAATAAGACCGGCGGCAACCATCGTTAACGGACCGGAAATATGCATCGCATGGGCTATCAGATAACCACCCATAACCACCGATAAGGTGATCAATACAGATACTTTATAATCGTCGATTTTACGCATCGCTTTCGACGCGGTAACACCTAATACCATTCCCAATAGGAATCCACCCAGTGCTTCTTTGATGATCAACCATGAAATATGACTAAAGGATAAATCGATGTTGCGACCTTGTGCCAATTGTAGGATTACGGCAAAAACCACTACCGCCACACCGTCGTTAAACAACGATTCGCCGGCCACTTTGGTTTCGAGTGATTTGGGTACGTTGGCATTTTTCAGGATTCCCAATACGGCAATCGGATCGGTTGGCGAGATCAACGCTCCAAACAACAAACAGTAAATAAATGGAATCTCAAGAGATAACAGTATCAGGATATTATACAGTAGCAGACCAACAATAAAGGTCGACAAAATAACGCTCAATGTTGAAAAGACGATAATCGGCCAGCGTTGTTCTTTCAGATCCAACATATTAATGTGGATTGCTCCGGCAAAAAGCAGGAAGTTTAACATGGCGCCCATCAGGACTTCGGTAAAGTCGAATTCGGCGATCAATTTGGAAAACCGGGTTAGGGTATCCGGGAAAATGTGTCCGAACACAACCAGAATAATCGAGGTGATCATTGCGATGATCATTACTCCGATAGTTGAGGGGAGTTTTAGGAAACGAAGGTTTAAATAGGCGAAAAATGAGGCTAAAACGAGTAAAATAGAAAAAGAATAGTATAACTCCATACTAATAATTTAAGGGATTAGAAATAATTTTTATATCGGAAAAAGATAAGGAAAAAATAGAAAAAAGATGTTAAGCCTATTATAAAAATAAAAATCCCTCTGTTTTTCAGAGGGATTTTTTAGTATTTATGCAGATTATGTTATTCGTTAACAATAACCCATTCGCCAGAGGCTAACAATGCTTCAGCTTTTTTAAACTTCATTGTTTCGGATTTACCGGACATCACGTGTTTGATGGTCACGTTGTCGTTACGGTTAATCTTCGGTGCGTCGCGAACGATTGTTTCCGTTACCGGTTGCTGTTGTGCTTGTTGTTGCATGGCAGCCTGGTGGTTGCGCTCGGCAATTTCTTCCGAGTTTAACACCTCTTCTTTTGAAATGGTATATTCTTCCTGTTGTACCGGAATTTCCTCCGCTTCGTGGATGTTGTTCGGGTTTTGTGATGGAAGATCACCTTTAAATAAGAATGAAATCACTTCTTTATTTACGTTGTCCAACATGTTTTTAAACAAGTTGAAGGCTTCGAATTTATAGATAAGCAACGGATCTTTTTGTTCGTGTACGGCCAACTGAACGGATTGTTTTAATTCGTCCATTTTGCGTAGGTGTTTTTTCCAGGCCTCGTCTACGATGGCTAAGGTGATGTTCTTTTCGAAATCACCCAATAGTGATTTTCCTTCTGTTTCGTAGGCTTTTTGTAAGTCGGTGAAAACATTTAACGATTTGATACCGTCAGTAAACGGAACCACGATACGCTCAAATTGTCCGTTGTTGTTCTCGAATACGTTTTTAATTACCGGGAAAGCTTCTTTTGCACTTCTTTCGGATTTTTCCGTGTAATGCTGTAATACGGCTTTGTATAATTTTCCAACCAATTCACGATCGGATAAACGAGAGAAATCACTTTCTGAAATCGCGCCACTGATGGCGAAATAACGGATTAATTCGAATTCGAAGTTTTTGAAATCTCCGGTTGGTTTATTGTGTTCCACTACCAATTCGCAAACGTCGTACATCATATTGGCTAAATCCACTTTCAGACGTTCTCCGTGTAGGGCGTGTTTTCTACGTTTGTAAACCACCTCACGTTGTGCGTTCATTACGTCGTCATATTCCAACAAACGTTTACGAACACCAAAGTTGTTTTCCTCTACTTTTTTCTGTGCTCTTTCGATCGATTTGGTCATCATCGAGTGTTGGATCACTTCGCCTTCTTTTAGTCCCATACGGTCCATAATTTTGGCAACTCTTTCCGATCCGAACAAACGCATCAGGTTGTCTTCCAACGATACATAGAACTGGGAACTTCCCGGATCTCCCTGACGTCCGGCACGACCTCTTAACTGACGGTCCACACGACGTGAATCGTGACGCTCGGTACCGATAATCGCTAAACCTCCGGCTGCTTTAACTTCTTCTGTCAACTTAATGTCGGTACCACGACCGGCCATGTTGGTGGCAATCGTTACAACACCTGGTTTACCGGCTTCGGCAACGATTTGTGCTTCCTGTTTGTGTAATTTCGCATTCAATACGTTGTGGTTTACACCGCGCATTTTCAACATTCGGCTTAATAACTCGGAAATTTCTACCGATGTTGTACCGATCAATACTGGTCGTCCGGATTCGGATAACTGTACAACATCTTCGATTACGGCGTTGAATTTCTCACGTACCGTTCTGTAGATTAAATCTTCTTTATCTTTTCGGGCAATTCCTCTGTTGGTTGGAATCTCCACGACATCCAATTTGTAAATTTCCCAGAATTCACCCGCTTCAGTAACCGCAGTACCGGTCATACCCGATAATTTGCTGTACATTCTGAAGTAGTTCTGTAACGTAATCGTAGCAAACGTTTGTGTAGCGGCTTCGATTTTTACGTTTTCTTTGGCTTCGATCGCCTGATGTAAACCGTCGGAATAACGACGTCCGTCCATGATACGACCGGTTTGCTCGTCGACGATAAGGATTTTGTTATCCATGATAACGTATTCCGTATCTTTTTCGAACAAGGTATAGGCTTTTAAAAGCTGTGTTAAGGTATGAATACGCTCGCTTTTTACTCCGAAGTCTTGGAATAATCTTTCTTTGGCTTCAGCTTCGTCTTCTTTTGAAAGGTGTTGTTTTTCGATCGCGGCGATTTCCGTTCCGATATCCGGTAAGATAAAGAAAGTGTCATCCGTATCTTTCGATAAGAATTTGATACCGTTGTCGGTCAATTCCACCTGATTGTTTTTTTCTTCGATTACAAAGTACAAGGCTTCGTCCACTTTTGGCATCTCACGATTGTTGTCGGCCATATAGTGGTTTTCCGTTTTCTGAAGAATTTGTTTTACACCTTCTTCACTCAGGAATTTGATTAATGCTTTGTTTCTTGGTAAGGCACGGTGCGCTCGTAATAATTGGAATCCACCGTCTTTGGTATTTCCTTCTTTTAATAAACGCTTGGCTTCGGTTAAGAATCCGTTTGCCAATTGACGTTGAAGGGTATATAAGTTTTCTACTTTTGGTTTTAATTCGTTGAATTCGTGACGGTCACCTTGTGGAACCGGACCAGAAATAATCAACGGCGTACGGGCGTCATCTACTAAAACGGAATCCACCTCATCGACAATCGCATAATTGTGTTTGCGTTGTACCAATTCTGCTGGCGAATGCGCCATGTTATCTCTTAGGTAGTCAAAACCGAATTCGTTGTTGGTACCGTAAGTAATGTCTGCTTCGTATGCTTTTCTACGGCCTTCTGTATTGGGCTGGTGATTGTCGATACAGTCAACGGTTAATCCGTGGAATTCGAATAAAGGTGCTTTCCACGAGCTATCACGTTTTGCAAGGTAGTCATTCACCGTTACCAGGTGTACTCCGTTTCCGGTTAAGGCATTTAGGTAGATTGGTAAAGTTGCTACCAATGTTTTACCTTCACCCGTTTGCATCTCGGCAATTTTACCTTGGTGTAATACCACACCACCAATCAACTGTACGTCGTAGTGGATCATATCCCAGGTAATTTCTTTTCCGGCTGCATTCCAGGAATTCGCCCAAACAGAATGATCACCTTCAATAACGATATACGGTTTGTTGGCCGATAACTCGCGGTCTTTTGGAGTAGCGGTTACCGTAATATGGGTGTTTTCTTTAAAACGACGCGCGGTTTCTTTTACAACAGCAAAGGCTTCCGGTAGAATATCCAATAAGGCTTTCTCAGTAAGGTCGTAAGCTTCTTTTTCTATAGCATCGATTGATGCGTATAGATCTTCTCTTTTATCAATATCTTCCGTTTGTTCAACTTCCTGTTTTAAAGCCTCAATTTTCGCGTCTTTTTCAGCGCGGGCTTTTTTGATGATGTCTTTAAAATAGACTGTTTTCTCCCGTAACTCATCATTTGTCAATGCCGATAGTGGCCCTTCAAATGACTTGATTTTATTGATAAGGGGTTGGATTGCTTTTACGTCTTTTTGAGACTTGTCTCCTACAAAAGCTTTTAATATGCTGTTTATGAAACTCATAATTTTTAGTTTTCTAATAAAAGTGTGCAAATTTAAGCAAAAAAAAAGCCTCATAAGGAGACTTTTCATTGCTTTTTATTTTTTAGTATTCATCCTCGTTCCAAAGATAATCTTCGTCGGTTGGATAATCGGGCCAAATCTCTTCCATGGATTCATAAATCTCTCCTTCGTCTTCTATCGATTGCAGGTTTTCAACCACTTCCAATGGCGCACCAGTTCTAATAGCGTAGTCGATAAGTTCGTCTTTTGTGGCTGGCCACGGCGCATCGCTCAAATAGGATGCTAATTCTAATGTCCAATACATCTTGTTATCGATTTATAGTTTTATGCAAAAATAAATTTTCTACTGAAATAGTCAAGTAAAATTCTGTTTATTTTAAAAAATTTAAGAACGTGTGTCTGAAATCCGGTCAAATGAGCTGTTTTTACCGGATTTCCGGGGCTATTGCGCGCATGATTCCAAACGACCGATTTACGATTTCCGTGGAATCCACTTTACTTCATCGGCTTGCAGGTCAAATGACAACTTTCGTGCCAAGACAAAAAGGTAGTCAGAAAGTCGGTTCAAATAGGTTAAAACCAAAGGGTCGACAGGCTCCAGTTCATGTAAATGTGTCGCTAAACGCTCGGCACGACGACAAACGCAGCGTGCGATATGACAATATGACACGGTGGTGTGGCCGCCAGGTAATACGAAATGTGTCATTGGGGGTAAGGTCGTATCCATCTGATCGATCTCATTTTCGAGAAAAGCAATGTCTTCCGGTGAAATACGATTGATGTTTAATCGCTGCTGACCGTTTTTTAAAACTTCTTTTTCCGGTGGCGTGGCCAGAATGGCGCCTAAGGTAAACAGACGATCCTGAACTTCAATCAATACGTTTTTATATAAGGTATTCATCTCCTGATCGCGGATTAGTCCGATATGGGAGTTTAGTTCGTCTACGGTTCCGTAGCTTTCAATACGGATATGGTGTTTCGGGACACGGGTTCCGCCAAAAAGAGCAGTGGTTCCTTTGTCTCCGGTTTTGGTATATACTTTCATGATGGTGTAATTTTTGTTTCCTACTGTAAAGCGGGATTGGGATTATCTGTTTGTATTGTCGCTTTCGATAACACCATCGCGTAATCGGATGATACGGTGGGCGTGTTCGGCGATGTCTTCTTCGTGCGTTACCAGAATAACAGTGTTTCCGTTGGCGTGGATCTCGTTAAAAAGATTCATAATTTCTACGGAAGTCTTACTGTCGAGGTTACCCGTTGGCTCATCGGCAAGAATAATCGAAGGACGGTTTACAAGTGCACGGGCTACGGCTACACGTTGACGCTGACCACCCGATAACTGGTTTGGTTTGTGATCCATACGATCGCCAAGACCTACCTGGTTGAGTACTTCGGTGGCACGTTCGATACGTTCGCTTTTGGAATAACCGGCATAGACCATAGGAAGGGCTACATTGTCTAATGCAGTCGTACGCGGTAACAGGTTAAAGGTCTGAAAAACGAATCCGATTTCTTTGTTACGGATTCCGGCCAGCTCGTCATCGTCCATTTTACTAACGTCTTTTCCGTTTAAAATATAATCGCCGGAGGTAGGAGTATCCAAACAACCCAAAATGTTCATCAGGGTAGATTTTCCGGAACCGGATGGTCCCATTAAGGCTACATATTCCCCTTTGTTGATCGTTAAATCGATTCCTTTTAATACGTATACGGTTTCGTTACCCAAAGGAAAGTCCCTCGTAATTTCTTTAATTTCTATAATTGGTTTAGCCATTGCCTTTATATCGATGGTTAATTTTCGTTTTTAAAAATACTAAAAAGGATTTTTTAATACCCTATAAGTGCACTAAACTTTAGAAATGTTACAGGAAATGATCAAACGCGTATGGTGAAATGTTCTTTTTCCTGTTCGCGTCGGAAAAAAACAATGCCCCATTGAAAGGTGTCGATCGTTACGGTTACCTGTGGATGGTCTTTGATTTTTTGCCAGGCGGCTTCCATATCGGCCGACCAATGGATGTCGTCGAATATCCACATCGTGTCATTGGTTATCGTAGGAAGCAGGGTATCAAAATACCGTAGTGTAGCTTCTTTTTGATGATTGCCGTCAAAATAAATCAGATCGTAGGTTGTATTTGTAGTACTGTCCAGATACGCCTGAAATTCCGAAACAACCGGGTTGATGTTGTTATAACCGAATGCCGCAATGTTTTCGCGGGCGATACGCGCCGTTTCCGGACAGCCTTCTACGGTTGTAATGTTGGCTTTGGAATTCCCTGAAGCGAGAGAAACGGTTGCTAATCCCAATGAGGTACCGATTTCCAAAACGTTTTCGGGTTGGAAATAACGGACTAATCGGAACAACAAGCGGGCTCTTTTTTTTGAAATTCCGGCATTTTTGGCAATACGGGCAACGGATCGTTTGTCGGATTTAAAAACCCGCGATCCGGCTCCGAAATCGGTTACCGAAATCGTGGAAGTATTTTGTAAAAGCGCTTTTCTGTAATTCCCTAATGTGGCATATTCCGGTTTACTTTTTTTATCGTAAAAACATTTGGTAACCAGGCTAAATACAAATGGTGAATGTACGCCATGCTGGTTTTTGGAATGCCATAGGAATTTTAAGTAGGCGGCTATTGGATGATACATCGACTAAAAATTAAACAGCAAAGATACACAGTACGGTTGGTGTATCGATGCTGTTAATGCTATTCTGAAGATTATTTTATTCGGCTTCGGATTTCTTTTAAGCTATCGTCCAGTAGTAAAACACCGTCGCGGAAGACTTCTTTTAGTTCGCCTTTGGCTTCCTCTTCCCAGTTGCAATTGTCTTTTAGCTGGTAATGACCGTCCGAATCTTTAAAAATTTGAATGAGTCCTTTAGCGGATTTTTTGGTTCCGTCGTCTGTAACCGGGTCTTTATAGATGGCACGACCGTTACCGTTAACTTCGCCGTAGGTGGCTTTCATGGCAAAGCCAAAAGTGTCCCGGGTATTGTATTGGTAGGTATAGGAGCCGATTCCCAATACGACATTGGTCGAAGCGAATCCTTTTTGTTTGAGTTGTTCGCAGATTTCGGTCGCACGTGCTACGGTAATACTATCGCCGTAAATAGCGCCAATCTGTGGAATTAACTCTTTATAACCTTTGTCGTTCACGGTTCCGCCGAAAATATCCCAAAGAATTTCGATCACTCCTTTTTGTTCTTCGAGTGTTTTTCCGTTTTTGTTTCCGCAGATAATCGCCACCGGATCACCGGAGTCAGGACGGATTACGACTTTCCCTTCGCGTGAAGTGATGCTCTCTTTTAATCGGGGAAGATAATCGGTTAAAACTTTCCATAAATCCCAGGTGTCGGATACAATCGATACAATACCTTTTGGGTATATTTCTGTGGTTAATCTTTTAAAGGTTTCAAATTCGCCTTCATTGGTACCCATGCACATCACGCTGTGTTCGGTTGCGGCTACAGAACCGCCAATAAGTTCAGAATCGGAATTGGCATTGTAGTATTGTTCTAAAAATTCAATTGCAGGAATGGTATCGGTTCCGGTAAAACTCAATAAATGACCCGCACCGGATAGGGTAGCGGCTTCTATTCCGGCCATTCCCCGCATGGAAAAATCATGCGCCTGCCAGTCGACAAATTCCGGAGCAGACGATGTTGTAGCAGCATAGCGATCCAGTAGGTTGCGGTATTGCCGGGCTATGGTAGCTGATGTACAGGGCATCCATATCACGGCCGACAACAAGGTTTCGAAATAATTGGTCAGCCAGAAAAATTCCGGTCGTGTGTTGTACATCGTAAACATCGGGATTCGGATCGGTACGGAACTACCTTCCGGAAGCGCTTTAAATACCATCGGAATATACCCCAGATCGTGTAGTGCTTCGATGTGTTGGGTACCTACCTGGTTTTCGCCCAAATAATTGTTGATTCTACGGGCGTATTTTTGTACCACTTCGGCTTTTGGCTGTTGGAAAAAGTCTTTTTCAAAACTTTCGATGATATATTTTTTTATAAAATATTGTAAACCAAAAAATACGACTTCCTCTATACCTTCGATTCTGCTTTTTCGGGGAGTCCAGTTGGAATAAACCAGACTCGTCTGATCCGGGTACTGGCGTCTATGATCTACTTTATAGCCGTCGGTTAATAGTAATGGGTTCATAATGGATATAGGTTATATGATGATTGATTTTGTTTTGTATAGGATGATTAAACTCCGGATGTTATCTGTTTCTGCCTTTTTCATCCGGATAAAGATCGATTAGTTTATCGCTTTGCCAGTATTCTTTTGTTGCAATGTCCATTATTGATAGTCGTCCGGTAAATGCGGCGCCGGTATCGACATTCCAAACATTACAACCTTGCATGGGTACCGTTATATCATAGGTTAATGTTGGAGTATGACCGATAAAAATCTCGCTAAATAATAGCAACCGCTTTGGATATATTTTCATGTTGTCGACAACTCTGTAATTCATGGTCAAAGCCATCTCCCATAAGGTTCGATCCCAGTTATAATTGGACGTGTGAAACTCTTTTTCAGGACCATGCATAGAGGTAAAACCGGCATGTATAAACAAACGATTTTCATCATCAACATAATAATTGTGCATCTTGTCGAAAAAGTCGAGATGTTCTTTTCTGGAAGTTTCATCTACTGTTTCATAACTGTCATAAGTAGATTGGCCTCCGTGTTGCAACCACGTTTTGTTAATCGTCCCGGTTTTTAGCCATTCTTCACACCAAAAATCATGATTTCCTTTTATAAAAATACAATTATACTGTTGTGAAAATTTGATAAGATAACTAACGGTTGCTGCCGAATCGCTCCAGCCATCGACAAGATCTCCTAAAAAGATAAAAGTATCATTTTGAGTAGGTGCTATTTTTGATAACACTTGTTCCAGTCCTTTTAGTCCGCCGTGGATGTCGCCTATAACGAATGTTCTTGTTGTCATTTTGAAATATATTTTGGCGCGATAAAGTCGGTTAGCCAGACACCGTTTTCAGATTGGTAGAACGCGATACCTTCGTTGTGCATCTCTCCGGATAATATGGTAAGAATAACCGGCTTGCCATGTCGGGAACCTACTTTATGAGCCGTTTCCTGATTCTGACTAAGGTGTACGTGCTGACGATTCATTTTTTTGATGCCTTCTGTACGTATAGCGTTTTCGAATTTTTCGGCTGTTCCGTGGAAAAGAAATTCGGGAGGAGTTTGTGCTTCCAATGCCAACTCGATAGCTATGGAGTGTCCCTGACTGGCTCTTATTTGTGTTTGATCACTATTAAAAGCAAATCTTTTTTTATCATTGGTAGCTACGACTTCCTCTAATTCTTTCATTGTAAAAATGTAATTTTTTGCAGCTGCTTTTTGAATAAGTTCCTCCACATTAGCCCAACCGTTTTCGTCCAGTTGTAACCCTATTTTTTCAGGTTGATGGCGTAATACCAAACTTAAAAATTTGCTTATTCTTTTTTTATGTTCTTCTGTCATGATTTTAATTTTTTAGTCTTTCCGCATAGAGCGTATAATTTTCCTGATCAAAACACACGAAATATACCACTTCTAAAGTGTGTGGCTCTTTTTCTAAAAAAGAGGTCACAGTTTCGATTGCAATTGTGGCAGCTTCGGCTTTTGGAAAACGATAAATGCCGGTACTGATATTCGGAAAGGCAATTGTTTTACTATTTAATTCGGAGGCTAATTTTAAGGTGTTGTAATAACAATTAGCTAATATTGTGTGGTCTTTTTCACGGTCATTCCAAACCGGACCTACGGTATGAATTACGTACCGACAAGGTAGCTGACCACCGGAAGTATAAACTGCTTCACCGGTTTTGCAACCTCCTTGTTTGTTGCGAATCGCAATACATTCGTCGAGTATCTGTTTGCCTCCGGCTCTATGAATGGCGCCGTCAACACCACCACCGCCAAGTAATGAGGTGTTGGCTGCATTAACGATTATATCGGCTTGTACCTGAGTAATGTCGCCTTGGATTAATGCTATTTTTGCCATAATTATAAAGTGATTAATTCGTCTCGTACTTCCATTAAAGCAAATCCTAAAAGATTAAGACCTTTCCAGTTTTGTGGATTCGTAATTTCGGGATTGTCAGCTGCCATTCCGATGCCCCATATCGCATCCACAGGACTCGCTTCTACCAGTATCCTATTGTTTGTATTTAGTAAAAATTCGCGTAAATCGGAATGTTGACTGAATTTATGGTAATTTCCTTCTTTTACTATGGAATACCTGTTTTTTAGCCATATTTCGTCATTGTAACGGGTAACTTCACGACCTAATTTTTTGGCTTCCGCAGCTGTTTTGGACTGAAGTATTTTTTCAAAAGTAATAGTATCATTAAATAAAATCGCTTTTTGAGCCATCATCCAATGTTCGGCCGTTTTGTATTCAATATTGTTTACCGTAAAAGGACTTTCCCACCACTGACTAAAACAGGCTTTGGTAATGATGCCGTCTTTCGAAGCTTGATGTCCCCAAAAGAAAATGTATTTTAGTGTCTCTGGATTTTCAAATAACTGTTCTAATGTGTATTTCATGATTGACGTTCCAAGTGTTCTATTTTAATTTGCATTACATTTTCATGTTGGATTTCTTTAAACGAATCGGTCGTGAAAATTTTGGTAAAATATCCGGATAAGGCCTCAAATCCTTTGTTAAAAATGCCATGACTGATGGCAAGGTAAAGGTTCCCGGCGTTTTTGTTTTTTAGTTCTTCTGCCAAACCTAAAAAAGTGCCGCCGCCGTCGCAAATATCATCTACAATCAGGCAATCTTTACCATTCAAATCATTGTCGTATACTTTAAAACCGGAGAGTTTGCCCGTTTTGACATCGCGGCTTTTGGAACATTCCACGACCTCAATGCCACCTAAGGCTTCCGAAACTTTGTAAATCTTTTTTAAAGCGCCACCATCCGGTGAAATCAGCTTTAAATCGGTATTGATGTATTCGGTGACTTTTTTGATAAAAAGATGGTTGTCTAGTACTTCGCAATTGTTCAAAAGAGCCGGGGTGACTTCCGAATGCGGATCGTATATTGTTATTTTTTGTAATTGCAGATTGTTGATAATATCGGCATATACTTTTACCGAAAGCGCTTCGCCTTTTATCATAACCCGATCCTGACGTGCCGCCGGGAAATAAGGGATAAAAGCTTCTATTGTTGTAATACCCATTCGTTTTAACGCGTCCACAGCAATACAAAATAAACCAAGATCGTTAAACGAATTGATCCGTTGCGTGATGATTATAGTTTGGGAGGTATCAAAGTCGGGGTTGATTTTTATATGCGGTTCGCCACCTGAAAAAACAAACGACTGATAGGTTAGCGCGTTTGCTGTTCCATATGGTGTAAAGTCCGAAGTTAGATTAAGTGTTTTCATGTTTGTGTTATTTTTACGCAAAGTTAAAGTAAAATTATGATTCAGGAAAATAATATGTGTAAAAAATACGCAAATTAATGCTGTAAAATTTGTATAAAGGATTTACAGTGTTTATTTTTAGGGTGTTAGCTAAATTTTATTTCGAAATGAAATCCGTTTAATTCGAGTTCCCGGTATTTTTTTTCGTTGAATTTGAAAAGTTTAGCCGGACGACCGCTTTTTACGGAAACGATTTTATCGGTTTCGTCAATGATGCCAAATCCGAGTATTTTCTTTCGGAAATTACGACGATCGATGTTTTTTTCGAGTAGGGTGGTGTATAGGTTTTCCAATTCGGAAAAAAGAAATTCGGTTCCCAACAGGTCAAATCCAATGGGTTGATAGGTGAGTTTGTTTTTTAAACGGGAAAAAGCCGTGTTGATTATTTCACGATGATCATAAGCCAGATCCGGGAGCTTGTCAATCGGAAACCACTTCGCTTTTTCAGCATCGGTGTTGGTCGTGGTGGTTAGTGTTAATTTGGAAGGATCAACCAGTGCAAAATAGGCCACTGAAACTACCCGAAATCGCGGATCGCGATCAATTTTGTCGCCAAAAGTATAGAGTTGTTCCAGGTAGTTGACGGTGATTCCGGTTTCCTCCCGTAGTTCGCGGGTTACTGCAGCGGTTAAGGATTCGTCGTTTAAAACAAAACCTCCGGGTAAGCACCATGAATTTTTGGTATCGCCAAATTTTTGTTTGACCAAAAGAACAAAAAGCTGGTTTTTCTCATAACCAAACACAATGGCATCCACTGCAATTTTTATATTTTGAATAATAGACATTTTGTTCTTTTAGGTGATGATGTAAAAATAAGCTATTTAGGCGAATCTTTTCTTATTCCATTTTAGCACTCAGCTCAAACCAGCGTTCTTCCCTTTCTTCCAATTGGGTGATGATTTGCTGTAGTTCGTTGGCTTTGGCCGAAATGTCGTTGTCGGACACTTTACCATCGGAAAAAAGCTTTTCGATTTCCGCTTTTTTGAATTCCAGATCTTTGATCTCGCGTTCTATTTTCTGAAATTCTTTTTGTTCGTTAAACGTAAGACCTTGTTTGACTTGGTTTTGTTTCCAGTTGACTTTCTCTTTCGCTTCTTCTTTTTCGGGTTCGGCACTATCTTCATACGATCTGAAATCGGAATAATTTCCTGGGAAATCCTCGATTATCCCTTGTCCGCGGAATACAAACAAGTGATCCACGATTTTATCCATAAAGTAACGGTCGTGCGAAACTACCAATAAACAACCCGGATAATCCAACAGGAAGTTTTCCAGTACGTTTAGCGTTACGATATCCAAATCGTTTGTAGGCTCATCGAGAATCAGGAAATTTGGATTCTGAATTAAAACGGTACACAGGTACAAACGCTTTAGTTCACCACCACTTAGTTTTTCAACGTAATCGTGTTGCTTTTTACGGTCAAACAGGAAACGTTCCAGTAATTGTCCGGCCGAAATGCTACGTCCTTTGGTCAATGGAATGTATTCGCCGTATTCTTTAATGATGTCGATGACCTTTTGTTCCGGTTTCGGATTGATACCGCTTTGGGTGTAATAGCCCACTTTTATCGTTTCACCAATCACCACTTTCCCGTTGTCCGGTTGGATGGTTTGGGTTAGTATGTTTAAAAATGTCGATTTACCGGTTCCGTTTTTTCCGATAATTCCGATGCGTTCTCCGCGGTTAAACGTATAGTCAAAACCATCCAGAATCACACGGTCGTTGAATTTTTTGGAAACTTTATGGAGTTCGATAATTTTGCTCCCCATACGTTCCATATTGATTTCCAGTTCCACCTGATTTTCTTTACGGCGGCTTTGGGCTTTTTCTTTGATCACGTAAAAGTCATCAATCCTCGATTTGGATTTGGTGGTACGTGCTTTTGGCTGGCGACGCATCCAATCGAGTTCTTTTACAAAAAGATTTTGTGCTTTGTCAATGCTGGCATTTTCGGAGGCAATTCGTTCCTCTTTTTTCGCCAGATAATAGGAGTAATTACCTTTGTATTGGTATAATTTTCCGTTGTCCAGTTCGATGATTTCGTTACAAACGCGTTCCAAAAAGAAACGGTCGTGTGTGACCATAAACAAGGTTATGTTTTCTTTGGCAAAATAATTTTCAAGCCATTCGATCATTTCCAGATCCAAATGGTTGGTTGGCTCATCCAGAATCAATAAATCGGGTTTGTTGATCAGGATAATGGCCAGAGCCAAACGTTTTTTCTGTCCTCCGGAAAGGTTTTTGACTTTCAGTTTCAGGTCCTCCAGTTTTAATTTGAATAGGATTTGCTTGTACTGAGTCTCAAAATCCCAGGCATTGTGCAAGTCCATTTTTTCAAAAGCTTTCTGGTAGGCTTCCTCATCCTCCGGATTTTCAAGTGCCTTTTCGTACTGTTCGATTACCTTTAGTATCTCATTGTCGGAAGCGAAAATACTTTCCTCAATCGTTAATTCTTGTTGTAAACTCGGTTCTTGCGATAAGAAAGCCATCTTGATTTCTTTTCGCATCACAATCTGACCGCTGTCGGGCGTGTCTTCTCCGGTAATGATTTTTAATATCGAGGTCTTTCCCGTTCCGTTTTTGGCTACAAAAGCAATTTTCTGATCTTTGTTGATTCCAAAGGAAAGGTTTTCAAATAAAACGCGCTCTCCAAACGACTTGGAAATATTTTCTACTGATAGGTAATTCACGACGGTACTTTTTTGCAAAAGTAAGCTTTATTTATAATTTTCGTTTTGTGAAATTTTTTAGAATGATAAAATAAGAAAAGAGCTACTTTTGGGCTCGTTTTAAAGAAAGAGAATAATGAAGTTACGATTGATATCGATTTTTACGATCGCAAGCGGGGCGTTACTGCTGCAATCGTGTAGTTATGGTACCTATGTAGGTGAGACATTTACACCATTAACGGAGACAATTGAAGCCTGTACAACACCGCCGGAACAGGTGGATTTATTTTTTGAAGGGGAAAAAATTGACTTTGATTATGTGAAAATCGGACTCATTCAGGTAGAAGGAGCTAAAGATACACCACAGAGCGAGTTGATCACTAAATTAAAAAAAGGAGCGCAAAAGAGGTGTGCCGATGCAATTATCGGGATCAAAAAAGTATATCAAACCAGGGAAGAGGGGTTGTTGTTTACCGATGTAAAACCGACGGCCTATTCCTCCGAGGTTTTTTATGGGGTGGCGGTACGCAAACGTTAAAAAATATTCCCGGAGAAACATACCGGATCATTTTGAACTTTTACTGTTTATATTTGTAGCATGCAGTTATCGGTTATTATTCTGAATTACAACGTCCGCTATTTTTTGGAACAATGCGTTTTGAGTGTGCAAAAGGCGTTGCAAAATATTGACGCAGAAATTATTGTCGTGGATAATGCTTCGGCAGACGACAGTTGCGCGATGATGCGCGAACGTTTTCCAGAGGTACGGCTTATTGCGAATCCCGAAAATCTTGGGTTTCCGAAAGGGAATAATATAGGTGTGGCTGAGGCAAAAGGGGAATATGTTTGTATCCTAAATCCGGATACGGTAGTGGCGGAGGATACGTTTGAAAAAGTCCTTGCTTTTGCGCAAAAACAAACCGATGCAGGAATCATTGGCTGTAAGTTAATCGATGGCACCGGAAATTTTTTGCCGGAATCCAAAAGAGGCGTGCCAACACCTTGGGTAGCTTTTACTAAAATTACAAGTCTGTATAAAATTTTCCCGAAAACCCGATTGTTCAATCGATACTATGCGCAGCATCTAAATGAAAATCAGACCGGAAAGGTCGCGATTCTTGTCGGTGCTTTTATGGTGCTAAAACGGGAACTGTACCTCGAAGTCGGCGGATTTGATGAGGATTGTTTTATGTATTCCGACGATATCGATTTGTCGTATCTGGTGCTGAAAACCGGAAAATTCAATTACTATTTTCACGAAACCACGGTGGTCCATTATAAAGGAGAAAGCACGGTAAAAGACGGAACCTATATGAAGCGGTTCCGGGAAGCCATGCAGTTTTTTTACCGGAAACATTTTAAAGCCTCGTTTTTCTTTACTGTATTTATGGAAATCGGAACCTTTGCTTTTGCATTGTTTAAGAAAAAGCAGACCGGTGTTAAAAAACCGATCGAAACGGAGGTGTATTGCTTGTTTTCCAAGGATGTGGAGCTAAAAGAAAAATTAGCAAAGCAGTTGCAAAAAAAGCTTTATTGGAATAAAGATATTAATGAAAATGCGTTATTTTCGCAATCGGATTTTAAAGGGAAGCAAATGGAAATCCTGTTGGATAATAACAGTTTTAGTTTCCGTGAAATCATCGCTTTTTTAGAGCGTAATAAAGATGCGAAGTTTCGCTATAGAATCATCCCGGGAGGTAGTGCGTTCTGGATCGGAAGTGACAGTAGTAACGATCGGGGTGAGGTGGTAAAAATTAAATAATAATTGCGTTTTGTGGAATAATAAATCGAAATAAATAGTAATTTTGCAAAGCGAATAAAGAAAAACAACTTTAGTTTAAAGATATGGCAAGGTTTGAATTAAAACTGCCCAAAATGGGAGAAAGTGTTGCTGAGGCAACGATAACCAACTGGTTGAAAAACGTAGGGGAGACTATCGAAGCGGATGAAGCGGTGTTGGAAATCGCTACCGATAAAGTAGATAGTGAGGTACCATCGGAGGTTTCCGGTACGTTAACGGAAATTCTTTTTAATGTAGACGATGTGGTAAAAGTTGGTCAGACAATAGCCATTATCGAAACAGAAGGTGGTGCGGTAGCAGCTCCAAAAGCGGAAGCAACTCCAGCTGTAGTAGCAGAAGTAGCGAAAACGGTTGAAGTAGCGGCGGCAGTATCGGCTCCTGCTGATTTTTCAGGATCGGATAAGTTTTTCTCGCCATTAGTGAAAAATATCGCTAAAGAAGAAGGGGTGTCGGTTGCCGAATTGGAAGCAATCAACGGTACCGGAAAAGACGGACGCGTTACGAAAAACGATATTCTGGAGTATGTTAAAAACAGAGGAAATCAGCCAGTAGCGGCTCCTGCAGTAGTTGAGGCTCCTAAAGCAGCAGCGCCACAGGCAGCAACTTCAACGAAAGCGGTTCCGGTTTCGGTTAACGGTGGTGATGAAATCGTAGAAATGGACAGAATGCGTAAGCTGATCTCCGGTTATATGGTACAATCCAAACAAACTTCGGCGCACGTACAGTCGTTTATCGAAGTGGATGTGACCAATATCGTAAAATGGAGAGATAAAGTTAAAAATGCTTTCGAAAAACGCGAAGGTGAAAAACTAACGTTTACGCCAATCTTTATGGAAGCAGTAGCAAAAGCGTTACGCGACTTCCCGGGAATGAATATTTCGGTAGATGGTGATTATATCATCAAAAAGAAAAATATTAACTTAGGTATGGCAGCAGCTTTACCAAATGGAAACCTTATTGTTCCGGTTATCAAAAATGCCGATCAGTTAAATCTGGTTGGAATGGCGAAAGCGGTAAACGATTTAGGAAACCGTGCAAAAGCGGGGAAATTGAAACCGGACGATACCCAAGGAGGTACCTATACGGTAACCAATGTTGGAACGTTCGGAAGTGTTTTCGGAACACCGATTATCAACCAGCCGCAAGTAGGTATCTTAGCATTGGGAGCGATCCGAAAAGTGCCTGCGGTTATCGAAACTCCGGAAGGTGATTTTATCGGAATCCGTCAGAAAATGTTCTTATCGCACAGTTATGACCACCGAGTGGTGGATGGTGCGTTAGGAGGAAGCTTCGTAAAACGCGTTGCCGATTACCTGGAAGCATGGGATATCAACAGAGATATTTAATAAAATACGATTATACTAAAAGCCCCGAAATCTATTTTTCGGGGCTTTTTAATTCGTCATAGCGTTGATTGGCCTTTTCCAATCGGCGTTTGATGGTGCGTGCCAGTATTTTTGGTGCCAGCACTTTTACGTTTTCTCCAAAACCCAATATTTCCCGTTCCAATTCAAAATTCAAAACAACATCTATACGAATGATTAGCCCTTTTTCGTCTTCACTAAGGATTTGCTGTGAAGTATGTAACGGCTTGGTCTTTACATACGGACTATTATAAGGGTCGAATTGTAAAATGACCCGATGGGCTCTGTCTTTCTGGGTTTTGGTTACGCCGATAGCGTCTTCAAAGTAGCGTTCGAAATCAATTCCTTCGTACGGAATATACAGTTCTTTGGATAAGGTATAAAAAGCCTCGATACGATCCAGTGCCAAGGTAACCAATGTCGTTCCTTTTTTGGGTTTCGTAATTAAAAACCATCGGTTTCGGTATTCTTTTAAAAGATACGGATGGTAGATATCCTGTCGGGATTCTTTGGCTCTAAACGAACGGTATTCGATTAATAAGGGTGTCTGGTTTAGAATGGCCTGGTATATAGGTGTTAAATGTTCAATTCCTTTTAATTGAGCATTGCTCTCAAATTGGATGTAGTTTTTGGTTTTGTCAGACGATTTATAGAGGTTGTTCTCCAAACGTGCAATCATCCCACTCATTTCGTCAAAATAATTAAACCCGTTAAACTGTTTTAACAGCGCGACGATTTCTTTCATCTTTTCCATATCCGCATCATTAATCGGCGAGTTGGTAATGCTGAATTGTTCGTCTTCGTACGAATAATATTTCCGATCGGTAACTACAATCGGTGCGTTATAGCCTAAGCGATCACTGCGCATCATCTGAATGTCCCCCTGAATGGTTCTTTTGCTGATACCGGTACTAATGCCTTCATATTCGTATAGTGCATCGGCCACTTTTTCGATCAGATCGTCCAGCGTCCATTTCCGGAATCGGTTGCGTAAACAATTATCTATGGTTTTATAGCGGATTAAAGCGAGTTTGTTCGTTGCCATTTCAATAAGAAATTAAAGGTTTGATCAAATAACGACTGGATTGGGTTGTGATTGTAAAGCAAAGATAGTATTTATTGCGCAATGTATTTGCGTAGTTTTCTTTTTTGGATATAAAATATAATTTTTTTTACTATTTTATTATTTGAAAATGAGTTGTTTGCAAAATAATTGATAAAAAATAGTTTACTACGCAAATACATTGCGTACTAAGGTGGTCATCTTTGCAATGTCAGGATAACACAACAATCCTGTTACAAAAACGAAGTGTAACAACTAAAAGTAAAACGATGAAATTCAATTTATTAAAAAGAGAAAGTAAAAGAATCATCAATCATGAAGGAGCAGTGGCTTACGTAATGTCGCCTGAGGAAGAATTGTATACCGCAGTTGTTACAACCGGATTAAGTGATTCTTTTTATGAGAAACAGGAAGAGCGATTGCAGCGAATTCAGAAATTAATGGCGAAATGCGATCCGGAATTTGTAGCGAAACTAGCCGCATATGCCCGAAATGAAATGAACTTGCGTTCCGTTCCGATGGTGTTGACGGTAGAATTGGCGAAAATGACATCCGGAAATGCAACGGTAAGCAAAGCGGTTGCCCATGTGGTGAAAAGAGCGGATGAGATTTCAGAATTGTTGGCCTATTATCAGTTGGCTAACAACCGAAAAGAAACCAAAAAATTAAGCCGACTTTCAAAGCAAATTCAAAAAGGTTTGGCAGTATCGTTTAACACGTTTGACGAGTATCAGTTTGCAAAATACAACCGGAAAACAGAAGTGACCTTAAAAGATGCTTTGTTTTTGGTACACCCGAAAGCAAAAGATAAAAACCAACAGGAGTTATTTGATAAAATAGTAAACAATACGTTGGCAACCCCATACACGTGGGAAACGGAACTTTCGGTTTTGGGAACGGTAAAATTTGAAAATACAATGGCGCGGACTATGGCTTTTGGCTTAAAATGGGAAGAATTGATCGAAAGTCGTAAAGTAGGTTATATGGCCTTGATGCGAAACCTTCGGAATATACTCGAGGCAAAAGTATCGGCACAACATATCGCTATGGTTTGTGATTATCTGACCAATGAAAAAGCGATAGCCAATTCCAAACAATTACCCTTTCGGTTTTTGGCGGCCTATCGGGAAGTGAAACAAATCGATTCTCCGTTTACGTCCGGTATTTTGGAGGCTTTGGAAAAAGCGGTTACGATAAGTGCGCAAAATATTCGCGGGTTCGGTTACGATACGTCAGTTGTGATTGCTTGCGATGTTTCGGGATCCATGCAAAAACTGATTTCGGCACGAAGTAAAATATTGTTGTATGATATTGGATTGATGTTGGGAATGTTGTTGCAATCCCGTTGTAAAAATGTAATCAGCGGAATGTTTGGGGATACCTGGAAAGTGATCAACATGTCAAAAAGTGCCGTACTATCCAATGTGGAAGAATATTACCGAAGAGAAGGGGAAGTGGGTTATGCAACGAACGGACATTTGGTGTTGGAAGATTTGATTCGTAAAAACCAGCAGGTAGACAAGGTGATGTTTTTTACCGATGTCCAGATGTGGAACAGTACCATGATGTTTAACTCGTTTGCTGGTTCCTGGAAAAAGTACAAACGAATTGCGCCACAGGCAAAATTGTATTTGTTCGATTTGGCGGGATACGGTCAGCAACCGATAGATATACGAGAGAATGATGTGTATTTGTTGGCCGGTTGGTCTGATAAAATATTTGATCTTTTAGATGCTTTGGAAAACAAAGAAACAGCCTTGGATAAAATCAATGCCATTGGGTTGTAGGTGGTACTCCCGCGGTTAAGAACATCGCGGGAGTTATAAAAAGAAATAAAAAGCAGGTGTCGTAAAAAAGAGTTACTTCGTGTTTTGAGTGTTCGGGACGCGGGTTCGAATCCCGCCATCGCTAAGATGTAGCTCAGTTGGTAGAGCAGGATATACGCTCTTTTTGTTGGTTGTCCTGTTTAAAAATAAAAACAGAATGTCGTAGAAAAAAGGTACTTCGTCATCATTTAGGGGAGGAATAGCGAAGTTGTAAAAGCAGCAAGGTTATCCGGTTCGATTCCGGCAATGACAGCCCCGGTACTTTTTTCGAATGTTGCTTCTGTTTCGTAAGTTGTCGTAAACAAGTGTTACTTCGTTGGTTGATTAAATTGGGTTCGAGTCCCGAAAGTCATTTGTTGCTTGTCACGCTTATGCAAAGAGTGCCGTACTAAAGTGTTACTTCGTACAATTAACAGAACCGATCACTTTACAAATGTTGCCTCTTTACAATTAAAATAAATATACCGGTGTCGTAAAAAGGAGTTACTTCGATCAGGGCTCGGGTAGTGCAGGTTCGATTCCTGTTCTGTACCGTCAGTACAGATAGTATAATGGTAGTACGCCACGTACTCTTTTTGCCTGTTGCCCGGTTTTAATACAGTAGGAAAATGAAAACAATAATAGCAGAAAAATTAAAAGAAATAGAAGCGGCAAACGATATAAAAATAGTGTTTGCCTGCGAATCCGGAAGCCGTGCCTGGGGATTTCCTTCTCCGGATAGTGATTACGATGTGCGATTTGTCTATATACGTAATGTAAATGATTATTTATCGGTTAAAGAGGTAGATGGACATTTATCATTTCCGATAACGGACGAACTGGATGTGTATGGTTGGGATTTGAAAAAAGTATTGCAGCTCATGAATAAATCGAATACAACAATATTCGAATGGTTGCAATCACCGGAAGTCTATTGCGAAGAAAAAGGATTTCGTGAAACGTTATGGCAGTTGTCGCAAGGTTTTTTTAGTGAAAGGAGTAATGCGTTTCATTATTTGGGAATTGCTAAAAGTGCGCTGTTGACGATGGAGGAGAGCAACGAAATAAAAATCAAAAAGTTGTTTTACATCCTTCGACCTTTATTGGCGGCCAAATGGTGTGTTGAAAAAGAAACGATAGCGCCGATGACAATGGGGAAATTGCTGACGGTGTTACCGGATGAGGCTAAAGTGAAAACAACAATATTGAAATTGATAAAACAAAAAGAAACCGCGAAAGAAGCCGATAAGGTTGTGGTGACCGAGGAACTCAGCGATTTTATAAAAACAACTTTTGAAAAAACAACAGAAGCCGTAAAATCGGTTGGAAAAAATATATTTGAAACCGAAAGTCTGGATGCTTTTTTTCAAACTATGCTAAAACGTTATGACAATACAGGAAATAAAAGAAAAAGGACTGTTACTGTTTGAGTGTGTCAGCGGTAGTAAAGCCTATGGTTTGGATACGCCGGAATCGGACACCGATCTGAAAGGCGTATTTTACCTTCCAAGAGAGCAGTTTTTCGGATTGCAGTATGTGGCGCAAGTTCAGAATGAAACCAACGATGAGGTGTATTATGAATTGGGTAGATTTGTTGAATTGCTTTTAAAAAACAATCCGAATATACTGGAATTATTAGCAACACCGGAAGATTGTATCTTGTTTAAGCATCCAATCATGGAACGATTCACTATGGAAATGTTTTTGTCAAAACAAACAAAAGATACTTTTGTAGGTTATGCGATGACACAAATCCGAAAGGCGAAAGGACTTAAAAAGAAAATAGTAAATCCTTTTCCCAAGGAAAAAAAGGAAGTACTGGATTTCTGTTTTGTTTTACAAAATTACGATGCGGTTCCGTTTCGGGATTGGATCGAAGTACGGGGGTATAAACAAGAACGTTGCGGGTTGGTAAAACTATCGCATGCCAAAGGAATGTATGCCTTGTTCTATGATCAAACCGGGACAAAAGCTTATAAAGGAGTACAAAAAAACAGTCATTCCAATGAGGTAAGTTTGTCATCGGTGGAAGAAGGTGAAGCGATAGAAGTGTATTTGTGTTTTAATGCCGAAAGTTATTCGTCCTATTGTAAGGATTATAATGCCTATTGGGAATGGGTCGAAAAACGGAATCAGGAGCGTTATGCTGTGAATGAAAGGCATCAGGGGGGATATGATTCCAAAAATATGATGCATACGATACGATTGTTGGAAGTTGCCGATGAACTCATGGAAACCGGAAAACTCACTATCAGACGTAAAAACCGGGAAGCTTTGTTGGCTGTTAAAGCAGGAGAAAAAAGTTATGAAGAGCTGCTGTCACTAGCTGAAAATATACTGGAGCGTATTGAAGGTAAGTATAATGAAAGCGATTTAAATGATTTTCCCGATATCGAAAAAGCGGAAAAGCTTTTGATAGAAATGCGGGAAGAATTATACAATAGATAATGAAAACAAAAATTACAGGAACCGATTTAATAGCGGTTGGATATAAGGAAAATGCCATTTTAGGATTGGCATTAAAAATGGTAACGAAACAAAATGTTGGTCAGGATAAGATGGCGACCTTGGAGTTGTTGAAAAATATAAAAGAACAGCCGGAACGATACCTGGACGATGCAATTTGGGAAGAATTGGCTGCAAAGTTGATTGAGGAGGCCAATGCGCCTGTGGATGAAACAATACCATTGTTGGAAACCGGAAAAGAATACAAAGTATTCGGAGCCGAACATATTGAGGAAGGCGCTCAAAATCAGATGCGGGTGGCGATGCGGTTACCGGTTACGGTTGCCGGTGCTTTAATGCCCGATGCGCATCAGGGTTACGGATTGCCAATTGGCGGCGTATTGGCAACTAAAAATGCGATTATTCCATATGGTGTCGGAGTGGATATCGGTTGCCGAATGGCGTTGTCGATCTATGACATTCCGGAAATGCATTTCTATGAAAATCAAGCGAAATACAAAAGAGAGTTGATTGCCAATACAAAATTTGGCGCCGGACATGGATACCATGGGCAACATAAAACACAACATGATATTCTCGACCGAGACGAGTTTAACCTGACGCCGTTTATTAAAAAGTTGCAGGATAAAGCCTGGTCGCAATTGGGAACATCCGGTGGAGGAAATCACTTTGTGGAATTCGGAATCATCGAATTTGAACAACGCGATGAGGTGTTGAATATCGATAAAGGACGATATGTCGCTTTGCTGACGCACTCCGGATCGAGGGGGATGGGGGCTACGATAGCCGGACATTATACGCAGCTGGCCAAAAAAATATGTAAGTTGCCGCAGGAAGCAGCCAATCTGGCGTATCTGAATATGGATTCGCAGGAAGGAATGGAATATTGGTTGGCGATGAATCTGGCCGGCGATTATGCTTCGGCTTGTCATCAGGTGATTCACGAAAAGATGCAAAAAGCGATTGGAGGAACACTTTTAGCAAAGGTGGAAAACCATCATAATTTTGCGTGGAAAGAAATCTGGAATGGTGAAGAGGTTATCGTTCATAGGAAAGGAGCTACGCCAGCCGGAAAAGGAGTGATGGGTATCATTCCGGGCTCGATGACAGCTCCCGGTTTTTTGGTACGTGGAAAAGGAGAGTCGGAAGCGATTCATTCGGCTTCGCATGGCGCCGGAAGACAGATGAGTCGTACGCAGGCGGTGAAAACGATTACCAAAGCCGATATGCGTGAGGTGTTAAAAGAACACGGGGTAACGCTTGTCGGTGCCGGAAGAGACGAAGCGCCAATGGCCTATAAAGATATCACTGTGGTGATGGAAGCACAACAAGAGCTGATTGATGTGGTGGCGAAATTTACACCGAAGTTGGTCCGAATGGCCGATGATGGTAGTCATGAAGATTAAAACAAAAGCCTCGGAATTTATTTTTCGGGGCTTTTTTATTGTTTTTATCCAGATTTCGATTTTCGATTCGGATAACAAAAGAACGTTGTGTAAAATAAGATTTGTTCCGGTAGGGATTGAAAAAAGACAGTGAATTATTGTAAAATTATATTTTATGTCAGATATTTCAGTAGTTTTACCGACCTATTTTAACTATTTATGAAAGCATTTTATTTACTTTTTTTATTGAGTGTTACGACTGTCTTTTCCCAAAAGACTAAAAAGAACGAGTTGTTGGTGCCGTATCGCGATGGCAATCTTTGGGGACTTTGCGATACTTTGGGTAAGGTGAAAGTAAAGCCTTTTACAACCGGTATGGTCGATTTTGTAACAACACCGCCGAACTTTAAAGGGCAATATATTATTAAGAAAAACGGAAAAATTTCGGTTATTGATCAACATAAGAGAGTGCTGTTAGCGGAAATGAATTTGGATTCGGTGAAAATGTACCCTTTTTCAAAGGATATTTATGCTTATAAAAATAATAAGATAGGATTGATCCGGAATTTTAAAATGCTTATTCCGGTTCAATATGATGAAATATCGCTTACGTCCAATCAAAGTTATGTGGTGGAAAAGGGTGGTAAGCAAGGGTTGATCAACTCAAAAGGAAAACTGATTATTCCCATTGCATATACGAGGATACGGGAGTCTTGGGGAGAAAATGAAAATAGTAACAAATTTCATTGGACAGCCGAAAATAAAAATAGCGATGGAGAGGAAAATGAAGTTGGCTTTACCGACGGTATCGTTTTGGTTGACGAAACACCGGAATGGTACGGCCCGCCTGTTATCGGTATGAAAATACAGATAACGGAGGAGGAAGAAAATAGAAGTAAAAGTATAGGGGAAAAATACGGAGAGGTGGTTTCTTTTTCGATTAATAGGAATTCGGCCAGTATCGATATGTATATTGTGAAAATGAGCGACGGGTATGGTGTGTATAGCGTGGATCAGGATAAAATCATTTTGAAAAGTGACGCGAGTATTGAAGTTGGCGGGATGAATAATGGCTATACTATGTTTTTGATGCAAAAGAACGGTCAAATGGGATTGGTAGATGAAACCGGAAAGGTGTTACTGGATTATGAATATGATACTATCGAGAAGGAATGGATGGGAATTTGTATGCTTAAAAAGGATGATAAAAAAGGAATGTTTGTTTTAAATTCCATTTATAAACCCGTTAAACCAAAATATAAGGACATAAAAATCTTAGAAGCCATTCCGGTGAGTGAAAGTTGGCAGTTTGGTTTGTTTGAAGTAACAACGATGGCCGGTAAAAAGGGATTACTGGGTGAAAACGGAGTGGAATATTTTAAAAATTAACCAAAAAAACCACGTGACGAAGACGAGTCAAAATGACCGGCTTCTATAGCGATAGTACCTAAAATAAAAGACTGGCAAAATTTATTTTGAGCCGGTCTTTTTTGTTATAATACTTTTGGTGTCATTCCAAAACCGTTATATTTGTAGCTATTCAAATCAATAAAATGGAACTTAAATTAAACAGACCTATTTGCTTTTTTGACCTTGAAACGACTGGAATTGATGTGGCAAAAGACCGAATAGTGGAAATATCGATATTTAAAGTATATCCCAACGGAAATAAAGAAAGTAAAACATGGCTGGTAAATCCGGAAATGCCCATACCACCGCATTCGACTGCGATTCATGGGATTTCGGATGAAAAAGTAGCCAATGAGCCTACTTTTAAACAGTTATCGACACAGATTCATAATATGATTAAAGATTCTGATCTGGCCGGTTTTAATTCCGATCGTTTTGATATTCCGTTGTTGGCGGAAGAATTGCTTCGCGCCGAAGTGGATTTTGATATGAAAAACAGAGTGTCGGTCGACGTACAAACGATTTTTCATAAAATGGAAGAGCGTACGTTAAGTGCGGCCTATAAATTTTATTGCGGTCAGACGTTGGACAATGCACATAGTGCGGAAGCGGATACGATGGCAACATACGAAATTTTAAAAGCGCAGTTGGATCGTTATCCGGAATTGGAAAACGATATGAAAATCCTGTCGGAATTTACAACCCGTAAAAAGTCCGTGGATTTTGCCGGTTTTATTGCATTAAATGCAGAAGGACAGGAGATCTTTACTTTCGGAAAACACAAAGGGGTTCTGGTCGATGAGGTATTTGATAAAGAACCGGGTTATTTTGGCTGGATTCAAAATGCCGACTTCCCGTTGTATACCAAAAAAGTACTGACCGGGATCAAATTGAGAAAACTCAATAATAAATTAAGTTAAACCTACGCAGCGTTACTTATGAAGATTATCTGTATTGGCAGAAATTATACCGAGCATATCGCAGAATTGCAGAATGAACGCCCGGACGAACCGGTGATTTTCCTAAAACCGGATACTGCCATTTTACCCAAACAATTCCCGTTTGTCATCCCTGAATTTTCAGATGATGTACACCATGAAGTAGAAATCCTGGTTAAAATCAATAAAGTAGGGAAGTATATTGAACCGAAATTCGCACATAAATATTATGACGAAATCGGACTGGGAATCGACTTTACGGCACGTGATGTGCAATCCCGACTAAAAGAAAAAGGACTGCCGTGGGAAAAAGCCAAAGCTTTCGACGGCTCGGCGGTTATCGGTGATTTTTTGCCAAAAACCGAATTTAATTCATTGGAAAATATTACATTTGAATTAACCAGTAACGGTCAGACGGTGCAAAAAGGGAATACCAGTCATATGCTGTGGAAAATAGATGAATTGATTGCCTATGTCTCCCAATATTTTACGCTGAAAACCGGTGATGTCATTTTTACAGGTACCCCGGCAGGTGTGGCCAAAGTAAATACCGACGACGTACTGGAAGGATTTATAGAAGGAAAACAATTGTTTAGAATACAGGTAAAATAATGGCAATACATTATAACTTATCTAAAGTTTACGAGATTTCGGATAATGATGCTGAATTCGCACAACAGATTATTCATCTGTTTGTGACGGAAATTCCAAATGAAATACGGCTTATAAAAGAAGGAATCGAAGAAAAAGACTTTGACAAAACATACAGTGCCTCCCACAAAATAAAGCCAACGCTGGATTTGATGGGGATGGATCTGGCTTACGATGAAAACCTTCATATTATGGAGTGGACCAAATCGCAGGGGAAAAAGAAGGAAATAAAAGAAGTGTTCAAAAGCTTGAAAGAGCATGTGGATAATACTTTAAAAGAAATTAAAAAAGACTATAATTTATAGGCATCGCCCGGAAAAAGGCAAACCATTTCATATTGGTTTGCCTTTGTTCTTTTACTACAAAAAAAATGAAAGCCAGCATTATTACTATCGGAGACGAAATCCTTATCGGTCAGATTGTGGATACCAATTCGTCCTTTATTGCCAAAACATTGGAAAAAATCGGAATCAAAGTGCACGAAATGCAATCGGTTTCCGACGATCGGCAGCATATTTTGGATACGCTTTCGGAACAGGAAAATAAAGTCGATGTGGTGATCATTACCGGTGGTCTAGGGCCGACGAAAGATGATATTACCAAAAAGACACTTTGCGACTATTTCGACGACGAACTCGTGGTGAATGAATCGGTGTTGGTTCATGTGGTGGATATCATCGAAAAGGCGTTTAACCGACCGGCGTCGCAGATCAATAAAGATCAGGCGTTGGTGCCGTCCAGAAGTACCGTACTTTTTAATAAAGTGGGTACCGCACCGGGAATGTGGATGGAACGCAACGGGACGGTGTTTGTATCGCTACCGGGAGTTCCGTATGAAATGAAATATCTGATGGAAAACGAAGTGATTCCAAGATTGATCAGCCGTTTCGATCGCCCGTATATCGTTCATAAAACCATTCTGACCTATGGTGTTGGGGAAAGTCTTCTGGCGGAACGAATTGAGAACTGGGAAAATGCGCTTCCGGAATTTATCAAACTGGCCTATCTTCCAAGTCCGGGACGGGTGCGTTTGCGCCTTTCGGCTATGGGGATCGATGAGTTTGTATTGCATCGTGAAATTAAAATTCAGATCGAAAAACTAGAGATTATCATCAAAAATGATATTGTCGGTTATGATGATGAAGAGACATTGGAAGTGATGTTGGGTCAAGTCTTAACAGAAAAAAAATTAACCATTGGAACAGCCGAAAGTTGTACCGGTGGTCAAATAGCCGCAACGATAACGTCGGTTCCGGGGTCATCGGCCTATTTTAAAGGAAGTATTGTGAGTTATGCCACCGAAACCAAAATCAATCTGTTGGGCGTGCCAGTGGAAGTCATCGAAAAACACTCGGTGGTGAGTGCTGAAGTAGCCGAAGAAATGGTATCACGTGTGCAAAAAATACTACAGGTGGATTATGCAATTGCAACTACGGGAAATGCCGGTCCGGCCAAAGGAGATGCCGATGCCGAAGTGGGTACGGTCTTTATCGCGATCGCTACTCCTGAAGGTGTTTATAGTGAAGAATTTAACTTTGGTCAACCGCGCGAAAAGGTTATAGATAGGGCGGTGAACAAAGCTTTAGAAAAAATTTATAAAGAAATTTTAAAAAACTAATCAAAATAGTTTGTGAAATAGGTTTCTTTTTTGTTACTTTGCACCCTGATTTTGAATAACGAATATAAAGATAAGTATAATGTCAAGAGTTTGTGAACTTACAGGTAAGAGAGCGATGGTAGGAAACAATGTTTCTCACGCTATGAATAAAACCAAAAGAAAATTTAGCGTTAACTTAGTTAAGAAACGTTTCTACATTCCTGAAGAAGACAGATGGGTTACTTTACGAGTATCTACTGCTGCTTTAAAAACAATTAATAAAAATGGTATTGCTGCGGTTTTGAAACAAGCTAAAGCTAACGGATTTGTAAAATAATCCCACCTAAATAATATAGATCAAGATGGCAAAGAAAGGTAATAGAATTCAGGTAATTTTAGAATGTACTGAGCATAAGACTTCTGGTGTTCCAGGAACTTCAAGATACATTACTACTAAAAACAAAAAAAATACTCCAGACAGATTAGAGATTAAAAAGTTCAATCCAATTTTGAAGCGAGTAACTGTTCATAAAGAAATTAAATAATCGTAAGTCATGGCAAAGAAAACCGTAGCAACTTTACAAACAGCTTCAAAAAGATTAACTAAGGCTATCAAGATGGTAAAATCACCTAAAACAGGTGCTTATACTTTCGTTGAGTCTGTAATGTCTCCTGAAGAAGTGGATGAATTCTTAAAAAAGAAATAATTCCCGTATACAATTTATAGAAAAGCTACTTTCGTATGGAAGTAGCTTTTTTATTTTTATATTTGTCGTAAGAATTGTAAGCGGATCGTTTTTGTGAAACGGTCAAGCCTGCGTTTCGAAATCGTAATTTAATTGTAAATAACCGAATGAATTTTTTTAAAAAAATATTTTCATCAGAGAAAAAAGAAACCCTGGATAAAGGACTCGAGAAAACGAAAACCTCGTTCTTTTCCAAGCTGACCAAAGCTGTAGCCGGAAAATCAAAAGTGGATGATGAGGTTTTGGACAACCTGGAGGAAATTCTGGTTTCGTCTGATGTGGGAGTGAATACAACGCTAAAGATCATCGAAAGAATCGAAGCCCGTGTATCGCGCGACAAATACCTTGGTACGGACGAATTAAACGGAATCCTACGCGAAGAAATCGCCGGATTGTTATCGGAGACCAATTCCGGGGAAGCCAGTGAATTCGAAATCCCGGCCAATAAAAATCCATATGTGATTATGGTGGTAGGTGTAAATGGCGTGGGAAAAACAACGACTATTGGTAAACTGGCGTATCAGTTTAAAAAAGCCGGACATAAAGTGGTATTGGGTGCAGCGGATACGTTTCGTGCGGCTGCTATTGATCAGCTTCAAATCTGGGCCGACCGTGTAGGGGTGCCTATCGTACGGCAACAAATGGGAAGTGACCCGGCATCGGTAGCTTTTGATACGTTGCAATCGGCCGTTTCTCAAGGTGCAGATGTAGTGATCATCGATACGGCGGGTCGTTTGCACAATAAAGTCGGTTTGATGAATGAGCTGACAAAAGTAAAACGCGTGATGCAGAAAGTACAGGACGATGCACCACACGATGTATTATTGGTGTTGGATGGATCGACCGGACAAAATGCATTTGAACAAGCCAAACAATTTACAGCAGCCACTGAAGTTTCCTGTTTGGCAGTAACCAAACTCGACGGTACGGCTAAAGGTGGTGTAGTGATTGGAATTTCCGACCAGTTTCAGATTCCGGTAAAATATATCGGAGTTGGAGAAGGCATCGAAGATCTTCAGGTCTTCAATAAATTTGAATTTGTAGATTCATTTTTCAAATAAAAGCTAATGAACAACGTAATCGCTTTTTTTAAAAACCTGTCACCGCTAAAAATGGTGATCATAAGTGTTGTGTTAGGAATTCTGGCGATCTTTCTGGAAAAGCCGTTTCCCGGTATTTTTCTGGCATTGCGATTAACAAGTTTTGTATTGCTGATCGTGGCAATTATCAGATACTTCAATAAAAAATAAAAATAAAGGCGTTATTCATATAACGCCTTTATTTTTTGCCAGAGTACTTCGTCAAAATCCGATAGCGCCATATTACTGCCATCGGCGGCATCGCCCATGCGGATGATCACCATTTTCTTACTCGGAATAATATAGATTTTCTGATCATTCTTACCTAAGGCCATATACATATCCGAAGGCGCCGAAGGGATGATACTGCCGGAAAATTGATACTGCGTTTGCGGTAAGTGATAACTCGTTTTTCCATTTAACCACCATAAATAACCATACGCCAGATTGATATTTTGAGACGTATTCGTCGCTTCGTTCCAATAGCTTTCGTTTAGAATCTGCTGGTTGTCCCATTTTCCTTTGTTAAGGATCAATAAACCAAAACGCGCCATACTTCTGGAATTGCTTGAAAATACACTTAAACCGTCGGAAGTATTCGTCCAAATACCGTTCATCCCAATTTTATCCCGTAGCCGACTGTTAAAATAATTTGAGAATGATGTTTGTGCCACGGTAGCGACTACGTCCTGAAGTTTGACATATACATTATCGTACGCCCAACGCGAACCGGCATCGGCGAGATAGGTCAAACAAGCGGGGGTCACACAATCGCCGTTACTTGCGTCGTCCAATCCGGAAGTCATCGTTAGCAAATGTTTGCAGTTGATCAGATTTTCCTTAGCTAGGGGCGCACTCGTCCATCCGTTGCCGAGATAATCAGACACTTTATTGTTGATGTTGAGCAAACCTTCCTGTTGTGCAATTCCCGTCATAGTCGAAGTTAAAGTCTTTCCGGCACTGGCCCAATACCAGTAACTGTTTGCGGTATGTCCGTTAAAGTAGTTTTCTATAACGATTCTTCCATTTACCAGTACGATAAAGGACTTGCTGTGTTTTTGTTCCAGATAATCCAATAGGGGTTGCACCGCATCGGTATGCCATCCCAAATCGGAAATACTGCGTGTTTCCCAGGTGGTACTACCGGAACTGACCGGTGGAAAATACATACTTTCCGTAGGTGTCACAGGTGTGGAGCCGTTGGACGTGTCGCTTTCGGAACTGCAACTGGTTATGGCAAAAAGGGTTATCGCCGAGAGGAGTATTCGTTTCATAAGGGATGGTTTTCTATTTGGACTATGCGTTTGTTAAATGGTTTAAAGCTACTGGTTTTTTTGTTCTAAAGTTTCGTTTGTGCCGTTTTAAAAGGTAAATTTGTAAAAATGTTTGTGCCATGAAAAAAATAATTACGATAGTACTGTTTAGCCTTACTTTTACGGCTTGTCATAAAAAAATTGATGATGCGGCGCTAGCCAAGATCAATGGATATTGGGAAATTGAAAAGGCCATTATGCCCGATGGAAGTAGTAAAGAGTATTCGATCAATCCGACTATCGATTATTTTGAAATCAAAAATAACAAAGGATTCCGTAAAAAGGTAATGCCACAATTGGATGGAACTTATTTGGTGAGTGAATTGGACGAAAAAGTTGCGGTGATCAAACAAGACGACCACGTTTATCTAAACTATACTACGGCCTATGCCAAATGGAAGGAAGAGTTGGTTAAAGTAACCGACGAGGAATTGGTGTTAAAAAACGAGCACGATATGGAATACCACTATAAAAAAGCGACTTCATTTTCTATAAAATAACAGCATGGCAAAACGATTTAATGAAGAATCTCCGATATCCGACGTACTAAAACAGTTTATCCAGGACCACAGACTACAAGCGGGAATGGATAAAATTGACGTTCGTGATGCCTGGAAAAACCTGATGGGGAATGGCGTAAATAATTATACGACCGAGATCATGCTAAAAGGGACTACGCTTTATGTAGCTTTGTCTTCTGCGGTATTACGCGAAGAATTAAGCTACGGTAAAGAAAAAATTGTTAAGATGATCAACGAAGAGCTGCGACGTGATTTGGTGAAAGATATAGTGTTGCGGTAGTTTTTTTGACTTTTGAAAGTAAGCTATTGACCACTACATATTGGGATGAAATTTCTAAACTAGGCGTAGAGCGAATTCTGTTTTATTTTAAAATTGATAATGATGGCAACAACAATTAAAATAACTCCAGTTGTAAAAGGTAAAGAATCTAAAAAATTTAATGCAGTTATATCTGAAAGTAAAACAAATAAAATTTCGGAAACAAAAAAAGCTAAAATGTTTGCTTTAGTGGGTAAAGTGATGACCAAAAAAGTGTAACCAATGGAATTGTCTGATTTTACAAAAACTGATGCGATTGGACTAAAAAAACATAAAACAAAAAAAGCAGGACAATCGTCCTGCTTTTCCACTTTTTAAAAATGTTATACCGTTTCGGGAACGACAATATCGGTGTTATGATACACTTTTACGCCGCCTTTCCAGGTTTCCAAAACCGGAACCTTACGCAGTTCTTTATAGTACGTTTTCATCGTTAACGGATCCTGTTCCAGAATCACGAAATCGGCGAAATAACCATCTTGTAACGAACCGGTCCACTGCTCGGCATGACATTGCCACGCCGCGTCATAGGTTACCGATAGCAAAGCCTGTTCCGGAGTAAGACATTCTTTTTCGTTTAATACTTTATTCGGATAATCGTCCGGTGCGGCTTCCATCATACGGGTAATCGCTTGTTCCATCATCCGTAATGGCCCGATCGGACTTACGGAATAATCGGTATGTAGCGAAATACGTAATCCGGCATCAAGCGACGAACGACACAAATCCAGTTTTTCTACTTTTTCTTCAAAAATGGCTTCTTTAAACGGATAACCGTAATAGCCCACATGGCCGATTAGGAAACTCGGTACGATACCAAGATCTTTCATTTGCTGGATCTGCGATGGTTCCAAAATAGAACAATGTTCAATACGATGACGACGGTCGGCTACTTTTTTTGCTTTAAAGGCGGCATCGTATACTTCGATCGCAAATTTTACGGCCATATCCCCATTGGCATGGATCATTAATGGCCATTCTTTTTCAGCTACAACCGTTTTTACGATGTCCAGATACGTTTGTGTTGGCTGGTCCGGATGTGGATGATCCTTGTCCTCCGGGAAATTAAATACCCCAAGATTATCGGCCGGATAGCAACAATAAGGCTCCGATTGGTAGCCGGTTAATCCCTGATTCGAACCGTCGGAAATGATTTTAACACTACCCGAATACAAGTCCTTGTACTCTTTTATCGGCGCAAAAGTCGGTAGTTTTTTCGCATCGTCCAGTGTTAAACAGGTTTGTGCGACACCAATACGGACTTTCTTTTGATGGAAATCCAGATATAATTTTAAAATCAGTTCCTGTACGGATGTCATTCCGGCATCATACATAAACGTAACGCCACGTTGAACAGCCGTATCAAACAATTCCCCTAAATGTTTAAACGAACCGAGTGCAAAATCAGCAACTTGACGTATCGGCATACATTTTAAAGCCGGCCCGATTTGTTCGGTTTCCTGCAATTGTCCGTTTGTGGTTTGCTGATAATTTTCGAAGGTTTTATATTGATCACGTATACTTTTATTCAGATCGAAAATAATACGAAGTGTCAATGAGTTTACATACGCTGTGTGCATGGAAGCACTCATGATAAACACTGGATAATCCGGTACGATGGCATCCAAAAATTGATAATCGAATGTAACCAATTGGTTTAATAATCTTCGCGAATGACTTTTCTCAAATGGCATAAAGGCCGGGTCAAGATTACAACCTAAAATCCAATAGTTATTATTGTTAAGGTTCTCTTTGTTTTTAGGATCGTTTTGATAGTCATCAAGTTGTTTCTGAAGCCATGCAGTATTGTAACCTTTCTTTAGATCCTGCTCATCATACGGACTCAAATCCAGCCAGCTACCCAATATGGCAGAAGGAACGAGATGAACGTGTGGTTCGATCAGTCCTGGAAGTAAGGTGTGACCCTTGTCCAGTTTTCGGGTTTTAAAAAGATGTCCTGTTTTGATCATGGCTTCTGTTACGTGTAACATCGAACCGGAAGCAACGACTTTCCCTTTGTGAAATCCGATGGCTTCTACCGTATCCATTTTTCCGTCTACCAAAGGACGAATGGTACCGCCGTGAAACAATACTGATTCTTCCGTATGATCGGTAAAGGGGGTTTTGTGCTCCGACAATTTTGTGATAATCTCCGAAGAGGAAAGTTCTTTTTCCAGAATCTTTAAAACCGGATTGTTACAACCGCAATGGGTACAACCGTGGTGAATGTGATCGTGATCGTGCATACTATTGAGATTTAGGGATTATCGTGATGTTATTTGTCGGTATTGATGTTACTCTGAATCGACCAAGCAAAGTCTAATAATGTCTGATTACGGAAACGGCTCATGTCTTTCATGTCGATGTATTGATCAGCAGTATAAACAGTTCCTGTAACTGATGCCAGAGCGTGACAGCTCATACAGTTGGTTTGTACACCATATTGGTAATTTGGATTTAACTGGTTGTTGCTACCGGTAAATACATTAGGACCAAAAGAGCCTTCCAGATACGGGTTAAACGAGATAATACTGCGTACCCCTTTGTTGGTTCCACCGGTAATTGGCTGGTTTGGCCATACCATCGCGTAGGAAGTCGACACGGCATAGTTGGCTGCCGCTCCTTTGATGATGCTTGGACGTAGTTTCGCATTGAAGGCCGAACTTGGGAAAAACGGATTGTCGCGGTTGTAGCTCCAGAAATAAGTCTGCCAGGTCCAGTTACTGATTTCTTTTGTTCCTACATGCATGGCTACCAATAAGATATAATCGCCGGCTTTGTATTTGCGTTTGTTGTTTTTCTGGTTGGTGTTCAGATAGGCAGCCATTCTCGCATCGACCTGATCGTTGATAAATTCGTTTAAGTTACAACTGGCCGCTGCAATTTGAGCCGGTGTCGGATTGGAACCGGTAACCGGTACAATGGTTTTGTTTTTATCTTGTTTGTTGTTGGTGTCTACATAAACATAGGTTTGCCAGTCTTTATAGCCAAATGCCTTAGCGGGTTTAGGATCGCCTGGCCATACTGGTACGCGGATAAAACCGTTCGCATCAACACCTCCGGCAAAATAGGTCGGTTTGGTAGTAATACCGGCCGATGGGAATGGCGGAATGTTACCAATCCCGTCTTTAACGTTGTATTTGTCGAGTGTCGACTGATTGAAAATAAGATTTTGTGTCGAATAACAGGCTGCTGCCGGATTGTAGGAAACGGTCTCGAAAACATTGGAAACTGTATCAAGTACTGCATTTCGGTTACCAAATAACTGTCCGTGGATTAACTGTTTTGGTACTTCCAGGGCGCTACGTTCTTTTTTTATCTGAAAGCATCCGCCTTCTTTATTTCCGTCGGCTGCCATTTGTGCCAGTTCTTTTACGCTCATCCAGGTTTCAAATACCAATAGCGAATCACCATTAAAAACCTGTCCGGATTTAGCGGTCAAACCAGCCCAGATTCCCCAGGCGTGTTGGGCAATACTAGCCGAATCCTGTTTGTTTAACCAACCATAAATGGTCGTGGAATCTTGTGGGAATTTAAAACCGGGAAGGTTTAAGTCGTCCGGAAATTCCTGTGGCTTAATAATAGGAGCCGCACCTAATAATCCGGCGTCCGGCGTGGTGTTCTTCTTGCAAGAAATGGCCAGACTGGTAGCCGTCAAAGCAACCAGAATACCAAATGAGATGGTCTTAAGGGGTAGTAGTCGTTTCATATTTGTTTTAGATTTGGTTTGAATTTCTATGCTGTTTTTGTTTGGTTACCTTATACAAGATTAGTACTGAATTGCAATTTTTTATGGCTATTAAATTTGCAATTT
Source organism: Bacteroidota bacterium (assembly GCA_023446155.1). Lineage (GTDB taxonomy): Bacteria > Bacteroidota > Bacteroidia > Flavobacteriales > Flavobacteriaceae > Flavobacterium. Next base: position 136,586 of record JAEXIT010000009.1, read on the forward strand.
GTGTTAAATTGGATTTATCTGTAAGGCGTTTTGTAAAGTTAGTGGCTTGGTAAAACCTATAATAGCGTATAATTACGCGTTTTTAAAACCGGATAGAAATACCGAAAAAGGAATGGAACGGGTACAAAAAAAGCCGTTCCAAACGGAACGGCTTTTCGAAAACAATATATATTTATTAGAATTCTTCTCTTCCTGCAAAGTGGAAAGCGCTCTCAATAGCAGCATTCTCATCACTGTCAGATCCGTGAACAGCATTCTCTCCGATTGAAGTAGCATATCTTTTACGGATAGTTCCTTCTGCAGCATCAGCAGGATTTGTAGCTCCGATTAAAGTACGGAAAGCTTCAACAGCGTTATCTTTTTCAAGGATAGCAGCTACGATAGGACCTCTTGACATGAATTCTACTAATTCTCCGTAGAAAGGTCTTTCACTGTGAACAGCGTAGAATTTCTGAGCATCCGCTACTGTTAATTGTGTTAATTTCATTGATACGATTCTGAAACCAGCTTCAGTAATCATGTTAATAATCCCTCCGATGTGTCCTTTTTCAACAGCATCTGGCTTAATCATAGTGAATGTTCTATTCGTTGCCATCTTGTTTTGTTTAAATTTTTCGCAAAAATAGTATTTTTAAGCTAAATAATGCGCTATCTTTTTTATTGAAATTTCGTTTGTAGCGAATAATTGTAATTTCTTTATACAATCAATACCGGAAAATCCTGCTCCAGCGGCTTTAATTCGCGGTATAATTCGGTTAGTAAATGAGAACCGTGTTCCAGATAAAATTCCGAAAAATTAGTTGTCCGTTCCTGAAGACTGAGGTTGGGAAACAATTCGTTTTGTAGTGCCGTGATGCGACTCAGTTGCTCCTGATGGTTGCGTTTTTCGGCTTTTAACAATCGTTTTTCAAGGTTTTCCAATCCTTTTAGTTGTTTCTTTTCCTGAGCGGCTACGGCACCAATAAATGAAGCGTCGGTTTTGGCTGCCATTTCCCGTAATTTGGAAAATTGCTGTTCCAAATGTGCTTTTTGTTCCGAAAAATCAAGCGTAAAAGTGGATAGGGATTTGGTTTTGGCATCGATCAGGGCGTGTTGCTTTTGAAATAAATCGGCCCAACGTAGTCCCAATTGGTCTGCTTTGTGCGCTTGTTTGGGTGTCGCAAGGACTGCCGAATTTCGCAATACCAACATTGGGAAAGGAACGTTGGAAGCTTCAAAAAAGGATTTTAATTCCAACCAGTATGCCAATTCACCACCACCGCCAATATAGGCCAGATTGGGTAAAATCACTTCCTGATACAGTGGACGCATGATTACATTCGGACTGAATTTTTCGGGACAACGCTCCAGTTCGTCCAGAATTTCTTCGGTTGTAAACCGTCGTGAAGTTCCGTTTACGATATAGCCTCCATTTTCGAAAACGATACGTTCCCGCAATCCGTCTTCAATATAAAAAAGGTTAATTTCTCTTGGATTAACCTGAATATTGTAGGTTTTTAATAAAGCAGCCGTTTCTGTTACTTTTTCAAAAGCGATTTGTTCGAGTAGTTCCCGTTTTACATACGGAATGAATTCGCGTTTTAAGGCTTCAGAATCACCGTCGATAATTACCAATCCCTGTTCTTGAAACAATTCATTGGCCAGAAAACGGGTCGCATCGGCCAGATTGGTATGTTTTAAATAGGCATTTTTAAATAACTCCCGTAAATATTCGGCGTTGGTACCAATGCCAAGTTCTTTCGAAAAGACATCAAAAACACTATCCAGACCTTCGGTCGAAAGCCGGCCTACCGGACCGGAACTGTCGCGGTTCCACTTTATTTTTTTATTTCTGAAATTAAAATAATTGATTTCTTCAAAGTCGTGGTCTTCCGTAGCCATCCAATATACGGGTACAAAATGACGCGTTGGATAGGCCGTTTTTAATTCTTTTGCCAAATTGATTGCCGATACAATTTTGTATAAAAAGTATAAAGGTCCCGTAAAAAGGTTTAATTGGTGACCAGTGGTTACGGTAAAGGTGTTTTCGTCTTTTAAAAGGGCGATATTCTGAAGTGTCGCTTCCGAAGCGGCGGTCGATGCATATTGTTTTTCCAAAACTGTCGCCAGTGTATTTCTATGCGCCGTACTAAAATGGGCGGCTTTTTCGTCAATTTGACTTCCGAAATTTTCTAAGCTGGGAAAACGATGGTATAAGGACTGTGTTTCTGTTTTTTTATCTAAATAATCGACAATTAACCGGGAAAAATAATTGGATTCTTGATAGCTGATACAGTCAGTAGGCATAATAGGATATAATTATATAAGTATGTTTTTTTGAAAAATAAAGGTAGATATAATCGCATTCGAATCTCCCAAGTTATTGTTAATTTTTTAAAGTACGAATCGATAGCAACTTTGATGACGCTTGGTTGTATATAATTGGAGGATAAAATCAGATTGTATGTTTTTAAAAATGAGTATGTTGTGATTTATTGTTGAAAAATAATCTGAAATATTAGGAAATGTCAAAAACATTTTACAAACTTTGCAATGTGAAAAATTAATAACCTTTTAAAAACGAAGAAAAATGTTTGTATTACAATCATCTGCTATCAGTCTGACACCAAAATGTGGTGTAGCTGTTCTTCGTGGTTTTGTTTTATCCTAGAAAAAAATACTTTCCAAGATAGCAAAGCCCGAAGACATTAAGTTTCGGGCTTTTTTGTATACTTTTTACTTTAAAGTTCCCGGTTTAGCACTTTTAATTTATCCGAATACGGGTAAAATGTTTCGCAAAACAAATCAGCATTCCGTTTGGATTACTGAGCACATTGTTTTGCGTTCCAAAAAAAAAAATCAAAGAATCAAACAATGGGAAATAAATTATCCGGGAAAGACCTGATCAAATTGGGCTTTCCTAAAAATAACAGCATCAATATTGCCTTGGGGCAAATCAACAGATATAGAAAAAGAGAGAAAAAAGAAGGCATTTTAACGGAAGCAAAAGAAGTATTGCTGTTTCCGGAAAAATTTAAAAATCACGGTACCTGGGGAAAAGTGGCCGAAGGGTTGATCAACCCGGTACAGGTGCGAATGCAACAACTCAATACCACCCGTGCGCCCTTTTCAATTTTTGGCGAAAATGAAATCGATCAACAGGCAAAGTTTCAGTTATACGATGCGCTAAAATTGCCAATCGCAGTAGCGGGAGCTTTGATGCCGGATGCGCATTCCGGTTATGGCTTGCCAATTGGGGGTGTGCTGGCGACCGAAAATGCGGTGATTCCGTATGGCGTTGGTGTCGACATCGGTTGTCGGATGAGTTTGTCGATTTTCGATGTACCGGCTTCTTTTCTAAAAGGAAGGAGCGAGCAATTGGAAGCCATCTTAGCCGAACATACCAAATTCGGAATGTATGAAACGCATCAGATCAAAGCCGATCATGAGATTTTTTACCGACCGGAATTCAAAGATATTCCATTTGTAAAAGGCTTGCTGGACAAGGCGTATAAACAACTGGGAACGTCCGGTGGCGGTAATCATTTTGTGGAATTCGGAATTGTGAAAATCGATGCGCCCTTACCGGAATGGAAGCTTGTGCCCGGCGAATATGTTGCGGTGTTATCGCATAGCGGATCCCGTGGATTGGGTGCCAATATCGCCAAACAGTATACCTATCTGGCTACGAAACAATGTCCGTTGCCTAAAAATGTACAACAATTGGCCTGGCTGGATCTGAATACGCACGACGGTCAGGAATATTGGATGGCGATGAATCTTGCCGGCGATTATGCCAAAGCCTGTCATGAGGATATTCACCGACGGATTGCAAAAATACTGGGAAAAAGGGTAGTGGTGACTATTGAGAACCATCACAATTTTGCGTGGAAAGAAATGCACAACGGAAAGGAATGTATTGTACATCGCAAAGGGGCGACTCCGGCGGCGGAAGGACAATTGGGAATTATTCCCGGTTCGATGACGGCTCCGGGTTATATCGTGATGGGAAAAGGAAATCCGGCAAGCCTTAATTCGGCGTCACATGGTGCTGGAAGGGTGTTTTCGAGAGCCAAATGTAAATCGATGTTTACGCAAAGTGACATCAAAAAAGAATTAAAAAAGCACGACGTAAGCCTGATTGGTGGCAATATTGATGAAGCGCCAATGGCCTATAAGGACATCACCAAAGTGATGGGTAACCAACAGGAATTGGTGACCGTTTTGGGAACGTTTACGCCTAAGATCGTGCGAATGGATAAATAATAACAGCTATGAAACGATTTCAAGACGAAAATAAAAGAGCCAGTCATTTTTCCAATGAGATTTTGGTGAAATGTCCAAAATGCGGAACAAAAGCAACAGTCAAAAGGACGTTTTCTGAAAAAGATAATTATGGGATATTCTCAAATCGGATTTTACAATGTCCGGGTTGTTATCTCCGTCAGGAAAATAACATGATCAAATACAGAGCAACGGTCAATCAGTATTGTTGTAACAATGTAGAAAAAGTAAAATACGAATCACAACTTTTGAATGAGAAGCCGCAAAAAATAAAGATAAAGTGCAGGAGTTGCAACCAGATAAAAGAATTTGTGCCGAAAATAGAAGAAGTATATATGTGTTTTAAAACGGATGAAAATAATGTCCGGGAGTGGTGTTTTGATGCCGAATTGTGGTTTCAGAAAACGGTGCGAGGAAATGTATTCTGGGCATATAATGAAGCACATATTGATTATTTGGAGGGCTATATCGCAGCCGGTTTACGGGAACGAAACAGTCGGTGTAATGGTGGTAAAACAATGGTCGCCAGTCTTCCGAAGTTTGTAAAAGATGCCCGTAACAGGGATAAGCTATTAAAGGTGATTACAGAATGGAAAAAATCATACAGATAACATCCGGCAGAGGTCCGGAAGAATGCACCTGGGTTGTGGCTCAGGTGCTTAAAAAAATAAAGGAAGAAGCGCGATCCGAAGGATTGGAAGTACAGATTGTACAGCGGGAACCGGGACAGGAAAACGGAACGGTGACTACGGCAACGCTTGTTATTAAAGGTGATGAAAGTGCTGCTTTTGTGGATTCCTGGATTGGAACGATACAGTGGATTGGAACCAGTCAGTTTCGCAAAATGCACAAACGGAAAAACTGGTTTATCGGAATTTTTGAAATAGAGCAATCTGCCGTACCGAAAATTTCGTATGTAGATATAAAGTATCAGGCGATGCGAAGTTCCGGAGCCGGTGGACAAAATGTGAATAAAGTCAGCTCGGCCGTTCGTGCGACACATGTTCCAACAGGAATCAGCGTGGTTTCGATGGATAGTCGTTCGCAACATCAGAATAAAAAAACAGCCACCGAACGGCTTGTCCGGAAATTGGAAGAAACATCGTTGGAAGTATTAAAAAAGGAGGTCGATAAAAAATGGGAAAACCAACTCAATATTGTCAGAGGGAATCCCAAACGCGTGTTCTCAGGAACCGATTTTAAAAAGCAAAATGTGGAGAAAAATTATAAATCCACGCGACAACAACTAAAGAATAACTTGAAAAATTACATCGAATGAAAACAGATAAATTAGATAAGTTTTTGTTTCAGGCTATGGATGCCTATCCTTCTTATCTGGAAGAAACCGTGGAATCGTTGGGCTACGCTTTGTCGTATGATGCCAAAAATACCATGGCACTTTGCCTGTTAGGAAGGTTGCATGCCGAACAACTATACGATTATGAAGGAGCGAAAGTTTATTTTGAACAGGCATTGGCCGAAAATCTGCATGCTTTGGAAGTATATCCGTATTTTATCGATACGCTGTTGCAGAATGAAGATTTTGATCAGGCCGAAAAGTTAATCGATTTTGCCCTAACGATTAAAGGGGGGAACAAAGCCGAAATCCTTTTAAAAAGGGTGAGCCTTTTGGAGCGCAAAAGGGCCTTTTCCGATGCGAAAGAAGTCTTGAAAGAGGTGAAATTAAACGCTTACAATTCGGATTTACACTATTATATCTCAGATACGGAAAAACGGTTAAAAGAAAAAATCGAACTGTCTGAGGGTAAAAAGGACAAAAAAGCGAAAACAAAAAAGAAGAAAAAGTAATTGTAAAAAAGCTCCCGTAATGGGAGCTTTTTTTATGGTTTCCGGTAGGAATTTATTTTAGCGTACAGTCAAAACTAACCGCTACGTTTTTTGAGACTTTTTTGCTAACCACACTTGGGATGTCAATGCCAAAATCGTCTACCGTTACCGTGAAATTGGACTGAATGGCAATGTCGTTGCCTACTTTTTTGATTTTTGCCGGAATAACCACATCTTTTGTTTTACCGTGTACTTCGAGTTTTCCGCGGATGGTATAGTCTTTACCGGCATCGGTTAACGAACTCATTTTAAAATCGTCGATTTTTCCTTTAAAGGTCGCTTTTGGATAGCGATCACTTTCGATATAATTCTCGTTAAAATGCTCCTCCATTAAAGCAATTTTAAAACGAAAACTTTTAACCAGTATCAGACTGGCGATTTCACCGGTATCGGTATTCAATACAAAAGTAGCACTACGGCTTTTGGCCTTTACTTCTTCAAAAGCGGGAACCGATGCTTCAAAGCTGATTTCTCCGGTTTTGGTGACTTTTTTGTTTTGCGCTTGCAAACCCGTGAAGGCACAGCAAAAGGCGATGAGGTATAAAATACGTTTCATGATTCAGGGATTTATTATTCGACAAGACCGTTGGTATTCCATTCGATTATTTTGTTGATCGTACTTTGTGGTAATCGCGTGCCGCCCAATGGCATCATTCCGTCTGCTCCCTGCGATCGGGATATCCGGTCGATGAGTCCCCGGTTTAAAACCGCGTTTTTCACATCGGCATAGGTGGTTAACGACATTGGCGCTCCATTCGTCGGTATCGTCCCGTGACAGGAGATACAATTGTTGGTAATGATGCTTTTCACCGCGTTGGTATAGGTAACCGGTTCGGTAGTAGTACTGTTGTCGATAAGGTCGGAATCGGTGTCGTTGGTACAGCCAGTCAGTAGTAATAAACCGAATGATAGGGTGAATAAGTAGCTTTTTTTCATTTTACTTTATTATATGGTTAAAGTTATGATTAAAATTTAAATAGTAAAATGAATTATCATTAATTTTACATTTATTAAATAAAAAATTTATGAAAAGAAAACGGATAGTGTTAATTTTGATTGGGTTGGTATTGTTGGGTTTTGCGGGTTATTCCTACCTGTATAAAGGGCATCGTGATATTGCCTCCGAAAAAGAGAGTTATCTGGTCACGGCGAATTCTATTTTTGACGAATTCAAAGCCGATGAGGCCAAAGCCAATCAGAAATATCTCGATAAGACCATAGAGGTATATGGTAAAGTTAGTAGTGTCGATTTGGAGGCCAATTCGGTTATTATCGATGAAAAACTGTTTGCCGTTTTAAAAGATAAAATAAAAGACGGGGAACTCATGGTGTTGTCCAATATCAAAGTGAAAGGCCGGTTTATTGGTTACGACGATTTATTGGGCGAACTTAAAATGGATCAATGTACCATCGTGGAATAGTGTAACCGATTACCAAATGATGTATTCAATCAAATAACGCATTCAATCAAGCTCCTTATATGAAAAAAAGTTTACTCTCTTTACTCTTACTTCCTTTTTGCGCGTCGGCTCAAAATGACCTGTTGTCGGAAATCGATACGGTAAAAACAGATAACCGGGTCGAATCGGTATTTAAATCGTTAAAAATCGTAAACCTCGAATCGACAAAACTCGCCGCAAAAGGGGATTTTTATTTTATCGTGGCACACCGCTTCGGATATGTCAAACATGGTTTTGAAGACTTCTTCGGAATGGACGATGCTAATACACAAATTAAGTTTACCTATGGGGTGACGAACTGGCTTACGGCGCATGTGTCCCGTAGCGGTTTTCAGAAAACCTATGAAATGGCCGTGAAATATCGATTGATGTCTCAGGAGAAAGAAGGTTTTCCGGTAACGTTGGTAGGTTTTAACAGTTTGGCAATCAATACTGAAATGAAAAAAGAGGATTTTCCAAATCTGAAATTTGACAACCGATTGAGTTATGTGACACAATTGTTGATTTCCAGAAAGTTTACCGAACACCTTTCACTGGAGTTGGCGCCAACGTATTTCCACGAGAATACAGTCCGGGATATACTGGATGCGAATAACAATGTGATCACACCAAATCCGCAATCAAACGATCAGTTTGCACTGGGTATGGGGGGGCGTTATAAATTAACCAAACGCTGGTCGGTTAATATGGATTATGCGGCGCATCTCAACCGTGCTAAAAATTCGGTGTTTACGAACCCGTTGTCCATTGGTGTGGATCTGGAAACCGGCGGACACGTTTTTCAAATGCATTTTACCAATTCCAGAGCCATGAATGAAGCTGGTTTTCTCGGACAAACTACAGGCGACTGGGGAAAAGGGGAGATTTCGTTCGGATTCAATCTGGTTCGGGTGTTTTAAAAATAAAAAAACCTGTCGGCAAATATCTTCCGACAGGTTGTTTCTAAAGAAAAGGGCTGTTGTATTACAGCCCTTATTTTTTTAATTCTTGATGAACTTGGTACTGTATTTTTCTCCGGTATTGCTTTCGATAGATAGGATATACGTTCCTTTTGCCAGAGTGCGTACATCAATCTGATTCGCTTCGATAGCGGTTGTTAAAGCGATACGACCGGTAATGTCGTAGAAAATAGCTTTGTCGGCGGTAACACTTGTAGCATCCATTTGTATTTTGATAAAATCACGGGATGGATTCGGATAAACCACAAACGTATCTTTGCTATGGTCTCCGGTGCTAAGAAGGGTATTGCCTTCGATAACTACCAGATGTTGGTTCGGACTTACATTGTTATAGGTGTCTACGATTCCCGATGGCCATTTTACAATCACCTGTGAGATTTGTGAAGCCGCCCCCAGTCCGAAGTGAACATTTAATGAACTCATATTTCGGAAACCGTCGCCACTGCGTACATCCCGGATTTGTTTACCCCATGAACCATAGACTTCCACTCGGGCTCCTATACCATTGGCGTTACTTTGTATTCCTTTTAAAGAAAGTTTTAACCATTTATTACTGTTACCATTGTTTAGATAAATGTTGTCGTTGTTCTGAATATCCAGGAAGCCGTCATTGTTCAAGTCGCCAATCGGACCGTTGTTGAGGCCACTTATATATTGCGGGGTAAAGGTCATGTTACCGTTGTTGAACATGATCGTATTTCCAGGTCCGAAAATATCGACAAAACCGTCGTTGTTAAAATCGTGTGCTACGTTTTCCTGACCTAAGTTACTTAGAGATGGAAATCCGGAGCCAGCGGTTACATCGGTAAATGTTCCGTCTCCGTTGTTGCGCATCAGTTTGTGCATACCGTTTGTATTGGAACTGGCACCTACAAAAACGTCCATATCGCCATCGTTGTCGAAATCACCCCAGGCCGATGACCAGGTTTGAATCGGATCGGATAAACCGGCTTGTACGCTCACATTGGTAAAAACACCGTTTCCGTCGTTACGGTGTAATTCGTTAAGACTGGCAGAAATATTTCCGCCACGACATTTGGCAATAAATAAATCCTGATCCCCGTCATTGTCGTAATCAACCCAAATGGAACCGTAGTTTCCGCCTTGTGGATGATCACCCAATCCGCCCTGATGATACGTTAGGTTGTTGTTGCCGTCGTTCATAAAATAGACGTTCGGATTGACGTCGTGGCAAACAAAAATATCCAGGTTTCCATCGTTATTGATGTCGACAAAATTGGTACGCTGACAAAAGATGTATTGTGGGAAAGATTGTGCGGTATATGCGTTACCGCTGGCATTAGCTTTTAAAAACGTAGCGCCGCTACCTCCTCCGAAGATAAGGTCGTTGTATCCGTTTTTGTCCAGATCCCCGGCAGCAATACTCCAGGAGGGCTGATTGCTTACGCCCGTTAATGGGTAGGCAACACTGTTAAATCCGGTTGGGGTCTGGTATAAAATACGAAGCTGATTATTGCTTACACCAACAATGTCGTCCAGGTAATCTCCGTTCATGTCGACCACACAGTTTCTGTAGGTCGAGCCGGCAAGGGGCTGACTTTGTGTGGTGAAACTTATTAACGGAGCGATGTAATTCTGTTGGGAAAGGACGAATTCAAAACCGATGCTATCCCATTTATTGTCGAAAACAATATAATAGGTGTTGCCAACAAAAGCATCGAAAGTGGCTACAGAGGTATTTCCGCTACCGTTATCGTCGTCGCCGGTTACGCAAACCATGGATCCGCAACTCCCTTTGTAAATGTGAACACGGGTGTCTCTTCCAACACTGGCAGGTAGATCGGTCGATACGGTTACCCGATAGTCTCCGGTTGGGGTATACGAATACCATTCGAAGGCAGTGCCCAGTGGAGTCGTTCCGGAGATACAGCTTTGTGGTGGTGCTCCGGTGCCATCGATAAACGGAACGGTGTATTGTCCGACTCCAATCGAAGGAGCGGTACTACACGTGTTCTGGGCGTTCAGATTGATAAAGCCCAGCGTGAAAAGTAATAAGGTAATTTTTTTCATGTCGTTGTAGTTTTTGGTTATAATTGAGATTTGGATTTAGGGACACGAAGGGTTTAGTGTGCTGATCCATTGTTCGATCATTTGCACCGCTTCTTCATGTACGATAGTTCGGCCAAGTAATGGCATACGGTTAGACTCATCGGTAGATTGTAGTCGGAAATGTAACATTGACCGGTCGTATCGGCCACGACTTACAATATGGGTCAGAGCGTTGTCGATATATTCCTGCGGTTCAACACAGATTCCCAGATTAACAGGATTGGTGGTTTCACTGAAAGCAAAACGCATCGGACGATAATCACAATGGCTATCCTGAGAATGACAATGCGCACAATTGATATCGAGATACGAGCGTACCCGTAGTTCCAGTGGTTTGGAAGTGTCTTGCCAGTTTATGGTACTGCTAATGTTTGCAGGATATCCGCTTTGCAGCATTCCGCGTTCCATCCATTTTGTTAACTGATTTTTAGCGCCATCCGTATAGTTGTAGACAATGTTGAGGTTTTGCGGTTTAGGTCCGATCGGGATTGCTTTTTCATCTTTTTTATGACAGGTAAGGCATTCTACTGATGATGGAATACGATAGTTGGTCGATTTGGTCTGACCGTTTTCTGTCCAGGTCAACGAACGGTAGCTGCCGTTCATGTCGAGAAGGGCTTCCGTTTGAGCGTCGTTCCAGATATAATTGGCAAAGATCCACTGATCCACTCCGTTACTGTCGACACCTTTTTTGATCATTAATCGGGTTTCAATAATCTGTGTTTTATTTTCGGGTTGTACATTATCGTAATAAAATGTTTTGATCAAAACAGTTCCAGTTGGGAAGTTTAATACTTTTCCATCGCCATTATGTACGGCTTTGGAGTTTTCCGGCATCCATACAAAACGTTTTTTATGCGCATAATCGGTAAAAAGGCCGCTGGCAATCTCGTAAGGTAGTACACGATCGTTCGGGGTATTGTTTTTTAAGGCACCGGTAAAAAAATGGTAGTCCGAAAGTTTTGGATAGGGTACTTGCGACAAATCTACCGAAACGGGTGTGCCTGTCGGAGTAGGTGTCGGGGTAATTTCTGTGTATTCGTCGTTGTCGGATTGACAGGAGAATAATACAAAAAGCCCCATTAATAGTAGTAGTGTAGGGGAAAAGTAGTTTTTTTTCATGCTATTGTTAATCAAATGTTTATGTTTTGTATAACAAATATAGTAGAATTAACTATTTAATTTTTAATTAACAATAATTTTAAAAAATATTAATTTTTTTGTTAAAAATATTTTTTATAAGGTTATTATTTTGATTTGTTTTTAAAGTATATCGGTTTTGCTATGAAGGGTAAGTGTTTGCTGTTTGTGATGCCATATTGTTGTATTAAATAGTCGCTTTTTGTCATCTTTTATAAGATTGTAAATGAGTTTCGATTGTCTGCTTTGGTTCAGGTATTGGCTCAGTACGGAACGCCAGGTTTGCTTAACTTGCTACTGTATGATTCGCAAAATATTGGACTATGAGAAGAGAAATGATAATAAAAAAAGGCCTGTTGTTGTTGTGTTGGGGGGTGTCAATGATGTATGCTTACGGGCAGGAAGTGTTGTTTTCAACTTTAAACGACGCGAGAAGGCCAATACCCCTTGCTCCTAATCTGTCAACAATTAGTAATACCCGGGAATTTATTATTATGGACGATTTCGAATTGTTAAAGAAGAGTCAGATAACCCGGTTTAATTTTGTTGGACAACTCGGAAGAACAACGCCCGAAAATCTAAAGTTCATTAAGGGAGTGCGGTTGTTTATTCGTAGAGGTTTTAATACGCTTGAGCCATTATCAGAGACTTCCTGTTTGAGTTATTTTAACCTGTTACAGGAATACTATTCGGGATTGGAGATCACACAAAAAGAGGATAGTGTTAGTATCAGTGTCGATTTAAAGCCGTTGGGAGTTGATCTGATACTCGAAGCCGGCACGTATGGAATTGCTTTTGCCCCGATAATTGATGTAGATGATATGCCGTCCGATAAAGCGTGGTACTGGTTTCAGGGGGCAGATTCCGGAGCCGATACAGTATTATGGGAAGGTACAGGTTGGGTATTACTCGGCCCTGGTTCTGTTGCGTTTAGTATTGAAGGTAAAAAAGTAACGCTGGGAATGCCGGAATCCGATACGCAAACCCTCACTACAACGGTATGTCCAAATCCGTCGCACAATATTTTTAAAATTAATACTCCAAAAACGATTGCCTCTATTGTGGTTTACAATGGAAACGGGCAATTGATCTTACAACATACATCGGAGACGGTCGATCTATCGGCTGCTCCAAGGGGTGTTTATTGGTTAACGGTGACGCATAATGATGGTACGCAGGTGCGTAAAAAACTAATCAAAACATAAAAAGAATATGAAAAAGATAAAAAGACTGTTATTGCTATGTTGTAGCTTGTTTGTAGTGAATTTTCTAAATGCTCAGGAAAGCAAAGTGTTGTTCTCAACGTTTTCAGCAGAGGATCCTCCGAGTGTGCCGACTAATTTTATGGATAATATCTCAACGGTTAGTGTTACCCAAAAGAAAGTACTGGCAGATAATTTTGATTTGGAACATAAAAGTAAAATTACCCGTTTTAATTTTATAGGACAAATTGGGAAAACTGCTCCTGGGGATAGTTCCCTGATAACAGGGGTACATGTATTTGTTTTTGGAGGGATTCGCCCTAAAGAAAAAGAAAATCTTTTTTCAGCCGAGGAGACTTCCCTAGCTCATTTTTATCTCGATGCGAGTAATCCGGGGTTGCTTAAAAAAGTCCAGAATAAAACAATAGAGATTACGGTTGATTTGGAATTGGCGGGAAAAGAGTTGATTTTGGAGGCGAAGAGTAACTTTTACTGGGTCGCTTTTGCTCCGGTCGTTGCAGCCGAAAGTTTGTCGGAAGATAAAGTCTGGTATTGGTATGAAGGATTTGGTCCTGGGTATGATACACTAGTATGGAATAATGGCGATACAGAATGGAGTAATAATGATGTAGGGGCAATGGCTTTTAGTATTGAAGGGAAAGAAACCGCTTTGAGCATTCCGAAATTGGGTGTCGGTACGATTACAGCAACAATTTATCCGAATCCGTCGAATGGTATTTTTAAAATTACAGCTTTAAAAGAGATTACCGCTGTTTCGGTTTATACTACAACTGGGCAATTGATGCTACAAAATACATCTGAAATAATTGATCTGTCTGCTTTTCCTAAAGGAATTTATTTCGCAACAGTGACGTATAATGACGGTACAAAAAACAGTGGAAAACTAATCAAAACATAATAAAAAAAACGGAAAGTAATATGCTTTCCGTTTTTTTGTTATAATGCGATTATCACACCATAAGCCGATAGCTTATCCAAAGCTTCCTGAGAAGTATGATCAAAACGACTGATGTGCTCCTGATGTTCTTTTTTGGATTGAATCCGTCGAATGGAATCGTAAAAACGACGGACTTCGTCCAATGTGTTTAAAATAGGTTTCGGCACGTTTACTGTGTTTCCTTGATCATCTTTCGCAACCATCGTAAAATAGGAGGAGTTGCTGTGTTTGATCTTTCCGGTTTGAATGTTTTGCGATACTACCCGGATTCCAACAACCATAGAGCTCCGACCTACATAATTAACACAGGCTTTCAGGGTCACCAATTCACCCACTTCTATGGGGTTTAGAAAATCAACCGTATCAACTGAGGCGGTCACACAATAGCGACCCGAATATTTCGAGGCACATGCAAAAGCAATCTGATCCATTAAGGAGAGAATATAGCCTCCGTGTATTTTTCCGCTAAAATTAGAATGCGAAGGTAGCATCAGTTCGGAAATACTAATCCGGGATGAGCTGATTTTCTTTGGTTCGGGAGTCATAGAATTTATTCGGTTAGTTCGTTGTTATTGGCTCGATTTAGAATGCTTTCGGGTAATGCTTTTTTGGCTTTGGCGCCCATCTTTTTTAATTTTTCAACACTGGTGATAAGGTTTCCTTTTCCGTCAACCAGTTTGTTCATCGCTCCCTGGTATTCGGTTTTGGCTTCATCCATTTTTTTACCAATCTTGATCAGATCGTTTACAAAACCTTCAAATTTGTCGTATAAAGCACCAGCCTGACGGGCAATTTCATAAGCGTTTTCCTGTTGCTTCTGATTGGTCCACATGCTGTCGATCGTACGTAAAGTCGCCAATAGAGTTGACGGGGTGACAATTACAATATTTTTTTCAAAAGCTTTGTTGTATAAGGAGGCATCTTCGTTTAAGGCAATCGCAAAAGCCGGTTCCATCGGAATAAATAATAATACAAAATCAGGACTTTCCATCTGGTACAGATCGTGATAGTTTTTACTGCCCAATTGTTCTACATGACGTTTTATCGAGTTAACATGTTCTTTTAAATGCTGAATACGTGTCGTTTCATCATCTTCGTTGACATAACGTTCGTATGCCGTTAAAGATACTTTGGCATCCACTATCATTTTTTTTCCGTCTGGTAGGTTGATCACTACGTCGGGTTGTACGCGGTTACCTTCGTCGGATACAAAACTCTGTTGTACTTCGTACTCACGTCCTTTTTCCAATCCTGATTTTTCCAGTACTTTTTCCAGAATTAATTCGCCCCAGTTTCCTTGCATTTTGGTGTCACCCTTCAATGCTTTGGTCAGGTTTAACGTTTCTTTACTCATCTGTTCGTTTGTTTCTCGCAGATTGAGGATTTGTTGGCGTAAAGCGGCGTGATAGTCGATGCTCTCTTTATGAGTGTCTTCGACTTTCTTTTCAAATAAATGAATGCGCTCCTGTAATGGGGAAAGTATGTTTTTTAAATTTTCTTTGTTTTGCTCGGTAAACTTATTGGTTTTTTCCTCCAGAATTTTATTGGCCAGATTTTCAAATTCTTTGGTGAATTTTTCCTGTAGTTGGTTTACTTCTTCTTTTTGCTCTTTGTTGCGTTCCCAAAGGTTGTCAAAGTCGACTTCCTTTTTGGAAAGTTGTATGGCAAGGGATTCTTTTTCGTTGCGGATATTTTCCTTTTCGGTCTGAACTAAGGTCAGCTGACGTTCAAACTGACTGCGTTCCTGTAAAAACTGTTGTTTAAGCTGTTCCTGTTGTGCCAATAGGCCGTTAATGCGCTCTTCCAGTCCTGATTTTTCCGACTGTGAACGCGCACTGAATAAGGCTTTACCAATATAGATTCCGATAGCCAGTGCTAAAATAAATGCGGCGAGTAAAACTAGTGTTTCTAACATCGTTTGTTTTGTTTTTAATGTTCTGTAAAAGTAGCTATTTGTTTTTTAGGAATGCAAAAAAAGAGTCCTGTCGAAGTGGGATAAAAATGGTACATCCCCGATTACTTTTTTCAAAAATCACGAAAATAGAAGAAACCCGGATACGGAAATCCGTACAGGGGTGGAAAAGTGTTTTTTTAAGATGTCAGGTAAGGGGTAAAGATCCGATTAAAGTAGCTTTTTGGTTTTTAATAAAGCGATGAGCTCGTCTTTTTCCTGTAGGCGTTTTTCGTATTGTTCGATTAGTTTTTGGTACACTTCGTCTAAAGCAATGATAGTATCCCGCAGTTGTAATTTGCCTTTTTGTTTTTTAACGGATGTACCTTCTTTTTGTTTGGATAAAAAACTCTTGGGCTTTACGCCAAAGATCGTGCTCAGTTGTTCAATATGTGAAGCCCAGGACTGACTTTCTCCATTTTCGATACGAGCATAAGCCGATTGGGAGATGTTTAGTTTTTCGGCAACTTCTTCCTGTGAATAACCACGTGTTTTTCTCAAATGGCGAATTTTTGCTCCTACAGTCCGATTCATCTAATTGTACTTTTTTTAGACTCTAAAAATATAAAAAATAAATATTATCCTATAAAAAACGGGTGAAATTACCCTTAAAACGAATAAGGACCTCTTTTTTTACTTCTTAAATTTGAAAAAAACAATATTTTTAATCGTATTAAATGCGAGGCGTTGCGCTTTTTTGTGGTTCAAAATGCATTGTTTTTTTAAGGTTCTTACCAAGTTGAATACAATGTTTTTCGAAGTGGTAAATGCCTTTTAGATACCGCAACCAATCAAATCTATTATACAATGAAAAAATTAAATTTAAAAAAGAAGGTCGTTTCCGTTTTAACGGATAAGGAAAAAGCAAACATCCAGGGTGGTGGAACAAATGAAACATGTGCCAGCTTCGCAACGGAAGTAAAATACACTGATCCGGAGCCTTGTGGTATTAAGTTAACAAGAAGAGAATGTGTGAGTGTTCAAATCGAATGTGTTTCACACCATTATTGCCCTACCTTTACTTGGGAGGAGATGTAAAAAGAGCATCGTAGCATAAATAGCGATTGCACACCATCGCATTTATAACTTATAAATGGATTGTATATGCAATAGTGTAAAATTGTGCTATTTTAAACCGTTGGAGAATACCGGTTCTTCAACGGTTTTGCATTTAAAAATGACCTTGAATCTACTTTTATTTATGAATTTCGATAGTTATAAGGAACTGAATACTATAGCAGCGTATTTGCAAAATGAAACACTGCTTTTTCGCGATAATAAAGTCGCTCAAGTCGCATTACATACCGGCTTACCCGGAATCATTCTCACGCTGACCGCTATCCGGAGACAATTTCCGGAACTTGTAGATCCTGTCATTCTCAGAAAATATATTGATAAAGTATATACCCTTCTTTCGGAAAGCGAAGCTTTTTATCCGTCATTTAGCGGTGGTTTGGCGGGATATGGGTTCCTTTTGTGCCAATTGGCCGCTGAACAACATATCGATCTTGCCGATTATAAGGAGGTTCTTGAAGAAATCGACGAGATTATCGCAGACCATCTCAATGATAATCTGAAAGCAAATCATGTGGATATCCTACACGGTGCGATGGGAATGGCGCTGTATTTTATCGAAAAAGGAGAGTCTGAATACGCCGAAAATGTGATCGACCATTTGAATAAAACCGCCAAAAGAGAAGAAAATCGCTGTTACTGGAGTTCGTTCGATCATTTTAAAACAAAAACCTATAAAATTGACTTCGGATTGGCGCACGGAAATGCCGGAATCCAATACTTTTTGGCGAAATGTATCCGGTATAATATCCAAACGGATACGTGTCGGAAATTGTTGGAGGAGAGTCTGAATTTTTACCGTTATAACAGTCAGGATTTAGGCGAGATTAAATCGTATTATCCGACGATGTTGTTAGAGGAACATTATCTCGATGGAACAGCAAAACCCGAAACGTCAAGAGTAGCCTGGTGTTATGGTGATCTGGGGATTTTGTATACGCATTTGTTGTTGGCAGACGTGTTGGAAGATGCAGCGTTACAGGTCGAAACGATCACAAAATTGAAACAGGTTGCCGGTCGGAGGTTGATTGCCGAAACCATGCACCACGATGCCGGTTTGTGCCACGGAACAGCAGGCCTGGCATTGCTTTTTAAAAATAGTTACGATCGCACCGGCGAAATAATGTTCCGGGAAACTGCCGATTATTGGTTGCAAAAAACATACGAGTATAAAACCGGCGCAGATCCCGAAATGGGATATTGTCTGTATGATGGAGGAAAGCGAAAGGATACCGACAGTTCGCTGTTGGAAGGACTTTCGGGAGTTGCAGCAGCCTATCTGGCAACACTGTCTCCAGCGGGAAATCCTTTAATCGATAAAGCAGTATTCCTTAGTTTATAACGATTCAATACGATATAATATAATGAAACAAAAATGGCCCTATATAAATTTTGATAACTACGTCTTACGAACACCTTTACTACCGGTTGATCATTTTTTGGAATTGACCGCCGGAAAAGAGGTGTCGGATGAAGCTATAAAAAGACAATTTGAAAATCCGGTTGTAAAAGAAGCGGTTTTTCTGGCATCACCGGTGTTATACCGCGAAATAGAAAAGTGGATGGCAGGAAATAGCAAGGATCCGAAAGAAATACAAAGAATCCGCCTGTCTTTCCTGAAATACCTGACCCGAATGGCGTCCCGATCGACTCCCTTTGGGCTTTTTGCCGGTTGTGGATTGGGAACTTTTGCTGAAGAAAGTGCCATCCGGAATACCGACTATACTCAAAATAAACGGCATACCCGCTTGGATATGAATTTTGTGGGAGCACTAAATCAGTCGTTTACTACCAATCCGCAAATCCGGGAACAATTGCGGTATTATCCGAATTCCAGTTTGTATGTTATTGGTGATCATATCCGCTATGTAGAATGTCTGTATAAAAATGGAAACCGGATCCATCATCTGATCGAAATTGAGGCCTCGGATTATATTCGGGATTGCTTGAAACTCGCACAAACGGGTGTTTTAAAATCCGCTCTCGCGGAGGCGTTGGTTTCGGATGAAATTACCGAATCGGAAGCAACAGAATTTATCGACGAACTGATCGATAATCAGATATTGGTGAGTGAAATGGAACTTTCGGTTTCCGGAACGGAATTTATCGGACAAACACTTAGCATTCTCAAAAAAATAAAAGCGGCAGCATCTGAGGTGCAATTACTGGAAGAAGTAGCCGTAAAGATAGAAGCATTAGATACTACCCTGGGTAACGATCCGGATTGTTATCGCGATCTGATCGAGACACTACGACGTTTTGAAATTCCATTTGATGAAAAGTTTATTTTTCAAACGGATATGTTTTTGAATACCAGTCAAAATGTGTTGGCTAACGAAGTAACGGTGCCGTTACAAAAAGCGATTACCGTGTTAAACCGGATAACGCCCAAAAATGAAAATCCGCAATTAAAACAATTTATCGAAAAGTTCCGTCAACGCTACGAAGACCGGGAGGTTCCGTTATCATTGGTATTGGATAATGAATTGGGGATCGGTTATCCGGTCAATAATTATAAAGGAGGTATCAATACATTATTGCATAATATTCATGTGCCGAATGTCGGATCGAAAAGGCGTAATGAAATCCGTTGGACGGCAAGTGATAGTATTTTATACCGAAAAATGCAGGAAGCGCGGGAAAATAAAAGTACTGTAATCTGTATTGAGGAAGCCGATTTAAAAGGAACCGAAGCTGGATGGGATGATCTGCCGGATACGTTTTCGGTCGTGGCTGAGGTTGTCAAAGGCGATACGTCGGAACAATTGGTTATCCGTTCCGTAGGTGGATCGGGTGCGGCCAATTTGATGGGGCGCTTTTGTCTGGGTGATCCGGATATGGATCGGCACGCCCGCACGATTATTGGGATGGAAGAACAGTTAAATCCGGATAAATTAGTATCGGAAATTATTCACCTGCCGGAAAATAGAGTGGGTAATGTGTTGATGCGGCCGGATTTCAGACAGTTTGAGATTCCGTATCTGGCCACATCGGGAAAACCCGCAGAAAATCAGATCCCAATAACCGATTTGTACGTTTCGGTAAAAAGCGGCCGAATCGTATTGCGCTCCCGTAAGCACAATAAAGAAGTGTTACCCCGACTCACTAATGCGCATAATTATAGCTATAATTCCTTACCGGTGTATCATTTTTTGTGCGATTTACAGGCACAGGGTAAACGTGGCGGTTTGTATTTAAATTGGGGCGTTCACCGCGACGAATGCAATTTCTTGCCACGAGTGGAATATGACAACGTTATTCTGTCGAAAGCCAAATGGAAAGTGTTGGGAACAGAATTCGAAAAGCTAAAGACTATCGATACGGTATCCGGTTTGGCGGACGTTACCCAATGGCGTCTGGAACGAAAGCTGCCGCAATATGTCTTTTTGGTGGAAGGAGATAATAAGCTATTGTTAAATCTCGAAAACCTGACGTCTTTTCAAATGTTGGTTTCGGCAGTAGCGAAAAAAAATGTATTCGAGCTGGAAGAATTTCTGGGAACCGATGTGACGCTGGTGGGCGGAAACGAAACAGCGTATTTCGCCAATGAGTTTATCTTTTCTTTTTTTAAAACCGAATCTTAAAAAGAAACAAAATGGAAAATAATGTCAAAACTTCTTTTCTGTTAGGGGAAGAATGGCTGTATTATAAGATTTATACCGGTTTTGCAACAACCGATTCGGTGTTGTACAACCATCTCTATACGGTGGTTACCGGTTTGTTACGTGACGGATTAATCGATAAATGGTTTTTTATCCGCTATGCCGATCCCGAGCATCATCTCCGATTGCGATTGCATCTTACGCAACCGGAGCATATCGGACAGGTGATTCTTGCTTTTCGGGATACGTTTCGTCGTTTGTCGGATCAGCATACGATCTGGAAAGTCCAAACGGAAACTTACGAACGGGAATTGAAACGTTATGGGGAAATGGTTATGGATGAGACCGAAACGCTCTTTTTTTACGATAGCGAATGTATGGTCAAATTGCTAACGGTGTTGGAGCTAACGGATAATGAAAATGAAAGATGGATGGTCGGAATGGCGGCGATCGATTCGTTTTTGGATGTGTTTGAGTATGATCGGGAAGCACGGAAAAAGCTGATGGAACACCTTAGAGTAGGATTTTTTAAGGAGTTTCAGGTAAATGCGGCGACCAAAAAAGACCTGAGTACCAAATATCGGAATCATAAAAATGAGATCGATCGTTTTATGAAAAGCGATCCCGAATCCAACGATCTGAAAGCAGTGCTTCGGGATAGAGATCGGATGATTTCGGTCACGGCGAATGGCATACGGGCACAATTGGATCCGGAACGGCTGAACGATGTGTTGGGAAGTCATATTCATATGATGATGAACCGTTTGTTCGATTCCAATAACCGGCAATGTGAGATGATATTGTATGATCTGTTGTGTAGTTATTATACTTCGGTGCTGGCTCGTGAAAAAAAAGCACCTATAGCCGTGTCCGGTTAACCGATACATAAAAAGTGTATTTTTGCCGCAAATACCACTGTTATGCCACACCATCATTTCCTGATTCACAAACCACACGGTTATCTGAGCCAGTTTATTTATGAAAAAAAACGACATAAAAAACTATTGGGGGAGCTCTATGCTTTTCCGGAAGGAACAATGGCTATTGGCCGACTGGATGAGGATTCGGAGGGATTATTGCTCTTAACAACCGATGGTATGATGAGTGAAAAAGTGCGTAGCAAAACTGTGGCCAAAGAATACTTTGCTCAGGTTGATGGAATTATCACACCCGAAGCGGTCGAAGCTTTGCAAAAGGGCGTGGAAATTGGGGTAAAAGGAACACGATATACCACAAAAGACTGTGAAGCGCGACTTATAACCGAGTTGCCCGATTTTATTGGCCCCGGAAGGAGAATTCGGGACGAACGACATGGGCCAACCAGTTGGGTTTCGATAACGCTCACCGAAGGGAAATTTCGCCAGGTACGAAAAATGACGGCAGCTGTGGGCTTTCCAACTTTGCGATTGGTTCGCGTACGCATTGGAAATCTGACGTTAGAAAATCTGGAAGCCGGAGCGGTGCGCGAAGTGCAACATTTTGAACTGCCCGAAACAGTATAACAACGTATTTTTTTAGTGAAAGATACCGGATGATCATCCTAAAAAATAACGAAGGGTTTATGCGTTGGATTTGAATATTGGCTACATTTGATGTTCCAAACAAAACAAACAAAAAACAACAAAATTATGGCAAATGTAAATCCTTATCTAACATTCAACGGTACCTGTGAGGCGGCGTTTGATTTTTACCAATCGGTATTTGGCGGTGAATTCCAATACAAAGGGAAGTTTAAAGATATGCCGTCGGAACAACCTATTCCGGAATCGGAACAAGAAAAAATCATGCACGTAAGTCTTCCTATCGGTGGAACGGTTTTAATGGGAAGTGATACGTCCGAAGGTTGTGGCGGACATGCTGTTACAGCCGGGGATAATATTTCGATCTCGATTAATGCCGATTCCGAAGCGGATGCAAAACGTATCTTCGAAGGACTTTCGGCAGGTGGAAAAGTAACCATGCCTTTGGAAAAAACTTTCTGGGGCGCTTTATTCGGAATGTTTACCGATAAATTCGGGATCCACTGGATGGTAAACTACGATTACGAACAAAAAGGATAATAAAAAAGACCTGTCAGATTTCTAAAACCTGACAGGTCTTTTTTATTTAAAAATCTCGTCAAAAAAGTCAAGCATGGCTTTCCAGGAACGCTTGGCCGCTTTTTCGTTATAGGCAACCCCTTTACTGTTATCGCTTCCGGCATCCTTATGCGTAAAACCGTGGACGGAATTGGCATAATACACCATCTGCCAGTCGGCTTTGGCATCGCGCATTTCCTGTTGGAAGTTTTTGATCTCACTTTCTGATACATACGGATCGTCGGCTCCGTGGAGAATCAACACTTTCGGTTGGATCAATTCGGTTTTTTCACCCGGTTCTTTTCCTAATCCACCATGGAAAGAGACAATCCCTTTAACCGGGAAGTTAGCCCGTGCGGCTTCAATAGCTCCGGTTCCGCCAAAACAATAACCCATCACGGCCAGTTCTTTCGGATTAGCCCCCTGTTTAACCAATTCATCTAGCGCCAATCGGATGCGTTTTTGATATTCCAACGGATTCTTTTTGTAAAAACCGGCACGTTCTCCCGCTTGTTTCGGATTTTCCGGTTTGTTGCCCACACCGTAAATATCGGCTACAAAAGCATAGTACCCCAGTTTTTCCAGTTCCTGAGCGCTTTCTTTTGCGTTGGTATCAATACCCATCCAGGCAGGTAAAATCAGTACACCCGGTTTATTGGTTTTTGCTTTTTTGGGTGTGGCGATCAAACCCTGAAGGGCTTGTTTACCATCGGAATAATCGATAGTTTTGAGTTGGGCTTGCGTAATACTGCTGGTCAGTATTAATAGCAACGTAGTGGTTGGGGTTTTCCAGTTCATGGTAATTTTTTTTGTTCCGTTAAAATTACAAAACCGAATTGGATTTAGCGAATGATAAACTTTCCTTTTTCGCTATCAAATACAATGTTTTCGTCTTTAAAAAGCTGATCAAATATCTGATTTGCGATGAGGTTACACGGCGTATCCTGCAGAACGGTTCCCGGCAACATCACAACCATCTCGTCACTCAGTTGTATGGCAAGATCGATGTCATGGGTGGAAAACAAGATGCATTTTCCGGTTTCATGCGCCAATCGTTTTAAAAGCTGGAATAAGGTTACTTTGTGTAAAAGATCCAAATGCGTAGTGGGCTCATCCAGTATAATAAGCGGCGTGTCTTGTGCCAATGCGCGCGCTACGAGTACTTTCTGTAATTGCCCGTCGCTAATCTCATAATGTCTTTTGTCGGACAAATGGGAAATCTGAGTGAGTTCCAGGGCTTTTTTAACCTGAGCGATGTCGTCATCCGAAAGCGTGCCGAGCCAGTTGGTATACGGCTGCCGACCGAGTGCTACGAGTTCGAAAACCGTAAGGTTGCTCGGCGGTAATTTTTCGGTAAGTACGAGGCTTAAATGTTGTGCCAGCTCCAGCGGTTCGTAGGCACTAATATTTTTATCATTGAGTAAAACGGTTCCTTCTAATGGCTTTTGAATCCCGGTTAGCGTACGCAATAACGTCGACTTTCCAATACCATTACTACCAATTAACGTAATGAGTTTCCCCAAGGGTAACTCCAATTGAAGTTGTTCGGCAATGAGGGTAGTCGTTTTTTTGGTTTTGTAACCAATGGTCAGACCGGAAGTTGTTAGTATGTTGTTTGAAACGGGTTTCATTAGTTGATCATTTTGCGTTTTCGGAGTAATAACCAAATCACTACCGGAGCACCGATCAGTGAGGTGATGGCGTTAATCGGTAAGGTCATTTCACTACCCGGCATTTGCGAAAGCGTATCGCATAACAACATGATGGCCGCGCCCAATACCAAAGTTGCCCAGAACAAAACGGCATGGTTGCTGGTTTGAAACAACAATTTGGCTATATGTGGTACGGCTAATCCAACAAAAGCAATCGGTCCGGCAAAAGCGGTAATGCTTCCGGCTAATAAACTCGTGGCGATGATAATGATAAAACGGATACGTCCGAAGTTAATGCCAAGGCTACGCGCATAGTTCTCCCCCAATAGCAATGCGTTTAAAGGTTTGATACTGATAATACTCAGTAGTAAGCCGATAAGTACGGTGGAAAAAAGAATTATAATCGAAGTCCACGATAGGTTGCCAAGGCTGCCCAACGACCAGAATGTGAATTTTTGTAGTTGTTCGGCGGTACTGAAATAGGTTAGTACGCCTACAATAGCCGAGGCAAAGTTTCCAAACATCAAACCGACGATCAGTATCGCCATTGTGTCCCGTAATTGGCGTGATACAAATAGCACCGCCATTAAAACCAAAAAGCTACCCAATGTAGAGGCGATCACGATTCCGTAGGATGAAATTAGTAGGTCGCGTAAAAATACCGGTAAGATTCCCGCGCCCAGAATTACAAAAGCAACACCCAAACTCGCTCCGGAACTTAATCCAAGTACATAGGGTCCGGCTAGTGGATTGCGGAATAGTGTTTGCATTAACAAACCGCTAATCGATAGTCCCATTCCGGCCAATATGGCGGTAAACGCTTTCGGCAATCGGTAATTCAGGATAATATATTCCCAGGATTTTTTACCGACTTCATTTCCGGTGAGACTGTTTAGAATTTCCTTTAGAGGTATGGAAACAGAACCCGTTCCGATATTGATCAGAAAAAGTGCGATCAGGGTAATGCCCAGTAATCCGAATAACAGTTTATGGCGGCTGGCTGCGGTCAAATTAATTTAATTTTTGGAAAAAATACAGTTGGTAGTCCGGGAGTAATTCCGGATGTACGATACGAATCATGTCTTTTAACACCAAATCCGGACGGGTTGGCGCCAATTCAAAATACATAAAACCGCCTTTCGGGCCTCTTTTTAGGGCAAACGAATAGACTTGTTTGTTTTTTAGTGCGTTGAATTGTGCATAATGCGGATTGGAATCCAGTAATTCTTTAATCGACGAATAATCGCCTGGCGCAATCCAGAAATCGGCATTTTGTGCCTTGTCGAAAACGGCTTCAAACGAAACAGACGCACTTCCGGTTCCTTTGGAATCTTTCCATAAATAATTGGCATTGGCATCTTTTAGGAAAACCGCCGCCCAACTGTCGCCTTGTGGTAAATACCAGGTATCCTGATACATCGCACCACTAAATACGGTGGACTGCTTGGTAGCGTTTTTCGCAATAGCCTGCGCTTCGGTATAGTCTTTTTTGATGTTGTTGAATATCGTTTCGGCTTCTTTGTTTTTTCCGAATAAAGCACCAATTAGTTTGATCCATTCCGCTTTTCCTAATGGGGTCTGTTCGGTCCAATCGCCGTTATAAACCACTTTTAAACCGGCTTTTTCCAATGCGGAATAGGTCTTATTATTACTGTCGATGCTAAATCCAACGACAACTCCCGGATCCAGATCGATCATCACTTCGGTATTGAGGCTTTCGTTTTTACCGACTTCTTTTACTTTTTTCGCATCGATACGCGCTCTGGTTTTTTCAGAAGATATATAATCCGTATTCGGGAAACCAACCAGTTTGTCTTCCACACCTAATAATTCCAAGGCCGGAATATGGGTGGTTGAGGTTACAACAACCGATTGTACCGGTACCGAAATGGTGGTGTATTTTTGAAGACTGTCTGGAATAATTCCGTCTTTTTCCTGTAAAATATAGGTAAAACCTTCTTTTGCTTCCGGCCACGGATTGGTCACTTTTACCACGCTATATCCATCGTAATGGATAAGGGAAAGTCCTTTGGCATATTGAATACTGTTGGTTCCGGTAACAACTGTTTTTTCGGAGGTTTGTTGTTCTTTTTTACAGCTGATCACAGTTAGTAATCCCAGAGAAAGCAAGGCTAAAAGCGCTATTTTTTTCATAATATGACGGTTGCGGTTTCTGCAAAAATAAATTTATTTTCGTTGTATTTTTGTCAGATGTGCAAAAAAAAGGTTTTAGGATTAGATAATTTCAATCTTCCGACTATCTTTGCAACGTATTATGGTTATACTTAAGCGATTCGCTGAGTATATTAAAAGGGAATCAAGTGCCGTCCGAATATAAAAGATGCAATCTTGAGCTGTACCCGCAACTGTGAGCTTTGTTCTTCCGAAAAACCGGAGAATGCCTGTTGTTATGCTTCGACCACTGTAACATTGTGTTGCGGGAAGGTGAACCACAGGACGCAAGCCAGGAGACCTGCCATAGTAATTAAATAATTAAAAGCTTTCGGGAAAAAAGGCTTGTTAAGACTATGAGATTAAAACTACTTTTCGCATTGCTGTTTTTGAGCCAGTTCGTATTGGCTCAGAACGATACTATTAACCTAAACGAAGTGATCGTGTCAGACGTTCAGCTACGCGATAATACCGTGTCGCAAACCGTTTTAAAACTAAACGATTCGATTATACAACAAAATCAACCGGCTTTAACCTCGCTTTTAAATTATAATTCCGTGATCTATTTTAAAGAAAACGGATACGGAATGGTATCGTCGGCTTCTTTTAGAGGAACTACGGCGCAACAAACT
Source organism: Bacteroidota bacterium (assembly GCA_023446155.1). Lineage (GTDB taxonomy): Bacteria > Bacteroidota > Bacteroidia > Flavobacteriales > Flavobacteriaceae > Flavobacterium. Next base: position 163,647 of record JAEXIT010000009.1, read on the forward strand.
GCTGTGCTGTGGAACGGAATCAACATCAATTCCCAACTTTTGGGTCAAACGGATTTTAATACGGTAACCACACGCGATTTTAATTCCATTTCGGTAAAATCGGGTGGCGGAAGTGTGGTCTACGGAAGTGGTGCCATCGGTGGAACAGTTCACTTAAATACCGAATTCCAATTCCGCGAAGCCTTTCAAAATGAATTGTATCTCGGATATGGCAGTTTTAATACGATCAATACGCAATACCGACTGAATGCCGGAACTAAAAAATGGAATACGCAGATCAGTTTTAGCCGGAACAGTTCTGATAATGATTATCCGTTTGTCGGATCGGACGAAAAAAACACCAACGGACAATACTATAATTCGACGGTAAATGCGAATATCGGTTATAAAATCAACGATAAAAACATCCTGAAATTATACAGTCAGTTTTACGAAGACGAACGTCATTTTTCCATTACTTCCGAAAATGCAATCCGAACCAAATACCGCAATGCCAATAGTCGGAATTTATTGGTGTGGACTAATATGGCAGGACAATTTACGTCGAATGTCAAAGCGGCTTTCCTAAAAGAGCGGTATCAGTATTACGAGAATATCGAAAACGAGACCTTTTCGTTTGGGGAAGTACAAACCTTTATTGCCAAATACGATGTGGTATATGCCATCACCGACAATATAAAACTGAATGCCATTTTCGATTATACGATCAACGATGGAAAAGGCGAAGGAATCGGCGAAGCCAAACGCAAAATTGGTTCCGGAGTCTTATTGTTTAAACATAAGGTGTCGGATGCGTTTACCTACGAAATCAGCGGACGAAAAGAAATTACCGATGCCTACCAAAGTCCGTTTTTGTTTTCGGCCGGAGCAACCTATGCCGTGACCAACTGGTATAAAGTAAAACTAAACGGTTCGCATAATTTCCGTATACCGACCTTTAATGACCTCTATTGGAAACCGGGAGGGAACCTGAATCTTCGACCGGAAAGTGCCTACCAGGCCGACTTCGGACAAGAGTTTAGCTTTGGCGGATTGCGGCTGACGGCTACCGCTTATTATATGAAAATAAAAGACATGTTGCGTTGGTTACCAACCAGCGAAGGCTATTGGGCGCCGGTAAACACCGACCGGGTGCAGTCGTACGGCGCAGAAGTTTTACTGGATTATACCCATAAATTCGCAGCGCACGAGTTGGGACTAAAAGGAACCTATGCTTATACGGTTTCGGAAGATGAAACGACCAACAAACAACTTATTTACGTACCCTACCATAAACTAACCGGAGCGGTATCGTATACCTTTAAAAATTTTGGTGCCTATTACCAGGCATTATATAATGGAGAGGTATTCACCTTGTCGGACAACGATCCGAAGTATATGGTAAAAGACTATTTGGTGTCCAATTTTGGTATCGATTACCGTATCGGAAAGAAAAATACCTACCGCCTTGGAGCGCAGGTTCGAAACCTGACTAACGAAAAATATGAAAGTGTTGCCAGTCGCTTAATGCCAGGCAGAAATTATAATGTAACCCTAACTTTAATTTTTTAATACAAATGAAAATCAACAAATTACTTGGTTTAGGCCTTTTAACAGCGGTGTTTTTTGCCTCTTGTACCGATGAGGAAATCGTTTATAAAGAAGCACCGGCAGCGGTGTCTAAAGGAGCATACGAAAAAGGTATCCTGGTAGTGAACGAAGGAAATTTCGGTTCCCCGAATGCAGAGGTAAGCTATATCTCATCTGAATTCCCGACCTTATTCCAGAATAGTATTTTCAATACGGTTAACCCAACAAAAGTTTTGGGAAATACAGCACAAAGTATTGGATTTAACGGTGACCTAGCGTATATTGTTTTAAACGGAAGCAACAAAATTGAGGTGGTAAATCGTTATACTTTCGAAAGTGTGGCCACTATCCAAACCGGATTACAAAACCCAAGATATATCGCTTTTGCCAATGGTAAAGGATATGTAACCAACTGGGGTGATGCAGGAGTTGCAACCGATGACTATGTTGCAATCGTAAATCTTACAACCAATCAGATTACAGGAAATATCGCTGTAGTGGAAGGCCCGGAGCAAATCGTAGCCCACAACAATGCATTATATGTGGCTCATAAAGGTGGTTATGGTTTTAATGACAAAATTTCGTTGATCAGTAGTTCTGATGTAGTACAGACTACGATTACGGTTGGTGATGTGCCATCTGTTATCGAAATCAACAATAACGAATTATATGTACTATGTTCTGGAAAACCGGCTTGGTCGGGTACTGAAACATCTGCAAAACTGGTAAAAGTAGACTTAGCAAGCAATGCAATAGCGCAGTCTTTCACTTTTGCTGCGGGTGAGCATCCGGCGCTTATGGATATCGATGCTGGTAGCATTTACTTTATGAAAGGTAAAGGCGTGTATAAAAAAGACCTGGGGGCAGCGGCTTTACCAACTGCTCCAATTTTTACGGCAACAGCAACTACCGTGTATGGTTTTGCCGCACAAAATAGTAAATTCTATGTAGGTGACGCAATCGATTATGTAGCAAACGGAAAAGTAACCGTTTACGATGTTGCCGGCACACTACAGAAAACCTATACCGTTGGGGTAATGCCAAACGGATTCTATTTCAATAATTAATAGCAATTCGTATGAAATGGAATAGCATAAAATGGAGCAGCGTATTAACACTGCTCCTTTTATATTTCACATTTGCTTCCTGTAGTAAAAGTGAAGATATCGTAATAGAAGCACCTTTAGAAGCGTATGATAATGGTGTTTTTATGTTGAACGAAGGTAACTTTATGACACCGAATGCATCGGTTTCGTTCCTGTCGAACGATTTTCAGGATTTCCAGGTGAGTATTTTTCCAGCGGTTAATCCGGGTAAAGAGTTAGGGGATGTGGCACAGAGTATGGTTCTTTACGGCGATAAGGCTTTTATCATCCTCAACAATTCTAATAAAATAGAAGTGGTGAACCGCCGTACGTTCGCTTCTTTGGGATCAATTACCGACGGATTAAAACAGCCGCGTTATGGTGCAGCTTTAAACGGGAAAATCTATGTGACGAATGCCGTTTCAAAAAATGTTACGGTATACGATGCGGAAACGTTTACAAAATTAGCGACCATCCCGGTTAATAAAATAGTAGAGAAAATAGTAGCGGTAAACGGAAAAGTTTACCTTCAGAATGCTGCTTTCGGCTCTGGAAATGAAATTACGGTGATCGATGCGGCTACAAATACGATTAGTGCTACAGTAACGGTAGTCGATGGGCTAAATTCTATCGAAGCCAAAGGAACGCAATTGTATGCCTTATGCGGAAATGCCAGCGAAACCAAATTGTATGCGATTAATACGGCTACCAATCAGATTACGACGACCACTACGTTTCCGGTTTCTCTGGCGAATGCCCGTAATATGGATATCGATGGGGAAGTGGTTTATTTCACCAAAGGTAATGGTGTGTACCGCGTAGGATTAAACGAAACGACAATCAGTGAAACGCCGCTTTTTACCGTGGCGGATAACGACTTTTCGACATTCTATGGTTTTGCAGCGATTAACGGACGAATTTATGTTTCGGATGCCAAAGGTTTTGTAGCCAGAAGTCAGGTGACCATTTTTAATGCTACCGGAGCAATATTGGTACAAAAAGAAACGGAAATAGGGACAAATGGTTTCTATCTCAACAATTAAAACTGAAAATATGAAAGTGGGCTACCTTATGCAGGTAGCTTATTTTTTATAAAAGTCGGGAAACCGATTTACTTTAACGCAATACGACATATGAAAAGAATACTACTTATTGCCTCATTGGGGCTAACAACGATTATAAAAGCACAATCCTATGCACCGCCGGCCGGACAGCAAGGATCTACGGCAATTGCTGCGAGTAGCTCTCAGTTTGTGGCATGGGCGACTGGTGCTACAGTGGAGCGTGGACCGCAGAATATTACAAATCCAAACGGCGCATTGGCGAATATTGGTGTGGCAGAATCGGCTACAGGTGCCGCAGATGGAAGTGGGATTGTAAGCTTGGGCGATGGTGGTAGTGCTATATTGACATTTGCGACACCAATTGCCAACGGAGCAGGATTTGATTTCGCTGTTTTTGAGAACAGTTTTTCCGATACTTTTTTAGAACTGGCTTTTGTGGAAGTGAGTTCAGACGGGATTAATTTCTTCCGTTTCCCGGCGCATAGCGAAACGCAAACAGCGACACAGATTGACGGATTCGGAAATATCGATTGCCGTTTTATCAATAATCTGGCCGGTAAATACAGAGCCAATTTTGGTACGCCATTCGATTTATCGGATATCCCGGATAATCCATTGTTGAATAAAGACCGAATTACACATGTGAAAGTAATCGATGTGATTGGAACCATCGATCCGCAGTATGCTAGCCGCGACAGTTTCGGAAACATCGTGAACGATCCGTATCCAACACCGTTTGGTTCGGGTGGTTTTGACCTGGATGCAGTTGGAGTGATCAACCAGGCTACACTGGGTACCAAAGATTTTAATTCGGAATTCTTTTCTGTTTATCCGAATCCAACCAGTGGAATCGTAAACATTCGTTCCGAAAAAGAAACAACAATTGTGATTTATGACGTATACGGACGTATGGTAAAACAATTGCCAAAAGGCGATCACAAACAAATTTCGATATCCGATTTAACATCGGGTACGTATTTGATCACTTTGGAAGCCGAGGCGCGTAAAGAGCTTAAAAAGCTGATTATACGATAGTAATACTACTTTTTTGATAACAAAAGCAGGTTGAAATATCCTTTTTCAGCCTGCTTTTTTTTATTTTTTTTATAAATTTAAAAAACGGTTGTAACAAAATAAGTAACCGTTCGTCTTGATTGTATAAACCAAAACTAACCAACCCCAAATTATGAATCAACAGGAGTTTATCAAAGTAATTTCTCCTTTTAAAGACAAACTGTTCCGGATGGCGAAACGGTTGCTTGTGAGTACTGAAGAAGCGGAAGATGCGACTCAGGAAGTTTTGGTGAAATTATGGAAAAATAACCACGTACTGTCGAATTATAATAGTGTAGAGGCTTTTGCAATGACCATGACTAAAAATTATTGTCTGGATCAGCTAAAATCGAAGAGAGCATCCAATTTGCAAATTGTACACAATAATTATTCGGATGGAACGGCAAGTGCTCAGAAGCAATTGGAAGATAAGGATAGCTGGAATTGGGTGGAGAAAATGATGGAAGACCTCCCGGAACAGCAACGGTTAATTCTCCAGTTACGGGATGTGGAAGAATATGAATTCTCGGAAATCGCTAAAATCATGGATATGAACGAAACAGCAGTGCGGGTAGCGTTATCGAGAGCAAGAAAAATAATAAGAGAACAATTGGTTAAAAAACACAATTATGGAATTCAATTCAATGGATAGGTTAATCGAAAAATACTTTTCAGGTGAAACCAGTATTGCCGAAGAAAAAGAGTTGCGAAACTACTTTATGCAACCGGATGTGGCGCCACATCACGAGCAGTACCGCGCAATGTTTGGTTACTTCGCCCAGGCAAAAGACGAAGAGTTTACCAAAACAGTTCCACTAAAACCCGTAAAACGCAACTATGTAGCGTGGATTTCTGTAGCAGCAAGCGTCGCCCTTTTGTTTGGACTTTTCACCTTCCTGAATCAAAAACCTCAGGAACAGGATCTCGGAACATTCGAAAACCCGGAAGTGGCCTATAAGGAAACGCAAAAAGCACTCGAAATGGTGTCGCAAAATGTCAATATCGGCGTAAAAGGTATGGGATACATGAAAGAATACGAAAAAACCACCAAAACAATTTTTAAATAAAACAAAAAGTAACAAAAACAGTATGAAAACAATAGTTAAGAAAATAGTAGTAGCGATGGCTTTAATGATCATGCCAAGTATGGTATTCGCACAATCGCAATTTGAAAAATTTGCCGATCAGGACGATGTGACGTCTGTAGTGGTGAATAAGAAAATGTTCGAAATGATGAGTAAGGTGAAAATGGATGCCTCTGATAAGCAAACGCAGATGTATATCAATTTACTTAAAAAACTGGATAACCTGAAAGTGTATACGACCAATAGCGCGAAACCGGCTTCGGAAATGAAAAGCAGTGTGGCAGCCTATTTAAAAGCAAATCCGTTGGAAGAGTTGATGCGGGTTAATGATAATGGTAAAAACGTGAAAATCTACGTAAAATCAGGGGCAACTAGCAGTCAGATTAAAGAGCTGTTAATGTATATCGAAGGCGGAAGCGGAAAAGGAAATGAAACTGTATTGATGTCGTTAACCGGTAATTTCGATTTGGATGAGATTTCGGCCTTAACTGAGAAAATGAAACTTCCGGGCGGTGAGTCGTTAAAGAAAGCATCACAGAAATAATATAAAACAGGATTCCTGTCTGCCTAGGTGGACAGGTTTTTTTAACCGTTAATACGAATATTATGAAAAGAATTGGAACCTTATTGGTCGTACTTTCATTAGCACTGACCGGTTGCGAAACCAAACCGAGTTTACAGAAATATTTTGTGCAGAATTCGGATAATAAAGAATTTTTAGCCGTCGATATTTCTCCGAGCATTATCAATGTGGATAAAGTAGCCCTTTCGTCTGAAGAGAAAAAAGCCCTGGAATCCTTTAAAAAAATGAATGTACTGGCCTTTAAAGTCAACGATAAAAACCAACAGGAGTTTGATGTGGAACGCAGTAAAGTAAAAGAAATTCTAAAAGATCCGACGTATCAGGAATTGGTAAAAGCCGGAAATGGAAAAGATGGTGCTGCGATTTATTTCGTGGGCGATACCGATCATATCAGCGAATTTGTATTGTATGGCTGTAAAAGTGAAAATGGATTTGCCGTAGCGCGAATTATCGGCGACAATATGAATCCAAATGATGTCATGGCCTTGTTCGGATTGATGAAAAAAGGAAACATCGATATGGAGCAGCTCAAACCGTTGCAACAATTAATGGGGAAACCCTAAAAATAAAAAAAGCCCTGACTAGACTGCACCCAAAAGATTAGACAAATTTATAATTAATTATTATAATAGTGAGCTCGATATTTTATCGGGCTCATTTTGTTTAGATTTGATTTAATTCTTTCGTTATTGTAATAGATTATATAT
>JAEXIT010000010.1 GCA_023446155.1 Bacteroidota bacterium
TATCCATCGGAATAATGTTTCTCTAAAACCAACTCTACACATTCTAATTTAAATGCATAGTCATACTTTTGTTTTCTTTCCATAAAAAATGCCCCAAATAGTGTCTAACTTTTTGGGGCATGTTCAAGCGTGGCTCTTTTTGTATTTAGTTGTTATTATACATTTGCTTTTGGAGGTAATAGGAAGCGATCTGATAGTAGGCAATAGTTTCTTGCGTTAATCCCTTGCGTTCTCCATTAAGTGGTTGCTGTTCAAAAAATAATGGTATGGCGCTACTTCCTTTGGCTACGGGTTGTAATTGAAGGGAAAACTGTTTTACTTTTCGCACAGGTGACAATATGGTTAAGATATTGTCTTTTATAAATCCAAGATCCTGATAGGTGGCAATCAAAGCACGCGGTTGGTATCCGCTTTGAAGTACGTCTTGTCCGAAGAATTTACTTTTGTAATTAAAATTAAGGATTCCTAATAGGGTTGGCATCAAGTCAATTTGAGACATTAATATGTTATTCTGCCCCGGAGTGATAAAACCAGGCGCATAAATCATCGCCGGGATATGATATTTATCAAGCGGAAGTTCTGTTTTTCCGGCACTGGAAGCGCAATGATCGGCTACAATTACAAAAACAGTGTTGTTAAACCACGGTTGTTTTTTTGCGGCTTCAAAGAATTTGCGAAGTGCATAATCGGTGTATTTTACACCACCTTCACGTTGTTTGGAATCGGATGGAATATCGATTTTGTTGTCCGGATAGGTAAACGGTCGGTGGTTGCTGACAGTCATAATATGGTTAAAAAACGGTTTGCCTTCTTTGGCTTCGTCGTTCATAACCTTGATTGCCTTTGTAAACATGTCTTCGTCGCAAACACCCCAAATGTTTTGGAATGTAATTTCTTCAGGTGTAAATGTCGTTTTATCGACAATATCATAGTTGTTTCCGCCGAAAAAGTCCCGCATATTATCAAAATAGGCGTCACCACCGTACATATATTTTACATTGTATCCTTTTTGCTGGAATATATGGCCTGTAGAGAATTTATTTTTGTTGTCTTTTCGCTTTACAACACTTTCACCAGCTGTAGGAGGAAGGGATAGTGTTACGGCTTCCAATCCGCGGACAGTACGGTTTCCGGTCGCATATAAATTCGTAAAGAAAAGACTCTGTTTTGCCAATGTATCCAGAAAAGGGGTAATGTTTTGCTCATTGCCATAGGCTTTCATAAATTCGGCACTAAGGCTTTCTACAGTAATCAGAATCACATTTTTATGGATTTCGGATCCTTTGCCGCTTATCTGTCTTTCCATTGTATTTCCGGTTAATTCCGGAATTTGTTTGCGCAATAAAGCGAATGCCTGATCTTCCGGTACATTGCTGTAGAACTTAAAATAATCGAGTTCACTATTTTTAAAAGCGAGGAAAAAACGATAGCTACCATTGGCTTCCAGCTCGTTGGTAAAAACATTTTGGGAATCTTCTAATCGGGCCAATGCTGGTATTGCGGTTATCGAAAGTCCGAATAATACAACATAACCAAGAGTTATGATAATCTTTTCTTTGAAGGTAGGCAGGTTGTCCAAATAGTTTTGGGATTTTTTTACGACGTACCAGGTAACGAGTAAAGCTACAATTCCGATTCCGGTGAAAAGTGGAACAACCGGATAGGATTCCATGATATTTCCGATAACGGTATTCGTATAAACCAGATAATCAACGGCTATAAAATTATAGCGTACTCCAAATTCGTTCCAAAAGAAAAATTCACTAACTGTGTTTTGAAGTATACAAAGGACAAAGATAAATATCGTAATGGAATATAAGGCCAAGCGGATTTTAGACCGGTATTTTGGCAGAAATAATAAGGCGCCGAATAGTACTGTTTTTAGTGCTACAAAACTGATTCCAATTTCGGGAAGGACACCGCCGTATTCGTTTAAAATGGTATTCCCAAAGCTAACATAGGCCAGTAATGCGACCAATGCTCCAAAAATGATATAGCCCCAGGGCTTGTAAAATTTTGAGTTTGAGAGGAAAGCAAGATAAAGCCATAGCAATGATCCTATAACCACAAAAACAAAGAAATCTGACAGAAGTCCGATCCCAAATATTTTTACGACCTCAAAAAAGCTGAACTTTGCCTGTGTTATCGGATGAAAAATCAAGACTATTCTTAAAATAATACTTGCTGTAATGTAAAATAACAATAAATTGTAAAAAGGAGTTAGCTTTTTAAGATAGGAAATCATAATATAGTTTTTAGCAAAAATATAAAAAAAGCCGTACGATATTGAATTTTAAAAAAGTTGCACTTAAAATTCCATACTTTTGCACCAATAATTCACTATCGATAATTTTAATGAAATACATCCACTTTATTGTTAACCCTATTTCAGGAAAAGGAAAACACAAGATTGCAAAACAGGATTTAGAACAATTCTTTCCTTTGGAAGACTATAAATTAGTTGTTGAATATTCGGAATATAAAAAACATGCGATTACGTTAACGCAAAATGCGGTGGCGAAAAAACCGGATATTATAGTGGCCTGTGGTGGTGATGGAACAATACATGAAGTGGCTTCCGGGTTGGTGAATACCGATATCGCATTGGGAATTTTACCGGTAGGATCAGGTAATGGTCTGGCATCAAATCTGAATATTGCCAAAGATTTTAAAAAGGCTGTCGAAACGATTAAAAACGGAGCTCCTTCGGCAATTGATGTCGGAATGGTTAACGGGCACTATTTCTTTAGTAATATGGGAATTGGTATCGATGCCAAAATTATTCAGAAATATGAAAGTATGCCAACGCGAAATCTTTCGTCCTATATCAAAGCGTCGTTGTTTGCAGCGGCTAATTATAAACCTCATAAGGCTATTGTACAGTGTAATGGTGTGACTTTCGAAACGAATCCGATGTTGTTTTTCATTTCCAATTCGAACGAAATGGGATACAATATGAGTTTAACGCCCAAAGCAAGTCTTCAGGATGGTTGGCTGGATTTATTGGTGGTACCAAAGTTGAATATCCTGGAGCAAATGTATTTCGGTGCTTTGGTGTTGTTGAACAAAACCGAACGCTTTAAAAAAGCCAATCACCAACTTATAAAAGAAGTACATGTGGAAGTTTCCGGTCAGGATACGATAGCAATGCAGTTGGATGGGGAGTATTATCAATTTAATGAAAACATATTTAAAATCAGTGTATTACAAGAATCACTTCGTGTCGTGGTGTAGTTTTTTTAGAATGCCTGATAAAAAAATAAAACAAAAATTTGTTTTTTTGTTTTATTTGTCAATACCTTTGTAAACACAAAAAAAGAAAAATGTTTAGCAACCAATTACATCATCATCATTATTCCTCCGCTCAAGCGTAGTTATAATGGTATGTAGATAACATATATATTTTTAACCCGTTTGAGTACATCAAACGGGTTTTTCTTTTTTACTTCGTCATTGCTGTACTCAAACTTATTCCTGTTTTTTTATGAGTACATTAAAAATTGCCCTTCAAAAATCGGGCAGACTAAGCGAAGATAGTCTTAGCTTACTAAAAAAATGCGGACTGGCTATCGAAAGTGAAAACGGCGAGTTAAAGGCGAGGGTCGCCAACTTCCCTTTGGAAATCCTTTTTTTGAGAAATTCGGATATCCCGCAATACCTGATGGACGGTGTGGCCGATCTGGCCATTATCGGTCAGAATCTATTGTTCGAAAAGGGGTTTCCGATAGCTACGGTAATGCCGTTAGGTTTTTCGAAATGTAGGGTTGCCGTAGCGGTTCCAAAAGCTTTTCCATTTACTTCAATGCAGGATCTTAACGGATTACGGATTGCAACGTCTTACCCGGAAACCACCAATCGATATTTTAAATCTCAAAATATAGCGATGGAATTACACCAGATTTCGGGTTCTGTCGAAATAGCTCCTAATATCGGTTTGGCCGATGCGATTGTAGATATTGTTTCTTCCGGTAATACGCTCGCCAAAAACAACCTGAAGGAAGTGGCTGTAATTCTTGAAAGCGAAGCTGTTTTGGCTGTTTCTCCAAAAATAAAACCGGAGAGTAAAGTTACGATGGATCGTTTGCTGTTCCGACTACAATCGGTTTTACGGGCGTCCCAATCCAAATACCTGATGATGAATGTTCCGAATAGCAAAATCAAGGAAATAAGCCAATTATTACCGGTTTTAAAAAGTGCAACAGTTGTTCCGTTAAGTCTTGAAGGATGGAGTAGCCTTCAAACGGTTATTAGTGAAACGGCATTTTGGGATGTGATTGATAAACTTAAAGCCAGTGGCGCTCAGGATATACTGGTTTGTCCAATTGAAAAAATAGCATTATGAAAATTATTGAAAATCCAACACGGGACAGCTGGGCGGAATTAATAAAGCGTCCGGTACAACGTTATGAATCCATTGAAGCAACTATAAAGCTTATTTTTAAGGAAGTTGCTGTAAAAGGGGATACTACCATACGCAAGTATACCAATCTTTTTGATGGTGTCGTACTGGAGGATCTGGCGGTTTCGGAAGCCGAAATAGAGGAAGCAATACAACAGGTTCCAGCCGATCTTAAAGCGGCAATCGAACAGGCCAAAAGTAATATCGAACGCTTTCATAAAAAACAAAACATAATACCAATTAGCCTTGAAACCATGCCCGGAGTGACGTGCTGGATGGAAAAAAAGCCAATTCAAAAGGTGGGGTTATATATTCCGGGGGGAACGGCTCCGTTATTTTCAACAGTGTTAATGTTGGCTATTCCGGCGCAGCTGGCTGGTTGTAACGAAATTGTACTTTGTTCACCACCGGATAAATCCGGAAAAATTAATCCGGCAATTTTGTATGCGGCCCATAGTTGTGGCATTACGACGATTATAAAATCCGGAGGGATCCAGGCAATTGCCGGTATGACTTTCGGAACGGAAACGATTCCTAAAGTGTATAAAATTTTCGGTCCCGGAAATCAGTTTGTTACCGGGGCAAAACAAATTGCGACACAGTTCGGAGTAGCCATAGATATGCCAGCAGGGCCGTCAGAATTGCTTGTTTTTGCCGATACAACGGCTAATGTGGCTTTTGTAGCGGCCGATTTATTAAGTCAGGCGGAACACGGAAAAGATAGTCAGGTGGTTTTGGTTTCACCTAGTAAATCCGTATTGCAAAAAGTCATTCGGGAAATACCATCTCAGTTAGCCGATTTACCCAGAAAGGAAATAGCGGCGGAAGCCATTCGCAATGCGCGGTTTATTTATCTGAAAACCGAAACCGAAGCACTCGACTTTATCAATGAATATGCGCCGGAACACTTTATGATTTGCGCGGCTAATGAAGATTTATTTATCAAAGGAATCTCTAATGCAGGTTCGGTTTTTGTGGGAAATTATTCGCCCGAAAGTGCGGGTGATTACGCTTCTGGAACGAATCATACCTTACCAACCAACGGTTACGCGCGGAATTATAGTGGTGTCACATTGGATAGTTTCCAAAAAACGGTCAGTTTTCAAAAACTTACGCCGGAGGGCATTCGTGCGATTGGTAATAGTGTTGCCGTTATGGCTGCAGCCGAAGGACTTGAGGCACATAAAAATGCCGTTACTATCCGATTAAAAAAGTTGCAGGATGAAATCAATTGATCTCCATAAACTGGTACGGGACAGGGTGTTAAAAATGAAACCGTATGCATCGGCCAGAGACGAATTTAAGGGTGCTGCCGAAGGTATGATTTTTCTCGATGCAAATGAAAATCCGTTCGAAAATGGATGGAACCGTTATCCGGATTCAAAACAATTGGCAGTAAAAAAGAAGATTAGCGCTATAAAAGGGGTATCGGAAAACCGGATTACGCTGGGTAACGGTAGTGATGAAATACTGGATCTGATTTTCAGGGTCTTTTGCGAACCGGGAAAAGATACTGTAATTAGTCTGCCACCAACTTATGGGATGTATTCGGTGTTGGCCGATCTTAATGGAGTTGAAAATAAGCAAGTGTTATTGAATGCCGATTTTCAGCCGGATATAAATCGGATTTTAGCTCAGGTTGACGAGCGTACCAAGCTACTTTTCCTTTGTTCTCCGAATAATCCGACCGGTAATTTGTTGTCGGAAGAAAGTATCCGGACGCTTTTAAATCGATTTAACGGGATTGTGGTCCTGGACGAGGCTTATATTGATTTTACAACTGAGGAAAGCTGGATGCAAAAAGGAATCGCTTTCGAAAATCTGATTGTCATCCAGACGCTTTCAAAGGCCTACGGAATGGCTGGCATCCGACTAGGGATGGCTTTTGCGTCACCCGAAATCACAGCGCTTTTGCACAAAATAAAACCACCGTATAATATCGGAGTGCTAACAGCGGAAAAAGTAGTAGCGATGCGCAATACTGTAAAAAACAAAGTAACTTTAATACAAAATGAAAAACAACAATTATATAAAGTTTTACTTCAAGTGAATTTTATAAAGACGATATACCCGTCGGAGGCAAATTTTTTACTAATCCGGGTTGATGATGCCAACAAAAGATACCGCCAATTATTAGAAAATGGCATTGTGGTTCGGAACCGGAATAGCGATCCGTTATGCGATAATTGTTTGCGGATTACAATTGGTACACCCGAGGAAAACAGCCGCTTAATACAGGTTATACAAAACATTCAAAAAACGGAATTATGAAAAAGGTACTTTTTATAGATCGTGACGGAACATTGATCAAAGAGCCGGAAGATTACAAGGTGGATACTTTCGAAAAACTGGTGTTTTACCCGGAGGTGTTCCGTTATTTAGGGAAAATTGCAACGGAACTGAATTTCGAGCTGGTGATGGTGACCAATCAGGACGGATTGGGAACTGCGGCCTATCCCGAGTCGGTGTTCAATCCGATACAGGATTTTATTCTGAAAGCTTTTAAAAACGAATCGGTTGTTTTTGAAGCTGTCTATATCGACCGGAGTTTTCCGGAAGCCAATAGTCCGAATCGGAAGCCGCGAACGGGAATGTTGCAAAAATATATCGATAATCCGGAATATGATCTAAAGCATTCGTATGTTATTGGTGATCGTTATACCGATGTGGAACTGGCTAAAAATCTGGGTTGTAAAGCCATCTTTATCAATCAAGATGAGCATCTGGCCATAGGCGAGCTGTCTTTTGAAAAAGAAGCACTTCAGGATACGATTGCCTTAAAAACAGTTGATTGGAAAAGGATTTATGATTTTGTAAAACTCCCACAACGCGACGCGGTTATTACCCGTAAAACGGAGGAAACGGAGATTACGATAAAATTAAACATCGACGGTAGCGGAAAAAGTAATATCAAAACCGGGATTGCTTTTTTTGATCACATGCTAAACCAACTGGCGCGGCATGGACAATTGGATCTGGAAATCAATGCTGTTGGCGATCTGAATGTTGACGAGCACCATACCATTGAAGATGTCGCAATTACACTCGGAATGGCTTTTGCAGCGGCTTTACCAAACAAACTGGGGATCGAACGCTATGGTTTTGCACTTCCGATGGACGATTGCCTGGCGCAAGTAGCTATTGATTTTGGCGGTCGAAGTTGGTTGGTATGGGAAGCCGATTTTAAACGGGAAGCTATCGGACAAATGCCAACGGAAATGTTTTTCCATTTTTTTAAATCATTTACTGATGAAGCCAGAGTGAATCTAAATATTAAAGCCGACGGAAACAACGAGCATCATAAAATTGAAGCCATTTTTAAAGCATTTGCCAAAGCGATTAAAATGGCTTTAAAACGCGATCCGGATAAGATGACTGTCCCTTCAACAAAAGAACTTTTATAAAATGAAAATAGCAATAATTGATTATGGCGCCGGAAATGTTCAAAGTGTTTTATTCGCTCTGGAACGATTGGGTTATACCGCTACGCTTACAGCCGAAGCAGAAAGGATTCGGAAGGCCGACAAAGTGATTTTTCCGGGTGTTGGGGAAGCGTCCATGGCGATGACGCGCTTAAAAGCCACAAAACTCGATCGGATTATTCCGGAATTGCAGCAACCGGTATTGGGTATCTGCCTGGGGATGCAGTTGCTGTGTAAACGTACGGAGGAAGCCAATGTAAACGGACTGGGAATTTTTGATGTGGACGTGGTTCGTTTTTCAAACCGGGTTAAAGTTCCACAGATCGGTTGGAATACCATTACAAATTTAAAATCCGAATTGTTTCGCGGACTTACGAATGCATCCTATCTCTATTTTGTGCACAGCTATTATGTTCCATTACTTCCGGAATGTATTGCTATGACCGATTATGACAGGCCTTTTAGTTCGGCTATACAAAAAGAAAATTTTTACGGCGTTCAGTTTCACCCGGAAAAAAGCGGGGAAATTGGAGCACAAGTACTCACGAATTTCTTAAACCTATGAAAATGAGAATTATTCCCGCATTGGATATTATCGATGGGAAATGCGTCCGACTGGTAAACGGTGACTACCAAAAAATGACGGTTTATAGCAACGATCCGCTGGAAATGGCCAAACGATTTGAGGCACATGGGATGCAACATTTGCATTTGGTCGATCTGGACGGTGCCAAATCCAACCGGATAATCAACTATAAGATACTGGAAAAAATAGCCGTTAAAACCAATCTGACCATTGATTTCGGTGGTGGAATCAAATCAGACGACGATTTGCGAATCGCTTTTAACAGTGGGGCTTCCCAGATTACAGGTGGAAGTATTGCCGTTAACGATCCGCAACGATTTTCCGGTTGGATACGCGACTATGGAAGTTCTAAAATAATTTTGGGAGCCGATGTTAAAGATACTACAGTGGCTATTTCAGGCTGGTTGGAAGATAGCGACCAAAAAATTATTCCTTTTTTACAGGAATATGTTCAAAAAGGGATTGAATACGTGATCTGTACCGATATTAACCGCGATGGTACCCTCGAAGGTCCTTCAATCGATTTGTATTCCGAATTGTTACAAACCTTTCCGGAAATCAAGCTGATCGCTTCGGGCGGTATTTCAGACGTTAAAGCCCTGTTAGATCTCGACGAATTGGGTTGCGACGCAGCCATTATCGGGAAAGCGATTTATGAAAACAGAATAAGTTTAAAGGAATTAGAACAATTAATGCTGCAAAGATGATTACAAAACGAATAATCCCCTGTTTGGACATCAGGAACGGACGGACGGTAAAAGGAGTTCAGTTTGAAGAACTGATTGATGCCGGCGATCCGGTGGAACTGGCTCGCAAATACGCTCGCGATGGGGCCGATGAGTTGGTATTTCTGGATATTACGGCGACTGAAGAAAAAAGGAAGACTTTAATGCCAATGGTGCGTGATGTAGCCGCGGCAATCAATATTCCATTTACGGTTGGCGGAGGAATATGTTCGGTGTCTGATGTGGAACAGCTATTACAAAATGGCGCGGATAAGGTAGCGGTGAATTCGGCGGCACTTAAAAACCCGGAATTGGTAACCGAGTTGGCAAAACGCTTTGGCAATCAGTGTGTCGTGGCAGCAATTGACGCGAAACTTGTAGGTGATCAATGGAAGGTTTTCAGGATGGGAGGGAAACTCGAAACCGACTGGGAACTCCTGGATTGGGCAAAGCAGGTCACTGAAAATGGCGCCGGTGAGATCCTTTTTACGGCCATTGATCACGACGGGCGAAAACAGGGTTTTGCAAACACTATGTTGGCAGCACTAAACAAAACGGTAAATGTACCAATAATTGCATCGGGCGGTGCGGGTAAAATAACCGATTTTATAGCTGTTTTTAACGAAGGAAAAGCCGATGCAGCATTGGCTGCCAGTGTTTTTCACTATGATACCATTCCGATTCCGGTGCTAAAACAAGTATTAAAACAACACAACATTCCTGTAAGAATTGTATAATTATGAAACCAGACTTTACAAAATCGAAAAATGGTTTGCTTCCGGCTATTGTCCAGGATGCCACCACCAAAACCGTGCTAATGCTCGGTTATATGAATGAAGATGCGTATTCCGCTACATTGGAAACCGGTAAAGTGACGTTTTTTAGCCGCAGTCGCAATGCATTATGGGTAAAAGGAGAAAAAAGCGGTAATTTTTTAAATCTTGTACGTCTTGCAACCGATTGCGATAACGATACCCTTTTGATTCAGGTACATCCGCAGGGTCCCGTTTGCCATAAAGGAACCGATACTTGCTGGGGAGGATCCAATCAGGCGGATTTTGGCTTTTTATCAGAATTGGAGCAATGCATCCGAAATCGTACGGAAAAACCTCTGGAAACGAGTTATATCAGTCAGTTATGGTCCAAAGGGATTAATAAGATCGCACAAAAAGTGGGCGAGGAAGCAGTAGAAATGGTTATTGAGTCGAAAGATTCCGATTCGGGTTTGTTTTTAAATGAAAGTGCGGATCTGCTTTTTCACTATCTGATCTTATTACAGGCAAAAGGATTTCAGTTACAGGATGTTGTCGAAATTCTAAAAAAAAGGAGTCGCTAATTGTAAAAGGACAATCAAAAAAAGCGTACTTTTAAAAGAAAAAATGATCACAAAAGCGGAACTCGATATTCTTATAGCCTTACGAAACAACAACAATCGGGAATGGTTTACTGAACATAAAAAGGAATTTCAACAACACGAAAAAAAAGCAAAAGTCTTTTTTCAGGAAATTTATGATGAATTGGGTAAACAGGACAGCATCGAAAAAATGCAGGTTTTCAGAATCTACCGCGACGTTCGTTTTTCGAAAGACAAATCCCCTTATAAGAGTCATTTTAGCGTAGGCTTTACCCGTACAAAACCGTTGTTACGCGGTGGGTATTATTTGCATATCGAACCCGGTGCCAGTTTTGTCGGTGGTGGTTTTTGGGATCCAAATGCCGAAGATCTGAACCGAATCCGCAAGGAATTTGAAGTAGATGATGAAGAAATAAGAGCAATTATTTCAGACCCGACTTTTAAAGCCTTTTTCGGAACACTGGAAGGCGAGGAGCTTAAAACGGCACCGAAAGGATTCGACAAAACACACCCGGCCATTGATCTGATCCGTAAAAAACAATACCTGATTTCCAGACGTTTTACCGATAAAGAGGTAACAAGTCCCGATTTTAAAAAAGAAGTATTGGCTACCTTTCAGGCCATGCGTCCGTTTTTTGATTATATGAGCGAAGTCTTGTCGACAAACCTAAACGGGGAACCCTTGTATTAATCTGGTATGATTTCTGCACAGTATGGTCCGTATAAAAATATAGAATATGAAAAAACTCGGAATTGTAATGCTGCTTGCCATAGTATGCGCCTGTAACAGTACGAAAAACAAGGAAAATGCAACATCAAAGGAAATGGTTTCTCAAAATCCCGACCAGGTTTATTTTAAAGCCATCGGGACAGAACCATTTTGGGGTGTGGAAATAAGCAACAGTCAGATTAAATATACCACACCGGAAGATCCCGAAGGAATTCTGTTTCCGGCCACGAAACCGGTTCGTGTAATGGATGCCAACATTAAAACCTACCAAAGTAAATCGAAAGCCGGCGAAATAAAAATTACGATCGCCTATGGAAAATGCTCCGATGGCATGTCGGATATGGATCACAATTATTCGGTTACCATAGCCTTAAAAAAAGCCGGTGAAAACGAATTTAAAGATTTGAGGGGTTGCGGAAACTATATCGTTGACTATCGCTTACATGATATTTGGGTGTTGGAAGAAATGGAAGGTAAAAAAATAGACGATTCCGATTTTAACAAACGTCCCACTTTAGAAATCCAAGCCAAAGAAGCTACTTTTGGCGGCATTGCGGGATGCAACCGTATGTTTGGTAAATTATTCTCCGAACGGGAATTGTTGCGTTTTACCAATGTAGGACTTACTCGTATGGCTTGTGATAAAATGGCTAACGAAGCTAAATTCGTAAAAGCACTGGAAAGCAGTACGGCCTACGAAATAAAAAATAACAGGTTATACCTTTCAAATCCGGATGGTTTAAAACTGATATTTAGAAAAACAGATTAGATTTAAACAGCTGTTTACTAATAAATTGAGTCTTTATATTGAAGTTTTACTTTAAAATAAAGACTCTTTCTTTTTTTATAAAAGAGGATTGGGTTTAACGAATCATTATGATTTTAATTTCTATTTTTGTGAAAACGCTCCCGTACTATGAAATTATTAATCGTTGAAGACGAACCCAATTTGCTTTCGGCTTTACGGAAAGGACTTTCCGAAAAAAACCACGACGTAAGTGCGGCATTAGACGGAACAACAGCCTTAGAAATGATACAGTATACCCAATTCGATGTGATCGTATTGGACGTGATGCTACCCGATATTAACGGAATTGAAATTTGCCGTCGTTTACGCGCTGCTGGTAATTTTGTTCCGATACTCATGCTTACAGCACTCAGCAGTAGCGATAATATCGTACACGGATTAAATGCCGGTGCCGACGATTATCTGACCAAACCATTTCAGTTTTCGGAACTCGAAGCCCGGGTTAATGCCCTGGCCAGAAGAGCCGGACAAGATCAGAAGCCGGCGGAAAAAATTACGATAGACGATCTTGAAATTGATGTCCGCACCAAAATGGTAAAACGAAACGGAGAAACCATTGTGCTCACGGCAAAAGAATTTAACCTGCTGTATTACCTGGCCAAAAACTCAGACATCATACTTTCCCGCGCCAAAATTCTGGACAATGTCTGGAATATCAATTTTGATATGAATACGAATGTTGTGGATGTTTATATCAATTATTTGCGAAAAAAAATTGATCATCCATACGAACACAAATTAATCCATACCATAAAAGGATTAGGGTATGTTATAAAGGAATAATATGCAGATCAAAAAGAAAATAACCGTCACCTATATCGCACTATCCGGATTTAGCACGCTTTTGCTCTGTACGGTCGTGTTTTTCCTGTTCCGACAAAACAACCAGTATTATTTTAGAAAACGACTGGAAGACCGGGCGAAAATAGTCGCATCGATGCATTATCAGCAGGATCCTGTTAAGGCAAAATACTATCAGGAACTCAAAAATAATGGGATGGAGGAGCTTAAAGAGGAAAAGGAATACGTTTTAAAAATAAACAGTGCCAGCTCGTTCGAATACAACACCGAATTGCATCTACCACCGGAATTTTATGCCTCGGTAATGAAATACAATTCCGGTTGGATCGAAGAAAATGAAGTTTACTATTACGGTCAGGTTTTTAATGAAGCCGGTACGAAATATATGGTGATCATTTCCGCAAAAGATTTACGTGGCAGTGATAGTACCTTGTTTATTACCCGAATTTTACTATTATGCGGCTTAGGATTTATCATACTGGCGTATTTTTTTGGTCGTTTTTTGGCCTTGCGGGTTATCAATCCGGTATCACGTATTACCAGTGAAGTAAAACGGATTAGTGCCTCTAATTTGCACAACCGCTTACCGGAAGTAAACGATTCGGATGAAATTTCCGATCTTACGAAGACTTTCAACGATATGTTGGATCGTTTGGAAACCTCTTTTGAAATTCAGGCCAATTTTATTAACAATGCCTCCCACGAGCTAAAAACGCCAATCGCAACCATTATGGCTGAAGCGGAGGTAACCTTACTCAAAGACCGTGACACAGAGGAATATACTAATACATTAAATAACATCCACAAACAGGCATCCCGTTTGAGTAACCTGACCGAAAGTTTACTAAAACTCACCCAAACGGGTTATGATGGTAAAAAACAAGTTCAGGATATTGTCCGCATTGACGATTTATTGCTGGATGTTAAAAGTGATCTGGATAAAATTTATCCGGGCAACCGTGTGAGTATTAACATGAGCGATATCCCGGAAGAGGATTCGTTACTGGTCTTACCGTGTAACAAACCGCTTTTGGAGCTTGCTATCGGAAATATTATTACCAATGGGGTTAAATATTCCGATAATGAAGAAGTATTTGTAAACCTCACGGCCAATAGAGAACAATTAAAAATTGTAATCTCAGATATTGGAATCGGAATTCCACCGGAAGACATTCCGTATTTATACGAACCGTTTTTCCGCGGTAAAAAAGCATCCCGTTATGTGGGCTATGGCCTTGGACTTCCGCTGGCTATGAAGATTATCCGTATGCACAACGGCGAATTATCGATACAATCGGAAGCCGATAAAGGTACTATAGTAACCATCGTTTTTAAGCGTTAAACGCACATTAAAATTTCTAATGTCAATTTTTAGAATATTCTAATTTTAATTTAATTCCCTTCTCATCCCGGTGTAGTTGTTTTGCTGATATAAATCATAAACAATTACACCGATGCATAACATACTCATTCCAACCGCCTTTGAAGCCGATACCCTTCACGCTGTAAAAACGGCTGTAAAACACGCTGAAACTAAAAATTGTACTATCGTTTTACTAACAATCAACGATTTACCCGACACTTTGTTTTCGCCTTTATCGGCACTTCGCAGCATGAGTCCCGAAATGACCGAGGCACAATACACAGTTGTAGACGAATGCCGTGCGATTGTTAACGAAACCGCCAATTGTACCATAACAGTACGCCATCAGTTTGGTATTTCAGCTCCTTTATTAAAAAATCTGTTAAACCATCTTGAAATTGGATTGGTTATTCTATCACAACGATATCGATCGGAAACCAATACCTTTCAACGTCATTTTTTAAAATTACTGGGGAATTGTAAAAGTCCGATTTTACATCTGGGACAACATTCGGAGGAACATCATTTTAATAATGCGTTGTACCTGGAGCGTGTTGCCAATGGAATAGGAGTACAGGACTTACAGCGTATCGTGAGCGAACGGTTTACTTTTAAAATTGTAAGTCAGGCTTCCGTATTTGAAGAACGACCGGAAGAAATCACCCCGTTTTTATCGGAAACCATTTCAAAAAACAATATCGATTTATTGGTAGAAACCCGAAAACCGGAAAAAACACGGCTAAAAAAGAGCGCAGCCACTCCGGTTCATCAAAACCTCGGCCTACCGGTGCTTTCCTTACATGAGGAAACGGTCTGATTGTTTCATCTAAAAATTAAAAAAATATGCTACTAAAAAAAAGAGTACCACTTAAATATGTTTTGGGAAAAATTAAGTTGGAGTTAGTTTTAATCGTACTCTACTGTATTGCTTTTGAAGTATTTCACCATACGTTTCAGGCTGTTCCAACCAAAATTCCAATTGCGATACCGTCTATTATCGGTACCATTATCTCGTTATTACTGGCTTTTAAATCGAATCAGGCTTACGACAGATGGTGGGAAGCCCGAATTGTATGGGGTGCGATCGTAAACGATTCCCGTTCCTTACTACGACAAGTAATCGGATTTTATAAAGATCCGGATTTTTCGACTCATGCAAACGACTTTAAAGAGCGCTTTGCAAAACGACAAGCCGCATGGTGTTATAGTTTGAGTCAGTCGCTTCGAGGTAAAGATCCCATAAAATTGATTCAGTCGTTGCTAACGGAAGAAGAGCTGCGTTTTGTTAAAAAGCACAAACACGTTCCAAATGCCATTTTGATGTTGCACGTAAAAGAATTGCGTAAAGCAAACGACGAAGGCAAAATTAACGTCTACCAACAAGTGGAAATCGACAATACCTTAACACGTTTGTGTGATTCGATGGGGAAATGTGAGCGTATTAAAAACACGATTTTCCCAACGACCTATAGTTTGTACATCCGTTTTACGTTGTGTTTGTTCCTGATTTTATTACCATTCGGATTAACCGATTTTCTGGGATGGTTCCGTATACCGTTGGTGACAACTATTGGTGCCGCTTTCTTCTTAATCGAAAAGATGGCGATCCATTTACAGGATCCGTTTGAAAACCGACCAACCGACACGCCAATGAATCTTATCTCCAGTAATATTGAAAAAAACCTCTTGCAGATGGTTTACGAGTATCGAAACGAATTCGAGTCAGAGGAGCCGAAATCCGTAGATATCTCGCATATACAGCCGGTTAAGGATACTTACTTCGTGTTGTAATGTAAAAGGACAGTTTTCACTGTCCTTTTTTTATTCTATTAATTCCGGTATTTATATACCAAAATGGATCAATCCAATTTGTTTTTTTTCTTTAAATCATCTTTAAAATTTAGTCCAAACTATAAGAAAAATTTTATACTTTGGCGTTGGATAAATACAAATTTCGTGAATTATTAAAACCATTAGTAGAAGCTCAACTTCAAAAGACTATAAAATATACAGGAGGCAGATGAGTATGACCAAAAAATCATTTTTTAACAACTATAAAAACCTGTAATTAAATGCAATGGAGGGTTTTTATAGTTATACTAATGGCTATTCTTATAATTGGGAGGGTATTATTCCAACAAGACCTTAAAAATTAAATAAAGTTTTATTTTATAAAACAAATAATATGATCATAATTGAAAAATTGAATAACTTTATTAAAGAGCTGGATAATACTAGCTTAGAAGTAAATGAAAATAATAGTGAAGAAGTAATAAAAAATGCTGGATTTTTAAGTCAAAGAATACTAACAAGAGCTAAAGATTCGATTAAAGTTGAAATCCCTGAAGAAGATTATCAGTACAATTCTATAAGTGCTTTAACCTTAGATTGGTCTTCAACAACGAATGAACCAAACGAAGAATATCTTTGGGGAGGTTTTAAAATTTTAGGTCTTTTTGAATCATTAGGATACCCTTCTCATTTTTGGGATAATTATAATAGCGACAGCCGTTTTTGGAAAAATAACCCGCAACCAGAAGCCGAGGCTATCTGGCAAGACTTTTTACCTAAACTTAATTATTTTCAGAAGTCAGGTCATGGGGATGATGGTACGTATGGCTGTATACTGAGAGAAGAGGGTATTTATCCTTGTCCCATTTATTTTTTTGATTCGGGTATTTGGTTTAAAATGGATATGAATCTGGAAGAATATTATGATACCATGATTGCTTGCAAGGCTGTTTACTATTGGCAGTATTTTTATATTGACACACAGGAAATTGTAAAAAAGTTAGGAAACTATAAACCTGTTTATATAGAATACGGGGCAAAATATCTACAAGGACCTCACCCTTTTAGTGATAAATTTAAAGAGGGGACATTTACGTATTCTGCAGAGGGGGTTTTACATCAGATGAGGAATATTATTAAACGTTTTCCTAAGTTATTTCCAGATGTAGATTTGACTTATTTTAAGGAAAAATGTGAGTCTTTAGAAAAAGCATTAAATTATTAGAATTAAATATGGAAATAAATAAAGTACACTCTGATTTAAAGGAAATTTATAAAGACAAAGAAATCAGTAAAAAATTCTATCTTGAATTTGATGTCGAAGACCAAAAAGCAAAACTCATACAGCTTTTAAAAAAAGGATATTGGTCGGTAATGCCTTTTGGTTTTTATGGCTATAAGGGAAATGATATTTTAGCCTTTCAGTTAATCCCTGGCAAAGCAATACTTCAGGAATCTCCAATTGTATCTTTTGATAAAGTATATCAGGAATGTTTTACATTCGCTCCCAATATAAAAGCAACGATTCCTATGTCTAACTTGAAGCTTATGACAAAGTTGGTGCTGGTACAGGAGCTTCAGAAGCAAATAGAGGATGCCATAGTATTATCCCAGCCATTCTTTGATTATTTCGGAGGTGGTGATCTGGAATTTTTAAAACAGTTTTTACTGTCGGAATCTAATCAGAAACGTTTTGAAAATGCTCCTGAATATAAGGAAGATTTTTATAAAGAATTCTGGAGTCATTATTACAATACTTCTGAAAATTCTGAAGCTTTTGAATTATTTGATCAACTGGTAGAAGATGGTATTTATTTACCCGAATACAACGATACCAATAAGGATTACGGGCTTTGGAATAATTATATAGGAAATGTACTTGCTAAGAGAGCTTATTCGAACATTACAATAGAGGACAAAGATAAATGGAAACATTATTGGCGTTGTGCTCAATTACCTCATGGTTTTGATTGTGATGATAACAGTTTTGAGGAATATACGATTCATGTTGGTCATTCAGATTCCTTACTGGATTCTATAGCAGATGCATTTAATTCAGAGCGGGAAAGTAAATATAAAATGTTTCCTAAAGAAGTACAAAAACACCCTCTTTTTGAAGCTACGGAAGCTATCAGGAAAATAAGAGGTTATACAGGTGATCTTCACATCAAAGCTGCTGTAATATTGGCAGAAGAATATAATGATCCAATTGGATGCTGGAATGCTTTACTAAGCGCGAGTTATTGGGCAGGAAAAAGAGGAGATCTGGATAAAGTAGAAATGTGTTGGGGATTAGCTATTGATCTTTCCAGAACACAGGGCTGGACTGAAATTCATAATATTTTATCCGAACAAATGGAGTTTTATAATCATTATAAAGATAAATAATGGAAAAAATCAAAACATTTATAGCTATTGTTTTTGAAAAAGAACAAATTGCAATTCATTTACAAAGGAACAAAGATGATATTAAAAAATATAATGAATTTGTAGAAAAAGAGCTGAACATTTACTGTGAAGATTCGTATGATGCTGAAGGCAAAAAAGTAGCATTTAATATTAAAGGTACAATAATATCTCCATTTTCGGATCGTTTTTACGAGCAGTCCAAAAAGAGTTCTTACCCAGTCCCGCGTTATTTATTTAAAATCAGCGAATATACCTCTGAAAAATATGGCACCGTTTGGGCCTGTTACGTTTCTTTTTCAAACCCAAGTGAATCAAATAAAAAAATAGCAGAGTGTTTTTTAGTAGCTTCAATTAATGACGAATTAAAAATTGTTTCTGATTTTATAGTGCGTTCAGATGCTAAAAAATGGGAACACGTAGGCGGTGATGAAGATAAAAGCTTGCGCTTGCATAATTTGGATAAACCGGTAAAAGTAGAACGTTATTTAGAGCCAACGGATGAATGGAGCTTAGAAGAGTATTTAAAAGATAAATAATATTCAATTTTTGAATATAGATAGTTGTTGAAAAATTAAAAAAAGAATAGGAGTAACGTAACATTAACCACAGTAATAAAATAATATGGGCTATACATTTTTTTTTGATGATTATTTAGACGATTTATTATTAAAAGCAAAAAAAGAAAAGAAAATTAAAGATTTTAAAACATGGAATCACCTTCCTATGGAAATCGAATCAGAAAGCTTAAATAAATTAGATGCTGTTCATCAAGGAATTAAAGAGTACTATGAAAAAAGAAGTGATGGGTTTGAATTAGAATGGTGGTCTAATAAAGAAAAAAGCCTGGGAGGCAGGATGAATTTAGCAGAAACGGAATATTTATTCGCAGATATGAAAGCATATTATGATGAAGAAATATTGTCTGTACATGGAGAAGACCTTCAATATTTTCAACCTTTTGATTATTGTTCAAATGAAAGTCGATGTGGTTTTATCATTAGACCGGATAGTATCGAAAAGTCTATGTATTATAAAAGCATTGATGACTATGAATTAGATTATCTAGATTTAGATTATTATGGTTATACGCAAATGGCAATAGAAGCACGTGTGTTTTATGATTGGCAAGTCGTACTATTATACTATATGAATGGAGTAGGTATTGGTTCGGTAGAAACAGAAACTTTTAAAACCGAAATGCCAAAAATATTCCCGGATTGGACTTGGGAAAATTTCATTGCCAAGTTTGAGAGTTTGCGTCTTTCTAATAAAAACAAGTAAAGTTTTTCAAAAAACTACAAAGAAGAACTTCTATTAGGAGTTTTGCTAATTATCTTTTATGCAATATAATAGCCTGAGTAATTATAATTTAAAAAGGACCGTGTTATCACGGTCCTTATAATTTATTAATGTAAAGCAAAAAGCTTTCGTTTGTTTACGTTAATCCAGTTCCAATAATTGCACCTGACTTTTCAGGCGCTCGATCAGCACATTCATCATTCTTTTGTTTAAGTTCGAGGAGTTTTTAATGTATTCCTGGTATTCGTCCACTGTAAAAAGGCCGATGATCATTCCTTTTAATGAATTCCGGAATTTGATATCCCGTTGGATAACATTCTCGATATAGGCCATCTTTTTTTCGGGTGTGAGCGAAAAGAAAACATTTTTCTGTTTTACCGCATAATTCAGGAAAACCTGAATGAAAAGTTCGTTTTGCAGTCGTAAGATCGGACGCAGGATTTTGTTTTGAAAAATTTCTTCGGATGAAGATTGATCCGAGATCATTCCCAAGGCTTCGCCTCTGAGATCGATCAAAAAGGTATCGCGATTTTCCATTTTTATTTTAAAGTTATAAAAAAACCGCTGTAGGATTACAGCGGTTCTTTATAAGTTATGAATAAGATATTGTTAATTACTTGATCTTAAAAGTAACTCTTCTTACCAGTTGTCGTGCGGCTTTCGAATCTTTTGCCACCGAACTATCCACACCGTTTCCGATAATGTTTAATCGGGATGCCTCAATTCCGGCTTTAACCAAAGTATTTTTTACGTTTTCAGCACGTTTCTGAGATAAGTTTTTGTTATAATTGGTATCTCCGATTTCGTCAGCATAACCCACTACATCTGCTTTTGCATCCGGATGTGCTTTTAGATATTTCACTAAGAAATCCATTCCACTAACCGAATTCGACGCTGGTTGCGACTGGTTAAAATCGAAATATACATTCACATATCCTTGATTGATCATTTCTTTCAACGTTTCACCGTTTAGAGAGGATCCTTTACTGCTTGCACCATAGTTGCGCTCTAAATAGCTTTCCAATTCATCCGGAATTCCATTTTTGTTTCTGTCCACAGCACGTCCTTTAGTATCAACGGCTACACCTGGAATGGTATTGGCTTCCGCATCCAGATAATCCGGCACACCATCTTTGTCTGAATCGTTCATTAAGGTTTCCAAATCACCAATTCGTTTTTCCAATTCCTCTAAACGATCCACTTTTTCTTCTGCATAAAACCAGTCGGCATGTCTTTCGTTTTTACCTAAATAAATCGATAAACCAACTGTTGCGTTATATAAAGTTCCATTAAAACCTCTGTCTTCCGGAGCAATCGCACCATCGAAGGTATTGTTTTGACGTACATTGTTGATCATCGAAAAATCGGCATTTAAAGCAACACGTTCCGATAATTTAATTTGTCCGGTAAGACCAATAATATGGTTTAACATATGGTCGACTCCTTCAAAACGGTCGTTTTTCATAAAAGCATATCCGATACCGGTATGTGCCTGAAAGTTTAAGTGTTGTGTCCACTCTTCAAAATTAAGCACACGTCCCAAGTTGACCACACCTTGTACCGTAGTTCTATAATACTGTCCGTCGAAAGGAGCACTTTTAGAATCATTGTCAAACTGATCGTACCCTAGATCAACTTTCAAACCGAACTTGGTGTTAAACATATAACGTACACCTAAATCGGCATGAAAAAGATTGTAGTTTTTTGCATAATAACCAGTCGTAAATGGAGCAATAGGCTTACTAAATCCTCCATTGATGTCGATCGACCATTTGTTAAAGACTGGTTTTTCCTGAGCCATAGCCGTTCCGAAAGCCAGTACCGTTACAAATAAGGGAAGCATAATTTTTTTCATATTCGCTTTACTTTTTTTTAATTCCAACAGTAGCATGTTGGCTTATTTATTTTGATTGGGCAAAGATAATGAGAATAGGACATGACTAAAGTAACAATTAATTAACTTTGTTGCGATAATTAAGGCTTTTGGCTTATTAATCTTTAAGAAAAAGATTGTTTTTTTAAGAACTTTCATTTAAGTATGCGTTAAAGTTGCATATTTATGACAAAAAAATACTTAAAATTTCGAGATACATAATTCGTACTTTATGAGAAAATCTAACATTTTTTTAACCGTTGACGCGGTCATTGTCAAAAAAACGCTTTCCAACTATAGTATGCTTCTAATAAAACGGGCTAACGAGCCCTTTAAAGACGATTGGGCGTTACCGGGAGGTTTTGTCGATCAGAATGAAGACTTGATAGATGCCGCCATACGGGAACTTTTTGAAGAAACCACCATAAAAATCGATCACTTAGAGCAAATTGGAGCCTTTGGAAAGCCCTTTCGCGATCCGAGACATCATACCGTTTCGGTGGCCTATTTTGGAATCGTTCCTGAGAATACAACAGCAATAGCAGCCGATGATGCAAAAGAAGCCACCTGGTTTCCGATAAAAGAGCTCCCTAAATTAGCATTTGACCACCAAGAAATAGTAACTTTGGCGCTGCAAAAATTTATATTATGATTTATCAGACAAGAAAATGGGTTAAGCCGGAAGACCTGAATGCAAATGGTACACTTTTCGGAGGAAAATTATTATCCTGGATTGACGAAGAAGCGGCATTATTTGCCATTATTCAATTGAAAAACAACAAGATCGTTACCAAATTTATGTCGGAAATCAACTTTATGAGTTCCGCGAGACAGGGCGATATTATTGAAATCGGAATTGACCTTGTAAAATTTGGGCGTACTTCAATCGTTATGAAATGTGAAGTTCGCAATGTAATGACCAAAGATGTGATTATTACTGTTGAAGCCATTACGATGGTAAATCTGGACAGTTTTGGTCGTCCGGCCTCACACGGTAAAACAGAAGTAGAGATTATATAATAATAGAGCACCTATTCCGGCCGTACAGAAAGTCAGTCGGAATAGGTACTTATTCGGTTAAACGATTTGTTTTTTCGGGACTTAATTTAGAACGCAATTTTTTTAAAATCATAAACGTATAGTAGATTATAAAAACTGCCAAAGCAATTACAAGTCCGTTGACAAACAGATGGTTAAAAAAAAACGGCCCTGTTTTATAGAAGTAAAACAGCATGGTAATTCCCAAATATTCCAATAAAATGACCGGTACGGCATAGAACAACAGTTTCTGTTCCTTTGAAATCGTACTTCTTTTTATGATACGGTCAAAAAAGACAGGGCATAGGCTCAGATTTAAAAAAACAAACACCACTTTTATACCGGGATATTTAAAATCACTCGCATTGGAATGCATAAAAAAAACACAACTTATCAGAAATGATAAGACCAATAGGAGTATGTAAACCGATTTCTTCATTAGCATCCCGCTGCTGTTTTATTTCATAACTATTTAAGTAATATTAAATATACATTTTATTTGCTCTAATCCCACAATACTTTTCATTTTATCGTATTTACATCTCATTTTTGATATTTAAAGTACATTTTGCACCAAAAAATAAGGGATACTAAAGTACCCCTTATGATTTTTTATCTTGTCTCGAATTATTCTTCAGAATAGTCTTTACGATTGCTATTAGACGGTAATTCAAAAATTTCCAGATCGAAATAATTTACCGCAGCAATAATATGATCGAAGATATCGGCCATAATATGTTCGTAATTGATCCAGCGCTTGTCCGAAACAAAGGCATAGATTTCAATTGGAATTCCTTTATCCGTAGGTTGTAAATGCCGAACCATCAGATTCATCTCTTTATTAATTCCGGCATGACTTTCCAGATAACTGGTCAGGTATTTTCGAAACAACCCTAAATTGGTCAGATTCCGACCGTTTATGGCTAGTTCTTTATTAATACTGTTATTCGTATTGAATTTTTCGATATCCGACTGACGGTGTTCGATATAGGACGTGATCAATTGAATTTTCTTAAAACGATCGATCTCACTCGGATGAATAAACCGGACACTATTTTCTTTGATCAGAATATGTCGTTTGATACGCCTCCCGTTGGAATTTTGCATCCCACGCCAGTTTCGGAACGAATCCGAAATCAAACTATAGGTCGGTACGGTAGTCGTGGTATTATCGAAGTTTTTCACTTTAACCGTCGCCAGATTGATTTCGATTACATCACCATCGGCGCCAAATTTATCGATCGTAATCCAGTCACCAATTCGAACGGTATCATTAACCGTAACCTGAATACTGGCCACCAATCCTAAAATTGTATCCTTAAAAATCAAGATGATAATTGCCGAAATGGCCCCAAAAGTCCCCAAAAGGGTTTTAAAATTCGTATCAAATAAGATCAAAACCAAATAGGTGATGGCATAAACCCAGAGAATGATCATGATCACCTGCGTATAACTGTCGATCGGTTTATCGCTAAATTTGGGCTTCTCCTTTAAATAATCCTTAAGGGAATTAAAAATACTTCGGATAATCCACAGCGACAGGAAAACCATATAGACTTTGACACTTTTTCCAAAAAAACTTTCCCAATAGACAAAATTTTTCAGAATTACCGGTACTACCTTACTGATAAAATAGAGTGGGACCAGGTGGGCTACATATTTCGCCGTTTTATTGGCTACCAGGAAATCGTCGAAACTCGATTTTGTTTTTTCGGCTACGATAGCCAATATGATAATCAGTATTTTTTTAAAAATATAATCTAAAATATAAGCGATAACAATCAGGATTACAATATTGATCGCCAGGTTCAGATACGAAGCCCAAGTATCACTGAAATCCATGTTTTTCAGAATTTTATATGCCCAATTAAAGATTTTCATATTCTAAAATTACAGAATTTTTTTCTCAACATAAAACGTTCCGAACGGAATTACCGACGCCACACAAACAATAAGGAATTTTTTTAGCGACCAGTTTTCTTCCATTTTAAGCATACTCGCCAAAACGATATACCCGATAAACAATAATCCGTGAGCCATTCCGACCATACGAACCATTTCCGGTTTGTCGTACATGTATTTTAAAGGCATGGCTACAAATAAAAGCAACAGGAGGGAGATCCCTTCCAAAAAGGCAATGATTTTAAAGAAACGCAACATTATTTAGTTATTAAAAGGTTGATAATGAGTTATAAAAAAACCGGGCGTAACTCCGGGTTTTGTTGCGCCAAATGTATAACAGAAAAGCAGAAAATTCGTTAATAATTCACTAAAAGATATAAAAAAAACTGTACTATTTGGAGTACAGTTTTATAGTATGTAAAATAGGATTCTCTTCTTAAAAAGCCAAAAACGCTTTGTTGTATTCTCTTAAATCGGAGATGTTGTTTTTGTTTTTTAGATCTGAAAACAATGAAATAAGATATTCCAAGCTTTCAATATCGGTTTCTTCCGGGCGTACCATTTCTGCTTCGTTTTCTTCTGAATCTTCTAGTGGCTCATCGTCCGGAATTGCAATTAAAAAGGCATTGTTTTCTTCAATATGTTCGTACGTTAAACGTATTGCTTTAACCAAAACAGGATTTTGTTCGTCTAAAGCTAATTCGCGTAATTTTTTTAAATCTCCAATTAATGTCTCGGCATCAAATCCGGTTTTGAACAGGTCAAGTTGGATTTTATTAATTAATTTTTGTGCAGTTGGATTTTCCACAGTACTATCAGTTGAATTTTAGGTTGCAATTTTTATAGGTATGCAAAAATAAGGTTTTATATTTTTTTTACTAACAAAATCTGATATTTTTTCTGTCTTTTCTGGGGAATCATACTAATGAAGATTTTTTTGATTAAACTCAGGTAAGAATATATTACAGTTGACTCTCAGGTTGGAATCACAACAGTCCTTCAAAAAAAACTATTTAATACAGTGCCTTTTAGTGATTAATTATTTTGGTAATCCATTCGTTAAATCTTGGCGATTTTTCCCTTATCCTATTAATCCCAATAGCTTCTGCAAAATAATGCCCATATAATGGTTTATTATAACCTTTGATAATTCTCTTAAGCCTATGACTTGGAGATGTTTCTTTGCTATTATTTATCATTTCTGGATTATCATAATCTTCAAATGTTTTTTGAAGCTCGGTTAAACCTACAAGTTCAGCCTTTGGTACTTGTTCGTGAAAAATCTGAATATCATTAAAAAGTAACCCTTCAAATTCATGCAATTGTAAGTATGGAATATATCTATGTCTAATAGATTCTGTAATACTCGTTTTCATCGCATTTTCTAAGAAATCCATTCTCCTATTTTTGTCAGCTATTCTTTCTGCTTCATTCCAATTAGGAAAACTATATTTTTGATATAACCCATAATAATCAATGAAAGTAGTAACAACAACATTTGGTTCTTGCAAATGTGTTTCAATTTCCCTTTTTAAGATATCCCACTTTACAATACCCCCCATTGTTTTTTTAATCAATGGAGCTTGAATGTGGATGTCATGATGAATTAAATGAGGAGCTAAGACATTCTGACAAAATTCTCTTTCCGTTTCCCCTTCACATATAATTATTACTCTTTTCATAAATTATAATTCGGTTGTCCACCAGTAATGATATTTCGTTTCCATAAATCATCAATAGTGAAATCATTCAGCCATTGTTGTAGAGTATCACTATTTAATCTATTAAATTCCGTATGACCGTTTACTTGGTCTACCGTAATAATCTCTTCAGGCTGAAAATGACTTATTAAATCTGTTGATTGAGTCGCGAGAATAACCTGACAGTCCCTATCAGCTACAGATTTTATCATTCCTGCCAATTTAGCTATTGCAGATGGATGCAGTCCTAATTCTGGCTCGTCTATTACTATCGTATCAGGTAAATCAGGTTGTAAGAATAAAACAGACAAAGCAATAAAACGAATAGTTCCATCAGAAAGATCATTAGCACCAAATACGATGTCACTATATTTGTCTGTCCATTGCAATCTAATATTGTTTTCTGAATTAGGTGCAAAATAAAAATCCGAAAAATAAGGAGCAATAGATTGTATATTTTTGATAATTCGGTTGTAAACAATCTTATTTGTTTCATGTATTTCATACATAAATGCAGCTAAGTTCCCACCGTCTTCATAGAAATAGTAAATATCATTCTGTATATTACTATATTGAGAAAAAGGAGAATTAGAACTTGTATCATGAAAATGGTATTTTCTCAGCCCATTTAAATATTTTTTCACATATGGAGCTCTATAATTATCTGTTAATTTAATAAATGCTTCCGTACCTGATCTGCTAATATTTTTAGAACCTCCCTTGTAAATCAAATCTTCATCAAGAAATACAAAACCATCGGTACCCGATTGTAAATGTGCCGAATATCCATTCTGACCATTTTCAAATTCCATTTTAAAAGAAATCGTATCGGTATTCTTTTTTCCTTTATGTAATATTTTGTTATCTCCGCCTTTTAATGCAACATAATTGTTGAGCTTACGATTATACAATTTATTGAGAAAGTCAAAAAATGAAATAAAGTTACTTTTTCCACTACCATTTGCCCCAATCAATATATTGATAGGAGCTAGGTCAACTCTTACATCTTTAATTGACTTGTATCCTTTAATCTCAATATAATCCATATTATTACTTAATTTTTCTTTTGAATTTACTTAAATGTAGATCGTTATCTGCTAATATTTCTTTAAATCGATTTACTGTTTATATGATCCTTCTTTATATTATCAGCCCTAGCAAAAATAAAAATATTATCGTTGATTTTGCCTGATCATTTCAAGAGCTTTGTGATTTAAAACTTTTATAAGTGGTTAAATTATTTTTCTTCAATCAACTTCTCCAATTTCTCAATCATTTCCGTGTATTCTCTTGTTTTGTATATCGGTATGTGTCATAGTCTCAAATATACTATTTTTGTTAAAATAATTCGCTTTATAGTCGGAAATCTTATTCCTAAATTAGGCTGTGGGAATGCGGTTTTAAAGGTGGTGATAAACTGCGTCTAAGCGTCTTAAAATAACGACTTAATACAGAATCTTTACATTATGTAAAATAGAAATCTTTTATAGCCAAAATTGAGCCATCAAAGTATGCGCATACTTATTATTGAAAAATTTAAAATTTAGAAAGATTTCCAGCAAATTGGTGATCATCCGATTATTCAGGTTCTTTTTAATAAAAGGTCATTACGGATAACGAACGAATGCATCGATCAAAATCAAAATTTGAAACCGAATACAATTCAGATCGTATGATTCGAAATAAAATCAAAAAAATATTTCGCTGAATTTTAAATAAAATTTAAGTCCGGATTACAGGCTTATAAATAGCGTAAAAAATAAACACTTAAAGTTTTTTTAAAATATGAGTTTTTTTGCCACAAAGCGTAAAGCTGGTTGTTATACAATTGTCGTAGTATAGCACTCAAACTAATGGAATATAGAATTCACTTTAAATACGGGAAAAGACTCAAAACAACTGCATATACTCTCAATTTTAACAATCCTAAAATGAACCATAATATACATTATGTAAAATAGAAAATATTAATACTGCTTTTGTAGCTTTATATTGAATGTTGCATTTTAAATACCCTTTTTAAGTTTTATGAAAGTCTAAAAAGACAACCCATTTGGCTACTTTTTCGAAATCCTATTCTAAATAGAAATCTTAGGATATATATGCTTCCAAAAAGTAAAATAAAACGTATCTTATAATAGTTGTATAATCGTAGCCTCGTAAAATATCCGTTTCTTGAGCTGCAATTTTAAATCTTTTGTGCCGATTTACATCCAAACTATTGTCATTTTAGTTTGTTGTATTTCATCGCTTTTTTTTATCTTTTTCACTAAAAGCATTCAATTTAATCAACAATTTAAATTTAAAAATGTATTTTTATGACAAATAACTAAATAACAACTGAAAAAAATTAAAAACTAATGAAAAAAAAGCTACTCTATGTCGCGGCCAGTTTCTGTCTGTTCGCGTCATCTTATGGTCAAAGTTCATTGTGGACGAAAGTCAGTCCCGAACGACTGCGAATGTATGAAAAAGTGGAACGGGCTTCACAACCTCAAAACTTCCAATTGTTTTCACTTGACTTACCGGCTTTAAAAGCAAAACTGGAAGCGGCACCGATGCGTTCCAATGCCACTTCATCCTTAATCCTCGCCTTCCCTGCTCCAAACGGGAAAATGGAGAATTACCAGATTTACGAATCTCCCGTTATGGAAGCCGAATTAGCGGCAAAATATCCGGGAATCAAATCCTATATAGGAAAAGGTATTGAAGATCCGAGTGCAACGATCAATTTCAGCGTAACGCTTTTTGGATTACACACGATGACCTTATCTGGTAAAACAGGTACTTCTTATATCGATCCGTTTACTAAAGATCTTAAAAATTACATTATCTATAGTAAAAGAGATTTACAACCTACACGTGCTTTTTCGTGTATGGTACAGGATGATCATGAAGCAGTTTCCGGAAGATTGATCAATAGTCCTGAAACGGCTATGGCCAGCGACGGAAAATACCGTGTATACCGTTTGGCAATGGCTTGTACAATCGAATATGCAGCCTATCATGTTAATGCAGCCGGTTTAAGTGGTGGTACTACGGCTCAGAAAAAAGCGGCTGTTTTAGCGGCGATGAACGTAACAATGACGCGCGTAAACGGTCTGTATGAAAGAGACATGTCGTTGCATATGAACATCGTAGCAAATAACGATTTGATCATCTATATTGACAGTGATAACTTCACGAATTCACCACAAATGATCAACGAAATCCAACCTATTGTTGATGCAGCTATTGGTGCGGCTAACTATGATATCGGTCACGGGGTTTGTACGACCGACTCCGGTATCGCTCAGTTAAACTCGCCTTGTTCGTCTACAAAAGCCAGAGGAATTACAGGTCAGCCAAACCCGGTTGGAGATCCGTTTGATATCGATTATGTAGCCCACGAAATGGGGCACCAATATGGCGCTACTCATACGCAAAACAACGCTTGTAACCGTACCGATGCTACTGCTGTAGAACCGGGAAGTGCGAGTACGATTATGGGATATGCCGGAATTTGTGCACCTAACGTACAAGATCATTCCGATGCGCATTTCCACACAGTAAGTATCGCTCAGATGCAAACCTTTGTAAACGCCGGTGGTAGCTGTGCGGTTACAACCAATAACGGTAATGCTGCTCCCGTGGTTAATGCCGGCGCGAACTACACTATTCCTTACGGAACAGCTTTTATTTTAAAAGGAAGCGCTACCGATACGGCTGGAGAAGCACTTACCTATTGTTGGGAACAAACCAACAATCAAGTATCGACACAACCGCCAACGGCTACAGCTACTACGGGGCCAAACTTCAGATCTTTACCGCCATCAACATCGCCAAACCGCTATATGCCACGTTTCGAAGATGTTTTAGCCGGAAACCTGACCCCAACCTGGGAAGTTATTCCAAATGTGGCTCGTACAATGAATTTTGCCTTAACCGTTCGTGATAACCGTGCACCAAACGGCGGTCAGACCGGACGTGGCGATATGACCGTGACTTTTGCTAATACAGGTCCATTCCGTATTACATCGCCAGCAACGGCTAACGTTTCCTGGGACAGAGGTTCTTCACAAACCGTTACCTGGGATGTAGCCGGTACTACAGCCAACGGAATCAATACTGCAAATGTCAACATTAAAATATCAATGGATAACGGTGCTACGTTTACAACATTGGTAGCCAATACCCCTAACGACGGATCAGAAGTAATCACGGTTCCGAATACTGCGGCACCTTATTGTCGTATTATGGTAGAAGCGGTTGGAAATATTTTCTACGCTTTGTCTAAAAATATTGCTGTTGGTTATACGATTACAAACTCTTGTGAGACGTTTACCAACAATACCGTTAGCGCTATTCCAGACGGACCAAATCCGAATACATCTACAGCCGGTCCAACATTAACGTCAAACCTGAATATCACTGCAGCACAAACACTTACGGATGTAAATGTAAACGTAAACGTTACGCACCAGTGGATTCGTGATTTGGTAACCCGATTAAAACACCCTGATGGAACGGAAGTTATTTTAGCAAGCCGTATTTGTAATGATCAGGATGGATTTAACATCAACTTTAACGACGGATCGCCAAACATTGTTTGTACGGCACCAATCACTACAGGTACATTTGCACCAAA
The DNA here is from genome assembly GCA_023446155.1 of Bacteroidota bacterium. Lineage (GTDB taxonomy): Bacteria > Bacteroidota > Bacteroidia > Flavobacteriales > Flavobacteriaceae > Flavobacterium. The sequence continues at coordinate 30,828 of JAEXIT010000010.1, forward strand.
CCAACCGTTGGCCGCTTTAAATGGTAAGCAATCAAACGGAAACTGGCAATTATTGATCAACGATTATTTCCAGGGTGATACCGGGAATTTAAACTCATGGGCCGTTGAAGTTTGTTATCAGTCGGCTGTATTAGGTACGGAAAGTTTCGGTTTACAGGATTTCGCGATCTTCCCGAATCCAAACAACGGTAACTTCAACATTCAGTTTAAATCGGCTTCTGCGAATGAGATCAAAGTAAACGTACACGATATCCGCGGAAGAGAGATCTTTAACCAGTCGTTCCAAAATACCGGTTTATTTAACCAGAATCTGGAATTGAGAAACGCTCAAACCGGAATCTATCTTGTTACGGTTCAGGATGGTGAGCGAAAAGAAGTTCAGAAAATTGTAATTAAATAATTAAAAAGAAACCCGACAGGTTTTGAAAACCTGGCGGGTTTAGAAATAAAAAACAGGCTGTCTATAATGGGCAGCCTGTTTTGGTTTTATATTTATTGGATTTAATTATAAATTCTTTCTTAGCCTGATCCCTAACAAAATGCCACTAATTAAGGTCGGAAAAAAACCAAATAGAAAAATCCAATACAGTGGTTTAACAAAATAATCAAACAGTTCGTCTTTTAAACAATATTCTTTTCCATCTGGAAGTCCTTCCTGAATAAATCCTACAGTTGAACCAAGTAGGGTTCCCAAAAACAAAACACAAAAAATGGAAAGGATCCCATGTGCAATAGTATATTTATTCCTTTTTAATTTATCCAGATTTTGACCTATTACATAGCCTGTAGCATATAATCCGGTAATTCCGATTAAGAAATTGAGTAAAAAATCGATGATAAATTTTAGTAATTCTGAAAAATCAAAATCAATTAAAAACAGCATAATCAAAGTTGCGATGATCAGATTTATGGTAATGACACTAAAAATATATTTTGTTTCCTTTTTCAAAATTTATAATTTAAAATCCCTGTAGCCCAATTACTTTTAACAAGCGTAATTTATTCACAAATAATCCAGTCAATAAACGGAAACTTCGATTTGTCAGATGAATTAATCAAATCGTTTTCATCAAGAACAAGTCTAAAGAAAGTAATCTGATTTTTCTCCTTTAACTTTACGGTTTTATCATCTTTTCTTTTGATCAAAACTTTATGGATCTTTTGTCCTTCATAATCAAATGATTTATCTAATGCTACTAATAACCAATTCTTCTCATTTTCTAACGAAATTCGTTCGGTTATGGTACCGTTTATTGGAAAAATTTCACCCAAGATTCCATCTCTGAACTTTTTAAGAGTAATCCTCTTTCCAACCATATTTGCTGCCTCAAGAATTTTAATAAAACCTAACATTATGACAGCCAAAACATTGACATTCAGAACTACATCTCCATTTTTCAATCCCAATATAAAACCTAATTTAAAATTAATGCCTTGCGATAAATCAAAAAAGGGATCAATGATTACTATTTGTGCGATGATCCAAACATATATTAATCTTACTGAATTTACTTTCTTTAGAAAAAATAAAACGGAGCCAATTATTCCGATTAATGAATTTAAAATTGATAATGAAATCAGACCATGATCATTACTGAAGATATTCATGATACTTAAAAGAATCACAATAATCGGTAAAATTGTTTCTGCTGAAAAATTGTTTTTTGTTGTCATTTTTTATTTAATCCGCTAATATTATCTTATTCGTTGCCATCACCTTTCCGTTTTCCAGTATTTGTACAAAATAAATACCGTTGTTTAGGCCGTCTCGTCGAACCGGTATAGTGTTTCCGTTTACATTCGTTAACTCTTTTACCAATTGTCCGACGGAATTAAACACTTTTATGGTTGCGTTCTTAAAATCGGATGGTGCTGTTATAAAAAGCTCGGTTGTAAACGGATTCGGAGCATATTGGATCACACGGTTTTCAAAGGACAAATCGGCTACACCAAGCATCGAACAATCCGTTACCGTAGGCTGGCCGTTTGCCAGGTTATGATTGTATATATTTACGCCATTTTGAGCACTACACGTCAGATAAATATACGGATCGGAAGGCATTTCATACGATGGTCGTAATGGATGCTGACTACTTCCTACACCTTCGATCCAGTTTTCGCTAAAAAAGCCATTATCTAAAAGGAACCTTCTTCGTATACCGCCATTGACCGGAACGTTTGTAATCGAAATTACAGTATACGTACTTCCGTTTCCTAAGGTAATCGTATTGGAAACCTGCAGGCTAAAGTCATATAAAATCCGGTCTACACCTCCAATATTCCGATATACTTTTTTGGCTGCACTATCTTCACGCAAATAAGTGTCCGAATTGGTCGTCGGATCAAAGAATTTTTTATAGGTGTATCCTCCAATTACGACATCAGTGCCGGGATTAATGATCAAGTTAGAACTGCCGCCAAAATTGGCACTAACAATATTCCATGAAGAATTGTTTAGCATCGGGATATAAGCCTGTGAAAAAGCATTTCCTCCTAATGCGGTTAAAAATAGAATGGTAAAACGTAATTTTTTAATCATGTTTTATCTATTTGGTTGTGGTATTTTACTTCAAACTAATCTTTAAATCAAATGTTTTTTTGATCGTCAGCAAGGCTTCGGCATTCCCTTTGGCATCATCAACGGGATGGTGCGTGTGTTTGGTGACGCGTAAATGTTTAAAGTTTTGAAACATATCTTTCACTACCCCTTTATATAGACTCCCCAGGTTTTGGGAACTATGTCCAAACGGATTTTTTTCCAGAAAATGATGGAAATACCAACAGATAAACATCCAGTCAAAACCGTTGTTATCGCTAATAAAAACCGCTTGTCCTTTGGAATGCTCCTTAATCCAATCGGCAAAATCCTGCATGACTTTTTGTGGCGCATCAAAGGCTAAAGTTTCCTCCCGACTAAATCCGGAAACCGCTAAGGCTTCGGGCACCCATTTTTCTGAAATCGGTTTTAGTTGACCGTAAAAAGTTTTATCCAGATGCTCATCAACCAGAACCGCTCCAAATGAAATCATCGAATAATCCCCGGGAATTGGCCCGTCAGATTCAATGTCGACCATTATATAACTCATCTTTTTATTTTTTTTAAGTTTTGTCTTCGTCTTCGCCTTTTAAATACGCTTCTTTTTCCTGTTCCGTATAGAGCACTTTAAAATCGGGGTTTTTACTGTAATTTTTTTGATGGAATTCATAAAGTTCCCCTTCGTCTTCCGCCCAGAATATCTGATGGTGCTTTAAATACGACTCTTTTTCATCATCTGCTCTAGGGCTACTCCATTTTTGAGCGTGACTTTCCCAGGTATCCTTTTCACAACATTCGCAGGTACCGAAATAAACTGCCTGATAACCACAGATTTCACAATATTCCGGATTTTCAAAATGTTCGAGATAATCCAAATCCAAACGTTGAAAGGTTCTCGGTAAACGATTTAAAAAAGCACCAAATCCGATCGTGTGTTTGGTGATAAATAATTTGTTATCAACCCAGCCCCGATGTTCAATATTGGCTTTCTTAAACTCCAATTTCAGGAATTTATACTTTTTATAATAATCTAAATCTTCAAAATAGGCGTCTTTTACATCGCTCCATTCGTAAAAATTTTCATTATGCCAAAAACCGTTTGCTTCCGCCTTAACGGTTCCAAGATCTTCCAGATAGTGTTTCCTACAAGCCACATAATCCCAACTGCTCTGATGGCGGATCTCCCCTTTTTCGCCACAGGTTTCACAAACATACTCCGATTTCTGTTCATAATGTTCGATGATAGTATAAATCGTATCACCATAACTATGATCGGTATAAAATCGCAGCGAAGCATATTTTTCTTTGATGCAGCTAACCCGTTTATCCCAACCATTTTCGTATAGTTCTTTGATCAAATCGATAGCCATCGGATACCAACCTTCCCTAATCTGAAGCTGGATACCGTTTAAATCGGCCAGTTTCCGCAGGTCAAATGCATTTATTTGATCATTAATGATAAAGTCATCCAGATTCGTACAGTGTTTATTGACAAACTCGGCATTTTTATAAAAATCTTTGTTTGCTTTCGACTGGTTTTCCAAGGAGAATTGCTCCCCCGAACCCGCATTGGCTTTGGCGATACGCGCATGAATACTGTCGATTAAATCCTGATGTTCGCTTCTCTTTTTGGGTTTTAGCACTTGTGGGTTTAAAGTGATATAGATTATAATAAATGCTATTATTAATCCGAGTATAATGGCTGTAGTGATGGTCATTCGGTTTGGTTTTATTCTTTTAAATATACTGCCTTTAAATGTGTTTTACCTTATATTGAATATAATTTTGGAAATCTATGTTACCACCTTTTATTCCACATAATCCGGATTATCAAAGGTCAGTTTTTGGGGTTTACGAACCGGAATAAACTTTCCTTTTTTTATATCAACCTTCCAAATTCGGTATATTTTTGTGATCAATGGCTTCCGATCATCGTTAAATTCCGCAATATAAATTCCATTTTGTTCATCATCCGGAAGTGACAACTCTACGCGGGAATACATTTTTTTATCATTTTCGGAAACCACATTTAATTCATCGACTATTTCGTAAGGTATATCTTTTGTAATTGAAGTGTCGAGAAAGCGTCCTAAAATAATTTTATTTTTCCCATTCCTACAGTCATCAATGGTTTTGGCATATGTCGAAACAAAATATTTATCGGCTACCGAATCACTTTCTACCACAAACGCACTACATTCATGTAGAAAATATCCTGCTACTTCATCCGATTTTTTACCAATAAAAGACAACTCAAAAAAATCTTCTTCTTTTGGAGTTAAGGTTACGATTTCTTTTTTGATACTATCGGTTACTATTGTTTTTGCTTCCGATTCCACTGCTTCTTTTTCTTTAGTGGTACAGCTTAAAATAGAAAACAAAACCAAGCCGGTTACTAGTACGTATTTTTTCATTTTTATTTAATTATTTGATCAATCTTACCAACCCGGTCCGTTTTTATGCAAACAAGGCGCTTCAATTTTCACTAAATGGTTGTATTCCATAGGCGGTTCGCCCTTTTCTGCAAGTTGGTACATTTTATAGAATTCCTCGAAATAATCGGGATTTAGTTCCGAATAGGCCGCACCTTCATGGTGCAAGCGTATTCTCCCCTTTTCTATTGCTTGCCAAAAAAACTTTTGATTTTCGGGCGTCAGGCTTCGTGTGTCCAAATGCCGGTTTATCCAATCATCCAATCTTGAATTATAAAAACCATAACCACCATCACTTTCCAATTCGTCGTTTTCTATAGGAATTTGCAATTCCAGCCATTCGGCTAACGGAATGCCTCCCGGAATAAATTGTAATTCGTTAATGGCAATTTTAAGGATATAATCATAACCCGTCCACCGTCTCGAAAAACACCTACCATCTTTAAAAACAATAAAACAACTTGCCATATCTATTTGTTATTTAACCAATTATCAATAACAACCTTTTCCATAGCTTTAATTTTTTCATGGCTTGAAATTCAAAAGTGTTATATCAAAGTTTAAAAAAATCTATTGTACAATAACTCTAGATAGGCCAGCAGTGTTGTAATCATAAGTATCCAAATCATAATTCGGTTGTTGCTACCATAGATTGTACGCAGGTTCTTGTTACACAGCATCAGATCGTGCCAAACGCGATTCTTAAAATATCTTTCACGTTTTTTTTTGTTTTTAGTTTCTTCCAATTGACTTATAGCCGCCATTTGAATTATTATTTCGGGATTTTATTGCCGTATAGCTTACTGATATTAAAATACAAGCCGTCTACTCCGTATTTACCTTTTTCGAAAGCCAAATAATCACAATCTCCAATTAACGATTGTGAATCGCGCTCTAGTTGAAGCATATTTAATAACACATATTCATGCGATACCGAAATAACATGGAAAGCGGTTTCACATTGTAAACCATCCCCTGTAGAGAATATGGTTTGTAGAATATTTTGAAAGTTATTCGAAATTTTTTTAGCCATATCATCGTCACCTTTTAAATGGTAGACGTACGCTAAAAAGTTTAGTATTCTCAAATCAAATGGATTTTCTTTTAGGGATGCATTCGCCAGGCGTATAAAACTTTCGTAATCCTTTTGATTTAGTTCGTCACTACTGTAATATTTTTGAAGTTTCTCTTCATTCGGATTCACATAATACGGATCGAAGTTTTTTTGTAAAACGTACCCGTAATACAGATTTCTATAATCCTTCAGTGTTAGTGTGTTATCATATTCCCGGAATCGACTCAGCAATTTCGGATAATAGGAATCGGAATTTTTTTTCTCAATTTCCGTTTTAATAGCATTATAATCCGGTACTTCTTTCACTTCTTCTAACTGTGCAAACCCGATAGTAGAAATCAACAAGAAAATGTAACTAATGAGACTGCTTCTTTTCATCTTATTTTTTTAATTAAAGTCTGTTGTTTTAGAACGCACGATTGCATCTTCTATTATTGTTGTTCCAATCGATCGCGTACAGCTTCCATAAGAACTTTTATATCGATATCATTTAGTTTTTTAAACGATATGCAATATCCGGTTATACGTGCTTTTCCTAGTTTTTCGCCATAGGTTTGAGCTAAGTGGGTTTTATCGGAAATTCCCATAATGTAAACCGAAATCCCGGTCGTATTGGCACTAATTCCAACTTTATAAAATTCCCGGGTTTTGCCACCGGTATGCATCGTTTGTGATCCGTAACCTATATTGGGATTCGAAACAACTTTATTCGTATCATTTTTGCCATCCAAAAACCATAATCTATCAATGGGGCGTACTTGTAAAATGGTTTGGTGTAGTGTTTCCATTTCACTTCGTTTTGGTTCCGACAAACTGTCGATATACGTTTTGATTTGTGTTGGTATATCCATTGGAATTGTATTTAAAAGGGGAATCAAAACGTTAGTTACTTTACGGTTTGGCACGATTACAAAAGTGTATTTTAATAATCCTGCCAAACTGCAGAATAGTACTTTAATTTCGTTCTACATTTTCGTCGTATTTCATAACGAATTTTTCAACTTTAGCATCATCCAACTTACAATCAGTAAGGGTTTTATCACTAATTAATTTTTTGATCAATAATTTTTTAGTAAAGATATACGATTGTGAAGTCATGGTTAGCTTTTGATTCACAAAAGTGATTTTATTATACAAGGCGCCGTAACGACTATTATGGATAAATTTTAAAAATACTATTTCATTTCCTTCTAAGTCAAGAATAGAAACATGGTTGGAATCAGAATCATCAATTTTCAGACACTCTTTTCCATCAATGAGTACCATGTCTTTGTTAAATTTGATTTCCTGACTGAATCCTTTAAAACCGCATACAATAAGGCAAAGGATTAAAAAACTTTTTTTCATTTGGATTTTGTTTTTGTTATAAATACTTGATCGTTTTATGTGAATCAATAATTTTTATTTATTTTATTTCACCTAAATACATTTTTATTTGATCATCTTCATTATCACCTGGAATTAAATACGTGATGATAGGCCTTTTATTTTTTTGATATAAAAGCGCAAAAACTTTTGTATTGTTAATCGGCTTTTGGGTATCGATTGTAATTGTCTCGTTGTTTTCAATTAAAAAGGAGACGAATCGAGTCTTTAAATACGCTGTTTTGATACTACGTTTTTCAAAGGCTTCCGTAAGTTCGGCAGAATACCAGCCCCAATCGTCCATGGCTGTAAAATAGGCATTGGCTTCCGGGGTGTTTTCATCTGCAAACTCTTTTATCTCAGGCTTAAAAACAACCAATCGGGTATCGGTAATTTTTGTGATGTCTTTTACATTTTTTTCCGGTTTCGAATACGAAATAACGGATAATTCATGCGTAATAGGCATTCCTTTTATGATTTTCCAACCGGAATAAATACGACCGTTTTCTTCAAAGAAACGAATGGTGTCGGTCTTATCTTCGATAAGATAATCGTCAAAATCTTTATACTGGTAGGCTGTTTTTGTTTCTAATACCGCTGCTATAGGGTCCTCATCCGAATCACATTTAGCACAGCTTTTAACATCACCATTTTTTAAATAAATCAGGGTTCCTCCGTTTGCAATAAACAAATGGTTTATCAGACTTTTATCAATGGTATTCGCTTTCTCATTGTCGCTAGCATTTACAATGGTGTCCGATTGTAACGTTACGTTATTTTCAGTTTTTTTAGCACAAGAAAGTCCTAAAAACAGGAGTAATAGTATTGTAATTTTTTTCACAAGTATTTAAAAAATCGGATGTGGTTTAACAAATTAAAAGTTGTACGAAATATTTAATATTTCTGGATAAATATAGCGTTTTTTCTTTCAAAAAAGCATACCAATTACACATTCACAAATGAAAGATATCAAAAATCGAATAACTCGTTTTTTCATGGGGCTTTATTATTTATACTACAGCAATGTCTGTTTCAATAGTTAATCGGCTACTTGCGCTGTGATTATTTATAAAGCCCTTTAAATAAAGTGACTTTGTCAGAAACAGGCTTCCCTTTAACCAACCACGATATTCCAAAACCAAATAGCAATAAGGCTTCACAAATTAGCGTCGTATATGCAAAAAAATCGAAAACGCCATTTATAAGTATCATAATGGTAGCAAATACGATTACAATCGCGGAACCTTTATAAATCTTAACTTCTCCAGGTTTAACATTTGGATCTTCTTTCGTAAAAATAAAGTAGGATGTGTAGGCAAACGTTAAAAACAATATCGCAGCTATTATTGCATGAAATGCAGCTGTTGTATCGCCTGCATGAGGAATAAATGAAAAGGCGTTTTCACATTTTATCTTTCCTATATTACATACATTACATGTTGTAGGAATAAAAGCCACACCAATGGCCGTAACTCCCATTATATTCACAAGTATATTTTCTCTTCGGTTTAAATTTTTATCTGCAATATCACTTTTATAGAGCAATAGAAAAAAGCCTACAGCCGATAATACACTCGTAAATATTTCTCTTAAATTGGTATAATAGTACGCACTTAACGAAATTTGAATATCGGTTTCAAAAAAAGGAATCAATGATAACAAAACAATTACTATAGGTAAACTTATTCCTAAAATACCGACACCTTTACGCAATCGATTAACCGTTATAATTGGATCTACATTTTCAATCATTATATTAATTTTTTAGATGTTTATATTGTTAAAATACAATTTTTTACTTATAAAATATATTTTAACATAAATTAAACTACATAAAATTATTCCAAAGCTTATAAAAGCTATTTTAATTTCTTTCTAAAAAATATTAATTCAAGTATACTACTATAGTATTTATTTTATTTTGAGCCATTATTGTAAAACTGATCTCCTGATCGTTCATATGCAGCTTCAGATCAAATCCCAGTCCCTTAATGGGATCGTTCAACGAAATCATCCCATTGGCTCCGGATTCACTTTGTAGTAATTTGCCCAATATTACTTTATAATCGTCGGCACTTGCGTTGGGCAACTTCACCTGTTGTGTTTCCCTATCGATGACTAAAACCGGTATTTTTAAATTTTGTGAGGAATCCTTTAAATATACAATCAGATAATTTCTACGATTTCCATAAAAATCAGTATCACACCGATACACTTTTACATCCGGATCTTTTTTCCCATTGATCATTATTTCACTTTTGGCCGCACTGCCAATAATCCTTGCCGAACCAAATATCAGTTTGATTAACAACGGATTACAGAAAATATAAACGGTTAGTAATACTAACGGAACTATAAATAAAATTCTTTTTTTCATCTGTACTCCTATTTCAGTTCGATAAATACATTATTTACGACTCCTTTTTTTAGTGTTGTCAATGTCCCTGATTGGGTAGACTACTCATGTAGTGTGGTCTTAGTAGACGATACAATCCTTGCTTTTCATATAAAATCCGTTGTTCTTTAAATTTTCGATGGTACCATTTTTAGTTACAAAAAAGGTAAAACTCTCTTTCGATTCGGGACAAATTTCATATTTCATCATGTTGAGTTTAAAGCCATTTTTCAATTCTATAAATCCATTCCCGAAGTCTGATTTTATATCAATCATATAGTCATTTATTTTTCCGATAAGAAAGGCTTCGGATACGTTTTCTACAGTATCAATAAACTTCTTTAATTCTTGTTCGGTTCTCACCGTGCCCCATCTTCCATTTTCAAAATAAGTGATTCGATATGCGCAAAACATAGGCTCACAGCCAACAAAAAAACCGTTAAAATCATATTTAGCATTAGAAATAATTATTTCAGCCGGTTTTTCCCCTTTGGAAAACAATACTTTAGAGTCCGATAAAACTCGCTCAAGCTGCCAATAGGTGACCTTATCGTTCGGTTCGATATTTTTAAGTAACGTTTCGGTATTAGCTTCTTTTATGGACAAAGACTCAAAATTTGGCGTGCAGGAATTCAGTATAAAAATGAAAGTAATGGTCGTAATTATATATAATTTCATTTGTATTTTGAAATAAAATCTCATGTCGCTTTTATAAATAACGTTACGTTTTTCTTATCAATTCTTTTATGCATTTCATTTATTTTTAAAAATAATCTCCGAAATTTCATCCTTATTGTTGTTACAGGAAAGCAATTTGCATGGCTTCATTTATTGCTAGCGTATGTACTTTCATTGTTGTTTGTAGCGAATCTTCGGCATAAAGATTTGTAATTCTCCGGGACATACCTTTATATGTATTATGCGTCTCATTTTTTAACGACTCTAGTTTTCCTGATTTAGGGTATCGGTTTTGTTAGTATTTTGATCACAACTTTATTTTTTATCGATCAATTCAAACGCTTTTTCTAACAAAAGGTCTTCTTTATTCCGGATGCTTTGTAGTGTGGGACGAATCACCACATCAGGTTGAATACCAATACGCTGTGTTTCTGCTCCGTTGGGATAATAAATCCCCAATCCTGAAAAATAAAGCTCATTTCCGTCGGTTAATTTTATGGAAACTATATTTCCGTCGGCTCCGGAAGTCTGACTTCCCACAAAAATTACATTCGGCACTTTTTTAAAAATCATCGCCCATAATTCCGCTGCACTTTGCGTGTGTTCGTTTATTAAAACAATTACCTGACCTTTATAGGCTTCTGGATTCTCTTTTCCGACGTATTTGTACGTTTCGGTGATGATATGATCAACAAAGCAAAATTTTCCGGGTTGCTCAAAAGAAGGTTGCGATTTTATTCCGAAAAACTGCGGTTTTGAAAAAAGATGATCAAAAACTTTAAGCAAGGAACCATTATCGTTATAACCTCTTAAATCGAATACGATGCCTTTGGTGTTCTGAAAAGACTGCATTAGACTATCGATTTCTTTTACGCGTAGCGACGAAAATTCGACATAGGCTTTGTTATCCAATCGAAATGTTGGATTTAAACGATTTTCAGTAGCATTCCAAACAAGATATTCGTATGATTTTCCGTTATATAACAGGTGATAATTGGGAATACCATCTTTATCCCATTCATTCGCAAACGACCTGGGCATTCGTTCTAAATTTGTTTGGAATGGTTTTCCGTTTGCGCTAAGACCTTCAATTGTTATAACGGCTTCCTTTCCGCTAAACAAATAATTATAGGCTTCTCTGAATTGCACCGATGCATTCGAAGCTGGAATAAAGCTGGATTTTTCCGCAATGATTCTTGCAACCGATTTCCCATTGATTTTTGTGATCCAATCACCTATCTGGATTGTCGCCTTTTGCATTTTCTTTTCGTCTTTGACAGCTGTAATTAACGCGCCATTATCGACTATTTGAAAGGTAAAAGGGGCGCCTAGTTTTCCAAAAATAGCTTCGTTATAATTGTTTTTTAAGCTGGTATGCGTATCCTGAATTTCCGCGGCCAATTGTGTAATTGCCCATTGATAATCCTGTTCGTTTTTGATATCTTTAAAAATCGGAACATATTTTTTCAGCACATTATCCCAATTGGAATCGAGTAAATATTTGTAGGGATAAAAATAGGCCACGGCATTCCAGACTCTAAAGAGTTCGAGTAGTTTTATTTGTGGTGAAAAGTCTTTATAAACCTGCTCCTTTTGACTGTCCAATCGGATGCTTTGTAAAGTCGGATTACTATAATAGGTTCCTACATTCTTATGTTGATTGATCAACTCCAACAAACGTTCTTTGGTTTTAGGGCTGAGTTTTGTTTTGGCAATCCATTTACTATCGAAATTCCGAAGTGTAATACTATCACAGTTTGTTTTTGGAGAAGCGATAGTTTCGAAAGCCGTTTTATCGGCTATTTCAAGCCATTCGGTAATGATCGCGTCTTCAGAGCGTTTGGAGGTGTTTTCCAGAGTGTTGATTAAGGTTTTATCCCAATCGACTTTCCCTTGCGAAACCGCCGGATGATAATATTTGATCACGCCCCATACTTTGGCCAGGGTAACGAATTTATCTTCTGAAGTTGCTTTGGATTGAGCAAACAGCGGTGCCGTTATAAAAAGCACAAGGATTGTAAGGTATTTCATGGGTTGAGATTGTTTAAAAATTGTTTGGTTAAGAACTTTGAATACATAACATTAAAATCGGTTTATCAATTCCTTTACTCGTTTCATTACAAATGAAGCTTTCCTGTCATAGTAAATCATATCAAAATCAGTACTTCCTTCCATTACCAAGTCTTCTTTTTTAAGGTTTGAATATTCTTTTTTGAAATAAAGATCTCTTTTCTTTAACCATTTTAATTGTTCCTTTTTTAAATTATTCTTTTCTAAATCAGTTCGTTTTTCGCGTTTTTTTTGATAAACAACATTCAGTAAACTATCGGCTTTTGTATAATAATTTATGGAACAACCGCGCATATTATTGCCGGAATCTAAACACTCTTGGTATGATTTTTCTATTTTTTCAATTGTTTTTAAAGATTGAGAATGTGATTTAATGCCAATTAGCATAAAAAATAAGACTAAAAAAGAGCTAGTACGAACCGATTGCATTTATTGTATATTGTTTTTTGATTTAAAATACCTTTTTACTAGTTTACTATAATGGTTCGTTTATACTAAATCCCAGGCTTTTTTTCTTTGAAAGATTTATAGCTCCTTTAAATACTGCATTTCCGCCTCCTATTGTCAGAATTAATTCTTCTCTCCACATTGGATATTTCCTTTCTTTTGACACACATAAAATAAAGACTTCATTATCTCCATCTGCATTTTGATAACCAAGATACTGTCGAATATAATTTCCTAAATTCTCCGGTTTTTTAGTCCTTGAAATATCGGGTATATTTTGCAACGAATCGACTTCTTTTTTTAGAATTTGTTCTATTAACTTTATATCCTGATGAGTTAGCGGATAAAATGTTGTACCGGATTGTAAAGGATAGTTTTGAAGTATTGCAATTTCATCTTCACCTCTATCATTTTTCAAAATAACCTCGGAAATTTTGCCCTTATTGTTGTTACAGGAAAGCATGATAAATAGCAAACAAAATTGAATGATACGTATTGTTTTTGAGATTTTCATTAGAAAATTGATAGTTACAAGAGTATGTTATTTTAATTAATTATATTACGACTCTGGGTTTTATACCAATGTTACATTTCTATTCCGCTTCGTTATATAATAGTCCAACCTTGTTTTAAAAAGGTAAGTTTTCCATTTTCGATAAACGTTTTCATATCCGTTTTTTCGGTTGCTTGTTCGTTCGTGATTTCTAATAAACAAACGGTTGGATTGTTTACATTTTTACGAAATAACCAAAATTTAAAGCGCTTCACTTTTGGTGAGGTGTTTAAAAATTTTAATTCTTCTAAACTACTTATAAACGAGATGTCGGTTGCTATAATTTGCGGATAAAGCAGGCCTTTTAAAAAGATCGATTTTAGAGTCCGATTGATATTATCCAAAACAATTACTTCGCTATCGAATTTATAAGTGTTGAAATCGATTTCGGTTATTTTACCGTTAAATTCGGGATAACTTTGAGTACTATAGTGATCTTTAAAAAAGACTTCTACTCTGTATTTTTCTTGTTCTCCTTGATTATTAAAAACCTTTTTTTCGGTTTGTGAATCGTTTTGGGCATTTGTTGCAACAACAAAAAGTAAAGCTGCCAATAGGAATAGTGGGCGTTTCATCGGATAATAGGCTAAATAGTTTGTTGTTCGTTTTTTGATCCTCTTTAAAATGGACTTTAAATCGCAAGCATATCTCACGGCTTGATTTCTTCCGTAAATATAAACTTTTTCTTTCCAAAAATTGTTGATCAAATAATGAAATATAGCATTAAAACGAGGGTGTGTTTGGCGTATTATTTTAACCAAAAGAGCTATCAACAAAGGTTGTCAATAGCTCTTGGATGTATTATTCGGTTGGCCGAATGAGTAACAGACTCGGCATTGAAGTAACGACCACTCGTTCTCCCATTTGAAAACCCAGATCTTTTAACCAGTCGCCACAAAGTTTGATTTCCGGAACGTCTTTATGACTGTATTTGTTAAACCTTCTTTTCGGTTGAATTTTCAGGCTACGCACTTCCGGTCTCCTGATAGCTGTTTGTCTTTTATTGCTTCGCATGGCACATATATTTTTTGAAAAGATCTGGTGGTGCTGCGAAACAATAAAAGAACTAAAAAGCGCTTGAAAGTTATAGGACTTTCACCTACTCTCCACCAGACTTTATCTTTGATTACTAAATTTGATAAATTGAACATTGAGTTTCTTTTATTTATTTCGCATCAAACAAGGTAGAAAATGTTAGGTGAATAAGACCGTTTTTTGGTGTGCCATTACTGGACAATGTTTGGGCTTAATTAGAAATTATTTAAAATTATCACTGCACATTATTTGCCCTATATAGTATTGTTTTAAAGTTTCTGAAGACACTTTACATTCTACAATTTGAGGTAACCGTTATCAAAACTCACTAAATATTCCATAGACAATTTTATTACAAAAATATCGAATCTGATAAGAATTAACAATGATATTTTTTAAAAAGCTATTATGGCATAGGACGCTTACAACTCCAACATTCTAATTCAATATCTGAATTAACATATCCTTTATCAAGTAATATGTCTGAATCACAGTGGCTACAACACGACCAAGAATTTGTAAGCCAATTCGTTAAAATTTTTTTTGAATTAATTAATCTATTGGCTCTAGGATCACCAACATAATAAATATTTGTAGGTTTTGTCGCAGAACTCTTATCGCCGCCGACCATAAAAAGAAATCCTTTATCTATCCAAGAAGTAACACGAGGTCGTATAGCATTATTAGATACTTTATAGATATTAGTTGCTAAATGGCTAATCGAAAATAATTCTCTGTCTATTTTTTTTATTTCTGTTACTGCATCTTGACCATATATTTCTTCACATATCTTCTCAGAAATTTTTAATGATGCTCTATCTAACACCCTATTGTCCAATTTATTAACATTAGCATTAATAAGTGTTTGTTCAGCAATAAGTTCTTGACAAATTCTAATTACATTTCTAGGAGATCTCCACGCAAGAATTGTAACAGCATCATCCGCAGGAATTTCATTTGAATTAAGAAAAATTGATTCTAAAGATGAAATTTGATCTTCTGAAAATGCTAGTAATCTCCTCGATAACATTTCTAATAATCTTTCTCTTGACCAAATCAATGAATTTATTGTAATCCTATCAGGTCTACCCGATTTTAATAAATAATCATAAACTTTATCCCATAAAAAATATTTGAAAGCATACCCCTTTATTCCATGAGTTTCTAGATCTTTTATAAGCGGTTCAATTAATTTAAATGTAGCCTGAGAACTATTTGTTGTTAAATGTGTTTCATCAACTTTGTCAATCAAAATATAAATAGATTTAAATGATAATTTTTGAGCTAATTCAAAAATTAACTCCATTTGATATTTATATGATTGACTTAGCTTTTTTTCTTCTTGTTTTAATTCAGGTAAATCTAATTCAGGTAAATCATATTTTTTCAAAATAAAACTTAAAAGAGAATCTAAAACACCTATATTTTCGTTCCAAAACTTTTTTATCTTTTCTGTAACAGATTTTATATCATTCAGAACTTCATTAACTTTTGCTCCAGAGATTTCACCTAAATAATTATGACAAAGTATACTTAAGTTTTTCTTTTCATCATTTGTAAAATTATTGATCGTATCAGGATATTCTGCAATCCAAAGAACCAAATTTAAAAGCGTTCTTTGGATTATATTTTTGAGATGATAATTTAATGTAATATCATCTAGATTTTGTGAACTACCTAATTCAAATCTATCGTAAGTAATACATAAAATCGGCTTATCTTTACTCCAAATTTCAATCATTCTCCTTTGTGCTGTTTTACCACTACCCCGTGGTGCTAATACAATATGAGATTTAGGTGAATTATAATCCCCTTTAATTGCATCATAATAAGGTGGCGGTACAAAATAACTTTCTAGATTTTCTTCTTCATCAGCATTAGTATAAGCGAAAGGATCTTTTGTAAATCCAAGTTTTTGATATATACTCATAATTTTTTTGATACGTTTATAAAAATTGCTTTTAATACTCTATAATTTTACACTGTTAGTGACAGCATTATTTAAACTCGTTAAATATAAAGTTTTTTACAAAGAAAAATATAGATTTCCCCTAAACTTTATTTCACCCCATTCATAATCTCAATCGCTTTTATCATTTCCGGAAGTTTATACCGAAAAGCCGGGCCGGAAACACATAACACCGCCACTACTCTATTGTTTTGGTAATACGGAATCGCGGCGCAGTTTAAATCGGGTTCGTATTCTTCCAAATCTAAAGCATAGCCGTTTTTTAAAATTTCGCTTAACTCCGCTTGTAATTTCTTTTGCACCGGTTCGTCCAAATTTTTAAGCAGCGTATTTTGTAGGTGTTCCGAATGCGCCATAAACACTTTTCCGATCGCCGTTCGGGTCATTTCGTAGTCTTTGTTGAGTTCTAACGAGATTTTAACCGATCGGTCGGGTTCCGAAATCAATTCGTGTCGGAAATAGGTTCCCATTTGTACCGATAAATACGAAGTTTCGTTCGTCAGTTCGGTGATTTTTTCCAACGTTGGGCGCAAGGTGTTTTTTAAAACCGATACCGATACTGGCGGCGGATAAATACATTGCATTTTGGTCGTGACCCGATACCGCGGACTCAATTCGTCTTGTTCCACATAGCCCAGTTCTTTTAGGGTATTTAGAAAATTGTGTACCGTGGTGTTCTGTAATTCCAGTGCGCTGGCGATGTCGTTGAGGCGTACCAGGTTTCCGTTTTGCGTGATATATTCCAATATATCGAAGGCTCTTTTTACCGACTGTATCATAAAATTCAATAATGATGAATAAACTCGCTTTTTAAATTTAAATTAACCTTAAAGTTTCAAAATTAGCGGATTTTTGCGCTCAAAACAACTAAATTATTATATGCAAAAAGGACTTATTGCCCTGGCTATCGGGGCTTTTACTATTGGAATGACGGAATTTGTAATGATGGGAATCCTGCCCGATCTGGCGGCTTCGCTTAAAATTTCAATTCCGGAAGCCGGTCATTTTATCTCAGCTTATGCGTTGGGTGTCGTGGTTGGCGCTCCGTTTTTAACCGTAATGCTTCAAAATAAATCACCTAAAACCGCTTTAATCGTATTGGCGGCGTGGATTATGGTTTTTAACAGCTTATCGGCCGTAGCAAACGATTATTGGTCCTTATTGATTTTGCGTTTCTTATCCGGTTTACCACATGGAACCTTTTTCGGAATCGGTGCCGTTGTAGCGGGAAAATTGGCAAAAGAAGGAAAAACAGCTCAGGCGATCGCGGTGATGTTTTCGGGATTAACGATTGCCAATGTAATCGGTGTTCCGCTGGGAACGTATATCGGCCATTATATCGACTGGCGGATTACGTTTTGTATCGTCGGTGTGATCGGATTGCTAACGATTGTAAGTATTATTTATTGGCTTCCAAAATTCGAATCCAGCGAGAATTCGAGTTTTAAAAAGGATTTGGCTATTTTTAAACGGGTCGATTTATGGTTGGTATTGGCGATTGCGATTATCGGTACGGGTGGATTTTTTAGCTGGTATAGCTATATTGCGCCGTTGTTTACCGAAGTGTCCAAATTCGATGCCGGTTCGGTGACCTATTTGATGGTTGTGGCCGGATTAGGAATGACTTTCGGGAATTTCCTGGGCGGAAAATTATCGGATACCTATTCGCCACTTATGGCTACGATCGGTTTATTAATCGGAATGTGTATCGTTTTGATGTTGCTTACCTTTGTAGCCGATAATCAGATTACGGTAACGATTATGACATTTGTGATTGGTGCGGTGGCTTTTGCAATCGTAGCGCCGGTTCAGATCATGATGATGCAATCGGCAAAAGGAGCCGAAATATTGGGATCGTCGATTAGCCCGGCTGCGATGAATGCCGGAAATGCCTTAGGGGCTTATTTGGCGGGTATTCCGTTAACGATGGGTTATGGCTATACGTCACCCGATTGGGTGGGTGTTGCACTGGCATTTGTCGGGATTTTGATCGCGCTGGCTTTATTTTTTCACCGAAAACAAAAAGAGACTACTTTAATTACATGTAAAGCATAACAATATGGAACAATTAAAAGGAAAAACCGCCCTGATTACAGGAGCCGGAAAAGGATTAGGAAAAGCGGTGGCATTCGCATTGGCTGCCGAAGGAGTAAATTTGGCATTGATATCGCGTACCGAATCGGATTTAGCGGAAGTAACAACGGCGATTCAAAGCGAATATCCGAACGTTAACGTAGCGTTTGAAACGGCTGATGTGGCCGATTTTAATTCGGTGACTACGGCTATTACGAACTTAAAAGCTAAAATCGGAAACATCGACATTTTGATCAACAATGCGGGAATCGGGAAATTCGCCAAGTTTATGGATTATGAAGTAAGCGAATGGGAAAACATTATTAAAGTGAATCTTTTGGGTGCTTATTATGTGATCCGTGCTGTATTACCGGAAATGTTGGAGCGTCAAACGGGTGATATTATCAATGTGGCGTCGAGTGCTGGTCAGCGTGGTTCGGCGTTAACGAGTGCGTATAGCGCGTCGAAATTCGGATTAAATGGTTTGTCGGAGGCTTTAATGCAGGAGGTTCGTAAATCGAATATCCGAGTGTTTACGATGAATCCAAGTACGATTGCAACCGATTTATCGGTAAATCTAAACCTAACGGATGGGAATCCGGAAAGTGTATTACAACCGGAAGATTTCGCCGAAGTATTGGTTTCGCAACTAAAATTAAACCGTAGGGCTTTCGTAAAAGACGTAAGCCTTTGGTCAACAAATCCATAGTAAATCCTACTATACCATAACCTACGCTTTTTAAAAATCCTGTAATTCGTTACAGGATTTTTTTAATCCGCTAACTGTAAAAGTAGTTTATATAAAATAATGTAATCAGCTCAAAATTAATACCTAAAACTACACCGGATAATATTTCTTTTTCAGCCATAAACTAACCTTTACCAATGTGATCAATACCGGAACTTCTACCAAAGGACCAATAACACCGACAAATGCCTGTGGCGAATGAATACCAAAAACCGCTATGGCTATAGCAATGGCCAGTTCGAAGTTGTTTCCCGCCGCAGTAAAGGCTATCGAAGCATTTTGGCTATAGGGAACCTTTAGACTTTTACTCAGGAAAAAGCTTAACATAAACATCAATACAAAGTACACGATTAATGGTAGGGCTATTTTTATGACGTCGGCTGGTAATTCCAGTATTTTGGCTCCGTTTAGGCTAAACATAACAACAATAGTAAACAGTAAGGCATACAACGTTATTGGTGTGATTCGGGGAATAAAGTTCCGGTTATACCATTGGATTCCTTTAAATCTGATCAATAAATAACGACTTATAAAACCAACTAAAAACGGAACCCCCAAATACAACAAAACACTCTGCATCACATCGTCTATTGCTACGGTTACATTAAAATGTGCCAATCCCAGTTTTTCGGGTAATACATTGATAAACAACCAAACGAAGAAACCATATGTTAGTATCTGAAAAATACTGTTTAAAGCCACCAATAAAGCCGCATATTCCTTGTTCCCTTTGGCGAGGTCATTCCATACCAGTACCATGGCGATACATCGTGCGAGCCCGATTAATATCAGACCACTCCTGTATTCGGGTTCGTCTGCCAGAAATAAAAGGGCTAATCCAAACATTAAAAAAGGTCCTATAATCCAATTGAGCAATAATGATAGACCAATTACTTTCCTGTTTTTTAATGCCTTGGGTAGCAATCCGTAGTCCACTTTTGCTAATGGCGGATATAACATTAGTATTAAGCCAATAGCAAGCGGAATATTGGTGGCTCCAACGGATACTGTATGGATGGCATTCGGAATATCCGGAAAAAAATGTCCTAAGCCTATTCCTACGGCCATCGCCAAAAAGATTAAAACCGTAAGGTTACGGTCGGCGAATTTTAATTTAGTTTGCATAGCGGTTTTTGTATCATGGAAAAAACATAGAACATTTCTGCTGCAATCTGTAAGCTTCTGATAGCGTATAGCGCCATCTGTTCCGGTGTTTCATCCGATAATTTAGGATCTTCATAAGTAATTGCAATTCTTTTCTCAGCATCAACTATAAACGGGCAACCACCATCCGCTTCCGAACAGGTCATAACAGCTCCAAATCCCGATGCCGGATTAAAGAAATGGTTGTATTTCTTGGAAAAACCAATCACCGGAAATGCGGTATCATCATATTTTATAGCATAAACAGGATTGCTTCCTTCCGAAATCCGAATGGTGTCTAATCCCTGTTCCGTCAAGGTTTCGATTACTTTTGGGTATACTGCCGTGGCTTCTGTTCCACCCGAATAACAACATACATTGGAAATGTTATATCGAAAAGCGGCCACCTGCGCCCAAATCTGCGAAAAAATACTTCTCCGTGAATTATGCGTGCAAATAAATATAAGGTTTATGGTTTGGTTTTGGGTTACTTTTTGTTGTATATACGCAATTAAAGGTTCTAAAATAACTTTGCGTTCCGGACTGATGGATTGTTCTTGTTCTAAAAGTCGGATGGTTTCGGATAGTATTGGATAGCGATTCATAAACATTATGATTAATGGCAACCGGAACCCGGCGAGCAACAGGATTTTTGCAGGGTATTGTCGTCTTCTGGTAAACCGCAGGTCTCATTTGCCAAACAGGCGGTTTGTTTGTTTTTTAAGATAAAGTGCGTTCCGTTAAAATCGAGGTCGTATCTACCGATGGTTTCCGACTGGTATTCTACTTCAATAGTGGTATCCATGATACCCAATTTGGTTTCTGATAGCTGAATGATATGTAATAATTTTGCAGGTTTTAAACGATGTTCATAATCATCTGCGTTCCATAACTGGAAGTTAACAACACTTTCATTACGGATCGTTCCACCGCAATCAATAAAGTATCGGGTACTATTTCCTATTTCGGTAACATGAAAATGTTCCGGTACAAACGTTCCGTTTTCGAGTTGAAAGACCACATTGTCTAACTCAAGTAAAATGTTTTTAATTTCAGATAGTTTCATAATAAGTGATTTATATTAATATAAAATTAAAACGTTATATTGCGATATTACGATGTTAAATAATAAAAAAAATGCCTAACAGCATTTATCAATCACAACCTCTTTGTCAAAAAAAAGAGTCAATTCTCCTTTAATTTGCGCCCATACTTTTTCATCAATACAATAGCAAACCGACTTGCCTTCGATTGTTCCTTTAATAATCCCAATATTTTTCAACTCTTTTAAATGCTGTGAAATCGTTGCTTGTGCCAAACCTAATTCGGATACCAAATCATTGCAAATACAGGCTTTCTGATTTATAATATGATTTAGTATTGCAATTCGAGCCGGATGTCCCAAAACTTTAAAGATCAAAGCCAATCGGTTATGATTATCGCTAAATATTTCTGTCTTTGTTAATCCCATAACAATTCTTTTATTATCGCAATATTACGATATAAAATTGAATCGACAATGATTTTTTTTATCATATACAATAAAATCTAAATATTGCGCTTTACCTTTACATCACTTTTCAAATTACAGCTTTTAAAATGCACTTTTTAATTTTCAGTATACTTTGCAGCGTATCCGTGGGGATTCTTTTTAAAATAGCCAAGCGCTATACGGTTTCGTTTCAGCAAATGATCAATTATAATTATATCGTAGCGATTGTTTTGTGTTACATGGCCTATCAACCCGATACCAATGCGATTACTTCCAACGCGCCATGGCTGTTATACGGTGTATTAGCGTTGTTGTTGCCAACGGTTTTTCTGGTTCTGGCGACTTCAATCCGGCATATCGGAATTGTAAAAACGGATATTGCACAGCGTTTTTCACTGATCATTTCAATTCTGGCGGCTTTTCTGGTTTTTAAGGAAACGATTAGTCCGGTAAAATGGATCGGATTGGCAATTGGCTTTACGGCGATTTTCCTGGTTTTGTACCGAAAGGAAACGACTTCTGGCGAAAAAAAGAATTGGTGGTATCCATTAATCGTATTGTTAGGTTTCGGAATTATTGATGTTTGTTTTAAGCTGATCGCTGCTTATACCGAAATCCCGTATACAACTTCGCTGTTTGTGGTTTTTTGTGGCGCATTCGTGGTTGCAACGGCGATTACGTTGTACACACTTTTGGTAAAAAAAGAAAAAATAAATGGCAAAAGTCTGTTGTTCGGTTTGGCGTTAGGCGTGCTGAATTTCGGAAATATCTTGTTTTACCTAAAAGCGCATAAAGCCTTACACGACAATCCGTCGACCGTTTTTGCGGCTATGAATTTCGGGGTAATCCTACTGGGAACGCTGACCGGAACACTGCTATTTAAAGAGAAAATCAGCCGACTGAATGCTGTTGGGATTTTCCTTGCTTTTCTGGCCATTATTGTGATCACGGCTTCACAATTGTATACACTTTAACGCCAATTTATATTTTGAAGTTCTATAAAATTTAGTATTTTTAAGAATTAATTCCCGATTATGAAAAACCCCATTGCAGAAAGAATAGCGGATTTTTTAAAACACTATCCTCCTTTTACCAGTTTAAACTACCAGGAATTAGTGGCCATTTCCGAACATATCAGTGTCAAATACCTGGAAAAACACCAAATCCTTTTTAAAGTGGGCGATGCAACCCATAGCGATTTTTATGTGGTTGCAAATGGTGCGATCGGATTATCGGTTATTTCGGATGCGGAAGAATTCCTGATCGATAAATGTGACGAGGGTGATATTCTGGGATTACGTCCGTTTTTTGCGAAAAACAATTACCTGATGACGGCAAAAGCGCGCGAGGAAAGTATTGTATATGCAATTCCAATCGCCGTTTTTCAGCCCTATGTGGCCAATAATACAAATGTGCAGAATTTCCTGTTGGAAAGCTTTGCGTCCAATACACGAAATCCGTACGACAAGGATCACCGCGGGAAATTGATTTCGGAAAATATTATTTTCGACGAACAAAGTGCTACGGATATCCAGTATTTCCAGCCGATTAAATATACTAAAAACCCAATCACGGCCAGTTCCAGCGATATTATCAAATATATCGCTCAGACGATGTCGAATAGCAGAATTGGTAGCGTGATCATTCACGATAATCAGTTGCCTATCGGCATTATAACCGATAAAGATTTGCGTTCCAAAATTGCCACCGGATTGTTTTCGATCGATACAACAGCCGATAAAATCATGTCGTCTCCGGTGATTACCGTACCGGAAAATATTTCGATTGCCGAAGCGCAAATGATGATGTTAAAACACAATGTTGGGCATTTGTGCGTGACCCGCGACGGAACGGAAAAAAGTCCAACTACCGGTATCATCACCGAACACGATATTGTAGCGGCACAAGCCAATAATCCGGGAATTCTATTAAAATTAACCCGCCGTGCCACGCGTTCAAAAGAATTAAAAGCCGTTCGCGATAAATTGACCGATCTGATTCAGAATTCAATTGATAAAAATATCCCGATCACACATATTACGAGTGTCGCAGCCGAGATCAATATTGCGCTGACAAAAAGGGCGATCGATCTGGCGATCGAAAAAATGGAAACACCACCTCCTACCCGTTTTGCCTGGTTTAACCTGGGAAGTCAGGGACGAAAAGAACAGTTATTGCTGACCGATGTCGATAATATTCTGATATTTGAAGATGTGGAAGCCGAACGTTATGACGATGTCAAACAATACTTTTTGCAATTGGCCGACAAGGTCATTGAGACACTTGAGAAAATCGGCTACGAACGTTGTCCGCAAGGGTTAATGGCTAATAATGAGCTTTGGTGTAAATCACTAACTGACTGGATAAAACAATACAATACCTGGATTAATACTCCAGGTGAAAAAGGAATCAATCTCAGCACCATTTTCTTTGATTACGATCTGATTTATGGTGATGTTTCCTTTGAAAATTCCCTAACGGAAAGTATTTTTAATAGTGCCGATAACAATCAGTTGTTTTATGCGTTTTTAGGAACGAATGCAATCAAAAAACCGGCACCATTGGGGTTCTTCCGTCAGTTTCTACTGGAACAGGACGAAGAGCACAAAGATGCTTTCGACATCAAAAACAGAGCCATTATGCCGCTGGTCGATGCCGCACGGGTATTAACCATTAGCCGTGGTATCAAAGGGATTACCAACACCTATCAGCGTTTTAAAAAACTGGCGGATATGGAAGAACAAAATTCCGATTTGTATCTGGAGTGTGCCGAGGCTTTCAATACCTTAACCTGGTTTCGAACAGACGAAGGTTTGCAAAACAATTCCAACGGAGGCTATATCAATATGCAGGAACTTTCGAAAGTCGATAAGGTAAAACTAAAAAACTGCTTCCAACCGATAAACGACATACAGGATCTGATTAAAAACCGCTTTCAATTGACCTATTTCACATAATATTATGGTATTAGACTGGCTTACAGGAAAAGACATTCCGCAATTCTGGAAACAATATTTGGCCCATTTTGACAAAGAAGAGCAAAACGGACCAAAGCGTTATATTGTTTTCGATACCGAAACGACGGGCTTGGACTGGAAAGAAGATGTGATCCTTTCCATTGGCGCTATTTCGGTGATCAACGACGAAATAAAAGTGGGTGATTTTTTTGAAGTTTTTCTAAAGCAGGAAGTTTTTAATCCGGAAAATGCCATTTTAACCGGAATCCTAAAAGAAGGTAAAGAAGAAAAGATTATCGAAGCGGAAGCGATTATCCGTTTTCTGGATTTTATAAAAGATGCAACGCTGGTTGGTCATAATATCAATTTTGATATCGAAATGATCAATCAGGCGCTTAAACGTCTGAATCTCGGTAAACTTAAAAACATTGTATTGGATGTGGATGTGATGTATCAGAAGTTTAAAAACCTTCCGGAAGACAAGCACCACAATCTGGATGAATTGTGCGATCTCTTTAAAATTAAAAAGAGTGATCGTCATACGGCTTCCGGTGATGCGTATATTATTGCGTTGTTGTTTTTAAAACTAAAACGAAAATTAAAATTATAATCCGAATTCAATTAAGTAATGCTTTTTGTATTTCGTCGTAATTACGAATGTAATATTCGGATATTTTTATTCTGATTTCGATATTACTTTTGTCTTTTAGTATAAAATACCGGCCTGAAGTTGAATAGCGCGTAAAATAATCCTCTTTTTCTTTTTCACAATAAATAATGTTTTTTCGGTCTATTACATAAGCTTTTTCAAATAACCGCCTTACTGTTATATGATCAGTGGTAATTTTCAGGGTTATATAATAATGATAAATATGTATCATCAAAGCCGAAAAAGAAATGAGGAGAAGCCCTCCAACAACATAATCCAACAGCAAACTTTCAATAAATTCCGGATATAAAAAATGACCTCTTACAAGAAAGGCTACCAGACATTTAAAAACGAAGCCAAATAATACAATACCAATAACAAAAGGCTGTAAAGCACTATTACTATATTTTGATTTTACAACTTTCATCTAGCTGTTATCTTTAAATCACTTCGTAACGTAGCAAACTTATTTTGAGCAAACGCTATCAAAAGCTATTTATACGTTCGAAAGTTACTTCGATTTAAAGAGAGTAAAATCAACTGAAACAGTAACAAATACTAATCAAAAAACACGGTATTATGAATGCTTTTTCACTAAAACAAAAAAGCAACCTAATTTAATAGGTTGCTTTTTTTAGTTCTGATCGAATTTATATTACAAGCGTTCGTTTTTAATTTCTTCTACAATTTCCGGATTCAACAGTGTAGTGATATCTCCAAAGTTCGAAAAATCGCCTTCGGCTATCTTACGCAAAATACGGCGCATGATTTTTCCGGAACGCGTTTTTGGTAATCCCGATACGAATTGGATCTTATCCAGTTTAGCAATCGGTCCGATATGACTCGCCACATGTTCGTTGATCTCTTTTCGTAAATTATCGCGATCACGGTATTCTCCGATTTCTTTTAAGATAATAAAACCGTATAATGCATTTCCTTTGATATCGTGCGGGAAACCTACAATGGCCGATTCTGCCACTGCCGGGTGTTCGTTAATCGCATCTTCAATTGGTGCGGTTCCTAAGTTATGACCGGAAACGATTACCACATCGTCTACCCGACCGGTGATTCGGTAATACCCTACTTCATCGCGCAAAGCACCATCCCCTGTAAAATATTTACCTGGGAAAGCTGAAAAATAGGTTTCTTTATAACGTTGATGATCACCCCAAATTGTACGCGCAATCGACGGCCAAGGGAATTTAATACACAGGCTACCTACAACCTGGTTTTCTTCAATTTCGTTGCGTTTTTCGTCCATCAATACCGGCTGAATTCCCGGTAATGGCAAGGTCGCATAGGTCGGTTTGGTTGGGGTTACAAATGGAATCGGAGAAAGCATGATGCCTCCAGTTTCGGTTTGCCACCAGGTATCGACAACCGGGCATTTTTTCTTTCCAACATGATCATTATACCAGTGCCACGCCTCTTCGTTGATTGGCTCCCCTACGGATCCGATTACTTTTAACGACGACAAATCGTGTTTATCAACCCATTCGGTACTTTCTTTGGCCAACGAACGAATGGCTGTTGGCGCGGTATAAAACTGACTCACTTTATGTTTGTCGATTACCTCCCAAAAACGTCCAAAATCCGGATACGACGGAACGCCTTCAAAAATAACAGTCGTCGCTCCGTTTAAAAGCGGTCCGTATAAAATATAGGAATGTCCGGTTATCCAGCCAATATCGGCCGTACACCAGTAAATATCGTTTTCTTCGTAATTGAATATGTTTTTAAACGTATAAGCCGTATACACCATATACCCCGCGGTAGTGTGTAGCATTCCTTTCGGTTTTCCGGTCGATCCGGACGTATACAGGATAAACAACGGATCTTCGGCGTCCATGATTTCGGCTACGTTATTCGGAATGGCTTCGTCCAGTAACGGTTGTAACCATAAATCGCGGCCTTCTTTCATTTTTACTTCGGTATTGGTTCTTTTAGCCACCAATACACTCGTAACCGTCGGGCATTTTTCCAGGGCTTCATCCACAATCGATTTTAGATCGATGGTTTTGTTTCCTCTATAAGCGCCATCGGAAGTGATCACCATTTTACAACCACAGTCGATAACACGAGATGCAATTGCAGAAGCTGAAAATCCGGCAAAAACAACCGAGTGAATCGCCCCTATACGCGCACAAGCCAATACTGCTACCGCCAGTTCCGGAATCATTGGTAAATAAATACACACCCGATCGCCTTTTTTAATCCCTTGATCACGCAATACATTGGCCATTTTAGCCACACGATCGTATAATTCGTTATAGGTGATATATTGTGCCGGTTCTTTCGGATCGTTGGGTTCGAAAATGATCGCATTTTTATTTCCTCTTTTGGCCAAATGACGGTCAATACAGTTTTTAGTGATATTGACTTTCGCATTGGTAAACCATTTGATTTCGGCTTCGGCCATATCAAACTCCATTACTTTATCCCAGGTTTGGTACCATGTAAAATTTTCTTCGGCAATTTTTCCCCAGAATTTACGTGGCTCCCGGATCGATTTTTTATAGTGTTTGAAGTATTCTTCTAAGTTGTTTATTTTATAATAACTCATAGTGTGTTTATTTTTTTCATATTCTATTTAAATGCACCAATGCCATAGGTTGTGAAGGCTTCGGTTACTTCACCGATGATGGTTTCGTCATCGATGGTCGACGGGATTTGGTATTTTTCACCGTCTACAATACTCCGCAGTAATTTGCGCAGGATTTTCCCGGAACGGGTTTTCGGTAGGCGTTGCACAACAATTACATTGCGTAACGAAGCTACAGCGCCTATTTTTTCGCGAACCAGCTGAACGACTTCGTATTCCAGTTGAAAATGTTCGGTTTCGTCGCCCGATTTAATAACGGCCAATGCCAATGGAATTTGCCCTTTTAAGGCATCGTTAATCCCTATAACGGCACATTCGGCCACGGCATTGTGTGACGCTACAATTTCTTCCATTTCGGCGGTCGAAAGGCGGTGTCCCGCAACGTTGATCACATCATCTACCCGACCGGTTATGTAAATATAATCTTCTTCATCTTTATAGCCACCGTCGCCCGAAAAATAGTAGCCCGGAAAACGGGTTAAATACCCCGCTTTAAAGCGGTTTTCATCTTCCCAAAGTCCCAACATGGTTCCCGGCGGCAAAGGTAGTTTTATTACCACATATCCTTCTTCGTTTGGCGGTAATTCTTTCCCGTTTTCGTCAAATATAACGATTTCGTAACCGGTTACCGCTTTCCCGGCCGAGCCTGGTTTTATCGGTAGGTATTCCACGCCCATCATGTTGGCAATCATTGGCCATCCGGATTCGGTTTGCCACCAATGATCAATAACCGGAACCGGTATGTGTTGTCGGTACCATTCCAGTGTGGCCACATCGCAACGTTCGCCGGCTAAAAACTGTATTTTCAGATGACTTAAATCGTATTTTTTGATAAAGTTTCCGTCGGGATCTTCTTTTTTAATCGCACGGATGGCAGTTGGCGCCGTAAACATAATGCGTACTTTGTGTTCGGCGATGATCCGCCAATAGGTACTTGCATCCGGCGTTTTGATCGGTTTCCCTTCGAAGATAATGGTTGTATTGCGGTTTAACAACGGTCCGTATAAAATGTAACTATGTCCTACCGCCCATCCCATATCGGATGCCGCCCAAAAGGTTTCACCTTGCGGGATGTCGTATACATAGTGCATGGTAAATTTAAGTGCCGTAGCGTAACCTCCTGTATCTCTTACGATTCCTTTTGGTTTTCCTGTGGTTCCGGAAGTGTATAATATATACAGCGGATGCGTCGCCACTACCGGTACGCAAGCTGCTTCATCGGATTGATCAACTAATTTTTCGTAGTCGACATCATAGTCTTGGAACGGTATTTTAGCGCCTAACTTCCGATTAAAGATGATCACTTTTTCCGGTTTGTGCGATGCCATTTCAATCGCTTCATCCACCAATGGTTTATATGCAATGAGTCGGTCGATTTCAATTCCGGATGAGGCTGTAATAATGGCTTTGGGTTTGGAATCGTCAATTCGGATGGCCAATTCGTGTGGCGCAAATCCACCGAAAACCATCGAATGCGTCACGCCTATTCGGGCGCAGGCCAACATCGCAAATGCCACTTGAGGGATCATTGGCATATAGATTACCGCCGTATCGCCTTTGGTTAAACCTAAAGAAAGTAATCCACCGGCTAATTTTGCCACTTCGGATTTTACTTCGTTAAACGTGTATTTTCGTATCGTTTGGGTCACGGGTGAATCGTAGATAAAAGCCACCTGATCGCCGTAACCGTCTTCGATGTGTTTGTCGATCGTTAAATAGCAGATATTCAGTTCGCCATCGGCAAACCATAACGGATAGCCGTTTTTGTCTTTAGACAGTATGGTTTGTGGCCGTTTGTACCATTCCAATACATCGGCCTGTTCTTTCCAGAAGCCTTCGGGATCGTCCAGACTTCGTTGGTAAAATTCATTATAATTCATGGTAAGTGGTTGTTTTAGTCCGTTAGCAATTCATTGGTCTGTTCGACCAGTTTTTTGACCGAAAAAGGCTTGGTCATATACAAGTCAGCGCCTAATGAAAGTCCTCTTTCAATATCTTTTTCCTTGTTTTTAGCCGACAGAAATATGACTTTACAGTGTTGTAAACGCTTGTCTTTTTTAATCTGTTCGAGTGTCGCAAAACCGTCGACCATAGGCATCATCACGTCGAGTATGATAATATCGGGCTGTTGGACTTTTAGGATTTCCAGCGCTTCCTGTCCGTCACGGGCAATAAATACCTCGTAATTGTTCTTTTTAAACGTGTACTCCAACGACATGACGATATTCGGTTCGTCGTCTACAATTAAAATTTTCCGCATCTTATTCATTTTCTGTGCTATTGTGTTTGGGCAATGTGAAATGGAAAACCGCTCCGTTTTCTTTATTTTCAGCCCATATTTTTCCTTTATGATGTTCGACTATCTGTTTGCAGATCGCCAATCCGAGTCCGCTACCAACCGGTTTTTTAATATTCTGATTCGTCGACTGGTAAAATTTGTCAAAAATCGCATCCAAATCTTCCGGATTAATTCCTTTTCCATTGTCGCGGATACTGGTTTTTAAATCCGCTCCGTTTTCCGTTACCGTAATCGAAATCTGACCATCGGTTTCCGGGCAGAATTTTACCGCATTCGAAACCAGATTCGTAATCACCTGTATAATTCGTTCTTCGTCATACCAGGCTTCCGCTACGGTTTCGGTTAAAAAATGAACGGTTATGTTTTTGTTCCGAATCAGTTGTTGTAACGGTTCCAAAGCGGCAACTATTGTATGATCCAAGCTATTTTTTGTCGCATGAATCTGTTGCTTTCCAGTCTCGAATTTTTCAAGGTCTAAAATTTTGTTGATCAACCTATTTAAACGATCGGATTCCGATATAATATTCTTTAAAAACTGCTTGCGTAACGCTTCCGGGATATCGTCATCGTCGTATAAAATCTCACTGGATGCTTTTATAGCTGTAATTGGCGTTCGCAATTCGTGGGTTACCGTATCGAGGAATTCATCTTTTTGCGCGTCTTTTTCTAAAAGTTGTTCGTTTGCTTTTTGCAACTGCGCGGTAATCTGTTTTAACTCGTTGGACGTTTCCGTTAGTTTTTTATTGATAATGATGTTTTCGCGGGATTCCTCCAAAATATGCAACACTTCCTGTAGCGATACTTTTTCTTCTTTGACCACACTTGAAATCAATATCCGAGCCGAAGCCGTTCCTATATGACCGGTAAGCAGGTTTTCGGCAAACTTGATCAATCGGGCGTCCGCCTGCTCCTGATTTTTATCGACATTGTATTTCAGATTAAAAATCGTAAGCGCCCGTTTGGTGCGTTCTTCTCCCAAAAAACGTTTTAATACTTTTTCGATATCACGGGTATAGGCCGTTCCTTTCCAGACAAAAGCATTTTCATGCATCGTACTGTATTTGTCGATATCGATAAACATTTCGGCATAATTGCGTTCGCGGTAATTTCCTTTAAAACTCACGGAAACCGCCAAATAAATAATCGTATTAAACAGTAAACTCCAGAAAAGCGCCTGCGGAATCGGTGTCAGATAATCCAATCCGAATAACTGGAACGGTTTTAACAATTCAATTCCCGCCAAACCTTCGGATATAAAAGTGCTATTGCTGTTTGTAATCCCGATACCATACGGAATCAGAAGTGTATAAACGCAGACTAAAAATCCGATTAACATCCCGGAAATGGCACCCAAACGAGATCCGCGACGCCATAATAACGCACCAAAAAAAGCCGGTGCCAATTGCGCCATAATCACAAAGGAAACCAATCCAATGGAAAACAGGTTGTAATCCAATACATAAAAACGATAGATCAGATATGCCACAATGATCAACAGAAAAATACAGACTTTACGGATGTTTACGATCCGTTTGCTGTTTTTATCCTGAACATCACTTTGCAGCGTCCCCAGAAATCCGTAGGGAATTAATAAGTTGTTACTCAGCATAATTGATAATCCGATCGAAGCGACCACGATCATCGATATCGAAGCCGAAAAACCGCCTAGAAATACCAAAACGGTTATCGTTGTATTATTAAAATATTGCGGAATCAACAGCGAATAGGTATCGGCATTTGCCGCACCTTCCGAAAACAGTATATTTCCACCCCAAGCGATCGGATAAACGAAAATATTAAACAGTAACAGGTATAACGGAAACAACCAGATGGCGGTTTTAATATGACTTTCTCGATTGTTTTCGACCACCGCCATTTGAAATTGACGCGGTAACAGAAACATCGCAAACAGTGATAGCAAGCATAAAAAGAACCAATTGAGTGCCTGCGGTAGCCCTCCTATCGTATTCTTTTCGCGGAAACCTTCTATCAAACTGGCTTTCGCATAAATATCTTCGAAACCATCAAATACAAAATAGGTTACGTATACGCCCACCAGAATAAAGAAAAAGAGTTTTAAAACCGATTCCATTGCAACGGCAGTCACAATTCCTTTTCTTTTTTCGGAGGCATCAACATAGCGGGTTCCATAATAGGAGGCAAAAAGGGCAAGCGCAATAGCCACATAGGTTGTGGTATCGTTAAACACATTCGAACTTATCGAGGTTTGGGTTACGATTCTAAAGGTTTCGGCAATGGCTTTTAACTGTAAGGCGATATACGGAATAATCCCGATTACACTGATAAAAGTGACCAGAGCACCCAGAAAACGACTGTTTCCGTAGCGTAAGGAAATAAAATCGGCCAAACTGGAAATTTTATTCACCCGCGATATTCGGATGATTTTTCGCAAGATCACAATCCACGCTGGAATAATAATCACCGGTCCGAGGTATACCGTAAGGTAACTCAGTCCCGACTGTGCCGCTACTCCGATACTACCATAATACGTCCAGGCCGAACAATACACCGCAAGTGAAAAAGCATATACATACGGATTGTTGGTCCATTTGCTGTTGGCCTTTTTTTCGGCCCAATGGGCAACAAAAAATAAGATCCCCAGATAAAACAACAATATGATCAGTAAACTATAACTACTCATAATACCGTTTAACAACTAAAAATGAAACCAAGATTGAAAACATCCATATGGAAAAAAAATAGCCATAAATAACGGGGATTCCAAAAATGGCATCGGCGTGATCAAAAAGAAGCACCAATGGCAAATTAAAGGCCAGTAATAAGGCTAATGATACGATAACTAATTTTTGTTCGTGTCGTTTTTTCATGTGTTCTACAAAACCAAAGGACCCCGGAGTTCCAAAGAATTCCGGAGTACCAGTAATAACCAGGTAGTTATAGGTTAATTTTCACTATCATATTCTCCGATAAGGGCATAATAGCCAAAGGTTCCCAAACCCAACACAATTAAAGGCGTCAGGATAAACAGAATGATGATTCCAAAAACAAGATCGTCCTGTTTGCCAGTCACAAACTTTGGTAAGCCGAATATAAAGATACAAAAATAGGCTGCGGCTAGTGCTAATAATAGCCAAACAATTCCGAGTATTCGTTTTATTTTGTTCATAAATATGCCTTTTAGTCGTTACTTTTATTTTTGTTGTTAATATAAAACATCCCTATCACGAAGCTGATCGCCGCAATGATAATCGGATACCACAATCCTTCCAGATAAAAGGTTGGATTCCCATTGTCTTTCGCTACCGTTACCAGATAGGTTGAAATGGCCGGTAACAACCCTCCGAAAATTCCGTTTCCAACATGGTATGGTAAAGACATTGAGGTATATCGGATTTTTACCGGGAACATTTCTACTAAGAAAGCTGCAATCGGACCGTAAACCATCGTTACAAAAATCACCTGAATAAATACGAGGAAGATCAACATCCATCGGTCGGATGAATTAATGGTAACGGTTGTTTTTACGTCTGTTTTGGCTTTTCCATCCACGATAATCGGTTTACCATCTTCCAAGTGAACCGTTTTAATTTGCGTCCACTGGGTTCCGTCGGTAAACTCTTTGGTAGTCGTATAAACGGAATCAATCGTTTGATGTGCATTCTCTTTGGTTATCGCCAGAATTTTTGTCTTCTCGGCCATTTCCGTTTTTAAGGTCACATCGGTGGTTTCATACATCGCTTTGTAAATCGGACGGTATAAAAAGATCGCCAATAACATTCCGGCCATCATAATACTTTTTCGTCCCACTTTATCACTCAGCCATCCGAAGACCACAAAGAACGGAGTTCCGACCAATAGCGCGATTCCCAATAAGGTATCCACCTGCGTGGAATCGACACTCATAACGGTTTTCAGGAAATTCATCGCATAAAACTGACCGGTGTACCAAACAACCCCCTGTCCCATCGCCGCTCCGAATAAGGCTAGTAATACAAATTTAAGGTTGTAACGGTTTCCGAAACTTTCTTTTAACGGATTCGTACTGGTTTTTCCTTCGGCTTTCGCTTTGGCAAATACCGGTGATTCGTGCATGTTTTTACGGATCAGATACGATACCAATACCATCAGGATCGATACCCAAAACGGCACACGCCATCCCCACTCGTCAAAAGCAGCTTCCGATAAGGTTGTTTTGGTTAATAAAATCACCATCAACGATACAAATAATCCCGCCGTAGCCGTCGTCTGAATCCACGAGGTCCAATACCCGCGTTGACCAACCGGTGCGTGTTCGGCGACATAGGTGGCCGCTCCGCCATATTCGCCACCCAGTGCTAATCCTTGCAACAATCGAAGAAGTAACACTAATAACGGTGCCATAAAACCTATGGTTTCGTAACTCGGAATACATCCGATTAAAAACGTGGCTCCTCCCATTAATAATAGGGTTACCATAAACGTATATTTACGTCCGATCATATCACCCAGGCGTCCAAAAAACAGGGCACCAAACGGACGAACGACAAATCCTGCGGCAAAAGTTGCCAATGTCGATAAAAAGGCGGCCGTTGGGTTATCGGCCGGGAAGAATTTGGTGGAAATCACCACTGCCAAACTTCCAAAAATATAAAAGTCATACCATTCGATCAGGGTTCCTACAGAAGAAGCGGTGATTACGCTCCAGATTCCTTTTGTTGATTTATTACTCATAAATGTGGTTCGGTGTTGGTTATAGATAAATTTGCAGTTGTACCAGGAAGTCGCCTCTCATCCCGTCGATATTGTCTTTGGCAATATAAACCGGTCGTGTCGAATACTGTGTGGTGATTTTAGCATGATGCCCGTCCAAAAAGAAATTGGCACCAATGTCAAACTGCGAACTGGATTTTTCGAGCGCTTCGAATTTTTTATAGGTATACGCTCCGAAAGGCTGAATGCGCACAACCGGTTTTTCGGCTTTACACGGCAATAAAAATCCAGCCTGCGTATACCAGATGGTTCCGGTTCCAATCATCGGTTGGGTATTCCCTGCTCCGGCCAAAGCTCTGTCGCCTGTAAAAGACGGATCGGCTCCGCCCACATTCATAATTCCTATATTGCGAAGGTAGTTGGGACCAAAATCGTAATCGTATAAAACGGAATAAGCTGTAAGTGCCATTTTCTTTTCTTTAGCACCTAATGGTAAATCCAAAAAGGCATCGGCAGAAAATAATTTCATATCGTGTTTTTGAACCACACTGTTTACAGAAGTTCGGGTCGCCTCCGGAGCGGTATAAAATCCGGCGCCAAGGTTAAAGACTTTTTTGGTTCCAAGGTAAGAACCTACTTTATACGGTAGTAAATTCGATTCCTGTTCTAAAAACTGATATTCAAAATAACCGGCTTTCGACCATCGGGTGTTTCCGCTGTTGTCTACAGCTACCGCGTTATCGGCATTCGTAACATCTACCGGAGCCGTGTTGGTTGCAAAAGGTTTGTTGATACTCATACGGTACTCAAATTTTCCGTATTTCCCTTTGGCAAATAACCCAACCTGTCGGGCAAATTGATCGGCATTATCGATTAAAGGCCAGTTAAAAATCGGAGCATCGATGGTTAGGAAATTTAAAGTTGAGGCCATCGTCATACGGGACAATCCCATATAGTAATGCAATCCGCCTCCAAGTGATAAACTGAACTTTTTACCTGCTTCCGGTAAAACTACCGCATATTCGTTCCAGGCATCGTGAAAGAACATCCCCGGCTTTTTGGTCGATCCCGCCGGACTGGTAAAGGTTTGATTGTTAATTCCGAAGTGTGTTACAATCATATACCTCTTGGAGATTTGGGCATACGCCAGCATTCGTAAGCGTCGGTTACCAATATCAGTATTGGTCGTCGCCGGTTCGTCGGCAATCATTGTTCCGGGATTCATTTCGGAAGAGCGAAACCAGATTTGATTCCAGGCGATAAAACGCATGTATTTGGAGCCGTCTTCATTGAAATTTACTTTTAATCCCGAACCGTAATCCGTCGAACCCTGAGAATAGCCTTCTGCTGCGAGAAAGAGCAATCCGGCTAATAAAATGATTCGTTTCATAAAGTACTGTAATTTGGTTGTTTCTGTGTTTTTTGCTTCACCAAATTCTAAAAAGGAAACGGAATGAAAATTTTTGTATATATATTTTTGTAAAGTAGTATAGCTAATCTTTAAAACGCTCCCATTTTATCAGCATAAATTTGTCGCCCAACTCGGTTATGATCATCCCGGCACCGGACAATTGATCTTTGTTTTTCAGGTATTCGACCAGCTCCAAATGGCTAAAAATCTTATACGTTGGATGGTAGTCGCCTTGGGTGAGCCGTTTTACGCGAAATTCTTTTACCCAATTGCTTACGGTAACGTGGGAAACCCCTAAAATACGCTCGATTTCACGATAACTCAGTCCTTCAAGATAGAGCTGTAATGCCTTGGTCACGTAGTAATCGTCTATCTTTTTACCCAATTTGTTAACGGTAAAATAATAGTTGCATTTTTTACATAAGTATCTTTGTTTCTGATTGATAACACCACTTTTTACAATAGCGTTGGTTTTGCACTTCGGACAGGCTAAAATCTCCATATATACTATTTTTGCATAAATATAGTATTTTAGCAAATATATATCTAACAATAATTCATTTTTTTAAATCAAAAATTGCATTATACACATATTTAAACAACTATATTTACATTAAAAATAATAAATATTGCTTTTATAAAAAACCAGAATCGATAATCACAATGAAATCCCTGTTCGTATTTGTCTGTCTATTCACATTCTTTTTTAGTCATTGTCAAGAAGGAAATAAACTTTCGGAAGCTGCAAAAACTGAAATTTCGGTCGATTCGATTGAAAGGGCTTTTTTGGATGGAAAACTATTTTATACTACGGTTATCCGATTGCATCCCAACGATGTTGCTTTTATTTTTATTGATGATGATTATGTGACACAAAGCATTACCGATGCTTCCGTTAAAAAGCTATACGAGACGAGCGAATACTTGTCGCCCGAAAACCGGGAAGCTTTTTATCAAAAAATTAGCAATGCGCTTCCAAAAGAAGACATTCGTGTTTTTGATCGGATTTGGAGTGTAAAGGAAGTACGGCAGCAAATTGGCGGTGATGGCGGTTTGCATACCTTGGTAACCTGGATCACCCAAAAACCAACAGTCGAAGATCCGTTTTATTATATTGAAGTACGCCGATTGTATCTCGAACGACTCGGAACTTGTATCCCAATTGGTTATATTAAAATGCATAGTAAAACAAAATACCTTTTGGTGATGGATACCGAAGGCGAATACCTTCCGATAGCCAAATGGCGTAAAATCAAATAGTTTCACAAAGTAACATCCGTTTGTGACAGAAATCCTTTAAAAATGCAGGATCAGCAAAGATTATGCTATAAAAATACAGAGTACTTATTTTTATTTTGATAAAAATATCAATTGTAAAAAAAAAGGTTTAATTTGCGATAAAACAAACAACACTATGCATTTTGACCCGTCTGTATTGGACCAATCGGCAGTATACAAACTACTAACCGGTACAGTTATTCCCCGTCCTATTGGATGGATTTCCTCGATCAGTAAAGAAGGTGCTATTAATCTGGCGCCATTTTCATTTTTTAATGCCGTTGGCGAAGATCCGCCTCATGTCATGTTTTCGACTGTTCGTCCGAACAATACCAATAAAGACACCTTAAATAACGTACTGGAAACCGGCGAATTTGTGGTCAACCTCGTTACGGAAGAACTGGTGGAGAAAATGAATCTGACTTCGGCCAGTGTTCCACCCGATCAAAACGAATTCGAATTGGCACAACTCACACCTGCTCCATCACTTATTATTAAAGCACCACGGGTTTTAGAAAGTCCGGTGGCGATGGAATGCAAAGTCGTACATCACTATTCGCTGGAAGATCACCAACACGGTGGCGCGACCATCGTAATTGGAAGAGTGGTTATGTTTCATATCGACGAAGCCATATTGTCCGACAATTACCGAATCAACATGGACGTTTACCGACCTGTGGCGCGTTTGGCAGGATCAAATTATTCAAAATTAGGAGAGATTTTCTCCATTAAAAGAGCTTAAAATGAAGATTACAGTTATTGGTGGCGGACCGGGTGGTTTGTACTTCTCAATTCTTACCAAAAAAGCACTACCCCATTGTCAGATTGACTTATACGAACGCAATAAAGCAGACGATAGTTTCGGTTTTGGCGTCGTTTTTTCCGATGAAACCCTAAGCGAATTCCTAACCAAAGATCCCAAATCATACGAATTAATACGCAGTCGTTTTGCGTATTGGGACGATCTGGATGTTGCCCGCGATGGTGAAGTCGTTCGGATTACCGGAAACGGTTTTTGTGGTTGTTCCCGAAAAACATTATTGGAATTATTACAGCAACGTTGCCGCGAAGAAGGCGTTAACCTGCATTTTGAATCCAACATCACCGATCTTTCCCAATTTAGCGATAGCAACTATATTGTAGTCTCCGATGGTATTAACAGTATTTTCCGCGATCAGATGCCGGAAGCTTTTGGTACGCAAAAAGTACTCAAAAACAATCGTTTCGTATGGATGGGTTCTACGCGACCACTGGATGCTTTTACGTATTTTTTCCGAACAACACCTTACGGAACCTTTGTAGCACATACCTATCAATACGAAGCCGGGCGTAGTACCTGGATTTTTGAATGCTCGGACGAAACCTGGCAAAAAGCCGGTTTTTCGGAAACCGATGAAGCCGACACCATTCTAAAACTGGAGCATTTATTCAAAGAAGAACTCGACGGTCATACGCTAATTTCCAATCGTTCGCATTGGCGACAATTTCCGGCGATCACCAATTCTAACTGGCATAAAGACAATATTGTTTTATTGGGCGATGCCAAAGCAACCGCGCACTACTCCATCGGTTCCGGGACAAAACTGGCCATGGAATGTGCCATTGCGCTTTCGGAAGCCGTTAGTCAACATCAAACCGACACCAAAGCAGCATTTGATCAATACGAAAAAGTACGTCGTAACCGTGTCGAAATGATCCAATATGCCGCAAATGTATCGTTGGATTGGTTCGAACATATGGACCGACACAACCAACACGATTTTATGCAGTTTGCTTTTGGCGTGATGACACGATCCAAAAAAGTAACCTTCGAAAATATGGCCTTACGCGATAGTAGCTTTACCCAAAAAGTGCTGTCCGAATTCAATACCAAACACCAAAATAAATTGGAAACACCGGCCGCTTTTACACCGTTTCAATTACGGGATATGGTGCTAAAAAACCGAATTGTGATGAGTCCGATGGGACAATATTCCGCCGAAAACGGTTTGGTATCCGATTGGCATTTTATGCATTACGGATCGCGTGCCACAGGTGGCGTAGGTTTGATTTTAACCGAAATGACAGCCGTTTCCGAAACCGGACGTATTACTTTAGGTTGTCCGGGTATTTACACTAAAGAACAAGTTATTAACTGGAAAAGGATAACCGATTTTATTCATCAAAATTCCGAATCTAAAATAGGAATTCAATTAGGCCATTCCGGACGAAAAGGTACCATTAAAAAACCGTGGGAAGGAAGTCAGGAACCAATTGAAAATCCGTGGAATTTAATATCGGCTTCGGCAATTGCCTATACCGAAAAAATGGCGGTTCCAAAAGAAATGGATCTCCACGATATGGAACAAATTCTTAACGAATTTGTACAAGCTACTAAAAATGCCGACGAAGCGGGTTTTGACATGATCGAACTTCAGGCACATCACGGTTTCCTTTTAGCCTCGTTCCTATCGCCGTTAACCAACAAACGTCAGGATAGTTTTGGTGGTAGTATCGAAAACCGTTTAAAATTCCCATTATTGGTATTTACTGCAATGCGCGCTGCGTTTCCGGAACACAAACCAATGTCGGTACGTATTTCGGCATCCGATTGGGCTGAAAACGGACTTACGGAAGCAGACAGTATTCTAATCGCTCAGGCGTTTAAAAATGCCGGTGCGGATATTATTAATGTTTCCACTGGAAATACAGTAGCGAATCAACAACCGGTTATGGGGCGGATGTGGCAAACGCCTTTTTCCGACACGATTCGCAATACGGTTGCCATTCCAACCATTACCACGGGTTATATTCAGGATATTGATCAAATCAATACCATCCTGTTAAATGGCCGTGCCGATCTGGTTGGCTTGGGACGACCTTTATTACTTGATGCGAATTTTGTTCGAAATGCACAGGCGTACGAACAGTTTCAAACGGATGATATCCCAAAACAATACCGTATGGGAATCTCGCATTTATATCCGTTAAAAGGTTCCGAACGAAAAGCAACCGAGGGTATGAAAAAAGTACTCAAACCGGAAAGCCATAAAAAAGCCTGATACAACACCAACTGTTTAACTACCCCAAAAATGAATCATTACCACGATAATTTTGCACACAACAATCTTCCGGCTTTAAAATTACAGCCGGAATACCTTTTTGATCATCCGGATTTTGAATTCCCCGAAAACCTGAATTGTGTGTTTCCTTTACTCGACATTCATATTAAAGAAGGTCGCGGCAATCAAATCGCAATCCGCACATTTGATTCGGTTTGGACGTATCAGAATTTGTACGATAAAGCCAATCAGATTGCTAATTACCTGATCGATGACACTGGTTTTGTTTCCGGAAACCGTGTTTTAATCCGTTCTGCCAACAATCCGATGTTTGTCGCTTGCTGGTTTGC
The DNA here is from genome assembly GCA_023446155.1 of Bacteroidota bacterium. GTDB lineage: Bacteria > Bacteroidota > Bacteroidia > Flavobacteriales > Flavobacteriaceae > Flavobacterium. The sequence goes on from JAEXIT010000010.1 coordinate 72,097, forward strand.
GATATTAAAAGCCGGCGGAATTGTAGTTGCCACGATGCCTTTATTACGGGAAAAAGAACTGTCCGTAATGATCGAAAGTGCGGCGATTAGTCATACTTTTTGCGACTACCGTCTACGGGACGAAATGGATCTGGTAACGGAACCCGCCTTACAAAAAGTAATTTATTTTGATGGCTCGGAACAAAGTGAACAGGAACTTGAAAAAGCTATAGCGGAAAAGTCAATTCATTTTGAGAACTATCCCACCCGATCGGATTCGGTGTCGTTAATCGGGTTTACATCCGGAACAACCGGAAAGCCCAAAATGACGGCTCATTTTCATCGGGATGTAATTCTGATTTGCGAAGCTTTTCCTAAATATTCCCTACAACCCAAACCGGATGACGTATTTACCGGAAGTCCGCCGCTAGGGTTTACCTTTGGTTTGGGCGGATTGGTTTTATTCCCATTTTATTATGGTGCGTCGACTTTTTTAATCGAAAAACCAAGTCCCGAACTACTATTACAGGCAATTCAGGACTATAAAATAACGGTGTGTTTTACCGCGCCAACCGCCTGGCGCATTTTGACCACAAAAGTTAAAGATTACGACATTTCTTCGTTACGGAAGTGTATTTCTGCCGGAGAAACATTACCTTTAAAGGTCTGGGAAGACTGGTACAATGCCACCGGACTAAAAATTATCGACGGAATCGGCGCGACCGAAATGCTGCATATTTTTATTTCGTCTAACGAAGACAATATGAAAAAAGGCGCTACCGGCGTACCCATTCATGGTTATGAAGCCAAAATCGTAGATAAAAAAGGAAATGAAATGCCGACCAACGAACCCGGAAGGCTTGCCGTTCGTGGGATTACCGGTTGTCGTTATTTAAACCGTACCGACAAACAGAAAGAATATGTACAAAATGGCTGGAATCTAACCGGAGATATTTTCCGAAAAGACGAAGACGGTTATTTCTGGTTTGTAGCCCGCGGTGACGACATGATCATTTCGTCAGGCTATAATATTGCAGCAATTGAAGTCGAAAACGTATTGCTCACCCATCCGGAAATTGCCGAATGTGCCGTTGTTGGATTACCGGACGAAGAACGCGGCATGTTAGTCTGCTCCTATATTGTTTTAAAAGACAAAACCAAAGCCGGACCTGATTTAGGAAAAGCCATTCAAAACTGGTTTAAAGAAGTGGCAGCGCCCTATAAATATCCGCGGGAAGTGCGTTTTATGGACAACCTGCCCAAAACGGAAACCGGCAAAATACAGCGTTATAAACTAAAACAGTAATACTATGAGAAAAGCATTTGTAGTTTTTAGCATAACCGTTCTATCCATCACGGCTATACTGATTTACGTCAATTGGAAATTCAGTTTTTTACTTTTGATTTTTATCCCGTTGGTGCTAATGGGACTGCACGATATGTACCAGTCCAAACAAAGTATCAAACGCAACTTCCCATTATTGGGGCGTATGCGGTACCTTCTGGAATCCATCGGCCCCGAAATGCGCCAGTATTTTATCGAAACCGATACCGAAGGAAAACCTTTTAACCGACTACAGCGCAGTTTGGTTTACCAACGCAGTAAAAAAGAAACCGATTCGATGCCGTTCGGAACGCAATTAAACGTATACGAACCGGGCTACAAATGGATCAACCATAGTATCAAAGCAATCCCTTTTTCGGAAGTGGATTCGAATCCGAAAATTAAAATCGGATCATCCCAATGTGAAAAACCCTATATGGCGAGTCTGTTTAACATCAGTGCGATGAGTTACGGATCGCTGAGTAAAAATGCGATTCTGGCTTTAAACTCCGGAGCCAAACAAGGCGGTTTCTACCACAATACCGGTGAAGGTGGCCTTTCGCCCTATCACCTTGAAAATGGTGGTGATATCGTATGGAATATCGGTACCGGTTATTTTAGCTGTCGCGATAATGAAGGACGATTCTCATATGATGAGTTTACCAAAAGGGCCACATTGGACAATGTAAAAATGATTGAAATAAAATTCTCGCAAGGTGCAAAACCCGGACATGGCGGAATTTTACCGAAACAAAAAGTGACCGACGAAATCGCAGCCATCCGTTTGGTACAAAAAGGACAGGATATTATTTCACCTCCAAGACACTCGGCTTTTAGTACGCCATTGGAATTGATGGATTTTATCAAACTCTTACGAAAAGGTTCCGGCGGTAAACCAATCGGTATGAAAATCTGTATTGGAAACAAATCGGAGTTTCTGGCGATTTGTAAAGCCATGGTACAAACCCAAACCTATTTCGACTTTATAACCGTAGACGGTGGCGAAGGTGGAACCGGTGCCGCGCCTCAGGAATATTCCGATCACGTGGGAATGCCATTACGCGAAGCATTGGCTTTTGTATACGATAGCCTAAATGGTTTTGGTATCAAAAATGAAATTAAAATCATCGCCAGCGGTAAGGTTGTTACCGGTTTTGACATCATAAAATGCCTTTCTATTGGAGCCGATGTTTGTAATTCGGCACGTGGGATGATGTTTGCACTGGGTTGTATTCAGGCATTAGAATGTCATGCAAATACTTGTCCAACCGGAGTCGCGACTCAGGATCCAAAACTGGTAAAAGGATTGGTTCCCGAAGAAAAAAGTGTACGCGTTGCCCGTTTTCAGCACGAAACCGTAAAAAGTGCGATGGAACTGATGGCCTCCGCCGGACTGGAACACCCGGACGACGTCGATCGTACTGTGATTAGTGCCCGTGTGAGCGGCACCAAAATCGAAACCTATTATGAAATGTACCCGGAAATTGAAAAAGGTTGCTTATTGAATGAGAATACCGTTCCGCAAGCTTTTCAATTTTTCTGGAAAAAGGCAACCGCCGAAAGTTTTTAATCCCCTATACTTCAAAAAATGAATCACATCTTTATAAAAACCGAAAAAATACGCTTCCAACATGTCGACTATGCCGGCATTGTCTTTTATCCCCGTTTTCTCGAAATGCTCAACTGCCTGGTAGAAGACTGGTTTGAAGAAGCCCTGGGACGTCCTTTTTCCAAAATGCATGAAACCAACGGCATCCCTACCGTCGATTTAAAAGTACAGTTTAAAAAAGCCGCCCGATTAGGCGAAATACTCACCAAAAAATTATGGGTCAAGCATCTTGGTGGCGCTTCCATCCTATGTGGTTTCCGCTTTGAAGACGAAGCCGGAGCAACGTGTCTGGAAGGCGAAGTTACCTTGGTCAATGTGGCTTTTAACCCGAATCGGGACGGAATTAAAGCCGAGGCATTTAACGACGATATGAAACACAAAATAAACCAATACCTGCTGGTTACACTGTAACCGTACTAAACCTCAAAACTAAAATGGAATTTTCAAAGTTTAAAGCGGCAACCGTTCAGACGGCGCCGATTTTTCTAAATGTGGAAAAAACGGTCGACAAAGCCATTTCGATTATCCGGGAAGCCGCCGCCAACGGTGCGGAATTAATCGCTTTTCCGGAAGTATTCATTGCCGGCTATCCCTACTGGAACTGGATTATGACTCCGGTACAAGGAAGCAAATGGTACGAAAGACTCTATAAAAATTCCGTTGCTGCAGACGATCCGGAGATCAAACGAATCGAACAAGCCGCACGGGAAAACAATATCCATGTTGTAATCGGTATTAACGAGCGTGGTACGAGTTATGGCGAAATCTACAATACCAACCTTATCATAGACAATACTGGTCGGCAGATTGGAAAACACCGAAAACTGGTACCGACATGGGCCGAGAAACTCACCTGGACTTCCGGCGACGGTTCTTCATTAAAAGTATATCCGACCAAAATCGGTCCGATCGGAACGCTAGCTTGTGGTGAAAACACCAATACACTGGCACGGTTTACACTGTTATCACAAGGCGAACTCATCCATATCGCGAATTATATTTCGCTACCGGTTGCACCACCCGATTATAATATGGCCGAAGCCATCAAAATTCGCGCGGCAGCCCATTCCTTCGAAGGAAAACTGTTTACCATTGTATCCTGTTCGACCATTTCACAGGAGATTATGGACCTATTAAAAGAAGACGTTCCCGATGCCGAAACCTTATTAACCCGTAAAAATTCCGCTTTTTCCGGATTTATCGGTCCGAATGGTGCGGTGATTGGCGAACCGCTTATCGACGACGAAGGGATTGCCTATGCTGAAATCGACTTGGAAAAATGCATCCAACCCAAACAAATGCACGATATATTAGGACATTACAACCGTTTTGATATTTTCGATTTGCGCGTAAATATCGCTCCTACCCGAAAAATCACCTTTATTAATTCACACGAAGAGTTTAACGCAAAATAACCATGGAAAATCAATTTAATGATGATGTTATCGGGCGAGCCCGGGTAAAAGACACTCCGGAACTCGAAGCCTATTATAAAGAACTCGAAACACTGGGCGCCGGTGCCTTATGGACCGTAGCCAACGATATCGAACCCTGGGAACCGCGAACGTCTTCCGTTCCGATGCTTTGGAAATACGAAAACCTGCGGGAACTCGTTTTAAAATCATCCGAACTCGTAACCCCAGAACAAGCCGGACGTCGTGTGGTCTATCTGGTGAATGACAAACGTAAGGATGTCAGCGCCGCCGTAGGATGGCTGTACACCGGAATACAAGTAACCCGTCCCGGAGAAAGCACTTCGGCACACCGTCATAAAGCATCGGCACTTCGTTTTATTATGGAAGGCTCCGGTGGTTATACCGTTGTAGACGGTAATAAAATCATGCTGGAAGTAAACGATTTTGTGATCACTCCAAATTCCACCTGGCACGAACACGGTGTCGAGGAAAACGGAAAAACCTGTATCTGGCAGGACGGATTGGATATTCCGCTTGTAAATGCTTTGGAAGCCAACGATTATGCCGTTTTTGATGGCAAACAACCACTCGAAGCTCCCTTGAATTATTCCCCGTTAACCTATGGCGGAGCCGGTTTAATTCCAGCCGATACCGTTTGGGATAAACCCTATTCGCCCCTTTTCAAATATTCCTGGACGGCGGTTTATCCGGCCTTACTGCAAGCCGCAAAAGTAAACGAAGGATCACCCTACGACGGAATCCTTATGGATTACACCAACCCACTTACCGGTGGACCGGTTATGCAAACCATGGGCGCGTCTATGCAATTGCTACGCGCCGGCGAACATACCAAAGCCCATAAACATACCGGATCGATCGTATACCAATGCGCCAAAGGCAACGGTTATTCCATTATCGGTGGAAAACGATACGACTGGAAAGAGCGGGATATTTTTTGTGTACCCTCATGGGTGTACCACGAACACGTAAATCTTTCCGAAACCGAAGATGCCTGCTTATTTTCGTTTAACGATCTTCCAGTGATCAAATCATTAGGACTCTATCAGGAACAAGCTTACCCCGACAATAACGGATACCAAATAGTAAATAATTTATAAATGAAACTCGCTACCTACAGAATTAACCATACCACTCCCCGTTTGGGAGTTGTTCAGGACAACCATATGATTGACCTGGAAGATGTTGCCAAAATCAAACAAGAAACAGTACCGCTAACCATGCTGGACTTGATCGATGCCGGATTGGATGAGGTCCACCGTATCCAACAATTGATCGATAGTTTAACAGAAGACGAAAAAAGCAATTGCTACTACCCTTTGTCCAATGTTACCTTTTTGGCTCCGATTCCAAAACCTCGTAAAAACATCATCGGCATTGGTCTTAATTATACCGAACACGTGGCCGAAAGTGCCCGTACGCTAGACACTTCAAATGAATTGCCACAACAACCGGTTATCTTTTCAAAACCACCAACAGCTGTTATCGGAACCGATGAGTATATCATCCATAACCCGAAACTAACACAACAATTGGACTGGGAAGTCGAACTGGCGGTGATCATCGGAAAAAAAGGCAAATATGTTCCGAAAGAAGAAGCCTTGGATCATGTTTTCGGTTATACGGTGATCAACGATATCAGTGCGCGTGATTGTCGTCGTTCCGGACAATGGATTGTGTCGAAAGGACAAGACACCTTCGCGCCCATGGGACCCGTTTTGGTAACCAAAGACGAAATTCCGGATCCGCATAATCTGAACCTTTCCTTAACCCTAAATGGCGTTGAAAAACAAAGCTCAAATACCAAATTCATGCTCTTCAACATTAACGATCTGATTGAAGATTTAAGTACAGTTTTCACCCTCGAACCGGGCGATATTATTGCTACCGGAACACCTGCCGGTGTAGGTGCCGGAAGATCCCCTCAGGAATGGATGTGGGATGGCGACATTGTTAAAGCAACCGTTGAAAAAATCGGCACTATAACCAACACTATTAAAGCATTAAATTAAAAAAAAGAATTCAATTATATAATGAAAAAATACAGAATAGGTCAGATTGTTCCCAGTTCCAACGTCACGATGGAAACCGAAATTCCGGCTATTTTCCGCTCTCGTGAAACCCTGTTACCGGAACGTTTCACCTTCCATTCCAGTCGGATGCGAATGAAAAAAGTAACCAAAGAAGAACTGGAAGCCATGGATGCCATGAGCTTAAAATGCGCTCAGGAATTATCCGATGCACACGTCGATGTGATGGGGTATGCCTGTTTGGTTGCGATTATGAGTATGGGGCGCGGTTATCACTGCGTTTCGGAGGTCAACTTACATCAGGAAACGGTACAAAACAACTTCCCTACGCCAATTGTCACCAGCGCCGGAGCGTTGATCAACGGATTAAAAGTACTCGGCGCTAAAAAAGTTGCCGTAATCACGCCGTATATGCGTCCGCTAACCGATATGGTAGTCGATTATATCGAACACCAAGGCTTTGAAGTAGTCGACTCCATTGCCTTGGAAATCCCCGACAATCTTGAAGTTGCGGCTCAGGATCCAATGAACCTTTTGGAAATCTACAAAAGACTTAATTTAGATGGCGTAGACGTTATTGTTGCCTCTGCCTGTGTACAAATGCCGTCACTCGAAGCTATTGATCAAATCCAAAAAGAAACCGGAATTCCGGTTACATCGGCAGCCGTTTGCACCACCTATGAAATGATGAAAAAACTAGGTCTTGAAGCCAAGGCATCGATTGGAGGCGAACTGCTTAGCGGAAAATACTAACCCCCTCAATAACATTTCGTTAAAATCCTGTATTTTTTACAGGATTTTTTTATTGGACACCTTTTTATTCCACAATCACACTCCACAAAAGGAGTACATTTTGCTCCAGAACCCCTTTCAATCTAATTTACATTCCTAATGTTAGCCCGAAAAAAAAACGATATTATTCAATTTATGCCATCAAATATTATTTTATTCTCTACATATTGACACAAAAACAAATAATCACAAATCGAATAACTACTTAAATTAAAATAAAACTGTTAATTTTTTTTAAATAATAACAGTTCAACATAAACATTTAAAAACTTTTTAACAAAAAACAATTTTAGTCTTAAAAAAAGTGAGAAAAAATTAATTCTCACATAATGAGAATAATTTAATTCTCAAAACATTCTCTTTATAGTATTTTTGTACTAATATTGTTATGCGAAATAATTACAATTTTAATAAAATACGGATCTGTGTAATTATAACAGTAGTTTTTTAAGTGATCAATGACTAATAAGCCATTACGTACATTTCTATTAGTGCTGTTGTCTTCTCAGTTTGTTTTTGCCCAAACAGAAGAGATGACCCGAAAAGAGATTTCTAAAATGATTGCAAAAGCCAGCAATCATATGCTAAATCTGGAATGCGAAAAATCACTTATCGCCGCAAAAAACGGACTCAACGAAGCCTACCGAATCAACGACAAAGTACTGATTGCCAAAGCCTACAACATCATCGGACTTAACCATGAGGAATTTTCCGATTTTAAAAAGGCAGTGCAGTATTATGAAAAAGGACTTCAATACGCCAATCAAACCGACAACGATACTATAAAAGACTGGCTGCACAACAATCTGGCCAGTGCGTATTGCTACCATAAACTCGATTTTGAAAAAGGGATCGAACACTATAAAATCGGACTCCACTATTCCGAAAAATTAAAAGACAGTAGTGAAATCATCTATACCCGATTAAATATTGCCAGTGCTTATTTCGAAACCAAAAAATACGAAGAAGGATTTAAATACCTGGTTGGACTGGAAAAACAGATTCTTAAAGGTACGCAACTCGAAGCTCAAATATCACTTAACTCCTTGTTAGGTTCCTATTACACGCATTCCAATGATTTTGCAAAAGCGGAATCATTTTACAAAGCCGCACTCGAACTCTGTAAAAAGAACAAAGTAGAATTTCTACAAACCAATGCCTGCGATCTCTACAAAGAGTTTTCTCAATATTACTTCAAGATTAAGGACTTTGAAAATGCCTATTTTTATCTCGAAAAATACACCATCACAAAAGAGCAGATTTATAACGAGGAGCGTATCAACGAGGTCAAAAAAGCCGGTAATCAGATTGAACTGGACGAATACAAGAGACTTGTTTCACAAATTGAAAACGAAAAACAACTCCAGGCCAGAAGTCTACAGCAGTCACGCATTATTGTAGTATTATTTATCATTACACTTATCTTTTTATTGCTGTTTCTCTTTTCGTTATACAAAAACAACGAAATCCGTAAAAAGATCAATAACGAACTTAAAACGGCCAATAAGCAATTAAAAGAAGCTAAAGAGCAAGCGGAAGAGGTTTCGCAACTCAAATCGCAGTTTATTTCCACGATTAGTCATGAATTGCGTACACCACTCTATGGTGTTGTGGGGATAACCGATATTATTACCGATGAGCATAAGGAACTTTCGGAAAGTTCGTATCTGAAGTCGTTAAAATTTTCGGCTAAATATTTATTATCGTTGGTGAACGATATTTTACAGGTGTATAAGATTGATGAGAATAAAATCAAACTGGAACATTCGGCCTTTAATGTCATTGAAGATTTACATCTGGTCACTGACAGTTTGATGTTTCTGGCGGAAAAAAACAAGAACCGATTGCTTCTTGAAGTCGATGAAGACATTCCTGCCTTATTAATCGGCGATCGGGTACGCTTGTCTCAGATTTTTATGAATCTGATCGGAAATGCCCTTAAATTCACCCATAAAGGCCGTGTTAAGATCACCGCGCAGATTGAGAAAGTTGAAGGCACAGTTTATTATATCAAATTTGAAGTGATCGATAATGGAATCGGGATTGCCGAAGAAGACCAGGAAAAGGTTTTTGAAAAGTTTGTCCAGATCGAACGCAAAGAAGACGATTACCAGGGAACCGGTCTTGGGCTTCCGATTGTAAAACAACTGGTAACGCTTTTTAACGGCGAGATCAGCATTAAAAGTAAAGAAAACGTAGGAACGACCATGACGGTTATCATTGGCTTTGATTCGGATCCGGAACAAATTAAATACTATACCGACAATCTCGAAGTGGAATATGCCCTAGAACAAAACTACCGGGTGCTGGTTGTTGAGGACAATAAGATCAACCAGATTGTGACCAAAAAAATTCTGGACGATAATAATTTCCCGAATGTGATTGTCGACAACGGTTTTCATGCTTTGGAGTTATTGCAAAAGGAATCGTTCGATGTGGTATTAATGGATATTAATATGCCGGCAATCAACGGTTTTGAAACCACCAAACGCATTCGAGAACTGGGAATCACCATCCCCGTTATTGCGTTAACCGCCTTCGACAAACAGGAAATTTCCGAGCAGGTATATGCCGCCGAAATGAACGGCATCATTATCAAACCGTTTGAACCAAAACAACTTTGTAAGATGATTGTGAGTCTGTGCAACACAAAAGCATAGTACATTATTCCAGGGATTATTTTCCAGAATCACATAACTTTCCTACTTTTACTATTCTTATCTGACAGCCCGCTATCAAATGATCAAAATTCTGCTACTGGAAGACGACTTAGTACTCTCAAAAGAAATCAGTGACTTTTTAAAAACAAAGGACATTGCGTGTGATTGCGTATTCGATGGAGAAGTCTTTTTTCGCCAATTACGCGCCGGACAATACAATATTTTCTTACTGGATATTAACGTACCCAAAATCAACGGATTGGACGTTTGTAGTCAGATCCGGGAAACCGATCCGACAACGCCTATTCTAATGATCAGTGCTTATGGCGATCTAAACGACAAAATGGACGCATTCCAATTGGGAGCCGACGATTATCTGGTAAAGCCATTTCATCTGGAAGAACTACTCATTCGGGTATTAGCCTTATTGCGTCGCAGTGCAACGCCTCAAAACGAGGAAAAAATAATCGCGATTGATGACCTTGAAATTGCACCTTCCTCCATGACGGTAAAACGGGCCGGTACTACTGTTGAACTGACACAAAAAGAATACCAACTGTTATTGCTACTGGCCAAAGCCAAAGGTAGGACGCTATCCAAACAAACCATCTCAGAACAAATTTGGGACTCGCATTTTGACACCAATCTGAATACAATCGAAGTGTATATTAATTTCCTTCGAAAAAAAATCGACAAAAACCACGAGAACAAACTCATTCACACCCGACCGGGTTTTGGGTATTATCTAAAGGACGAGTAAGATGACACTAAAGAGACGTATCGCCGTTAATGTGAGTATTGCATTTTCCGTAATTTACGGGATATCGGCTATATTTATCTATATCTCCTCCTCGACGTTCCGGAAAGAAGAGTTTATGGAACGACTCGAAGAAAAGGCTTTAACCACTACTAAACTATTACTTGAAGTAAAAGACATAGACAATCAGATTCTAAAGTTTATTGACCAAAATACAATTAATAAACTTTACAATGAAAAGACGCTTATTTTCGACAGTAATTACAAACTCATTTACAGTAGTATTGACGATGCCTCGGTAAAATGGGATGTCAATTTTCTACAAAAAATAAAAAAGCATAAAAGGGTTTACACGATCGAAAAAGAGAAAGATGTACTCGGCGTTTTTCATATTTATAACAATACCGATTACTATATCATCATTGCCGCCGAAGACAAATCCGGGATGAGTAAACTGGAATTTTTGTACCAGATTCTGATTCTGTCCTTTTTTATCGGAATCACTTTGGTATGGCTTACCACCTATTTCCTGATCCGGAAATCACTCGAACCTCTTGATAATTTCCAAAAGATCATCACCAGTATTTCGATTAACAAACTAAACACTCAGATTCTTGAATCGTCTAAATCGGATGAGATCAATCTGCTTTCCAAAGCATTTAACCAGATGTTATTGCGTATCGAACGCTCCTATCTGGCGCAAAAAGAATTTACGTCGAATGCTTCTCACGAATTGCGCACCCCCATTAGTCGGCTGACGTTGCAATTGGAAAATCTGATACAACAAGGTGGTCATAGTGAAAATACGCTGAATTACCTGAATAATATGAGCAAGGATGTCAATCAGATATCCGATTTGATCAACTCGTTATTACTATTGGCACAGATCAATGCGTCGAGTTTTGGTACCAATTTCCAACAAGTCCGAATTGATGAAATCATCTTTCAGGTATATGAAAAAACACTTAAAAATTTCCCGGATTTTCAAATGAATTTTGAAATCGGAACCACCGAATCCGATTTGGAAATCAAGGGAATAACCTCATTATTGGAGATCGTTTTTGCCAATCTTTTTAAAAATGCTTACCTATATTCCTACGACCGTAAAGTAAATGTGCTCATTGAAGACAATCCATTGGGGCATATTCAGATTCGATTGATCAATAAAGGTGAAAAACTTCCCCCGGAAGAAGAAAAGAAAATTTTCAACTCATTTGTACGCGGAACCAAAAATCAGAAAATTCAAGGTTCCGGTTTGGGACTTCGCATTGCCAAACGCATTCTGGATTTGCATAAAGCAAAACTGGCGTATGCCTATGAAGATGCTTCCGAACAACACGAATTTACGCTCACTTTTCCGGTTTAAAACACCTTTTTAAGCTTTTTTTAAGGTCGGCTTTAAGGTCGTTTTAAGGTTACTGCCCACATCTTTGTAGAGAATTAAACTCTTTATAGATGAAAGTAGCTCCTTTTATACTATCCCTGCTGTTTTTCCAGTTGGCGTTTTCGCAAAAAAGCATCACGTTAAAAGACTGCGAAGATGCGATGCAGAAAAATAACTTCCAGTTACTGGCCGAACAATACAATATTACGGCGGCACAGGCGGCTGTTATTCAGGCCCGAATTTGGGATCATCCTAATATGTCATTGGCTGTTAATGCCTTAAATCCGGAAGACAAACGCTATTTCGACGTGGGCAAAAACGGACAAAAAGCCGTTGCTGTTGACCAGTTGATTCATATTGGCGGAAAAAAACGCAACGAAATCAAACTGGCAAAATCGAACGTGGCATTGGCCGAATTGCAATTTGAAGACTTAATGCAGGATCTGAAACACGAACTGCGACAAAGTTTTTATACGGTCTTTTTCGATCAGAAAAAAATTGCCAGTATCGAATCGCAAACCACTCAAATTGAAAACCTGTTACAATCGTACGAGATACAAGCCGATAAAGGAAACGTGCCTTTAAAAGATGTGGTACGCTTGCAATCGTTATTGCTAAATCTTAAAAACGATCGTATTGCCATTCAAAAAGACATCACCGAAAACAAACAAAAATTAAACATTCTGACCGGTATTGACGAAGAACTAACGCCATCGGCCGACGAAAGCGAACTAATGCTGACTTTCAATAGTCCGAAATATGCCGAAAGCGAATTGTTTACCATCGCCAAGGAAAAAAATCCGGAATACTTAAGTGCTATGAAACAGGTTGAAAACCAGGAATTGGCGGTAAAACTGCAAAAATCGTTATCGATTCCGGATATTACAGCCGGTTTAGCCTACGATCAGGTGGGTGGTGCGTTTAAAAATGAGGTGAACTTCACACTGGGAATCCCCTTACCGCTTTGGAATCGAAATAAAGGAAATATCAAAATAGCCGAAGCCGAACTGAGTCAGTCGAAAGTCAATAAAGATCAAAAGACACTTGAATTAAAAACCCAGGTAAACAGCTCCCTTTCGATCTGGAAAGAACAGAAAAAAGAATATACCTCCCTGTCGAAATCGATAAACGAAAACCTCGATATGGTTTACAAAGGTGTATTGATGAACTTTCAGCGTCGCAATATTTCCCTGTTGGAATTTACCGATTTTATGGAAAGCTACAACCAAAGTACACTCCAGTTAAACGAAATGCGCAAACAACTCATCCTGTCCGGAGAACAAATCAATCATATCACCAATTCAACTATCTTCTAATATGAAATATCCAATAATAACCTGTCTGTCGCTACTGGCCTTAATCTCGTGTCAGGACAAAGAAAAAAAAGCGGAAATTAAAGAAACTTTTGTGTTGAGCAATAAAATGTTGCAAACCACTAAAACCGCTCCGGTGACTTTAGAACCGCTTCGCAACGAACTGAATTATTACGGAAAAATTACAACCGACAACAACAAAACCATTGAGGTATTCCCGGTTGTTGGCGGTAGCGTGGCCAAAGTATACGTGGAATTGGGCGATTATGTTAAAAAAGGACAATTGCTCGCCACCATCCGTAGTACCGAAGTGGCCGATTTTGAAAAAGAACTGGACGATGCCAAAAACGATGTAATTGTAGCCAAAAATAACCTTAAGGTCGCACAGGAATTATTCGAAGGAAAATTAAATGCCGAGCGCGATGTGCTGGAAGCCAAAAGCAACTACGACAAGGCCAAATCGCAATTACAGCGTATTCAGGAAACCTATAAAATTTACAACATCAAATCGGGTGCTATTTATGAAGTGCGCTCTCCGTTGAGCGGCTTTATCATTCAAAAAGACATCAACGAAAATATGCTGCTGCGTAACGATCGAAGCGACAATATCTTTGATATCGCCGAGATCAACGATGTTTGGGCGATTGCCAATGTAACCGAAACGGATATCAACCAGATCAAACTGGGCGAAAATGCCGCCGTAACCACACTAAGTTACCCGGATAAGGTTTTTAACGGAAAAGTAGATAAAATCTTTAATATTATCGACCCGGACACCAAAGCTATGAAAGTATTGATCAAGCTTAACAACCCGGAATATGTTTTAAAACCGGAAATGCGTGCTTCGATTAAAATCTCCTATGTTGAAAGCGAGAAAAAAATGCTTGCCGTTCCGGCTTCAGCAGTGATCTTCGACAAAAGCAAAAACTTTGTAGTGATCTATAAAGACCGTAACAATATCGAAGCCCGACAAGTGGAAGTCTTCCGTCAGGTTGGTGAAACGGCTTATATTTCAAGCGGTATCAACGAAGGAGAAAATGTAATGACACAAAACCAGTTGTTAGTCTACGGCGCCCTAAATGAATAGTTATGAATAAATTTATCCGAAATATTATTGCTTTTTCCCTCAAGAATAAAGCATTCACGTTTTTCTGGGTCGGTATTCTCGCGATTTCCGGGTTTGTCGCCTTTAAAAACATGCCCATCGAGGCCTTTCCCGATGTAACGAATACGCAAATCATTATTGTGACCGAATGGAATGGTCGAAGTGCCGAAGAAATCGAGCGTTTTGTAACGACACCGATCGAGATTGCCATGAATTCCGTTCAGAAAAAGACCAGCGTTCGAAGTATTACGATGTTTGGTCTGTCGGTGATCAAAATTATTTTCGAAGATGATGTCGACGACTTTTTTGCCCGTCAGCAAGTCAATAATCAACTCCGAACCGTTTCGTTGCCCGATGGTGTCGATCCCGATGTACAGCCGCCATATGGTCCAACCGGAGAAGTCTTCCGTTATGTACTAAAAAGTAAAGATCGGGATACGCGCGACCTACTCACCTATCAAAACTGGGTGATCGATCGTCAGTTACGCGCCGTTCCGGGTGTAGCCGATATCGTGGCCTTTGGTGGACAGGAAAAAACCTATGAGATCAGTGTCGATCCGGGACGTTTGTCCAAATATAATATTACGCCGTTGGAAGTATTCGACGCCGTAAACAAAAGTAACCTGAACGTTGGTGGTGACGTGATCGAAAAGAACGGTCAAGCCTACGTGGTTCGTGGTGTGGGATTATTGAGTTCGATAGACGACATTCAGAACATTATTGTAGCCGATGCCGGTGGAAATCCCGTTTTGGTTAAGAACCTGGCCGATGTAGCCGAAAGTTCGTATCCGCGTGTGGGTCAGGTCGGACTCGATAAAAACAGCGACGTTGTAGAGGGTATCGTCGTGATGCGAAAAGGGGAAAACCCGAAAGAAGTTTTAACCAGCATTAAAGAGAAAATCAACGAAATTAACGAAACCGTATTACCAAAAGACATCAAAATGGTGACGTTTTACGATCGTGACGATCTGATGAACTTTACCACTGCCACGGTAATGCACAACCTTTTTGAAGGAATCATTTTCGTAACCGTTATTGTATTCCTCTTTATGGCCGACTGGCGAACGACCTTGACCGTAGCCATTATTATCCCGTTATCACTCCTTTTTGCCTTCCTGTGTTTGAAGTTAAAAGGAATGAGTGCCAACCTACTGTCGCTTGGAGCAGTCGATTTTGGGATTATCATCGATGGTGCCGTCGTAATGGTCGAAGGAATCTTTGTGACACTCGACCACCTCGCCCATAAAAAAGGAATGAAAGCCTATAACAAACTGGCTATCGGTAGTGTGATCAAAAAAACCGGTACGGAAATGGGAAAAGCGATTTTCTTTTCCAAACTGATTATCATCACTGCGTTGATCCCGATTTTCTCCTTCCAGAAAGTAGAAGGAAAAATGTTTGCGCCATTGGCCTATACGCTTGGATTCGCGTTATTAGGAGCGTTAATTTTCACCCTGACGTTGGTTCCGGTGTTATCGCATATTTTATTAAACAAAAACGTAAAAGAAAAAAACAATCCGTTTGTAAATTTCTGGAACAGAATTGTAGAGAAATCGTTTCAATTCACGTTCAAACACAAACAGAAAACCCTTTTTGTCTCCATTACCTTTATGGTACTGACGTTTATTTCGGCGAAATTCTTAGGAACGGAATTCCTGCCACAGTTAAACGAAGGCGCCTTATGGGTAACCGCCGAAATGCCTATTAGTACTTCCCTGCCGGAAAGTAATAAGATATCGGCCGAAATACGTACCATATTGGGGAGTTTCCCGGAAGTGGAACAAGTCCTTTCGCAAACCGGGCGTAGTAATGACGGAACGGATCCAAATGGTTTCGGTTTTGCGCAATTCCAGGTGGATTTATATGCTAAAAAAGAATGGAAACGCAACATCAGTCAGGAGGAACTGATTGATCAAATGGATACCAAATTAAAACAGATTCAAGGGATTACTTATAATTATTCCCAACCGGTTATCGATAACGTAGCCGAAGCCGTTGCCGGATTTAAGGCGTCCAATGCCGTAAAAATCTACGGTGAAGATTTGAATAAGCTGGACGAACTGGCAGCAAAAGTGCTTACCCAAATCAAAGGAATCGACGGAATTAAAGACGTCGGAATCCTTCGAAACGTAGGACAACCGGAAGTGAGCGTAATTCTGGATCGTGGTAAAATGGCCGCTTATGGCGTTACCCTTGCCGATGCGCAAGCCGTATTGGAAATGGCTTTTGGTGGAAAAACCGCCACTCAGAAATACGAAGGTGAGAAGAAATTTGACGTTCGGGTTCGTTATACCAAAGAATACCGAAAAGACGAGAAAGATTTGGGCGAACTTAAGGTTCCCACAATCGACGGGGTTAAAATTCCGCTTAAAGAAATTGCCGTTGTGAAAAAAATCACCGGTCCGGCGTTTATTTACCGTGATAATACCAAGCGTTTTATTGCCGTTAAATTCTCCGTTCGCGATCGTGATTTAGGTAGTACTATCGCCGATGCACAAGCGGTTGTGAATAAAAATGTGGAACTTCCAAACGGGTATCATTTCGGTTGGACGGGTGAATTTGAAAATCAGGTTCGTGCCACACAACGTCTGAGTCAGGTGGTACCTATTAGCTTGATCGGAATTTTTGTACTGTTGTTTATCATGTTCGGAAATATAAAAGACTCCCTACTTGTATTAGCGAATGTGCCGTTTGCCGTAATTGGAGGAATCATCGCCTTACATCTTACCGGAATTAATTTTGGAATTTCGGCCGGAGTTGGATTTATTGCTCTTTTTGGTATCTGTATTCAGAACGGAGTAATCCTTATATCAGAATTCCATAAGAACCTCAAGGAGAAAATGGATCTCAATACGTCGATTATAGAAGCGGTAAAAATCAGAACCCGTCCAGTTGTAATGACCGCCTTAATGGCTTCCATCGGACTATTACCAGCGGCTACTTCCACCGGAATTGGTTCGGAATCACAAAAACCACTGGCTATTGTGATCATCGGTGGATTGATAACCGCTACCGTACTGACTTTATTAGTATTCCCGATTATATTTTGGGTATTTAACCGTAAAAAGCATCAGCCAATAGACTGATTGTAAATAGCTTTTTATTTTTTATTTGTTATTTTGGTTATTTTAGAGAAGCCTCGTTATGTGTAACGAGGTTTTTCTTTTTTAACCCTTTTCTGCGGTTCGAAAAAATGATTTAACGGACCATTCCCCTTTCCTATCGCAACATCGGCCCCTTCTGTTATTGCCCGATGCACATACTGTTGCGCCCGACTAACCGCATCGGATAAATTTTCTCCGAGTGCCAAATAACTCGCAATAGCCGCCGACAAAGTACAGCCCGAACCGTGCATATTATTGGTTTCAATTTTTTCGGACATATACGTTGCCATCACACCCTGTTTATCAAACAAAAGAGACGTCAGCGTTGCAGTTGGCAAATGACCTCCTTTTAGCAATAGATGGGAACAACCTTTTTGCATGATCATCGCTCCTGCTTTCTGCATATCGGTTACGCTGCATATCGGATTTCCAGTTAAAACGGCTGCTTCATCGAGATTGGGCGTGATAAGCGTTGCCAATGGAAAAAGTTCCGATACTATTTTGTTAACCGTTGCGGGTTCAATAAGACGATGACCACTGGTCGCCACCATTACCGGGTCGAAAACCACCGGAATGTCTGGATGTTGTCGTAGCGTGGCTGCGATAACTTCAACGAGTTCCTGCGTATGTACCATTCCTATTTTGATAGCATCCGGTCGGATGTCACCCAATATCGTTTGTAATTGCAAGGCTACGATTTCCGGCGGAATGCTATGAATGGATTTTACGCCACTGGTATTTTGCACGGGAAGCGCTGTTAACACTGAGGTTGGATAACATCCCAAGGCATTGATTGTATTTGTGTCACCTTGAATTCCGGCACCACCGCTTCCGTCAAATCCGGCTATGGTTAAGACTACCGGATAGGTATATTTTTTTTTCATGCTATTACTATTGCTTCACACCCGATATAATCCAGGCGCTTAGATGGATACTAAAATGGCAATAGTTGTCCCGGTAAAGACAAATAAAAGAAGATAAACTTTTCCCTACGCCGGTGTTAACCGGATCAGGTTCAAAGGGACTCTCTCAATTCTTTTCAGAATACCCCTAAAGCCGTGGTAAATATAGTGAAAATAACTGTTTTTATATCTGATAGGTTTTAGAAACCTTTTCAAAAGTACGTTAGTCAACTACGCAAATACACTCAAAATGTTTTTCTATTCTTTATTCAAGTTAAAACGCTTAAATTTAAAACATTAACCAACAAAATATACAAACCTCCTCCTCTGTTGGTTTCATTTCAAATAAAAGCTTATACGCTCAAAACTGTATTACAACACAACAGTATAAATCAAATTTATTAATCTTTTAAAGGATATCGGAAATGAAAAAAAAGAATCAAAATTTAAGTTTGGAAGCATTTAAAAACATGGCTTTTAACATACAAAGTGATGAGGTACTCAAAAATATAAATGGCGGTTTGGAAAATCTATGGGATTGCCACGGCATTTGGGGAAAGGTAGGGAAAACTGCCCGGGAATGGGGCGAATTTTTAGATAAGCATCCTAAGTTATAATCTCTTTTTAAGGGTTAAAAACCGTATATTATTTTAAATCCTATACTCTTAGAGAAGTATGCATACAGTAAAACATTTTATTTGGTTTGTTTTATTTCCTTCAAAGGAATTTATCATTTCAAATTCTATCCGGGATAAAATAACTGGTATACTGTTTTTAATTCTTTTTAACTTCGTTTTTTTGCTTTTTAGCTCCCTCCTAATAGAATATTTGTTACCGGAACTTCACGCTGTTTATCCTACAGAACATGACATCAAATGGCACTTTTTCTTTCCAGTAATTATAGCTCCATTCCGGGAAGAAATCCTCTTTAAGCTTTGGTTAAAATATAGTCGAATTAATTTATCCTTCTTTTTAGGTATGTTGACATTTGTTCTAATATTATTCGTTTCTTCTGAAGTCTTATTCGAAAATTGGATTCCAAACACGCTGGCTTTTCTATCTGGAAGTACGGTTGCCCTTTGCTCTTTTATATTTTTAAAAAAACACAATCATTTCTTCGATTACTTTTTTAAAAAGCATGTGAGGTTCTTTATTATTTTTAGTGTAATCACTTTTGGTTATCTGCATCTGCTAAACTTTAAAATAACTTCGAGAATTCTTTTTTTTAGCCCATTTTTATTGCTTCCTTATTTTATGGCCGGTCTAATTTTTAGTTATATCCGGTTGCACTTCGGCTTTATTTATAGCGTAATTACTCATATGACAATAAACCTATTAGGAACCTCAATTTTAATGTTATTTCGATAATGCAATAATATCATTTACCACCATGAACAATCCTATCTATAAAATAATCAAACCATTATTAATTGAGAATTCCTGTGAGCTTATTAACTCTGTAAAAATATTGCTATTTAAAGAAAATCAATCCATTTTTGAATTACTCGATTTTAATACTAAAAAAATATACTGCGATCCTTTTTGTTCATGTATGTCAAAAACAGAAAACAAACTTTGGAAAGCATCATTATTGGCTATACAAAAAATGATATTGAAGTAGAACTTACTACAGATGAATTCGGTAGAATTTATATTCCGAACATTGGTTGGTTATCTACCTCATATAAGGAAACAAATTTAAAATTGCACTCCAAAGAACTAAAACTATTAAAAAACGATAGCCCGATTGACTTTAAATATGAATTAATATACTACATCGAAAACACTAAAATAGAGCTGTTAAAATATAGTATTCCTTTCGAAAAATATGCTCCAAAATGCGTTATATTTAAAGCAGATACAAACAAGCGAAATTCATTTGCTACATTCGCAGCGAATGGTATTAGCTTTTTTAATGCCTATCAGAGTGATTATGATGAAGTCTTCTTTATTGATGATATTGCGCATCAAACCGGCCATATTATTTTTAATACCTTAACATATGACATTAGTAAATTTTTAAAAATAAGTAGTACAACCATTTTTGAAACAATAAATTTACCCAATGGTACTCCCGTTGAAAAAAGAAGCATACATGTAGTTTTACATGCTCTTTACACCTATTATACCACTTTTATATGTCTTGATGCTTGTATGTATTCGTTACAAAAGAAACAGCAGCATGAAGCCATTGGAAGAATTGCCTTTTACTTAAACAAATGTTATAACGACCTACTTTTGATTGATAATCCTATCAACTCCGAAGTTAAATCCAATGCAATATTTACCAAAATGGGCTTTAAAGTGTATAAGGAAATAAAAATGAAATGGTTCGAAATGTTTTATAAGTGGCATACCGAAATAGCAACTTTTGATATGTCTAATCAGCCCTATAATTTTACCTATTCAAAATTTATTGAATTAAATCCATTAATAAACAAATAACCCAAAAAGCTCAGTTATTATTAACTACGAATTATTTATAGCGTTTCGATTTATAAATTCCAAAATTTACAGATTATAAAAAGATCGTATTTATATTCTGTCTGATCTGTCTTAGAAATTGGATACGGATACATAAACGTTAGCACTATCCTTTGTGATTTTGTGATCATTCGAATAACTTTATTTTGATACCCTTCATTTTTATCTGTTATTTCATGCGCGACTTCCGATATGGAAAAATCCGATTTTTCAAATGGACTGGAGAGCTTTTCATATTCATGAATTACATCTTTAAGACTTTGCAATTCTATTTTTTGCGTTACTTCATATACTTTGTTTTCGATTTCACTATTTTTTTGAATAATTTGAAGTTCTCCATTTATAATTTTTGAATCAATCATCTTATTTTTCGTGAATTCATACAAAAGTATTTTTGTTTTGTCGCCAGATTCTGGATCGTCTTGTATAAAAGTCTCAAAGTTAAGATCGGAACCAGCGACCATACCCTTTGGACCTGATGCTACTTTCAGATTAAAAAACAATTTGTCTATTTCTTTATTGATATACTCTTGTGCGTGTAAAACCGGATTACATAGTACAAGTAAACCGATTGCTATTATTTTTTTCATATGTTTTCTAACACATTAATTATTCTTTAATCAAATTTTGAATTTGTTTTTTGCCAGTTCGGGTGACACTTTTAATCTGATTCGTATTTTTTTCAATACCGACCCTTACCGGCTGCTGATTGTGATAACTATTCGAAAGCGCTTCCAAAAGTTGCGTGAAATTTTTCTCTTTTTCAGATAAATAAAATGCCTGTGCACTAATTCCAAGTGAAACCCTGATGTCGGTGTGTTCAGAGTCTTTATCAAGGTTCATCACTACAATAGGATCGTACCAAACAAGCTCCGGACGAACTTTGGAACAGGATAAATTTAGTAGTAACAAAAGTATAAAAATGCAGTTTCTCATTTTGATAATTTTAAAAGAGAACTCCAAAAATAATGCCTTTTATCAAATATTTCTCAACAAAAAGAAAAAATCAGCAATTCGGTTTTACAAAGATTTTGTTTTATGAATTTCCATAATGAAACTAAAACAAATTTCTCTTCTTTTACCATAATAAAATCTAAAACACTATGAAAGAAAAAACAAAAGAGCGTTTTTTTTATCGGGATCTTACTGTATCCGTAACACAGTCAAGATATATTGTTGGTGACAAAACCTATGCCTTACACAACATTTCTTCAGTAACCATCAGAAAAATAAAAGAAAGCCGCTTTAACGCTCGGATAGTAATAATAACGGGGGTAATTGCTCTTTTTATACCGAATGATTTTCAAATAATGATAGGCGGACTTTTACTTGCAATAGGAATTATATGGCATATCAATATTAGAGATTCATTTACTGTTCGTATCAGTACTAATTCCGGCGAAACAGATAGTATTATTTCGAGCGATGAAGATTATATCAAAAAAATCGTTTCTGCTTTAAATCAAGCGATTATCAACAAAGGATAACTATTAAGCGATTATTATCAAGAAAAAAACACATTCTACAGACAAAATACATCCGAAATTAATAAAGCTGTTCTATAACGTCCTGTTTTAAAAAAGTATTGACTTCAAAAAACATTTTATCGATTTCTCTGTCAAATGATTTGAATCCCAGATCCTGAGAATACTCCGGATTGTTGATCGCGACAAAGCGAATTACGCCGCCATCAACATCTTTATAAAAATCGAATACTTTGAATTTTCCAAACGAATACCGGAATAACAACTGATTATCAACTTGCTTTTCGAGACTTTTATATTTCTTTTTTACATCGGCTGTAGTTAGTCCTTTATAATAAAAACCTAAAAGATTGGAAAAAGTAGGCTGGTTGGTATACATAAACAACATTTGCTCTGTTGGTTTCTGAACAACCCGGTACTGCAACAATCGTTTCATCTCCGGGTTTTTAAAAAAGATATATTCCGGATCAATCTTTTTAAAAACATAGTCAGCATAGGCATAAAAATCAAGCTGCTGTTTGCCTTTGTCAAACGTCAGTACGAATTTATTGTATTGGTAGGGTTTATCTGTTTCAACTTGTTTTTGTCCATCTAAGTAATAATAATTGGCACAACCTGCGCACAAAAAGAACGCTAATACAGTTAGGGTTTTTACTAGTCTTTTCATCAACTCAATTGTATTTTTCATTTTGAGCCCCTAAAATACTGTTATATTCTAAAAACACAATTGAGTTGGTCGAAATACTTCCGAAAATGCATTACCTCCGTTTGAAAAGAGAAAGTGGCTTTGCTCAAAAAGTTACTTAAGGATCAATAAAATGCGACCTACACCAGACAGCTTTTGACAACCTGTCTGGCGTAGCATATTAGATTAGTTCTTCCTTCCCTTCTTTCCGCCCGGAAACAAGTCGCAAAGTATAATTACCATCATTCCTAAAACCTGAATGGTGGTGGTAGCTAATAAAGTAATCAATACGCTATCGCTTAATTTATAGGTAGACGTATTCCCCGTGAGTAATAAGATAACCGCCAAAAGCCAAAATGTGATTAGTATTGTAAAAACTTTGGCCAAGATATTCCGTAAATCGGTCGTTTCGTCATATCGTCTTTTTACGGAATTAAATAACGTATTGTTTTCGTTTTCAGCGCGACTGGTATCTAATTCAACAGGAAAATGGGTTACACTAAAATTATAAATTCCCATTATTCGAGCAATTTCTTATAGTAGTCTTTAATTAAAGGATCCGGAATTATTAGATTTTCTCCTTTCGGATAGGTTTCAGACCAGGGTGTTCCGTCTTTATGGGTAAGAGCGCTTAAATAAATTCCATCTTTTTGCCCGTATATTTCCCAAACCTTATCCAAAAAGCGGGCATCTTCGTCGCTAATCACTTCTGATGTAAAACAATTGATAGGCTCTTTGACAAAGCTTTTGCCATGCTGCTTTAAGTTATTGTATAAAGACGGGAAAACGGGTCCATAACGCCATGCCTGTGGTTTTTCGTTCACTAATGGCGCTTTATTTTCAAAGGTTTCCAAATACCATCCATAAGAGACATAGACCAGTTTAATCAATTTTAGAGGCGTGAGTTCCCCGGATGTGGCATATTTTTTAATAAAGTAGTTGGCGATGGTTGAGGCACTATAACTCATGGCGGCTGTATTTTAAAGGTTTAATGGCTAATAAAATATAAAACCTAATTTACAAATATTCCGTAGTAATTACAATTCATCTTCCATGACGACTCACTCTTGTCCTTGCTTGACACTCCTAAATCTGGCCGGTTTTCGAAAACCTGTCGTGTAAAACAAAAAAGCCTCCAAATTGGAGGCTCTCTATATTAATTGTCTTCTATTTTTCGACGTTTTCTTTCGTTTTTCAGTAAGGTCAACTCTCTGCTGGTTTGTCCCGCAACCGAAGTATTTTCTTCCGCACGACGAATCAGGTACGGCATCACATCACGAACCGGACCAAACGGCAAATATTTCGATACGTTAAAATCGTGTGCCGCCAGGTTATAACTGATATTGTCACTCATTCCGTATAACTGTCCAAAGAATACACGGGAATCATGTTTCGGAATATGGTGCTCTTCCATTAACTGCATCAAGCGGTACGAACTGTTTTCGTTGTGCGTACCGGCAAAGATCGCCATCATATCGATATTCTCAATCATATACTGAATCGCATTGTCATAATTGATATCGGTAGCTTCTTTCGATTCGCAAATTGGTGATTTATATCCTTTTTCCTCGGCACGTTTGTTCTCTTTCTCCATATAAGCCCCGCGAACGATCTTCATTCCGATGTGGAATCCTTCTGCTTTCGCTTCCGCATGTAGTTTTTTCAGGTAATCCAAACGATCCCAACGGTACATTTGTAAGGTATTATAGATAATCGCTTTTTCTTTGTTGTATTTACGCATCATATCGGCAACCAAATCATCAGCAGCATCCTGCATCCAGCTTTCTTCACCGTCGATCAATAGTGCCACATCTTTTTCGTAAGCCGTACGACATACTTTTTCAAAACGCGCTACTACCCGATCCCATTCGGCTTGCTCTTCCGATGTCAACTCCTTTTTTTCTCCTAATTTTTCATATAAGAAAAAACGTCCCAATCCGGTTGGCTTGAATACCGCAAACGGGATGGCTTCACGTTCTTTTGCAAATTCGATGGTTTTCAAGGTCATTTCCAAAGCAGCATCAAACTGTGCTTCGTCTTCTTTCCCTTCAACAGAATAATCCAAAACGGAAGTCACACCTTTGGTAAACATTTTGTCCACTACTTTCAGACAGTCATCCTCACTTACACCACCACAAAAATGATCAAATACCGTAGCCCGGATTAGTCCTTCTACCGGTAAATGGGCCTTTAACGCAAAATTCGTCACCGCAGTTCCGATTTTTACCAAAGGTTCACTATCAATCATTTTAAAAAGAAAATAAGCTCTGTCAAGCTCCGTGTCGCTTTTTAGTGCAAAAGCAACCTGTGTGTTGTTAAATATTTTTTCCATTGTCGTTTGAAAATCTATGTGCAAATATAACCACAGTTTAAGAATATATCATAAAAAATGACGATTTTTGCCATAGAATTATCAATATTTCAAGCAATGCAAACAATCCAGGCGAACGGTTATTTCATCTATTTTAACGAAAACTGCTATACATTTTTAAGCGAAACCCTGCATAAGGGTGCGTATTCGAAAATTTTTATCGTAGTCGACAGTGAAACAGCAAATTACTGTATGCCGGATTTTTTAGCCAATCTTGCTACCGAAATCCCGATTGAGATCATCGAATTCGAAGCCGGTGAGATGTATAAGAATATTGAAACCTGTACGCATATCTGGCAGGCATTAACCGAATTGGGTGCCGACAGAAAGAGTATCCTTATTAATGTAGGCGGTGGCGTAGTGACCGATTTAGGCGGATTTGTGGCTTGCACCTATAAAAGAGGTATCGATTTTATTAATGTACCCACTACCCTGTTGGCAATGGTCGATGCTTCGGTGGGTGGTAAAAACGGTGTGGATCTTGGTAATCTTAAAAATCAGGTGGGTGTGATTCAGAATCCGATTGCGGTTTTAATCGATACCCATTATCTGGAAACTTTACCACAAAGTCAGATGCGTTCCGGATTAGCCGAAATGCTCAAACACGGATTAATCCAGGATCGTGCCTATTGGAACAAATTCGGTGATCTTTCCAGTTTGGATACCGACGATTTAAACGAATTGATTCACCAATCGGTGATTATTAAAAACAATGTGGTAACACAAGATCCAACAGAAAAAGGATTGCGAAAAGCATTGAATTTCGGACATACTTTAGGACATGCCATCGAGAGTTATTTTCTTGAAAACGAAAACAAGGAAACCCTGCTTCACGGTGAAGCAATCGCGATCGGAATGATACTGGAAAGCTATTTGTCACTCGAAAAAGACCTGTTAACCGAAAACGAATACCAGGAAATAAAAAGTGTTATCGCCGATATTTATCCGGCGGTTCCGTTTACCGAAAAAGACATTGAAAATTGCATCGATTTGCTGATTCACGACAAGAAAAATGAATTCGGAAAAGTGAAGTTTGCTCTTTTAAACGGAATCGGTGCTGTAAAAATCGACGAAGAGATCGAAAATGACCTGATTTATAAGGCTTTTGACGATTATAAAAACTAAGATTTTTTTAATAAAAATTGTTTTTAAATACGAGCTATTATTTTTTACATTTGTCGCGATGAAAAATAGTCAGAATCCTCACATCCCTAACAGCGGAAACACCCGGAAAAACAGATCCTTGTCCAAAATGCAACGGATTATTTTTTCTATTAAAAGTATCCGCAATTTTGACATTTTCCTTTTTACCAATCCACTGCATGAAAAATTGCAGATTATGTACGCTAATATTAGAGTTTGAAAAGTGCGTTATACTAAGGAATCTTTTTTAAAAGAATTTATTATTATAACCTAAAAAGCACTTATTAAAATGAATACAAAATATTACGACCTGATCAACCAGACTTTCTATTTTCCTCAGGAGGAATTTACATTAAATAAAGACAACCTTCAGTTTCACAACATCGATTTGATGAAATTGGTAGAACAATACGGTACACCGTTAAAGTTTACGTATTTGCCACAAATTTCCAATAATATCAATAAGGCCAAAGGATGGTTCCGTAAGGCCATGGAAAAACACAAATACGAAGGGAAATATTACTATTGCTATTGCACCAAAAGTTCACACTTCGAATTTGTAATGAACGAAGCGTTTAAAAACAATATCCATATCGAAACGTCATCGGCGTTCGACGTGAATATCGTGGAGAACCTGATGGCGCAAGGTAAAATCAATAAAAATACATATGTTGTTTGTAACGGTTTTAAACGCGAACAATATATTGACAATATCGCACGTCTGATCAACAACGGACATTCGAAAACCATTCCGGTAATCGACAATTATGAAGAATTGGATTTATTACAGGAAAAAATCGAAGGTAAATTCAAAATCGGTATCCGTATTGCGGCCGAGGAAGAACCGAAATTCGAGTTCTATACCTCTCGTTTAGGAATCGGTTATAAAAATATCGTTCCGTTTTACAGAAAGCAAATCCAGGAAAACAAGAATGTGGAACTAAAAATGTTACACTTCTTTATCAACACCGGTATCCGCGATACAGCCTACTACTGGAATGAACTTTTAAAATGTATGAAGGTATATATCGCCTTGAAAAAAGAATGTCCATCATTAGACAGTCTTAATATTGGCGGTGGGTTCCCTATCAAAAACTCATTGGCTTTCGAATATGATTATGAATATATGATCAGTGAAATCCTAAACCAAATCAAGATTGCGTGTGACGATGCCGATGTTCCGGTACCGCATATCTTTACGGAATTTGGTTCGTTTACCGTTGGAGAATCCGGAGGGGCTATTTATCAGGTGTTGTATCAGAAACAACAAAACGACCGTGAAAAATGGAACATGATCGATTCGTCTTTTATTACCACTTTACCAGATACTTGGGCGATTAACAAACGTTTTGTAATGATGGCCGTAAACCGTTGGAACGATACCTACGAACGGGTATTATTAGGTGGATTAACGTGTGATAGCGACGATTATTACAATTCGGAGCAACATATGAACGCGGTTTACCTTCCGAAATACAACAAGGAAAAACCATTGTATATTGGTTTCTTTAATACCGGAGCGTATCAGGAAACAATTGGTGGTTTCGGAGGATTACACCACTGTCTGATTCCACAACCAAAACATATCCTGATCGACCGCGACGAAAACGGCATAGTGGCTACCGAAGTATTTTCGGAACAGCAAACAGCCGATGAGGTTTTAAAGATTTTAGGGTACGAGAAAAAAGAAAAATAAATTCAGTATGTTTGACTTTTTGATAAAAGCAGACATTAACTTTAAATAATTAAGAAATGAGTAAAGGACCAATCAGTCAGTTTATTGAAAAGTATTATTTACATTTCAACTCTGCCACAGTAGTTGATGCGGCCAAAGCCTACGAAGCACAATTACAGAACGGTGCAAAAATGATGGTGACATTAGCCGGAGCGATGAGTACAGCAGAATTAGGAAAGATTTTTGCCGAAATGATCCGTCAAGATAAAGTACAAATTATTTCCTGTACCGGAGCCAACCTGGAAGAGGATATCATGAACCTTGTAGCACACTCGCACTACGAGCGTGTTCCAAACTACCGTGATTTAACACCTCAGGAGGAATGGGATTTATTGGAAAGAGGACTAAACCGTGTAACGGATACTTGTATTCCGGAACATGAGGCATTCCGTCGTTTACAAAAGCATATCCACAAAATCTGGAAAGATGCCGAAGATGCCGGAGAGCGTTATTTCCCGCACGAATTCATGTATAAAATGTTACTTTCAGGATGTCTGGAAGAATATTATGAAATCGACTTAAAAGACAGCTGGATGTATGCTGCGGCAGAGAAAAACCTACCAATCGTTGTTCCGGGATGGGAAGACAGTACGATGGGTAACATCTTTGCTTCTTATGTAATTAAAGGCGAATTAAAAGCGACGACCATGAAATCGGGTATCGAATACATGACGTTCCTTGCCGACTGGTATACAAAAAACAGTGATAAAGGTGTTGGTTTCTTCCAAATTGGTGGTGGTATTGCCGGTGACTTCCCTATTTGTGTGGTTCCGATGTTATATCAGGATATGGAAATGCACGATGTACCTTTCTGGAGTTACTTCTGTCAGATCTCTGATTCAACCACAAGTTACGGTTCCTATTCCGGAGCGGTTCCAAATGAAAAAATCACTTGGGGAAAACTGGATATCAACACGCCTAAATTTGTAATTGAGTCGGATGCAACAATCGTGGCACCGCTTATTTTTGCTTATCTATTAGACATGTAATTTTTAATGTTTACCCTAAAAAAAACAAACTTTTTTATTTGAAAATACGTTTTAGGATATTACATTTGAAACAACAACAAGCATTAAAAAACAACGAATGAAAAGAGTAATTGTAGATTACGCTAAATTAACCAATGAAATCTTAACGCTCCTAGTTGAGAAATTTCCCGACGGATACGATGATTCTGATGTTATCCGTTTTAAAAATGCTAAGAATGAAACAGTTGAAGCAGTTGAAGTACGAACTGAAGACACAATCTACTTAGTAAAAGTAAGTACGAAGCTTGCTGACAGAATTGAAAACTTCGATGATGACGACGATGATATCGCTGCAGAGGATACATTGGACATCAAAGGACTTGACATTGAAGATGGCGAGGATGACGACACGAAAAAGTCGAAACCATCCAAACCTAAAAAGTCTCAGGATGATGGTGATGAGGATGAGGATGATGAAGACTACGATGACGATGACGACGATGAAGATCGTGATTATGATGAAGACGAGGAGGACGACGAGGATGATGAGGAATAAATCTTTGTGATTCAAACAAAAACCCATATAAAAAATCCCGGTTATTACTAACCGGGATTTTTTATTTTTATACCGAAATAATACTTTGAAAATTCAAATAGCATTACACTACTCTCGTTTTTACAAAAGTAAAACCCGATGTCCTACAATATTTAAAATAAATGTATTCGACAAAAAAATGTCTAAGAATGTACGGATTTTATAACAGTCCGTTGTATTTTCGCACAAACCACTCCACTGCAAGGCTTACTATCAAAATGATCAATAAACCTTTCCAATCGATTAAAGGCGATTGTGTAATCACGGCTTTTTGTACCGGAATGTAATTCGGATTTTCAGATAAGACCTTAATCAAAGCGTCCACCTGATTTGGATAATATACTTTGCCATTTGTATTGGCAGCCAATTGGGTCAATCGCGTTACATCCGGATTTACGAATTGTTTTTCAATTTCAAAATCCAGTACTTCAAAATTACCGCTGTAGGATGTTTTCGACTGACTTTCTTTTACTACAAATCCATACTGACCCGCTTCCAGTCCGTCGAGGTTTACTTTATATTCGCCATTCCCTTTTAGGAAGTCGTAATTCTTAACCGCATTGGTCTTTTTATTTTTTAACTGAATCGTAAGACGGGCATTTTCGTCGAACTCATAGTTCTTATTAAAATACTGCGCCGTAATTTCGATTGTTTCACCCGAATTATAAAAGCTTTCGTGTTGTACGACCAACGATTTTTTTAGTGCATTGGAAGCCAGAAACTGAATTGTTTTGTCGATAAAAATATCGAATTGTTCAAATGATTTGGTTTTCAGATGACTTTCAACACGCCATTTCCAGATATTTTCACCAAAAAGATAGGCATTTCGTTTCGCGCCATTTTCGGTAAAAACCAATAGCGGATTTCCGGAAACAATATTTCGGATTCGGGATTGCAACAACACATTCGCAGTACCGGTTATGGTTATCGTACCAAATGGATTTTGCAATGGTGGCATTTGTTCAAAACCGATATTATCCAAAGCAAAAGCATTAAACTGCGGATTAAAATCGGCTGAGAAATCTTCTTTTTGACTACCCATTCTAAATTGAACCGCCGATTGATATTGGTTTAGCAAATTGAAATCCGTTTGCAAACCGGTAATCGTCCAGGTATTTAATTGCAGGTTTTTGTTTAATTCCAACAACTTTTTAAAATCCGGATTCGGTTGATACAAAACCAAAACATTATAATCGTTTAACGAATTGATTTCATTTGGATTAACAATCGTTACTTTACGTTGTTGATTCGATTCAATCGCTCGTTTTAACGCGCCTAAATCCGGGTGATTTAAAGACGAAACCAACGCAATTTCCGATCGTTGATCAATAACTTCTACCGCAAAGTTCTTGGTGTTGTTGTATTTGTTTTTTTCATTTTCGGCCGATGAAATTACCGCTTTATAGGTTTGCACACCTACTTTATCCGCGTTAAGCAAAACCGAAACTACCTGTGCTTTTTTGGTTGGTCCGAAAGTTACATTTTGCTTGTAAACCGTTCCATTTCCCTGCTGAATACTAAAAACTGCATTCACATTTTTAGTACCATTGTATTGCAGAAAGACTTCAACCGGGAATTTATTTTTTAGAAAAGCATATTTGTTGACATTCAGCTGGTTGATTTTCAAATCCAGGAATGTAGTCGTATCGCCCAATACCAACGGAAAAACGGTAGTATTTTGCTGAAAACTATACACGTAATCATTCCCAATCGTCTGATTCCCATCGGTTAACAGTACAACCGGATAATTCTGATTGCGGTAAAACTGCTTTAAATTCTGAGCCACCAGATCAATATGCGTTTGTTTTCCTTTAAAATCGAGTTGCTTTCCAGCGGTAAAACCGGCATCGAATGTATAAAGCTGTACATCGTATTTCTCTTTTAAAGCACTGTTCTCCGCAATTTTTTCGGATAGTGACTTCGCCGGATCGTCTTGTTTCAGCTCGTGAATCGATTGGGAATTATCGACAATTACCGGCAAAGGTGTTTTTACATCCTGATACGTTTTCCGGGAAATAACCGGATTGATCAATAATATAAAAATAGTCAGTAAGGTCAAAAAACGCAAAAAAGCCAGAAACAGGTGTATTTTCGACCTGTCCCCAGCTTTGTATAAGTATTGGTAAAACGCTAAACCAAAAGCAACAATAATAGCTAATATCAGCAATACAATTGTAGATGTTGTCATTATATATTCGCTATTAAACTTTTAATTTTAAAGGTTTTACATTATTTTAATTATAGTATTATGTCAACATACCACCGTCAACATTCAACACCTGTCCGGTTACATAAGCACTTAAGTCAGACGATAAGAAAACGCATGCATTGGCTACATCTTCCGGAGTTCCACCTCTTTTCAACGGAATGTTTTCTCTCCATCCTTTTACCACGTCTTCGTTTAATTTAGCCGTCATTTCCGTTTCGATAAATCCCGGTGCAATTACGTTACAACGGATATTACGAGAACCCAATTCCAAGGCTACCGATTTTGAAAAACCGATTACCCCCGCTTTAGAAGCCGCGTAGTTCGTTTGACCTGCATTTCCTTTTACTCCAACCACCGAACTCATATTGATAATAGAACCCGCACGGTTTTTTAGCATAATTCGTTGCACCGCTTTCGTCATATTGAAAACCGATTTTAAATTGACATCGATTACGCTGTCGAAATCCTCTTCTGAAATACGCATTAAAAGGTTGTCTTTTGTAATCCCCGCGTTATTGATCAGAATGTCTACATTTCCGAATTCAGCAATGACATCATCTACTAATTTCTGAGCTTCATTAAAATCGGCTGCATTCGACTGGTATCCTTTTGCTTTTACCCCCAAAGCCATTAATTCATTTTCTAAAGCTTTTGCCGCTTCGGCAGAAGCACTATAAGTAAAAGCTACATTAGCACCTTGTTTTGCAAATACTTCGGCAATTCCTCGTCCGATTCCTCTACTCGCTCCTGTGATGATTGCGGTTTTTCCTTCCAGTAATTTCATATTACGATTAAGTTTGTTTATTTGAAATAAGTAACAAATATAACAATTCGGTTTTTAATCTGTCGGTAATACCGCTAAACTTTAAAGAATTTATTGGTTAATCGGTCCCAATAACGGCTGTAGATCGCTACAAGTGTAAACAGAAAGAGAAATAGAATATACCAGGTATTCCCGATCAGGTCGAAAAAACCGAGTTTACCACCGGCGAAATTCAACAATAACAATACCTGAGCGCCATATGGCAGAATCCCTTGTACGATGCAGGAAAAGATATCGAGTATGGTTGCTGTTTTACGCGGACTCAAATGGTATTCGTCGTTGATTTCTTTAGCGATACTTCCTGTGATCACTATCGATACCGTATTATTCGCAATGGCCAGATTTACAAAACTCACCAGTGCACCGATTCCCAATTGCGCCGATCGTTTGTTTTTAACCCTTGCTTTGACTGTCTTTAGTACGTAATTGATCCCTCCTGCCTGTTCAACAAGTGCGGCCAATCCTCCGGTTAACATCGATAACAGGAAAATATCGGTCATACTGAGAAATCCTTCGTACACAATTTTTGTAAAACCGAGTAACGCAAAATCGGTTCCGGCTAATCCAATAATTCCGGCTACCACAATACCGGTAAGCAGCGTTACAAAAACATTTAAACCAGCCACAGCCAAAGCAATTACTAGTATATACGGTAACAAATTAATCCATTCGTAGGTTCCTTTTTCGATCACCACCGTTGTCACTTCGCTATTAAAACCGAAAAACAATAAGAGTAAAACCGTGATCAACGCAGCCGGCAAGGCGATAAACAAATTGACTTTAAATTTATCTTTCATTTCACAGCCTAGCGATTGAGTGGCAGCAATAGTAGTATCGGAAATAATCGACAGGTTATCTCCCAACATAGCCCCACCTAATAAGGATCCACCGATTAACGGTAAGGAAGCACCACTTTTATCCGCCAAACTCACCGCAATCGGTCCTAAAGCCACTATTGCGCCAACGGAGGTTCCGGTTGCCGTAGACAAAAAGGAAGCAATCAGAAAAATACCCAACGGAAAATATTCCGAATTGATATGATTGATACCCAGATTCACGACCGAATCGACACCACCCATGGCTTTGGTAACACTGGCAAAAGCGCCGGCCAAAAGGTAAATGAGACACATGGTCATAATTTTACTATCCCCACAACCTTTGATCAAAGTGTCGACTTTGTCAGAAATTGAAGGTTTGAATAATAAAAAAGCGGCAATAATCCCGGTTAACACCGCTACCGGCGACGGAAATGCATAAAAATCGTCCAGAAGTATTCCGGCTCCTAAAAAAGTAAAAATAAATACGAATAATGGCAGCAGTGCAAGTGCGCCGTTTTGGGTTTTGTTTTTTTTCATCATCGATTGCTTAGAAATTAAATAAGCTCACGAGACAAGCAAAACTGGTTTAGAAAAGTGTGTGTGAAAAATAACAACATTTTTTCCAACAGAATTGGCTTATCGTTTTAGCACCTTGCTTGTTGTTGCAGGTTGCTATCTCTTTATGAGATTCGTGATAACTAATGCAAATATAGGCACTTTTTTGATCTTTTATCAACAAAAAGCCTTGTATAGTGATTTTTACTTTCATTTCATTATTTTAACAACTTTAATTTAAAATCAATATAAAACTTTATTTTTATTATTTTTAATACCATGACAGCTATTGATCAATTAAATCTACTTCTTACTCAAAACAAACTTTGGGAAACCGAATCCGTGTATAAACGCAATGCCTATCTTGTAACCGAAGGTAGTCCGGATGCAACTGTATTCTTTATTATTGAAGGTAGTGTTCGGGTGTTTACCGTTGATGCAGAAGAAGAAAACACCATCCGCTTCGGGTATAAAAATTCGTTTGTTACAGCGATTGATTGTTTTTTTACCAACAAACCCACACAGTTTTATATTCAGGCATTAAAAAAATGTACCGTGCAAACCATCTCTAAAAAAAAGCTACTGCATTTTATCGAAAGTGATAGCGCCCATTTAAAATTGTGGAACACCATACTCGGTCAGCTGATACTTCAACAAATGGAACGGGAAAGAGATTTGCTACTCGCCTCGCCTGTTGATCGTTATAAAAGTGTTTTAAAACGAAGTCCGCAGGTTTTCCAGGAAATTCCGGATAAGTATATTGCCTCCTATCTTCGTATGACCGCCGAAACCTTGTCGCGTATCAAAAAGTCTTGATTTGCATCAATTTTTTTAAATCCGCGATGTTCGAATTTTGTACAAATATTTGAACAATGGAAACAAGACAACTGCTAACCGAATTAGCCGACATAACCCGGAACAACATTGAAATCGCCAATTCTTTTAAAACCAACAATCCGAAAACACTCAACTGGCGGCAATCCGAAAAAAGCTGGAGCATTCTGGAATGTCTCGAACATTTAAACCGTTATGGCGATTTTTACCTACCGGAATTAAATCGTTGTATCGCTAAAGCCCGTTATAAAAAACCGCGCTTGTTTTACAAACCCGGACTTTTGGGTGGTTATTTTACCCGAATGATGAAAGCCGAAAGTCGGACGAAAATAAAATCGTTAAAAAACTACAACCCTATTGGCAGTCAGTTGGGCCATAGCGTTCTGAATGTTTTTATTACACAACAGGAAACGCTATTACTTATTCTTGATCAAGCACAACATGTAGATTTGATCAAAAACAAAACAGCGATTAGTTTAAGTCGGTTGATCCGTTTGCAATTGGGCGATACGCTATCCTTTTTGATTTATCATAACGAACGGCATATCAAACAGGCATCGAAAGTTAAGACACTACACCTGGCAGGTTTTGAAAACCTGCCAGGTGTAGCAGCTAAAAATAATTCTGTTAAATAGTTAGCAACAACAAAGGGCCGTCTAAACAGACAGCCCTTTGTTTATATAAGGTGATTCGGAAATTATCCCAATACTTCTTTTACTTTTTTACCGATTTCAGCCGGAGAATCTACTACGTGGATTCCGTTTTCTCTCATGATACGTTTTTTAGCTTCCGCAGTATCATCAGCACCACCAACAATCGCACCAGCGTGACCCATTGTTCTTCCTTTCGGAGCGGTTTCACCAGCGATAAATCCGATTACCGGTTTACGGTTTCCGTCAGCTTTAATCCAACGTGCTGCATCCGCTTCTAATTGCCCACCGATCTCTCCGATCATGATGATACATTCTGTTTCCGGATCGTTCATTAATAATTCTACTGCTTCTTTCGTTGTAGTTCCGATGATCGGGTCACCACCAATTCCAATAGCTGTAGTAATTCCTAAACCTTGTTTTACAACCTGATCAGCTGCTTCGTATGTTAATGTTCCAGATTTAGAAACGATACCAACTGTTCCTTTTTTGAAAACGAAACCTGGCATAATACCTACTTTCGCTTCCCCTGGAGTGATTACTCCCGGACAGTTAGGTCCCACTAAACGACAGTCTCTGTGTTTAATATAATCATAAGCTTTAATCATATCGGCTACCGGAATACCTTCTGTAATCGTGATGATCACTTTGATACCCGCGTCAGCAGCTTCCATAATTGCATCAGCAGCAAAAGCTGGCGGAACGAAAATGATAGTTGTATCGGCACCTGCCTGATCAACAGCGTCTTTTACCGTGTTGAAAACCGGACGGTCCAAATGTGTTGTTCCTCCTTTACCCGGAGTAACTCCACCTACAACGTTACTACCATATTCAATCATTTGCGTAGCGTGGAAAGTTCCTTCGCTACCTGTAAATCCTTGAACAATTATTTTAGAATCTTTATTTACTAAAACACTCATGATATTTTTTTTATATTATTTTTAAAAACTGTGTTGCAAAAATAGGGTTTTGAACGTAATCGAAGAAAGTTTTTTTAAACTTTTATCGGCTAATTTTTATTTTTTTCGCCTAGTTCAACTGGCTCATCTGGTAAACCTTATACAGCCTACCTTCTTTGAGTTCACAGATGACCATAAAATGGGCCAAAATGATCTCTTCATTCGGATTTTCTATCGGCGCTACATAATGGGTATAATGTAAGGATACCTTTTCATTATCCTCCAAAATATGATTGATTTCGATCCGTGACGCGATATACGACTTACTTAGTTCAGCTGCCAGTTCCAGTAAATCCTGTTTATCCAGTTGTAAAAAGCCTTTGGAACTGTGCCAGTTAAAGATGATTTCATCGTGCAGAAAAGCTTCCATCAAACTTTTGTTTAACGGACCATTCGCCAGATAAAATTCCTGAACCAGTGCTTTATTCATTTTTATTGATTTGCGTTAGAATTTGCGGGATCTTTTTCACGTAAGCCAGCTGTTTTAATTTTTCCCGTGACTCTTCGGCCGGGTAACCAAAATAAACCTTACCACCTTCGAGCGATTTTGAAACACCCGACTGCGCCAGCACAACCGCTTTCTCACCTATGGTAATTCCACTGGTCGTTCCAACTTGTCCCCAAAGTGTTACTTCGTCTTCGATAATCACACATCCGGCAATTCCGGTTTGTGCGGCGATAAGACATTTTCTGCCAATTACCGTATCGTGTCCGATATGCACCTGGTTGTCAATTTTAGCACCTTCGCGGATGGTTGTATCTCCGGTAACCCCTCTGTCGATCGTACATAAAGCTCCGATACCGACGTTATCTTCGATTACCACACGACCACAGGAAACCAACTGATCAAATCCTTCCGGACGTTTTTTATAATAGAAAGCATCCGCTCCCAAAATACTACCCGCGTGGATAATCACATTATCGCCGATTACAGTATCATCGTATAAGGTAACATTCGGATGAATCAGGCAATTTTTACCAATTACCACATTATTGCCGATAAAACAATTGGGCTGAATCACGGTACCTTCGCCAATTACAGCAGTATCCGAAATCGCCACACCTGCCGCTTTAAACGGTTTAAAATGACGTGATAATTTATTAAAATCACGAAACGGATCGTCCGACAATAAAAGGGCTTTCCCTTCAGGGCATTCCACTTCTTTATTGATTAAGACTATCGTTGCCGCCGACTGTAATGCTTTGTCGTAATATTTCGGGTGATCCACAAAAACGATATCACCGGGTTCCACCACGTGAATTTCGTTCATTCCCATTACCGGAAATTCGGCATCACCTACAAATTTACAATCAATTATCGCAGCGATTTCACGTAAAGAATAGGTTCTTGTAAATTTCATACTATAGTAAGATAAAATTGGGCAATATAAAATTGCCCAATAAAAATAAAATTATTCTTTTACCCGTTCCATGTAAGAACCGGTAGCCGTATCGATTTTAATTTTGTCTCCTTCATTGATAAACAAAGGAACGTTAATGGAAGCTCCCGTTTCTACTTTTGCCGGTTTTGTAGCATTGGTAGCCGTATTTCCTTTAATTCCTGGTTCTGCATAGGTCACTTCCAATACTACAGATGCCGGCATATCAACTGATAAAGGTGCTTCTGTTTCGGCATTGATCTGAACCATTACATTTTCTCCTTCTTTTAATAAATCCGGAGCATCCAGGATGTTTTTATTTAAAGCGATTTGCTCATACGTTTCCACATTCATAAAGTGAAAATCTTCTCCTTCGGCGTATAAAAACTGAAATTTGTGAGTTTCTACCCGAACTACTTCGATTTTATGTCCTGCCGAAAAAGTATTATCCAATACTTTACCATTGGTTACACTTTTTAATTTTGTTCTTACAAATGCAGGTCCTTTTCCTGGTTTTACGTGTAAAAATTCTACAATTTTGTAAATATCATTGTTGAATTTGATACATAATCCGTTTCTAATATCAGCCGTACTCGCCATTTTTTATTTTGTTTGTTTATTTAAAAATCTATTTGCTTACTTATTAATATATACCGGTATATCCTTTCATTACCCCTCTCGAAGAGTTACGAATAAATAAAATGATCTCATCACGCTCCGGAGTAGCTTCCATTTCGGCTTCAATGATACTTAAAGCCTGAGTGGTATTGTAATTTTTCTGGTACAAAATTCTATAAATATCCTGAATTTCTCTGATTTTTTCAGTAGAAAATCCTCTTCTTCGCAATCCTACCGAGTTGATTCCTACGTAAGACAACGGTTCTTTGGCAGCCTTGGTAAAAGGCGGAACGTCTTTACGCAAAAGCGATCCTCCGGAAATCATAGCATGCTCACCGATATTGATAAACTGGTGTACCGCCGAAAGTCCGCCGATAATGGCAAAATCACCAACCGTTACGTGACCCCCTAAAAGTACGCCATTTACAATTATTACATTGTCTCCGATATGACAATCGTGCGCGATATGCGCCGCCGCCATAATAAGACAGTTTTTTCCAATTTTAGTAACCCCTGAGGCAACTGTACCTCTATTAATGGTTACACATTCCCGTACTGTTGTATTATCACCAATGAGTGCCAAAGAGTCTTCTCCTCCGAATTTTAAATCCTGAGGGACAGCCGAAATAACAGCTCCCGGGAAAATATTACAATTTTTTCCAATACGGGCACCTTCCATAATCGTTACATTGGACCCAATCCAGGTTCCTTCCCCAATTTCTACATTATTATGGATCGTTGTAAATGGTTCAATCACCACATTTTTCGCAATCTTTGCGCCCGGGTGTACGTATGCTAAGGGTTGATTCATACTTTGTTTGTTTAGTTCTTTCTCACGATTTGCGCCATCAATTCGGCTTCGGTGACTAATTTTCCGTTGGAATAAGCACTGGCCTGCATATGACAAATTCCTCTTCGGATTGGTGATAACAGGTCTAATTTGAATACCAGTGTATCGCCCGGCAATACTTTATTTTTAAATTTCACATTGTCAATTTTCATAAAGTACGTCAGGTAATTTTCCGGATCCGGAACCGAACTTAAAATAAGGATTCCTCCGGTTTGTGCCATCGCTTCCACGATTAAAACACCCGGCATTACCGGTGCTCCCGGGAAGTGCCCCACGAAGAAATCTTCGTTCATCGTTACATTTTTCAAACCAACCACATGCGAATCGGACATTTCCAGAATTCGGTCTACCAACAAAAATGGCGGACGGTGTGGCAACATGGACATAATTTTGGTAACATCCATTAAAGGCTCTTTATGAAGATCATATACCGGAACCTGGTTGCGTTGTTCCGTTTTTATAATTTTTGACATTTTTTTCGCAAATTGAGTATTTACATAATGCCCCGGCTTATTCGCAATTACTTTCCCTTTGATTCGGGTTCCGATTAATGCCAGATCCCCAACCACATCCAATAGTTTGTGACGGGCCGCTTCATTCGGATAATGCAACGTCAGGTTATCTAAAATTCCGTTTGGTTTTACCGAGATTTTTTCTTTTCCAAAGGCCACTTTTAAACGTTCCATTGTTTCCTGCGATATTTCTTTATCCACATAAACAATAGCATTGTTCAGGTCGCCCCCTTTGATCAATCCATGCTCTAACAAACTTTCCAGTTCGTGTAGGAAACTAAACGTTCTACAATCTGCGATTTCAGTTTTAAACTCACCGATTGATTTCATAGTAGCATTCTGCGTTCCCAATACTTTGGTTCCGAAATCAACCATAGTGGTTACCTGATATTCATCGGCCGGCATCACGATAATCTCGCTACCGGTTGCTTCGTCCGTATAGGAAATCACTTCTTTTACCACATAAACATTTCGTTCGGCATTTTGTTCTTCAATACCGGCTTTTTCAATTGCTTCAACAAAATATTTTGATGAACCATCCATAATAGGCGGTTCGGAGGCATCCAATTCAATGATCACATTATCAATATCACATCCTACCAATGCGGCTAGTACATGCTCTGACGTTTGGATTTTAACCCCTTTCTTTTCAAGGTTGGTCCCTCTTTGCGTATTTACTACATAATTGGCGTCGGCCTCAATAATAGGCTGACCTTCTAAGTCTACACGTATAAAGGTGTAACCATTATTCACAGGAGCCGGCTTAAAAGTCATGGTTACTTCCTGACCCGTATGTAGCCCTACTCCTTTTAATGAAATTTCGTTTTTAATGGTTGTTTGCTTAACCATGGCTTCTATTTTGGTTTATTTTGTTTTCGTTTATTGCTATTTTTTTCGTTTTAGATCTTCGATATCTTTTACGATTTTTGGCAGGTTTTTAAACACCACATAGGACTTGCTAAAATCGCCGTAATTAAACGCCGGACTTCCCTGTATGGTTTCAGAATCTTTTACACTGCGCGACACTCCAGACTGTGCCTGTATCTTAACATTGTTTCCAATCGTGATATGTCCAACAATACCTACTTGTCCGCCGATCATACAGTTTTTACCGATTTTTGTTGATCCGGCTACTCCCGTTTGCGATGCAATTACAGTATTTTCACCGATTTCGACATTGTGTGCAATCTGTATCTGATTGTCGAGTTTTACACCTTTACGGATAATCGTCGATCCTAAAGTAGCACGGTCGATTGTAGTACAAGCCCCGATATCGACATTGTCTTCAATAATCACATTTCCTATTTGCGGTACCTTATTATAAACGCCTTCTTCGTTTGGTGCAAAACCAAAACCGTCGGAACCGATAATGGAACCCGAATGGATCACACATTTTTTACCGATTTCGGTTTCCGAATAAACGCGTACTCCGGCAAATAAAATAGTATCATCCCCTATCGTTACATTGTCGCCAACAAAACTATTCGGGTAAATTTTCACATTATTTCCAATTTTCACATTGGCTCCGATATAACAGAAGCTACCAAGATACAGGTTTTCCCCATAGGTAACATTCTGCGAAATAACCGAAGGCTGCTCAATTCCCGACTTCATCAGTTTCACCTGATTGTAGTACTCCAGCAGTTTGGAAAAGGATTTATAGGCGTCTTCTACTTTTATAAGTGTCGTAGTGAGTTCCTGTTCCGGCTCGAAAGTAGCGTTAACGATCGTAATCGTTGCCTGTGTGGTATATATATAATTAAGGTATTTCGGATTGGCTAAAAAAGTTAACGATCCCTCTGTACCTTCTTCTATTTTTGCTAATTTATAGACTTCGGCATTGGGATTCCCAACAACTACTCCTTCTAAAATACCTGCAATTTGTTCAGCTGTAAATTTCATCCCGACAAAAATATAAAATTTAATTTAATCTAAACTTCCTAAAAGTACTTTTGGAAAACAGATATAATATTTGGTAACCGGTTTGGACAGGGCTTTCAGGTTCATTTGATCCGATGCTTCGACAACATCTTCCACCGTTCGGTCTTTTTTCAGAATACGAATCGGCTCACCGGCTTTATTATAGGCCTGATTCTTAATTTTCCCTTTAAAAACAAAATATTCCGCCTCTTTTTCACTCATCGGATGCAAGGCTAACCATTTCTTTTTCAATACTTCCACTTCCGAATTATCTACTTTTTCGGACACCATCCGAATTTTGAGCAAGTCGCGATTAATAATCATTTTACTCAGAGAAGCCAACACAAAATCCTCGTGAAATTGCCATGTTTTAATCGCACTCATAATGTCAAAGTCATCCAATTGGGCGAATTTGTCCAGTATGTCGTTATTAAAACCATCCAATGTTACTTTATGCGTCATAAAAAATTGCAACGGCTTACTACATTCCGGAATCTGGCCTTTTTGCGCCAGTTCTTTAGCGCGTTTTAATATTTTAGTCAATGTCAGTTCTGCTACCACGCTGGTTTTATGCAAATAAGCCTGCCAATACATCAATCGGCGGGCGCCTAGAAATTTCTCTACCGAATAGATTCCCTTTTCCTCAATAACCAACAAGTCATTTTCGACATTCATCATCTGAATCAGACGTTCGGAATTAATATTTCCTTCGGCGACACCACTGTAAAAGCTATCGCGTTTCAGGTAATCCAAACGATCCATATCCAACTGACTCGAGATCAGCTGCAACATAAACTTCCGATGGTATTCCCCTTTAAACACCTGAATAGCCAATTCCAATTTCCCTTCAAACACTTCGTTTAAACGGTTCATAAACAACATCGAAATTTCCTCATGATGTACATCTTCCACAATACTGTGTTCCATCGCATGTGAAAAAGGACCGTGTCCGATATCATGCAACAAAATAGCAATATACAACGCCGTCTCCTCTTCGTCGGAGATCACAACACCTTTAAAACGCAGAACCTGAACCGCCTTTTGCATGATATGCATACAGCCCAGCGCATGGTGAAAACGGGTATGATGTGCTCCGGGATACACCAGATAGGACATACCCATTTGCGAAATGCGACGCAAACGCTGAAAATAGGGATGTTGGATCAGATCGTAGATTAAAGTATTGGGAATGGTTATAAAACCATATATAGGATCATTCAGAATTTTAAGCTTATTGATTTGGCTCACCGTATAATTAATTAGATTAACAAATATAAAATAAAAAACAGGAAATTATTTTCAATTTCAATCATATTTCATGTTACCACTAGTATACCATTAAAAATCCACGCCGGAATATTTTTACAAAACACTCATTTTGCGAATAAAAAAGTAAAAATACCTATTCAGGTAATCGTATTTTTAGCTAAATTAGTGGTACTAAATCACGTAGTTATACGCAAAATGCGATTTATTAGAATTTCGAGACCTTTTATCAACTTCTAATTTTTGCCAAATATGAGATTGCCCCTTCTTTTTACCGCTGTTATATCCTGCGCATCCGCATCCGCACAAGTCGGCATCGGAACTACTAATCCCCGATCGAGCCTGGATATTACCATCGCAAACAGTTTGACCCCTACAAACACCGATGGAATTTTAGTCCCAAGAGTCAATAATTTTCCGGCTTCAAATCCCACGACTGCCGGTTTATTGATTTATTTGGACGACACCGACAATAACGATCCGCAACCGGATGGATTTTATTTTTGGAACAAAACCCGATGGAACTATGTTTCCGGATGGAATTATTATGGCAATGAAGGCACTTCCCCTTCCACCGCCGCAATTGGAGTCGCTGCAAATGGCGATTATATCGGCACAAAAGACAATGCCGATTTTATCGTCGGAACCAATGGATTGGAACGACTTCGCGTCACCGCTACCGGAAATGTTGCTATCGGAAAAATCAACCCTACTAAACGTCTGGAAGTCAACGCCAATAACGATTTTATCAAATTTGAAAACCTTGCCACCAAAACAACGAGCACAAAAACCTATTTTATGGTACGTGACGCGAACAATGAAGTCGGCTTATCGGAAGTAGAAAACGTAGCCGGTCAGTTAATCCGTATCGGACTCAATACTGCAACTTACGATACTACCGAAAAAGCCATTCGCTTTAAAGACAATAACGATGCGACCGAAATGGGCGGCAACAATTTTATCAATACGGTAACCGGAAGTTCCTTTACCGAAGGTGGTGCTTTAGCTACCGATAAAGACTTTATCAATTTACCACCCGGAACCTATAAAATTACCTTAAAAGCATCGTATACCAACGGCAGTAGCAGTCTATTAAGCCTCTCGACCACCAATAACATCACCTTTCGGTTCTATGTAAACGGAACCGAATACTCCCGTCAATATTCCAATTTTAATGCCACCGGACTTTTAAGTTTAGGTATTGCAGCCGACTTAGTGAAAAACGATTGTATTTTTACCGACTTCCTTACCCTGACAGCCGCATCTACTCCGATTTATTTTTCGGTTCAAAACGATGGATCCGTACCGTATACCATTACCGGAAAATCCGGAACCAGTTATCGCTCCATTATTCTTGTTGAACGCTTGCGTTAACCCTATCCCCATATCTCCCAGCCATTCCTTTATGATAAAATCATAGAGGAATGGCATTATTTTTCCTATTTTTCTTATAAAAAACAACCCT
Source organism: Bacteroidota bacterium (assembly GCA_023446155.1). Lineage (GTDB taxonomy): Bacteria > Bacteroidota > Bacteroidia > Flavobacteriales > Flavobacteriaceae > Flavobacterium. Next base: position 116,812 of record JAEXIT010000010.1, read on the forward strand.
CAGCGTTTTTTAGCAATAAATTGTGAAAATTATGTTCCAAGAAACCAAAAAAGTAATTATTTTTGTTCTGTTGTAAAAATTACGGAAAAACCGTAATTCAAATCCAAAATTATTTATATAAGTAAATTAATTTCATTTTACAGCGCCGTTAAAAAAAGAACACCTTATTGTAAAAAAAATAATTTTTCTTACAATCATGGCATATTTTTTGACAAAATAGTTTAGGAACAGTTAATGAATTGATAATTATATTAGAACCTGAAAATGCAAGAGGGAAACATACAAACCGCGAAAAGTATCTTAACGCGTGTTAAAAAGGTCTTTAAAATAAAAACAGATGCACAATTAGCCGAATTACTGAATATTAAGCCGAATACCATCTCTAGTTGGAAGAAGCGAAATACGCTCGACTATGAATCCATCATCGCGCAATGTAACAAAGCTAACATTGATCTGAACGAGATTTTCCTTGGAAATGAGAACTTCAGTTTTAAGAAAAAAACAACCCCTATTATTACGAAAGAGATGCTTTTTCAGTATACTACCGGGGAGTTAAATCTTGAAAGAAGTGATATTCCGACCATTAATATCCCATTTTTGCAACAAAAACGTTCGATGGTATTCCAGGTGAATACTTCCGAAATGGAACCGGATATTAAAGAAAATACTTTCGTTATCTGCGAAGAAGCCAGCGCTATCGATATTGCAAGCAATTCGTACGCTGTTTTGATCAGCAAAGAAAAAGGATTGTATATGTCTAAAGTTTCGCAAAATGAAACAGACGAATCACAATTGACACTTATATCGCGAAAAGAGTCCATCTTTTCCGCTAAAAATGAGATCAAGAAAGACAAAATAGATGAGATTTGGAAAATAAAAGGTGTTCTTGATATCTTTAATTAAAAAAGGAGTTCCTGTCGGAACTCCTTTTTGTTTTTATTAAGTCTAATTTATTTTTCTACGATAATAAAATCGGAACGGCGATTGACCGCATATTCCGCTTCGGTACATTTTACTCCGTTGCGGCATTTGTTTTTAGGTCGTGTTTCGCCATATCCTATCGCACTTTCTATTCGCTCCGAAGCAATTCCGGATTCGATAATATACCGTTGTGTCGCTTTGGCACGGTTATCCGATAACTTCAGGTTATACGAATCCGTCCCTCTGGAGTCGGTATGTGATTCAATTTTGATTTTGACTTTCGGAAAGGTACGCATTACATAAACCACACGATCCAGTTCAACAACTGCTTGTGGGGTGATGTCCCATTTATTGTATTCGAAATAAATCGGGTTGATGTCAATTTTTTCGTTTTTACCATCTTTAACCGTAAAATCTTCCAGTTTCGCCAATTCAAAGTCAACCGAAAGTTTTGCTTCGTTTTTACCGTTGGCTACAACTGGTTTGTCCTGATTGGCAAATCCTTCTTTCGAAGCATCGAATTTATAGGTCGCACTACACGGAATCGTGATCTGGTATTTACCGTCTTCGCCCGATACGGTTTCGGATTTTAAATCCCCAAACGAATCGTATACTTTGATCGCCGCACCAGCTATAGGCAGTTTGGTTTTCGCATTTACCACCGTTCCGGATACAAACTGGTTGCATTCGGCTTTCGACTTCGTAAAGAAATAAATATCATCATCCCCTTTACCCCCGTCACGATTGGACGAAAAATAACCGTATTTGGTTTCGGTATCAACGATATAAGAAAAATCATCTTTATTACTATTAACCGGCTCACCCAGATTTTTCGGTTCATCAAAATTTAACTTCCCAAAATGTTTGCTTTCATAAACATCCAATCCGCCAAAACCGTAATGCCCGTCAGACGAAAAATACAGCACTCCATTACTGTAATACGGAAACATTTCCCGACCGATGGTGTTAATTTTCGGTCCCAGATTTTGCGGTGTGTTGATACTTCCGTCGGCAAAAACTTCAGCTACATAAATATCGGTTTCCCCATATCCACCCGGCATATCCGACACAAAAAACAACCACTTCCCATCCGGACTTAACGACGGATGTCCAACGCTGTACTCATAACTGTTGAAAAACATTTTTTCAATATTGATCACTTTTCCGCTTTCAATCGTTCCCCTAAAAATCTGGAAGTTGTTCACGCCTTCCTTATCGTTTTTCAGTTTGTTTTTATTCTTTTTAGTCGCATTGGTTGTAAAATAAATTGTTTTTAAATCCGGTGAAAACGTTAAAGTCGCATCGTGATAATTGGAGTTAATCTCCTCGAAAAACGGTTTTTCGTTAAACAATGCTCCGGTCGACGCATTTCTGTCGGCTACATAAAACGACAGGAACGGCTGTTCGTTCCAGGAGTACAATCGTTTGATCAGTTTTCCACCTTTTTTACTGGACGAATACACCAATTGGTTTCCATAGAACGTCGATCCGAAATCGGAATACGATGTGTTGATTTCCAATGGCGCAACCGTATACAAAGACGGTTTTTGTGCCAAACTGTCATTGTATTTCTGTTGGGCGTTAAAACTGGCGATCATATCCTGATTGCCTTTTCCTTTCAGGTATTCTTTGGTAATCTTATTCGCATCATCATAGTCGCGTACGCCACGAAGTGTTTGTGTATAACGCAACATATAGACATCGTTCAGGTTTTGTCCCTGTACCGTATATAATTTCTTATACCAGGTCAGGGCTTTACGCATATCGTTCAGATAATAGTACGTATCCCCTACGTTCATTAAGGTTTGTATCGACGGGTTGGGTTCGTTTTCCAAATATTCTTCGTATGCTTTGGCTGCGTCAACATAACACATTCCGTGAAATAGTTTGTCGGCATCCTTCAGCTTTTGCTGGGCATAGGTAAAATGGATACAAAATAACAGGCTGAAAAATAGTATTTTCTTCATATACTTCGGTATTAGAAAAATCGTGGTGATTTAATTGCTGATGATTTTGGTGGCAGTTGGAAACGCAAAATGATCTCATGCGTTCCGTCGTTGTATTTGTTCAACTTGGTTGTCGAATAATCGAATGCATATCCGATAAAGAAATGATCCAGAAATTGCAATCCGGCCATCGCACTTACCGAGTCGTCCCAACGATAGGATGCTCCCAATGTTACCCGTTCCTGTATCAGGAAATTTCCCGACAAATCGGCTGCCAAAGGGGCTCCACTAACGGCTTTTAACATTACGGAAGGTTTGAATTTCAATCCATCTGTCACATCAAATACATATCCCCCGATAAGGTAATAGTGTAGTTTATCGGCCATTACCGATTCCTGAATATCATCGTAATAATCCTGTTTGATGAAATTCGGAACCGAAGCACCTATATACCACTTTTCACCATACAGGTAGGCACCGGCACCGATTAATGGCATGATCTTATTGGAAATATTATTGTTTAACAGTACATCATTACCGTCTAAATACCGCCCTTTGGACCAGTCGACATTTAAAACCCTGGCACCGGCTTTTAAACCGAACGCCAGTTTGGCTTTATACCCCAGATTTAGGGTATATGAAAAATTTCCGGAAGCGGATGTTTCCGTAGACGGTCCGATTTTGTCGGCAATTACATTAAGTCCCAAACCGATTTTACCGGATATTGGCGAATGTACACCCAGCGTTCCCGTTCTCGGAGCGCCATCGATACCAACCCATTGGGAGCGCAGTAGCAAATTCGCTTCCAGTACTCCCGGTGAACCCGTATATCCGGGATTAATCGTGATGGTATTGTACATGTACTGCGTATACTCCGGATTTTGTTGTGCTTTTGTCTTTTGAGGTAGCAAAAATGCTACTCCTAAAAAACTGATGGCTATTAGTTTTATATTGATTCTCATATTGCGTCGTATTTAATTGATAAAAAACTTTGGAAAGGTTATATCATGATTATCTCATGATATAAACCCATCCGGTTTTAACAGTACCTGAATTGTCTCCCGTATCGAAAACATAGTAATATGTCCCTGTAGGTAAAACTGTTCCGTCGAACGTTCCGTTGACATTTGAAATCCCTTTCCAGTCGTTTTGGTAGTATCTCGTTTTATAAACCAGATTACCGTAACGGTTGAATATCTCTAAGGAGTTATTCGGAAAATGTTCGGCACATTTGATTGTGAATACATCGTTGGCTCCGTCGTCGTTAGGCGTAAATTCATTGTACACTAACAGACATTGCGGTTCTACCGAAGCACTGGCGGTATTGTTGTTTACATCTACATCTACCGGGTCGGAGCTCGTTATTGTAGCGGTATTTAAATAATCGCCTGAGAATAAAACTTTAACCGTAAGTTGTAAAGTCGCAACCTGATTGGCATTTAGCGTCGGAATCGTCCAGATTCCGGTATTGTTGTTATAGGTTCCGTGGGAAACGATCATGCTCACAAATGCATAGCCATTCGGAATTGCTTCACTTACAATAATGTTTTGGAACTGCGCCTGACCGGTATTGGTAACGGTAATCGTAAAGACTACATTGTCGTCAATAAACGGTGTCGGGTTATCGACCGTTTTGGTTATGGTGATGTCCGAACAGTTGGTCACATTCAGATTCATCGCAGCCGAATTACTGGTGCTACATCCATTGGCATCGTTATAGGATACGCTAACAGTGTTCGCTCCGATTTGTGTCCACAATACGGTGATTGTATTGTCGGTTGTTGCTCCGCCGTTTACAATTTGTCCGCCGCTGCTTACTACCCAAACATAGTTTGACATTCCGCTATTGGTTGTATACGTCACCTGATCCTGAATACAAGCTGTTGGTGAACCACCTGTGATCGTTGCCTGTGTCCCGTTGAAAAATTGAACCGCAACAGCCAATCGGATCGAGCTTTCACATCCAGTCGCCGGATCTACTAATACACCGTAATACGTTCCCGCTGTTAATGGTGTGTTTGGAGCGACTACGGTTCCTCCTGTTGGTGTGTTGTACCAGATTACTCCGGTTTCGTTCACCTGAATCGACGCCACTGTTGGATTGGCAGTCTGACAGAAGTCCTGAGTTGTATCATTTGTCGTTGGTGTTGGCGCATCGTTTATCTGAACGGCTACAGCCAAACGTACTGAACTTTCACATCCCGAAGTTGCATCGATCAATACACCGTAATAGGTTCCGGTTACCAATGGCGTGGTTGGTGTCACTACCGTTCCGCCGGTTAGCGCGTTATACCAGATTACTCCGGTTTCATTCACCTGAATCGAGGCTATAGTCGGATTCGTCGACTGACAGAAGTCCTGAGTCGTATCATTTGTGGTTGGCGTTGGCGCATCGTTTACCTGAACGGCTACCGCCAATCGGATTGAACTCTCACATCCCGAAGTTGCATCTACCAAAGCACCATAATACGTTGTTCCGCTTACCAATGGTGTGGTCGAAGCCACTACGGTTCCGCCGGTTGGCGCGTTATACCAGATTACTCCGGTTTCATTCACCTGAATCGAGGCAACCGTTGGATTCGTCGACTGACAGAAGTCCTGAGTCGTATCGTTTGTCGTTGGTGTTGGCGCATCATTTACCTGAACGGCCACAGCCAAACGTACTGAACTTTCACAACCCGAGGTCGCATCGATTAATACCCCATAATAGGTTCCGGTTACCAATGGCGTGGTTGGTGCCACTACCGTTCCACCGGTTAAGGCGTTATACCAGATCACTCCGGTTTGGTTGACCTGAATTGACGCTACGGTCGGATTCGCAGTCTGACAGAAGTCCTGAGTTGTATCGTTTGTAGTTGGTGTTGGGGCATCGTTCACCTGAACGGCTACAGCCAAACGTACTGAACTTTCACAACCTGAAGTTGCATTGATCAATACACCGTAATAGGTTCCGGTTACCAATGGCGTGGTTGGTGCCACTACCGTTCCGCCGGTTAGCGCGTTATACCAGATCACTCCGGTTTCGTTCACCTGAATTGAAGCTACCGTTGGATTCGTCGACTGACAGAAGTCCTGAGTGGTGTCGTTCGTGGTTGACGTTACCGTATCGTTTATCTGAACCACTACATCTTGTAATGTCCCTGGCAAATTCTGACAGCTTGCATCACTTACTACCGCTACATAATAAGTATACGGACTGTTTGTTGTGGTTAATCCACTAACGGTTAAAGTTCCGTTAGCTGCAATCGTATAGGTAACACCACTAACCGTTCCGTTGGTAATCGGTTGGGTGATATCATTCGTAAAATACCAGCTAAATACCGGATTTGTCAGTGTACTGGTAGGCTGAATCACAATCGGAGTCGGATCTACCAAACAGTGTTGCACATCACTCACGGTAATATTGGTAGCGATTGATGGTGGCAATATCGTAAAGGTAATCGATCTTCTTTCGGCTGGCAACGTAGCACAAAACAGATCGGAACTAACGCCCACATAATACGTATAGGTTCCCGGTGTTAAACCTGTTAAAGCCAATGTAGCGGTGGATTGTCCTGTGATTAAAGTCTGATTTGTTCCATCAAAACTATACCAGTAATATATCGGGTTGGTTACTGCCGGCGTGCTATTTAACTGTGCTGTTAAAGTTACCGCGCCGCTAGGACTACATAAAGTCGTATTGGTTCCGGAATTGATCTGTATTCCGGTTAAAGACGCTTGTGGAGAAGTCGCACGAACCGTTATTGTAATTTGTGTTCTTTCCATTACCTCACATCCGCTTCGTACCGGTTGCAGGTAGAAATTATGCGTTCCTACCGCAAGGCTGTATGGAATGGTATAGGACGTACCGCTGGTTACCATGTTTCCTCCTGTTGCTGCATCATACCAGTTAAAAGTCGTACAGTCAATCGGGGCGATACTCACGACATCGCCATAACAAACCTCAATGATACGATCACCACCGCTTCCTACCACATCAACAGCCGCTTCCCGGGTTACCGAGTGGATTTGTAAAGCGTTTAATACGCTGGCAACACCTCCAAATCGGATGCGAACACGGTCAAAAGCCGGCGATTGTGCATTGGAAACCAAAACCGCTTCCGTTCCGCCATTTAATAATTGTAAGGTCAGTAAGGTTCCGTTACCATCTAATAGCGGTCCTACCGGATTATTCCCCATATAACGCTGAATACTGAAACCTGCTATAAGTCCAAGGTTTAGTATCGTTCCCGGTCGGGACAAACGTACTTTAACAACATCATTTTCCTGCGATACCGATCGGAATTTAACCGTCAGTTCCGATGCTGCTAAAACACCTACTCCGGTAGACATCGTAGCAAAGGTCACATGATTATTATCGACAGCATTCCAAGGATTGGTTACGCCAACCGTACTGGTTAAAGCACCGATTCCCAAGTCGATATTACCATAGAATACATCTTCCACGTCACCTGGCTGACAAACAACCGGATCGGCAACTTTATGATAATAAGCCTCATAAATACGGGCACTTTGCGCTACACTCAACACGGATCCGATTTGAATCCGGATACCATCGTAGGCTTTCGGTCCTGTATTGTTGGACGGCACAAAAGTATATTCGAAGTTATTTTCTCCCGGTAACAGATTAAGTACCGTTCCGGATAATTGTTGCAAGGTTCCGATATCAATTGGATTGCCCAGTCCGTCTCTTTTGGTTCCGACAACCGTTACTGCTCCAAGTAAAGCCAAACCGCTAAATTCACTTCCCACTTTTACGGTAATCGGTGTTCCGGCCGGAATCGTGGTATTCCACTGAATATTCTGCCAGGTGGTCCCGATTCCCAATAATCCCAAACCGGTTGTAATCGTGGAAAACGTCTGAGGGTTATGATCAATCGCTAATGCGCCATTTGTTACGCCTCCGGTAATGATCGATCCGGAAGTTTGGGTATCGGCATAAACACGATCTAAAAATACCGGACAATTTAACGGATCAATTACGTTTACCGTAACCGAAAGGCTCACTGAGCACGATCCGTTATTGGCAACTGCCGTAAAGGTATAATATCCCGCTGTTGTAAACGGACCGGCAACGTTGGACGCTAAAGCGGTTCCACTCTGGTTGTACCAGGTTACCGTAGCATTAGACGTTGACTGTAAGGTAACTGAATCGCCCAGGTTAACCGTATAAGTTGCGGGGTTAACCTGTAAGGTCGGTAACGAATTAACTGTTACTACGACAGGTTTACGTGCAGAAGCACAAGCATCGGCCGGATTAAAAGCCTCTATATAATAGGTTCCACTCGATGTAATATTAGACGCAACCGCCGCAGTAATTGGATTATTACTACTATCATAGAACGTATAGGTTGTCGCCCCTGAAGTATCAAAATTGGTGATGGCATCACGTAAATTGACAAAACCACAGCCGGAAATCGAAGCCAATACCGTTAGCGGTGTTTCGACGCCTAGACCTACCTGTACAGCAGCCAATGTATTGATAGCATTTTCACACAATCCGGCTACTTGTATTGAGATATAATAATTTCGCGGTGTATTCGAAGTATTAAGCCCACTGATTGTAAGCGCTCCGGTCGTTGCATCTTTGGAATACGTAATACCGGCATGTCCGGAGAATCCGGTTGTAATTTCCTGTGTTTTTAACTGATCGGTATAGTATTTAAACACACCTCCCGTTAAAGCGGTGGTTGGTGCCAATACCGCTATCCCGGCACAGGATGCGTTTACATTTGTATTAATGGTAACATTTGCAGCTGTTGGCAAGGTATGCACCGTGAGCTGTATCGGAACCCTTTCCGAAAGTCCGGTACATCCAATTTGCCGGGTGGCTACATAATAGGTAGCACTTGCTGTTACATTAGTCAAAGTATGAGGTACATTATAAGCTGTAACCGCAAGTGGTGTTGTTCCGGTAAGACTGTTAAACCATACCAGCTCGTTTGTTGATGCCGTCGAAGCGGTTAAATTTACCGTTTGACCAGTACATGCTGTAATGGCCTGATTTCCGGCCGTTACTGTTGGTTTGGCTGGCGAACGGTATACGTCGAATATTTTTACGGTTTTAGTAGCGTTTAGCTGTACCAATGAGGAAATCGTCACTTTTACCCTGTCGAACGATTGTCCCGGACTAAATCCGACATCCGTTTTGGCCCCGGAGCCGAGTAGTCCCAATAAATCGAGGTTGACTAAGGAGCCCAAACCAGTCGAATAGACCACAGATGTTCCGTTTAAAGCTTCGATCTTAACACCATCGGACACTCCCAAATTGAGTAACGACGGATCGTCGAGTTGTAAAACCAGGTGAAACTGATCGGTGGCTGCAGACCGAGTCGAAAAATATATGGTCTGACTTATCGTTCCGGCTACCGTTAATACCCCCTGACTTACTTGTGAAAAGGTTGTATTACTGTTATCGATCGCGAAATTCGGATTTGCAACTCCGGCGCCACCTACTCCTAATATATCTACGGTACCACCGGTACCATCGAAGGAAGTAGCAAAAGGCGGATTACACACATCACTTCCGGAAAAATGAAACGCACTATAAACACGAAGTGTATTTAGCGTTCCTAATAATAATGTATTCGTATAATCTTCGATTTCGATACTATTATACGCTACACTCGGCGTAATCGCGATGTAATAATTCCCGCTGCTATCGTAAACCAATCGGGCGTTTTCGCTGGCAAAACCATTAATCGAAGACGCCGTAAAAACAGGTGTTGCATTGCCGGTTTCCTTAGCCCGCACTTGAAAATAATGATTCCCCAGTGCCAGTGTTCCTGTCAGATTGGCCAATGCACCTCCTAATCCACCTCCAAGAAGGGTATTTAGCAACGTGGCATCGGTTTGAATTCTCACATAAGAAGTGGTTCCTGCCGGGACCGTAGTCGGAAATCCCAGCTCTATCCTACCAGTGTATGACCCCAAGTTAATGGCAATACCTCCGTAGGATTCCAGTGTGGCATAATCGGTTGTACTAACCGATACTGCATTACCCGGTGCAGCAACATGGCTGTTGTTTCCGAGCAATTGGTTGGCATACACATAACTCACCTGTGCATGAGTGCCAACGTGAACGAAAAAGAAAAATGCCAAAAAAAGCAGGTAAAGCCTTTTAAAACATTTTTTCATGGTAAAATTCCAATTCATAAGCAATAGTTTTAAATTAGGTTGTGCTACAGTATATAAAGGACTATCAGACAAACTCATACGAGCCGCCGGAATGCGATTAATCTTTCATTTATGCTGCTTTGCTACGTGTTAAATAGCTACTTATTCAAACAAAATGGCGATTACTTATAATTTTGGGATTTTGGTTTTTTTTTGGTGTCGGATCACTGGGTTCATTCTCTAAACCATTAAACATGCCTTTTTTCGCTTTGAAAATGATCCGGCACAAATGAATTCAAACAATCAATAAATGCAACTTTTTAACACTATTAAAATAAAATTCTAAAAAGCATAAAGGACATATATTGTGAACTTTTTTTCCTTTCCATAAAAGTATTACACATTTTGAGAATATACAAGAAAAAAATAAATTTATACACCCAATGTTAAAAAAACTCTTACATATTTCGGTAATTACCTGTAAAAGAATACTTTATATTTTCAAAAAATCAAATTATTCCTTACAAAAAATACCTAAAAACCCACTGTTACAATATTCACATATTGTGAACATATTTTAAAAAAGTCTAAAATTGCGAAAATCAAACAAAATGAGATATTGTTACATTTTTAAGAATACTACAGTATCACACCCGAAACGAACAATTTTTATTATTTTAGCCCTATGATTAAAGTATCTATTATTGGCTCGGGTAACGTCGCCCAACATCTGATTACTGCTTTTCTGAAAAGTGAAGCCGTAACACTCGTTCAGGTGTTTGCCCGAAATAGCAGATCGGTATCGCATTTGGTACCGGAACATTGTATTACTTCCGATATTTCAGCGCTTAAAGCAGCCGATCTATACCTTATTGCCGTATCCGACGATGCCATCCCGGAAGTATCCGGTCAGCTGAATTTTACCAATAAATTAGTAGTCCATACTTCGGGGAGTTCCGGAATGGATGCACTGAATCAAAAAAACAGAAAAGGCGTATTCTATCCGTTGCAGACATTTTCAAAAAACAAGGCCGTCGATTTTAGAGAAATTCCACTATGCCTGGAAGCTGAAAATGAGGACGATTATGCACTTTTAGAAACGGTCGCTGCAGCGCTTTCGGATAAAGTTTTCCGAATTGACTCTGTTCAACGGCAAAGTTTGCATGTGGCTGCGGTATTTTCATGTAATTTTGTGAACTATCTCTACCAAATCGGAGATGAAATTTGCCATGAAAACAATATCCCTTTCGAGATCCTTTTTCCACTGATCCGGGAAACAGCCGATAAGATCAAAAACCTTTCGCCAAAAGCGGCACAAACCGGGCCGGCAATCCGCAGGGATGAAAAAACAATCGAAAGGCATCTGGATTTTTTACAAAACCATCCGGATCGAATACAAGTATATCAACTACTAACAGAATCCATACAGAAAAATAATGTCTAAGAGTTACAAAGAATTAATGAACGACATCACTACTTTTATTTTTGATGTCGATGGTGTTTTAACCGATGGTACCATACACGTTACCCAAACCGGAGAAATGCTCCGCCATATGAATATCCGCGATGGCTATGCGATGAAAGCCGCCGTAGAAAACGGGTATACCGTTTGCATTATTTCCGGCGGAAGTAATGAAGGTGTTCGTATCCGACTTCGCAATCTGGGCATAACCGATATCTATTTGGGTGTGCCAAATAAAGTGGAAACGTTTGACGAGTTTACCGATATCTACAATATCCAACCTGAAAATGTCCTGTATATGGGCGACGATATCCCGGATTACCACGTGATGCAATTGGTCGGCCTACCAACTTGTCCGCAGGATGCCGCACCGGAAATCAAAGAAATCTCCCGTTATATTTCGCATAAAAACGGCGGAAAAGGTGCCGTTCGCGATGTAATTGAACAGGTAATGAAAGTTCAGGGAAAATGGATGGAACATTTTGACGCGAAATACGACTAAAATTTAAGCTCCTTTATCTATGCACTTTTTAAAGTTAATCCGCTTTCAAAACCTGCTAATGATTGCACTCATGCAGTTGCTCTTTCATTATGCCTTTTTAAAACAACAACCCGGATTGGTAGTGGCCTTATCCGATTTTCAATATATACTATTGGTCATTGCTACACTTTGTATCGCGGCCGGTGGGTTTGTGATCAATAATATAATGGATCAGGAAACGGATCGTATTTCCAAACCCGAAAACCTGGTGGTTGGGAAATTTATCTCCGAAGGTATGGCCTATAATATCTATATCGGCTGCAATATTGTGGGCGTTGCCATTGGGTTCTACCTGTCCAATCTGATTGGAAAAGCCGGTTTTTCGGCCTTATTTATCATCATCGCGGCGACCTTGTATTTATATGCAACCAGTTTAAAACAAAGTCTGCTTATTGGAAACCTTATCGTAGCGCTATTACTATCGATTAGCGTTATTATTGTCGGCATATTCGATTTATTTCCGATGATCAACGATGCAAACCAGGCACAATTAAGCATTTTATTCCGAATTCTTTTGGATTATGCGGTATTTGCTTTTATGATCAACTTTATTCGAGAGATCGTGAAAGACATCGAAGATATGGATGGCGACTATAACGCCGGCATGAATACGCTACCAATTGCTATCGGAAAAGCACGTGCGGCTAAAGTAGCATTTGCTCTGGCATTTATTCCAATTGCGAGTTTGCTCTACTATATCAATCAAAATTTAATGGGCTTGCAATTTGTATTGCTGTATCTGTTGGCTTTTGTGATAGGACCACTGCTCTATTTTCTGATCAAAATATGGACTGCCAAAACAAAACTGGAATTCCGCCATTTGAGTATGGTTTTAAAACTGATTTTATTATTCGGAATTCTTTCCATACTTGTGATCACGCTAAACATGCACTATCATGGTTAATACACTTTTTAAAAACCACAATATCATTCTGGCGTCCGGTTCTCCCCGACGCCAGAATTTCTTTAAAGAATTGGATCTGGATTTTGAAATCCGTTTAAAAGAGGTCGAAGAAATTTATCCGGATACCCTAAAAGCAGCGGAAATAACCGATTATCTGGCCGAGTTAAAAGCGAATGCCTTTACCGGCGAACTGGCCGATAACGATATTCTGGTGACCAGCGATACGATTGTATGGCACGAGGGTAAAGCCTTGGGAAAACCCAAAGATTATAACGATGCTTTTGAAGCCTTGCGTTCGCTTTCGGGAAAAACCCATGAGGTGATCACCTCCGTTTGTCTTACGAGTACGACAAAACGGATCACTTTCCATGAGTTTACCAAGGTCACTTTTAATCCGTTGCCGGACGATTATATCAAATATTATCTGGATCATTATTCACCTTTTGATAAAGCGGGTTCCTACGGCATACAGGAATGGATCGGACTGGTAGCCATTGCCCGAATCGATGGTTCGTATAACAATGTTGTCGGACTTCCCGTAGATAAAGTCTTTCAACATTTGCTTATCTTTGTGAAATAAAGCCTTTCGATTATGATAAGTAATGAATACACCGCCCAGATCATCAGTTCTATAATTACGTTACTGTTTTTTGCAATTATACGCTACCTGGCTACCAAGATTGTAAAGCGTTTTACACAGCTTTCGCATACCATGGAGCGTCGTAGTAATCTGGTGATCAAATATATCAGTATTCTGATTGGCGCGCTGAGTGTACTTTCACTTACCGTAATCTGGGGAGTAAAAGCCGACGATATTCTTTTGGTTATTTCGTCCATGTTTGCCGTGATTGGTGTGGCCATGTTTGCACAATGGTCGATTTTGAGCAATATCACGGCCGGTATTATTCTCTTCTTTTCGTTTCCGTTTAAAATTGGTGATATTATCAAAATCCACGATAAAGATTTCCCTATCGAGGCCGAAATCGAAGACATCACTACTTTCCATGCATTGCTAAAAACAAAAGACGGCGAGCGCATTACCTATCCGAATAATCTTTTACTGCAAAAAGCCATTTCGATTATCACCCATCAATCGGAAGAAAAAGAGTTTATGGATTAATTTCAAATCAACATTAACACACTGATTATAAACATATTAAAATTTATTTTTATTTTTTTATTACTTCTGCACTACTCCAATATATTTTTTGGCACAATACTTGGATTTAGTTAAACAACCCAAATAAATTGTTTAATTAAAAACACGATTATCATGAAAGCTATACAAATATTGGTGTTGGGAATGTTGCTGTCCATGTCGAGTATGAACGCACAGGTTTCCGTAAATATTAACATTGGAAATCCTCCCGCCTGGGGTCCAGTAGGATATACCGATATCCGCTATTATTATCTCCCGGATATTGAAATGTATTACGATATAAACACGGCGATGTTTATCTATTTCAGCAACGGTGGCTGGGTACGCACCGCTTATTTACCAAGACGCTACAGACACTATGATCTGTATGGCGCTTATAAAGTATGCTTACATGATTACGGACCAAATCCGTATATCTATTACAAATCCCACAAGATAAAATACTATAGAGGCTACCACGGTCCGGCCCAGGTAACCTACCAGCCAAGACCAAGAGGTGGTGTTGAATACCGCGACGTACGTGTAACCCAACCCGTTACACGAGATAATGAGTATCGCGACAGAAGAGAAGAACGACGCTATAACGATTACCGAATGGATTACCGAACTGCCGATAACAGTCAGGGGAACGGTAAAAGTTTCGAAAGAGCCGAAGAGCGTAACAACGGTAGAAGCTACGAAAGAAGCAATGATCGCGGAAACGGTCGAGGCCATGAACGAGGTAACGACCACGGTGGACGTGGCGGTGAAAACGGAAATGGCAGAGGCGGCCGACGCTAATACCCCTTAAATTACAAAGGCAAAGACAATTTTAACGTCTTTGCCTTTATTTTTAACAGTTAGGTACACTATATTTGAAAAGCCAACCTTAAAATTGATCATGACAAAAAAACTACCCTATTATTGTATACTATTACTACTATTATTTCAACATTCTTTTGCCCAGCAACCTAAAAAACCAACCGCTTCTGAGATTTACAATCAGATTGAAAAACTAAACTTTTTAGGTTCGGCGCTTTATATTGCCGCTCATCCGGACGATGAAAACACCCGATTGATTTCATTTCTTGCCAATAATACCAAAGCCCGTACCGGCTATCTTTCGTTAACCCGCGGCGATGGCGGTCAGAATCTAATCGGAACCGAACTCCGTGAACTTCTTGGAGTTATCCGTACACAAGAGCTTATCGAAGCCCGAAAAACCGATGGCGGCGAGCAGTTTTTTTCCCGTGCCAACGATTTTGGTTATTCAAAAGTACCAACCGAAACGCTTGAAATCTGGGATAAGGAAAAAGTCATGAGCGATATGGCATGGATCATCCGGAACTTCCAGCCGGATATCATCATCAATCGTTTTGATCATCGTTCACCGGGAACGACACACGGACATCATACGTCGTCGGCCATGCTTTCGCAGGAATTGTTTACGCTGGCGAATGATCCGAATTTCGAACCGTCGCAATTGCAATTTGTAAAACCATGGCAACCGAAACGTTTGTTTTTTAATGTTTCGTGGTGGTTTTTTGGCGGAAGAGATAAATTTGAAAAAGCCGATAAATCGAAATATATCAACCTGAGAACCGGTGTCTACTTCCCTTCTCTTGGAAAATCCAATCAGGAAATCGCTGCGTTAAGTCGGAGTAAACATCAATCACAAGGATTTGGTTCCACTGGAGTACGTGGTGAAGACATGGAATACCTGGAACTGATTAAAGGTGACGGGATAACCGATCAGCAGAATCTTTTTGAAGGTATCGATACCTCCTGGAAACGCGTAAAAGGCGGTGCTGCTATTGGCGAAACAGTCGACTTTATTCTAAAGTGTTTTGATTTTAAAAACCCTTCCGCTTCTGTTTTCGATCTGACAAAAGTATACCATCAGATCGAAAAACTGGACGACAGTCATTGGAAAAAAATAAAACTGGAAGAAGTTAAAAACATCATTGCCAACTGTGCCGGATTGTATCTGGAAGCAGTAGCCGAGGAACAATCGGTTACCCCTGGAAGCAACCTCAAAGTGAAATGGGAAGCCATTAACCGTAGCCCGGTCGAAATGAAATTACTGGCTTTACAACTTATGCCACAAAACGAAACACTGGAGCAGAGTTATCCCTTAAAAAACAATCTTTTCGAAAGTGAAACCATTACGGTAAAAGTTCCGAAAGACATCCCCTATACTTCCCCGTACTGGTTAAGCGAAAAAGGAACAACCGGAATGTATACGGTAAAGGAGCAACAAAAAATAGGCTATCCGGACATTATCCGAAACCTGAAAGTGACTTTTTCTATTTTGGTTGAAGGAGTCGAAATCCCTTTCACCCGTGCTATTATCTACAAATACAACGATCCGGTAAAAGGCGAAGTCTACCGACCTTTGGATGTGGTACCGCAGGTAACGACCGAAATTCTGAATAAAGTACAGTTATTTAAAGACCGAAAAAAACAATCGGTTGCAGTAAAAGTAAAAGCCGGAAAAGACGATTGCAGCGGAACCTTACAATTGGAATTACCTTCCGGTTGGGTGGTTACACCAGAATATATGCCGTTCCAACTTCATAAAAAAGGAAGCGAAAAAACGGTAACTTTTGAAGTAACTCCTCCAAATTATGCAACCGAAGCCACTGCAAAAGCCATTGCTACCGTAGAAGGAGAACGTTTTGATCATCAACAAATCATTATCGATTATCCGCATATTGCTTTACAACAGGTATTACTTCCTTCCGAAGCGAAATTTACCCGTGCCGAGGTGGAAACCAAAGGAAAAAATATCGCTTATATCATGGGCGCCGGCGATCAGGTGCCACAAAGTTTACAACAAATGGGCTACACTGTTACGTTGTTAAAACCGGAAAAAATCACCAGTAGTCTGTTGGAAAAATTTGATGCCGTGATTGTCGGTATCCGCGCCTATAATGTTGTGGAGGCGTTGCAATTTAAACAACCGCTTTTATTCGAATATGTACAGAATGGCGGTACGATGATCGTACAATACAACACCACCGGTAGTTTGATCACACAAGACATTGCGCCGTTTCCATTGGAAATTTCATCCGACAGGGTTACCGAAGAAAACGCCACCGTTACGTTTTTGGATCCTAAAAACAAAGTGTTGAATTATCCGAATACCATTACCCAAAACGATTTTAAAGGTTGGGTTCAGGAACAGGGCTTGTACTATCCGGACAAATGGAGTAGCGAGTTTACACCGATCTTACAATCGAACGACAAAGGCGAAACGCCTAAAAAAGGTGCTTTATTGGTGGCCAAATACGGTAAAGGTCATTATATCTATACCGGATTGAGCTTTTTCCGTGAATTACCCGAAGGTGTTTCCGGTGCTTTCCGTTTGATGGCGAATTTAATTGCCGTAGGAAAATAGATTTTAAAACGTTACTAATCAAAAAACGAAGACCGGTTTTTTGTATTTTCGAAAACCGGTTTTAAAAACATAATCCCATGATAGACAAACCTACTTCCTGGAGAAAAAGCTATACGCTGGTATTGATCCTAAATGCGTTCTATATACTATTGTTCTATTTTTTAATGCAAATGTACGTTTAAGCCATGCAGAGTATCGACTGGATCGTATTATCGGTTACCTTATTATTTATTGTGATCTATGGTTCGTTAAAGACCAAAGGGAGCAAAAACGTCGAGGAGTTTATTCTCGGCAATAACGAAACGCCTTGGTGGACCGTTGGTTTGTCGGTTATGGCTACACAAGCCAGTGCCATCACCTTCCTATCCACACCGGGTCAGGCGTATCACGACGGAATGGGATTCGTGCAGTTTTACTTCGGACTTCCGATCGCCATGGTGGTGATTTGTATCACGTTTATTCCGATCTACCATCGGTTAAAAGTGTTTACGGCCTACGAATTTTTAGAACAACGCTTCGACGTTAAAACCCGTTCCCTCGCGGCTTTATTATTCCTTTTTCAAAGAGGATTGGGAACCGGACTTACAATTTATGCGCCAGCGATTATCCTTTCGTCACTGTTAGGTTGGAATCTGACGTTGATGAATATCATTATTGGCTTACTGATCATTATCTACACCTTTTCCGGCGGTACCAAAGCGGTAAATGTGACGCAAAAGCAGCAGATGTTTGTGATCATGAGCGGAATGTTTATTACATTTTTCCTGATTTTAAGCTACCTGCCGGACGAGCTTAGTTTTAGCAATGCTCTGGGGATTGCCGGTGCGAATGGCAAAATGAATATCGTCGATTTTTCATTTGATCCGGAAACCCGTTATACCTTCTGGAGTGGTATCACCGGTGGTTTTTTCCTGGCCCTCTCCTATTTTGGAACCGATCAGTCGCAGGTGGGACGTTACTTAACCGGAAAATCGATCAAAGAAAGTCAGATGGGACTTATTATGAATGGTCTTCTTAAAGTTCCGATGCAGTTTTTTATATTACTCATCGGTGTTATGGTTTTTGTATTCTTCCAGTTTCATTCGGCTCCACTGCATTTTAATCCGAACAATATCAAAACGGTTAATCATTCACCATATAAAGCGGAATACCAAAAACTGGAAAAACAACTGGATCAGGTTCAGGAGGAAAAAAAGGAAATCAGTATGCTGTATGTAGGTCAGTTGCAACAGGATTTCGACAACCCTATTCTACAGCAAAAAATGGTGTCGTTATCCAGTAAGGAAAAAGACCTTCGCGAAGAGGCAAAAGACCTGATCACGAAAGCTGATCCCAAAACGGAAACCAACGACAAGGATTATGTTTTTATTCACTTTATTCTGAATTACCTGCCTAAGGGATTAATCGGACTTTTATTAGCCGTGATCCTGTCGGCGGCAATGTCATCCTCGGCTTCCGGACTCAATGCTCTGGCATCGACTACGACCATCGATATTTACAAACGGAATCTGAAAACCGAAAAAGACGAAAAGCATTTTGTAAATGCTACGCAGTTTTTTATCCTTTTATGGGGATTGATCGCGATTCTTTTTGCTTGTGTGGGAACCTTGTTCGAAAACCTGATTCAGTTGGTGAATATTGTTGGTTCGATTTTCTACGGAACTGTACTGGGTATTTTCCTTATCGCCTTTTATATCAAATATATCAAAGCCAAGGCGGTATTTTGGGGCGCCTCTTTTAGTCAGTTACTCATTTTCTATATTTATTATCTGGATGTGGTGAGTTTCCTATGGCTGAATATCATCGGTGCAGTATTGACCATTGTATTCGCTTCGTCGATCGAAACCTATTTACGTATGACACAAAAAGCAACCGTATAATCTTTTTACCAAATACGAAAAAGCCACTCTAGTTTTAGAGCGGCTTTTTTATTGGTTTTATGCGATACTATTTGTACGTGGATTCCATTACGAACACTGGAAAACCTGCGAGACCAGTTGGTGTTTTTCCGAATAAAACAGGTACAGTGTACCGAACATATTGCTATGATCCAACTGCGCTACAAATTCCATTTTTTTGCCATCCGGGTCGCGAGGCGTTTCATTGCTCTGTACCCAATTCGGTTTGCCAAGTCGTAGCTTTCCTTCCGTCTTGTTTTCTTTAATTCTAACCACATGTGCCACACGATCAATACCGGTTTTGGTTTTGGTATAAGTAAAATTTAAAAGCACTGGTTCTGTATAACCTGGATTCATAATCCTATCGGAAATTCGTTGCTGATCAAAATCATCACACCATAAATAACTTTGGGTTCTAATCATCATGATAACCTGTGGCAAGGTATACTGCCCGGAGAGCGTAAAATGTTTTGTACCATGCCTGTTTTCACTGGTTACCTGTATCTCATGCCCCAGATGTTCCATAGTATGTTTGTTTTCCCATTGTTCCATGATGACTTTCGTAGCACTTTTTTCCATGTAATTTAAAGACCATTGGTCGTTTTTTTCAGGACAACTAAAAGTATATTCAAGGGTATCGGGCAATTCGTCTTTCCAATTGACTTTAACATTTATATCATCCCAATTTTCGATTTCACAGGTATATTTAATAAGTCCCGAATTCAGATCGTAGAAATGATTAAAGGCATGAAGGTGTATGATCTCTCCCTGAGCAGCAAGGCGATTTTCTTTTTCATTACCAATAATATACCGCCCTCCGATGGTAACATTCCAGTCGGTTTCACTTTCCTTAAATACTGCCGAAAAAGGTACTCTTGTGTAAGGATTTCCTAATTCCGGATCCACTACAGGAAGATGGTGTGGCGCCAATTCCTTGGATCCGGTATATCCTTTGCGCGTCTTTTTGTACGTCATTTTTTCGGTCATCCTGATATCACGTGCCGGTTGTTGTGTGGTAGTCTTGTCTAAAAAACCATCGGAATCATAATCGTAGGTAAATATTTCCAAGTCCAGCCATTCTCCGTTACCCAGGAAATGTTGTACGGTTTTGGTAACCGGCATCGGCACGCCATTAATAGTTTCATAATGATAGACTAAACGTCTGTTAGGGCTATATGAAAGCGATCCGGAGTATTGTAACAAACCGTCGTTACTATAGTGGTCTACCTGCTGATAATCTAGCTCTTCGATCTTGTCGGCCGTGGTTTGCAGGTACTCGCGCTTTACATCCGATGCACTATATTCTTCCAGTTTTCGCAACTTAAGCGGAGTAAGCAGCTGGTATTTGCCCTCTTCCAGTTTGAAGTCGATACGATCTACATCTACATTTTGGAGCATAAAGGTAAAAGGTAACCCTTCCCATTTTTCATCCACTACTCCACCATCCAGTTTTACTATGGGCATTAACTTTTTATTGAATTCCTTAGCCTCGACAAGACAGTCGCTAAGCTTTGGAAAACCCTCTATTTTCGATTTCTTTTTGGAATGAGAAAGTTTTAATTTTTTTTTCATTACTATATACTTATTCTATGATCAGCCTTACACGTGTAACGCCTTCTTCGTCGTTATATTCCTGATTGTAGACTCTTTTGCCGATGATCGCCGCTGTCGCCGCTTTAATGTCTTCCAATTCACCGCTTAGTTCGATTGTAACGTTACGGGAATCGGCAAAGGCTTCTTCATCTTCAAAATCAGAAATGTATAAATAAAATTTATCCAATATATCTTCCAACGGATATTGCGAATCTTCCTCTTCTTCCAGCTCGTAGCACAATCCGAAAAGATGCTCTTCGTCCGGCCCTTGGTAAATATTGTCAGCTACCATGCGATAGTTGGCCGCATCTTCGAATTTCTCAAAATGCGCAAATTGTATATTTTTCATATTGATGATTTATTCTTCAGAAAACATCCAGTTACCGATAGTCTCATAATGTGTTTCGTCCATATTTTGTGACGAATAGGCCGCAGTACTAAAAGTATCTCCTGCTTTAAAGTGTTGCAGGTATTCCGGTTTCAGAACCTTTATGGCTACCACGCCACCCGGATGATCGGATTCCACATTCGTAAAATCGAGCGTATCGTCGCTATTTATGGAAATGGCATTACTCCAACGGTCGTAATCCCAATCGTCAAACGGAAAATTGTTAAGGCTTACCAGCTTGATATTGGCTATAAAATCAATACTATGGTTCACGATCCAACGTTCGTCAAGGTAATTGTCGACACTTATCTCTTCTGCCAGCGGACAGTTAGCCACCTGATTATAGTCGGCATCATACTTATACACGTTATCAGGACTGCACAACAAACGCAACGCAAACTCTTCGTCGGCAAAACAGCCAAAGGTGTCATCTGCTAAAAAAACAGCAACCGTTAACGTGTCTTCTTCTACTGATTGTACTCTTATGTGATAGTTTGCACTCATATTTTTTTCATTAAAAATGCTGTCCGCTTTAACGGACAGCATTTTGGTTATTTTATTAGTAAACCTAAACGTTCTTGTAGCGATTCCGGTAACCCTTCCCTATGATCTTCCTGAGCATATTCATGCCCTTTTTTCTTATAACCATAAGCAATTACCGAATCAATATCGGTGTGCTTGCAGTTTTTAAGTACGGTTGCAAGATCACTGTAATCCTGACTTTGCACCATTTTTTTCAGTTTAGGATAAACCGTTTTTTTATCTGAAAAACGCAATTTTTTGGAACGACATGATACCGAGAAAAACGTAGCAAGCGCATATTCCATATAAATAACAAAGTCACACTCGTGTGGCATATCATAGGAAGCGCTGTGGTCATCACCAAAAGCAATTTCGTGATTACCGTTTTCAAGTATCATACAGGCGTCGTTGTAATAGTTAAACCCGTCAATATAGTTGAGTGTTCCCCCATTACTTCGTACCGATTCACCAAGATCGGTATCCTGTGGTTCGCCATACAGGTAAAAACCTTGTTGGGTGGCCAGACATTCCGCCGAAAGAATCGAGATCCAACCCTCTTTAAAGTCGTCGTCATCTTTGGCTATTGGGATTTCGCCGTCCGGATCTTCTTCGATTTCGGCTTCCGGGAAAAGAACCGAATGCCACGATATATGAAGACCATTACTGCGTTTGTAAAATGCTCGTATAAACGGATTAAAAACAAAAGGTTCATCCGGTGCCTGACCGTCATAATCTTCGCTGTTTTCCAGCTGCATTTCATAGACTTTTGCTTCGGCATCGGCTAACTCTTCCTCGGAGGCTCCGGGATATTTGATCACATTAACCTGACATACCAAGTCGTGATTGCGCAATTCTTCAATGGCTTTATCCAGTCGGCTAAAATAGCTTTCTGCCCATTCCTGTGCTTTTATATTCATTTTTTTGCTAGGTCGCTTTTTTCTGTAAAAAACTTTTTTAATTAAATTTCAGTAATAATCAATTCCACATTTTTCGCCAAAATGGAAAGCTAATACTTTAGTATTTAAAGAAAAAGAATACAACCGCAGCCCATTCTTTTTTCACTCCTCTTGCATAACCTAAAGTACCGTGGCTACTGCCTTCTACCGTACCATCGTCTTTAACATAACCGATAGTACCGTGGCTACTATTCTCAACCGTTCCATCTCTTTTTACATAACCTACCGTACCGTGGCTTTTGTTTTCGATCGTTCCATCGCTTTTAATATACCCTATAGTACCATGACTTTTGTCTTCGATAGTACCATCACTTTTAATATAACCTATAGTACCACCACTACTGTTTTCGATAGTTCCGTTACTACTAATTTTAGCGATGGTACTACGACTGCTTGATTCGATAGTTTGCGCCTGGGCAATAGTGCCACATAATGCTAAAGCGGCTACAAATAATATTTTTTTCATAATGATTGTGTTTATATTTTATTGGTTGATTAATAAAAACATCCAAATATAAAATAAAATACATTCACAGCTATGTGAAATTATCAAACGTAGCTTTTTAACACAAAAGCGTAACCAAATTACAGTTATTCGTTTTTTATCTGGATTACTTCAGACGCCCATCAGGCTCTTAATATCAAGGTTTGGTTCAAATTATTTTGAGATAAATCCCTTATCAGCCCATTTTCTTTTTAAAATAATATAACACAAATTATTTAAAAACATATTTTTGTAACTGTTCTAATTATTAAAATACACACCATGAAGATTGTTGATTTATCCAAGCCCATTCAGTACAACAAAAAAGATCCCTGGTTTATGAAAGTGCGGATCAAACACAAACCACATCGAAAATCGAAACTGCTGATCCGTTTTTTGGGTTTACCGGGACGATTGTTTCCACAACATTTTTCCGGTTGGGCCGATGACACGATTAAATCGATGGGCGTACACGCCACCACACATATTGACGCACCCTGGCATTATGCGCCTACCTGCGAAGGGAAACCGGCCAAAACAATTGATCAGATTCCATTGGAATGGTGTTACGGAAAAGGTATGGTTATCGATATGAAACACAAAGCCGATTTCGATCCGATTACCGTTTCCGATATTCAATCATTTCTCGATAAACATCAGCTTACCATAGAACCGAATATGATCGTCCTGATTAAAACCGGTCGGGATATTTATAACGGAACCGAAAAGTTCCACGAAATCGGAACCGGAATGAGTGCCGAAGCCACACGTTGGCTAATCGACCAGGGGATTAAAGTGATGGGGATTGATCAATGGGGTTGGGATTTGCCGTTACACTATCTGATCAAACAAGCAAAAAAAGAAAATAACCGCGAATTGTTCTGGGAAGCGCATCTCGTTGGATACGAAAAAGAATATTGTCATATCGAACAGTTGGTCAATTTGGACGCACTACCCTATACCGGTTTTGACATTGCCGTTTTTCCGCTTAAAATCGTCGGTGGTTCTGCCGCGCCGGCACGCGTGGTCGCGCTGTTTAAATAAAAACCTGTCAGGTCTTTGAGACCTGTCAGGTTTATCAAAAAAGGGTTGCTTGCATTTGCAAACAACCCTTTTTATTATCGTTTTAAACTAAAATGTCCTCTAATTTCCCTACCATCCGGTAAAATCAACACATACCAGTAGTCTGTCGACGGTAATGGTTCCCGGTTGTAAATTCCGTCCCATCCGCCGGAGGCTTTCATCTGATAAAGCATTTTTCCGTATCGGTCGAAAATATTTACTATAGCATCTTTATACGGACTAATTGTAGCGCCTTTAATACGCCATAGATCGTTGTAACCATCGCCATTCGGTGTAAAGAATTTTGGAATTCCCAATACGGCGATACGCTTTTTAACCGTACCACAACCGTGGAAATCTTTTACATATACCGTATGAACACCCGCATCTACATTGGCGAAGAAATTACTATCCTGATACGGTCCTTCTTCATTATCCAAAGCATATACATAATGATCACTAGTTCCCGTCGCATATACGATTACGGTATTATTATCGGTATCCGATAAATCGTTTACTTCTACATTAGTGATCACCGCCACATCCGAAGCAACTACCGTAATGGTACGCGTAGCCGAACATCCGTAGGTTTTGTCGGTTACTTTTACGGTATAGGTTCCCGCAGTGTTTACCGATAAAAGCGGTGTGGTTACGCCATTGGACCATAAGAAATCATAACGGGTAGCATCGGCAATTCCGGCTGACAATAGTAATGACGTATGCGCACATAATATCGGAGCAAAGTCATCTGCAACCGGTGGAAGTGGTCGTACGCTTAATTTTATCTCGTGTAATCCGCTACAATCATTATTAGTCTCGATACGGGCGTAAATCATCTGGGTGTTCGGAACCGTATTGGTAAACGTCGTGTTCAATTCATTTTGCTCCAATAAAGCATCGGTAAGTGTCGCATAATATGCCACATCGGTTCCGGGTGCTTCCAAACCGGTGTCCGTCAAGGTAAACGCCGCATAAGCCGTATCCGAACAGGCATTTATTTCAAATCGCTGTGTGGGTGTTAAGGTTACCTGTAATTCCAATGTAGTCGTTGTATAACAACCGGTTGTCGTATCGGTTACGCGTACCGTCAACATTTGTGGATTGGTTGAATTGGTAAAAGTAGTCGGTAGCGGGTTGGTATTATTGGCTTCATCTGTTGGATTGCTAAAAAATGTAGTCGTCAGGTTTGCATTACCATTCGTAAGAGTAGCATTGGCTTCTGTCAGATTAAAAGTTGTTAATCCATCCGGATTTAATCCGAAATCACATTGTACCAAAATGGCAGGAGTTGCTACCGGTAATGGATTTACTTTTAAATGTAGGCTTGCCGTCGTATAACAATTCGGATTAGCTTTATTTTCAATTCGGATAAAAATCTCCTGATCATTAGGAGTTGTATTCGTATAATTATCCGGTAATGGATTCGTTTTTGTATCGGCCTGTGTCTGGTTTAAGTGGAAACTGATGTTGTAATCCGTGGCATTTTGCGTTCCTAAGATACCGGCTACGCGTGTTGGCAGAGTAAACGTTTCTATTCCGTTTGCTGTAGCATCGTCGCACAATACATAATCGGTTGCGCTTACAATCTGTGGTTTAGCTGTTACGGTTACATCAAAATCCGTCAGTGCATAACATTCTGAATTATTCCGATTCTGCACCCGTGCGTAAATTGTAAATGCGCCGGTTGTATTCTGAAAAGCCGCCGCATTTACCGCATTGGTATTGGACGTTGCATTTGCCGATGATGTAAAATAACGCACTTCAAAAGTCGTGGCACTTTGTCCGTTTAAAATGGCATTATCCTGTTGTTGCAAATCGATTGCCATTTGTCCGTCGCTATCCGTATCGCATAAATGAAGGTCATTCGCCACAAAAGCATTAGGTACTTCGCTTATGATTACATTTTGTGTACTGCTTGAACTTTCGCCATTTACCGTAATGGTTAGTGAAACCACATAATTACCAACTGTGGCATAAACGTGTGTCGGCTCGGTTACACTTGATGTCGGAGAACCATCTCCAAAATCCCAGGTTAAGACACCGGAGCTGGCCTGATTTAAAAAAGAAGGCGGTAACGTAAATGTGGTCGTATCCCCCAAACAGGTATTCGCCACCTGAAAACTCGGATTAAACACCGATGTTATAAAAGGAGGTAATCCTAAAGCAGCATTACCGGTTAGCAGAACCCCATTAGGAACATAATTGACCTGAAATCCGGATTCTTCCGGATCATTAATTACGCCTAAAGTAGCTTCACCGGCATTCGCTAAATATATTTTCCTATTGGGTCCTAACTGTAAAGCTCCTGTAGTATTAATAGTACTGATAACTGTTTGTGAAGCTGGAATATCATTTTGTTCCAAATCGAACTGCATCAGTACATATTGCCCATTATCTCTCATGGTAGCATATACTTTTTTTGACAGTGCCGAAAACTCTACTCCATAGACATTTACCATTGTTTTTAAAGCAAGTGAATTTGAGACAATTCCCGTATTTCGATCAAAATCATATAAATATATCCCTCCATTACTGTCGGTATCTCCAGTTACCGATCCGTTTTGGGAATGTGCAATGGCTAATTTTTCGCCATTGGGTGAGGCTTTTAAATAGCCTATGGCGTTACGCCGATAACCTGCCGTCGTAATATAAGGATCTATGGTCGATACAACCGGGGTTAGTCCCACTCCGGTTGAAGTAATCCGAAACGCATAAAAGCGGTTTACAAAATGAGTAATTACCCAATAACCTCCGGAACCATCTTTAACCGCTGTAATTTTTTCGGAGCATTTGTATTTGATTTCTTCTCCGTTTGGATTCGGATCGTACGTAACCAAATGTGAATTCCGGGTCGTTACATTACCGATACTTCCGTTATTTCCAACTACCGAAAGATTTACAATCGAGTAGTTAAAACCATTATTAAAACCGTCGTCTTCATTCATTGCTACTGCAGTATTCCGATTCGGATAGGTTGCTGCATTATCATGATGCGGTTCGTCTACCGTAAAAATATAATAGATGTCGGGATTCCCCGGTTTTGGAATAATGATACCGGATTGCGTACTGGATGGATCGCCAAACAAACCACTACCGGCAAAATAATCGCCATTGGGCATTTTAACATGATTGCGATCCCAAACCGTACGACCATCGGTATAAAACAATAAATCGCCACTGGCATTGGAGATCGAACTACAACCTTCTGTTGTATAAATTTGTCCGTTGGAAAGTGCCGTTACATTTCCGTTAGCGTCGAAATGAATGCCGGCACCACCACCGAAAAACCAGTTGTTCGCTTCTCCCTGTCCGTAAATACTGATACTGGACAAAAACAGGAGAATAAAGTATTTTTTGATCATATATTAAGAAAAAAACAGACAAATATAGATAATTAAAAGTCAGTAAATCGTTAAATTATTAAAAAGAGCGCTTAAATAAAGGCAAGTGTTAAAAAACGCGTTACGTATTAATTCGTAAAAAATACCGGGTTTTTCCCCTATTTTGGTATTAGGGTATCGGCTACATTTGCCCCTATATGTAAAACAATACTCAAATGAAGGCAAGATCACTATCGGTTATTTACTTTTTTATGGCGATTTACTCCTTTACTCAGTTGTATTTCTATTTCGATGATCTGGATTTTACAACAGAATTGTTCAAATCATTAATTATCCTCCTCACCGTGATCATTGCCATAGTCATGGTGGGTTCTTATATAAGTTTTTATATCCATAAAAAGCGACGCTTTATCAATCGGAAATAATTAAAGCGTCAGGGCCGTAATATCCCAATTGGCACCGGCCTGATATCCTAAATACCCTGCTGCCACTATCAGCGGGCAATTAAAATTATTTGTATAAAGACTACCTGTCCCCAGTCCCTGGGGCATTTTATTTTGTAGAGTATACGTCCATTGGGCAATGGCGTTTAATCCAACATTACTTTCCAAAGCAGAGGTAATCCACCAGCCGATGTTTTCTTTTTCGGCCAGATCAATCCATTCCTGCGTACCGCGAAAACCGCCAATCAGGCTAGGTTTTAAAATAATATACTGCGGACGGATGGTTTGCAGCAACGTTTCTTTTTCGGATTTTGTAAAAACTCCAATCAGTTCTTCATCCAAGGCAATCGGTAAAGGGGTCTCCCGACATAATTGTGCCATCGCAGCGGCATTCCCTTGTCGGATGGGTTGTTCGATACTATGCAGACTAAATTCCGCTAGTTTTTCGAGTTTTTCCAAAGCGTCTTCTTTTTTAAAAGCGCCATTGGCATCCACGCGGATTTCGATGGTCTCCGGATCAAAATTACTGCGGATAAAAGCCAACAGGTCGATTTCCGTCTGAAAATCGATGGCGCCGATTTTAAGTTTGATACATCGGAATCCCTGTTCCAGCTTTTCTTCGATTTGCTGTTTCATATAGGCCTGATCGCCCATCCAAACCAAACCATTGATCGGGATATTTTTTTCCGAACGGGTAAAATCGGATGGAAACAATACAAACGGATCGGCTGCTTCAAGCGATCGGAAAGCCATTTCCAGGCCGAACTGAATCGATGGAAATTCCTGTAGGCATTCCCATAATTCCGTTTCGCCCAAATGGATATTTTCGCAGGTCCAGCGTAGTTTTTCTTCATAATCCGGTCGGTCGTCGATACTCAAACTTCGTAAGATCCCACACTCGCCTATTCCGGTTTTTCCATCTTTTTTAAGTAGGATAAACCAGGTTTCTTTTTCGGTCAATACCCCTCTGGAAGTTCCCGATGGTCTTTTAAATTGTAAGGTATATTTTTGATAGGTTGCTTGTATTATGGAATCGGACATAACCGGATGGTTTTAAATTAAAATAAGATTTACAGTCGGCAATTGGTTTCCTTCCATAAATCTTATTGTATCAGTTTTCTTTTCTCTTTTCTCTTTTCTCTTTCTTCTTTCTTCTTTCTTCTTTTCTCTTTAAAGATCAATAGAAGCTCCGATTTCGAGCAGCATCAGGTCTTTACCTCGGTTAAAGAATTTGCGGATGGCCTCTTCGTGGTTAATTTCAATATACCCGAATGTATCGAAATGATAGCCCAATACTTTATCACAGGCAACAAAATCGGATGCAATAATCGCATCGTCCACATCCATCGTAAAGTTACTTCCAATTGGTAGAATCGCCAGATCCAATTTGGTACGCATCGGAATCAATTTCATATCCATCGTCAACGCGGTATCACCGGCAATGTAGATGTTTTTGTGTTCGCCTTCAATTACAAATCCGCCCGGCTGACCGCCATAGCTTCCGTCTCCAAACGAACTGGTATGAATTGCGTTTACATATTTTACCGTTCCGAAATCGAATTTCCAGCTTCCGCCATGATTCATCGGGTGGTATTGCAATCCTTTATTACCATAATGAGACGCAATCTCGTAGTTCGAAACGATAACAGCATTTGTTCTGGCCGCAACGGCTTCCACATCCAAGGTATGGTCGCTATGCGCATGCGTCAGTAAAATATAATCGGCTTTGATCGTATTCATATCAATATGGGCCGCTTTCGGATTTCCGGAAATAAACGGATCCACCAAAAGGTGTTTTCCACTCACTTCAATTCCCAAACAAGCATGTCCGTAAAATGTAATTTTCATAGTTTGTTGTTTAAAAAGTTAATACCACCGATAGTAAAACCGAAAATAGAAACGTACTCAAGGCTACTTTTTTCAGTTCGGGATCCAATGCTTTCGGATCTTTATTATCGATAACGGTTTTCAGATGTTTTAAAAGCGGAAGATACGCCAGTACAAAAAGGTATTGTTTCCATTCGAAATCGGACCAGATGGCAAAT
Organism: Bacteroidota bacterium; assembly: GCA_023446155.1. Classification (GTDB taxonomy): domain Bacteria; phylum Bacteroidota; class Bacteroidia; order Flavobacteriales; family Flavobacteriaceae; genus Flavobacterium. The sequence continues at coordinate 146,972 of JAEXIT010000010.1, forward strand.
GCCAATCCCAATAGCATGGCGGTTACCACAATACCGATATGGTAGCGTTTTGCATTTTGAGCGCCGATTTTTACGACTAATGTGTTTTTTCCGGCTTTGATATCCGATTCGCGATCGCGCATATTGTTTAGGTTCAGCACCGCCACACTTAGCAATCCGACACTTACCGCCGGTAAAAATAATTTAATATCCAATGCTTGTGCAAACAAAAAATTGGTTCCGAGTACGCTCACCAATCCGAAGAAGATAAACACAAATAAATCGCCCAATCCTCTATATCCGTAGGCCGATTTTCCAACGGTGTACTTGATCGCCGCCGTAATGGCCGCTAATCCCAATACAAAGAAAAACAGGGAAAATCCGAAATTATCACTACCAAACGATGCATAAATCAGTGATATTGCAATGATTAATGTCGCAACCGACACAATAATGATTCCTTTTTTCATTTGCTCGGGTGTGATCGCACCACTTTGTATCGCCCGTTGCGGACCGATACGGTCTTTATTATCGGTTCCTTTTACGCCATCACCATAATCGTTGGCAAAGTTCGAAAGCACCTGTAACCCTAAGGTTGTCAGGAATGCCAAACCAAAGATAATCCAGTAATTCGGACTATCTGAATAGTGTTTATAAGCATAAAAACTCCCCACCAATATTCCGGAAATGGATAACGGAAGGGTTCTTAATCGTGCGGCTTCAAGCCAGATTTTGGCACTCATAGTATTCTCTTTATTCTTTTCTCTTTATTCTTTTCTCTCTGTTACATCCAGCCTTTCGGCGCGGTTTCCACCTGATACAACCATAGATTCACCAGTTCTTTTATATTTGAAAAATCCCCCAAATGAAAGGCTATTTTTCCTCCGGCTGTATATAACGTGACACTTCCGATATCGGCGCTTTTATGCCAGAAAAACTGACTCGTACGGATGGCTTGTATTTTATGCGGTTCGATGATCTGATGTTCGATATCCCAAACCCCTTTTCTACAGATGATAAATTCGTCGGTGACAAACAGACGGTTGTTTCGAAAGCCAAAATACAGTAACAGGCCGGTGAACGTGATATATAACGGTACAAAAATAAGGTATTCCGCTATAGGTAGCACGGTAAATTCATACAATAAAAACAAAATCAGCAGTGGTACAAACAGGTATAGTACCCCTCCTACGATCAACCTTCTGATATTCGGCACTAAAGCAACACCTTGCTCCGGAATTTTATGAAATAGCAATGCCATAATACGATCGCGTTCGGCTTCAGAACATCCTGGAATAGCAATCGCCTGTTTGTCGTTTTCCTCCTGATCGGCATTCCCGGAAGCCTGTCGGATTTTTAGCGTAAGCGTATCCATTTTCTTTTGTAAATAATTCCGACTGGTCGAAACAATCTGTACTTTTTCCGGGCGGATGATCGTATTTTTAGTATTCAGCAAACCGTACGACAATAACAACGACTGATGTTGTCGGGTGATTTTAAAATCGAAATATTTAATAATCGTTCGGCCGAGGTTTAATAACAACAATATCCCTAAAAGAATCAGGATCAAAATTGTGATCGAATACATCGCGAGACCTTGATCGACATAGGCATCGAATTTGTCCCCATCGATTTCATTGGCCCGCATATAGCTTTGCACATTTTCGTAAAGGGTTCCGAAAAAAGCGATCAGCAGCGCAAAACTGCGAAGGTAATTTGACGTAATTCCAATCTTAACCAAACTGGAAAAACTGATTTTGATAAATGGCGCGTTTTGATCGGTAGCGGTAGTCGTTTCCGATTCGCTGTTTTTTTCACCTTCCAGCAAACGTTTTTTTAAGTCCTGCGCCAATTGGTGTGAAACAGCTCGGATTACAGCTTCTTTTTTCTGTGTTCCGGCGGTATCGACATCGAGTGCATACACACCAATCAGTTTTTGAATAAACGACTGATTGATGGTAACCTGTTGGATTTTTTGCAACTTGATCGCAATCCGCGTTTTGTTCAATACCCCTTTATTGATAATAAACTCTTCGTTTGTATCGTCTATATAAAACGTAAAATTCCGGTATTGCAAATAGGCTACAATCGCCACAAAGACAAACAATCCGACAATACCCGAAACGACCAGTGCTTTATTGAGTTCGTTAAATTTAAAGAGCCATACCACCAAAATCGGCCATAGTCCGCGTATAATGCGCTGAAACGTATCCGTAAACATAACCAGGATTCCGACAAGTGATTGACGTTGTGGTTCGTTAAAGTTCATCTTCCGTAGGATTTACCGGTGGAACCTCGTTATTTTCGGATGCAACCGACGGTATTTCTTCGATTAATTTCGCCATTATGAGTTGTTTGATCCGATCGGCCTGTTCGCGTCGAAGCCCGGCAATACGAATATCGCTTCCACTACCACCCGCTGTAAAGATTTCGATTGTAGCAAGTTCCAATTTTCGGGAAACCGGTCCTTCGTGTAACGCCACATGTTGCACCCGATTGTACGGGATTACGGTTATGGTCGTGGCAATCACACCGCTTTTATACAATACATCGTGCTGGCGAAAAGCAAATCCTTTTTTGCGAAACGAAACCAATCCGATTACCAACGTAATGATAATGACAATTACAATAGCCAAAATCCCGATTAACAAAACGGTTCCCAAAACCAGATCCGGATTGATCAGCAGAAACGCAGCCAAAATTCCGATCAGGATCAAGGCAAAAACTGCGGTGTTAAAAAAGATCACTTTTTTATAGTCGGCCTGTAACGGCTCAAAGTCAACCGCTTCAAATCGCGGTAACTCACGGGTGTCAATACTTGTATTGGTAAACGATTCCATAGTGGCAGTGTTTCGGTCGGTATACAATTTCTATAGTTTCAAAAATAGGCAATTGTTCCCGACGATTTTTATAGTGTTCCAATTATTATTGCATAAAAAAGTAGGAGAAACTCCTACTCTTTCACGGCATTCAAATGCCAATATTGTATACGGTATCCATTATGGAATCCATTTCTTTTCGAAGTTTGGCTTGCGTTTTTCCAAAAAGGCATTTCTTCCTTCTACCGCTTCCTCGGTCATATAAGCCAAACGGGTTGCTTCACCGGCAAATACCTGTTGCCCAACCATTCCGTCGTCGGTAAGGTTCATTGCAAATTTCAGCATCTTAATCGATGTTGGCGATTTTGCCAGAATCTCCTGTGCCCATTCATAGGCGGTATCTTCCAATTCCGCATGCGGAATCACGGCATTGACCATTCCCATTTCAAAAGCCTCCTGAGCCGAGTAATTACGCCCTAAAAAGAAAATTTCTCTCGCTTTTTTCTGTCCGACCATTTTTGCCAGATAGGCCGATCCGTAACCGCCATCAAAACTGGTTACATCGGCATCGGTTTGTTTAAAAATGGCGTGTTCTTTACTCGCTAATGTCAGGTCGCAAACCACGTGTAAACTATGTCCGCCACCAACAGCCCATCCTGGTACTACCGCGATAACCGCTTTTGGCATAAAACGGATCAATCGTTGTACTTCCAGAATATTCAAACGGTGCATTCCATCTTCGCCTACATAACCTTGATGACCTCTTGCTTTTTGATCACCGCCACTGCAAAACGAATACACACCGTCTTTAGACGAAGGTCCTTCGGCCGACAATAATACGACTCCAATGGAAGTATCTTCCTGTGCATCGTAGAATGCCTGATATAATTCACTTGTTGTTTTCGGACGGAAAGCATTGCGCACATCCGGGCGATTAAAAGCAATACGGGCTACCCCATTACATTTTTTATAGGTTATGTCTTCGAATTCCCGAACAGTCTGCCAGTTTATCGTACTCATATTTTTAAATTTTAGCGTAAAAATAAACCATTTTTTGCATTATCTTGCACTTCCAAAAAATTATAATACAATGAAAAAGATTTTTGTTTCGGCAGCCTTACTGGGTTTGATTTTTTCAGCTCAGGCTCAAAAATATGAATTTCAAACCGTTACCGACCTTGAGGCCTTACCGGTAATCAGTCAGGGTAACACCGGAACCTGCTGGAGTTTTTCTACCTCTTCTTTTCTGGAATCGGAAGTGATTCGTTTAACCGGAAAGAAAATCGATTTGTCCGAAATGTACCAGGTACGCAACACCTATCCTAAAAAAGCGGAAAACTACGTCATGCGTCAAGGTAAAGCACAATTTGGCGAAGGCGGATTGGCACATGATGTGATCAATAGCGTAGCCGATTACGGTTTGGTTCCAAATAGCGTTTTTACAGGACTTAACGGAACATCCGAAACCTTTAACCACGCCGAAATGGTAGCCGTGATCGAAAGCATGTTAAAAACTTATGCTGAAAATCCGGGGAAAAAATTATCACCAAACTGGAAAAAAGCAATCGATGCCATGCTGGATATTTATATCGGCAAAAACGTAACGGAATTTACTTACGAAGGGAAAAAGTATACCCCGAAAAGCTTTCAGGCCATGACCAAAATCAACCCGAAAGACTATGTGACGATCACCTCGTTTACGCATACACCAAACTACGGAACGTTTATTCTGAATGTTCCGGATAACTTTTCGAACGGTAGTTTTTACAACCTTCCGTTGGAAGAATATATCGCAAACATCGACAATGCATTAGCCAATGGTTTTACCGTGGAATTGGACTGTGACGTAAGCGAACCGACATTCTCCGGAAAATATGGCGTGGCTGTTATCCCAAATGATGATGCCGATACCAAAACCATCTTAACCGAAATCAAACCGGAAAAAGCCATTACACCGGAATACCGTCAGGCAGAATTTGAAAATTTATCTACTCAGGACGATCACCTGATGCATATTGTTGGAAAAGTAAAAGACCAAAACGGAAACATCTATTATAAAGTTAAAAACTCATGGGGAACCGATCCGAATCGTGTTGCCAATGGTGGTTATGTGTATATGAGTGTTCCGTATATGAAGCTAAAATCGATTTCGGTTTTGGTTCATAAAGACGCGCTACAAAAAGATACCCGTAAAAAACTGGGACTGTAAACAATACGCCAAAAACACACCAAAAAGGACTGTCTTAAAAATTAGGCAGTCCTTTTTTTATGGCCTTCGGAATTGGTTTTGGCGGAAATTTTAACAGAAATAATTCCCCGAATGCATTTTAAAAACAAGCTGTGTTATTTATATTTGCCTTTTACTAAATTTTACCCGAAACGCATTAAATGAAACTGAAACGCTATATACCCCTATTTTCCATATTATTATTAGTCGCTTGCAATAAAAAAGATAATTCCCGAGATTCTGACAATAACCCTAACGATACAGCCTTACTAGCGGGCGATTTTACGATTAAATTACCCAAGGTTTCCACTCGTTTTATTTCGGACAACAAAGCTTTTGTAGAACGCTTTTACAACAAACACTATAATGCCAACGATTATAGCGGCGGTTTTTTAGTGGCCAAAAACGGTCAGATTATTTACGAAAACTATAGCGGTTATGCCTATAAGGAAAAAGGCGATAAAATAACCGAAGACACACCCATCCATATTGCCTCGGTAAGTAAAATGATCACGGCTGTTACGGTTATGAAACTGGCCGATGAAGGAAAAATCAAATTTGACGTACCGGTTAAAAACTATTTACCGGAATTCCCATATGAAAAAACCACCGTACGAATGTTACTTAACCACCGTAGCGGATTGCGAAACTATGCCTATTTTACGGCTGATAAAGGCGTTTGGGACAAGAAAAAAACACTAACCAACCAGGATGTACTAACCATTTTGGCGACAAAAAACGTAGGTTTGGAATCCCAACCGGGTACGCGTTTCGGCTATTGTAACACCAATTACGCTTTACTAGCATTGATCATCGAAAAAGTAACCGGAAAAACCTATCCAACGGTGATGAAGGAAATGATTTTTGAACCGTTAGGAATGACGCATACGTTTGTTTTTGACGATCTGAAAAAGAAAGACGAAGTGAGTCAGTCGTATAAAGGCAACTACCTTCGTTTGGCCTTTGAATTTCTGGATCAGGTGTATGGTGATAAAAATATTTATTCCACACCACGTGATCTTTTAAAATTTGATATCGCAACCTATAACGACGATTTCTTAAGTCAGGAAATGAAAGCCGAAATGTTTAAAGGCTACAGCTACGAGCGCAAAGGAACCCGAAACTACGGATTAGGCGTACGTATGCTGGAATTCGAAACCGGTCAGAAGTACTTTTTCCACAACGGTTGGTGGCATGGGAACACCTCCTCTTTAGTGACCCTGCGAAAAGACACGGTTTCCATCATTGCCCTTTCCAATAAATACACCCATAAGACGTATCAGACCAAAAAACTGGCACCGCATTTTGGGGATTACCCTTTCAAATTCAGCAAAGAAGAAACAGAAGAATAAAAAAAACTCCGGTATTGCTACCGGAGTTTTTTTATACGCCTATTTTAACCGACGTCATCGTTAACGAACCGCCCACGGCTTTATCGTTAAAAAAGGTCGTCGGATCTTTACTATCCTGCAATCCCAACGTATACAACAACGGATAATAATGATCCGGTGTTGGAATCGCCAGTTTCGCGGCTTTATTCAGCGATTCGTAGGCAATTAATGCTTTATGATCATTATCGGCGATTTTATCCTTAAAAAGCGTATTCATTTCCACCGCCCAATCGTAACCATACTCCGGCTCGGCCAGTTTGTCCCAAGCCACCATTCTCAGGTTATGCACCATATTACCACTTCCAATGATCAGAACGCCCTTTTTACGTAGACTCGCCAATTGTTTGGCCAAATCATAATGGTATTGTGGCGGTTTGTTATAATCGATACTCAATTGCAAAACGGGAATATCCGCATCGGGATACATATGACGCACCACCGTCCACGTACCGTGATCCAATCCCCAATCGTGATCCAGTCCGACATCGGTTGTTGTGACCAATCCGGCGGTAGCTTTAGCCAATTCCGGACTACCAGGAGCCGGATATTGCACATCAAACAATGCCTGCGGAAATCCTCCAAAATCGTGAATCGTTTTCGGATGGTTCATTGCAGTAATATGCGTCCCCCGGGTAAGCCAATGTGCCGAAATCACCAGAACCGCTTTGGGTTTTGGAATTTCTTTTCCCATTTTCGCCCAGGTTTGCGAAAATTCGTTGTCTTCGATACCATTCATCGGCGAACCATGGCCGATAAACAAAACCGGAAGTTTCACATCTTCTTCCTTTAAATCTTGTGTCCAATTATAAAACGGATATAATGTTGCCATACCTGCTCCTCCTATTATAGTTTTAATAAAATCAAGTCTATTCATTACTATACAATATTTGTATATACAAATATATAGCTTATCTCATTGGTAGCATTTATTTTTTTGATTTTTAACATTTTACCATTAAAAACATAAAGTTAACAATTCTAAAACAAAAAATATATTGCCATATATTTAGGTTATTCTCTTATTTTCCCTAAAAAAGAAATAAAAAGCACATTTTTAGCTGTTAATTATTTAAAAAAACAGCATAAATCACAAAAAAACACTATCTGGCATTAGTCTAAATAAAATAATGGTGGTATTTTTGTGCCAATAAAAAATACCCAAAATAAAGTGAGGTTATTATACGTCATTATTCTACTCGCCTTCCAAACTGTAGTGGCACAAAAACACATTAACGGACAGGTTTTCGATCGCGATACCAAAGAACCGTTAGCCAGTGTATTTGTTGTGAATCCCGAAACCAACGATTGGGCTATAACCGATGAAACAGGGACTTTTCATTTGCGTATGCCCAACTCAAAAGAGATAAGCATTACCTTTAGATTATTAGGGAAACAGGAAGCAACTTTAAATTACAAAAAAGAAAATCTAAATACCAAGCTGGTTGTTTTTCTTCAAAAGCAGGATTTACGTTTGGATGAAGTGGTTGTTACGGCCCGAAAAGGAAAAAAATTCTCCGAAATTACTATTGGTCGCGAGGTAATCGAACAAGTACAGGCTTTTTCCTTAAACGAAGTACTGGAACAATTGCCCGGACAAGCGATTACCAATTTTACATTAAACGAATTCAAACCAATCGCTTTCCGTACCGTCCGCCCTTCTTTAGCTTCCAATACCGGTTTTGGAAATAAATCGTTCGGAACGGCTATTGTAGTCGACGGTATTCCTATTTCGAATAACGAAAATATGCAATCCTATGGCGGTAATTCCGGTTCGCCTTTCTCTCCTAACTTTCTTGGTTTTGGCGATCCGTCGTCGTCGTCGGGATTTAATGGTTATTTTTCGAATGCCAATTACGGTAGCGATTTACGGGAAATACCGGTAGACAATATTGAAAAAGTCGAAGTGGTTCAAGGGGTTCCTTCAGCGAAATACGGGGATCTTACTTCTGGTTTGATCAAAATTGAACAAAAAGCCGGTAAATCACCTTTCCGGGTGTATACTTCCCTACGCGACGGAACAACCGAATACGGTTTTGCCAAAGGTTTTAAAGTAAACGACAAAATCGGTTTTGTAAACCTTACGGTTAACTATTTAAAATCGAATGCCGAACCACGTGTTTCTTATACCGAATACGAACGGATCACCACCAATTTGATGTGGAGTTGGGCGAGCAAAAATAAAAATATCCGCAACTCTTTTTCGGTAGATTATGGCTTTAACAACGATAATGTGAATTACGAAGAAGAGGATCGGGATAATAAAATTGTCAAAAACAAAAAGAAAGACCTTTCCATTTCCAATCGTTTTAAATGGAAATTCAACGAAAATAGTTTCTTCGACAATCTGGATGTCAACGCGAATTTCAGATATAGTGATCAACTAACATATGAATCCAAGTTTGTCAACATTGGTGGTAGTATTGTGGGAACCAGTACCGAAGAGGGCGTTTATACCGGAACCTACACCCTGCCAAGTTATACTTCGGTTAAAGCGGTAGAAGGTATTCCGATTTCCTCTTTTGCGTCGGCCGATTTATATAAGGCATTCAATACCGGCGACTGGTCACACTCGCTATTGTTTGGTACCTCTTTCCGCACCAGCGATAACAAAGGACGCGGCCGTTTGGGTAGTCCGGAAACGATGATCAGTGCTTTTGCTTCCACAAATGGTGGCTCCGGTCAGGGATTCCGACCGTATAATTATGGTGAAAACATCCGTGCCGAATACCAGTTTTCGTTATACGCCGAGGACAATATCACCCGAAACTGGGAAAATAGTATTTTCTATCTGAATACCGGTTTGCGTTTGGACAATCAATATGGTTTTACAACACTGGCACCGCGTATTAACAGTTATTTCCAATACAACAAATTTAAAATTCGCGGTGGCTTCGGAATCACCTCCAAAGCCCCCTCTTTAAATCAGATTTATACCGGACCGCGTTATTATGATGCTGTTTTGGGCGATTACCGTTATCCGGGTTATTACAACATTGGAATCGTACAAACGTTTATCGATTATTCCAATAATAAAGACCTGAAACCGACCAAAAGTATGCGTACGGAATTGGGATTTGATTACAAATTACCTTTCGGAAACCTGAATTTTACCGGTTTTTACAACAAAATGTACGACGGAATCACCAACGAAGGGCTTCCTACTTTTCGGAATATGGCCGTACTCGATATTCAGTTTAACGGAACACAAACACCAACCTACCAGGTAACGGGTTATACGCCTTTCTATTATCTGCAAAACCGTTTGGTAAATTCCTTTGAGTCGAGAGATAAAGGACTGGAATTTTTTATGAGTTTTGACAAGACTCCACTTAAGAATGTTACGTTCGATATTCAGGGCAGTTATACCGAAACAACAAATAACGAGAATCGTGATTCGTACGAACGTATTGCCAGTACGACGCCACGAACGGAAAAGATTGCGGTTTTGAAATCCTATGAAGAAAATTATAAAAGTTTCCGTTTAGGTGCAAATATCAATTACCACCTTCCGAAAGTCGGATTGGTTATTTCGGTTCGAAGTGAGCATTTTATTATTGACGACAACAGTTATAAAAGTGGCAACCGTTTGTATGCCTATATTGATGAAAATCTAAATAAAGTGATCATCCCAGAAGCCGAACGAGATACCCATCCGTTATTACCGATATTATCGTCAAACGTTTCATCACTAGACCGATCCTTACAAAAAGTATTTCATAATTTCCATTTACGCGTTTCCAAAGATTTTAAAAACGGATTTCGTTTTTCATTCTACTCCAATAATTTCCTGGATTTAAAACAAACGGAAACGTTAATCGACAACGGCGTACCGACCAGACGTCCAAAAGCCGGAATGGTACAGTTGTCATTCGGAACCAAAATCGAATATCAATTTTAATAATTAATTTATAATCCCCCTTACATGAAAAAATTTCTTGTATTACTCAGTGCAGCGTTAGCCTTCACCTCCTGTTCGGATGATGATTTCGGTAATGCTAATAACGGACTACAACCGGTAAACTTTTCGGTAAATCTAAAATACGATCCTATTACTTTTAACGGACAATCGGTAAACGGTGGTGCGGTAATTTTAACCAATACCAATACGGGTGATACCTATACTATCGAATCCGGAACCAATGGTATCGCTAATTTCCCTGCCGTTATTCCCGGAACGTATAATATCACAGCAACTAAAACCTTAACCAGTTCGGAATTTAATACCCAATTCGGATATACTCCGGAAACACCAACCGTATTGTTTAACGGTGCTCAGGAACAAGTGATCATCAATGCTAACGTAAACGCTACGGAATTGAAATTAAAAACCGTTCGTATCGGAGACTTAGTGATCAAACAAATTTCCTATGCGGGTTCACATGCACAACAAGGTGCGGTTTTCAGAGATCAGTTTATTGAAATTTACAACAACTCAAACGAGACAATCTATGCCGACGGACTATGTATCGGTCAGTTATACGGAAAAACGTCTACTACAACAGCAGCTTATACATTAGCTAGCGGTCAGTTTGACTGGAGTAAATCCATCGGAATGACGGCTGGTTCCTCGGCGAATACCGATTATGTATATGCTGACTATGTAATCCGTATTCCGGGATCGGGAACAACCTACCCTATTTTACCTGGTGAAAGTATTGTGATTGCACAAACCGGAATCAACCACAAAGCCCCGTTAGTAGACAACAGTGGTGAACTACTTAGCGTACAAAACCCGGAACTTACCGTAGATTTAAGTGGGGCCGATTTTGAAGTGTATTTAGGAGACTATAGATTGTCAATTGGAGAAGATGTTTACCGTTATGACATTCAGAACCCGGCTGTAACCGATATGGAAATTGCTTATTGGGGAAGACAAGGGTACAGCAGCCCGAATAGAGATTTAATTATTGACAACCTAGGACGTGACAGTTTTGTAATTTTCCGTGGTGACGATTTAAACAGCTACCAGAATTTCCCGGATCCATCTATCGCAACTATCACAAATTCTACAAAATTCTTTATTCAGATTCCAAATAATAAGATCATCGACGGTGTAGATTTACAACACTACAACCCAAGTAGTCAACGACCAAAAATGCTACAATCACAAATCGATGCTTCATCGATTAACTGTGATGCAGCTTACAATTCGCAAGCCGTTTACCGTAAAGTAAAATCGATCGTAAACGGACGTAAAATCTTAGAAGACACCAACAACTCTTCTAACGATTTCGTAAAATTTAAAGCGAATCCTAGAGGTTTTGCGAACTAGTCTTATACGACAGACTTATTTATAAACGCTTCTTATTTTTTAAGAACAAGCTTTACAATATGACTTCAAAAAAAGTACTATTCTATTTTATTCTGTTAGTGAGTTGTGCCGTTCAGGCGCAGCTCACTGATAGTTTATCGGTACCTCAAAATGTATTCTACAACGACATCCGCCAGCAATTCTGGAAAAACCCGTTGTTTTATACCACCCAACATTTGAATGACTTTACGTTAACACAAATAGAATTCAGTCAGAAAAACTTGAATTTAAAACGTGTTCAAACGGCCGACAAAACAACGCAGTACCGTTTCTCCACTCAGGGAATATACAATGTAAAACCCCGACTACGTTTATTTGGTGGTTTTACATTCGATAAATCGTCTGAAAAAGGACTGGGTTATAACTTTTCGTCCCAACGAACGGAAAATCAAAACGTATTGTCGCCCAATTATTTCTTTGCGCCACGAAAAGGAAACTGGGACAACCAGGAATACAACCTTGACGGTGGTTTGGCCTATCAGTTTGACAACAACATTCTATTAGGTGCAAAAGCGTTTTATAAAAACGGAAAAAACTACCGTACCAACGATCCGCGACCAGAAATAGAATTGAGTCATTACGGTGGTGAAATTCAAACCGGATATCACTTCCGCAATAACAGTCTGATCGTATTTGCCGGAATGGCTAAAAAAACGGAAACCGACAACATTACCTATGTTAACGATGCGGCGAATGCACCGGCCTATCCCGAAACCTTTACCCGTTTTTCATCCGGTTATGGTCGTATCATTTTTAACTCGTCGTACACCCGTTATATTTTTAATACGATCGACAAAAACTTTGGTTTCGGTTACCAATACCAAAACAACCGAAACAGTTGGAATGCCACCTATCGTTACAATAAATCCCTGGAAAGTTTTTACGGCCGAAATGTACGCGGTTATGTGTATATCGACGATGCCTTAAAACAATTTATGTATCGTGTAGTTTCGCATACTACTGATCTGAATTATTTTTATGACGGAACTGAAAACGATTATAAAATCCGTTTTGGTTATGAAAAACAAAAAGGCGATAACTTTTCGGTGGTCGAAAACGGACAGAATTACCGTATGAATCTGGATATTTTCTCGTTTAACAGTGGTGTGATCAAAAAAGACAAAAAACGTGTTGTGTACAGCTTGGAATTCGGCGCCAATTATATGCGTCATAAATATGTCGACCTATTGGGAAGTACCGACAAACGATTGAATACGCTGGAACTTTCGGCTTCATTTACCAAAGACTTATTGTCGAAAGAAAAAAACACCCTGAATCTGGCTTTAGGCATACAGCATTATCAGGCCTTGGATGAAAGCCTGCTTTTTATTCCAATTTCCAGTTCAAACCTATCATTCGCTGATAATGTGATCAAACCGGACCAGGCCTATGATGCCACTTCAAAATTACGTTCCAATATTATGCTGCAATACCAATACAGCCTTTCAAAAACTAAAAAGTTACGTATTTTTGCCGACTATAATACCCTTGTAGCCATAGGTGATCAATACAAAACCTATACAACCGATTACAATACCACAACGAGTACCTATTTCAATACGGGTATCTCGATAATTTATTAAGTATGAAAAAGATTATTGGATTTACAGTCCTTAGTTTTTTATTCGTCGGATTGGTTTCTCTAAAAAGCAATAAAGACGATGAAAAGTATTATTCGATAGCCGATCTGAAAAAAATCTACAGCAGTGGTGATGTGAGCACATGGCCGAAACCCACTATCGATAGTAGTGTTGTTGATTTTCAGGATTTAGGCGTATTGCCAAAGGTGACATTTCCGGCCGAAAATCCATATTCCGAGGCCAAAAGAGACCTTGGGAAAATATTATTTTTTGATCCGAGATTATCCAAATCCGGTCAGATTTCCTGCGCCTCCTGCCATGATCCCGAATTAGGATGGGGCGACGGAAAACGCGTTTCCCACGGACACGACCGTACGCCGGGAACCCGAAACTCCAAACCGATCATCAACGTAGCCTACTCTACTATCTTTTTTTGGGATGGCCGTGCCGCCAGTTTGGAAGATCAGGCGCGTTTCCCGATTGTAGACACCAAAGAAATGAACAACCACATGGATATTGCGGTTAAAACGATCAAAAAAATAAAAGGCTATCAGCCGCTTTTTCAAAAGGCTTTTGGTGATGAAAAAGTAACGGAAGAGAAAATTTTTAAAGCCATTGCCACTTTCGAACGTACCGTTGTGAGTCGTAAAAGCCGTTTTGATAAATTTATCGAAGGCGATTCAACGCAGTTGTCCGATAAGGAAGTTGCCGGTTTACACCTGTTCCGTACCAAGGCACGATGTATCAACTGCCATAACTCGGCTTTGTTTTCCGACAATCAGTTTCACAATGCCGGTTTAACGTACTACGGTCGTAAATACGAAGATTTAGGACGTTACAACATTACCAAAAATGCCGACGATGTGGGTAAATTCCGCACCCCTTCCCTTCGTGAGGTGGGGAGAACTGGTCCGTACATGCACAATGGTCTTTTCCCGGAATTACGTGGTGTTTTAAATTTATACAATGCCGGTATGCCGAATCTAAAACCAAAAGGCGAACAGGTAAACGACAAACTATTCCCAAAAACATCTCCATTACTCAAAAAACTAGAACTGGATAAAACGGAACTCGATGCACTGGAAGCATTTCTTCAGAGCATCACATCTGTGATCTACCGGGAACCCGCACCGGAAAAGCTACCGGGATAAAAAAAGGAGCATTTTTAAATGCTCCTTTTTTTGTGTTTTATTTTACGAGATAAATTCCGTCTTCTTTAATTTCGATCAGCTTTTGTTTGTACAAAACACCAATCGCTTTTTTAAAGGTTTTTTTACTCATTTTAAGTACCGTTCGGATATCTTCCGGGTGACTATCGTCATTGAGTCGTAAAAAGCCTCTGCTGGCTTTTAATTCATCCAAAATATACTGGGAACTTGGTTCCAGTTTTTCGAAGCCTAATTTAGTCGCCGAAACGTCAATTTTACCATCCGGGCGGATGTTTTTGATATAACCGATAATACGGTCACCGGTTCTTAAATCGTCGTATACTTCGTTTTTATATAATAACCCTTTGTATTTTTCATTGATGATCACATTGATTCCCACTTCGGTAATATGAGAAATGATCAAATCGACTTCCTCTCCTTTTTCCAAGGTGATTTCTTTGTTATCCAAAAACTGATTCGTTTTACTGGAAGCTACCAGACGGCCGGTTTTTTCATCGATATACATATAAACCAAATACCTTTTCCCCTGTTCCATGGGACGCGCCTGTTCTTTAAACGGAACAAACAGATCTTTTTCCATACCCCAATTCATAAAAGCACCGAATTTGTTGGTATAGTTCACACGCAAAAGAGCGAACTCATTTAAAAAGATATAGGGCTCCAAAGTAGTCGCAACAGGACGTTCTTCGTGATCCAGGTATACAAAAACGGCTATCTCATCGCCAATTTCATACTCTTCCGGCACATATTTATTGGGTAAAAGTATATCCGCGTTACCGTCCGTCAGGAACAAGCCCACTTTGGTGTCTCTGTCGATTTTTAAGGTATTGTATTTTCCGATCTCAATCATGGTATTCTGTGCAATTATAAGGCACAAAGGTACACATTGCATTATTTATTCCACCAGCAATCTGAAAATATTATTGGCTAAAAACAAAAAGACTCCGAAATAGCATCCAGAGTCTTTTTATTTATTGTAATTTATATTATTTTATAAATTCGATTTTTTGTACTTCTTCGGCATTCACACTGTCGAAAAAGCCTTGTTCGTTCATCCATTCGTCACTAAAGATTTTGCTCATATAGCGGGACCCGTGATCCGGGAAGATGATCACCACATTACTGTCTTTCGTGAATTCATTTTCATCGGCAAATTGTTTTACCGCCTGCATCGCTGCTCCGGAAGTATACCCCACAAACAAACCTTCTTTTTTTGCAATTTCTCTGGCCGTATGCGCGCTTTCTTCATCATTCACTTTAGTGAACTTGTCGATCGCATCAAAATCGGTTGCTGTTGGAATCAGGTTTTTACCCAAACCTTCAATACGGTACGGATAGATTTCTTCGCTGTCGAATTCTTTGGTTTCGTGGTATTTTTTTAATACCGAACCAAAAGCATCCACACCAAGGACTTTAATCGCCGGATTTTTCTCTTTTAAGAAACGAGCCGTTCCGGAAATTGTTCCTCCTGTACCGGAACACGCCACCAAATGGGTTATTTTTCCGTTGGTTTGCTCCCAAATTTCAGGTCCGGTGGTGTTATAATGTGCGTCGACATTCAGGTCATTAAAATACTGGTTGATATAAACCGATCCTTTTGTTTCTTCGTGTAAACGTTTGGCTACGTTATAATACGAACGGGGATCATCTGCAGATACGTGTGCCGGACATACGTATACTTTAGCACCCATCGCCCGTAACATATCAATTTTATCTTTGGAAGATTTTGAGCTAACTGCCAAAACGCAGTCATAACCTTTAATAATACTCACCATCGCCAGACTGAATCCTGTGTTACCGGAAGTCGTTTCTATAATTGTGTCGCCAGGTTTTAGAATTCCTCTTTTCTCTGCTTCTTCAATTATATATACGGCAATTCTGTCTTTTGTGGAATGACCAGGGTTGAAAGCTTCTACTTTAGCATAAAAATTACCTTCTAATCCTTCTGTAATTTTATTGAGCTTAATTAGGGGAGTATTACCTATTAATTCCAATACATTATTATAGGCTTTTATGTCTTCTTTCATAAAATATAAATTAGTCGAGCGATATTACTTACAGTAATAAGTAACTTCTGAACTCTGCAAATTTAACAAAAAAAAATTTATCTACTTTTTAATTCCTTCTAAATCTAATAAAAAAGTATACTCTTTAGCTACTTCTTTAAGCGATTCGAAACGTCCGGAAGCACCGCCGTGGCCTGCATCCATATTGGTATCCAGATATAACTGACTATCACCCACTTTCATAACACGCAATTTGGCAACCCATTTAGCCGGTTCCCAATATTGTACCTGCGAATCGTGAAGTCCGGTTGTTACCAGCAAATTCGGGTATTTTTGTTTTTTCACATTGTCATATGGCGAATACGAAAGCATATAATCGTAATAAGCTTTATCGTTCGGGTTCCCCCACTCGTCGTATTCTCCGGTAGTTAACGGAATGGAATCGTCCAGCATCGTAGTAATAACATCCACGAAAGGTACCTGTGCGATCACACCGTTGTATAACTCCGGCGCCATATTGATAATCGCCCCCATTAGTAATCCACCGGCCGATCCACCTTCGGCATATAAATACTTCGCAGAGGTGTATTTCTCGGCAATTACAAATTTGGAACAGTCAATAAAGTCGGTAAATGTATTTTTCTTTTTAAGTAGTTTTCCATTTTCATACCATTCGCGCCCCAGGTCTTCTCCACCACGGATATGTGCAATGGCGTAGATAAATCCTCGGTCCAGCAAACTCAGACGAATCGATGAGAAATACGGATCCATTGAGGCACCATACGATCCGTAAGCATACAGTAATAACGGGTTTTTACCATCTTTCTGAATCCCTTTTCGGTACACGATCGAAATTGGCACTTTGGTTCCATCCTGTGCGGTAGCCCAAACACGCTCTTCGGTATAATTGTTTTTGTCGAACTTGCCACCCAAAACTTCCTGTTCTTTTTTAACCTCTTTGGTTTTGGTTTTCATGTTGAAATCGATAATCGACGACGGTGTGGCCATCGACTGGTAACCGTATCGTAGAATATCGGTATCAAAGTCAACATTGGTAGTCGTATAGGCCGTATAGGTTTCAATTTCAAACGGAAGGTAATACTCGCCTTTTCCGCTCCATGGCATAATGCGGATTTTATTCAATCCGTTGGAACGCTCGGACACCACCAGGTAATTTTTAAAGATTTCAATATCTTCCAGTAAAACATCTTTACGGTGTGCGATCAGGTCTTTCCAGTTGTCTTTTCCGGTCGCATTTTCCGGTGTTTTCATCAGTTTAAAGTTGGTTGCCTTGTCTTTATTGGTCACCACATAAAAACTATCGCCAAAGTGCGAAATACTGTATTCCAATCCTCGTGTACGGGGCTGGAACACTTTAAATTCAGCATCCGGTGTATTGGACGGCAAAATACGGAATTCGGATGTTAGCGTACTCGTCGAACCGATTACGATATATTTTTTGGATTTTTCTTTATATACAAATACAGAGAAAGTATCGTCTTTTTCTTCAAAAACGACCTTGTCCTCTTTGGGATCCGTTCCTAACTTATGCTTGTAGATTTTATCCGAGCGAAGTGTTACCAGGTCTTTACGCGTATAAAACAAGGTTTTATTGTCGCTCGCCCAAGTCGAACCTCCGGTTGTTTTTTCGAGTTTTACCGGTAGTATTTCGCCGGTCTCAAGGTTTTTTATCTGAATGGTGTATTCTCTTCTGGAAACCGTATCGATTCCGAAAGCGCACCATTTATTGTCTTCACTGATGCTTATTCCGCTCAATTGGAAATAGGCATGTCCTTTGGCCATTTCGTTACAATCGAAAAGGATTTCTTCTTTGGCGTCCAGTGATCCTTTTTTACGGGCGTGGATTGGATAATCTTTTCCTTTTTCATAACGGGTGATGTAGTAATACCCGTTATACAGATACGGAACCGAACTGTCGTCTTCTTTTACCCGCGATTTCATTTCCTGAAACAAGTCCTGTTGAAACTGTTTCGTATGCGCGGTCATTTGTTGGTAATATTCGTTTTCTTTATTCAGGTAATCGATAACTTCCGGGTTTTCTCTTTCGTTTAACCAATAATAATTATCTGTTCGTATATCGCCGTGTTTTTCCAATTGTTTTGGCTTCACGGCTGCCAAAGGCGGTGTTATTGTTTTTACCATATCGGGCTTTTTATTTTGTGCGTTTCCCGTTACAAAAATAAGACAAACACAACTCAAAATAATTTGATTTTTCATTTAGTTTTATTTACTAATCAATCTGCAATTTAATAATTTTGTGGTAACATTAATCATTAATTTTATTAACATGTTCGGAGACATTATGGGAATGATGGGGAAACTTAAGGAGACCCAGCAAAAAATTGAAGAGACTAAAAAACGTTTGGATACGGTTTTAATTGACGAGCAAAGTAACGACGGGCTTTTAAAGGTTACTTTAACCGCTAACAGAACAATAAAATCCATCCAGATCGACGATTCCTTATTGGAAGATAAAGAACAACTGGAAGACTATCTGTTACTTGTTATTAACAAAGCAATCGAAAAAGCAACGAATGTAAATGAGGTAGAATTGGCCGCAGTGGCAAAAGACGGTATGCCAAATATTCCCGGGATGGACCTTTTTAAATAAGAAATCTCTTTCTATCATAAAAAATAGGGCTTATAGCCCTATTTTTTATGATATCCTATTTGTAAACACTTTCCTTTTTAAAGTGAACCGTCAATAAGTAGTACACTACCGCTCTGTATTTATTTTTATTCGAACGGCCATATTTTTCTATTACGGCATCGATGGCTTTATCCAGATCCGGTCCGTCTTTTAAACCTAACTTTTTGATCAAAAAGTTATTTTTAACGGTATCCAACTCCGTTTTCGAAGTTCCGGAAACAGTCGAAGAATCTGCATTGTAAATAGAGGGACCGCAACCGATAGTCACTTTTGTCAATAAATCCATATTCGGAGTTACGCCACATTTGTCTTTTAAATCAGCCGCGTACTTTGCAATTAGTTCATCTCTTTTACTCATAATAAATTTGTTTTGTGTTACTTAATTGATTTTTACACTCTCTCAAATTTAACAAAATAAAACCAATATGTATTATTCTCAGCAACTATTTTC
This sequence comes from Bacteroidota bacterium, assembly GCA_023446155.1. Classification (GTDB taxonomy): domain Bacteria; phylum Bacteroidota; class Bacteroidia; order Flavobacteriales; family Flavobacteriaceae; genus Flavobacterium. The sequence goes on from JAEXIT010000010.1 coordinate 166,576, forward strand.
TTGCTTAATCCGTCAAGTTTTTAAAATATTCCAATAAAATTTTATCGTTGATCTCCGTAGGCGTATGGATTTCCAATAACCCCGGTTGTGTTTGATCACTCAAGAAAACCGGAAGCGCTTTTTCGAGTTCCGATTGTTCTTTTACCGCCGTATAACCAAATCGGTACATCGCCGCCAAATGCTCGGCCGTGTACTGGTGTTCGGTTTCAAAATAGGTATTAAAAACCGGTGTTTCCTGATGTCCCGGAAGAATTCTGAAAATACCGCCACCGCCATTATTGATCAATATGATTTTAAAGTTCTTCGGAATATAAGCATTCCACAAGGCATTACTGTCGTATAAAAAACTAATATCCCCGGTAATGAGGATGGTATCTTTATTCGACGCAATAGCCGCACCAATTGCCGTCGACGTACTACCGTCGATACCACTTGTACCACGGTTACAAAATACTTCAATCGACGGATCAATCGAGAATAACTGTGCATAACGAATAGCCGAACTGTTGCTAATTTGCAACTGACTGTTTTGTGGTAAAGCCGGTAACAAGGTCTGAAATACCGTAAAATCGGAATATGGAATACGGTTGGCATAGGCTTCGTGTTTTGTAGCCCGTAATGCCTTCAAGGCCACTATCTTCGGTAAGTAATCGCTGGCAATTGGATTGCTTTCCGGTAATAGCATTCCAAAAAAAGTATTTGGTGTCACTTTAAAGTGCTGTGACAAACAACCAAAGGTGTCATATGCCCGCAAGGTATCGACATGCCAATGCTCCTGAGGCGCATATTTTCGCAGAAATGCTTTTACCCTTTTCGAAACCACCATTCCTCCTATCGTAATCAGAATATCCGGTTGAAAATCGATAAAATCGGCATCGGTAAAAGGCGTGATAATCGTATCGATGTTTCCAATAAAATGCGGATGGTAAATATTGGATGTCACTTCCTTCATCACTACAACCGAATCATCATTCGCCAGTTGATCGATAATCCCCGGCGCGATACTGTCCGGATTGTTCGTTCCGATAAGGATCAGTTTTTTCTTCGCTTTATTCCATTGCTGAATAAACGGTTGTAAATCCGTTAAAACGGCTTCCATTTGTTTCGGTTCGATCACTTTTGGCGCCACCGAAAGGGTTTCGGTTACTTCATACAACGGTTCTTCAAACGGAACATTAATATGTACCGGTCCTTTTTGTAAAATCGCTGTATTGATCGCTTCATTGATCATCGCGTCGTTTTCCGCAGAAACATCTTCCGTAAGGTTGGCACTATACAGAATATGATTCGCATATACATCCCGCTGACGAATCGTTTGTCCGTCGCCAATATCGATTTTCGAAGTAGGTCGGTCGGCAGAAATAACCACCATCGGCAACTGACTATAAAAAGCTTCGGCTACCGCCGGATAATAATTCAACAAAGCGGAACCCGAAGTACAAACCAAGGCAACCGGTCGTCCGAGTTGTTGCGCCATCCCAACGGCCATAAAAGCGGCACAACGTTCGTCGGCAATACTGTAACAGTTAAAACCTGGTGTACTGGCAAACCCGATGGTTAAGGGTGCATTACGAGATCCCGGGGAAATAATGATATCAAGCAGTCCTTTGGCTTTACAAAGCGCAATGATACTTTGCGCCAAAGGTATTTTCGGATATGACATTTTGTAGTAGTAGTTTAAATTGAGCGTCTGGAAACGCAGTAACAAATTTAAGGTAGTCTACCGAATTTCCTTCAAAAAAAGTGTGAAACTTTCTATCTTTGGACTTACTTTTTACAACACCTTATACTATGTCTGTTACCATCCGCCCCGTAACCGAAACCGATATTCCGGAAGTCCTGGAAATCATCAATTACGAAATCCTGAACGGTGTTTCCATTTACGATTATGCCCCGCGAACACTGGAACAACAACAAACCATCATTCGCGAAAAAGAAGCCAAAAACTTTCCGTTTCTGGTAGCGGTTTCCGATGGCGTGATTGCCGGTTTTGCCACCTACGGTGATTTCCGTTTTAAGGAAGGCTACCGCTATACGGTGGAACATTCGGTGTATTTAAACCATAACCAACAGGGAAAAGGTGTCGGAAAACTATTATTGGAAACCTTAATCGAAATCGCACGGGCGCAACAAAAACATACAATGATCGCGGTGATCGATGCGGAAAATGACGGTAGCATCCGGTTCCACCAAAAAATGGGATTTGAAATCGCCGGAACCTTACGGGAAAGCGGTTATAAATTCGACCGTTGGCTGGACTCGGTATTCCTGCAATTATTTTTATAAAAAAACCTCCGGTAAACGGAGGCTTCTCTTCTATTTGTAGGGTTTAACTTTTAATCCAGTCGACCACTTCTTTGCTATCCGGTAGTGTTTTTGGGCTGATCACTTTAACCAGTTGTCCTTTTTCATTGATCAGGTATTTCTGGAAATTCCATTCCACCTGACTGTCCTGATAACCGTTTTTGGATTTTTCGGTCAGAAAGTGATATAGTGGTGCCATATCATCCCCTTTTACGGATATTTTTTCCATCATTGGGAACGTCACCCCGTAATTTTTCGAACAGAACGTTGCGATTTCCTTATTCGATCCTGGTTCCTGTGCGCCAAAATTATTAGCTGGGAAACCTACGATAATAAAGTTTTTGTTTTTATACTCGGTATACAACTTTTGCAATTGCTCGTATTGTGGCGTTAAACCACATTCGGAGGCCGTGTTCACGACCATTACCTTTTTCCCTTTTAGTTTCGAAAAATCAAAGGTTTTTCCTTCGATATCTTTTACTTTAAACTGGTAAATGTTTTCTGCATTCATAGCGGTTAATTTTTCGGTTGCTGCGGATGTTGCTTTATTTTGCGCCTGAATCTGGCCGCTGAAAAGTGCCAGTACGGAACAGGCCAATAGTAATTTTTTCATTTTTCTTTTTTATCAAAAGTAAACATTTTATAATTCTACATTTATTAAACATTTCATAATTAATTACCATTATTATTTCGTCTGCAAACTGTCCGTCATTGTATTAGTCTTATAGCCCTGGTCTGTTTAAAATAGCCGTAACTTGTCGAATATCAGTTTTAATAATTCTTTAATTATGCGCCTTCAATTCATACTTCTTTTTATTGTGATGACCGGAATGATGAGTTCCTGTGAAACCGATACACCAACAACAGCCAATACGGCAAACAACACGGTTTTTAGTTCCGGTTTACATCGGTTTTCTGACGAAGAAGATTCGTGGGATAATCCAATTTCTAATATTTATTTCGATCATCAAAGTTTTGTTTACAATGTTCAGGGAAACTGGGAACAATTAGTGGGCAAAAACGGAAGTCTGAAAATCAATGGAAATCAATTCCGGCTGATCGATCCGGATTTCGGTTTGGACGTTAGCGGTGCTTTTACGTTGGATAACGTTCAGGGATTTTTTGGAAACGGAAATGTTTTTGATTTTATCCGCACTATTTCCGGAAAGAGAACCCATTTGCAAATGATTCTCGAAACCGATTCTATTCTTAGGATTGGAATATTCATACAAAAAGGCGGTAAACAGACTCATAAAATTGTCGTTTTTAAAAAATAGATGAGTAAAGAATCCTGATGTAAAGACGATTTACAGATCGTTAACTGCCTATCATTTTTTTGAACTGCTCGGGACTAATAAAGTTTACCGCCGGACCTTTATTGCATTCGTATATAAAATCCTTTAAGCTTTTGCCGGGATACTGATCAAAATCGCCAACTATCGCGAGTTGTACGCGATAGTTTGAAAATTTTTGCAGGATTTCGCCCGCCATTTTGGTTTTAAGATCAAAAAAATCCGGATGAAGGTTTTTATCATATAAGATCACCTTATCAAACTCCTGATAATACAAATCGACCAGTAATTGCAAGGCTTCGTCGACAGTGGTTAGCATACGTTCGTCGGAAATCACCTCCGCGATTCGAATACCGTTTACTTCGTGCGCTACGATTTTCATTGGATTGCGGTTTGTTATAACATTTTTCGTATCAGCGAGATTTGCCCCAAATGATAATAGGTATGCTCGATGATTCCGTTTATGTTTCGATAGTAATTGCCATATTTCGGTTCGATAAATTCCTCGAAAAAACGAGAATCGTCCCATTGTTCGATTTGGGTTGCAAATTGCTCCGCTTCGGTAAACACTTTGGTTTTTAACGCCTCCCATTCGGCTTCCGAAGTAATTGGTGGTAAATCAAAACTAAATTTATCACTGGCATCTAGCGATCCGCCTTCCAAGACTTTTAAAACCGCAGCGACATAATAATTCACGTGATAGACCAAAACGGCTATCGTATTTAGATCCTGCACTTTAGTTGTCGCCTGTTCCCAGCTTACGTCTTTTAAGGCTTCTTTAAGGCTTACCGATGTCCAGTTACCGCCAAAATGCAAATCCCGAAAATGCTTTGCTATTTGTTTTGAAAGTTCGTTTTTCATATTTATCTTACTTATAGATTTTTCAATTCATCCGTTCTGACCAATTCAACCCTTCGGGTAACGTTATATTAGAAAATTCAATATGAATCACCCTTCTTTTTTTATTATTTGTAGTTCTGTTTGAACCGTGTAATAACAATGGTTTCATGATCATTATTCCACCTTTAGGAACACTGCAAATCGCTTCGGTTTCCTTGTTCCAATCAATAGTTTCCGGGCGATAAATTCCTTTCGCATGCGATTTTTCAATAACCTTAAGAGCCCCGTTATTTTCATCGGTATCATCAAGGTGTATTCTGACAGTAAAAATATTTTCTAAAACAGATAAAGGCGGTTGAACTGCAAATTGGTTTTGCTTTACCGTCCATGGTCCAAAATCATTAATTTCGAGTTTTTTATCAACCGAAATCGTTAAATCTTGGTGATAAGCAACATACCAATTGGACGTTTCCGGTTTATCAAAATAAATACTTTTTACAACAAAATAGTCTTCCCCAAAATAGTGTCTGACAATATGTTTTAAGTTTTCATTAAAAACCAATTCTTTTATATTCGGAATTTCCTTTAAAAATTGCCGAATCGCAAACAACTCTTTCGATATTCTAAAAGTATCCCTTGTGGTATCTGCTTTTGTTATTAACTGTATGATTGCTTCGATTTCATCATTAGAATATACACCGGGAATAGCGCTAAATCCTAATTCTGAAACAGCATTCTTGTGTTTATTTTGTATTTCCATAATTCATGATCTATTTTCCAACATTTAATACTAAAATTGCCTAAAATGTTAGGACTTACATTATAAAGTCCAACGGAATTTCCAATCCTTCTTTTACGATATCCAACGTAACAATGGTTCGGAAACTTTTGATGTTTTTATTACTAAAGAATAATCGTCGTGTTAATTGTTCATAGTCGTACATTGACGGCGTAACGATGACCAATACAAAATCCGTTTCGCCGGTTACATAATAACATTGCTGCACTTCGGGCGCCGACCGGAAGCTGTTTTTTGCCTGATCAATCAATTCGATCTTTTCACTTTCCATCTTCACCTCAACAAACAACGTGATCATTCGTCCAACCTTCTCCCGGTTGATTACCGTAATATCGGCCGAAATCACACCCGTTTCCCGCATTCGTTTGATCCGTCGTTGTACCGCTGCTGCCGATAACCCGATGCTTTCTCCTATTGTTCGTTGCGGCGTTAGATTGTCTTTTTGTAGCACTTTTAAAATTGCCAAATCAAATTTATCCAGATTTTCCAAATCAATGTGGGTTATTAATGAAACAAAATTGCAAATCAGACCCTAAATTTAAAGAAAAAACACAGGTCATTTGATCTATTTTTGCATTTTATATGATCAAAAAAATGACAGAAAAAGAAAAAATGCTCTCCGGAGCCTACTATACCTATATTGACGCCGAATTGGCCGCCGAAAGAGATATCGCCGAAGATCTTGTAACCGATTACAACCGTCTACATCCGAAAAAAGAGGTAGAACGAGCGGCTATTATTCGCAAATTGTTTGGCTCTACCGGAGAAAAATTCAGTATCAAGCAACCGTTTTATTGTGATTACGGTTATAACATTCATATTGGTGAAAACTTCTTTTCAAACTTTAATTTTACGGTTTTGGACGAAGCGGAAGTCCGCATTGGTGATAATGTGCTAATTGCACCCAATGTGAGCATTTATACCGTTAATCATGCCATAGCCATTGATCAACGCAATGCCGGAATCGAATATGCCAAACCGGTTCATATCGAAAACAATGCCTGGATTGGCGGCAACACGGTGATTTTACAAGGCGTAACGATTGGCGCGAATTCCATCATTGGCGCCGGAAGTGTCGTAACGAAAAGCATCCCGGCCAATGTTATCGCCGCCGGTAATCCGTGTCGGGTGATTAAAGCCATTCCAGAAAACGAATTATAATTTTTTCCCTCCCCTATTTTATGCCATCATCGATTATCAAAGGTTTTTTTCTGGCTGTTTTAGCGGCCATGTTATGGGGTGTTTCCGGTACTTTCGGACAATTCCTTTTTCAGCAAAGAGGCATTAACGTCGAATGGTTGATCACCCTTCGAATGCTCGTATCCGGTACGATTTTATTGCTTTTTGCCCGATTTGGCGAAAAATCGGATTTATGGTCGATCTGGAAAAATAAAAAAGACGCCATTCAACTATTGATTTTTAGCACCACCGGAATGTTGGCGGTACAATACACCTATTTTGCGGCGATTAAACATTCCAACGCGGCAACTGCAACGGTTTTACAATATGCCGGACCGGTTTTTATCGCGATCTATCTGGCGGCAAAAAACAAAAAACTACCGCGTCCTATTGAATATCTTGCCATCGCTTTGGCCGTAGGCGGCACTTTTTTACTCGTCACCCATGGCAATATTCACAGTCTGGCGATATCCGGAACCGCTTTGTTTTTCGGATTAGCATCGGCCGTTACCCTTGCGATTTACACTTTGCAGCCGATCGCATTATTAAGTCGGTATAAATCATCGATTATTATCGGATGGGGCATGTTATTGGGCGGATTGGCTTTTTCGTTTGTCAAAGCACCATGGGCTATCGAAGGACAATGGGATACCCAAACCTACCTTTACACGAGTTTTATTGTACTTTTCGGGACATTAGTAGCTTTTTACAGCTATCTCACCGCGGTACAAATTATCGGTGGACAAAAAGCCAGCTTATTAGCCTCCGCCGAACCTTTATCCGCTACGATTATGGCCGTACTCTGGTTACAGGTTCCATTTTCTACAATCGATTGGATAGGAAGTATTTGTATTATTTCGACTATCTTTTTGTTGAGTAAGAAGCCAAAGGAAACTATTCGATCGATTGATCAATAATACAATCTAAAATCCAACAACTTGCATAAGGCATAGTGCTTTTCGTGTAGGATTTCGACAATATCAACCAGATTATCATCGTCTTCAAACAAACTAAAGAAAACCCGATCGAGCGTACTACTGCTAATTGTAGGATGCATTTGTCCGTAACCCGAAATCGCTCTGGCTCCGGTAATATCCAGAAAATACTGCGCTTCTTCGTCGTTTAAATCCAGAATCTTGGCATTGGCAAAGTGAATGATCTTTCCTTTCATTTTGCCTTCGAACAATTCGGCGATTTCCTCGATGCTGTAATAATAACCGTTTAAGCAGATATTGTTCCCTTTGCCTTGCATCACCAAATAAATGATTTCATAATTCTTAAAATTATGATCGTCATACAATAAGGCACCCAAACTTTCTTCCATACTTTCAATGGAATCGCAAACTTTATAAATACTGTCTATTCCCTGCTCGGCGGCCAGTTTCTCAAGGTTTCGGTACACTTCGGTTGTCGTAACCACTTCGCTATCCGGAACCGCTTCCAGGCAATAAATAAATTTATCGTAATCCATAGTATCAGATTTTGCAATCGCAGCAAAAATAAGTTTTATTACTGTAAATATGCCCGCTTGCCAATGGTTTTAATGCATTTGTAGTAATTGGTTAACAAGTATCAAAAAATTCGAAAACCACATCGATTGTCATATATTCGCATATAACTTATCGTTAACTTAAAATGATCAACATACAAATCACCTATCCTGCAAACAGTAAGCGACAGCTTATCTACGGTATGATACTCCTGACTTTTTCGATATCACTTTTCAGTTGTCAGAAAAAAGATTTTAACGAATACCGTTCCTATTACCGTGCCATACACAATACCGACACGGCCTTATTGGCGATTGAAACGCATAAAGATCGTTTTTACGGGAACTATCAAATCTATTACGGAAGTCGCGCAGTAAAAGATTCCGGCAATATTGAAGGTACCATTTCCGGCGATACCTTACGCGGTAAATACCGCTACCGTTCTTTTGGTGGTGGCATCAATATCGTGCCAATAATTTTTTTAAAACGCAACGGTAAATTGATTCTCGGTAGTGGTATCGCGGCCAGTTATATGAATTTTGTGTATTACAAACCGGAATTTCCAATTGAATTCGACAATTCGAAGTTTGTTTTTGATCCGGTGGGACAAGACGATATACAATAAAACCACATTATATCAACTACAATAAACAGCGCTACAGCAGATCATTGCAGCGCTTTTTTTATTTTTTAGAAGATGTGAAATTTACCCGTTACAAAACTGGCAAGGTTTTAGATATGCAGGAATCCGATTACAATGGCTATTTGAATTTATCCTGATTTATCCGGAAGATTATAGATAAATGAAACACATTGCCTATTTCTAAAAACCTATAAAAATTGCACTATGTCAAAACTATATTTTAAAATACTTACCCTACTACTACTTATAACCTCAGCAAGTACCTATGCGCAATTTTATGAAATTTATCAGCCGATACATATTGAACAGTATCACGGAAAAAAGTTCACCCTCGAAGGGAAAATATATTATAAAGATCCGATAGCAAACGATTCCTGGCTCGTACTGGCCGCACGTTCGGTAGACGCTAACGGTAAACCTATAAAAAATGCGTTATACAATGAGAATGCAGGCGATTATCATAAAAAAGACGACTGGAGTTCGTATGTACTGAATGGAAAGATTGAAAAAAATGCGAAATACCTCGCTATCGGTGTTGCCATTGCCGGTCCGGGGAATTACTATCTGGATGATTTCAAACTATTTGTAGAAGACGGTAAAAACAGGATTGAAATCCCGATTCAAAACTCCGATTTTGAAAGTGATTCACTATCGAAATGGAATACCATGACTATGGACAAAAACACCTCTTTATCGTTGTCGAAAGAAACCGTATTTTCTGGAAAACAAGCACTGTTTATCGATAATTCAAAGCTTACTGTTGCGCCTACTTTGGGAAATAATACCGAAATCGGAAAGTATATGGATATTAACGGAGTTAAGCTCTATTATGAAGTATATGGAAAAGGAGAACCGCTTTTATTGATTCACGGCAACAATTCCTCCATGCGCAGTTTTGACAAACAATTGGAAGCGCTCAGTAAAAAGTATCAGGTAATTGGTTTGGACAGCCGCGGACAAGGAAAGTCGACTTCCGATGCGACCAAAATAACCTATGAATTGATGGCGGAAGATGTGAATACCTTCCTTGAAAAAATGCAACTGAAAAAGGTAAACATCTTAGGTTGGAGCGATGGCGGTAATATCGCCGTGGTATTGGGCATGCAACACCCGGATAAAATCAACAAAATGGCGATTATGGGAACCGTTTTATATAATAATGATAGTTCTGTGACTTCCGAAACGAATACATTAATCCGCAAGCAGGTAAAAGAAATGGAGAGCAAAGGAATTCCGGAATCCAATATGGATTATCGTTTAAAAATACTTTTGCTAACCGAGCCGAATATCAACCCGGATGCTTTACAAAAAATCCAGGCGCCTACTTTGGTTATGGCAGGACAATATGATGTGGTAAAAGAAAAACACACAAAATTGATTGCTGAAAAAATTCCGCATAGCAAATTGATCATCTTTAAAGGCGGTGATCACGAAGCACCGGAAAAAATGCCGGAATTGTTTAATCAAACGGTTTTGACATTTTTTGATCAAGCAGGACACTAAACAGCATCGGAATCGTTTAAAAATAAAAGAACGCCAGCAAAATGTTGGCGTTTTTTTATTTTCTATTCTTTAAGATTAAATCAATCGAAAAGATTTTTATCTGTAGATTTCAAATTACGATTTTCCGTAAAAAAAATGCAACATCGTTAAATACATTTGACTCACAAAATATATAAAACATGAAAACAGATGTAAATAATTCTGAAAACAAATCTGCTATACATCCTGAAATTCTACTAACTATAGGAAAAAATAGCACTAAAAAAGATAGGCTCGATCAGGTAAAACTGGAAGAAGCGAAAAAAAAAGGAAAAGAGTTAGCGAATGACATTTTAAAACAACTCTTTAACAAGGTCGAATATGGTAAAATTGAAAGTCATTTTAATACAGAACGTCTAAATTCCAAAAGTCATAATAACATTAGAGAGCAATTAATAAATCTTTATTTCCAAAGAGAAGTTATATCTGATGAAATCACTAAATCTTCAAAAAACTATAAGAAACTCCAAGAGTACTATTTCAAAACAGATAATTCATTTTTTAAATTTCTTTTAAAAAAGAGGCTTAAAAAACTTACGGAACAATTAGAACAGAGTAAAAATGATCTTGAAGTGTTACAAAGAATCGAAAATAAATCATATTTAAATATAAAATATGATTATGAAACTAGTGAAACTGAAGAAAAATATTCTGATCTTATCCATTCATTTATAACATTAAAAAGTTCAGAGATAATTTGGGACATGACATATTCCGAAGCAAATACTGATACTAAAGCGGCGGCACAAACTTCCATGAGAAGAAACGAAGTAACTTTCTCATTTAAGTCTATCCCAGCTATTCAAACAACAGAAAAGAGTTTTTATTTCGAAAATTTCAATGGAGGGGATTTTTATTTTTATCCAAGTTTTGTAATTTATTTTAAGAGCAAAGAAGACATCGCAATTCTTGACTATAATGATCTTCAACTAAATTACTCCGAAGTACAATTTTTAGAAGAAACTAAAAATATTGCATCAGATACAAAAATTATAGGAGAAACTTGGTATCGGGTAAATAAAGACGGTTCACCAGACAAAAGATTTATTGATAATTATAAAATTCCGATTGTATTATATGGTTCAATTCATATTAAAACCGAGTCAGGAATTAATGAATTATATTATACAAGTGATGTAAAAAAGGCGAAACATTTTTGCAAACAATATAATTTGTACAAATCATTATTATAGCATATAGAAAAAAGCTCCATTAGAAATAATAGAGCTTTTTTCATTTTATGGTTTTAATCTATTTGAATGCTTTATAAATCGTGTTTCTGAAGGCGTAAAATTTTAATTCCGTTATTTTTTCCGTCATAACAAAAAATACCTCCATCGAGATTGGATTCTAAATCCAATAGAATCTTTATCGCTTCATTAGCCTGCTGACAACCAATAATCCCACATACCGTGCTTACTACACCTGCAATGCTACAAGTATTTTGCGATTCAAACTGTAAGTCGGCTTCGCTAAAAATATCCGTCAGCTTTATTTTTGCTTTGCCGTGCAATACGGTAACATAGCCCTCCCAACCTTTTACGGCGGCATACACCAGTTTTTTATTTCCATCGTAACACATGCGATCCAATAACAATCGCGCCGCAACAGTATCGGTACAATCGCAAACCAAATCGTAGTTCGCAATAATTTCCGCTGCATTTTCAGCAGTCAATTGGGTGATATGGCTCGTAAGCTTGATTGTTGGGTTTTGCGCTTTAAGACGATCCGAAAGCACTTCCGCTTTATAACGGCCGACATCCTCCGGAACATAAGCAAATTGTCGGTGCAAGTTGGTTTCCTGTACCGTGTCAAAATCGGCAATTCCGATTTCCCCTACACCCATCGCCGACAAATAGGTTGCTACCGGCACCCCAAGTCCGCCGGCACCGACAATCAGCACTTTAGCCTCGTCGATTACATGCTGACCATAAACACCGATTTCGGGTACAGCCGTTTGTTGAACATAGCGTAACATCAACGATTGATTTGCGAAGTAATGGTACTGTCCGTTATCGTATCATCCGCGGCAAGCAAAAAGGCTTTGGATAATATTACCGAAAGGCCGTTATCGCCTTCAAAGGGCAGGTACACATTTTCCGTCGCATCTTTTTTACTCCTGTCCGGTACGATACACAAATACTGATCATTAGGTTCCATCAGAATATTGGTACTTCCGATATGGATCTTATACGTTCGTAGTTTCCCTTTTACCACGACAAACTTATCTTCGATAGTCGTAACATTGGCAATTTTAAGACGCGGTATCAAACCGGTCAATATTTCCTTTCTGTTTTTTGCCACTTCCGACAAGTCACCAAAAGAGTACGATTGCCAATAATCGCGATACGCCGGCAATCCTCCGGAATCCTGCCACGTAGGATCGTTCCCTACACTGGCTACCCCTACAAAAAGATCGACATCCCGCAAGGTTTCCGAAAACGGAATGGCCGGAACATTTATCAGTTCCACTAATTCGTTTGTCGTTGTATCGATAAAACGAATCTGATCGGTGGTTACATAATTCCAGATACCGGTATCATTAAACGCATCATCGGCATTCAGGGCATTCACCCAATATTCCGCTCTCAGATTATATTCCGGTAATGCCAACGCTGCCGTATCCATATCGCCGCCATCCCATGCTCCGATTAGCCTTGCCGTCCAATTTCGACCTTTGGCCAGGGTAACATACTGATGCTGTTTTAAGATATGGGAAGCCATACGGTTACTATAGGTACGCGTATTTACCTCCGCTTCCGTAAGCAAGTAAATCTCCCGGAAAGCTTGTTTAAAAGGCTGTAAAATTTTGTGTTCCATCAGATAATCCCGCCATAATTTTACCTGCGTTGTCGTACTGGAAGCCGGATGCCAAAACGTTACTTTTTTGTATTGATCCATATTCACCTCATCGCCGGTATTCGTAACCCAACGATCCGCTGCTTTTATCGCCTGTACCGTTTCATTTTCATTTATAAAATTAAAAATGAGATTTGCTGTGACAACACCCAATAGCCCGTGATTGAGATAATGTTCTTTAAAATAGGGCAATTCCATTTCACGATTGCTTCTTAGCATTCGATCTAACCTATCGCGTTGCGTGGAAGTAGTTTGGTCGACCCGTTTTTGGGTTTCTTTTATCTTTTTAAGTTGTGCGGCGTGTTTTTCCTTTATAACCGTCGGAACCGTTTTTTGTTCTTTTCCATCTTCTTTGAGCCAGATCAGATTTGATTTTCCGATACGGGTAATTTCCAAAACGGCCGTAAAACCATCGATATTCCATTTTCGTACGCCATGTTGTAACTTGAAATCATCCACCGCAAGATCTTCGATCTCATGCATGGTAACTCCCAGTTTGTTGGCTGCTTCAACAATATAGTTTTCAATAATTTTTAAGGTGTTGTTCTGTTTTATTTTCAAACGCAACCTCGACAATTGACTGATTCCATCCAATCCTTTTGAATTGGCCAGCGTATACAAACAGGCATTTCCAATACCTGCAGCGGCGGGCCCTTTTTGCGGAATCTTCTTAAAACAGCGGTCGGCCATTTTACTGATGGTTTGTATAGTTTGTTGATCATGGAAAATAGAACACATCCAGACAAAGCCTTTAAGAGCCTCTGCATTTATCTGACTCAGAAATTCTATTTCGTTATATACATATTCACGGTCACCGTACTGCTGTTTGTGTTCAATTACGGTTTCTTTAAGGTTGGTAACAATTGTAAAAAGTTCGTGTATTGTTTTTTTAAAGGTATCGGTTCCTAAAGCTGTAATTACAACCTTAGCCTCCTCTATATATTTTTTGGTCGGTTTGGAACCGGTCGCTTTTTGAGCTTTCGTGATCAATTCGTACCAAAAGGGCTTTTCCGGTTCCGGTCGACTAGCAATCATAGTATTGGCGGCTGGTCCAAAATTATCTTTTCCTAAAAATAAAACAGGTTTTATACTTTTTTCTGTCGTTTGTTCAAAAAGCAAACCGTCAATTTTTTCGATCATTTTGGTTATTTCTTTGGCGAGATATGCAGGCGGATCTTTTTCCAGTTTTTGTTTAAAAAACGTAAGTGCTTCTTTGGCTACCGAATCGAGCGGTTTGTCTTGATGTTGCTTTTCAAACTGATTTATAAAATAGGTTAACCCCCAATCCTGAAAGGTAAAACTATTTTGTTTTTCATTCTGATAAATAGCAGTGATCACCTTACTTAGATCGGTGCTGCTAATGGTCAACTTAGATCGGAAAATTTGTATTATATAGGCAAAACGAATTTGATTCTCCTCATATTTCCTGTCATTTACGCCACCCCATCGATCTGTTGCATAAGCTTTTATCCTGTCAACACTATAATACACCAATTCCAGTTTATCGCTATCGGTCCATTTGGCTACTTCTTCTTTATAAGTGGGTAACGCATTCACTTTGGCATTATAAAAATACGTATTTGCTGCGGTGTACTCACCGTATGTCTTTTTTATGATTTCATCAAACCGTTCGAACTCCGGATTCACAGCATTGCCTTTTATCACATTCTTTAATTTGTCGAATATTCCCATGGCTATCCTCCGATTAAAGGGGTTAGTTTTACAAATGAAATTGTGGTGTCCGGTTTGAGGTGTATTTGTTGCGTAAGTGTTTCTGCCTGTAACGTATCAATCAGAATAAAAAAACCGTTTTTCTGAAAGGCATCCAATGCGATATAAACTTGTTTTTCGGCGTCAATCAATTTTTTGGTTTTGAGTTTATAGCCGTTTAGGGTTTTCTCGGCTTCTCCGGGTTCGACCAAACCGTTAAAATATTCCGGAAGTCGGTTGTTATAATCTTCGACTTCTTTTGTAACCCTTTGGTTAATAATATCCTGAACTGTTACTATTTCGCTTGTAAAATCAATTTCTGTTTCATAAACCGATTTTCCGCTTAACAGTTCGTCTTTAATCAGAACTTTCATAGAAGGTATTTTTGTTGTTCACTAAAATACAAAAATATTCCTGCTGATCTATAATAATTCCGTTGGCTGGGTTTTGGTTTGGTTTTTTAAAAATATAAGAAAATAAACCTATGATGCTGTAAAACAAAAAACTCCAAAACGTTTCAATTTTGGAGTTTTAAATTCTGTGGGCGATGAGGGGTTCGAACCCCAGACCACTTCCGATAAAATCGGAATGCTAAAAACCTGCTGAGCTATTTCCAGAAGGTATAAAATAAAAAAACTCTCAAGTTTCCTTGAGAGTTAATCTGTGGGCGATGAGGGGTTCGAACCCCCGACCCCCTCGGTGTAAACGAGGTGCTCTGAACCAGCTGAGCTAATCGCCCTTATGTTTTGTAACCCGTAACTGTGTTCCTGATTACGGGTGCAAATATAGGCAAGATATCCGGTTTTACAAGGCTTTTCAGAAAAAAATGTTCTTTTTTTATTTTACTTATTTTTTGATCAAACCATATTAATCCTGACTTTAAGCTCTAATATTCTTATTGTCAGTATTTTTCTATTTTAGAATAGGAATTACTTCCTTCAAAAAAACAGAAAAATACAGATCACAAAGCATCGCATTCTATTCGCAATAGTAAAACAAACTATTCAAAAGTATCCGTATAATCGGTCAATCCTTCTAAAAACGCCGTAAAGGAAGATGCTATTTTTGTTAACTCCGCTTCTGAGTAATAAACAAAAATACTTCCATATTCATTTTCGTCCAGCGACATTGCTAAATAACCTGTTTCGGTATAACCAATACTAAGATAGTTCTCAGGCAAATAATCGGGTTTTGCAACTAGTGGGGCACCGTATTTTATAGATTTAAAACGGGAAAGAAGTATACCATCATCCGGCTCTCCGAAATAAAGATAATAACTTGATGGCAATCCCCCATTATATTTTAACATATGAGCCCGATAATCTTCAGGTAAAGTACCTCCTATTTCTCTTTCAAACGCATTTAATTCTTCTTCCGTGATACGTTCATTATCTATTCTAAAATCAATCATATTTTTTATTATTATAATTATTTAATGTCTAAAACAGCTTTTATTTGCGCATGACTTCCCATATGAGGTGTAGTACTTTCATGAATATCTTTTCTAATTAATTGCATCGTACTTTTTAAATTTTCATCTAAATCATCCAAATGATGCCAAGTCAATTCCAATTCCGTTGTAATTTTTCTACCTAAAGAAGGCGTAATTCCCAAAGCATTCCATGCATTCGTAAAGTCTGCAGGACGTTCAACCCCTGTTATAGGAATTTTGACTTCCCCACCAAATTTAGCAATTTTATTTAATGCATCGTTAAGTACTTCTTCAGAAACACCCGGTATACTCTTACCATTACCCAATCTGCCTTGTTCGTTTAGGTACATTTTTAATCCTTTAAAATCAGGCGAAGTACCATTACCACTTGCCGGAATATCGTACCCTTTTTTTGTAGTTGCCTCCGGTTTATATACCGACTTACTGCTTTTTAACTGATTATTTGAAGCTTCAACAATTGCTTTACGTTCCGAATCGCTTTTACTCATGAACGAAATGTATTTTTCAATCTGTTCTTCAGTACCTCTAAACATAATTTTACCTTCGTGTAGAATATCTAAATTTTTAGTCGCACCATCCGCTTTTATTAGTTTGAAGCCTCTTTTTTCTAAAAAGTCTTTGTGTTTTGAGGAAAGATATTTTCCGATATCGTCCAAAGTTATTTTACCGCTTTTCGCATTCTCGAAGGCTTCTTTTAGTGCTTTTAACTCATCGTCGGTAAGACTATCGACACTTTTAATTAGTTTTTGCAACTGTAATTCTATCAGGAAATTCCTAAAAGAAACAATCCCTCTTTTAATACTAATCCGTGCCAACTGCGCCAGATCTGCCAATGCCGCCGGGTTAACTCCAAAATTGAGTGTCGCACCGGATCGTAAGAATTGCTGTGAAACTCTATTAAACTCTGCTGTTAACTCTGCCTGTTTTACAATATTAGCCTTTACCTGAGGCGCAAGCTTTTCTATTTTCCCCAGAGTGGTTTTTAATTTTAAAATATCGTCAGCAGTTTTATAACTTTTATTAAAGGTATCTGCGGCATCCGTTATGGGTTTGGCAAATTGAAGTACACTGGCAAACGCTGCGGCATCTAACGCTGCACCCGCAATGGCGACGACTACCCATGCAAAACTAGGTTCTTCTTTTAATAAGCCTATTTCATACGAATCATAGTCTTTGGAATACTCATCCAAAGCTTCATACACATTATAAACGCTCATTCCTAACGATATTGCTGTTCCGGCAATAACATAAGGCGTAGCTGCACCCCAGGTAGCCACTATCACAACAATGGAAGCAATAGCCAATCCTATATTAATCAAGGTATTCGTCCAATTTATATCACTAATTCTTTGTCGGATCGCTAAATCGTGAATACTATCCTTTATAACCCCTTGTTGTTGATACGACTGCTCCAATAACTCCTCGCGCTTAAATACCGCATCCGGGTTCTCCTTTAAATCCTGACGTACATTCTTTGCACTTTCCCGTTTCTTTTTTATAAAGTCGAACAAAAATGTTTCAAATTCTTTTTGAGAACGTACCTCCGCCAATCCTTTATGATCAAATGTTTTGTCTTTAAAAAGAAACGAATCCAGTGCTCTTACCTGATCAATACCTCTTGTCATTTGGGCTTCTCCCTCATTATGCGTCTCAAGTCTTCGCATTTCAAGTGTTGGAGAATCATTTTTGTTAGGCATCATTAAGGCTCCAAATCGCTTATCATCTCCATCTTTTATATTTTTTGCGGCACCACTATTGGCAAATGTGGTATACAGTTTTGTGAGTACTCCTTCCTGTTTGAGTCGTTCCTCTTCTTTGTACAAAATATGTTCATACTTACTGATATAATCATCCGCCATACGAACTGTTTCATCACGGAAAGCATCGACATATGCATTAATCATATCTTCAAAGTCCTGAAGATCTTTAAAGCCATATTTTTTTGCCTTTTCATCAAGTTCTGGTTTCATGGTTAATACCGCAATTGCACCTGAACCATCTACAGACATCATTAATGTAGTTCTGTAGCTTCTGTATTCTTCATAAAACTTTTCCAGTCCAAATAATTTGGCTTCTAAAATATCGCGTTCGTTTAGCGCTTCTTCTCTATCTTTTGCCTTTTTTAAATAGTTTTCAACGGACTTTCTCAAATCGGCCGCTTCCAATGTACTTCCGGTCGATTTGTTCATCATGTCTTCCCATTGTACATCGGTAATCCCTAAATATTTTTTCAGACTGGAAACAGGAACGGTACAAAAAATGTCTTTTCCGATGTAATCTTTATAGGTTTTCGTTCCAATATCCCATACGAGATCCGTGACTACGCCAAAAATCTTCTTATCTAAAAATTCGAAAAATGCCTGATCACTTTTAAGATCCATAGGAATAAGTCCAACTCTAAGTCGTACCTTTTTATCTTCCGGAGCCGCTTCAGGAAGCGATTCCGTTTCTTCTTGTTTTTCTCCGTTTTTTTCTTCTGATAGCTGGTTTTTATAGCTGTTTTCTTCACTGCTTTTTTCCTGTGTTGCCAGTACCTCATCCAGTTTTAATAAGGTCGTAGCATTCAAAATGAGTGAAACCGTAATATTATGTTCGCTTTGGAAAGCAACGAGTGCCCTTTGGGTTTCGTTCAGAAAAAAAGTATTTTCATCAACCGTATAGCCTAGTTTCCTTAATGCCCTGTTTAGTATTAATACCGCCTGTTTATTATCCCGGAACCCAAGAGTCGCCTGCCCATTTTCTATTTTTTTAAACGCCTGATTCCGAAAGGGTTCATAGGTTAGTTTAGTTACCTCATTTTTAGTCAGACTTATAGTCGCATCCTGATCGGTTATACCAACCTGCTCCGCGTTCCCGACTTGAGAATAATTATTATTTTTTTCTTCTTTTTTTACAGCTCTTGGCGCAAATGTTTTTTGAAGTCTGCTCATATCGTATTCGTTGCTATATCGTAGGTTAAAGGTTTTTTGCCAATTCTGATTTTCTTGTAAATGGTTTTATACGGGCCTGATTTTTACCAAATGCTTTTTCACTTTCTATCGTTAAAAACGGGCTTATCAATGGATGGGTAATTATCGCTTCCCCGTTGCTGTGTAAGGCTATGGCAACATTTTTCATAATGTTGCGAATATTGGAACCGGTATAGGAGTATTCGTTGATCAAATATTCTAAAAGTTCATCGTCTTCAAACCTTGCATTTTTAGGGAGGTATTGTTTCCATAGCGCTTCGCGGGCTACTTCAGTTGGACGTATTACGTTTATGGATAAATCGATTCGTCGCTTAAACGCATCATCCATATTGTTTTCAAAATTGGAGGCCAGAATTGTAAGTCCGTCGAATTTTTCGATCCGTTGTAGCAAATACGACACTTCCTGATTGGCGTACCGATCGTGGGCGTCTTTTACGTCGGAACGTTTTCCGAATAGCGAATCGGCTTCATCAAAGAAAAGCATGCAGTTTTTCCCTTGCAGACGGTTAAAAAGGACTTCCAGATTTTTTTCCGTTTCGCCTATATATTTACTCACCACCTGCGAAAGGTCCACATGGTACATGTCAATGCCGAAAGTATTCGCGAGTATTCCGGCCAGCATCGTTTTTCCGGTTCCCGGTGCACCATAGAATAAGGCGATAAATCCAGGTTTAAATTTGTGCTGATCACTTGAAAAAAAGCCGCTTTCTAACGCTTTAATATAATTTCCGATCGGTTGGATTTGCGTTCTCACCAAAGGTTCTAAAACAATATCATCTAAAGTCAGCTCCGATTGATACAAACTTCCGGGAAAATAGGTTCCATGATCCAATCGTGGTTTTTTACCGGATAAAAAATATCGCAGGTAGGCTTTGTCCAACTCGATCTTCCCATGAATAAATTCGGAATCGGAACGATTGTAAATAATATCATTTTGTAATAATACACTTCCTTCCAGCAGTTGCGCATTATAATGGGCCCATAATGATAAATTTTTTCCCGCCAATAAAAAGAGTGCTGTTTGAAATGTGGGCTTAAAGGTTCGGTTAAATTTGTCGTATTCTCCGCCTACCTCTATGACTAAAGCGTTGCTGCTTTCTTCTATTTGCACAAACGATCTGAATAACGACGGATAGTAAGCCGAGGCTATTCCTAAAATCAATAGTACCCGATCCATTTCCTGAAGTTGATGTGTCTTGATTGTCATTCCGTATGGTGAATGGGAATCAATTTTCGGTAATTCCGGAATTTTCCCAAAAGATTCGTCTGTTGCTTTTCCCGCTAAAAACAGCTCCTTACAACGGATCGTTATTAAAGCGTCCAACCACTCTATGTCTTTATTAAGGGAATCGTGTTGTGTTGGATTTTTTTTCGATATATCGATTTGCTGTTTCACTTTTTCAGCGCCATGTATTTCTTCTTTTATATATTTTTCCGAAATAATTTCATGGGAATGGATAGAATGGCTCATAACTCTTTTTCCGTTTTTTAAAGCCATTTATGCTTTCGATGGCTGTCTTTTTATAAGCCCCAAAAGTATCAGAAGCAATCTTATCCAACTAGTTATTAAGCCATTGTATTCTGTCTTTGCAGTAAAAGCCTTTTCAGCGCAATAAAAAAGGACAATCTAAAGATTGTCCTTATATCATTTTCCGGAGTTGTAGAAATATCCGTGCGTTTTATTCCGAAGTGAGCTCCAGTTGCCTGAAAATAGGCACCAATGAAAGTCCTTTTTCCGTCAAACTATATTCGATATGAAGTGGTTTTTGCCGAATCACTTTCTTTTCCAGTAGGCCGATTTCTTCCAACTCACGCAAAGCAACTGAAATGGTTTGTTTGTTGGCGCCTTGTATCACGCGCAATACCGTATTAAAGCGTATAGGCCCTTCCAATGCCTGACGCAATAGCTGTAATTTGTATTTTCCGGATAATAATTTTAACAATGCCTCGGCCGGGCAATCGTATGCTGTATTTGGTTCTTTTTCCATAGTCATCTTTTTCAGACTAGTTGACTGGTGTCAAAATTCTTTCAAACTTTGTATCAAAGCTACAAATTTATTAGCAATCGAATCCATGAAGCTATTCTCGTTAGTATTAATTCTGATTGGCAGTATGAGTTGTCAATCGCAAACGCAATCCAAAATGACCGAAAACAAAACCAATCCGCTACTGTGTGATCCGGAAACAGGATCCTGTGAAATACCCTCGACCGCAACACAGGGACAATCCGAAGCCATACCTGTTGGAAACAAACCGATAAAAATAATTTATTATACCGATCCGATTTGTTCATCCTGTTGGGGAATCGAACCACAATTGCGCAAGCTAAAATTAGAATACGGTTCGTATTTTGAAATCGATTGCCGCATGGGTGGCCTTCTACCCGACTGGAGTTATAACAGTGGTGGCATTAGCAAACCCAGCGATGTCGCGCATCATTGGCACGAAGCCAGCCTGTACTACCAAATGCCAATCGATGGCGATGTATGGCTTGAAGATCCGTTGGATTCCTCCTATCCGTCTTGTATCGCGATGAAAGCAGCACAAATACAGGATAAAAGCAAAGCCGTAATATTTATGAGAATACTACGCGAAAAACTGTATTTAGAAAAAAAGAATATCGCGAAATGGGAAAACATTGTTGTATGTGCCGAACTCGCCGGTTTGGATACCAAAAAATTAAAACAGGATTACGATAATGATGCGAAAAAACATTTCCAGGATGACTTACAACTGGCGCGTCAATTGGGCGTTAGAGGATTTCCGACTTTATTTTTTGCGGATGGTGATGGCAATAAACTAACCGTTTATGGTTCGAAACCTTACGCGTCTTACGAAAATGCACTTTTGGCTTTATATCCGGACGCTAAAAAGAAAAAATTGGATGATACGGGTTTAGCCTTATTTGATCATTATCCTACACTTACGGTACGCGAATACGCCGAAATATTGGATATTCCGGTAAGCCAGGCGGCGGATATTCTTGAAAAATATACGAAGGATGGTACGTTGAATAAAAAAGTGATCAAAACCGGTGCTTTGTATTTAAAGAAATAAGCTTCTTTTTTAGCGGAATGCTATAACCACAAAACGCCATTCAAAAGAGTGGCATTTTGTGGTTTCAGAAAGTATGCCGTGTTTATTTCAGCACCGTCTCATAAATGGCATTCAACAGGTTTTGTCTCATTTTTGAATTTCTTTGGTTGATCAGTAAAATTAAACCCCAGTTTTTAGCTCGGTTATAACAGATGATAGACGATTGCCCCATGGAGTCACCCGATTTCATATAAAGGGTATTTTGATCATCCGTAGATATATTAAGCCCCAATCCCATTTCTCGCTTCTGATCTTTATAAAATAGTTGCTCAGTAATCAGGGCCGCTTTCCCTACGCGGGTGTCTTTGTTTAAAACCGCTTTTAAAAATAGAATCATATCCGAAGCATTCGATTTAACTAATCCGGCGGGAGCCGTAATATTCCATTCGAAAAATTCCTGAGCACCGCCTTCCGGATTATAACCCGTAACTTTGTTTTTCACATTAAAATCCTTCGTTAAAGTCGTAGTCATCTGTAACGGGTTGATCATTTTTTCCCGAATAATCGCATCATAACTTTTTCCATAGACATTCTCTACAATCTGGCCTAATAAAGTATATCCGATTGTAGAATAACGGTATTTCCCATAGTCCGTTAAAGTATCGCAATTGTTGACGATAGCACTCAATGTCTGCTGTGTTACACTTTTTATCGGTTGTTGGGCGTTGACCTCGATCAGTTTTGCAAAATCCAAATCGGGTAAACCGGATTGATGTGAAGCCAGATCGGATATTTTTATTTTATGGCTAATATTCTTGTGTAAGGTATAAGCTTTCGGAAGATAGGCATCGATATAATCGTCTAATTTTATCTTTTTATCCAGAACGGCTTGCGCGATTAAATTGGAGGTTAAAATCTTTGTGATCGACGCAATTTCGAAGATCGATTTTTGATCAATAGCGGTCTGACTTTCTTTGCTGATCGTGCCATAATGGGTGTAGTATTCTTTCCCATTCGTAATCAAACCAACACTAATCCCAACCTCCGGATGGTTTTGATAGTTCTTTTTTACAATGGAATCGATTCGGGTAAAAATATCTTGTCCAAAAGTGATGTTACTGATGAATACTAGTACGGTTAAAAATTTAAATGACGTTTTCATTGTATCGCGTTTTAGGTTATAAATTATTTCGACACAAAGATGTGGCGGGAATTATACCCTGGCGACCGAATAAAAAGAATCGAACGCATTTGTTGGAAAAAAGAAGTGCGAGTCGTTACAAACCGACGTACGAGTAATTACAAAAAACTGTATTACAACCACTTAAAACACATAATAACATCACGTCCGTTAGCTTACTTTTTGCAGAATCTTTTAAAATGATAACAGCACGTAATATTTGGATTTAAAAAAAACGAGTCTTTCGTTTGTCTACTCATCCAAATACTCATGTCCATCCAGACTCAACCAACCTTTTTTCCCGTTTGGTAGTTCAAACCGAGCAAAGTTGTTTTGAAATTTTTCTAGTATTTTATATCTAACGTCTCTGTTTAAAGGATAATATCCCAATAATCCGTTTCTTTCAATCAAATAGATACGTCCGTTAAGTGACGCAATTGAATCTAAATTTTTAGGCAATAGAGCATTGAACTCCTTACTTTTATCATCTATATCAGAATCGATTAGCGACTCAATAGTATTTAAATTATACTTTCCATTTTTTAGTTTCGTATACATCAGAAGTGGGTATTTTACCGTATAGTTTCCCATTTCGGAATACAATGTGATAAACGTTTTTTCATTTAGAAACTCGATACTGTCATAAGCATCGGAATTAATGATTTTAAATTTGCTTTCAAAACTTCTTAAACCACTTGCAACGGCATCAATATTATCGGTTTCAAGATAAAATTGATTTTGCTCTTTTGTTACTTTCAGGAAAACAGTATTGTCTGGAAAAAAATGATTAAAACCGGGAAGATACGATAGGTCTTCATTTTTAAAATCCGCGCCTATGAGGTTAATGTTTCGCAACTTATTTTGCTGTAAAATCTGAAGCATCGGATAAAATTTATTAAAGTAAAATGCTCTTACATTTCTGATTTTCAACTCTTCGAAAGTATAGTTGTATAAGTTTATTTTTTTGTTTTTATAGCCAATAATAAAAAACGAATTGTACTTTATTGAATCGAAATCCTTTTTGATCACAATTTGATTAAAACGATTTTTAACCACTACTTTCATATTCTTTAAAGTGTCCGTTTTATAAAAATCCCTATTCAATTCTAAATCCGAAGTTTGCAAATGAAGTTCGGCCGGTTTCCATTTTTTATGATCTTCAAAAGAGTAATGCTTAAAAGCCTTATTCATGGTAGCATTTGCAAAAAGAAAATGTAGTTTTTCCTTCGTTGGAATAATGAATCCTTCCTGATGACAAATGATTTTTTTGCCGCTTCCAAAGTCAAAAATACAATATGGGAATACGTACTCGTTTCTTGGTTTTTGCAGCGAATCTTCTAAAATTGCGATCGAAATAAAATCCTTGTTCAATTTTACCAAACGAAAGTTATCATCATCGGCAACCTTTGTCGTAAAGCTTGTTTGGTCTAATTTCTTGAAGTTGTTTGTAATTTGGGTAGCAAAAATAGTCGTAGCATCCTTTTTTATCCTTTCAACGTCTTCTAAAGTTGTTTTTTCTAATTCGTATTTAAAACCTTTGGCACTTACATTATCATCAGAAATATCATTTACTCTAAGCTGAAATAGGTTATTGTTTTTTTTTATAAAAATCCCTTCTTTCGGATGAATAAAGTCCAATTCTCCGGCATTAATTTTATAAGTCTGTTGCCCGAAACAGAGCATCGGAATCCATAAAATCCATAAGTGAAGTAGCTGTTTCATTTTTAATTGTTTGGAGTAACTTCTTCCATAATTTTATCCACTACCGGTTTTTCATAATAAAGCTGTTTCTCTATTTTCCCTAAGTCTTGCTGAATCGTTATAGTCGCATCTTTGTTATTTTGCCAATCAAAAACATATAATCCTGTTCGGGAAACCTGATTATTTGACTCGGTACTTAACTGGTAATCCAGATAAACGGGAATTGCGTTTTGAAAGTAAATTGCACAAGTATAAGCTACCATTTTGTCACCCATTTTATAACTCATTGCGAATAGCACTTTAGCTATTTCCTGCTTCTTTTTAAAAACGGTTATGGTTTTGTTTTCCGATGGAGCCACAATAGCAATAGTTGTTTTTTTGACCTCTATATTTAATGACTTATCACCGTCAACTTTTTTAACGAATTCATTGATTTCCTCAATTTTAGAGTCGTTATACAAGCACACTTTAGGCTCACCCCAGGTATCATATACCACGTAACGCAATCGATGATCAATTTTCACTAAAATAACATTTCGTGTCGTACTTACTTTATAGGAATATAAAACCTCATAGTCGTCTATTTGGTTTTCGGCCATACAGAATGCCACCAGTTGATTTTCATCTTTTATCTGGGTTGCTTTCCAATTGAACATAAAAGGGTTCGGTCTCTTTTTATCAAATTCCGCAATTTCTTCACTTTTCGCGACAATTAAATCGCGATAATTTCGGTTCTTTTGGTCTTGTTCAAGCGTTCCGCTGCTTTTTAAAAGATGAAAACCATTTTCCTCTTTATAGTAATAATACAAACCCAAATCTTTATTTGGTTGCTCGTTTCCGGAACAGTCGCCATTACGCTCAATATCTTGAAGATAAAAGCAGATATAGTTTTCATTTATGATTTTATACTTTCCTTTGGTAGTCGTAAAACAATCGTTTCCGCATTCGGCACTATAATCGGTTACAAAGGTTTGATCTGTATTCAACGAAATATTGAATCCATAGTTATCGAATCTATCTGGACTTTGCTTTCTCAATATATATTCCTTGGTTTCCGAATTGGCAATCAACATATTTATTTTCCATTTCCCTTCTAAAGATTTTATTTGCGAATTGTGTGTGGCTGCATCAAACCCTTTGTAATTGGATTGTTTTTGAGCACAACTGCTTGTCAATACAGACAGCAATAATAAAAATAGAATTCGCATAAACTGGATTTTTAACTGTATTATGTTGATTTCGATAAAATTTTTATTTAGTAGCATACGGGTTTACAATACTACATAAAAATACGAAACTTCAATATTTATGTTGGGATTTTCTGTGGAGCGTCGGGGATTTCGGTCGAATACCGTGCACCAATGACTTCCGTTACACATTATATACCTTTGGGTAGTGCAATTATCTCCAAAAATTTCAACGCCTCCTTAATTATATAAGGACTTGTACTTTGTTTAGGATTCCAATCGGTTTGAAGAAAATATCGGATTAGCGCTGCTATAACCGCCGGACGATTCAAATTGATTTCAATCGTTTGCTCCTGATTATTGGAGTACAGATCAACTAAAAGAGGTTGTCTATACAACCAAATCACGCCGTCATCGGGATAACCAACCTTCCATTTTTCTTTTTCGATATCGGTTTTAAACTTTAGATTATCCTCTTCTCGAAAGAATAATTGAAGCGGCGATTTTTTATACCCTTCGAGATAAATCACAACCTTTTCAATGCATTTACAGGGTTCGCCTGCTATTAAATGGAGATGCTCTCTTTTCCATAAATAGACCGCATCATCTATTGTAATTTTTCTCATGCTATTTTATATTGCGGTACAACTTCCGGCTATAACTTTTAGTTGATCATCGAATAGTTTCCAAACCCGCAGGTAACGAAAATTGCCTTCGAAGGTTTGCTCCGACATTTTTCCCTTAATCTTTGAAGATAAAGTCACCACAACGTTATCACCAATTGGCGTTATAGCGTCTATTGATGACGTGATTTCTTCTAAAACTAAATTTCCGGCTTGATGGGTTTCCAAATCCATTTGCTTGGTAATGACGTCACCATTGGGAAGAACAAACAGTAAGTCATCATGTAGCAATTGATCCAGGATTTCGACATTGCTACTCTTCATCGCTTCGAGAAGCTGACTTTCAATTGCTATAATTTTTTGTTTGTTGAGAAGTGTTGCATTCATAGGTTGCTTTTTATACGATTGTTACAC
The DNA here is from genome assembly GCA_023446155.1 of Bacteroidota bacterium. Classification (GTDB taxonomy): domain Bacteria; phylum Bacteroidota; class Bacteroidia; order Flavobacteriales; family Flavobacteriaceae; genus Flavobacterium. The sequence continues at coordinate 193,797 of JAEXIT010000010.1, forward strand.
GTGGTAGAAATTGAAACAAAAAGTTTCAATTTTGCACTTAATCCACTGTTAGTCGACATTTTTTTTTATTTCGGTAATATATTCACTAATAAAATAATTGTCTCTTTTAATTACATATCCATTAATGATGTAATCACCATCATATTGTGAGAATTCATAAACTTTATCATTTTGCTTTTTTATGGTAATAAATTCTATCCATTTTTCACGTTTAAACATATAATGATCAATAATTTCCTCTAGCTTTTTTTCGACTGTAATCTTTAATTTCAAGAATTCACTTTCCGATAATTCAGCTTTTAAATCACGCTCTTTTATATTTGAAATTCCCCAATGACCTTCTGTTTTTCCTTGATTATGCTTCCGTAAATAAATTTCGCAATTTGGACATCGAGCTTTGTAGGTAATTCTGTCAGCTTGAGGCTTTCCATCCTTATTTCTCATTCTTGCCCTAAGAATTATTTCTTTTTCTTCCAGTTGAGAATTACAAATTATACAAATATCCATATTGTTTATTTTAAAATGTTGGTTACTTTTCCGGAGCTTTGCGACTTTTGTAGCAATTCAAACAAAGTTCGCTCGGCTAACCAGACGAAGTTATAGAAAAAACTCGCACTGGTGACAACAATAGCGCAAAAAACCGGCAGTATATTTACAGCTATTTATATCCGTAGATTTTTAGCCCATCTTCTGTTATATCATACTCGAATTGCCCTAAAGAATTTAGAATTTTTTCAAGTTGATCTAAGGGTTGAACGATTATTTCAGAAGTCAGTTTTTCATTTCTGTTCCAACGTTCTCTTTCGTGTTTTTCAGGAATTGTAATCCATTCTATTTCTTTGAATGTAAAGGGTCCCAATTCACTCACGTCGCCAAAACCTGTTTCGTTAAATCCGCCAAAATGGAATGTATACTTTCGGTCTGTCAGTAGGAATTTGATGTATGCCGAATGGATTGTCATTTTTTCATTCTCAATTTCTGAAAATAATTTAAACCATTTTGCATTATTCATAAAGGAAGTTCGTTTTAAAATTTCCTTTTCCAACTTCTCTATGTGTGTGGATTGAATACTTTCTTTATTATTTATCATAATACTGATACGGTTCTTTCAGGTTGTATTTTTGTTTCACCTCGGTTACCCAGACGAAATATTCCTCTATAAAGTTGTTAAAGTTACATGGAATACCTCTTGTCCAGTACATATCACCGTGTACCAACAACATAGCCCAATGAAAATCTAATTCTTGGGTAAAAACTTCAACGTCTGAAATGGTTCTGGGTACTTTTATCAGGTAGGAATCATTTAGTTTTTCTGTTGCTAAATTATAGTCTATCTTTCCATACTTTACCATGATATGCTTTACCAATTCGCAAAATGAATAGTGATTAAACAGTACTCCTGATTCGTCATCCTCAATTCGAAGTCCGTCTGTTATACTTTCTGTTATCAGTTTGTCCCACACCTTCATGTTAGGACCACACCAACCGGTAACAATGTCAAGTATATCGTAGGCTCTATCCCGTAAAGTTTCATCATTTGAAAAGTCGATCGCCAATTGTTCCAGAAGTTTTTTAGCGTTTTCCTGTTCTCCTCCTGAATTTTTAAAGTCTGATAGAATCGTTTGAATTTCTATATTAAAACAGTCTCCCTCTTCTATCTTTTCGATTAAAATATTTTGCAGTTCCTTGTCTGTCATTCTTTTATGGTATAGTCTTCAAAATCTACTTCAACTTTTTCATAATTTTCATGGGCTTCCAAAATTGAATTTATCTTTAAAAGACATGCCTGATTGTCTTTGCTCATTATAAAAGCAAAATCCCAAATATCTTTTGAGATCGTGATTTTTCCCATTTCAGAAGCGACACTTATTAAAATCTCGTCATTCATCCATAAATCAATAATGTCTTCGACAACCGGGTTTAGTTCTGAAATTGTATGTATGAAATCAGATAGGAACGTTTCATTTTCAACACCGTCAATAAACTCAATTAACAGTTTTGAAGAGCCATATTCCGGGCGAAGCTTGTATTTGTACATTCCATTCACTTTAAGCTGATTGTGTTTTTTGAGTGGGTTACTACTATCGCTTTAATTATAATATTCCGATATATGTATAATTGTCCTTTTCTTTTCTTCTAAAATTTGAATACCATTAGCAATTAAATTGTCTTCAGGATCAGCATCTTCAAATTCTAAAAGAATGGAGGCATCATCATTATCAATTCTTTTAAATTTACCTTCAATAAGTTTTTGGCAATAACTGTCGAATTTAAATTTACAGGCTATATCATTAATTTTACGTAACAGATTGCTATCGATTTCTTTATTTGGATAAATAGCTGTTTTAAGTTCCACGGAACTGGCATAATGGTAACAACCACCTTGACATACCATTAAAGTGTCTCCATTATAGATCACTATGGCCTTGTTATTTTTTGAATCCCAAACATATTTTTTGATGCCAATTTCATTTAACCATTCTTCGGTTACTTTTTTATAATCGTTATCAAATATACAATCCGAAGTAGTACCTGATTCACTGCCTACTTCTGTTTTTAAAACCGTATCCGATTTGATGTTTTTAATAACATTCTTTTCCGATTGCTTCTTTTTCTCCGAACAGGAAAGCGTTATAAGTACTATCGCTATATAATAAATTGTTCTTCTCATAAAATTACAATTACTGATCATGTGAAATTAGATTAGTAATTTTCCATCTCCCATTCAAAGTCAATTGCTTTGAAATCGTGATCCCTATATTGGTATTGACTCACTAAAGTATTCTTATCGATATCACGTTTCGTAGGATCCAAAATTAACCAAAGCGTTTCGTCTATTTCATTTAAGTTGTCTGTAATAAGTGTTTTTAATTTGTTTTGCAGATAAAAACTATAATACAGCCCAGCAGAAAAACCTTCTGTCATTCCTCCGTTTGGATACGTCAGTTTATAAATTTCTTGTCTAAAACGAAACAAATTATTATACAGCCAACTTATATTTACCGGTCTTTCATTAATATGTGCTGTCATGTTCGGATACAGTGAAATTATAGTCGCTCTGACTTTTTCAGATAGCACTGCATTTTCATTATCTTCTCGGTCATAAAGAAATTCGCCTTGGACTAAATAATCCAGATTGGTCAACTTTTTTAGCTGTTTTGCTCTGTCCAGACTTTGCTCATCCCCTGCAATAGAATATTTTATTTGAACTAGGAGATTTACATTCTTTTTCGCAAGTCCGAATGCGTCAAGTAATGACTCTATTTGCTCTAGTCTGAGATTTGCCGGTTTACTATTTTTATTATGAGGAAGTGTCCACAAATATTGATAGTCTAAAATTTTATATAATAAGTCTTTTGCTGTCATCTTGTAATGGTATATAACGCTGCTCTTCGCAACATCGGGAATTTCGTAAAAAGGAATTGAAGAATTGGGATAAATGGAGTATTTTTCAAAAACAAAACCAGTCGTTAGTTACAATAGTTGCTATTATTGGGGAATTCTTTTTCATTCCATTTTTCAAACACTGTATTTCCGGCGGAATCGTCACTTGTATAGGAACTCCATTTAAAACTACACTTTGAACATTCGTAAATTATGTAATTGTAATAGCCATCACAGCCAAAGCCAACTTTAATCAAATGCGCTATAGTAGGGATTTGGTTGTATTTGCATTTGATTTCACAATCGTAAACCGCCTCTTTACAATTGTCTTTCGCCAAATGAAATTCTATTTCTTCTGCAATTTTTGTGAGTTGCCCGGTCAGTAAACGCGGATTGACTACAATGTAGAATTTCCCCATAAACGGTAATTCCGAAATCTCATTTTTGTATGATTTTAGTAGCGTATACAATTCATTAAAACTGAAATTTTTATTTTCAGCTTCAATGCGAACTAACTCTTTAAAGTCATCTAAAATCTGATGGTATACTTCCGATTGCTTTAATCCATTGTCAATTTTATTAAAACTAACCCAGTCTTTTTGAATTAAGCTAACCAAAAACGCTTTTATTCTATTCATAAGTTATCAAAATAGTAGCATACTGTCCAATGGTTTGATAACAATTGGAACTTGGTAGAGTTTATAAATTCAATTTATCACATTGTGTAATTTCCTCCCATCTTTTCAAGATCAAATCCGTATAAATTTCTTTTTCTAAACCATAAGAACCTAACGCAAAACCATCATTCCACTCTACCAAAGCAGTTTCTCCGTTTTTCAGAATTCCAAAATCAATTCCATAACCACTTGTTCTTTCATTTGAATTTTCAAACTCTTTAATAGCTGTCTCTACTGTATCCATATTCAATTGTATAGCTTCATCTCCGCTGTAATTTTTTATCCCTACTATTTCAGATTCATTAACAAAAACTCGAAATTCGGAAAGCCATTCTACGACAGATGAACAGAATAATTCCGTCTCTTTTGGAAGCGATTGTAAATTGAGAAGATCATAATTCGATTGGATCACAAAACCGGTGAAAAGTTTGGCTTTAGATTTCGGTTTCACGAAAACATTAATTAAATCATCGTTACCATTCATTATTAATTTTCTTACAGTCGTTTCCCAAATATTTCTCTTTAGATATTTTCTTAGGCTTTCAGGATATGATGATGGTAACTCGGTGCTTCGTTTTTTGAAAATATGTGACATACTGATGTGATCGCCGACTACAAACGTTTCTCTATTAATCTGTAACTGATCCCTTAGGAGGCGTTTGATCGTGAAAAATTCACAGTCAACCCCTCTTGATTCCAAAACCTTTTTTACCCCTTCAAATTCAGGTTCCGTTTTACTATTCCCATATTCTTGAATATAAGCTTTTTTAATCATTTTTAAAAGATAAAATTTAGGATAAATTTATTATTAATTTTCATTATTAATAGAATACTTTTAAAATCTGTTTCAATTTTTATTTACTGAAAAACAAAATATAAAAAGTCAAATAATATAGATTTTTCCGAGCTATATTAATTGTTGTCTCCTTCCATTGGAATACTTTTTTTTGTATCTATATTTCAGGACGGGACAAAATATAAAACAAAAAAACTCCAACATTTCTGTTGGAGTTTTAAAATTTGTGGGCGATGAGGGGTTCGAACCCCCGACCCCCTCGGTGTAAACGAGGTGCTCTGAACCAGCTGAGCTAATCGCCCTTATGTCTCAACCAACATACTTGTTGTTGATTGCGGGTGCAAATATAGACAAGTTATTTGACTTTACAAGTGTTTTAAAAAAATAATTACTCTTTTTTTACATCTTTTACAATCACCCTGTCGCTATAATTGATCACCTCTACTATAATGTCCTCATTGTTAGCATTTCTACCTTCAACAATATATAACTTTCCTTTATCCATAGGAATATTACTTTTTGAAAAATCGACGTCTCCAAATTGTAATGTCTTTTTAATATCCTCTAATGACACCCATTTTTCGGCAAACTTTGCCGTGGTTGCATCCGAATACGTAATTGGCTTACTTCTCAGATCTTTTAAAACCCGACAGTTTGGCAAATAGCAAAACTCCGTTTTTTTCTCTTTAAAGAAAAATGCCAAAAACATCGATCCCAATAATAAACCAAATAAATAATACGCAAAACGAAATTTGAATTTCATAATCTTTTAATTTGCTGCAAAAGTACTATTTGTTTAGCGCTATGCCAAACAACAATTGCTAAAAAACAATCAGGTTGATATCGCGGTACGGAATCGAAAACCAATCGGATATGGAACGGTTGGTCAGAATACCGTGATAAAAGTAAATACCGTTCTTTAGCGAGCGATTGCAACGGATCGCACTTTCCACACCGCCATCTTCGGCAATTTGCAACAGAAAGGGTGTGATAATGTTACTAATCGACATCGAAGCCGTTTTGGAGTAGCGCGATGGTATATTCGGTACACAATAATGCACCACATTATGCTTGATAAAAGTCGGCTTTTCGTGTGTCGTGATTTCCGACGTTTCAAAACAACCACCGGTATCAATACTCACATCGATAATAATGGCGCCGCGTTTCATATTTTCGACCATGGTTTCCGATACGATAATCGGAGCGCGGTTCTTCCCTTTCATACATCCGATGGCTACATCGCAACGCATTAAGGATTTTAAGAGTGATTTTTCTTGTATGGTAGACGTAAAAATACGTTGGTTTAAGGTATTCTGTAGTCGGCGTAGTTTGGTAATGGAATTGTCAAACACTTTTACGCTCGCTCCTAATCCGATGGCGGTTCGTGCGGCATATTCGGCTACGGTTCCTGCGCCAAGGATTACAACTTCTGTGGGACGTACACCGGTGATGTTTCCGAGTAAAAGTCCTTTTCCGAATGATTGGTTGATCATCAATTCTGCTGCGATCAGTACCGATGCGGTACCAGCAATTTCACTCAGCGATTTTACCGCCGGATACGAGCCGTCTTCATCCCGGATAAATTCAAATGCCAGTGCGGTGACTCTTTTTTCGGCCAATGCCTCAAAATAAGCTTTGCGCTGTGTTTTAAGCTGTATCGCCGAAATCACCAGTGTTTGCGGATTCATCAGGTGGATTTCGTCTATTGTAGGTGGTTCTACTTTTAAAATCATCGGGCAACTAAAAACCTTTTTGCGGTCTTTGGTAATTTCCGCCCCTGCTTCACTATATTCCCGATCCGTAAAACTGGAGCTCTCTCCCGCTCCGGCTTCAATCAATACCCGATGTCCGTGGAAGACCAGCGAATTAACCGCATCTGGTGTCAGACATATTCTTCGTTCCTGGTAAGAAATCTCTTTGGGTATCCCGATAAAAAGCTCACCTTTTTGTTTGGCGATTTCTAACTTTTCTTCTTGTGGAAGTAATTGTTGTCTGGTAAATGGGGTCAATGACATGATTTTACGCAATAATTTGCACTAATGTACAACTTTTTTTGTGATAAATGACTTATTAATGACTGGCTTACAGGCTAATTTCGCAGTTCCAGTAACCGCTTGCCACCCGGTAGTAATTTGAGATGGATGGCCGCATGATCAATCGGAATCAGATTGGGGGTTTTTTCCGGCCATTCAATAAAACACCAGTCACCCGAATAGAAATATTCGTCAATCCCCATATCGTAGGCTTCTTCCTCCGTATTCAACCGATACAGATCAAAATGATAAATGCGTTCCCCGTCGCGGCCTTCGTATTCATTAACCAGTGAAAAAGTCGGACTACTGGCCATGTCCCGAACGCCTAATTCACCAACCAATGCTTTGATCAGCGTTGTTTTTCCCACACCCATTTCGGCATGAAACGTAACTACTTTTTTTAGGTTTTGCGACAAAATTTGCCGGGCTACTTCCTGGATCTCCTCCAGCGCGAAAGTTCTTTGCATAGTGCTCTCCATATTGAACAAATATAATTATTTTATCCAAACGATATTACATAATTTCTTACATTAAATCAGGTCAAAAAAAGGGCTTTTCAGGCCCTTTTCTTTTTTATTTCGGATTAAAGATTAATAACGGAATGATCATTTCTTCCAGTGAGATACCGCCGTGTTGGTAGGTGTTCCGGTAGTAACTCACATAATGGTTGTAGTTGTTTACATACGCCAGAAACAGGTCGTTTTTAGCAAAAATATAAGAACTACTCATATTGATTGCCGGTAAACCGATTTTCTTCGGATCTTTTACCGCATATACGTCTTTGTCCTCATACGTCAGACTTCGACCGGTTTTATAACGCAGGTTCAAACTTGTATTTTTATCTCCAATTACTTTCGACGGGTTTTTACAATTGATGGTTCCGTGGTCGGTGGTTAAAATCAATTTAAACCCAAGTTGTTGCGCCTGTTGAATAATCTCCAATAAAGGCGAATTGCGGAACCAACTCAAGGTTAATGAACGATAGGCTTTATCATTCGAAGCCAGTTCTTTTACAACATCCATTTCGGTTTTGGCATGGGATAACATATCGACAAAATTGTAGACAATTGTAGTCAGATCATTGCTCTTTAAGGTTTTGAAGTTATCAACCAGTTTTTTACCGTCTTTAAAATTTGTAATTTTATAGTACTCCTGTTTGATATCAATACGCAGTCGTTTTAACTGTTCTGCTAAAAATTCGCCTTCAAACAGGTTTTTTCCGCCTTCATCTACGTCATTTTTCCAGTATTGTGGGTACATTTTTTCCATTTCCAGTGGCAATAACCCGGAAAATATCGCATTACGGGCATATTGGGTCGCCGTTGGTAGAATCGAATAATAACTAACCTCTTTTTCCAGTTTATAATGATTGTTTACAACGCTTTCAAAAGCTTTCCATTGATCATAGCGCAGGTTATCAATCACTACAAACAATATAGGGGCTTCTTTTTTGCGGATTTCCGGCACTACCAATTCCTTAAATAACTGATGCGACATAATAGGCGCTTCGGCTTTCGGATCAAACCAGCTTTGGTAGTTCTTTTCGATAAATTTTCCAAATTGGGAATTCGCTTCCAATTTCTGACTTTCAAGGATTTCGACCATACTCTGATCTTCAATATTCTCAAGTTCCATTTCCCAGAATATCAACCGCTTGTACAAATCAATCCAGTCTTCAAACGAATTGACCATCGCCATATCCATTGCTATTTTTCGGAATTCTTTCTGATAATCCAGGGTTGTTTTTTCGGAAACCAAACGGGAATGATCCAAATTCTTTTTCAGACTTAATAAAATCTGATTCGGATTTACCGGTTTAATCAGGTAATCGGCTATCTTAGAACCAATAGCCTCTTCCATGATATATTCTTCTTCACTCTTGGTAATCATAATCACCGGTACCGCCGATTTTTTCTCTTTAATCTCAGCCAGCGTTTCCAATCCGCTTAAACCAGGCATGTTTTCATCCAGAAAAACGATATCAAAATTTTCCTCGTCGAATATATCGATCGCATCCTGACCGTTATTACAGGTTGTAACGCTGTATCCTTTTTTTTCCAGAAATAATATGTGCGGCTTTAACAAATCAATCTCGTCATCCACCCAAAGTATTTTAATCGTGCTCATATGTGCTTGGTTTAGTAATTCTATTGCAATTTATTGTTTTAAGAACTCAACGAGGTTAAATTTATTATAAAACTAATCCCGGTTTTTTGTTATTTTCCATCACCTTTCCCTATAGCCATTCCGATGCGGTTTCGTATTGTTCCGGAAAATAAGTTAGGTATTGCACCATTCGGGGAGTCGCTCCATGGTTAGCGCTCGCACAATGCGGTAAAGCCTGATGCCAGATAACAAAATCGCCTGCTTTTCCAACAACCGGAATCGCATTCAATGTTTGTAAAGCAACTTCCCTCGGATTCTGACCTTGCGGTATGTCCGATAACCAATTTCCGATTTCCCGATGAAATCCCGGCACACAATGAAATGCGCCGTCATCAGGGCCGCAATCGGTAAGATACAATAAGCCCTGTAATCCGAATGGGATTGGCTGTTTTAAGCTTACATCCCAATGCAACGGACTGCCTAAAAAGCGGTAGGAATCGGTTTCCGGTGGATTAAAACTTACTTTATCAATGGTTTTAAAAATTTTATCCGTGCCGTAGAGTTGTTCATATGCTTTGCGAATACGTTCGGAATTCCGGTTTTTATTCAGTATCGGATGATCGGAAAAGGTCAGCATTAACCCCCTTTGTTCTTCATGTTGTCGGTACCATCCGTCACGATCTTCCGGTTCCCGGTCTAAAAAAGCCCATATAGCGGCCGTAGTCGCCTTGCAATCTTCCTCCGAAATAGCATTTCGCACAACCACATAACCATTAACTTCCCAAAATTGCAAATCGGCTTCCGACAAAACATCTTTTGTCATTATTTCCGATTGCAATTTAGTATCGGTATGGCGGTCTGCCATCCAATTGTAAAACTGATCCAATTCCGGTTTTTCAAAATACAGGTAACGCATCACTTCTTCTATTCCGACACCATAACGGTAAAGGGTTTCCAATTCCTGATTCCAACTTTCCGGATTGGCTTTTTCAGGATATAAAGCCCGCGTCCAGAGTTGTTCTAAAATCTGATGTTCCATAAGGTTGTTAAAATCTATCTCAAAAATAAAGATTTTTATTACTAATTAACTTTTATCTAAAGACTTTTACACTCCGATTGTTCTATTTTTTCGATTCTTATAACTCATTTTATAAAGAATTTCATTTTTACGAGTCCCTTCACTTTTATAAAAAGAGACACAACCTTCTTTTCCGTACTAAAAAATGATGTATCTTTACCCTCGTGAAATGGTTAACCGTACTATTTTCGTTTTATTTTATTCTGCTCGCCAGTATTCCCTGTGCTGATGCAGCGGTTACGCATACCCATTTCCGTACACAAAACGAAACACCGGCACAACATGAGGATCATTCCCATGAAAAGCAAGGCGATTTGTGTTCTCCTTTTTGCGTATGTAACTGTTGTGGTGCTCAGATTATGAATTATGCACCAGTGATTGTTTTCACACCGCAAAATACCACTCCCGAAATTACCACTCCAATGCCAAATTACCAATCCCTATTTTATTCGGGGTATTACGGTAGTATCTGGCAACCCCCACAATTGGTATAATAGCCCTGCAATAGCGGGGTAAGAACGTCATGTAGCATTGCTACCCGATACAGGCATTTACTGCCTATTCTTTTCTATATTATACTGAAACATGCTTGATAAAATAATTCACTTCAGTATCAACAATAAGTTTATTGTTGGACTGTTTACGCTTATATTAATTGCTGTGGGAGGCTATTCGGCCTATACCCTCCCAATTGATGCTTTACCGGACATTACCAATAATCAGGTGCAAATTATCACCAGCTCTCCTACACTGGCCACTCAGGAGGTCGAACAATTTATCACTTATCCGATTGAGCAGGCCGTAAAACCGATCCCTAAAATCGTCGAATTGCGCTCCATTAGCCGCTTTGGCCTTAGTGTGGTGACGGTTGTTTTTGAGGAAAGTGCCGATATATACTGGGCTCGAGCGCAGATTTCGGAACGTCTTAAAGAAGCCGAAAATACCATCCCAAAAGGGGTTGGATCGCCCGAAATGGCTCCGGTTAGTACCGGTTTGGGAGAAATCTACCAATATGTCGTTTTTCCTGAAAAGGGTTATGAAGAAAAATACGATGCGACACAACTGCGTACGATTCAGGATTGGATCATCAAACCGCAATTGATTGGTACCAAAGGTGTAGCAGAAGTAAATACGCTTGGCGGTTATCTGAAACAATATGAAATTGCCGTTCAGCCCGACAAGCTGAAAAGTATGAACACTACCATTTCGGAGATTTTCGATGCCCTGGAAGTAAACAACGAAAATACCGGTGGTGCGTATATCGACAAAAAGCCGTATGCCTATTTTATCCGTGGTATCGGTATGGTAAACGGCATTGACGACATCAACAAAATCGTAGTTAAAAACCAAAATGGCATTCCAATCCTGATCCGCGATGTGGCGCAGGTTCGCATTGGTAGCAGTATTCGCTATGGTGCCGTGACCAAAGACGGCAAAGGCGAAGAAGTGAGCGGTATGGTAATGATGCTAAAAGGCGAAAACAGCGGTCAGGTGGTAACCCGCGTAAAGGAAAAAATGGAGCAGATTAAAAAATCGCTTCCTGAAGGGGTTTCGATCGAACCGTTTATGGATCGTACCCAATTGGTCAACAAAGCCATCTCTACCGTCGAGAAAAACCTGATCGAAGGGGCGTTAATAGTCATTTTTATACTGGTCTTACTACTCGGAAACTGGCGCGCCGGACTGGTAGTGGCTTCGGTTATTCCACTTTCATTACTATTTGCCATTTCGATGATGCGATTGTTTGGCGTTAGTGGTAACCTGATGAGCCTCGGAGCCATCGATTTCGGACTAATCGTAGACGGGGCGGTGATTATCGTAGAAGCGATTATTCACCGATTGCAGGTGGGTCGTAAAGGTGCCCTGACAAAACAACAGATGAACGAGGAAGTCTTTCAGGCGGCTTCTAAAATCCGTAGTAGTGCCGCTTTTGGAGAAATCATTATCCTGATTGTGTATTTACCGATCCTCGCATTGGTTGGCATTGAAGGTAAAATGTTTGGTCCGATGGCACAAACGGTATCCTTTGCTATTTTGGGTGCTTTCATTTTGTCACTCACCTATGTTCCGATGATGAGCTCCCTGGTACTTAAAAAGGAAACCGGACATAAAAAGAATATCAGCGATACGATTATTGAAAAACTGTATCATTTTTATGCCCCAATTTTAGAAAAAGCGTTGCGCGTTAAAACCTTCATTATTGGTGTGGCAGTCGCTTTATTTGCCGCGGCACTGCTCCTTTTCAACAGCTTGGGCGGTGAATTTATTCCAACTCTCGACGAAGGCGATATCGCTACACACCTGATCATCGCTTCCGGAAGTTCGCTATCACAGGAAGTGGAAGCGACTACTAAGGCTGAACAAATTTTAAAAGCGAAATTTCCCGAAATTAAAATGATCGTGACTAAAATTGGTAGTGCCGAAATCCCAACCGATCCGATGCCTATCGAGGCCGGTGACATGATCATTCTCCTAAAGGACAAGGACGAATGGACCTCGGCTGCAACAAAAGAGGAACTGATGGCCAAAATGGAAAAAGCTTTGGACGATATTCCAGGAGCGACAACCGAGTTTTCCCAACCGATTCAAATGCGTTTTAACGAGTTGATGACCGGTGTGCGAAGTGATGTTGCCATTAAAATCTTCGGTGAAGATATTGATATGTTGGTTAGTAAAGGCGACGAAGTAATGCAGTTGATTCAGGGGATTCCAGGCGTTTCGGATGCCAAACTGGAGCGCGTGACTGGTTTACCGCAAATTACTGTTCGCTACAATAAAGACAAAATGGCGCTTTATGGTCTCAAAATTGGAGATCTGAATAAGGTGATCCGGATGGGATTTGCCGGGGAAGCCGCCGGATTGGTATACGAGGGTGAAAAACGCTTTGATCTTGTAGTCCGACTGGAAAATGATAGCCGACAGGATATTTCCAATTTAAAAGCGCTTTATATCACCTTACCTTCCGGTAATCAGATTCCGTTGGAACAGGTTGCCGATATCAATTATGAAGATGGCCCGATGCAAATTAGCCGTGAAGACGGAAAACGCCGTATCGTAGTCGGTTTTAATGTTCGCGGTGCGGATGTTAAATCGGTCGTGGAAAAAATCCAGCAAAAACTCGACGCCCGACTTAAACTTCCGGATGGCTATTATGTAACTTATGGCGGTCAGTTTGAGAACCTGATCGAAGCCAATAAACGACTTGCAGTAGCGGTTCCGGTGGCACTAGCTATGATCTTTATTCTCTTATACTTTACTTTTAAATCGGTACGCCAATCACTGTTAATTTTTACGGCAATTCCACTCGCCGCAATTGGTGGTGTATTTGCACTTTGGTTACGCGATATGCCTTTTAGTATCTCGGCCGGAGTGGGCTTTATCGCCCTATTTGGTGTCGCGGTACTAAACGGAATTGTACTGATCGGTTATTTTAACCAGCTCAAAAGTGAAGGAATGACCAATATTTACGACCGAATTCGCGAAGGAACCAAAGTGCGGCTACGACCGGTGATTATGACTGCAGCTGTCGCTTCGTTAGGTTTCCTTCCGATGGCCATCAGTTCCAGTGCCGGTGCCGAAGTTCAAAAACCATTGGCAACCGTGGTCATTGGCGGATTGGTAACCGCAACCTTACTGACCTTAATCGTACTTCCGATTTTATACCTCTATTTTGAAAAAGGAACATCTAAAAACAACCCTGATAATCCGGAAAATAACACATTATGAAAATGATATCGAACATAAAAACGAATAGTTCTCTGTTTAAACATACTGTTTACGTAATTGCTTTTTTAACCTTATTTATCAAACCAATAGCAATAAACGCTCAAAATAATCTATCGTTAAAAGAAGTGATCGAAACGGGTATGAAAAGCAATCTGGGTATTCAGGCATCCGAACTGGAAAGCAAGATGCACAATCAGTTAACCCGTTCCGCTTTTGAGGTTCCGAAAACCGAGTTATCCGGTACATTCGGACAGATCAATTCGAATGCGAAAGACAAGAATTTTGGCGTTTCCCAAAGTTTTAATCCGTTTCAATATGGCGCCAAAAAGAAATGGCTTAACGAAAACAATACCGCCGGACAGTTAAGAGTCAAAGCGACGCAACAGGATATCGTCTTTAACATCCGTCAGGCATGGAATACCATGTTGTTTTATACCAAACAGAATCAACTACTTGTACAACAAAATCAATTGATGGAAAAATTTGTACGATCGGCTTCTCTGAAGTTTCAGACCGGCGAAAGCAATTCGCTCGAAAAGACGATTGCAATTGCAAAACAACAGGAGTTACAACAGCTGATCAAGCAAAATGAAGCCAAAATATGGGTGGAAAAGTCAAAAATAAAAACCTTGATCAACCGGGATTCCGACTTCACTCCTGCCGATACCGCTTTTATTCCGATGGTTACACTTGCCGTTGCCGACAGTTCGCGATTAAAACAAAACAGCAACCTGCAATTGGCCGCACAACAAGTTCAGATCGCCGAAGCCGCCAAAAAGGTCGAAAAGTCCGCTTTTTTCCCGGATATAACCGCTGGTTATGCGATTCAATCGATCACCGGTACACAGGAAATAAACGGACAAAGTGTAGACTATGACAATGCTTTACGTTTTCAAACCTTTTCGGTAGGTATTGCCATTCCGATATTTGCCGGTAGTGCTGTTGCCAAAACGAAAGCCGCGCAAAGCAATATCGAAATGCAGCAAAAAAATGCAGCCTACTTGGAAAGTCAGCTAAAAAGTCAGTTTCAACAACAGTTTGAAGAACTAAAAACCTACCAGTCGCTAGTCGATTATTACCAGGGAACGGCTTTACCCAATGCTAAAAAAATCAATACCAATGCGACAAAAGCCTACCAAAACGGTGACATTTCGTATGTAGAGTACGTACAAAGTATCGAAACGGCCTTAAATATTCGACTGAATTACAGCAATGCCATCCATAATTACAACCAAACTGCGATTAATATCCAGTATTTAATCCACCAATAATACCATGAAAAAATCCAATTTAATATACCTCAACATTGCCGCCCTCCTGATTATCGGAGCTGTATTGTATTTTAGTTTACGACATGATCATTCTAGCACAGACGGTCATGATCATACTGAAACGGAAGCCGCGGAAAAGCCCGGAGCCGATAAAGAAGTCGAATTAAATGAAGCGCAATTTAAAGCCGCCGGCGTAACATTGGGAACCTATTCCATGAAAAACCTTAGCGAGGTTATCAATGCCAACGGTTATACCAAACTCCCCCCTCAAAATCAGGCCGATGTTTCGGTACATTTACAGGGTGTTGTAAAAACAATTTCGGTGATCGAAGGGCAATTTGTACGAAAAGGGCAGGTTTTAGCAACTATAGAAAGTCCGGAATTTACTAAATTGCAGGAAGCTTATCTGACGTCGAAAAGCAATCTTGAATTTTTAAGTCAGGAATTCGAAAGACAGAAAACACTGAGCGAAGAAGAAGTCAATTCGAAAAAAGTATTCCAGAAAACCAAAGCGGAATACCAAATCGAAAAGGCGCGTTTTAATTCGCTAAAACAACAATTAAGCGTTCTTAATATACAATCGGGCAATACCGCCGTGGCTACGGTTCCCATATTGGCTCCTATTTCGGGTTATACAACCGAGATCAATGTCAAAATAGGAAGCAATGTCGAAGTCGGCAAACCGATTCTTAGCATTGTGGACAATTCCAAATTACACGTTGACTTGTTGGTTTACGAAAAGGACCTGCATAAAGTAAAACAAGGTCAGAATGTACAGCTAGTACTAACTAATCAGGACAATACGGTAATTAAAGGAACGATTTTCAGTATTGGTAAGGCATTTGAAAATGAAACCAAATCGGTTGCTGTACATGCCGACATCAATAACGAGAAAAATGCACTCATTCCGGGAATGTACGTTAACGCCCTAATCGATATCGGAACCAATGCGGTTAACGCCCTTCCAACAGAAGCCATTGTAAAAGCCGATGGTCGGGAATTTATGTTCGTATTGGAAGAAGGTCACGAAGAAGCGGAGCACGATTCGGAAAAGGGACATTCCCATGACGACGGACACAAACATGATGATGCTGAAGGAAACCGTTTTCATTTCCGCAGAGTGGAAGTAAAAACCGGAACGTCACAATTGGGCTATATCCAGGTTACGCCACTACAAAAGATCACACCGGATGCAAAGATTGTTTTAAAAGGCGCTTATTATATTCAAAGCCATCTACTAAAAACAGAAGGTGGCGGTGGTCATTCGCATTAAATCATAAAAAATGGAACACTTTTTAAAAATATATTTACCCGTTTACCTATTATTATATTTATTGGTAACATTTGTGATTCCCACTTACCGAACGTATAAGCAAACCGGCATTAATCCGGTGACTTTCGGAAATCGGGACAATGCGCATGATTACATCGGTTTTGTAATGAAATTTCTAATTGTACTACTGTTTGTCGCAGTAGTACTCTTTTCCTTTGGTGGAAATTGGTATTATTATTCCGTTCCGGTAGCGTATCTTGAAAAGGAATACCTAAAAATTATTGGATTATTTCTGATTCATATTGCCTTATTATGGGTGATGCTCGCGCAATATCAGATGCAAAACTCATGGCGAATCGGTATAGATGAAAACCATAAAACCGAATTGCGTACCAGCGGTATTTTTGGAATAAGTCGAAATCCTATCTTTTTAGGAATGATCATTAGTGTTTTGGGGCTTTTTATGATACTACCCAATGCATTGACCTTTTTTACGGCATTGGCGACTTATTTTATCATACAAGTACAGATACGTCTGGAAGAAGACTTTCTAACAACACAGCATCCAACAGATTACCTAAAATACAAACAAAAAGTAAAACGTTTTTTATAATCCTTAATCCCAACAAAATGAGAATTTTATTTTTAATTACCTTTATGGTTCTTACTTCATTTACAGTAAACGCCCAGGCACAAAAAGCCGTTATTAAAACGACTATCACTTGTGATCATTGTAAAGAATGTGAAACCTGTGGACAATTGTTTGAAAAAAAATTGATACGTCAGAAAGGGGTGCAAATGGTAACCCTTAATGAAAAAGAGATGACCATTACCGTATTTTTTAACGCCAAAAAAACAGATCTTCCTGCTATACGAACTGCAATTAGTCAGTTGGGTTATGATGCCGACGATGTGAAAGCCGATCCTAAAGGTTATGATGCCTTAGACGGTTGCTGTAAAGTATAACAACGATGATCATTTTTTATTTCTAATCCGAATGTAGTATGAAAAATGACACACACAAACACGCCACAAGCGGAGCCGATTGTTGCTCTGCTGATGCTAAAATAAATAATCAAAAAAAACAAACTCATAATCACGACCATGATCACGACCATGATCATAGTCACGACGAGGCTGCCGGATGGAAAATGTTCCTCCCGGCAATCTTGTCGTTCGTATTGCTGATAATCGCAATTGGAATAGACAACTACTTCCCTATCGCAGCATTTACTGGCTGGGTTCGCATTGGCTGGTACATTTTAGCCTATTTACCTGTAGGCTGGCCAGTCTTAAAAGAAGCCATCCAAAACATGCGCAGCGGTGCTTTTTTTACCGAATTTTTCCTAATGTCGATCGCGACACTTGGTGCATTTTATATTGGTGAATATCCCGAAGGCGTCGCAGTAATGTTGTTTTATGCCATTGGAGAATTGTTTCAGACACTGGCCGTAACCCGCGCCAAATCGAATATCAAAGCCTTATTGGACCAACGGCCGGACACGGCAACTGTTTTGGTTGATGGCAATCCGGTAACAAAAAAAGCCGACACCATTACCATTGGTGAAGTGATCCAGCTAAAACCAGGTGAAAAAGTAGCGCTGGACGGTATCTTACTATCCGATTCGGCTACTTTTAATACCGCAGCCTTAACCGGAGAAAGCAAACCCGATACCAAACGCAAAGGTGACACCGTATTAGCTGGTATGATCAACCTTAATACGGTTGGTTTGGTCGAAGTGACGACTGCTTATACCGACAGTAAATTGTCCAAAATTTTGGAACTGGTTCAGGAAGCTACCGCCAAAAAAGCCCCTACGGAGTTGTTTATCCGTAAATTTGCGAATATCTATACACCAATTGTGGTCTTCCTTGCAATAGGAATTTGTTTGTTACCGATACTTTTTGTTTCCGATTATAATTTTAACGACTGGCTCTACCGTGCTTTGGTATTTTTAGTAGTTTCCTGTCCGTGTGCTTTGGTCATCTCCATCCCATTGGGTTATTTCGGAGGAATTGGTGCCGCCAGTAAAAACGGAATATTATTTAAAGGCTCCACGTTTTTAGACACCATGGCTTCCATTCAGGCCGTAGTGATGGACAAAACAGGGACATTAACCAAAGGTGTTTTTAAGGTACAGGAAGTCGTTAGTTCGGGTTACACCGAAAAAGAACTGGTGCAGTATACTGCAGCACTCGAAACGCATTCCACGCATCCGGTTGGAACGGCTATTATCGCCTATGCAAACGGTCAGGAAAAAGGTATTTCGGTCACCGAAGTAGAAGAAATTGCCGGACACGGCTTAAAAGGTCGGATAAACGGTAAAACCATTCTGGCAGGTAATGTCAAATTGTTGCAAAAATTTAAGGTGTCTTATGATACGGCTATTGAAAACACACCATATACCATTATTACCGTTGCCATAGATGGACAATATACCGGTTATTTTCTGATTTCGGATGAAATTAAGGACGATGCAGCACAAGCCATTACCAATCTTCACCGGTTGGGTATTCAAACCGTGATGCTATCGGGCGATAAACAGGCAGTTGTAACAGCTGTAGCCAACGAATTGGGTATTGATACTGCTTATGGTGATTTGTTACCGGAAGATAAAGTACGCCAGGTACAACAATTAAAAGATCGGAATCTGAAACTCGCCTTTGTGGGTGATGGTGTAAATGATGCTCCGGTAATTGCTTTGGCCGATGCCGGTATTGCCATGGGCGGACTGGGTAGTGATGCGACAATTGAAACCGCCGATATCGTGATTCAAAATGATCAACCATCTAAAATTTATACTGCCATAGCGATTGGTAAAAAAACCAAACAAATCGTATGGCAGAATATCGGTATGGCCTTTATTGTAAAAGCCGTCGTATTGATTCTTGGCGCCGGTGGACTGGCAACCATGTGGGAAGCTGTATTTGCCGATGTTGGCGTCGCGTTATTAGCGATTCTAAATGCCGTTCGGATACAAAAAATGAAGTTTTAACTTAACTAAACCTGTCAGGTGTAATAGCAACAATCGCAAAATATTATAACTCTTTCTCAAAATACTACAACAACGGTATACATTCCGATTGATACCTTCGCATTTTAAATGAATTTATATGACACCCCTATCTCCTATTGAAACCGGTAAGCAATTGCGAAAACCGGATGGTGAAGCCGGAATTGCGATCGGTCGCGATATGAACCGTTCCAACCGTCAGATGTATACCGACCTATTTGCGTTACTTACCCTTAGCGACCTTGATACCGTATTAGAAATTGGTTATGGAAACGGCATGCATTTTCCCGCCTATTTTGTACCAGGAAAGGCCATAACCGTTTACGGCATGGACTATTCGGAAGTAATGCATCAGGAAGCCTTGCAAAATAATGCCTCATTCGTTGCCGTAGGATCCGTAATTCCGGAACACGGCGATATTATAAACTGTTCCTATCCTGATAATAAATTTGATCATATCATAGCTTTAAACACGGTTTATTTTTGGGAACCGCTGGAAGACTATCTGAGTCTGCTTTTCCGTATTTTAAAACCCGGCGGAAAATTGTATATTGGTTATCGTCCGAAACGCGTCTTACATCAAGTCGATTTTGTCCAGCAAGGCTTTGCGCTATACGATGAAGCGGTTTTAAATGAGCAACTGGAAAAAGTCGGTTTTGAAATTATACAGGAACACCAACACAACTATTCCAAAATGACGGTTAATAATCAGCCGTTAGAAAGTACCGATCTTGTGACGGTTTGTATAAAAAAAGAGGCTTAAAAAGCCTCTTTTAATTTCTATCGTAAATTTAGAATCGTTTATTTTTTTACAAACTTAACAGTAGTCTGATTTACTTTAAGTAAATAAATACCTGCTGCCAAATTCTCTACCGCTACGGAAGTACGATCATCAGCAATCGTTCCATTGCTAACGATTCGACCGTTGCTATCGTATACCTGATATGCCGTTCCTGCTGTTAATTCGTTTACTGTTGTATCAATCATTAATTGATCAACAACTGGATTTGGATAAACTACAAGTTGTTTTCCTTTTTCAAAACCAACCGTTGAAAGTGACGTTCCGTTTCCGATATATCGCGCAACTGCAAAATCATTTCCGGTATACCCCACCAAAATGATTTTATCGTCCGACTGGATGGCCATTGCCAAAGATTCGCTATACGTATTCGTCCCAAAATCGGTGGTTACCTTACCGGAAGTTCCAAATGTTGTATCGATCGAATAATCGGTATTTAATCGGGTAAGTGCAAATTTAGAAGTCGCAGTAGTCGTAGTTGCATCAATTGCCGAACCCGCTAATACAATTTTAGCATTACTGTCCATTCCCATATCATAACACATATCGATAGTACTTGGTGAAAAATCGATAGAACCTTGTAATGCAACCGTTCCGCCCGAAGTTACCGTACCATAATAATATTTATAATCGGTAGACGACCAACGGCTACTACCGCTAAAAAGGAAACTATCATCCGGTTTTAAAAGCATCGCATTGGTCTTATTGTCACTGGTTGTAAATGAGTTGGATGCAAATCCATCGGAAGAAAAAGTGGTATCCAATGTTCCGTTGCTATTCAATCGGCAAACATATTGTCTGGAATATTGCATTGATCCGTTCCCTGGTACATCACTCCATCCCACTGCTGTAATTTTTCCGTTCGATTTTAACGCCAGATCTTCTATACAAAAAGTAAATCCATTCGAATTACTTTCCGGAAATGGCAAGTCGATTAATCGCCCGTTATTACCAAATGTCGTATCTAAAACACCCGAAGCCGTATAACGCGCAAAAATTCCTCTGGACTCATTCGTGTTTAAAACCGAAGTTCCTCCAACTACTATGTTTCCAGTTACATGGTGCACTTTGACTACTTTAAATTCATCCGCCCGTGCCGCAGTATTATAAATGGTAAAATTGGTAAAGGCTTTCCCTCCCATACCAAAAGTAGTATCAAGACTACCATTGCTATTTAAACGTATTACCGCACCGGCTCTGTCACTTCCATTATCGGAATATCCCGCCAGTACTATTTTTCCATCCATCTGTAAATCCATCGAATACGCTCTATCATCGCTACCGCCTTGTAAATCGAACGATGCTTTCCCATTGGTACCAAATGTCGTATCAAGACTACCGTCGGCATTATAACGAACGCAGGCAAAATCCTCACCGAAAACACTACTGTAGGTATAACCGGCAACAACAATTTTACCATCTTGTTGCAATGCTACTCCATGTGCTTTATCAGCGCCGCTGTTAATGGATGTTATTACCTTTCCTCCTGTTCCAAAAGTTGGATCAAGACCTCCATTTTGTGAAAAGGCACAAAATCCTGTCAATAAAAAACCTAATTGTACTAGTTTGTTCATATGCTTAAAATGTTTGTTTTTTATATTTATATCTCCTTAATGAGAAATAAAAATCGCGCCAAAAGTAGTATTAAATTTTCTTACAAAGACCATTTTAGCAGACAATTTTCTACCGTATAAATACTGATTTTAACGCTGAAAAAACACATAGAAACACAAAAAACAGTTTTTTACACCAATCTTAAATCCCATTCGTTATAAATAACTGTTTTCATAAAAAAAACCGCTACAAAGCGGTTTTTTATAACTTCTTATTTTCGTTATCCTCGGATCAATTTTTTGTATTTGATACGGGTTGGTGTCAAGTCACCACCAAGTCGTTTCTTTTTATTCTCTTCGTAATCGGAGAAACTTCCTTCGAAGAAATAAACCTGCGAATCCCCTTCGAAAGCCAGGATATGCGTACAAATCCTGTCCAGGAACCAACGGTCGTGGGAAATAACCACCGCACAACCGGCGAAATTTTCCAAACCTTCTTCCAATGCACGAAGCGTGTTGATATCCAAGTCGTTCGTTGGCTCATCCAGTAGCAATACGTTACCTTCCTCTTTTAAGGTCATCGCCAAGTGCAAACGGTTACGTTCTCCTCCGGAAAGTGTCGAAACTTTTTTATTTTGATCACTTCCACCAAAGTTAAATCGGGACAAATACGCTCTGGAGTTTACCTGACGGCCACCCATCATTATCAATTCCTGACCATCGCAGAAGTTTTCCCAGATGGATTTATTCGGATCGATATTCGAGTGCGACTGATCGACATAAGCGATTTTTGCGGTGTCTCCAATAACAAACTCCCCGTTATCCGGTGCTTCTTCACCCATGATCATACGGAAGATCGTCGATTTACCGGCACCATTCGGGCCAATAATCCCTACGATTCCCGCTTGCGGCAACGTAAAGTTCAGGTTTTCATATAATAGTTTGTCACCAAAAGCTTTCGAAACATTTTTAGCATCGATTACATTGGTTCCCAAACGCGGACCATTCGGGATGTAGATCTCTAATTTCTCATCCAGTTCTTTTTGGTCTTCGTTTAGTAATTTATCGTAGTTCTGTAAACGGGCTTTTTGTTTCGTCTGACGCCCTTTGGCTCCCTGACGTACCCAGTCTAACTCGCGTTCTAATGTTTTTCTACGTTTGGACGCTACTTTTTCTTCCTGCTCCATACGTTTTGATTTCTGATCCAACCAAGACGAATAGTTTCCTTTCCACGGAATACCTTCACCACGGTCTAACTCTAAAATCCATCCGGCCACATTATCCAGGAAATAACGGTCGTGGGTTACGGCAATTACCGTTCCGGCATATTGTTGTAAGTGTTGCTCCAACCACAGTACGCTTTCCGCATCCAAGTGGTTCGTTGGCTCATCCAATAACAATACATCTGGCTGTTGTAATAACAAACGACATAAAGCCACACGGCGACGCTCTCCTCCGGACAATACTTTAATAGGTGTATCCGGCTCCGGCGTGCGTAGCGCATCCATCGCAATTTCCAGTTTGGTATCCAGCTCCCATGCGCCTACCGCATCGATTTTATCCTGAAGTTCAGCCTGACGGTCCATTAACTTCTGCATTTTATCAGCATCTTCGTATACTTCCGGTAAACCGAACATATCGTTGATTTTATTGAATTCATCCAGAATGGCAACCGTCTCGGCTACCCCTTCGCGTACGATTTCAATAACGGTTTTGGTTTCGTCCAATAGTGGTTCCTGCTCTAAATATCCTACCGTATAACCCGGCGCGAATACGACATCCCCTTGGTAGTTTTTATCTACTCCGGCAATAATTTTTAATAAAGATGATTTACCAGAACCGTTTAATCCCAGGATACCAATTTTAGCACCGTAGAAAAAACTCAGGTAAATATCTTTTAAAACCTGTTTGTTTGTGCTCGAGTAGGTTTTACTTACCCGTGACATCGAAAATATTACTTTTTTATCGTCTGACATGTCAAAATGTGTTTAGTGTCTATTCAGATAGCAAATATAAGTGAAATACGATAGAATAAAAATTACGGAGCGATTTATGGTTTAGTAGTCCAATCGAATGTTTTTTGTAGCACAAATTTATCCCTTTTGATGATTCAGAAAAAACATCCGTAGTCTTTAAAAACCAGCGGAATAATGCCGGATATACGGTCCAAAATAGAAAACGGTGGTATTTTGACCACCGTTATATTTTTAGCGGATCACCGAAATACCGGCATCCACTTTTAGTTCGGTTCCATGGATATAGGAAGCCTGTTCCGAAGCGAGGAACAATACCGCATCGGCAATTTCCGAGGGCTCCCCCTGTCGTTGGAATGGTATCGTCGGAATTAAAGCTGTGACCGCACTTTCGATCTGTTCGGCAGTAAGTCCGGTATTACTATAAATATTGGTCTTGATATGCCCCGGGCTAATTCCATTGACACGAATACCCTTCACCGTCAATTCGGCTGCAAAAGTTTTAACAAACGATTGTACTGCCGATTTTGCCGCAGAGTACACCGAAAAATTTGCCATTCCCACTTCCGTCACAAAAGACGTATTAAAAACAATACTACTTCCCGGTCTTAATAATGGTAAAAGCTGTTGTACCGTAAAAAAAGGCCCTTTTACCAGCATATTGAACAATTCATCAAAATGAACCGCATCGGCTTGCGCTACAGAAGCAAACCGACCGTAACCCGCATTTAAAAAGACCAGATCAAGAAAATCCGTATACCGATATACCTGTTGTTGCAATTGCATCAGGTCCTGCATATTCCCAGCATTGGATACAATACCGTGGCTGTTTTTTCCTAATAAAGCGATGGCTTTGTTTACCGTTTCGACACTACGTCCGGTGACGATTACCTGTCCGCCTTCGGCTATAAATTGTCGGGCTGTAGCCAATCCTATACCATTGGTTCCTCCGGTTATCAGGGCAAATTTGTTTTGAAATCGCTGCATGGTTTTAATTTTTAATTACCCTGCAAAAATTTACAATTCGCCTATTTTTTAAAACCCGAATCTTGCGGTTTGTTAAAAATCGGATTGTAAAGCCTGGTCGAACTTGGTTCTAAAGCGATCTGTGAAGGATGGATTTAACCCGGTATGGTTTCGACCAGTACTTCATTTTCAGACTGATCATAATACGTACAGGTTCTTTTTTGCATATCCATAGTCCATTTTGCTATACCCGAACGGGCACAATCCCTGCAAAATGTCAAGTAATCGGTTTGCCCTTGTTGATGGGCTTTGAGGTCTTTTTTAAAATCAATACAATTACTTTCTAAAACGATGTTAAGCATCTCATACACTGGAGGTGCCATAACCCGATAATCCTTAGTACCGTAATATTCGGTATGGCCATCGGAAACAAACGTTTCGTAAAAAGTCACCCCAAGTCCAATCAAGTCTTGAATATAATTGGGGAAATCGGCTCCCGATTTTACTTTTGCATGGGCCGCTTTGATCTCTTCCAGTGTAAACATCGTACTATTTTTTAGCTACTCAAAGATACTATTTTTCTATAGTGTTGGCATCCTGTTCCTGTTTTAATTGCAAGACGCGTTGCAGAAAACTTTGGGTTGCCATTTTATTTTCGGCTTCGGTAAGCGCTGCCAGCAATGCATTTTGGTTGTCTGCAATTTCATGTAACGCTGTACGCATCACTTCCCATACGGGTTTCATCTGTTCGATTAACGCCAATCCACTAGACGTTAACTGTATTCGCCGTTTTCGCTCGTCTTCTTTGTCTTTAACGGAACGAATCAGTTTTTGCTTTTCGAGTTCTTTTAGCAGACTAATCGTAGATGGATGGGTATATCCTATCTCATTTGCGATTTCTACCACACTCAGCATCTCTTTATGGTATAAGGTATAAATCACGGGAAACCATTTGGGCTCAAATGCGATTCCATATGCTTTATAAACCTGCGCTCCGTCTTTGCGAAGTTGCTCACTAAGGCGCTGTAACCTGGTCGAGATGGCTAATATTCCGGATTCATCAATTATATTCATGGCTGTTTGTCGAGATTTAAATGGCAAAATACATTATCGGCACTCATTAATGGAAAAGCGTCCGGCAAATTCGTTTTTTCAATCCGCACAAAGTTATTCTTTTCATAAAAACGAAGTGCCGCTTCTAAAATGGTAATCGTTCCCAAATATAAGTGTCGGATTCCATTTTCACGGCTATAGGCGATTAAAATATCGAGTAATTGCTGGGCAATCCGGTATTCTTTTCCGCGAAATTCTTTTTTGACAAACATCTTTCGAATCGCTCCTTCTTGATCGGCATATTTGATCAACGCAATAGTACCTATGAGTTCACCATTGTGGAAAGCGCCCCAAAAAGCACCACCTCCCTGATAATAAAAGGCTTCTATTTCCAATAGATCGGGTTGATCGTCTATCGTAATCGGGACATTAAATTCTTTTTGCTGAATACTTAAAATCAGGTCAATTGCCGCAGCTGAATGGTCATTTCCGATGGGCTGAATACGAATTTCCATAGTTGTTTTTTATTTACACAACAAAACTACGTAGTTAAATACATAAACACAAAAAATTTAACTAAAACCTGTCAGGTGTCTAAGACCTGTCAGGTTTTAGTTATCGTGTTTTTTTAATCATCATCCTATGATCAAAACCCCATTGAACTAAAGCCTCAATAACCGGGATAACCGACTTCCCGTAGTCCGTTAAGGCATAGGTTACCGTAATCGGACGCGTATTCTGGACGGTGCGGGAAACGAGTTCGTTTATTTCGAGTTCTTTTAATTCTTTACTGAGCATTTTTGCAGAGATTCCCTGTATGCCGCGTTCGATCATCTTAAAATGGACCAACTTATCCTGTCGGTTTTTTAGGTAAATCAGAATTAAAAGTTTCCATTTTCCACCGAGGATTTCCAGACTGTCACGAATCGCAAAAAGTTCTTCGCTGCAGCTGGTCTCTCGTAGCAGCCCCTGATCGTTTATTTGTGTCATAGTTTCTTTTGGGTAACTAGTTACATAAAGTTAACCACTAACAAAATTATAGCATTTCCCTTTTACTTTTACCAAAAAAATCATCCTATGCAAACCATACCCCGACGCGTGGTGACCGGAATAAAAGACGGAAAATCCACCATTATTGAAGACCATACGGTTCAAAATGCCGTTGAACATTTTAAAGGACTTATTATTTCGGATATCTGGAATACGCAGCAAATGCCGGTTAGTTTAGATAACGAAGTCCTTATTCCGAATACTCCATTTCCGCAAACTCCGAAAAACGGCACGTATTTTCGTTATGTGACGATTCCGCCCGATCGCGATTTGGGACTTAGGATTCAACCGGGAGAACCACATCCGTTACTGCATCAAACCGATACTCTGGATTATATCATTATCCTGTCCGGGGAATTGTATTTGATCCTGGAAGAAGGCGAAACCTTATTAAAACCCGGTGACATCGTAATTCAAAAAGGAACCAATCATGCGTGGAGCAATCGCTCGGATCAACCTTGTATTCAATTGGCCATTCTGATTGATGCGAAAGCTGGTTAAACAACACCTGTTACACCTGACAGGTTTTAGAAACCCGTCAGGTGTTGCTAACTATTTTCATTCCAATAATAACTATCGGGATAAATTCGTTGTCCGAAAATGGCCGTACCTACCCTAACGATTGTCGCACCTTCTTCAATCGCAGTTTCCAGATCACCACTCATTCCCATCGAAAGTTCGTTCATTTCGACATTGAGTAGCTTCAATGCTTTAATTTGTTGTTGTATTTGTTTGAGTAAACGGAAACATTGTCGGACTTTTTCGGTTTCGGCACTAAACAATCCGATGGTCATCAATCCTTTTATCTGCAAGGTTTCGAATTGTGCCACTTCTTGTACCAAGGCTATTGCTTTATCTGGCGCAATACCAAATTTGCTCTCTTCATTGGACGTATTGACCTGAATAAGTACCTCCATAGTCTTATGCTCCAATAGCAACCGCTGGTGCAATTTTACCGCCAAATCCAAGCGATCCAACGACTGAATACAGGAAATATCGTATTTTAAAATGTCCTTGATTTTATTGGTTTGTAAATGTCCGATAAAATGATTTGTATGCGGAATCGCTTTTAAATCCGGGTATTTTTCTTTGATTTCCTGTACTTTATTCTCTCCTATTAAGGTCTGTCCGTCTGTTAACACCACTTTAATCCGATCGGCTGGCACCGTTTTCGTGGCCAATAACAAACGAATTTCGTCCGGATCGCGTTTGCTTTTTATCGCAGCCATTTTGATCCGATCCAATATTTTTTGTAGGTTGATCAAGATATGTTCCTCCATATTCTAATTCGCGTTACTAATTACCTAATGAAGCCGGAAATGGATTCGAACCACTGTATAAGGTATTGCATTCCTTCGCCTAACCACTCGGCTATCCGGCCTTTGAATTTTAAGAAAACAGCAAACGGTTACCATTTACCGTTACGCTTATTATTGCCACCAATGGTAGTAATTGTGTGCGCCATCGTATTCAAAACCACATCGCGGATAGAGTGTATTCCCGATAGCATTCGTTTTTTCGGTTTCCAACATCAATCCGCAGGCGCCAGTTTCAACACACCATTGCTTACTGCGATCGATCAAAGCGACCGACAAACCTTGTCCTCTAAAGTCAGGATGTACAAACAAATCGCTTAACAACCATTGTTTTTGCAATTTTGTATAATGGAACAGTTTGTAAAGCTGTACAAATCCGACGGCCTTCCCGTTAACAAATGCCAGAAAAATATCCGATTCGCTATTTAGAAAACGTTCTTTTAGAAATGCTTTTCCCTTTTCAACGTCCGATTCCTGCCGGTAAAAAACACGATAAAGGTCAAACAATACAGCCGTTTCATCCAGATCGTCGAGGCTCGCTTTTTTAATTTTGTAATTCATAGTCCTGATTATTTTGATTTTACAGGACAAAAGTATTCGCAAATAGGACTACCTTTGTAATCCAGTTTTAACTTATAAAGTAGTCCAGATGATTCCGATTGAACGTAATATCGCTATTGATAAGACCAGTAAAATTCCGATCTACCAGCAAATTGCGATGGGTATCAGTACTGCAATACGAAAAGGATCTTTAAAAGCCGGCATGGTACTCCCGGGTACCCGGGAACTGGCCAAAATCCTACAGGTACATCGCAAAACGGTAATCGCTGCTTACGACGAGTTACAGGCGCAGGATTGGGTTCGTATTGTTCCGCGAAAACACGTTACCGTATCCGAACGGATTCCGGTACTCAAACCACAATCCTGGGAAAACACTATTACTCAGGTCGGATATGCAACCAACATGACACTTCACTTCCGTCAAATTGTTGATAATCCCGCACACAATGCTCCTTTCAAAATCCCCGACATCACTATTGACGACGGGTATCCCGATGTTCGGTTATCGCCCATTGCTGCACTACTAAAAACCTATCGTTCGAATACGTCCCGAAAATATGCGATTAAAACAGCGAATACCGGTACCGCACAGGGGACTCCAAAACTCCGGGAAACATTGGTTTCCTATTTATCGGAAACCCGCGGATTGAATTGTACTGCCGATAACATATTGATCACACACGGTGCACAGATGAGTATTTATCTGGCGGCTCAGTTACTATTACATTCCGGTGCGCGTATAATCGTAGGTCAGCCTAATTATCCCGTAGCCGATCAGGTCTTCGAACAAACCGGAGCGCAACTGCTAAAAGTAAATGTTGATACCCATGGAATCGATACCGACGCCATCGAATTGATTTGTCGGAAGGAAAAAATCAATGCCGTATATGTGGTGCCCCACCATCATTATCCGACAACGGTTACCCTTAGTGTGGAAAGGCGGATGAAATTACTGGAACTTTCCGAACGCTACGCTTTTGCAATCATTGAAGATGATTACGATTACGACTATCATTATACCTCATCTCCATACCTCCCATTGGCCAGCAGCGGACATAACGGGAATGTAATTTATATCGGTTCGTTTTCAAAAATACTGGATCCGTCTCTGCGAATGGGATTTATGGTCGCTCCGCAAAACTTTATTGTCCAGTGTACCGCGCTACGAAAGTTAATTGACGTAGGTGGTGACGGTTATATGCAAAATGCTCTGGCCACACTGATACAGGACGGTGAACTCAAGCGCCATCTTAAAAAAGCCAAAAAATGCTACCATCAACGCAGGGATTTTCTGGATACCTTATTACAAGAACACCTAAGTCGCTATATTTCGTATACCTTACCCTCGGGCGGTATGGCAATTTGGATCCGGTTACGGGAGGGTTATTCCATATCTCGTTTAAAGACAACCGATCGTTTTTATATCGCCAGAACCGATTCCGAACAAAATGCTTTTCGTTTTGGATTTGCCTCGTTAAACGAAACTGAATTGACAGAAGCGGTTTTATATTTCAAATCGATGTTAACTAACATCTGACAAGTTTTGAAAACCTTGTCAGATGTATCTGTTAATTTCAGCTTTTTTGTTGTAGGATAATTTTTATTTGAGTTAATTTGAGTAGCTCGCTTTTCAAAAAATAATATTCGCCATATGCCCGAAACAGCCTATAAATTGGACAATCCGGTTTACTATTCGCTAACCGAAACACACCAATCATTTGCCCTTGAGTTGGATGGCATCCAATTCTATCATCCCGATTTTTGTCCGTTTGGTGGTTGTATACCACCACTATCGACCGAAAAAGGCGTGGCACACTATGCCCGGCTAACCGACAACTTTTTTATTGTGGGTGAAAGACCGTCCCATACCCCTAAGGTAGAATTAGCAAATGAACTCATTTGCAATCAGATGGTGCTCTCACACCCCATTGCTTTGCCCCCGGAACACGAAATCATTACTTTGGGAGATGCCGATAAAGATGCCCTCTTAGCACTCGTAAATTTGGTACAACCCGGTTATTTTAAAACCAGAACTCCCGAAATGGGGAATTATTACGGTATTTTCAAAGAAGGTACTTTGGTAGCCGTTACCGGCGAACGCATGAAAATGGAACAGTATACCGAAATAAGTGCCGTGGTGACCCATCCGGAGCATACCGGAAAAGGATATGCCTCCCAACTGGTAGCGCATACCGCGGATCGTATTTTTCAGGAAAATAAAACACCCTATTTACATGTCGCTTCTTCCAATACCAGAGCCATCAGGGTTTATGAAAAATTAGGCTTTACCACACGTCGTACAATCAGTTTTTGGAATCTTATCGCTCAACACAAGTAACCATGAAATTTCAATTAATAGCATTCTTCTTTATTTCAATTACCGTTCAGGCGCAATCGGACAACGATTATTATAAATTTTCAGCCGATCTGTATCACAATCTCGAAAAAGATACTACGGCCTGGAAATACCAGATGAGCGCCTCCTACTTTTCGATTAGCGGTTATTACAAAGCCGCCCTTGAAATATGGGATAAAAATGGTTTTCGCAAACCCGCTCCAATGACACCCCATGACAGTCTGTTGTTTTTTAATTCCAAGCCATTAAACGCCCGGGCGTACATTCTTAACCGTTCTAAAAACGAATCGCTTATAGTGATCAATGAAGCACATACCATTGCCCGGCACCGGACATTTACGCGATCGCTGTTAAAAGGATTGTATGCTAACGGGTACCGTTACCTCGGACTGGAAGCGCTGCACGATACGCTGATCAACAAACGGAAATTCCCGGTACTGGAGAGTGGTTTTTATACCCGGGAACCGGAATTCGGGAACCTGTTATCCGAAGCCTTAAAAATAGGCTTTACGGTATTTGGATATGAAGCTTCAGATGGAAAAAACGGAAAAGAACGCGAAATCGAACAGGCACAAAACATCAAACGATTCATCGACAGTCATCCCAAAGGAAAAGTACTGATCCATTGTGGACATGATCATGTTTTTGAAAACGATTATAAACCCTGGGAAAAAGCCATGGCCGGTCGGTTAAAAGACTATATGGGGATCGATCCGTTTACCATTAACCAGACGCTTTTTCCGGAAAAAGGAAATCCGACGTTAAATCATCCTTTTATAAACCGTATCACACAACAGGAATCTGTTGTATTACAACTGGAATCCGGGGAAATCTTTAACGGTTTATCCACTCCGAAGCAAACGGATATTGTGGTACTACATCCGAAAACAAATTATCAGCACAACCGGCCGGACTGGCTGCAAACCGACAGGGTTTTGTATCGTGTTCCCGGAAAAAAGAGTAAAAACACACCCGTATTGATCACCGCCTATCGCGTGAAGGAATACGATCAGGGAGGTGTTCCAACCGATATAGTGGAAATTACCGGAAAAGAAATACCACCACTATATTTGAGTCCCGGTACCTATGATATTATCCTTAAAGATAAAAATTATAAAATCACCGAACGGTATACGGTTACGGTAAAATAAGTTTTTTCTTATATCGTTCTGACCGTGTATTTAATCTAAAAACCCCATATGCCTACTAAACACAACCCGGTTGTTTATTTTGAAATCCCCGTTACCGATCTGGATCGGGCGATACGCTTTTATACCGCTGTATTCGGTTTTACTTTTGAAAAGACAATAATTGATCATAACGAAATGGCCTTATTTCCCTTATCGGATGCGTTACCCGGCATTTCCGGAGGATTGGCCAAAGGCGACATTTATAAGCCAACACTGGACGGTGTGGTACCTTATTTTCACACTGATTCGATTGAAAAAACGCTTGAAAAAGCAATCGCAAATGGCGGAGTAGCCTTATATCCGAAAACATCCAATGGCGAATTGGGGTATGTAGCCGAGTTTCAGGATTCGGAAGGCAACCGGATTGCCTTACACCAACCTGCGGATTAAACTAGTCCGGAAAAACACCTGACAGGTTTTAAAAACCTGACAGGTGTGGTATTAAAAAAACAAAACCCGAGACCTTATGTCTCTGGTTTTGTTTGTATCGTGCGAAAAGCGTCTTATACTCTTCCCTTTAAAGCATTAAATACCCATGCAATGGCAAAAAATCCGATTCCTACTGCTCCAAATCCCCATCCAGCCACATCGGCATATCGGTAAACCGCCAATCCGATTAATAATAATCCCATTAAAACCATAATCAAGGTGGCCCACCCTAAAATGGTATTTTTATTCATGCCCATATCTTAGTTTTTTTGAATGGCAAATATCGTAATAATATCACAGCCGTAAAAATATTAATCTAATTGAATATCTTAACCAACATTTCTTTAAGCAAATCCTGCTGCGGTAATGCATTGGCACCAACTCCTTTACTTTTTACGTCGATATCCCGTAAAACAGCTACAATCTGGCTTACCTTTTTCATCGGATAGTTTCGCAAGGCCACATCATAATCCTTTAAAAAATACGGATTCACCTTTAAAACCTTAGCGGCATTCCCCGGACTTTTATCTTTTAATCCGTGGTATTGCAACAATTGAGAAAAGAACCCGAAAATAAGCCCGGTGGTCACCACCAACGGGTTGTCTTTTGGATTCTGCGCAAAATAATCGGCAATCTGATAGGCTTTTAACTGGTTCTTCTCACCTATCGCTTTACGCAATTCAAAGTTGTTATAATCTTTACTAAATCCAATATTCTCTTCGATGATCTTCGGACTAATCGTGCTTCCTTTTGGTAAAATAATCGCAAGTTTATCCAGTTCGTTGGCAATCTTACTCAGATCGGTTCCCAAAAATTCCACCAACATCGCAGCCGCTTTTGGTTCAATTTGATAGCCTTTTCCGGATAAAACCCGTTTAAGCCAGTCGCCCACCTGATTTTCATATAGTTTTTTACTTTCGAAAACCACTCCGGCTTTCTCCAGTACTTTGGTTACTTTTTTGCGTTTGTCCAACGTCTTGTATTTATAACACACTACCAAAACCGTTGTTGGCTGCGGATTTTCGGCATAACTTTCCAACTTGTCAATCGTTCGGGATAATTCCTGTGCTTCCTTAACAATCACCACCTGACGGTCGGCCATCATCGGATAGCGTTTTGCATTCGATACAATATCCTCTACCGTAACATCGCGACCGTATAAAACCATCTGGTTAAAGCCTTTTTCTTCTTCCGATAAAATAGTATCCTCAATATAATCGGTCAGTTTATCGATATAATAAGGTTCTTCGCCCATTAAAAAATAAATCGGTTTAATATCGCCGGCCTTTATATCTTTTATGATCTTTAGTACTTCCTCCAAAACAGTTTCTTTAGCAATTATCCAGAAATCAAAAACTTCAATTTATATTTGCACTATGCAAAATCTGAATTTTCCGCCTTATTCCTTTCGGTTCAAAAATAGTGAAAATAAAGTGGCTATTTTTGATGCCATCCGTAAAAAATTTATCCAACTGACTCCCGAAGAATGGGTGCGTCAACATGTGATTCAGTTTTTATTGCAAGACAAAAAATACTCCGGTTCGTATATCAATGTGGAGAAAGTCATTAAAATCAACGGGCTGACCAAACGTTACGATGCCGTGGTTTTTAAACCCGACGGAAAGATTTTCCTGCTCGTCGAATGTAAAGCTCCGGAAGTCCCCATTACCCAACAAGTTTTCGATCAGATCGCCCGTTATAATATGGTTTTGGAAGCCGATTATTTAATGGTAACCAATGGCTTAAATCATTACTTTTGCCGTATGGATTTCGAAAAAAAGGAATATCAGTTCCTTAGAACCTTACCGGATTACCCATCCTTATAACACCCTCGATTTTGAAAAAAATAGCGATCGTCATACTCAACTGGAATGGTGTAAAATTGTTGGAACAGTTTTTACCTTCTGTTGTCGAAAACTCTCCGGAGGCTACTATATATGTAGCCGATAATGCCTCGACCGACACATCGGTTGCTTTTGTAAAAGAACATTTTCCCACCGTTTCCATCATTGTGAACCGCGCCAATTTCGGATTTGCCGGCGGCTATAACGAAGCGTTACAATCGGTACAGGAACCTATTTATGTATTGGTTAATTCCGATATTGAAGTCACCCCCAATTGGCTGCAACCGATTATCACCCTTTTTGATAACGAACCGGAAACAGCAATCGTACAACCTAAAATTCTGGATTACAAACGTAAAACTCATTTTGAATACGCCGGTGCTGCCGGTGGCTATATCGACAAATATGCTTTCCCGTTTTGCCGCGGTCGTATTTTTGAGACCATCGAAGCGGATAACGGTCAGTATAACGATATCCAAACTATTTTCTGGGCTTCGGGTGCTTGTATGTTTATCCGGAAAAAGGTTTTCCACGAGCTGGGCGGTTTCGATTCCGATTTTTTTGCTCATCAGGAAGAGATCGACCTTTGCTGGCGTGCTTTTAACAAAGGTTATACCGCTAAATATTGCGGACTATCAACCGTATACCATGTTGGCGGTGCCACTTTAAACACCGGAAATCCGCATAAAACATTCCTTAATTTTCGGAATTCCCTGTGGATGATGGTCAAAAATCTCCCCAAAAGACAACTATTCCCAACAATTTTCATCCGTCTTTGTCTGGATGGCATTGCCGGAATACGTTTTTTTTTACAGGGAAAACCCAAACATACCTGGGCAATTATTCGCGCTCATTTTACCCTTTATCGTTTCATTTCCAAATTTTTAGAAAAAAGAGACTCCTATCAATCGGAAAATTATTATCGTGTAAATTCCATTGTTTACCGCTATTTTGTTAAGAATGGCAGGTTTTTTGATACTAATATTTAACATTTGTTTATCGTTTTAAACTTTAACAAGCAGTAAAATCTTAGTAAATTCGTTATTCCTTATAAATTCAACATTGTATGAAAAAAGTCGTTATCGCCCTTTCGGTACTTGCAATTACGCTGACATCCTGTGGATCGAAGAAAAAAATTGCAGCTCTAGAAGAAGAGAACAAAAAAATTCAGGACCTGTTAAACACCTGCACGGTAAAACTGAATACGTGTTTAACTGAAAAAGACCATATGGCAAGCCAAATGGAATTTTTGAAGAAGAACAACTCCGATTTGATCAATAATATGGGGAATTTGACTACCCTTTCTTCAAAAGGTGCTGAAAATCTTGAAAAGTCGTTGGAAAGTCTAAAGGAAAAAGACCTTAAGATTACCCGTTTACAAGATGCACTTACCAAAAAAGACAGTGTAACCCTTGCTTTGGTTACCAGTTTAAAAAGTTCGGTAGGTATCAACGATCCGGATATTCAGGTAAATGTGGAAAAAGGTGTGGTATTTATTTCCATTGCTGATAAACTGCTTTTCAAAAGCGGAAGTTATGTTGTAAGTGACCGCGCTAAAGAAGTATTGGCTAAGGTAGCTAAAGTGGTAAACAGCAAACCGGACTTCGAATGTATGGTAGAAGGTCACACGGATAATGTGCCGATTAAAAATGCCGTATTGGTAGACAACTGGGATCTTTCCGTAAAAAGAGCGACCTCTATCGTTCGTGTTTTACAGGATGATCTGGGTGTAAATCCAAAACAATTGATCGCTGCCGGAAGAAGTTTCTACGTTCCGTTGGCCGATAATGATACGCCGGATAACCGAGCTAAAAACAGAAGAACCCGTATCGTGGTTTTACCTAAAATTGATCAGTTCTACGATATGATCGAAAAAGAAATGAAAAACATGGCTGGTAAAAACTAAAACCGTCATCATAAACATACTAAAATGAAAAAGCAGGTCTTTTGGACCTGCTTTTTATGTATTCCTAATTTTTTTTAATAACCAATTAAATATTTAATTAAGAATGACACCTCTTTTATATTGTTATATTTTTAGCTGATTTGTTACGCTAAGTTATTGATATATTACCGGATAACCAAAAGTTTTACCAAAAATCAATAAAGTACTACAAAACATCCAAATCGCCTTTTCCTTCCCGAATAACCACCGGCTCAAACCCGGAAAGATCGATAACCGTCGAAGCATGATTATCGCCATAACCACCGTCGATCACCATATCGACCAGGTTTTGCCATTTCTCAAAAATCAATTCCGGATCGGTTGTATATTCGATCACCTCATCTTCGTCGTGTATCGAAGTCGAGATAACCGGATTGCCCAATTGTCTTACGATTTCCAGCGCGATAGTATTATCCGGCACACGAATACCAACGGTATTTTTCTTTTTAAATTCTTTCGGTAGATTATTATTTCCCGGAAGAATAAACGTATACGGTCCCGGCAAAGCTCTTTTCAGTATCTTAAAAGTAGCCGTATCGATTTGTCGTACATAATCCGATAAATTACTCAAATCACAGCACACAAACGAAAAATTTGCTTTCTCCAGCTTAATACCTTTGATTTTTGCAATTTTCTCCAGCGCTTTCGAATTGGTGATATCGCAGCCCAAACCATAAACGGTATCCGTTGGATAAATAACCAGTCCGCCATCCTTTAAGCACTTTACCACTTTTGCGATGGCTGCCGGATTCGGATTTTCAGGATAAATTTTAATGAATTCTGCCATGATTTTATATTTTAAGGGTTTATAACTTCTTATCCGATTACCTGTAGTTTCGCAAAACGCAACAGTAATTTTTTAATTCCGCCCACTTCAAATTTAATTTCCGCTTTTTTATCGGCTCCGGCACCTTCCAGATTGAGGATTTGTCCTTTTCCGAAACGTTCGTGCATCACTACATTTCCAACGCTCAATCCATTGTCGTATGGACTTGGCCCTGCAGCTGCCGGTACCGTTCCTGAAACCGGTTTTAATTTACGAATGTCCCGATTCATTTTGGGCTCTTCGTTGTCGGTAATATACTTGGGTGGTGTTCCCGCCACCGGTTTGGACAATCGCAATTTCGATTTGTCCACATCCCCAAAAATATCCGCATTAATCGTCGGTTTATAACGGTAATTTGTTTCGACCGGCGTTAAATATTCCAGGTATTGCGCATCGATTTCCTCGATAAAACGGGACGGCTCACTGTCGACCAGTTTACCCCATCGATACCGCGACTGCGCATAGGTCAGATATGCCTGATGCTCGGCTCGTGTTAAGGCCACATAGAACAAACGACGCTCTTCTTCCAGTTCACTTCGCGTATTCATACTCATCGCACTTGGAAACAGATCTTCTTCCATTCCGACAATAAATACGGTTGGGAACTCCAATCCTTTTGCCAGGTGTATGGTCATTAAAGCCACACGATCGTCATCGCCGGTATCGTTATCCAGATCCGTTGCCAGGGCCACATCTTCCATAAACTCCGATAAAGCCCCACGCGCGCCGTCTACTTCCTTCTGCCCTTCGATAAAATCTTTGATCCCCCCCATTAAAACCTCGATATTCTCAATACGGGCAATACCTTCGGGAGTTGCATCTTTTTTTAATTCCTGAATCAATCCGGTTTTTTTGGTCACATGATCCGTCAGATACAAAGCATCCTGCGTTTCATTGATCACCTGAAAACTCTTGATCATGGTCACAAAATCCTGTAATTTGTTTTTTGTTCCGGTATTTAACTTCAGGTCGATCTTATCGATATGCTCCATAATTTCAAAAATGGAACGTCGGTAGTGATTCGCCGCAATAGTCAGCTTTTCTACTGTTGTATCTCCGATTCCACGTGCTGGATAGTTGATCACCCGAATCAATGCTTCTTCATCTTTCGGGTTGATCACCAGTCGCAGGTAAGACAATACGTCTTTGATTTCTTTACGTTGGTAAAAGGACAGTCCGCCATAAATACGATACGGGATGTCTTTTTTGCGCAGCGCATCCTCCATCGCCCGTGACTGTGCATTGGTACGATACAGAATTGCAAACTGATTGTTGTTCATCTGGTGCTGCATTTTCTGTTCGAAAATGGTACTGGCCACAAAACGCCCTTCTTCACCATCGGTAAGACTGCGGTGAATTTTGATTTTAGGTCCGAATTCGTTGGCTGTCCAAACCACCTTATCCAGTTTGGTTTTATTTTTATCGATGATTGTATTCGCCGCTTCCACAATGTTTCGTGTCGAACGATAATTCTGCTCCAAACGATAGGTATTTACACCCTCGTAATCTTTCTGGAAGTTTAGGATGTTGTTGATATTCGCACCACGGAAGGCATAAATACTCTGCGCATCGTCTCCTACCACACAGATATTCTGGAAACGATCGGATAACGCGCGAACAATCAGATACTGGGAATGGTTGGTATCCTGATACTCATCCACCAGAATATAGCGGAAACGATCCTGATATTTCATCAGAACATCCGGAAAACGGGTTAACAACTCATTGGTTTTCAGCAACAAATCATCGAAATCCATCGCCCCCGACTTAAAACAGCGTTCCACATAATTCTGATAAATTTCGCCCAAACGCGGCTTTTTACTCATCGCATCGGCTTCCTGCAGTTCCGGGTTATTGAAATACGCTTTTACGGTAATCAAACTGTTTTTGTAGGAGGAAATACGTCCCAAAACCTGTTTGGGTTTGTAAACATCCTTATCCAGCTGCATTTCTTTGATAATCTGACCAATCAATCGTACACTATCCTGAGAGTCATAAATGGTAAAATTGGATGGATACCCCAACTTATCGGCTTCATTTCGCAATATTTTGGCAAAGACCGAGTGAAAAGTTCCCATCCACAGGTTTTTGGCTTCGCTATTACCCACAATACTTGCAATACGGGTTTTCATCTCCCTTGCCGCTTTATTCGTAAAGGTTAACGACAAGATATTAAATGCATCGACACCCTGATGCATCAGGTAGGCGATACGAATGGTCAGTACCCTTGTTTTTCCAGAGCCGGCTCCGGCAATCACTATCATTGGCCCGTCCTTTTGTAATACAGGCGCCCGTTGGGCTTCATTTAACTGGTCAATATAATTTTGCATGGTCATGATATCAAACCTCAAAAATACTACTCATTATGCTTTATTACAATTAAAATCGGTATAGTTTTTTATTTTGTTAGTTTATTTCTTTATTCGTTTATTTGTATCACTTTGAACCGATTTTCAATTCATTAATCAATTATCCCGATTCTATCATGGATACTACCAAAATAGTAGAATTACTGGCTTATACCGTTCCGGCTATTATTACCGGCGGTGTGGCCTATTACTTTTTTAATCTGCACACTAAAAACGAAGAAGGACGCCGTCGTTTTCTGCTACATAAAGAAGCACAAAAAAGTGCGTTACCCATCCGTTTACAGGCATTTGAACGTATGACCTTGTTTCTGGAACGTATCAGTCCGGCGAAATTACTGGTTCGTATCGCACCGCATTCGTCAGATAAAAACGATTATGAAAATTTACTGATCCAGCATATCGAACAGGAATACGAACACAACCTGACACAACAGATTTATATCTCAGAAGAGAGCTGGAACATCATCCTGACCGCTAAAAACACCACGATTCAAATCATTCGAAAAGCCTCAATGGGCGCAGAAAACGCGAATAAACTACGTGAAATTATTTTGAGCGATATGATGGAAAAACAATCGCCGAGTTCGGTCGCACTTTCCTATCTGAAAAACGAAGTAAGCGACCTATTCTAAATGTTTCTCTTAATCAGCAACATAAAAAAAGACTTTTCAAATCAATGAAAAGTCTTTTTAATTTAAAAAACAAACAAACAATTAATTATCGCGAATTACATGGACTACTCCTGTAATAGTATGTGTAATGGCTGGATTGTTATTATCCTGATAGGTTCCACTAAACGTTAAATCAATATACTGCCCCACTGCTCCGAAAGCATTTAGATGAAACGAAACCGTGTTGGGTAATTGGGATGAAATATAGCCTA
This sequence comes from Bacteroidota bacterium, assembly GCA_023446155.1. Lineage (GTDB taxonomy): Bacteria > Bacteroidota > Bacteroidia > Flavobacteriales > Flavobacteriaceae > Flavobacterium. The sequence continues at coordinate 234,268 of JAEXIT010000010.1, forward strand.
CGGATCCACCTTCAATACTGAAATCGGAAGTCGTATAGGTTCCCGGAACATTGGTATTCCCCCAGAAATAGATACCATTACCAGCGGCTCCCTGCGCACTGATACCCAATCCGTTTGGCGTATATCCAGCATTGATCCCGGTAAGATGATATACCGTAGGGTTATTATCCACCTGATAGGTTATAAATTCCGTTATCGTATTACAAGCCACCAGATTTCCAATATTGGTTGTCGGTGTCGTAAAGGTATAGCTCACATCGCCTGTTACCTGCAAATTATCATAATCGGCACCTTCTAACGTAAAGGTCGCATTCGGACCACCGCAAACTAATGTATTAAAGCTAAAACTTCCGTTGGTAACCGTTGCAAACTGTGTTGTGTATCCGGTATGTAAAATCACATATCCATTGGTCACCGCTGCATTACTACAGGTTACCAGATTACCCTCCACCAAAGTTGGCGTAACCGATGGATTGGTCACTGTAATTGTCGGTAAAGTTGTATTTGCCGTAAGCGGACCTATTGCGTCGGTATAAATCGTATTGCCGCAATTATCCAAAACGACCAGCGTTAGATTTTCGTTGGATGGCACCAGTCCGCAAACCTGACCGTCGGCATTGGTCGTTCCCATAACCGGATAGGTATTTCCGCTTCGGATAATCCCTACCTGCATGTTGGCCAAAGCATTACCATTGGCATCTTCCAGATTCACACACATGGATATTACCGGAAACTGCGCATCGCAATTCCACCATGAAAAATGCGACACATTGCCTACGTAGTTACTTCCTTGACGAGTGGCGCTACCTTCGCGAATCCAATAGCCTTTGTTGTTATCGAAATGCCATAACGGTATTTCACTCGGAGCACTTCCCAACTGACTGTTATCGATTTTCATCACCACCTGAGCCGTATGTCCGGAAGCAATCTGTAATTTTTGTCCGGCCGATCCGCGTAATTCCACATTAAGCATTCCTAAAGTTTCCAATGCTTTGGCATTTCCATTTTCGTCCTCCGCAAATAAAGCACCAGGCATTAGCATACTCAACTTACTGTCGGATGGCAATAAATGATACATTGCTACAGCAACACTACCACTATAAGCCGCACCATTTTCGTCCTGAAAAGCACCATCGAAAACAACCTTGGTTCCGGAAAGAAGCGTGACTTCGCTACTTACTCCCGAATTGATTACCTGGGTTGGTGCTGACGGTAATAACATAATACGAACATTGTTATCGCCAGTTGTCGGAACCATCGTACGGGAACCGTCAATATATCCTGCTTTTTTAGCGGTGATATACGCAAATCGCTCGTAAACCGTCGCGTTCTTAATTATAAAAACACCATTGGAATCCGTTTGTCCGGTCGTTGTTCCTATTTTGATTGCGGCATTCGAAACGGGATTTCCGTTCGTATCGACCACCTGACCAATAAAATCTCTTGTAACCTGATTCCCGAAACTGGACGTCATAGTACCGCCACCGGTATTGCCACCTCCGCCTTCTACGGTACTTTCGGATTCACATCCGGCCAAAAATAGCACGGAGGTGAATAGTACTAAAAAAAGTTTGATTTTATTCATACGTTTTTGGTTTTGTGTTGTTATACTTTGTAGATACAACACCATCCATTTAGTTGCGTATGAAACACTACTATTTTTACATTAATTTAATAAAATAGAAACATATTTATCAAACCAATAACATACAAAACAAATATTTAAAAACAAAAGAATTAAAAAACTACTCTTTTAACAATACATCCAATTGTGCTTTTTCATTTTCCGGTAAAGCGGGCAACAACTCTTGAAAATACTCCCGGTGTTTTTCATTTTTCAATAAAGCGCGAATGGATTCCCTCGAAAATTTAACGAATTGCCATTTGTGGTGTACCATTCCGTTTACCAGATAACGCAGGGTATTCATATCACTTTTGTTCAGGTATATTAAATTCACCAGAGCGTTTAGCCGTACATTGCTCTCATATCGTGGCGATGCATAATCCAGCAGCTCTTCATAGTATTTTAATTTTTCGGTATTCTGATAATCCGGTGTCGCCAAAGCCAATGTCAACCAGCTAATCCGTAGGTTTTTATCGTTAAATCCCTGCCAGTCTTTTGTTTGATCCAACAGCGGAAAACGTTCGTCCGGAAATTGTGCCCAAAGTGCTTTTAAGGCGATTTCCTGTGTGATATACGACCGGTCTTCCAATAAGGTTTCGTATTGCGGTTTAAACGATTTCGGAATACTGCGCAACGACTTACTTATCGCTTGTCTGACTTTCAAATCGGTCGATTGCATGGCTAATTCCAACAAAGGTTTGTTCTGTTCGAACGGCGTGTTTTCCAGTTGGAAGATAATTTCTTCCTTAACCGGATAGAAAGCATCCGATTTTAAAAGTGATTCAAATTGCTTTTGTTTTTCCGCTAGTAATTTATCCTGTAATTCCACAACGCCGAGATAGGTTTTAATAAACGGATTTTGCTTTACGATTGCCAAGGCTTCATCGGTTGGGAAAGCCGGATTTTCAAGCCACAAGGTTTTAAAAGCCGCCGTATCATAGTCGGCAACATGGCGAACCTCAGCCAGAAAAGCATCGGTGTCGGCACTTTTAAATGCGTATTTGCGTAGGTAGTTTTGCACTGCCAAACGAAACTTCTCCGTTCCTATTTGCGTTCGCAGGTAATGCAAAGCCCAAGCGCCTTTCTGATAGAATGTTAGCGAACTTGCTTTTTCATTGAGTATCGGTTTGGTATCGGTTTTGGAAACCCGGATGAGCTTTTCGGCCGATTTGTAGAGTTCCCAGTTAAAGTGATCGGCTCCAAAAAGTTGTTTTTCGGCCAGCAAGGCATAATAAGTCGCAAAGCCTTCCTGCAGCCAATGGTGCTTTCCGGATTGCGCCGTAACCATATCGCCAAACCATTGATGCGCCAGTTCGTGTGCATCTACGTTAACATAAGTCCGGTCGTTAAATCCGATAGCATCGACCACATAATCCTGCGAAAACAAAGTTGCCGTTGTATTTTCCATGCCGTCGTATAAAAAATCCATTACCGGAACTTGTCGGTATACCTGCCAGGGATAGGCCACTCCGATTTCGCGTTCGAAAAAGTCGAAAATTTCTTTCGAATAGCGGTAAGTCGATTCGAATTTGGTCGCATCTGCTTTGCGAAGATAGAGTTCCAGCGGTGTTCCTGATGCGGTTATTTCGGTCTTTTTATCAAATTTTCCGATCGCCAGCATCGCCAGATACGAACTCATTGGTTTTTCCATCGCATAATGCCAGGTTGTCTGATGCTCTTTCGTCACTTTATTTTTTAAAACGCCATTGGAAAGGACTTCAAAAGCCGTATCAAATGTAATGGAAAACGAAAAAATCATCTTTTCATTCACATCGTCAAAACTCGGCAACCAATGACTGGTGTATTTTCCCTGCCCCTGTGTCCATATCTGGAAATCCTCATCTTTTCCAATAAAATAAAGCGTTTGCTTTGGTTGTGTTTCGTAATGCAATTGTAAGGTATTACGCCCTTTTTTATACCCTTGAAACACTTGTAATTTTTTACCGGTATTTTTAAATTTTACGGTTTTGTTGTTGATTGTCACACCGGAGATATCCATTCGCTGCGCATCGATACTAATCGTATCCATAGCACCGGTTAGCTGAAAAGTATAGGTTACATCACCCGCAATTTTCCGGGTTTCGGTAGTAAATGAAAGCGCCGCGTCGACTGTGATAAAATCGACTTTTTCGCTTTGTTGCGCGTTGGAAAAGGTAACTATAAAGTAGCAAAGAAATGTGAGTCGCTTCATATTTAGGGTATAATGGAATCCTCAAAGTTACAAAGTTTAGCACAACATTATAGTGGCTTTTTTGTAAGTTTACAGCTTAATTTTTCTATTTTGAAGGCAAAAACCGTATTTAACTGGAGTAGCGGAAAAGACTCAGCTCTGGCATTATATGAATTATTACAAGAGGATCAATATGAAATCCATTGTTTATTAACGAGTCTTAGCAAACAATACGATCGCATTTCGATGCACGGCGTACGCAGTGATTTACTCGAGCAGCAAGCACAAAGTATTGGTTTACCACTGGTAAAAATGGAAATTCCCGAAATGCCTTCCATGGAACTTTACGAAAACGTAATGCGGGAAACGTTGACCCGCTTACAGACAGAAGGTGTTACCCACGCTGCTTTTGGTGATATTTTTCTCGAGGACCTACGGGAATATCGGGAGAAAAAACTAACCGAAATGGACCTGAAAGCCGTTTTTCCGTTGTGGAAACGCGATACCAAAGCCTTAATTCACGAGTTTATCGACCTGGGATTTAAAACCATCGTAACCTGTGTTGACGCCCGATTACTGGATCAAAGTTTCGCCGGTCGTGTTATCGATGCCGATTTTATTCGTGAGCTTCCGGAAAATGTAGATCCGTGTGGTGAAAATGGTGAATTTCATACCTTCACCTTTGACGGACCTCTTTTTAAAAATCCGATTGCCTTTACAAAAGGAGAAGTGATCCTCCGCAAATATGAAGCCCCAAAAAACGATGACGATTGTTATACCACACCACGGGAAACCGAATATGGATTCTGGTATTGCGACCTCATCCCCACATCCAAATCAGGTAAAATCACCTAAAAGATTCGTACGGTATTTTGTACTTTTGGGATATGCAGAACACACCTACGCTTCAACGATCCACAGAACTGACCAAAGTGCTCGATTTTCTGGAAGAAATCGGAATACCCGTTTTGGAAAAAACGCTAACGGATACTTTTTTGCCCGGTTTAGCACTGGGTCCAAGCTGTATTTACGTGGATTTTGAGCAGCTATTATATCCCGGCGATTTACTCCATGAAGCGGGTCATCTTGCCGTGACGACTCCCGACGAGCGCAAGCTGGCCGGAACGGAAGCTCAGAGTACCGACTGGCCTTCGGGTGGTGAAGAAATCGGCGCGATTTTATGGTCGTATGCAGCGGCGGTTCATCTGAATTTACCCCTTGACTTTGTTTTTCACAATAACGGTTATAAAAACGGATCGGAGATGCTGATTTCCAATTTCGAACAAGGAAATTATATCGGATTGCCCTTTTTGGAATGGGCCGGTTTGTGTTTGAGCGTCACACGCGCCGAACAAGAAGGTGAAAAACCATTCCCTTTTATGTTACACTGGATAAGACGTTAAACTATGGAACTCGTTCGCGCTATAAAATTCCCCATTACATTTGATACCGACCGTTTACAGGCCGATGTTCAGAAGATACTGCCCCAGGAATGGACCGATCATTACAACCGTAAGGATTACAATGGCAAATGGACATCGATCGCCTTAATGTCGGAAGACGGTAAATCCGATTCTATTTTCGCCTTAAACCGAAACGGATTAAAAGATACGGACGTTTTGCAACAATGTCCCTATTTTAAAGCTGTTCTTGATGGTTTTCCGTTTGAAAAAACAGCCGTCCGTTTGCTTAATCTGACTGCCGGAACCGAAATCAAACCCCATCGCGATTATTGTCTCGGTTATGAAGACGGTTGCTTCCGTTTGCATATTCCCATTATCACCAATCCCGATGTGGTATTTTTACTGGACGACAAACGTTTGATTATGAACGAAGGCGAATGCTGGTATATCAATGCCAATTTTACGCATTCGGTTGTCAATAATGGTACCCGCGACCGTATTCATCTGGTTATCGACGGATTGCAAAACGAATGGACTGACGCTCTTTTTTACAAAGAAGCCCATCCGGAACAATTCCGAAAACCGTTACCGGAAATGAGCGAAGCCGAAAAACAACGTATCCTTGAAGAGTTAAATCGGATGAATCCGGTACTCTCGGCTACCATCCTTCAAAACATGGAAAATAAAAATTCCTGATCAATCCGGAACCTATAAAAACAAAGAAGGTAGGCTTAACCAAACCTACCCTCTCCTGTCTATAAACACAATTTATTTATGGAACTCTAAACTATGCCTACACTATGACTTTTTATGAAAAGTTATGACACCCCTACTCTATTAAATTTTTTCGATACGACTACCGGTTTTTCCAATACCGGAAGGTGTTCTTGTTTTCCGTGAACGATAAAATCAAATCGGGCTTTTGCCAATGATTCTTCCGTGAAATCATGCAAACCATAATCGGCTTTTATTTCTTTCAACACAACATCCGATGAGGTCGAATGACCATAACTCCTATTGCTAACAGTTTCTGTTCCCAGATAATATTTTTTCCCGTTAATCGTCGCAAATGCCGACACTATATATACTCCATCCATACGCTCTTGCTTTTAGGTTATTATTATTTTAGCACTATTAATTTTAATTCGATGTAAGTCGCTATTCTGCCGGAATTGTCATACTCCCGGCTGTTCTTTTGGAATCGGCAAAGCTGTTAAACAACGATCCGACAAACAACAGTAGCAGCCCGGCAACAACAGGCCATTGTGCGACAGGTAAAAACATCCTTCCTGTCAATATAAAAAGTGTCCCTATCAGGCTAAGTAAAAAGGGAAAGTATATTTTTTGTCGTACATTTTTTAGCAAAGCCCACAAATGAAGCATTAAAAAAAGTAAAAGTGCCGGGAAAAGCCATACCATTGGCGATAATTTAGCCATTCCGAAGCTTCCCAACATACTCATATATACCGTCCAGCACATTCCGGTTTTGGGATAAAACAACGCCAGAAAACCCAACAGTTCAACTCCGGTACCGGTGTTTTTCTTTTTCCCCGGAACCCTATCCCAATCCGTTACGAACCCATATATTCGCTTACCCATTTTGCGTTACATTTTAATTATTACTGCCTTAAACTAATTTTAAGATTTTGCAACCAATAGGTATCAACAGGTGGTAAATGCTGAAAATCATCTTCTGTTTCCTGAGTATCCGGAAGATAACCAGAAGAATCGTCTGAAGTTTGTCCGTTATTTTCGGAGCGATTGCTATGCAATACATTCAACGCCAATAAAGATACTTCGGTAGAAGTCTCTTCGATCAGGTTCTGAATCGCAGTCGGATTCGAATAGTTTACCAATTGCAGGTTTTGTTTTTCCTTTACCACAACGGTCGCTGTCGCGGGTGTTTCCCGACAGAAGCTTATTAAAAGGAATGCTATTACTACTACGGCAATTTGGGGGATCTTCATTTCTACTATCTTTTTTGGTTACAGTTTAGTCGTCAAAAAATACTTAACCTATTAGCTAACAGTATGATCTTGCTACAGCATTTTATGGGATAAAACTATAAATCCGTATTTTATTTTTTATACGTGTTTTTACCTGTTTTTCCGTAATTGCCATTTCCAGACCGGAGTCATCCCGGTTTTGGTCGATAAAAAATCGGTTTTGGTTCTGTATTTTCATTCGGGGTATTTTTAAATTTCCCAATTAAAATCTATCTTCGTAAAGTGATTTTTTACTAATCGTAATTCCTGAATGAACAACCTTCTCGAAACTCCTATAGAATACCTCAAAGGCGTTGGTCCACAACGTGGGGAGTTATTACGCAAAGAGTTAAACATTCACCGTTATGCCGATCTGCTCAACCTCTATCCCAATCGTTATATCGATCGTACGCGCTACTATAAAATCAATGAATTGCAAAACAGTAATTCGGAAGTACAGATTATAGGCCGCGTGATCCATATTAAAACCGTTGAGCAAAAACGGGGAAAACGACTTGTCGCTACTTTTGTAGACGATACCGGCGAAATGGAACTGGTGTGGTTCCAGGGCCATAAATGGATCCGTGAAAGTCTGAAATTAAATAGTGTTTATGTTATTTTCGGAAAAGTCACCTCTTTTAACGGACTGTTTAATATGGCACATCCGGAAATGGAATTACTCGCCGATCACGAAAAGAGTTTGCGGTCGGCCATGCAATCGGTTTATCCATCTACCGAAAAACTAACGCAAAAAGGGATTACCAATAAAACGGTAAACCGCCTGATGCAACAGTTGTTTATCGAAACACAAGCATTATTTAAAGAGCCATTGCCGGTAAATCTGATCGACGAATTAAAGTTGATTCCGAAGAATATTGCCTTATTCAACATCCATTTCCCGAAAAGTCAGGAGTTGTTGGCCAAAGCGCAATTTCGATTAAAGTTTGAAGAATTATTCTTTATACAGTTACAACTGATCACTAAGAACCTCATCCGAAAACACAAGATCAAAGGACATCCTTTTGATAATGTTGGAGCCTATTTTACGACATTTTACAACGATTACCTTCCGTTCGATCTGACCAATGCTCAGAAAAAGGTTTTAAAAGAAATTCGGAACGACCTGGGAAGTAATGCCCAAATGAACCGTCTTTTACAAGGTGACGTGGGATCCGGTAAAACCATCGTGGCACTTATGACCATGCTTTTGGCTCTGGATAACGGTTTTCAGGCCTGTCTGATGGCACCAACGGAAATATTAGCCAATCAGCACTTTTTAGGAATCCGGGAATTGGCCAAAGAACTCAATCTGAATATCAAAATACTAACCGGTTCCACCAAAACAGCCGATCGGAAGATCATTCACGAGGAATTGGAAAACGGTAGCCTGCATATCATAATTGGCACCCATGCGTTGTTGGAAGATAAAGTAAAATTCCACAACCTCGGACTTGCTATTATCGATGAACAACATCGTTTTGGTGTCGAGCAACGTTCTAAATTATGGAAAAAAAATGCCATTCCACCACATGTGTTGGTGATGACAGCCACACCTATTCCGCGAACATTAGCCATGAGTCTCTATGGTGATCTGGATATTTCGGTTATCGACGAACTCCCTCCGGGTCGGAAGCCCATACAAACCGTACATCGTTACGACAGCAACCGACTAAAAGTATGGAAATTTTTAAAAGATGAAATCGCCAAAGGTCGGCAGATTTATATCGTCTATCCTTTGATTCAGGAAAGCGAAAAAATGGATTACAAAGACCTGATGGATGGTTACGAAGGGATTTCGCGCGACTTTCCACTACCCCAATACAGTGTAAGTATCGTACACGGACAAATGAAACCGGCCGAAAAAGACGCCGAAATGGAGCGCTTTGCTTCCGGAAAAACGAACATTATGGTCGCCACTACCGTTATCGAAGTTGGCGTGAACGTGCCGAATGCCAGTGTAATGATCATTGAAAGCGCCGAACGTTTTGGTCTTTCACAGTTGCACCAGCTGCGCGGTCGTGTAGGACGTGGTGCCGAACAAAGTTATTGCATCCTGATGACCGGTCATAAGCTAAGTAATGATTCGAAAATACGAATCGAAACCATGTGTCGCACCAACGACGGTTTTGAGATTTCGGAAGTCGATTTAAAGCTTCGCGGGCCAGGCGATATCATGGGAACCCAACAAAGTGGCGTACTCAATTTACAAATCGCCGATCTGGTAAAAGACCGGGATATTTTACAATTGGCCCGTCATGAAGCCATCCGACTTTTAAAAGACGATCCGTCGATGAACAAGCCGGAACACCAACTTTTAAAACAGGTTTTTATTGAATTATCCAAAAAAAGAAACATCTGGAATCACATAAGCTAACCTACTTTAAAGCTTTAGATTAAACAATTTAAAATAGTGTATTACAAACAACTAAATATATGGTAGCCTACAATCCTAAAGACTGGATTACTTTTATTTTCCGTTTTCACAAAGCGGATACCTTTCGTCAGTTAATCCCTATGATGATCACCATTGGACTCTATTCCGCGGCAGTTGGTTACCTCGAAATGGAATACTGGAAACTATCCCAACAAAGTCATGTTAAAAACGTTACCATCATGCACAACATGCTCGGTTTTGTGATCTCCTTATTACTCGCCTACCGAACCAACACAGCTTACGACCGTTGGTGGGAAGGTCGAAAATTATGGGGCGGATTGGTCAACAATAGTCGGAATTTGTCTATAAAGCTGGCCGCGATGTTAAAAGACGAACGCGACCGCATGTATTTCCGTACGATGATACCGGGTTATGCCTCTATTTTAAACCGTCATTTAAAAAATGCCGATACGGGAAAACAACTAGCGGAAGATTTCGACCTCAGCCTGGATCACAACAAACACAAACCCAATCAGGTAGCGCGCATGCTTTTTAATAAAATCAACGAGTTATACGAATCCAAAAAGATCACCGGTGATCAGTTAATCATTCTGAACAGCGAAATCCAGTCGTTTACCGAAATCTGTGGCGCCTGCGAGCGAATTAAAAACACCCCAATCCCCTATTCTTACAGCGCTTTTATCAAAAAGTTTATCTTTTTTTACGTGATGACGCTTCCATTTGGTTATGTATTTAGCCTTGGTTATTATGTCGTTCCGGTTGTGGTTTTTATTTTTTACGTATTGGCCAGTTTGGAACTGATTGCCGAGGAAATTGAAGATCCGTTTGGAGACGATGCCAACGACTTGCCTACAGCCAAAATTGCCAGCAACATTAAAATTCACGTGGAGGAAATTCTATAAAAGAACGTTAATTTCGACAACTATTTTTTCAAGTCGGGATATTTTTCTGTAAATTTAGTAGCTTGTTTTTTCAGGCAAACGTAATGTTTATTTTGAAAAGAATCCCGATGAGTTTGTCCAGATCCCTATTACCGACACCGCGTTTAACTCAGGAAAAGTCCCTTAAAACTTTAGTTGAGAACAGAACCATTTACTCCTTAAACAACTGTGAGTTAAATATTTTTGAAACCTATAAAACCACCGAAATGGTTCCGTTAAAATTTAACGATTTGGTGGTCACGAGTATGCTGCGGGGTAAAAAGGTAATGCATCTGTTTGACGAACCCGGATTCGTATACCTGCCCGGAGAAACCGTAGTGGTTCCTTCGAATGTGGAAATGAAAATTGATTTTCCCGAAGCCTCTCCAAACAACCCTACCCAATGTTTGGCATTAGCTATCGATCAGGCAAAAATTAACGAGACATTACAATTCCTAAACGAACGCTATCCCAAAGACGGCGACTTCTGGAAACTGGATCACGAAAATTATTTTTTCTACAACAATATCGAACTCGCCACGACCATCAGCAAACTGATTAAAGAATGCATGAGCACTTCGATTACCAAAGATGCATTGGCCGACCTGACGTTACAGGAATTACTGATCCGTATTATTCAGACACAAACCGTAAAGGCGATCGATACAAACACTTTTCTAAACAACAACAGCCCTATTGTGCCCGTGGTGGAATATATCCGGAAAAACCTTCAGGGCAATATCAACTTAAAAGAACTAAGTGATAAAGCTTGTATGAGCACCACTTCGTTCTATCGCTTTTTTAAACGAGAACTGGGTATGAGTCCGATTGAGTTTATTCTGACTGAAAAGATCAAACAGGCCAAACAATTATTAAAAAATCCGTCGCTACAGATCAATGAAGTTTGTTTCCAATCCGGATTTGAAGATTGCAATTATTTTATCCGACTATTTAAAAAATACGAAGGAATCACGCCTAAACAATACCAACTGCTCTATATCAGCTAACTAATCATCCTCTTTATAGCGCAACGGTTGCAGATTCGTGCGTTCTTCGTCGGCAAACAATCGGGAATGGATAATAAAGCGCTTCCCATACGGGATTTCCAGCGAAAAACTCGCGCCACGCCCCGCAACCACATCTAGCGTTAAGCGGGTATGCTGCCAATATTCAAACTGATCTTTGCTCATCCAAAACGGACATCCGGCGACTTCACCAAGACAAACGTCGCTATAACCCAGCTTAAATTCACCTTCCGGAAAACACATCGGCTGCGATCCGTCGCAACAGCCACCACTCTGATGAAACATCAGGTCGCCGTTACGGGATTTTAATTCATCGATTAAGGCTACTGCCGCTTCTGTTATATCTACTCGTGCTACCATATCATTCGTTTAAAAACCCGACAGAATTTTACTCCTGCCGGGTCATTGGGGGAAACTTATTGTGGTTTTGTTTTTGAAAAAAAATTAAAAGAATCCTAGTTTATTTTTGTCATATGAAATCAGCATATTTTTAGTTTGACGATAATGTTCCAGCATCATTTTGTGGTTTTCTCTTCCGAAACCGGATTTTTTATAACCTCCAAACGGCGCATGTGCCGGATAGGCGTGATAATTATTCACCCAAACCCTTCCCGCCTGAATCGCTCTCGGCACCTGATACAATTCGTGCGCATCACGCGTCCAAACGCCGGCACCCAATCCGTATAGGGTATCGTTAGCAATGGCAATGGCTTCTTCTGTGGTTTTAAAGGTAGTCACACATACCACCGGTCCGAAAATTTCCTCCTGAAAGATTCGCATTTTATTCGTTCCTTTAAATACCGTCGGCTCAATATAATAACCACCAGAAAGTTCACCTTCCAACTGGTTGACATGTCCACCAACCAAAACTTCCGCACCTTCTTCTTTTCCGATTTTCAGATACGACTGGATTTTCTCGTACTGATCATTTGAAGCCTGTGCCCCCATCATCACGGTTTTGTCCAGCGGATGTCCAATTTTAATCGCTTTTACCCTTTCGATTACTTTTGCCATAAAACGATCGTAGATATCCTCATGTACCAACATACGCGACGGACAGGTACAGATTTCACCTTGGTTTAACGCAAACATTACCGTACCTTCCACCGCTTTGTCGAAAAAGGCATCATCAGCATCGGCTACCGATTTAAAGAAAATATTCGGCGATTTCCCACCTAACTCCATCGTGGACGGAATGATGTTTTCCGCGGCATATTGCATGATCAATCTACCTGTGGTCGTTTCACCGGTAAACGATACTTTAGCAATACGAGGTGACGTTGCCAATGGTTTTCCGGCTTCGATTCCGAATCCGTTTACAATATTGATCACTCCCGGTGGCACGACATCTTTAATCAGATCCATTAACACCAAAATCGAAACCGGCGTTTGTTCCGCTGCCTTTACTACGGTACAATTACCCGCGGCAATTGCCGGCGCAATTTTCCAGGTAGCCATCAGCAACGGGAAATTCCAGGGGATAATTTGCCCGACTACCCCTATCGGTTCGTGCAGACAAATACTTACCGTATTCTCATCGTGTTCGGATATCGTTCCTTCTTCAGCACGGATTACACCGGCAAAATAGCGAAAGTGATCAATACAAAGAGGTAAATCAGCCGCCAGGGTTTCGCGAACTGCTTTACCGTTATCTATCGTTTCCACGGTAGCCAGATATTCTAAATTGGCCTCCATGACATCGGCAATTTTATTCAACACAAGACTTCTGTAGGCCGGCGATGCTTTTCCCCAGGTTTTAAAAGCCTCATGAGCCGCATCAAGCGCTAAATCGATATCTTCTTTGGTCGATCGGGCGGCTTTGGCAAATACTTTTCCGTCAATCGGAGAGACATTGTCGAAGTATTCCCCTTTTACCGGAGGCACAAATTTACCCCCGATGAAATTATCATATTTTTCTTTAAATTGTGGTCTTTGAATTACATTGCTCATAAAATTGTTTTTTGTGTTTCTTCAAAATTACAGGCTCTGCAAAAAGTAAAATAGCACTATTCTTCCAATCAATAGCATATTTTTTTCAGTTGTATTTTTTTTGTTTTAATTTTTTAAACATTCCTTTATAAATACCGATAATTCACAAACAATCGTCAATCTAAAAAAGATACCATACCGTTTAAAAAAGCGTAACTTTTCTTTATTCTACGCCCGACAATACTTATATTTGCAACCTTAAATTTTACTGCAATGCGTATATCATACAATTGGTTAAAACAATTCATAAAATTAGATTGGAATTCTGAAGACACCGCTGCTTTACTGACCGATTTAGGTCTGGAAGTGGAAGGCGTGGATAAGTATGAAAGTTTAAAAGGAGGACTTGAAGGTGTTGTTGTAGGTCATGTACTGACTTGCATTCCGCATCCAAACGCCGACCGATTACGGGTAACTACCGTTGATTTGGGCGAAGGCACTCCTGTACAAATTGTATGTGGTGCGCCGAATGTTGCTGTTGGACAAAAAGTAGCCGTAGCAACCATTGGAACCAAATTATACGATAAAGAAGGTGTTGCTTTCGAAATTAAAAAAGGAAAAATTCGCGGTGAAGAAAGTCACGGTATGATCTGTGCGGAGGATGAATTAGGTTTGGGCGAAGGCCACGACGGAATTATGATTCTTGCGGAGGATTTAAAACCGGGTACTCCGGCTTCCAAAGTTTTTAATATCGAAACGGATGAAGTTTTCGAAATCGGATTGACCCCGAACCGTGCTGATGCAATGAGTCACCTGGGTGTTGCCCGTGACCTTAGAGCCGGATTGATTCAGAAAAACATCACGCATACGGAATTGATCACACCTTCTGTGAGCAAATTTAAAGTTGAAAAACGTACCTTAAAAATCGACATTAAGGTTGAAGATAACAAACTGGCACCGCGTTATTGTGGTGTTACCATTTCGGGCATCACGGTAAAAGCGTCGCCGTCGTGGTTACAAAACCGTTTAAAAGCGATCGGATTAACGCCAAAAAACAATGTTGTTGACGTTACCAATTATGTTTTACATGAATTAGGGCAACCACTACACGCTTTTGACGCGGCGAAGATCAAAGGTGGAAAAGTGACGGTTAAAACGGTTGCTGCCGGTACTAAATTCGTCACCCTCGACGAGGTGGAGCGCACCTTACACGAAGAAGATTTAATGATTTGTGATGATAACGGCCCTATGTGTATTGCCGGTGTATTTGGCGGTAAGAATTCCGGTGTAAGCGAAAACACAACTGCTATCTTTTTAGAAAGTGCTTATTTCAATCCGATTTCAGTACGTAAAACAGCCAAACGTCATACGCTAAGTACTGATGCGTCCTTCCGTTTTGAAAGAGGTATTGATCCTACGATTACGGAATACGCCTTAAAGCGCGCTGCGTTATTGATTCAGGAGGTTGCCGGCGGTGAAATCACTTCCGATGTAATCGACCTGTACCCAAAAAAGATCGAGGATTTTTCCGTGTTGTTAAATTTCAACAACGTAACCAAAATCATCGGACAGGAATTATCAAAAGAAACCATCAAAAAAATCCTGGTTTCACTAGACATTAAAGTAAACAGCGTGTCGGATGCCGGTTTGGGATTAACCATTCCTGCCTACCGTGTGGATGTACAACGTGAAATTGACGTAATCGAAGAAATCTTACGGGTTTACGGCTACAACAATATCAATTTCACTCCAAAACTAAACGCTTCGATTTCGAATTCGTCCCGTACGGAGGATTATAAAATTCAGAATATCATTGCCAACCAATTGGTTTCGCAAGGTTTTAATGAAATGATGGCCAATTCACTAACCTCTCCGGAGTATGTAAAATTGTCTGAAAAATTAAAAGAAGAATTCAACGTCCTGATGTTGAATCCACTGAGTAATGATTTGTCGGCAATGCGCCAGTCGTTACTTTTCAGCGGATTGGAGGCAATTTCTTTCAATATCAACAGAAAACGCAGCGATCTGAAATTGTTTGAATTCGGAAAAAGCTACCATAAATTACCATCCGGTTATGAAGAAAACAAACACCTAACTCTGTTTGTTACCGGAAACCGATTAATGGAAAGCTGGATTACACCACAACAACCGTCGGATTTCTTCTTATTTAAAGGTTATATAACCGGTATTCTTTCCCGTTTAGGCATTGAAAAAACCACCACACAACCTTTAGATAATGATATTTTTGCCGAAGGTACCGCGCTATCCGTTGGAAAAGATGTGATCGTGGAATTGGGTACGATTAAAAAATCGATTTTAAAACATTTTGATATCAAACAAGAGGTTTTATTTGCCGATTTTAACTGGAGTGCCATTTTAAAATTACTTTCCACTAAAATCAAATTTGTGGAAATCCCTAAATACCCGGAAGTACGTCGTGATTTAGCGTTGTTATTGGATCAGTCCGTTGCTTTTGATCAAATCCTGACAATTGCCAAGCAGACTGAAAAATCGCTTTTAAAAGACGTGAACCTATTTGACGTATACGAAGGCAACAACCTACCGGAAGGCAAAAAATCGTATGCTGTGAGCTTTACGATCCAGGACAACTCCAAAACCTTAACCGATGTTCAGATTGATAAGATCATGCAAAAACTACAAGCTAATTTCGAAAAGGAATTAGGCGCTACTTTGCGATAAAAACTACCGATACAATAAGAATAAAAAAGTCCCGATTTACTCGGGACTTTTGTTTTATAGCTGTATATCTTATTTTAGAATCCTTTCTAAATCACTATAGCTGGTCGCATTTAAACCGATATAGGGATTGGTGAGCACCAGCCTATCTTTTAAATTTTGAGACAACCCATTTAATGACTTGTCATCATCAATAATAATGACCTCTTCCGGACGATACTTACATTTATCCATCCAATGTTCGATTTCGGTTTTCCTTGTTAATCTTTTCTCTTGCGAAAGATCCAAAATAGAAATCGTATCAGCATGTATCTTTCTTCTTTTAAAGATTTCCACCCATTCTAAAAGTGGAAAACGAAAACGATGCGACGTTGACAAAATCAATTCTACTTTTTTTACTTTACCGATGATCTCATTTAACACGAAAACAGCGATTGTATTGAATTGATAAAAGCCATCCTGTGCCATATCCACTTTTTTTTGCGGATTCGCATGTACCATTACTCCGTCGATGTCCAGAAAAATTTTCATTTTATTATTCTAAATTATTTTTTCAAAATCCGAAAGAAAATCATCATTGCAATACCTCCTATTATAAGGACAATTATAATCCCAATCTTCTTTTGTGTCGATTTTAATATCTTTAAATGATCGCCTGATATCCGAAAAAGGACACCCGGATTTCTTAATATCTATTCTAATTCCAGCTAATTTATATGCAATATACCGATGATTTCCATCGGTAATCAACACTCCATTGTTCACTTTAATTGATCCAAACCGATATCCAGCCAAAACCCGCCGGTATATACGCTTAATTATAGCAAAACATACCACCTGATGTGTTGTGACGTATTCATGACATGAATTCTCAATAAACGCTCTTACTGCGAAAATATCAAGTTCTTCATTATTACAATAATTCATATTCTTTTTTTGGCGAAAATTCATTATTCTTTTATAGGCATATATAGATACACTAATTTACAAATAATTCATTGGATACAAATCCATTATTACCAAACAACCATCCCCAAAGCAAGACATTTTCCTTCCAATATCCCCTATTAAAACAAAAAAAGTCCCGATTTACTCGGGACTTTCAATTTTTGGAGGGTTCTCGTTTTCACAAGAACAAGTCAAGGGCAACATTAATCTACGTAACTTAAATTCCTTATGATTTTGGTAATAAAACAGCATCCACCACATGAATCACCCCATTTGACTGATTTACGTCGGCAATTGTTACTTTCGCACTTTTACCATTTTCGTCGGTTATATATAAATCTTTTCCTTTCATCCAGGCAGTTAAGGTACCGCCGCTAACGGTTTTTAGCGTTGCTTTTCCTTTTCCAGCTTTAATCGCTTTATCGATATCTACCGCATTCATTTTTCCAGCAACCACGTGATAGGTCAGAATGGTTTGCAGTTGTTTTTTATTTTCCGGTTTTAAAAGGGTTTCCACTGTTCCTTTAGGCAATTTTGCAAACGCAGCATTGGTTGGCGCAAAAACCGTAAAAGGCCCTTTTGATTCTAACGTTTCTACCAATCCGGCCGCTTTTACAGCTGCTACCAAAGTAGTATGGTCTTTTGAGTTTACTGCATTTTCGATAATATTTTTTGAAGGATACATCGGAGCACCTCCCACGGTTACGGTTTTTTCTTTTTGTGCAAAAGAAGCAGTTCCGAAAAACAACGCACAAGCCACAAAAGCAACGGATAAAATTTTTGAAGTTTTCATAAGTGATTTTTTTAATTGTTTATATAGTCATTTACGGAACTTTTGTAACTATGGTTTTCAAAAAGTTAAAAAAAACATCAATTCCTTTTTTTTCAAAATACCAGAAACAAAAAAAGTCCCGATTACTCGGGACTCTTAAAAGTATTATTCAGATAAGGGATTACTCTCCTTTTTCCATTTTAGCTTTTAATTCAGCTAATGCATCAATATCTCCTAATGTTGTTTTTTCAGCATTATTAGTCGATGTCATTGTTGTTTCAGCAGCTTTCACATTTTTCTCTTCTTCTTCACGGAAGATAGCTGTGTGAGAGGCTACTACTCTTTTGAATTCTTTGTTGAATTCAATTACTTTGAAATCAGCTACATCACCTTTTTTCAATTTCTTTCCGTCTTCTTTTTCTAAGTGACGTGTAGGAATGAAAGCAACGATATCATCACCAAATTCTACAGTAGCTCCTTTGTCAACGATTTCAGAGATTGTTCCGTTGTGGATTGTTCCAACAGCGAAAGCATCCTCATACTGATCCCAAGGATTAGCAGTTGTTTGTTTGTGACCTAACGATAATTTACGTCCTTCAACATCCAATTCTAATACTACAACATCTAATTTGTCACCAACGTTAACAAATTCAGATGGGTGTTTGATTTTCTTAGTCCAAGAAAGGTCAGAAATGTATACTAATCCGTCAATTCCTTCTTCTAACTCTACGAAAATACCGAAGTTAGTAAAGTTTCTAACGATTCCTGTGTGTTTAGAACCTACAGGGTATTTAGAAGTAATATCAGTCCAAGGATCCTGAGATAATTGTTTGATACCTAAAGACATTTTTCTGTCTTCTCTGTCTAAAGTAAGGATTACAGCTTCTACCTCATCTCCAACTTTTACGAAGTCCTGAGCCGAACGTAAGTGTGTAGACCAAGACATTTCAGAAACGTGGATTAAACCTTCAACACCTTCTGCAACTTCGATAAATGCACCGTAATCAGCGATTACAACTACTTTACCTTTTACTTTATCACCAACTTGTAAGTTTGGATTTAAAGCGTCCCAAGGGTGAGCGTTTAATTGTTTTAAACCTAATTGAATTCTTGTTTTCTCATCATCGAAATCAAGGATTACAACGTTTAATTTCTGGTCTAATTCCAATACTTCGCTTGGGTGGTTGATACGGCTCCAAGACAAGTCAGTGATGTGGATTAATCCGTCTACACCTCCTAAGTCAATGAATACACCGTAAGAAGTGATGTTTTTCACAACTCCTTCTAACACCTGTCCTTTTTCTAACTGACCGATAATTTCTTTTTTCTGTACTTCGATATCTGCTTCGATAAGCGCTTTGTGCGATACAACAACGTTTTTGAATTCGTGGTTAATTTTAACAACTTTGAATTCCATTGTTTTGTTCACATACTGATCGTAGTCACGGATAGGTTTCACGTCGATTTGAGATCCTGGTAAGAATGCCTCGATTCCGAATACGTCAACGATCATACCACCTTTAGTTCTACATTTAACGAAACCGTTAACAATTTCACCTGATTCGTTAGCAGCGATAACTCTGTCCCAAGCTTTGATTGTACGTGCTTTTTTGTGAGATAATACTAACTGACCTGATTTGTCTTCACGAACGTCAATCAATACTTCTACTTTGTCACCTACTTTTAAGTTCGGGTTGTAACGGAATTCATTTAATGAAATTACACCCTCAGATTTAGCGTTGATATCAACGATAGCATCTCTTTCAGTGATACGAACCACTACTCCTTCTACTACTTCCTCAGCGTCGGTAGAGATAAAAGTTTTTGCTACTAAATCTTCAAATTCTTGTAAGTTTTTTTCGTCAACAGCATCGATACCTTCTTCGAAGTTATGCCAGTTAAAATTCGCTAAAAACTCGTCTTGTGTTTTTGTTTGTTCAGACATGTCTGATAAAAAATTTGTATTCTGTGTTTTCCTGAGTTTCTTAATGCGATCGAAAACAACAGAAGTGTTTTACATAAATTGTTGATACCTAAAGGAAACTCGTCTTCGCCAAAAGGTGTGCAAAGGTAATACTATTTTTTTGATTTACAAAACTTTATTCCGTTCCTAAACAACAGCTTACCTTCTCCTTTAAAACCTTTTTTTCGGAAATGGATACAAAAAAACCGGTTTTTAAACCGGTTTTTTTTTAATGTGCTATATTTTGTACGTCTTTCGGATCGTGTTTGTGTTTAAACATCAAAGCGAAAGCAATGGCAATAATTAATGCGTAAGCGGCAAATGTCAGCCAGATGTTATGCCAGTCTTTCATAAAGATTGGATTGCTGAAAAGTCCATCTGCTGTAATTTCCACACCGTGACCTTTTACAAATCCGTTCATCAGTTCGTTGGTTGGTTCCGTTTGTAAATACGTCGCCAGGTCGGTCGTGTTTGAAAACGATTTGGTAAAATACTTATCAATCGCCCATCCGGACGTAAAGCTTCCTAATACCGCTCCGAATCCATTGGTCATCATCATAAACAACCCCTGAGCCGACGAACGGTTTTTCGCACTGGTATTGGTTTCCACAAATAGCGACCCCGAAATATTAAAGAAATCGAATGCCATACCGTAAACAACACACGACAATACGATCATCCATAAACCGGTTACCGGATCACCAAAGGCAAATAATCCAAAACGCAATACCCAGGCCAACATACTGATCAACATTACCTGTTTGATTCCGAATCGTTTTAAGAAAAACGGAATCGCCAGAATAAATAAGGTTTCTGAGATCTGCGAAATCGACATGATAATCGTGGAATATTCCACTACAAACGAATTGGCATATTTTGGAAAATGTTTGAATTCATCTAAAAATACATCACCATAGGCATTGGTCAACTGTAAAGCACCTCCTAAAAACATGGAAAAGATGAAGAACAACGCCATTTTATAATTGGCGAACAATTTAAACGCTTCCAATCCTAAAGTTTCCGATAAAGAGGCATTTTCACTGATCAATCGCTGTGGCTTACATTTCGGCAGTGTAAAAGCGTATAATCCCAGGATTAACGCAGCAATACCGGCGATATAAAACTGGTATTCGGTCGCTTTATTTCCGGTAAGATTGGTAATCCACATGGCCACAATAAACCCTATGGTTCCAAAAACGCGGATAGGCGGAAAATCTTTCACCACATCACTACTGTTTTGTTTTAAAGCCGTATAGGAAATGGAATTGGATAACGAAATGGTTGGCATGTAAAAACACATCGCCAAAAGCATCACATAAATAAAAGTCGTTGGTGTTGCTACCTGTGGTAACGAAAATAATACTCCTGCGTATAGTATGTGTAATATCCCGTATAATCTTTCGGCATTCACCCATCTGTCGGCGATGATACCCGTTAGTGTTGGCATAAATAAAGAAGCAATCCCCATGGTTCCGAAAACAAGACCAAATTGGGTACCCTCCCAGTTTTTAGTTCCAAACCAATAATTTGCTATGGTGATAAGCCACGCCCCCCAAACAAAGAATTGGAAGAAGTTCATCAGGATAAGACGATTTTTTATAGTCATTATGTGGTGTAATTTTGTGTATTAGATTCGTTTTAATTTTTAAAAAAGCTGGTAAATCTATTAATAAAAACAGGAAATCCAAAATAAAATACGTTATAATACACACCGCATCGTATTCTGGATTTTATTTTTAATTTGATTGGGATCCTTTTTCGTTCGCCAGTTTTAGCACTAATGCAAATTGTTCTTCCCGACTTAAATTGGAATTATCTACTTCATACGCATCCTCGGCTTTAACCAACGGTGAATCGTCTCTGCTGGTATCGATTTTGTCACGTCCCACTACATTTTGCAATACGTCATCATAGGTAACCTGTTGCCCTTTAGCAGTTAGCTCATCAAAACGGCGTTGTGCACGGGTTTCCGGACTAGCAGTCATAAAGATTTTTAACTCGGCATCCGGAAATACCACCGTTCCGATATCGCGGCCATCCATTACAATACCTTTATCGGCACCCATTTTCTGTTGTTGCTCCACCAGTTTGGCACGTACCTCCGATACCTCAGCAATACGACTTACCTGTTGTGATACTTCCAGCGTACGGATTTCCGTTTCGACATTCTGACCGTTCAGGTACATTTCGGCAAATCCCAATTGCGGATTAAACTGAAACTGCAAGCTAATTTGTGGTAAAATGGCAATGAGTTGTTCTTTACTAAAATGATCATCGGAAATCAATCCCTGTTGCATGGCAAATAAGGTTACCGCGCGGTACATTGCTCCCGTATCCACATAAACATATCCCAGTTCTTTCGCCAGTTGTTTGGCCAGCGTACTTTTCCCCGTGGATGAGAACCCATCTATTGCTATGGTAATTTTTTTCAAAATGTTTTTATTTTATTGTAAGTTAATTGTAAGTCCAAAAAGACTGGTATTCCCGGCCGAAGTATAGCGCGAATAGGAATAGTCAAATTTTACGGTGTTAAAACGCAATCCGAAACCGGCAGAAATCCCGGCAAAGGTACGTTGATCGGTTATCGAAAGTTCTTCTCCTCTTCGGAAGTTATACCCCAGTCGGAAGTTAAGACTTTTTCCGGGAAATAATTCGGCTCCCAGGATTACGTGGCGCAGCGCATTATTTATAAAGGATACTTTTTCTTCTTGTACAGCTCCATCGATACTACTTTCGGCACGATTCGGATTGGAAAAAGCAATATTCCATTGTTGCAGGTTTTCGAGTGTCAGGTGCCAGCGAATCGGAACATTTTCCATTTGCTGCGAAATTCCCGCTATGATTTCCAACGGTAATTTCTCCTGTAAACCGGCATAGGTAGTAATCTGCATCCCCACATTTCGCACCGCAAGACCGATGTTAATATCATTGTCTTCATCGACATAAATGGCCCCCAGATCGACAGCTGCTCCAAAAGAGTTATAACTTTCTAAAGTGGAGGAAATCAGTTTGGCGTTGGCACCGATATGAATGTCGGTCCACGGAATATTATAAGCATATCCAAAAGAAAGGGCGATTTCACTACCGGTAAAGTCGGATGTACGGTTTCCGGTTTCATCATATCCTTCGAATGTACCGTAGTTAACATAGTTGACGCCGGCATGGAACGTTTGTACGTGCCGATCCCAGGTATAGGCATAGGCAGCCGTACCATAGGTCACTTCTCCGTAATAACTGCCATAGTTAACCGAAAGATGATTATCCATTTCCACATTGATGGTCGCCGGATTAAAGATAGCCTGGTTTACGTCGTTGTCATAAATCGTGACCGTTTTCCCTCCCAGTGCTGCCTGGCGGGGTGATGTCACTAAATTCAGAAACTGATAGGTATATTTTCCACCAATCTGCCCATAGGATAAGGCTGTCAGGATCAGGAAAAATGAGGTCAGTATTTTTTTTGCCATTGCTTATGGTGGTCGTTTCTGAAATTATATAACGCAAATGCGAAGATATTATTTTTTTATTTACAGTAAAAAATAAAAGACAAAAGGCATAAGCCGTTTCTCGCGACTTATGCCTTTTTTATAATGCATTTGACGTTTTTTATTCGGCGATCAGTTTTTTAGCATGTTTTGCCTTCTGATCGGTGATCGCGATTTCCAAAACTTCACTCATTTCTTTTACATAATGGAATGTCAATCCTTCCAGGTATTCCGGTTTGATCTCATCGATATCCCTTTTATTTTCATGACACAGGATAATCTCTTTGATGTTCGCTCTTTTGGCCGCCAGAATTTTTTCCTTGATACCTCCAACCGGCAATACTTTTCCGCGTAAGGTAATCTCCCCTGTCATCGCCAGGCTCTTTTTAACCCTTCTCTGCGTAAAACTCGACACCAATGAGGTTAACATCGCTACTCCGGCACTTGGTCCGTCTTTTGGCGTAGCACCTTCCGGTACGTGGATATGTACGTTATAATTTGCAATCACTTCCGGGTTGATTCCCAATTGTTCGGCGTTCGATTTGATATATTCCAGTGCGATCGTTGCCGATTCTTTCATAACCGTCCCCAGATTACCGGTCATCGTCATGCTCCCTTTTCCTTTGGAAATAATCGACTCGATAAACAGGATATCACCACCTACACTCGTCCATGCCAATCCGGTTACGACACCAGCCGTTTCGTTATTTTCGTATTTGTCGCGTTCCATTTTCGGAGCACCCAATACTTTTATAATATCTTCATCGGTTACCTTAACATTGTATTCCTCTTCCATAGCGATCGATTTGGCCGCATTTCGCACCATCGATGCGATTTGTTTTTCCAATCCCCGTACTCCGGATTCGCGGGTATACCCTACTACAATCTTCTCGATTTGTTTTTTGCCAATCGAAAGATCTTTAGTCGTTAGTCCGTGTTCTTTTAATTGTTTTGGAACCAAATGTTGTTTGGCGATCTCCACTTTTTCTTCGATCGTATACCCTGTCATGTTGATCACTTCCATACGGTCGCGTAAAGCCGGCTGTATCGACGACATATTATTAGACGTTGCGATAAACATCACTTTTGACAGGTCGTATCCCATTTCAAGGAAGTTATCGTAGAAATCGGAGTTTTGTTCCGGATCCAACACTTCCAATAAGGCCGATGACGGATCACCGTTATGACTGCTTGACAGTTTATCGATCTCATCCAGTACAAATACCGGATTGGACGTTCCTGCTTTTTTGAGACTCTGGATAATACGGCCCGGCATGGCTCCGATATAGGTTTTACGGTGCCCACGGATTTCCGCTTCGTCGCGTAATCCACCAAGGGAAATACGAACATATTCTCTTCCTAATGCTTCGGCTACCGATTTTCCGATGGATGTTTTTCCGACTCCCGGAGGCCCGTATAAACATAAAATCGGCGATTTCATATCATTACGCAGTTTTAATACCGCCAAATGTTCGATGATTCGTTTTTTGACGTCTTCCAGTCCGAAATGGTCGCGATCCAATACTTTCTGCGCATGTTTTAAATCGAATTTATCTTTGGAATAGTTATTCCAAGGCAATTCTAAAAACAACTCCAGATAGTTACGCTGAATCGAGAATTCGGCTACCTGCGGATTCATGCGTTGCATTTTCGCCAATTCCTTTTCAAAATGAGCTTTGACTTTATCGTCCCATTTTTTAGTTTTGGCTTTCTGACGCATTTCTTCGATTTCCTCTTCATAGGAAACCCCGCCCAATTCTTCCTGAATCGTTTTCATCTGCTGTTGCAGGAAATACTCCCTTTGCTGCTGATCCAGGTCAAAACGCACTTTGGACTGAATATCGTTTTTCAGCTCCAGTTTCTGCAATTCCAGATTCATATAACGCAAAGTTTCCAGCGCCCGATCGGTCAGGTCATTAATTGCCAGAAGTCCTTGTTTTTCGTTCACCATCAGATTCATATTGGAGGATACGAAATTCACCAGAAACGATTTACTCTCGATATTTTTAATCGCGAAAGTAGCTTCCGTAGGGATATTCGGACTCTCTTTAATGATCTGGATCGCCAATTCCTTAATCGAATCGATAATCGCGTTGAATTCTTTGTCTTTATCCGACGGTCTTTTTTCCGGTACTTCTTTTACCGTAGCTTTTAAATACGGCTCTTCGGTTGTGATCTCGTCGATTTCAAAACGCTTTTTCCCCTGAAGGATTACCGTAGTATTCCCATCCGGCATTTTCAACACGCGTAAAATACGCGCTACGGTACCAATTGTATTTATATCGGCCGCAGTTGGCTCTTCAACGTTCTCGTCTTTTTGTGCTACTACCCCGATAATTTTACCGGCTGCGTTGGCATCGTTGATTAATTTAATGGATTTATCTCTTCCCGCCGTGATTGGAATCACAACACCCGGAAACAACACCGTATTGCGCAATGGCAAGATGGCCAGATCATCCGGAAGAACTTCGTTATTCATTTCTTCCTCATCTTCCGGCGTCATTAACGGGATTAATTCCGCATCGGTATCAATTTCATGAAGTGACAAATTGTCTAATGTGAGTATCTTTTGATTTGACATAGTTTTTTTTAAGTCATTTTGTCATTAAATAGTACTGCAAGATAAAAGTCTTTATTGCTATTACCTTGATAATTAACGGTTCTTTGGCATATTGCCTACCCCGCTATGCTAATAAATCAATCTCTATGCCATAAAAAAACCCGATGGTTTCGGGTTTTTATGGTTTTATCTTTTATTTTTTTAATCTTAATTCACAATGTAGGATAACAATTCCGAATGTATACTTTCGGAACCCGATGTCCCTGATAAGGTTACTTCCGATTTAATAGCCCCTACGTTCCGGGCGTACCAGGTGTAAGTCGTTATTGTGGCGGTTAAATTCGCTGTTTCCGGCATACCGGGCATTGACATTGTCATTACCTGCTCCATTTTTACTTTAATCACGTTCTGATACGTATGCCCTTTTACCGTTAGTATTTGGTCGCGTTGAAGTATGGTGTGCGTTTCCGATACCGCTGTGGTTATTACCTGATCCTGAGGAAGCATTGGATGATAATTCGTAAAGGTATACGAATAATCATTATGCCATGTTCCGGCAACTGGTAAATCCTGTTTTAAAACAATGATATCGCCCGTTCCGGAAAATCGTATTCCCATCGAAACCCCAGAAGGCGGTCGGTCAAAAGCGTCCATTTTTCCATAATAGGTGTTGTTTTCTTTTCTTACTTTGTCAACAGAACGATTTCCAATATCGGCCATTACCTCTTCTCCTTCATTTTTATTACCCAAATAATATAACTTCCCGTTATCTATCTGAGTATTCACTATTTTTGACGTATCAATACGAATTTCTCCCGTTTCCTGATTTATAAATTCGGATACCCAACGGTTTCCTATAGCCAATGGATAATAATCGCCTGCTGTAACCGTATTTCCGCCACCGTTATTACTACCACTTCCTATTAAGGAAGCGTCAGCCGATTCCGTTTCACAAGACGTTAGCATAACCCCTAAAAAGGCGACTAATACTAGCGCTAAAAATCTATTCTTTTTCATAACTTCTTTTATAAAATCGGTGCAAAAATACTTTTTATTTCCACATTTTGCCTAACTAACATTTTATCACCATCTATATAACATAACTTTTTTATTTGTTATAAAAAAAGCCGCCCGAAGGCAGCTTTCTATATCTTTTATCCGAGGATTAATTCAAAGTATAACGGGTTAATTTATAACGTTGGATACGTTACGCGATTAATCCTTACCGTAGCGTTTTTCTCCAGAATCGTAACAGTATAATTTACCGTCATTACGATAGTGGTTGGTACTACGCTATAGAGTGTTGTTTCAGTATTTCTATTTAGTCGAAATAATCATCATCAAGTCCGTAATTAAACGTACCGTTTGTTACCTGGAAATTACCATTATCCGTACGATAAGTCATATTGAATGTCCCTTTAATTCTTCTACTGGCATAATTGAACTCGGTTATCGTAATGGAACCTCCCGTTACTAAGGCTAAATCGGGACTTCCTCCAATATAAGGTAAGATCAGTTTCGCCTGACAATCTCTACTCTCCATTAAATCGAAAGTCTCAATTAGCGAATACGTTCCCGGGTGCCATTTATCATCCGGTATATAAAGATTAATTTCGGTTGTAACACCTGTAACATTACTGGTATCCCCCTGAATTTTCAAATACACTGGTTTTCCGGGACCAGCACCTTCGTTCTCAACTCGTACATCTACACCCGTATAGGAATATAAATAGGGTTGCATAAGATTGTATTGCACGCCGTTTACATTAGCCGTCATTATTGCCGCAGAATTGTCGACCTGATTTGGCGTAACCGTAAACATTATTTCATTTCCGTAGGCAGTACCATTAGCATTGGTTGCATAAGCTCTCAGATAAACTGTTGAACCTGGAATGACTTGCAACTGTGTTATTATAGAAGTAAACGTTCCCGTACCCGTTCCGTCAACAGTTTTTCTGGTACTTGGTACCGTTGGATTTGCAAGTGTACTCCAAACCACACCCCGAGCAGTAATCGGAGACCCTCCATCTAAGGTTATATTTCCACCGCTGGCAGCACCAGGGTAGATATTATTGGTAATCGGTAAAGTGGTCAGAACCGGAAAATTAGACGGAGCCGTCCCGGTTGTTGTTACCGTAACCTGATTTCCATAAGCCGTTCCATTAGTATTCGTCGCATAGGCCCGAACATAATATAACGTATTGGGTGTTAATCCGGAAATAGTCGAATTATAGGCTCCTATACCTGCACCATCCGTTGTTTTTGAATGGGCAACAGTAGGATTCGGACTTGTATTCCAAACAACCCCTCTTGCGATAATTGGTGCACCTCCATCGTTTGTAATTGTACCACCTGAATTAGCTCCGGTAGTCTGAATGTTTGTAATTGTTTTTGTGTTTAACACCGGCAAAATATCTGGATCAACCGTACTACCATTATCGGTAGTGTCAACCAATGCCGGATCCAACGATTCCGTTTCACAGGAAACAAAAGTAAAAACACAACACAGCAACATCAGTGACGTTGCCAACATAATTTTTTTCATAGTTAAATAGTTCAATAAAAATGGGGGCAAATATACTCTTTTTACTCAATATTTTTTAACAAAAACACACTGACACTATTTTGCAATTTATTTATCCGTAGGCAACAAAAAAGCCGCCCGAAGGCAGCTTTCCATATCTCTTTTATCTAAGGATTAATTCAAGGTATAACTAATTAATTTAGTCTCGAAAGTAGTTCCTTCGGTGTTCATATATGCGCGAACCGGACCAATGTCTTTGGCAAACCAGTAATCTATATCGGTAACAGTATTTGCGCCCATCGTGGATACTACCTGACGTAAATTCATTTTAATAACGTTGGTATATGTTACACCATTAACCGTTACGGTAGCATCTTTTTCTAAAATCTTACCGGTATAATTTGTTGTCATTACGATACTGGTTGGCAATACGCTATAGGTTGTTGTTTGCGTATAAGATCCCGTCCAAGTTGCATTTACGGCAATATTATCTTTAAGCATAACCATCTCATATCCGGTTTGTGTACCTGTTAATCCTCCGGCATTAATATTCAGATCCCCCATTTTCATGATATAGTTCCCTCCGTTTTTATGAATCCAGGTTGTTACATCTGTAGCACCGTTTCCTTCGAAAAATCCGGATTGCGGTGAGAATTTATAGTAAGTACCTCCGTTAAAATTATCCGTTCCAATGATTTTCATCTCCGTCGCATTTCCACTCTGTTCATAGTTCCAGATATTATTAATAGCAGTTGGCCAATAATCTCCGGAAGATGTTCCGCCATTACCGCCGGTACCACCACCGGTATTTCCGCCTCCGGTGTTTCCACCATTATTATTGGTTCCGTTAGTACTTAAAGCAGGATCCATCGATTCTACTTCACAGGATACAAAAGTAAAGGCTGTAAATACCAACAAAATTGTGGTTAAAAAAGTAATTTTCTTCATAGTGGATGAGTTAATTAAAAAAACATCCCAAATATAATTTTATTTTTAACATTTTAACATTATATCCGGGTGAATATATTTTAAAAAAATATTTTTTTTGTTAAAAAAAGCCACCCGAAGGCAGCTTTAAAATCGTGTTGGTATATCTTACTGTTTGGTATAGATAATATCGATATTGGCCGTTAAGTAAACCGGTTCTCCTCCATTGGCTGTACCGACCACTTCTCCTTGCTGAATAGATGCTTTTAGTGTGTTACCACTAACGATATACTGATCAGTAAACGTATCGCCTTCGTCGGTATAGGTCACCGATAATACGTTTCCTGCTAAGGACCAGGTCCCGCTAAAATCCGGATCGTCTGTACATTCCAATGTGCTGGTAGTTCCGTCAAAAACGATTTCAAGGGAACTTCCCGTAGCCGTAAAGGTGTTATTGGCGTTTAATATCAGTATACTGTTATTAAAACAACTGGTTTCGTTCATCTGGTTGGTCGATGGTGTTCCATCCCCGTTAAGATCGGTTGGAACCGAAGTATTAAATGCCGTCATTTTATACATTCCGACTACAGTGGTTGTTCCACCTCCATTGTTGCCACCATTATTACCGCCGTTATTGCCGCCATTGTTACCACCATTATTCCCACCATTATTCCCGGTGTTGGTTAGTAAGGAAGCATCAACCGGTTCGTTGTCGCAACTTGTTAAAAATAGTCCTCCCATAAGCAGGAATGTCAATCCAATAGTTTTGATTTGTTTCATGTTGGGTTAATCGTGTTGGGTTAATACTGTAACGTAATAATTTGATTTTTATTCTCTTGGTACCCGGGTTAATAACAATAATCCTGCCACAAAGAAAACTACCAAAAATAAAATAGCATTTTGCATCTTTCCGGTGATGTCGGCAATATAACCATATAAGAACATTCCGATCACAATACCTATTTTTTCAGCGACATCATAAAAACTAAAAAAAGACGTCGTATCCTGTGTTTTAGGAATAAACTTGGAATAAGTCGATCGCGATAACGATTGTATTCCTCCCATTACCAAACCAACACAACTAGCTGCGATATAAAACTCATTTGGTGTTACGACAAAATAGGCATAAATACAGATCAAAATCCATAGGAAGTTGATCACCATTAATACTCTAATATTTCCGAATTTAGCCGAGGCTTTGGAAGTCATGATCGCACCAAAAACGGCGATTAGCTGAATCAATAAGATACTCACGATCAGCCCCATTGTTCTTTTTTCGTCACTCCCCCAATCCACTTCTTTTTCACCGAAATAAGCAGCGATGATCATCACAGTTTGCACCGCCATACTATACACAAAAAAGGCACCGAGATAGCGTCGCAACGGTTTAATTTCTTTTAACTGTCTCCAAACTTTTTGTAGTTCTTTAAAGCCATTGAAAATAATTTGTCCTTTGATTTTTTTTCCGTTTTTATAATCCGGGAGGTAGCGATAGGTATACTGACTAAATCCGATCCACCATAAACCTACCATCACAAACGAAAACTGCATGGCTTTAAGCTGACTTTCAAATCCGAAAACCTCAGACTTCATTACCATGATAAGATTGATGATCAATAAAATTACACTACCGATATATCCCAATCCGTATCCTTTGGCACTAATACCGTCCTGTTGTTCCGGAAAAGCAATGTCCGGCAGATACGAGTTATAAAACACCAGACTTCCCCAGAAACCGATCAGCGCCAGCATATACGTTAGTAATCCGAAAATGATATTGTCCAGAGAGAAAAAATACAGTCCCATACAAGACAATCCGCCCATATAACAGAAGAATTTTAAAAATGTTTTTTTATTTCCCATATAATCCGCAATACCAGAAAGCAGTGGCGACAATATCGCGACACATAAAAAGCCCAGTGCCGTTATATAACTAATCAATGACTCACTTCGAATCGATAATCCGAAGAGCGGAATTTCTTCGATTCCTTTTATCCGGAATAAAGCTCCGTAATACAGGGGGAAAATAGATGATGAAATTACGAGCGCATATACGGAATTCGCCCAATCATAAAATGCCCAGGCATTTAATAATTTTTTACTTCCTTTTTCAAGTTGTTTCATAAATAGGTATAAAAAAAGCTGTTCTAATTGAACAGCTTCGAAGATACTATATTTTTTTATTTAAAAACAACACCAAATTTTTTTGCTTCGGCTTTTGCTTGTGGGATCAGATTTCGGATTTCAGCAATACGGGTTTCATTACTCGGGTGGGTGCTCAAAAATTCCGGTTGCGACTGTCCTCCTGAATTGGCTGCCATCCGTTGCCAAAATGCTACAGCGGTATCGGGATTGTAACCGGCGATTGCCATTAGCGTCAAACCAATTTTATCGGCTTCACTTTCATGACTTCGACTAAACGGTAGCATACCACCATATTGTGTGGTCGCTCCATAGGCTGTCATCGCGATTTGTTGGGTTTGTGCACTTTTATTTCCTACGGCTGCACTCACACCTGCTGCGCCCAATTGTTGTAATAATCCGGCACTCATCCGTTGCTGTCCGTGGTTTAACAATGCGTGCGCTACTTCATGCCCCATTACGGTTGCCATACCGGCATCGTCTTTACAAATCGGCATGATGCCGGTGTAAAAAACAATTTTTCCACCCGGCATACACCAGGCGTTCACATCTTTACTGTCGACCAAATTGTACTCCCATTTGTAATCTTTCAGATAGCCCTGATAGCCGTTGGCATTTAACCATTTTTCGGCAGCGGCCTTAATTTTCATCCCTACATCCGTAACCCGTTGCGCATCTTTGGTTCCTTTAACCACCTTATTTTCGGTCAGAAACTGATTGTATTGCTGGAACGACGACGGGAAAATTTCACTATCCGGTACTAATGCTAATGTACTTTTTCCGGTAAATGGGTTTTTAGCACAGGAAATTCCCAATACTAACAAACCGGCTACTAACAAACGATAACTCCTTTTCATATGATGTGATTTTATGGTAACAAAATTAATAATTCCTGATAAATTAGTAATGATTATCCTAACAAAATAGTCGAATCACTTCCTTTTTTCAGGCTGATTTTTTAAGAATAATTTATCAATAAAACGACAGTTATAACTTAACTTGCAACTGTTTTAGTATACTGAAATGAAAGAAAACAAACCCAAACACCAGCAATCCCTGGAAATACCCAAAGTAATTTTATTTACAGCGAGACTTTTTGAAAAAATTTCTCCGGAACTGGCAACGCAATTTGCGATGAAATTATTTACCACTCCTATTCGTTATAAAATACCGAAAAGAGAGTTTGAAATGGACCGGAACAGTCAACAGGAGTTGTTGGAAATACCGGCTATTCATAAAAAAGTGATGTTATATCAATATGGAACCGGCGACAAAAAGGTTTTATTGGTACACGGATGGAGCGGACGCGGAACACAATTGGTTAAAATTGCTGATGAATTTGTGAAACTGGGCTATACCGTTTTTAGTTTTGATGCACCGGCGCATGGAAAAGCACCTGGAAAAACCAGTAATATGACCGAATTTATAGCTGCCATACTCGAAATCGAAAAAAAATACGGTCCGTTTGCATATGCTGTCGGTCATTCTCTGGGGGGGATGTCGGTTCTGAATGCGATTAAACAAAATTTAAACGTACAGAAAGCGATTATTATTGGTAGCGGTGATATCGTAACGGATATTATTTCGGATTTTATTTTAAAACTGGGCCTAAAACCGGAAATTGGCGTGCGGATGAAAACCAAATTCGAAAATAAATTTAACCAAACCATGGACAGTTATTCTTCGTATATAGCAGCAAAGACGATCACAATTCCGGTATTGGTAATACACGACGAAATTGATGATGATGTACCAATTAAAGCGGCTTTTCATATCCATGAGCATTTAAAAGATGGAGATCTGATGATTACAAATGGTTTGGGACATCGCAAAATATTGGGTGACAATAAAGTAATCCGACGGATTGTTCAATTTATATCCTAATTCAATATGAAAAAATTAGTATTATTAATCGTTTTCTGCAGTTGCTTCGCTTCTTTTGGACAAAATCAGAAGTTTAAAGTTCAGAAAACAGATAAAGAGTGGAAAGTGCAACTCACTAAGGAGGAATATGAAGTATTGCGAAATAAAGGAACCGAACGTGCCTTTACGGGTAAATACTGGAACACTTTTGATAAAGGAAAGTATGTTTGTGCTGCCTGCGGTCAGGTTATTTTCAATTCGGATTCAAAATTTCATTCCGATTGTGGATGGCCATCTTTTGACAAAGCCATAAAGGGATCAGTCATTTATAAAACCGATACCAGTCTTGGAATGGTACGTACTGAGGTGATGTGCGCCAATTGTGGTAGTCACTTAGGACATGTTTTTGATGATGGTCCTTCCAACACCACGGGCAAACGTTTTTGTACCAATTCTGTATCTATTAAATTTATTCCTGCAAAAAAATGAAATATCCCGTAAATAAAACCGAAGAACAATGGAAAGCCGAATTAGGCTTGGAACGTTATCGCATTTTACGTCAAAAGGGAACGGAATTTCCAAATACCGGAAAATATAACCTTCATTTTCAAGATGGTACCTATTGTTGTGGTGCCTGTGGAGAACCACTTTTTGAAAGCAATGCTAAATTTGATTCCCATTGCGGATGGCCTTCTTTTGACGAGTCCATTCCCGGAAAAGTCGAATATATTCAGGATTTATCACATGGAATGATCCGAACTGAGATTCTTTGCGCCAATTGTGGTGGCCATTTGGGGCATGTTTTTAACGATGGCCCCACAGCAACCGGTATTCGTTATTGTGTTAATTCCCTTTCTATCGATTTTAAAGAAGAATAACAATGGATTTATTTAGTGATCCGATACCTTGGTCGGAAAAATTAAATCCAATAATCGTTCAATATCGGGAACGCAAACATCCTTTGGCTTATCAGAATCCCTATCAATTAATGATCATGGTGATTTTATCCGCTCAGGATTCCGATGCGAATATCAATAAAATTGCCCCGGCACTTTTTAATCGTTTTCCGAATTTTGAAAGTCTTATTTCGGCCACTTTTGAGGATTTATATCCTTACATCAGTGGTGTGCGCCATTTTCAGATGAAAGCCGGATGGATATTGGAAACGGCGCAAACACTTCAATCGGATGCAAATATTCCGCTTTCGATGGAATCCTTAACGCAGTTAAAAGGTATCGGTCGGAAATCGGCGAATGTGATTATGAAGGAGTTAGAAGTCCGACCTGCTGTTGGTATCGTAGTCGATCTGCATGTTTTACGGGTGGCTCCCAGAATTGGCTTAATTGCTGCTATTCAGGATGGCAATAAAGCTGAAAAATTATTAATGCAACTTTTACCGCGTGCTATTTGGGAAGATATTGGAATGTGTATCTCGTTTTTAGGACGTGAAATTTGCCGTCCGACCAATCCAAAATGTACGATTTGCCCCATTCACCAACATTGCGTATATTACAATAATTAACTGATTACCAATTAAGTAAAATTAAAAAAACCGGAGCGAACTCCGGTTTTTTTATCGATAACGCACACCTGACAGGTTTTAAAAACCTGTCAGGTGTGACATGTAGCAACAAAAAGGAGTTGTCTTTTGACAACTCCTTTTATCGTATTCTTGTAAAACAAAAAACCCTATCCGGATATGGATAGGGTTTTCAAAAGAAAGGCGGCGACATACTCTCCCACAGGATTGCAGTACCATCTGCGCAGGCGGGCTTAACTTCTCTGTTCGGAATGGGAAGAG